>DASXZI010000032.1:0-236819 GCA_036501985.1 Steroidobacteraceae bacterium | reverse complement strand
ATGATGGACTGGACCGATCGCCACTGCCGTTACTTCCTGCGTGGCTTTGGGCCGCGCATTCTGCTCTACACCGAGATGATCACGGCGGCGGCGCTTCTGCGTGGTGACCGTGAGCGGCTGCTGGCCTACGACCCCGAAGAGCATCCGGTCGCGTTGCAGTTGGGGGGGAGCGAGCCTAGGGATCTGGCGCGGGCAGCGCGTGCGGGTGAGGAAGCCGGGTACGACGAGATCAACCTCAACTGCGGCTGTCCGAGTGACCGGGTGGCGAGCGGCGCGTTCGGTGCATGTCTGATGCGCGAACCCGATCGGGTGGCCGAGTGTGTTGCGCAGATGCGCGCGGTGGTCCGGGTGCCCGTGACGGTGAAGATGAGGGTGGGCGTTGTCAACGCGCACGCGGGAGAAAGCCGGAAGGCCATTGCCCGGTTCGATGCAGCGGACTTCGAAGCCCTCCACACGTTCGTGCGCAAGGTCCGCGACGCGGGCTGCGCAATTGCGATCATCCATGCCCGCAAAGCCATGCTTGGCGGATTCTCGCCCAAGGACAATCGCGAGATTCCGCCGCTGCGTTACGACGTGGTCGAGCGTATCGGTCAGTCTTTTCCAGATCTGCCGATCGTCGTGAACGGCGGGATCCGGGAGCAGGATGCGGCAATGCAGGCTCTCACGTGGTGCGATGGAGTGATGTTGGGGCGAGAGGCCTACCACCGCCCGTTCGTTCTGAGCGAATTGCATCGGGCACTGTTTCCCCGGGAAACGGCGCCGCTCTCACGCTCGAGCCTCGTGGAGCGCATGGCCCGGTATGCGGAGCGCGAGCTCCTGCGGGGAGAGCGCCTCGCCTCGATCACTCGGCACATGCTGGGGTTGTATGGCGGTCAGCCCGGGGCGCGGGAATATCGGCGCTTCCTCAGCGAGGGCTCACGTGCCGTGGGTGCCGGGCCGGAGATTCTACGACATGCAAGCCGCCTGGCGAGTGAAGCGGGTCCCCGGGAGGCCGTGGCCGGCAGGGTCTGAAGTCCGTACGATGCCGGACTTGCGGTCCGTACGATGTGTCGGATCATGGCGACGGCCGCGAGGGCTGCCCGGGCGGCGCCCGCCTTGCTAGCGGCTGGAGAGCGCTCGCGTATAATCGTTCGTAATGTATTGAGACGCCGAGGAGTTTGCACCCGACCCACCGAGGGTCTGCCTGCATTGCATGGGCAAGGATATCGAACTCGCCATACTGTTTGCCGACGTCGTCGGGTCCACTCGGCTCTATGAGCAGATGGGCGACCTGCGGGCGCGCGACATGGTCGCCATCTGCATCGACGTGATGCGAAGTGCCACGGAGCAGCACCAGGGTACGGTCATCAAGACGATGGGCGATGAGGTGATGTCGACGTTTCCGAGTGCCGACGAAGCCTTGAACGCAGCCGCACAGATGCAGCAGCAGATCTCCACCCATGCCCAACTCAAGGTGGACAATCAGACAGTGGCCATCCGGATCGGTTGCCACTTCGGCCCCGTGGTGCTCGAGGCACGCGATGTTTTCGGCTCGACCGTCCATACCGCCAACCGGATGACCAGCCAGGCGAAGGCCGGTCAGATCATCACGACGGCCGCCACAGTGGATAAGCTGTCACCAGACTGGCGCGCGGCTTGCCGTCAGATCGACGTCGCGACCCTCAAGGGGCAGGGTAACGAGGTCACTCTGTACGAGGTGCTCTGGCAGTCCGAGGACGTCACGAGCATGGTACCGGCGATCGCGCTGAATTCCCGGCCCGTGCGTCTGATGCGCCTGCGGTTGCGTTGCCAGGATCGCGAGCTGCTGCTCGACGAGCAGCATTCGAGCATCACCATCGGGCGGGCCGAAGACAACGATGTCGTGGTCAAGGGAAACCTGATTTCCCGTCTGCATGCGCGTATCGAGATCAACCGCAGCAAGTTCGTGCTGATCGATCAGAGCACCAACGGCACCTTCGTGCAGTCCAACGACGGCGAGGAATCCTTCGTGCGGCGCGACAGCCTGCAGATCAAGGGGGAAGGCATGATCGGTCTCGGCCGGCTGCCCGAGGTGGATTCCCCGCAGACACTTCACTTCGCCTGCGAAGACCACTGAGCCGTCGGTCAGCCGAGGCCCGCCTCGGTGATCTGCAGCTGCTCGAGCATCTCCGGGGGTAGACGGTTGCCGTACTGCTGCAGGTAGGTGCGGATCTCCGCCACCTCCTTGCGCCAGAGTCCCGGATCCACGGTGAGCAGCGCCTCGATCGCATCCGCGCCGACATCCAGCCCGCGGGTATTGAGATCCTGGGCGCGCGGCAGACGTCCGATGGCACTCTCGTGTGCACCGACAGTGCCGGCGCACCGATTCAGGATCCACTCGAGGACGCGCAGGTTCTCGCCGTAGCCGGGCCACAGGAATTTCCCCTGCGCATCGCGCCGGAACCAGTTGACGTGATAGATCCCGGGCGGCCGCGACAAGCCCGCGCCCACTTCCAGCCAATGCCGCCAGTAATCGCCGAAGTTGTACCCACAGAAGGGCTTCATGGCCATCGGATCGCGGCGAACCACCCCGACCTGCCCGACCATCGCGGCGGTCGTTTCCGAGGCCACCGAGGCGCCGACCAGCACGCCATGTTTCCAGTTACGCGCCTCGTAGACCAGCGGCGCCACCTCGCGGCGGCGGCCGCCGAAGATAAGAGCAGTGATGGGCACGCCGCGCGGATCTTCCGCCTTGGGGGAGTAGCTCGGATTGCGCTTGGCGGAGACCGTGAAGCGGGAATTCGGATGAGCGGCCGGCCCGCGCGCGGGATCATACGGCCGACCCTGCCAGTCCGTGACCGGCTTGCCGGCGTCGAGTCCCTCCCACCACGGCTCATTGTTCTCGGTCAAGGCGACGTTGGTGAAGAGGGTATCCCGCCGAATCATCTCGTACGCGTTGCGGTTGGTGTGTGGGTTGGTCCCCGGGACGACGCCGAAATAGCCGGATTCCGGATTGATCGCCCACAGGCGCCCGTCCGGGCCCGGATGCAGCCACGCGATGTCATCGCCGACGGTGAACGCGCGCCAGCCCGGCAGGGAGTCGGGCGGAATGAGCATCGCGAGGTTGGTCTTGCCGCAGGCCGAAGGGAAGGCACACGCCAGATAGTGGGTCTCGCCGCGCGGATTCTGCAGCCCCACGATGAGCATGTGCTCGGCGAGCCAGCCTTCGCTGCGCGCCTGCCAGCTTGCGATTCGCAGGGCGTGACACTTCTTGCCCAGCAGAGCGTTGCCGCCATATCCGGAGCCAAAGCTCTCGATGCTCAGCTCCTCAGGGAAATGCATGATGAACCGGCGTTCCGGGTCGAGCTCGCCGATCGAATGCAGCCCACGCACGAACCTGCCATCGCGCGCGATGCGCTCGAGCGCCGGTCGTCCCATGCGTGTCATGATCGCCATGTTCAGCACGACATACGGGCTGTCCGTGATCTCGACCCCGCAGCGGGACAGGGGAGAGTCGATCGGCCCCATGCAGTAGGGCACGACGTAGAGTGTGCGATCCTTCATGCAGCCCCGGAACAGGTCCCGCATCTTGGCGTGCGCCTGCTCGGGATCCATCCAGTTGTTGTTCGGACCGGCGTCCTCGCGCTTCGGGGTGCAGATGAAAGTCAGATGCTCGACCCGCGCGACGTCGGCGGGGTTCGAGCGCGAAAGATGGCAGCCCGGAAAGGTCTGAGCGTTGAGGGTCAACAGTTCCCCCTCGCGCACCAGCCTGGCGGTCAGCTCGCGGGATTCGGCCTCGGACCCGTCACACCAGTGCACGGCACGCGGCTGGGTCAGCTCGCAGACCGAATTCACCCAGTCGGCCACTCCTGGACTGAGCTGGGAGAGCGGTGTAATCAGGTGTGCAGCGGTAGCCATCCAGGGTTCCTCTGTTCTTAAGGGCTACGCGGCCTTCATCGGGGCCGCTCGGGGCACGCGCCCCGGGCCGGCTGCCGGGGGGATCGAGCCATGGTCTGAAATTATAGCCGGGCCGGGGGTAAGGCCCCCAGTCATAGGACAATACGCCGGATTTTGTTCCATTACCGCATGCCCGGGCCCGGCATTGCGGCCTGACCGGCCGCGGTCGCTCGACATCGGCCCGGACGCCACGGTAGCGTCGCTCGCAAATGCTGGAGCTTGAAGACATATTCGGGGAGGACGGCCCGCTGCAGCGCGCGCTGGGGGACTTCCGCGTCCGCCGCCAGCAATTGCTGATGGCCGAGCGCATCGCGGCCGCCTTGGGCAGCGGGGCTACATTAGCTGTGGAGGCCGGCACGGGCACGGGCAAGACCTTCGCATATCTCGTGCCCGCCTTGCTCTGCGGTCGCCGGGTGCTCATTTCCACCGGCACCCGCACCCTGCAGGATCAACTCTTTTCGAAGGATCTGCCCCTGGTGGCTGCGGCGCTCGGGCGCCCGGCTCGCGTCGCCCTGCTCAAGGGACGAACCAATTACCTGTGCCGCCATCGACTCGGCCAGGCCACGGAGGAGGCGGAGCAGCTGGCTCTGCAGGTCGATTCCGCGGACGAGCCGCCCCAGTGGGGTGTGCGGGGCAGCCCGCGGAACGCGGGGGCGATGCTGGCGCGAATCAGAAAATGGGCAGCCGTGACGCGCGTCGGGGATCTGGCCGAGGTCCGAGGGCTGTCCGACTCGCATCCGGTGTGGACTCAGGTGACATCCTCGCGCGAGAACTGCTTGGGCAGACCCTGTCCCGAGTTCGCTCGCTGCCACGTCGTCGCGGCGCGCCGTGAGGCGCTCGACGCGGACATCGTGGTGGTCAATCACCATCTGCTGCTGGCCGACCTGGCACTCAAGGAGGATGGTTTTGGAGACATTCTCGGGGCCTGCGATGCGGTGGTGCTCGACGAAGCGCATCAGATTCCGGATCTGGCCACGCAGTTCTTCGGCGCACACGTCAGCAGTCGCCGCATCGAGAGCCTGCTGAAGGAGGTCCGCTCGTGCCTGGCATCGACCGGCGCGCTCATTCCTCGCGATGACCGCGCTTTGCGCTCGTCGGATGTCGAAATCGCCGTGGAGGCCGTGGAGGAGGCGCTCCGTGCGCTCTCGGTATCCCTTCCGCCCCGTCCGGGACGTCTCTCGTGGACGGAGTCGGACGTAAGCCTGCAACGAGCCGTGTCCGATCTGGCAGAGGCGCTGCAGGGACTGCACTCTGTGCTGGGGGCACTTGACCCGGAGAGCGCTCTCGCGGCGATGACGGAGCGCGCTGCAGACCTGTTCACGAGCCTCGAGCGGATTGCGGCCATCGGCGATCTCGAGGGAGCGCGTGCAGCGGAGATCCAGCCTCGGGGCTTCGCGCTGAGCCTCATGCCTTTCGATATCTCTCGGCGGTTTCAGGGGCTGCTGACGGCGCGGCATTGCGCGTGGATCTTCACCTCGGCCACCCTGTCGCTCGGCGAGGACTTCAGCCACTTTACCGGACGGCTGGGCCTGCAAGAGATCGACACGCTGAAGATCGACAGCCCGTTCGACTATGAGCGCCAGGCGTTGTTGTATCTGCCAACCGGCATGCCCGAGCCGGCCAGTGCGGGGTACGTAGCCGCCGTCATCGACACCGCTCTTACGCTGATCGAAGCTGCGCGCGGCGGCGCCTTTGTGCTTTTCACCAGCCATCGTGCGCTGTCCCAGGGTGCCGCCCTCCTGCGCGAGCGGTGGGCCGGGCTGCCGTCGTTCCGCCTTTTCGTGCAGGGCGAGGCGCCACGCGAGCGACTGCTGCAGGACTTTCGCGAGGATGGGAACGCTGTTCTGCTGGGCACGACGAGCTTCTGGGAGGGCGTGGACGTCAAGGGCCATGCGCTGCGTCTCGTCATCATCGAAAAGCTCCCGTTTGCCTCTCCGGATGACCCGCTGGTGCGCGCCCGGATCGATCATTTGCAGTCCACGGGAGGTAACGCGTTCCGCGACTACCAGCTCCCTGAGGCGGCACTCGCTCTCAAACAGGGCGTGGGGCGCCTGATCCGCAGTGAGGAGGATTTTGGTGCAGTGGTGGTCTGTGATCCGCGAATGGTGGGGCGCGGCTATGGACGCGTGTTTGTTTCCGCACTGCCCGCGATGCCCGTTACGCGGGATCGGGACGAAGTGATGAGCTTTCTCGGTCGCTATGCGGCCCGGCTCGCGCGCTCGGGAGCCGCTCCCGCGGATCGGGCGAGCCTCGGGGAGCCAGCGGGTTGAGCGCAGGTATGAAGCTCCTCGCGCTGGATACCGCCACCGAGGCCTGCTCGTGCGCTCTGCTGAGGCACGATACGCTGCTGCGCCGCGATATCGAGCTGCACAAGGGTCATGCAGAGCACATCCTGCGGATGATCGAGGAGCTGCTGCAGGAGTCGGGCCTGACTTTAGCGGGGCTCGAGGCCATCGCCTTCGGGCGCGGTCCCGGCTCTTTCACCGGCGTGCGGTTGGCGGCCAGCGTGGCACAGGGGCTGGCCTTCGGGTCCGGCCTGCCCGTGGTCGGCGTTTCGGATCTGCGTGCCGTGGCCCAAGGCGTGTCGAGGGACAACGCTTCAGCGCTGCGCGTGCTGGTCTGCAACGATGCCCGGATGCAAGAGGTTTACTGGGCGTGTTTCGAGAAGGCCGCCGACGGACTAATGCAGCCCGTCGGGAACGAGCACGTTGGCCCGCCTGCGGGCGTCCGGCTTCCGGTTTCTTGGGAACCCCGGCCAGCCGGCGACGGGGGGGAGCGCGTGGTGCATGGCGCCGGCCGGGGCTTTGCAGCCTATCCCGAGCTGCGCCGCCAGTGGGCGAGCCGGCTCGCCGTCATCGACGCGGGGCGGCTACCGGCCGCCAGCGAGATAGCGATGCTGGCCGTCGCCGAGCTTCAGGCAGGGCGAGGGCTGCCTGCCGAGCAGGCATTGCCCGTCTACCTTCGGGACGATGTGGCCGTGCGCAGCTCGTGAGGTGGACATCCGTGGTTCCCCGCATTGTCATGAATCTGCAACATGAGGCCCCTGTAATAGCGACAGCCCCAGAACTGTCACATATGCCCGCAAAACAGGTCCTGATCGTCGAGGATGAGCGTCCGATCCGCGAGATGATCGCCTTCGGACTGAAGCGCGCCGGTTTCGAAGTGCGCGAGGCAGAGGATTGCCGCGCCGCCCGGGCCGCCCTCGCCGATCAGCGCCCGGACCTGATCCTCGTGGACTGGATGCTGCCCGACATGAGCGGCCTGGAGTTGACCCGCGCCCTCAAGCGCGATCGCGAGACCCGCGAGCTGCCGATCATCATGCTGACCGCCCGGGCAGAGGAAGGGGACAAGGTTGCGGGGCTCGAAGGCGGCGCGGACGATTACGTGACCAAGCCCTTTTCGCCGCGCGAGCTGCTGGCCCGCATCAACGCGGTGCTGCGGCGAACGAGCGGCAACGGCGCAGATGAGATGATTGAGTTCGAAGGGCTGGCGCTCGATCAGGCGAGCCATCGCGTGATGGTCGAGGACCGGACCGTGCCCCTGGGGCCCACCGAGTACCGCATGCTCGAGTTTTTCATGACGCATCCTGAGCGGGTCTACACGAGGGATCAGCTGCTCGATCGGATCTGGGGTGGCAATGTCTACGTCGAGGAACGTACGATCGATGTGCACATCCGCAGACTTCGCAAGGCGCTGGAGGAGTTCGGCTACGATCGCTTCGTTCAGACGGTTCGCGGATCCGGTTACCGGTTCTCGGCTCGGACGCTCTAGCCGCGCCCGGAGCCCTGCCACTTCAAGGGCGGCGAGCTGAGCTAGCCATGCAGCCGGCGACGCAGGCATGGTGGTTTGCAGCCGGTCGCATGATTGCGACCGTGCTGATCGGGCTCACCCTGGGATGGGTCTTTGGCAACCTCTGGGTGGGGCTCGGTTGCGCCCTGGCGTTGCATCTGGGGTGGCAGCTCGCCAATCTGTTTCGGCTGGAGTGGTGGCTGCGCCACCGCAGCTACGCCGATCCGCCCGACGTGGGCGGCGTCTTCGGCGAGATCATCGCGCAGATCGTCCGCCTCCACCGTCGCAAGCGCTTTCACAAACAGCGATTCGTGCAGCTCATGCGCCAGCTGCACCGCTCCACGGCTGCGCTACCCAACGGCGTGGTCATTCTCAACGCCCAGCGCGAGATCACCTGGTTCAACCGGACGGCTGCGCGGCTTCTGGAACTGCGCCGCACCGGAGACCTGGGGCTGCGCATCGAGAACCTGCTGCGCCAGCCGCAGTTTGCCCGCTATCTGGGCGTCGGTGACTTTTCCAATCCCGTCGTGATCCAGGCGACGGCCGCGGACGATTGTTATCTGTCGCTGCAGGTCGTGCCCTATGGAGAGGGCCAGCAGCTGTTGCTCGTGAGCGATGTATCGCGGCAGATGCGGCTCGAAGCGATGCGCAAGGATTTCGTCGCCAACGCTTCGCACGAGCTGCGTTCGCCCCTCACGGTGATCTCGGGCTATCTGGAGACGCTGAGTCAGGACCCCGCCCTCGACAGCGATCTGCAGGGCCCGGTTGCGGAGATGCAGCGTCAGGCGGAGCGCATGACCAGCATCATCCGGGATCTGCTGGCGCTGTCGCGCCTCGAGGAGACCGACGAGATGGTCGGTGGGGACCCGCTGGATATCGCCGCTCTGCTGGCGATCCTGCGAAAGGACGTACTGGCCCGCGCAGTCCATCCGCGCGATGTGCGCGTCCACGTGGACTCGGATGCGCAACTGATCGGCGACGAGCCGGAGATCCACTCCGCGTTCTCCAACATCGTGGACAACGCCGCGAAGTACACGCCCGCCGATGGCTCGATCGAGATGCGGTGGTGGGTGGACGAGGAGGGAGGGCACTTCTCGGTAAAGGACACCGGCATCGGCATCCCGCCCGAGCACATTCCGCGCCTGACCGAGCGGTTCTATCGCGTGGATGCCGGCCGATCGCGCGCAACCGGCGGCTCGGGTCTGGGCCTGGCCATCGTGAAACACGTTTTGCAGCGGCACGGGGCGACGCTCGATGTGCACAGCACGCAGGGTGTTGGCAGCGAGTTCATCTGTCATTTTCCGGCCTCCCGCATACAGGCGATCCGCCGGGTGGAAAGCGTTGCCATCTAGGTTTCGGCTGCAAGCCTCTCATACGTAAGAAATATTTCGTGGCGCTGTCATCTCCCGGACATGCGCGCCGACGAGCCTACATCGGTGCCACATTCCACAGGCCTACAAGGGGAGAGAATGCGAGCGGGATCAAACCCCTCTCCCATCAGGGTGCGCACGCTGTTCCTGTCCGGTATTCATCTGGGATACCGCCGCGCGCGCGTGCGCGAGCTGGCTGACTTCCTCCACGGCGTGCAGGCCCGGCAGATCGTGCTCGTCGGCAACATCATCGATGCCCTGAGTCTCGGGCAGAGCTTTTTCTGGAGCTCTGAGCACACCAACATCGTGCGGTTGCTGCTGGCCCGGCGCAGAGCAGGAGCCCGGCTGCTGTTCATTCCCGGCAATCACGACGCCAGCCTGGCGATGTTTGCGGCGGTCCTGAACGGCCAGCTCGAAGTGCACCGTGAATGGGTTCATCGAACAGCGCGCGGGCAACGGCTTCTGGTCACTCACGGGGACCGTTTTGACGGGACCGTTCCCTGCGCGCCGTGGTTGACGCGCCTCGGCGATGCTCTCTACTACGGGACCGTGGCAGTGAGTCACGCCGTGAACAACATCCATCGGGCCAACCTGCGGGCGGGGCTTTGCGCGGCTGCATCTGTGGCGCTGCGGAGTGGATCTCGAGTGTTTCCGCCCCAGGGCGCATGCGTCCGTGCCGCCGGAGCTGGCCACGCTGCCGCGTCCCATCATGGCCTACATGGGGCGCCTCGCGGTCGAGAAGAACATCGAGGCATTCCTGCGCCTGCAGCTGCCAGGCAGCAAGCTGGTGATCGGCAACGGACCCCAGCGCGAGGAGTTGATCGCCCGGTATCCACAAGCGGTATTCAGCGGTTATCGATTCGGGGCCGAGCTGCAGCCCTGCTCGGCAGTGCGGATGTGTTCGTCTTTCCGAGCCGCACCGATACTTTCGGGCTTGCGATGATCGAGGCCCTTGCCTGCGGGACGCCGGTCGCCGCGTTCCCCGTGGCCGGGCCGATCGATGTCATCGAGCCTGCGGTCACGGGAGTTCTCAGCGAGTGCCTCGAGACCGCCATACGGGGTGCGCTGCGGCTGAATCGTGAGGTCTGCGCGCAGCGCGCCCGGACATTCACGTGGGCGGCAGCCACGGGACAGTTCTTCGCGGGACTCGAGCCGATCCCGGCTGGCGCACGGGCAGCGCTGACACCACGCGGTTCGGCTATGATCGCCCCCAGCGCAACACGCGGCCAGCCGAGCAGCGCGGGAGAGGCCAACTGATGGAAACCGCCGATCTCAGTCATCACATCTCGCGTCGATTCAACGAGGATCTGGAGCGCGTCCGCAGCAAGGTGCTCGGCATGGGCGGTTTCGTGGAGCAGCAGCTCCACAAGGCGGTGACCGCACTCGTCGAGGGGGACAGCACCCTGGGCGAATCGGTGGCTCTCGATGATTTCCAGGTGAACAACATGGAAGTCGCCATCGATGAGGAATGCAGCCGCATCCTCGCGACTCGCGCGCCGGCGGCGGGCGACCTGCGCGTCATTGTCGCCATCATCAAGACCATCACTGACCTCGAGCGCATCGGCGACGAGGGTGAGAAGATCGGCTACATCGCCTCCCGGCTGGCGACCATGGAACGGCCGGCCGACAAGTACAGGGAGATCAAGCATCTTGGTCGGGTGGTCTCTGACATGGTCCACGATGCACTGGATGCTTTCGCGCGCATGGACGTCGAGTCGGCGCTGCGGGTGGCGAGACAGGACCGCCTGGTGGATGAGGAATACGAGTCCATCCAGCGTCAGGCGATCACCTTCATGATGGAGGACCCGCGCACGATCCGTCGTGCGCTCGATGTCATGTGGGTGGTTCGTGCCCTGGAGCGCATCGGCGACCACGCCAAGAACATCAGCGAGTACGTCATCTACATGGTGCACGGCAAGGACATCCGCCACACGTCCCTGGATGACGTCGAGCGCGAGCTTCGGGAGCACAGGCCGGGGACGCCTGGCTGAGGCGGTGTACCGCCGTGGGTGCGGCAAGAGGCAACCGGCCAAGGTCACCTGCCGATCGGCTTGCCCTGGCCGGGACCGCCGGGACATTCAGCCTGCGCTGACATGCAGGCATCATCCGTAGGATAAGATGCGCAGCTCATGGGAGCCCCCCGGGACCCATGCGATTTCCCCCCGCATCGGGAGCTGAATGCCATCCGTCGGATAAGATGCTGAACTTCATGGGGCCCGCCAATCGTCGCCTGTTGAATTTCGCGGGTTTCATCGCCTGCGTGGCCATGCTCGCGTACGCCTACTTTGCCCAGTACCACCAGGGCCTGGAGCCCTGTCCGCTGTGCATCTTCCAGCGTATTGCGGTCGCCGCGCTGGGGGTGGTCTTCCTGATCGCCGGGGTGCACAACCCACGCCGATGGGGCTCGGTGGTGTATGCCGCGCTGATAGCGGCGACCGCGCTGACGACCATCGGTGTCGCCGGCCGCCACTTGTATGTTCAAAGCCTGCCGCCCGGCACGATTCCCTCCTGTGGCGCCCCGCTCGAGGTGTTGCTGAAGTTCACGCCGGTCACCGAAGTCATCCGCAAGGTCCTGACAGGCAGTGGCGAGTGCAGTCAGGTCAACTGGAAGTTCCTCGGGCTGGCCATGCCCGCCTGGGTGCTGATCTGTGCAGTCCTGCTGGGAGGGCTCGGCATGCTCACGAATCTGTGGCCTGGGCGCCCGAATCCGGTGAAGCTCTCGGCGCGGCGCTAAGCCAACAGGTCGCGCAACACGGCCACGTACATCCGCTGCAGCCGCTCGATGTCCTCTATGCGCACGTGCTCGTCGACCTTATGGATGGAGGCGTTGACGACGCCCAGCTCGACGACCTGCGCGCCCATGGGCGCGATGAATCGGCCGTCCGAAGTGCCGCCGGCGGTCGATAGCCGCGGCCTGGCACCGGTGACCGCTTGGACTGCGGAGGCCACCGCATCGGAGAGCAGGCCGGGGGCGGTGTAGAACGGTTCGCCGGATATGTACCACTCGATCGTGTAGCGCAGCTTGTGCTTGCGCAGGATGGCTTCGATCGTCTCTTTCAGCCGTTCGTGGGTCTGGATCGGCGCATAGCGCAGGTTGAAGCGGGCCTTCAGCTCGCCGGGGATGACGTTGGTCGCGCCCGTGCCGGCGTTGAGGTTCGACACCTGGAAAGTGGTCGGCGGAAAATGCTCGGTCCCTTCATCCCAGCTCCGGCTCGTCAGCTCGGCCAGCGCCGGTGCCAGTGTGTGGATGGGATTCTCCGCGAGCTGCGGGTAAGCGATGTGGCCTTGCACACCGTGCACCGTTAGCCGGGCACTGAACGATCCCCGACGCCCCACCTTGATCGTGTCACCCAGTGCGCTCTCGCTCGAGGGCTCCCCGAGCACACACCAATCGATGCTCTCGCGGCGGGCCGTCAGCGTTTCGATGACGCGACGGGTGCCATCGACCGAGGGGCCTTCCTCGTCGCTCGTGATCAGGAACGCGATCGATCCTTTGTGCTGCGGACAGGTCGCAACGAACTCCTCGGCCGCCGTGACCATGGCTGCGAGCCCGCTCTTCATATCGGCGGCACCTCGCCCATAGAGAAAGCCGTCGCGGACCGAGGGCACGAAGGGATCAGCGCTCCACCCTTCGAGTGGGCCGGTCGGCACGACGTCGGTGTGGCCGGCGAAGCAGAAGACCGGCCCGTCGGTCCCGCGGCGGGCCCAGAGGTTGTCTACGTTGCCGAATCGAAGGTGCTCCGCCCGGAAACCGGCCGTGCGCAGGCGATCGGCCAACAGTCGCTGGCAACCCTCGTCCGCGGGCGTGAGGGAGCGCCTGCCAATCAGATCTCTTGTTAACTCAAAGGCTTGCGACATTTTTACGTCTGCTGCAGCAAGGCGATGAGCGACCGCTCCGGACCCCGGAATGACGCACCCGTCTGCAGGGGCTGGCGTTATACGACCAGCGAGGGCGGTGGGCAAGCCGCTCGAGTTCGCGAACGACCTGAGCGGATTCGTGGCCGGGCCCTGGTGCTCCCGGGAGTGTCGCGGTGCCTGTCATGAAAACGTCACATTCCGGTCATGTAATGAGTCGTTGCGGCACGAGATGCTAGCCCGTGACAAGCGGGAGGCGCGAAGAAAAGCAGGCGCCCCAGCGAATACCCTGCGGAGGAGCGAGTAATGAGCCTTGTGAATTCGAAGAGCGTGCTGGGAGTCGCAGCGGCCTTGTGCCTCATGGCCTCGGCGCAGGCGGCCACTGATATTTCCGGAGCCGGCGCCACCTTTCCCTACCCCGTCTATTCCAAGTGGGCCGATGCCTACAAGAAGGAGACCGGAGTGGGACTGAACTATCAGTCGATCGGATCGGGCGGTGGCATCAAGCAGATCAAGGCGAAGACGGTGACCTTTGGCGCCTCCGACAAGCCTCTGGAGCCCGAGGAGCTGAAGGCAGCGGGCCTCGTGCAGTTCCCGATGATCATCGGCGGCGTCGTCCCAGTGGTGAACGTCAAGGGCATCAAAGGGGGACAGCTCACACTCGATGGCGCCACGATCGCGAGCATCTATCTTGGCGAGA
Organism: Steroidobacteraceae bacterium; assembly: GCA_036501985.1. GTDB lineage: Bacteria > Pseudomonadota > Gammaproteobacteria > Steroidobacterales > Steroidobacteraceae > 13-2-20CM-66-19. The sequence continues at coordinate 223,190 of DASXZI010000032.1, read as the reverse complement.
TCACCAAGTGGAACGATGCGCGCATCCGCAAGCTCAATCCGAGCGCTGCGCTGCCGGCCACCGCGATCGCCCCCGTGTATCGCTCGGACGGTTCGGGTACCAACTTTCTCTTCACGGACTACCTCTCGAAGTCCAGCCCGAAATTCAAGGAGTCGATCGGCGCCAATGCCTCGGTCCAGTGGCCGGTCGGGATCGGCGCGAAGGGCAACGAGGGCGTGGCCAACATGACCACGCAGACCGACGGGGCGATTGGCTACGTCGAGTATGCCTACGCCAAGCAGAACAACATGGCGTACGCGAAACTCATCAATCGCGGCGGCAAGGCGGTCAGCCCCGGTGCGGAGACTTTCCAGGCCGCAGCCGCGAACGCGGACTGGGCGCACGCACCGGGCTACTACCTCATCCTGACGAATCAGCCCGGGGGCACGAGCTGGCCGATCACGGGGGCCAGCTTCATCCTGGTGTACAACACACCGCCGAATGCGGCCGAGACGGGCGCCGCGCTGAAGTTCTTCGACTGGGCGTTCCGCCATGGCGGCCAGATGGCGGCTGAGCTCGATTACGTGCCGCTGCCGGAGAGCCTGATCAACCTGATCCGCGCGACCTGGAAGTCGGACATCAAGGGTGTACCGGCGATGGCCGCCAGGTAACGGCGCAGCCAGTGAATAGCGCTGTTATCGCAGCGGATTCGCGGCACGCGGCCGGCCAGCGACTCAGAGAGAGCATCTTCCGCGGGGCCACCCTGGTGGCCGCGCTGCTGGTGCTCACTCTGCTCGGCGGGGTGGCCATCTCACTGGTCAAGGGAGCGTGGCCCGCCTTCTCACACTTCAAGCTACAGTTCCTGACGCGTGAGATCTGGAATCCCGTCACCGACCAGTACGGCGCGCTGGCGGCGGTTTATGGCACGCTCATCACCTCGCTGATCGCCATGCTCATTGCGATACCGATCAGCTTCGGCATCGCCATCTTTCTGACGGAGCTGGCGCCGCCATGGCTCAAACGCCCGGTGGGCGTGGCGATCGAGCTGCTCGCGGCGGTGCCCAGCATCATCTTCGGCATCTGGGGTCTGTTCGTGCTCGCGCCGGTTCTGCAGCGGCACGTGCAGCCCTGGCTGATCGATGTGTTGGGTCCCCTGCCGCTGATCGGCAGGTTGTTTCAGGGGCCTCCATTTGGCATCGGGGTGCTCACGGCCTCCATCGTTCTCGCGATCATGGTGCTGCCATTCATCTCGGCGGTCATGCGCGATGTATTCGAGACCGTGCCGGATGTCTTGAAGGAGTCCGGTTACGGCCTGGGTGCCACCACCTGGGAAGTCATCTGGAAGGTGGTCGTGCCCTACACGCGGGCCGGCGTCGTCGGGGGCGTCATGCTGGGGCTGGGCAGGGCGCTCGGTGAGACCATGGCTGTCACGTTCGTGATCGGCAACGCACACCGCATCAGTCCCTCGCTGCTCGGGCCCGGAACCACCATCTCCGCCTCCATCGCCAACGAGTTCACGGAAGCCATCGGCGAGCTGTACACCTCATCATTGATCGGCTTGGGCGCGCTGCTGTTCCTGATCACCTTTTCCGTGATCGCGGCGGCGCGCCTGCTGCTGCTGCGCCTCGATCGTCGCGCGCTCTCCTCCGTATGACCCGCCGCGGCATCCGCAAGGTGACCAACGTGCTGGCACTCACGTTGTCAGCTCTTGCGACGGCAGTCGGACTCTTCTTTCTCGGCGCCATTCTCTGGACGCTTCTCGCGCACGGGCTTGCCGGCATGTCGGTTGCATTGTTTACCGAGAACACGCCGCCTCCCGGAAGCAGCGGAGGGATCCTCAATGCAATCTACGGCAGCGTCGTCATGACGTTGATCGGCATCCTGATCGGGGCGCCGATCGGCATGCTGGCCGGCACCTATCTGGCCGAGTATGGCCGGGGCTCGCGCTTGAGCACGGTAATCCGCTTCGTCAACGACGTATTGCTGAGTGCGCCGTCCATCATCATCGGGCTGTTCATCTACGAGATCCTGGTGGTGCGCATGGGTCACTTCTCGGCGCTGGCCGGAGCCGTCGCTCTGGCGGTGATCGCGATTCCGGTGACCGTGCGGACCACGGAAGACATGTTGAATCTGGTTCCGCAGGGCATGAAGGATGCCTCGACTGCGATGGGCGCGTATCCCTGGCGTACCATCACCAGCATCATCTATCCGGCCGCGCGCAGCGGGATCGTCACGGGGCTGCTGCTCGCGGTCGCCCGCATCAGCGGCGAGACCGCGCCGCTGCTGTTCACGGCTCTCAACAACCAGTTCTGGAGCACCAACCTGCGGGCGCCGATGGCGAACCTGCCGGTGATCATCTTCCAGTTCGCGCTCAGCCCGTACAAGAACTGGCAGCAGCTTGCCTGGTCCGGGGCGCTGCTGATCACCTTCGCCATCCTCATCCTCAGTATCACGGCACGCATCGTGGTCTCGGCGCTCAACCCGGCGGGGGCCAAGCAGCGATGAGTGCGACCGCCGCGAGCGTGCGCCCCAATGGACACGCAGTCGATGAGCACGCAGCGAAGTTCGAGGTCCGCCATCTGGAGTTCTTCTACGGGCGCAATCGCGCCCTGAGGGACATCAACCTGAGCCTCGCCGACCGCAGCATCACCGCGTTCATCGGCCCCTCGGGCTGTGGGAAATCGACGCTGCTGCGCGTCTTCAATCGCATGTATGCGCTGTACCCGGGTCACTACGCGACCGGCGAGGTCCTGCTGGACGGACTCAACATACTGGCGCCGACGGTGGATCTGTCCGCGCTGCGCTTCAAGGTGGGCATGGTGTTCCAGAAGGCCACACCCTTCCCGATGTCGATATTCGACAACGTGGCTTTCGGGCTCCGTCTCGCCCGCCGCGTCGCACGGGCTGAGCTGGAAGGACGCGTCGAGGTGGCGCTGCGGGATGCGGCTATGTGGGATGAAGTCAAAGACAAGCTGCATGAGGATGGACGGGGACTCTCGGGAGGTCAGCAGCAGCGTCTGTGCATTGCGCGTACAATTGCTCTGGAACCGGAAGTGGTGCTGCTCGATGAGCCAACGGCCGCGCTGGACCCGATCTCCACGCTGCGAGTCGAGGAGACACTACAGAGCCTGCGCGAGAAATACTGTCTCGCTGTCGTGACACACAACCTGCAACAGGCCGCGCGCGTCTCGAACGTGACGGCGTTCATGTACATGGGCGAGCTGGTGGAAGTCGGACCGACGGAGCAACTGTTCACTGCGCCGCGCGATCGCAGGACCGACGACTACGTGACCGGCCGATTCGGATGAGCGATCCGTCATGAATGACGAGACAACACAGGAGCGCAAGCCGATGGATGCGTCCGGGACTCCGGAGGAGCCGCACCGACGCCACATCGGCGAGGGCGGCCTCAACCTCAAGCCGAGCGCGCGCACAGCGGCTTCGGGATCCCTTGAGCATCGCGCCGGCGAGAAGACCCTCGGGCAGATTTCCGTCGAGAACGCCGTGTTCACGTGTCGCGACGTGAACGTGTTCTACGGCAGCAAGCATGCGCTTCGAAACGTGAGTATCGATGTGGGCCGCCGGCAGGTCCTGGCCATGATCGGGCCCTCGGGGTGCGGCAAGTCCACATTCCTGCGATGCCTCAACCGGATGAACGACACCATCGCCGGTGCACGGGTCACGGGCTCGATCCATCTCGACAAGACCGATATTCATGACAAGCGTCAGGACGTCGTTCAGCTTCGCGCCCGCGTCGGCATGGTCTTCCAGAAACCGAATCCCTTCCCCAAGTCGATCTACGAGAACGTCGCCTACGGACCGAGGATTCACGGCATCACCCGCAGTCGCGCCGACCTGGACGAGGTTGTGTGCACGAGCCTGCAGCGGGCGGGACTGTGGGACGAGGTGAAGGACCGGCTCAATCGACCGGGTACCGGTCTTTCGGGCGGCCAGCAGCAGAGATTGTGCATCGCTCGCGCCATCGCAGTGCAGCCCGAAGTGATCCTGATGGATGAGCCGTGCTCCGCTCTGGATCCCGTGGCCACCGCGCGGGTCGAGGACCTGATCGAGGAGCTGCGCGAGAGCTACGCCATCGGGATTGTCACGCACTCCATGCAGCAGGCGGCGCGGGTCTCACAACGTACCGCGTACTTCCACATGGGATCGCTGATCGAGGTCGGTGAGACCGACAGGATCTTCACCAACCCACGGCACCGCCTCACTGAAGACTACATCACCGGGAGATTTGGGTAGGTCGCCAAGCGCCCTATGCCCGCGCTGGAAGATTGAATGCTCGAAGGCCACATCAGCAAGGCGTTCGATGGCGCCCTCGCCGGACTGCATATCCGCATCGTCGAGATGGGCGGGCTGGTACTCGACCAGGTCCGCGAGGCAGCTTATGCGTACACCGAGTGGGACGTCGAATTCGCCGAGCACGTATTGCAGCGGGAAGCTGAAGTCAACGCCTATGATGCGAGCCTGGACGAGGAGCAACTGACCCTGATCGCCCGCCGTCAACCAGTGGCCGGGGATCTGCGGGCGACCATCGCGATGTCCAAAGCGGTGGGAGAGCTCGAGCGGGCGGGGGACGAGGCCAAGAAGATTGCCCGCACGGTGATGCGTCAGGGGCGCCGCCCAGGGGCGGGCAGCTCGCGCGACGTGCGTCATCTCGGTCAACTGGCGGTGAGCCTGTTGCGCGCTGCGCTCGAGGCCTTCGATCGACTGGATGTGGCCCCGGCATTCGAAGTCATCGCGCGCGACGGCGACCTGGATCTGGAGTACTCGGCCGGCCTGCGGCGTCTGCTCACTCGAGCGCTCGAAGATCCGCGTCACTTCGAAACGACCCTGGAGACCGCCTTCGTGCTGAAGTCCCTGGAGCGCATCGGCGATCACGCCCGCAATCTGGCCCGGCACGTGTGCAGCATGAGCGGGCATGCGGAGCAAGCCGGTGAACCGACGGCTGCCTCACGTGCCTCCGGGCTGACCTGACTGCCACTGAGCGCAGCCGCTCTGAGTTGGGTTCAGCGGACGGTGTAGTTGCGCGCCTCGAGGCACGCGGCCTCGGCTCGCAGGTACCCCTGTCGCTTGGTCATCTCATCAGCCCCAGCCGGTGGCTGGGCCGGATCGAATCCTGATTGTTGGGATGCCCACTTGCGGCATTCCTCCCGATCACGGGCCTGCTGTTCTTCGGACTGGCCGCTCTTGGGGTAGGCGTACAGCTCGAAGCTCATGTCCTTCGCGGGCGTTGGCGCGCCCGCCGGTGCGGCCTCGGTGAAGTCACCGGGCGGCTCGACTGCCTGGTATTCCCCGGCTGAGTCGTCCCAGGTGTAGTAGTTGCTTCCAGCGTAGTAGACCGGGACGCCATCCCACCAGAATGTCTGGTAGCCCCAGGGAAGGAACGGCACGAACCAGCCCAGTCCGATGCCGCCCCAGGCACAGCAGCGGCCGCGCCACCAGCCGCCCGGACCCCAGCCGTGGCCAGGGTGCCATCCATGCCCGGCCTGATGTCCCCAGCCGTGCGCGAAAGCCCCGTGACCAAAGCGGGCCGCTCCAGGGCCGTGGCCCGCGCCAGAGGCGTGGCCTCCGAATCCGCCGTGACCGCCTGCTCCGCCACCTCCATGGCCGCCGCCGTTACCGCCGTTGCCGCCCGCAAAAACGTTCCCGGCGCTTCCCAGGCTCAGAAGAGCCGTCAGCAGCAGTGCGGTAATTCCATTAGTCATCGAGGATCAGGGCGCCGGTTCCAGCTCGGACGGGTCGGGGCTCGTGGAGCCATCCTACGCCTTATGCACCCTGAGATACCAACGCCGGTAAGTTCCCGGCGTGAATGTTGTATTCAGCCGCCTTGAATCCTCGTGGCGTAGAAGAGGATTATCCGTGGTAATCCGCCGGGGCAGTCGCATCGAAGGCCGGCTTGCCACCGCTGGCCATGTTGAAGAGCGGCGTGAGCACGATGGCAATGAGTAGATTCAGAATCACCGTGTAGAAGGCCGTATATCCCGGAAAGGTATGGCCGCCGATGACCAGCGGATACGTGGGCGTGAGGTGAGCCGCCGCTGCCATCGTCGTACCCGCGAATGTCCCAACGGCCCAACCGATGAGCAGCGCCCACGAATTGAACCACCGTGTGAAGACGCCCAGCATCACCGCCGGAAGCGTCTGAATGATCCAGATGCCGCCGAGCAGCTGAAGATTGATTGCATACTTCGTGGGCACGAACAGGATGAACACGAGCGCACCGAGCTTCACGACCATCGACACCCACTTCGCCATGTGCGCTTCCTGCCGATCGGTGGGATTGGGATTGATCAGCTCGCGGTGGATGTTGCGAGTGTAGAGATTCGCAGCCGCGATCGACATGATCGCCGCAGGCACGAGCGCGCCGATGGCAATGGCTGCAAAGGCGATGCCGACGAACCAGGACGGAAAGCTGTGCAGCAGCAGCGCCGGCACCGCAAAGTTGTTCTTGAACTGCGCGAAGCCCTTGGCGTACTCCGGCAGGTGCTCGACGTTCGCGGCGATCGCAAAAAAGCCGAACATCGCCAGCAATCCCAGCATCAGTGAATAGCCCGGCAGGATAGCCGCATTGCGCCGGACGGTATGCCCGCTGTTGGCGCTGAGAATCCCGGTCAGGGAGTGTGGGTAGAGGAACAGGGCGAGCGCCGATCCAAGCGCCAGGGTCGCGTAGGACCCGTACGAGCCGGTGGTATGAGGCCCGGGGGGCGCCAGCAGCAGCTGTTTCACCGGCACCGCGGCGAAGATATGATGGAATCCGCCGAGCTGGATCGGGACCACGATGATGGTGACCAGAGCTGTCAGGTAGATCAGCGTGTCCTTGACGATCGCGATCGAGGCGGGAGCGCGCAGGCCGCTGGTGAAGGTGAACGCTGCCAGCACCAGAAACGCGATGATGAGTGGCAGGTCCGCCGCAAGGCCGCTCCCGGAGATTCCCAGCGCCCCCACGACCACCTGGATGCCGACGAGCTGCAGGGCGATGTAGGGCATCGTGGCCACGATCCCGGTGATCGCGATCGCGATCGCCAGCCACCGGTTGCCGAAGCGTCCGCGTACGAAATCGCCGGAAGTGATGTAGCCATGCTTGTTGCAGACGCACCAGAGGCGAGGGAAGACCAGAAACAGGATCGGGTAGACGACGATCGTGTACGGGACGGCGAAGAACGCCAGCGCGCCGACGCCGAACGCCAGGGCGGGCACGGCAATGAAAGTGTAGGCGGTGTAGACATCGCCGCCCACCAGAAACCAGGTTACGACCGTGCCGAAGCGCCGGCCCCCCAGGCCCCACTCGTGCAGCTGGTCCAGATCACCCTTGCGCCAGTGTGCGGCTGCGAACCCCAGCCACGTAATCAGAGCGAACAGCAGGACAAAGATGATCAGAGCGACCCAGTTCACATCCTGCACGGTAATCCCCCGCGGTGTCGTCTCGTTGTTCTGTCTTAGTGCGCTCTGTGGGACTGCGCGGTTGCGCGCCGGGTCAGCTTTCCGTGGCCTTGTACACGATTCCCGTCAGAACGGCACTCATGATAACCCACGCAAGCTGGTACCAGTAAAAGAAGGGCATCCCCAGCCAGGTGGGGTCGATCCTGTTATAGAAGGGGGGCCAGAGAACTGCGATGAACTGCACGACGAAGAGCAGGTACCACCAGCTCCACCGATCGGCTCTGCCGCTTGACTCGCTCATGGCCTCAATCCCCTGCCGCCCGGGCCAAGCCCGGGCGGCGCACTTCAGTCCGCTATTCGCGGCAAGCCAAGGCAGCTTGCCGCTGCGGTTTCAGAACTTGAAGCGTACACCAATCGTCGGATTGATGTTGGAGCGGGCGAAAATGAAGCCGTTGGCGAGGCCGTCGTTCACCTGCGTCCACATGAAGCCGCCGTACAGGTCGAAGCGCTTGGTGGCCTTGTAAACGGCTGAGAAGCCAATCGAGTTCTCGGTTCCGCTGCAGCCGCCATTGCGGTCGTCCGAGCAGCCTGCATTCGCCCCGGCAGCGAAGCTGTTCTGCTTGTAGCCGTAGTAGGCCGCCTGCAAGTCGAGGTTCGGCATCGCCGAGTACTTCACGCCTGCCCAGAACACCTGCAGGATCTTGTCATTGGGGAAGGCCGCATTGTTCACGAAGGCCAGTTTGTAGCCGCCGATATCATCGAAGCCCGGAGCGAGCGGCGTGTCGGGATTGGCGAAGCGGATGTGCTCGTAGGCGGCAAACAGCGTTGCGACACCAAGATTGTAGGACCCCGCAATCGTGAACGCCGTGTTGTCCGAGACGGTGCCGGCCAAGGAGTTGTTCGGCGAGAATCCCACGGGCAGGGACCCGAGCTGGGCAGCGCTCAGCGCCGATGCAGCGATGGCATCTTTGACGTGCACATAGTAGCCGTCCACCGAGAATCCGGCGTACTCACCGCCCAGCTGCAACTCGACGGCCGTGTTGGCGGCACCGGTGGCGTTATTGAACTTGTATTGGAGGCCGGCATGCAGTGCGTTCGAATTCAGTACGTACTTCACAGAGGAATCCAGGCGGCGATCCTGCGTGTCACCCGCGCCCGCTGTCGTGCCCGACAGCCCGATCAGGGCGAATGCCTGCGCGGCGCCATTGGGATCATACTTGGCGATCGCGTCGGCGAGCAGCGTGTTCTGTCGTCCGAAGGTGAGTGTGCCGAACGTCCGTGAGCTGACACCCGCGTAGGACTGCTGGAAGATCTGGCCGGCCACGCTGGAATCGAGGTTGACAGTCTGCTCGGCGACGCCGCGGCCGTTGTTCTGCGCAAGCGATCTCAACGCGTCGCTGAGCTCCCCCGACTGCGGATTGAAGAACGTCTCCAGCCTGAACACTGCCGACCAGTCGCCGACCAGCGGCTCCTTGCCCTGCAGGCCCACGCGGGACTGGCTGAGGTTGCTGGGCGCGACTCCGCACACCGAGTGATTACTGTCCTTCTGGACGACCTCATTGCCGCCGGCCGGAAAGTAGTCGTTGAAAGGCGCGCCATGCGTATTGCACTGAAGGCCAACGTCGACAATGCCGTAGAGCGTAACGCCGTGCATCGTCAGCGCGTCTTCGGCTGGCACTTGCGCGTACGCCACACCTGTCAGCGCTGACAGAGTGCCCAATACGCCGGTGGCAACTGCACTGGCGAAGAGCGGTCTGGACCGAACCGATAGCGATGGAGTACGTGGTGTCATCTTCAAGGTTCCTGTGTTTTTTGAAGAAGCGCGCGCAGCGCCGCGGGATGGCAGCTCATTTGTCTCTCCACCGCTCCCCGACTGCGCGATATCCGGGATACTCTGGATACGCAGGCTATCCATGCATCAACGGGCGGTCACTCTGCGGCACCATTATGACATTTGGTCTGCGGATAATTGACAGTTTTATTTCACTGCCGCCGCCGCCAGCCAGGTGTACCAATCCCGTGTCAACACGTTCCCGGGCGCGGACACCAACAACGTGCGTCAGGGCGTGAGGGGAGTGACACAACTGCTTGAGAATACTTCTGTTGCGAACCAGCAACGACTGGGGGCCGTGGGCTATTGCAGCGCAGTAGAGCCCCTGGCGCGCTGTCAGGCCGAGTCTCGGGGGAAGGAACACATCCGGAGGGGCATCAGCGGGGCCGGAGCGGCGGGAGCGGCACCGCGGCAGGAAGGCGGGCTCGCGCGCCGCGCGAGCCCGGACTCCTCACAGCCAGGGTCTACTTCTGAAATGGGTAGTAGCGGAACGAGGCCATCGTGATGTTGATATCGGTGCTTGCCGCCCTCGATCTCGCAGCCGAGTTGTCGAAGAGCAGGTTGCCGTAGCCGTAGCCAAAAGTCTTGCCATCCGAGAGCCTGAAGGACTCATCCCTGTCCACCTGCTCCTCGCCGAAGTACCCGAAGAAAGTCCACGTCGGAACGGGCCTCAGGATCAAGGCGGCGAGCGCCTGGGTTGGTGGTGATGCGGTCACGGAAGAAGCGTTCCGTGGCAAAAGCCTCGAAATGGCCGTAGCGCGGATCCAGAGCGGCCTTGAAGACGATGTCCGGGAGGTAGTCCACCGAGATGTTGTTGGCGCCCGGGGTCGCTGCATTGGTTGGCGTGAAGGAATTCGATGCACCCGGGTTGTTGAACATCACCGGCAGCGCCGGCGCGCCCGCCGAAGCATTGCTCGTGACCTGCGCAGCCGGGTTCTCGAAGGAGAGCGCCCCGGCGAACATGTCGTTGAATTTCTCGGTGAACCGTAGTTGCGGCAGCCGCAGCCAGTCGAAGCCAGGGATGTACTGGCCATCGATGGTCACCGGGATGTTCTCCTGGCGTGCCGTGAGACCTTGCCTGAAGCCGGGGATGAGGCTCCCCGTCTGTCCGAACAGCAGGTTGCCGCCCAGGGGCTTGTAGGTGAGATCGGCGAAATAATGGCGTACGCGCGGCGAGAAGCTCGAGCTTTCATTATTGTTCGCGGTGCCTCCGGCGCCCCCGAAGTCCGCCTCGACGTAAGCTTCCGTCGCCCACTCCTCGTTGTCCGGCCCCTGGGCAGCGACTGCAGGCGGCTCTGGCGCTCGGTCAGATGGAACTCGCTCAGATAGAAGTTGTGCGAATTGGGGAACGGGATCCCGGTGTTGTAGTTCGAGGCCCAGTCCGCCGACTCATTGTGATCGCGATTGACGACCATCAACTCGATGAAGCCGCCGGGTGTGACCTTGATCGGGCCGACATAGAACGAGGGGGCCGTGGCACCCATTCCCGCCTGGGAGGGGGCGCTCGTCGGTGCCGGCGCCGAGGGTGCCGTCGGCTGCGGAGGCTGAGGTGTCTGCTGGGCCTGCTGGACCTGTTGAGCCTGCTGGGCTTCCAGCCGCTCGATCTTGCGCTGCATCTCGCGTAGCTGGTCCTTCAGGCCGCTATCCTTGTCGATTGGACCGGCCAGGCTTCGCGAATCGGGCCTGCGGCCATTGATCCCCGGGCGGGTGGTGATGTCTCAGGCGCGGAAGCTCTGACCGATGCGAATTCTGCTAGTCGAAGATGAGACCAAGCTGTGCGAGTTCATCGCCCGCGCGCTGAAGGCCGAGCGATACGCCGTTGACACCGCGGCCGACGGCAGCACCGGCTGGGAGCTGGCCGAGGCGTACGAGTACGATCTGATCATCCTCGATCTCTTGCTTCCGGGCATCAGCGGCACGGAGATCCTGCGGCGCGTCCGCCGCAAGAACCACCAGGTGCCGATTCTGATTCTGACGGCGCGCGATGCGATGCAGGAGAAGGTGAGGAACTTCGAAGCGGGCGCCGATGACTACCTGACCAAGCCGTTCGCTTTCGCCGAGCTCCTGATGCGCGTCAAGGCCCTGCTGCGACGGGGGAGCAGCAGCCGCGCGAGCGTGCTGAGAGTCGCCGACCTGGAGGTGGATCGGCTCTCACAGCATGTCCGGCGCGCCGGCCGGCGCATCGAGCTCACGCCGAAGGAGTACGCACTACTCGAATACCTGGCGGCGAACCCCGGACGCGTGTTCTCCCGCACGATGATCATCGAGCACGTCTGGGATCAGAGCTTCGAGGGGCTCACGAACATCGTCGATGTGTACGTGCGCCATCTGCGAACCAAGGTCGACGACCCGTTTCCGACCAAGCTCATCCGGACGGTGCGTGGAGTGGGGTACAGCCTGGGCGAGGGCGCCGATTCATGATGGAGCGGGTGCGCCGATTCATCGCGGGGCGAGGGCGGCGATTCGGCCAGTGCTGAAGGCCGCCGTCGATTGGCAATTGCAACCGCGAGCCGGTTACTCTGAGTCTCCATGCAGAGCCCGGTAACAGAGCTGGCGCGCCTGCCGCTGTCCGTGCTCACGCGACTGCGGCTCATCCTGTTCGGGCACGAGGATCTGGCAAGCGTCGTCTTCTGGGCGGCGCTGGTGGGCTTCTGCGGCGCTCTGGCGAGCGTTCTGTTCCGCGAAGGCATCCACCTGCTGGAGTTCCTGTTCACGGGGCAGACGATGAGCCTCGTGCATGCGGCCTCTGACCTGGTCTGGTGGCACCGCGCCATCGTGCCGCTCTTCGGCGGCCTGCTTGCCGGCCTCATCCTGCATTGGACCGGCCGCGCGTTCACCAGCGCCCGCGCGGTGGATTACATGGAGGCCGTTCTGGTGGGGGACGGCCGGATCAGCATGCGAGCGACACTCTCGAGCAGCTTGTCCTCGCTGCTGACCATCTCTTCGGGTGGCTCGATCGGTCGCGAAGGTCCGATGGTGCAGCTTGCCGCCATGCTCGGATCCAAGCTCGGTCTGCTGGCGCACGCGCCGATCCCGCGCCTGCGCCTGATGGTTGCCTGCGGCGGTGCGGCGGGGATCGCAGCGGCCTACAACGCACCGATCTCCGGCGCGCTGTTCGTATCCGAGATCGTTCTGGGGTCCATGGCCATGGAGAGCTTCGGGCCGTTGGTGGTCGCCTCCGTGACCGCCAGCGCCACCATCCACAAGTTCCTCGGGTATGGCCCGGTCTTCGACGTCCCGCACGTGGACTTCGTCTCCAACTGGGAGCTCATCTTCTTCGTAATTCTCGGGGTCGTGCTGGGCCATCTCGCCCCGCCGTTCCTCGCGCTCCTGGACTTTGCCAAGTCCCGCTTCGTACGCCTCAGCCTGCCGCGATACTGGCAGCTCGGGCTCGGAGGGCTGATCGTCGGCATCCTCTCTATCTGGGTGCCGCAGGTATGGGGTAACGGCTACAGCGTGGTGGGCAACATTCTCAACGCTCATCTGTTCGGATGGTGGCTGCTGGCGGTCCTTGCTGCCAAGGTGATGGCCACATCCGCCACGGTCGGCTCCGGTGCAGTCGGCGGCGTGTTCACTCCGACACTGTTCATCGGGTGCGCTGTCGGAGCTCTGTTCGGCGGCGTGGTGCATGGTCTGTTGCCCACGATCACCTCCATGCCTGCGGCCTATGCGCTCATCGGCATGGGAGGCTTCCTGGCCGCAACCACCCACGCGCCGCTGACCTCGATCCTCATGCTGTTCGAGATGACGGCCGACTATCAGATCGTCCTTCCCCTGATGCTCGCCTGTGTGTCGGCGCATTACGCCGCCAAGGTGTATCGCCGCGGCGAGTCCGTCTATCACGCATCGCTCAATCGCGCGATGTCTACGGCGGGAGGGGATGATTGGCGCGTGAGAACCGTCGAGTCGCTGGTGGAACCGGCTACGGCCGTGGTCTCCCCGACCATGACCTTGCACGAGATGTTGCAGCAGTTGCCCAGCCGGCCCCTGGAGCGGGTCTATGTGATTGATGCCGGCGAGATCGTTGCGTGGCTCAACCCGCGTGTCGTGCTCGAGCGAATCAACAAGGGGGAGCTTGCGCCCGACTCCTTTATATCGTCCGTAGCCAGTCCGGTGACCTTCACGCTGACACCTGACATGTCACTTTGTGCAGCTTTGGACGGTTTCCTGCGGGAGCAGGCAACCGTGTTGCCCGTCACACCCGGCCAGTGGCGCAACACGCTGCTCGGTCAGGTTTCGCGCCACGATGTGCTGCTGGCCATTCAGGACCGGCTCACTTATCCGCGCTAGTGAATCGGAAAAGCCGATCTGTGGCCGTTTTGCGGCCTGACGGGCCACGAGGCGCGGGTGCGGTGGACCCCGCCGCGCGCAGGCTACTCGATGCCGCGCAGGCGCAGGCTACTCGATGCCGCGCAGCAGCTCGTTGATCGAAGTCTTTGCGCGCGTCTGGGCGTCCACCCGTTTGACGATGACAGCGCAATACAGACTGTAGCGGCCGTCGGCAGAAGGTAGGGAGCCAGGCACGACGACCGAGCCTGCGGGTACTCGACCCTGCAGAATCGCACCGGTCGTGCGGTCGTAGATCCGCGTACTTTGACCTATGAATACGCCCATGGAGATGACCGAGCCGGCTTCGACGATCACTCCTTCGACGATCTCCGAGCGGGCGCCGATGAAGCAGTCATCTTCGATGATCGTGGGTCCAGCCTGCAAAGGCTCGAGCACGCCCCCGATTCCCACACCGCCGGAAAGGTGCACGTTCCGTCCGATCTGCGCGCACGAGCCCACCGTCGCCCAGGTGTCCACCATGGTTCCGTGAGCGACGTAGGCCCCGATGTTCACGTAGCTCGGCATCAAAACCACATTCGGCGCGATATACGCACCCCTGCGTACCACTGCGTGCGGCACGATGCGCGCTCCGCCCAGCTTGAGCGTCGATTCCGAGGCGTCTGCGTACTTCAGTGGCACCTTGTCGTAGAAGCGGGTGAAGCCCGCGTCCAGGACTACATTCTCGCGCGTACGGAAATACAGCAGCACCGCCTTTTTGAGCCACTGGCGCACGACCCACCGTCCGTCCACCTGCTCGGCGACGCGCGCCTGACCGCTATCGAGCAGCTCGATGGCTGTATCCAGCGCGTCGCTGAGGCCGGGGGGCAGCGCGCTCGCGTTGAGTTGAGCGCGATGCTCGAAAGCCTCCTCGATCGTGCTCTGTAAGCGCTGTGTGCTCATATCTCAGCGTCTGTCCAGGATGAAGTCCCGGATTCTCCCGGCAGCCTCCACGCACTGGGCCACCGATGGCACGAGAGAAATGCGTACGTGGCAGGCTCCGGGGTTGGGCAGAGCACCGTGCGCGCGCGCGAGGTAGCTCCCCGGCAGCACAGTAATGTTGCTGCGGGCAAAGAGATCGCGTGTGAACGGCTCATCGTCCGCGCCGATGTCGGGCCACAGGTAGAAGGCGCCGGCAGGTCGTTCGAGGCGCAGGACCGGCGCAAGGATCGGGATCACGCGATCGAACTTCTCCTGGTATAGATGCCGGTTGTCCGCCGCATGCCGGTCATCGTTCCACGCCACGATGCTGGCGAGTTGCGTCGGCACGGGCATCGCGCTGCCGTGGTAGGTTCGGTACAGAAGAAAGCGAGCCATGATCTGCGGGTCGCCGGCAACGAATCCGGAGCGCAGGCCCGGCACACTCGATCGCTTGGACAGGCTGTGGAAGACCACGCAGCGCTCAAAACGGCCGTGGCCGGCAGCGAGGGCCGCCTGGAGCAATCCGGGGGGCGCTGCGCGCTCATCCAGGTAGATCTCCGAGTAGCACTCGTCGCAGGCCAGGATGAAATCGAAGCGCTCGGCCAGCACCAGCGCGCGGCGCAGGAAATCCTGCCCGAGTACCGCTCCGGTGGGATTACCCGGGCTGCACAGGAACAGGATCTGACAGCGACGCCAGATCGCCTCCGGCACGGCCTCGAGGTCGGGCACATGAGCTGCGCCATCAGGGGTATCGAGGAAGTAGGGCTCTGCACCCGCAAGCAGCGCGGCGCCTTCGTATATCTGATAGAACGGATTGGGGAAGGCGACGACCGGTTGAGCGGCTTCGTTCACCACCGCCTGCACGAAGGAGAACAACGCTTCGCGCGTCCCGTTGACAGGCAACACCATGGTGTGCGGATCCACCGATCCGGCCCGCAGCGCGAAGCGCCGCTCGAGCCAGCGTGCAGCCGAGGCGCGCAGCTCGGGCAGCCCCGAGGTGGTCGGATAGCTGTCCAGCAAATGCACGCTCTCGCGCAGCCGATCGAGGACGAAGGATGGGGGCGCGTGCCTCGGCTCGCCGATCGACATGGCAATTGGCGAGAGCGACGTCGGCGGGGTGATGCCCGCCTTCAGACGCGCGAGCCGCTCGAACGGATACGCATGCAGGCGATCCAGACGCGGATTCAGCGCTCTGCTCATGCGGCCTGACGACGATCGAGCGCCTGCGTCAGCCGCTCGCGCAGATGTTGCGCGGCGGCCGAGCTCAGCGGTCGCTGCTCGAAATCGGTGATGAAGAAGACATCCTCCGCCCGCTCGCCCACGGTCATGATCTTGGCGTCGTGCAGCTGCAATTGCTCCTCCATGAGGACCTTGCCGATGTCGCTGAGCAGTCCGGGACGATCGCCGGCCGTCAGCTCGAGCACGGAGCGTCGGTTGCGCTCATCGACGCTCAGGGCGACATGAGTTGGTGTGTTGAACATGCGTGCCTGCCGCGGCGCGCGCCGGGAGACGGCGAAAGGGGAATCCTCGGGCCGGTGCAGAGAGCGCCACAGCGCGTGCTCGATCTCGCTGTGGCGATCGCTGTCGGTAATAGGTGCGCCATCGTCTTCCAGCACGTGGTACAGACCCAGACTGAAGCCGTCGCCGGTCGGTGTGATGCGCGCGTCCACGATGTTGAGTCCAAGCTGATCGAGCACCGCCGTGGTGTGGCTGAAGCCGTGACGCTCCGGCCGCGCGAAGATCAGCACGGAGGTCGTGCCACGAACTCCGCGCAGATCGAGCGCCACCAGCGGCTCATCCGAGCCGCTGTCGCGCTCGGCGAGGAGGCGCGTGTGCCAGGCTACCTCATCGGGAGTGTGGCGCAGGAAGTAGGCCGCCGAGAAGCGCGACCAGGCACCGGCCACGTCGATCGCGCTCACACCCTGCTCGGCGAGCAGCCGGCGTGCGCTCTCCTGGGTCTCGCGCACGAGCTGCTCCTGGTCGATTGGACTCTCCAGGCCGCGGCGCAGAGCCCGCTTCACTCGATCGAAGAAGTCGCTGAACAGCGATGCCTTCCAGGAGTTCCACAGCTTCGGGTTCGTGCCGCGCACGTCGGCGCAGGTCAGGACATACAGGTAGTCGAGCCGGGCCTCGTCGCCGACCTTGCGCGCGAAGGCGTTGATCACCTGCGGGTCCGAGATGTCCTGCTTCTGGGCCGTGATCGATAGCTCCAGGTGGTTGCGCACGAGCCAGGCGACGAGCCGGGCATCGTAGGGGGAAAGCCCCTGCTCGAGGCAGAAGGCCTCGGCATCCACCGCGCCGAGCTCGGAATGGTCTCCGCCGCGGCCCTTGGCGATGTCGTGGAACAGTGCCGCGAGGTAGGCGATCTCCGTCCGCGGCAGCTGTTGCATGATCCGCGAAGCTGCAGGGAGCTCGTGATCGTAGCGGGGAATGGCAAACCTGCGCAGGTTGCTCACGACGAACAGCGTGTGGGCATCGACCGTGTAGGCGTGGAAAAGGTCGTACTGCATGCGCCCGACGATGCGCCCGAACGCGGGGATGTAGCGACCCAGCACTCCGTACGTGTTCATCCGGCGCAGCTCGTGAGTGACGCCCACCGGTGAGCGCACGATCTCGAGAAACAGCCGGTGGTTGCGCGGGTTCTGCCTGAACTCCTCATCGATCAGCCAGAGTCCGCGCGCGACCGCACGCATCGTCGAGGCGCGCACGCCGCTGATCTCCGGGTTCTGCTGCAACAGCACAAAGAGCTCGAGAAGCGCCGATGGCGTGCGCACGAACACGTCGGCGCTGACGGCCTCGAGCGAGCCGTTGCGCACCTGGAAGCGCGCATTCAGCGGCCGTGGAGGCTCGCTCTCGCTCAGGATCGCCTCGCGAAACACCTGGCGCAGCAGCTCGTTGAGCAGACTGACATCCATGACCGTGCGGTAGTAGCGCTGCATGAACTGCTCGACGGCCAGCGTGTAGGAGGCATCTTCGTAGCCGAACGCCAGGGCGAGCCGCACCTGGTGATCGAACAGGAGCCGGTCCTCGCGTCGGCCCGTGAGCAGGTGCAGACCGAAGCGAACCTTCCACAGGAATGCCTGTGCCTGCTTCAGACGACGCAGCTCCGCCGCTGACAGGAAACCGCGCGTCGCCAGGCCGTCGAGCGTCTCCGATCCGAAATGGCGCTTGGCCACCCACGCGATCGTCTGGATGTCCCGCAGACCGCCGGGGCCGGTCTTGACGTTCGGCTCGAGGTTGTAGGCAGTGTCGTTGGCTTTCAGGTGACGCTCGGCCTGCTCGCGTACCTTGGCTTCGAAGAAATCGCGGACCGGCCAGACGTGCTCGGGTGACAGCGCCGCGCGCATCTGCTCGAACAGGGTCGGGCTGCCGGCAATCAAGCGCGCTTCCAGAAGCGTGGTCATGACGCTGACGTCGGCTCCGGCCTCCTGAACGCATTCGGCGACGGTGCGTACGCTGTGACCGACCTCAAGACCAATGTCCCACAGGAAGGTCACCAAGTGCTCTGCGGCTTCGCGTCCGGCGGTGTCTCCGGCTATGGGCGCCAGCAGCATGATGTCGATGTCGGAACAGGGATGGAGCTCGCCTCGGCCATAGCCGCCGACGGCCACCAGAGCCCAGGTGTCCGTGTTCTCGACCTGCCGCGCCTGCCACGTCTGGCGCAGCACGACGTCGATGAGCGAGGCACGTGCGTGGACGAGGTCCTCGACCGGCTCTTCGGCGAAGAAGCGGGCCTTCAGCTCCCCGTGAGCCTGTTGCAGAAGCTCGCAATACGCCGCCGGCGCACCTCGGGTCTCATCGAGCAGCCCCGGCAGGCGCGCAAGGAGCGGCCAGGGTGCGCTGCGGGTCGCAGTCGGCAGCGCGTCTTCGAGAAGCTCAGGATCCGGCGAGGGCATTACCGTCCAGGGGCCGATAGGTGCGTGCGTACTCTACCTGCCCCGAGGCGGATACGGCGCAGGCATCGCACCCCCCGCCGTTCATGCCGTCCCGGCCGCCCCCAGCGTGAGCACTTCGTACCCGGAATCGGTCACGAGGACCGTGTGCTCCCATTGAGCCGACAGCGAATGATCCTTGGTGATGACTGTCCAGCCGTCGGGCAGCAGCCGGACGTGGCGCTTGCCCGCATTCACCATGGGCTCCACCGTGAAGGTCATCCCGCGCTGCAGCTCGAGCCCCGTACCCGGCTCGCCGTAGTGCAGTACCTGTGGATCCTCGTGATAGACGCGTCCGATACCGTGCCCGCAGTACTCGCGCACGACGGAGTAGTCCTGGCCCTCGACGAACGACTGAATGGCATGCCCGATGTCCCCGAGGCGCGTACCGGGCCGCACGGTGCGGATCCCGCGCCACATGGCCTCGAAACAGGTCTCCGCCAGCCGCTGTGCGTGGGTGGGTGGCTTTCCGACGAAGTACATGCGGCTCGTGTCGCCATGGAATCCATCCCGGATCACCGTGACGTCGATGTTCACGATGTCCCCGGCCTTGAGGCGCTTGTCGTTCGGAATCCCGTGGCAGACCACATGATTCACCGACGTACAGATCGTCTTCGGGAAGCCCCTGTAATTGAGATTCGCGGGAATGGAGCGCTGCACGGTGACGATATGGTCGTGGCAGATCCGGTCGAGCTCCTCGGTCGTCACGCCCGGAACGACGTGCGGTCCGATCATGTCGAGGACCTCCGCCGCGAGGCGGCCGGCGACCCGCATCTTTTCCTGCTCTTCGGGAGTCTTGATGGTCACGTGCATGGCGGGCGGTAGAAGGCTCCTGAACGAGCGCGTAAGATGTTGTTCAGACGGGATGTTCATGGTATAAAGCGCCGCCTTTTTTGGCAACGCAACCCCACACGCGCATCGTATACCCGGTGACTGGGTGTCCTCGAAGCCGCCGGCTGTCCATCAGGCAGCCCGGCTCACGAGGATGGTCATCAGGGATGCGCGGAGGCCCAACCCAAGCAGGAGTTTTCCATGCCCGGCGTGTCCATGCGACAGATGCTGGAGGCGGGAGTCCACTTTGGACATCAGACCCGCTTCTGGAACCCGAAGATGGCTCCCTTCATCTTCGGTGAACGTAACAAGATCCACATCATCAATCTCGAGAAGACGCAGCCGCTGTACGCGGAGGCGGCAAACTTTGTCAAGGGCGTCATCGCCGACGGAGGCAAGGTGCTGTTCGTGGGCACCAAGCGCTCCGCCCGCGAGGCCGTCCAGAAGGAGGCCCAGCGCGCCAGTCAGCCTTTTGTGAACCAGCGCTGGCTCGGCGGCATGCTCACCAACTTCAAGACGATCCGCCAGTCGATCAAGCGCCTGGGAGAGATCACCGAGCTCGCCACCTCGGGCGCCCTCGAGAAGCGGGGCAAGAAGGAAGCCACGCAGCTGCGGCGCGAAATGGACAAGCTCGAGAGGAGCCTGGGCGGCATCAAGAACATGGAATCACTGCCCGATGCCATGTTCGTCGTAGACGTCGGGCACGAGAAGATCGCCATTCACGAGGCGAAGAAGCTCGGCATTCCGGTCGTCGCCATCGTGGATACCAACTGCTCGCCCGATGGGATCGACTACGTGATTCCCGGTAATGACGACGCCATGCGCGCCATTCAGCTGTATGCGGCGGGTATGGCGGATGCCGTGCTCGAGGGCAAGGAGTCGGTGCCCACGGTGGCGGTGGGTGAAGACGAGTTCGTGGAGCTCGACGAAGCTGGGAATCCCAGAAGGAAGGCGGCACGAGGCCGCCAGCGGCCGCAGGCGACTGTGCGCAAGAAGGCGCCCGCTCGCCGACGACTGCCGCCGGCGAAGGTCCCGCCTGGCCCAGTCGAGGAGATACCGGCTGAAGTGGAGGACGACCTGGACGCCGATGAGGTCACGGACGTCGTAACAGCGGCCGGCGTCACGCCAGTCACTCCTGGTGGTACCGAGCGGCGCCCCTCCAGCACTGCGCGGCGCGGCAAGGGGCCCGGGCGCGGCGGCGCTCCAGGGCCCTCCCGCGAGTGATCGATCGGGCCGGTGCTTCAGCACGCGGCCCCCAGCTTCCGAAGGACGGTTCATGAACATCACAGCAGATGCGGTCAAACAGCTCCGTGAGCGCACCGGTGCCGGCATGATGGAGTGCAAGCGGGCGCTGGTGGAGACCCAGGGTGACCTGGATGCGGCCGCGGAGCTCATGCGCAAGCAGGGCCTGGCCAAGGCGGACAAGAAGGCGGCTCGGGTGGCGGCCGAAGGGGTCGTGGTCATCGAGAAGTCGGCCGATGGCCGCACGGCGGCCATGGTCGAGATCAACTGTGAGACGGACTTCGTTGCCCGCGAGCAGGACTTCCGTGCCTTCGCTCAGGCGGTGGCGGCGCGGGCGCTGGTCGCAAGACCCGCCTCGCTGGAGGCGTTGCTGGCGGTAGGACTCGGCGAAGGCGCCGAGACGATCGAGGAACGCAGGCGTTCGCTCGTCGCCAAGATCGGTGAGAACATCAGCGTGCGACGCTTCACGGTGCTGAGCTCGCCGGACCAACTCGGCGCCTATGTGCACGGCACGCGGATCGGTGCGCTGGTCGTCGTGACGGGCGGAGATGCGAGCCTGGCTCACGACCTGGCCATGCACGTCGCGGCGAGCAACCCCCGGCACCTCACCGCGGACGATGTCCCCGCCGACGTCGTGGCCAAGGAGCGGGAAATTCTCACGGAGCAGGCGCAGGGCGAGGGCAAACCGCCGCAGATCGTGGCCAAGATGGTCGAAGGCCGGCTGCGTAAGTCGCTGAGCGAGATCACGCTGACCGGTCAGCCATTCGTGAAGGTTCCCGATGTCACCATCGAGAAGCTGCTCAAGGGCGCGCAGGCCCAGGTGAGCGCGTTTGCTCGTTTCGAGGTGGGCGCGGGCATCGAGAAGAAGCAGGATGACTTCGTCGCCGAGGTCATGGCACAGGTCAAGGGCGCCACGCCGCCGGCAGCGGGCGTGAGCCCGCCGGTCAAGCATTGAGCGTGGCCAGCATGGCCGGCGGCTTGGATCGGCGCGCTCAGAGGCGGTGGCACGGGCTCGCGGCGCGCCTAGCCGCGCGGACACGTCCGTGCGGAGTGGCCGCAGGAAAAACCCCGCCGCGTGCGGGTTTTTTTTGAGCCATACGAGGAGCGGGGCTATGAGCAATTCAGTGAAACCGAAGTACTCGCGGATCCTCGTCAAGCTCTCCGGGGAAGCGCTGCTGGGAGCGGCCGATTACGGTGTCGACCCAGCGGTGCTCAAGCGGATTGCCGGCGAGCTGCAGGACATCGCCGAGATGGGTGTGCAGGTGGCGGTCGTCCTCGGCGGAGGCAACATTTTCCGGGGCGCGGGCCTGGCACGGGCGGGCATGGACCGGGTGGCGGCCGACCACATGGGCATGCTCGCCACGGTCATGAACTCGCTCGCCATGCAGGATGCGCTGGAAGCGCTCGGGCTGTACGCGCGCGTCATGTCCGCCATCCGTATCAACGAGGTATGCGAGGACTACATCCGGCGGCGCGCGGTGCGGCACCTGGAGAAGGGACGCGTGGTGATCTTCGCGGCCGGCACCGGCAATCCCTTCTTCACTACCGATACGGCCGCCTCGCTGCGGGCGATCGAGATCAACGCCGATGTGCTGTTGAAGGCCACCAAGGTGAACGGGGTGTATTCGGACGATCCGATGCGCAATCCGGCCGCCATCCGCTACGCGACGCTCACCTTCGACCGGGTGCTGTCGGACAAGCTGAACGTCATGGACGCGACCGCAATCGTGATGTGCCGCGATAACCGCTTGCCATTGAGGGTCTTCAATCTCAACAATTCCGGTGACCTGACGCGCATCGTCAGGGGTGAGGACGTCGGCACGGCCGTGACCTTTGAGTAGTCTTGCTCGGGCCTGAGCCCGCGAGGAGCGCCAATATGCTCGAGGATCTGAAGAAGGATGCGCGCGAGCGCATGGCGAAGTGTGTGCAGACCTTCCAGGGGGATCTGAAGAAGCTGCGGACGGGGCGCGCGCACCCGAGCCTGATCGAACACCTGAGAGTGGATTACTACGGCTCCGAAGTGCCGTTGCAGCAGGTGGCCAACATCGCCGTGGAGGATGGGCGCACTCTCGTGGTCTCGCCATGGGAGAAGACTATGGTGCAGCCCATCGAGAAGGCCGTCCACAAGTCCGACCTCGGCCTCACGCCGATGACCGCCGGCACGGTGATCCGTATTCCCATGCCGCCGCTCACCGAGGAGCGCCGTCGCGACATCACCAAAATTCTGCGTCACGACGCCGAGAGTGCTCGGGTTGCGGTGCGTAACGTGCGCCGCGACGTGATGGCCGATATCAAGGAGATGCTGAAGGAGAAGCTCGTTTCGCAGGACGACGAGCGGCGGGCGGAGACTGAAGTGCAGAAGCTCACGGATAAGCACGTGGCCGACATCGAGCAGCTGCTCGCCGCCAAGGAAAAAGAGGTCATGCAAGTTTGACGAGGCTGCCCCGGCACGTCGCGATCACGATGGATGGCAACGGGCGCTGGGCCGCCGCCCATGGTGTGCCGCGCGCCGCGGGCCATCGCGCCGGACTCAAGCCCACGCGGATGGTCATTCAGGAGTGCGCGAGACGAGAAGTCGAGGCGCTGACGCTGTTTGCCTTCTCCAGCGAGAACTGGAAGCGTCCCGCGGACGAAGTATCGAGTCTCATGACTTTGTTCGTGGACTGCCTCGACCGCGAGCTCGACGAGCTGCACTCGAATCGCGTGCGCGTGCGTTTCATCGGCGATCGAAAGGCGCTGTCGGTGCGCCTGCAGACGCGCATTGCAGCGGCGGAGCAGCGTACTGCCGGGAATGCGGGCCTGAAGCTACAGATCGCCGTGAGCTATGGCGGTCGTTGGGATATAATTCAGGCAACTCAAAGGCTTGCATCAGAATGCTCAAGTGGTGCAATACGTCCCCAGGATATCGATGAGGAGCGCTTCGGCGCGGCGCTGGAGCTGGCCGGCGTGCCCGATGCCGACCTCATGATCCGCACGGGTGGCGAGCAGCGCATCAGCAACTTTCTGCTGTGGCATGGGGCCTATGCGGAGTTGTACTTCAGCGCCAAGTTGTGGCCCGATTTCGATCTGGCCGAGCTCGAAGCGAGCTTCGAGTTCTTCGGCGGCCGAGAGCGGCGATTTGGCCGCACCTCCGAGCAGTTGCCCCCTTCGCACGGTGTGGCGGCAATGAAAGTCCGCGAGACGTGAGTGAGGGCTTGCGCAAGCGCATTATCACGGCGGTGGTTCTCGCCGCGGGGCTGTTTGCCGTCGCGCTGTGGCTTGCAGCGATCTGGGCTGCGGGGGTCCTGACTCTGGTGATGCTGGCGGGCGCCTGGGAGTGGTCCGCGCTTCTGAAGGCGCGGACCTTTGCGCAGCGTGCGCTCTACTTTGCGTTCCTGGCTGCGATGATGCCGATTGTGTGGCACGTTACCTCGACCCCGGAGGGACGGTATATCGTGCTCATCGCAGCGGTGGTCTGGTGGATCGTGGCACTGGGGTGGATCACTCTGGCTCCGCACGCCGTCGCTTTTTGGTCGGCGGCCCTGGCCGGTGCGCTGGCGCTGTTGCCAGCGTGGATGGCGCTGTTGCGATTGCTGCGTGAGCCACGCGGCGCGCAGTGGATGCTGTTCACGCTGATTCTGGTATTCGCGGCCGACACCGGGGCGTTCTTCGCGGGCCGTCGGTTCGGGCGGCTGAGGCTTGCGCCGGCGGTGTCACCCGGAAAGACCTGGGAAGGAGTTTTGGGTGGCGTGGTGGGCGGCGCGCTGGTCGCGTTGCTCGGGAGCAGCTGGTTCAGCGTGCCAGTGGGCACGTTTCTGCCTCTGTGCGTGGCCGCCGTCGGCTTCTCGATCGTCGGGGATTTGACGGAGAGTCTTTTGAAGCGATTCGCGGGAGTGAAGGACAGTGGCACGCTCTTTCCGGGGCACGGCGGTGTCATGGACCGTATCGATAGTGTGACCGGCGCCGCGCCGGTGCTGCTGCTGGGACTGACGGTACTGGGAGTGGTCGCATGAGGGGCGTGGTCGTGCTCGGCTCCACCGGCTCGGTAGGCGAGAGCACGCTGGATGTGCTCGCACGCCATCCGGATCGGTTCAGGCTCGTCGGCATCGGCGCCCATCGCAATGTCAACCGCCTGGCGGAGCAGGTGTTGCGTTGGCAACCTGCGTACGCCGCGCTGGCCAATGTGGATGCCGCGCGCGAGCTCGAGCGGGTGCTGGGTCAGAAGGCGCCGGGCACTCGGGTGCTGGCCGGCGAGCAGGGTCTGATCGAGATGGCGACGCTGCGCGAGACCGACACCGTGATGGCGGCCATCGTCGGCGCGGCGGGCCTGCGCTCGACTCTCGCCGCGGCGCGCGCCGGCAAGCGCGTGCTGCTCGCGAACAAGGAGTCGCTGGTCATGGCCGGACCACTGATGATGGCAGCCGTGCGATCCTCCGGAGCCACCCTCCTGCCGATCGACAGCGAGCACAACGCTATTTTTCAATGTTTGCCTCCCCAGGCGCGCACGGGCGAATTTCCACCCGGCGTGCGCCGCATCCTGCTGACTGCCTCCGGTGGACCGTTCCGCGACATGCCCCGCGAAGCGCTGGCTTCGGTGACGCCGGAGGCCGCGTGTGCCCATCCTAACTGGGTCATGGGTCGCAAGATCTCGGTGGACTCGGCCACCCTCATGAACAAAGGGCTCGAGCTCATCGAGGCCTGTTTTCTCTTCGGCCTGACTCCGCAGCAGGTCGAGATCGTCGTGCATCCGCAGAGCATCGTGCATTCCCTGGTGGAGTACCTCGATGGCTCCCTGCTGGCGCAGCTCGGCTCACCGGACATGCGGACCCCGATCGCTCACGCACTGGCGTGGCCAGAACGCATCGCCTCCGGTGTAGAATTCCTGGATCTGGTGCGCACGGCGCGGCTGGACTTCCGGGCTCCGGACTACGAGAGATTCCACTGTCTCGCGCTTGCGCAGGCGGCGGCTCGGGCCGGAGGGTTGCAGCCGGTGATTCTCAACGCCGTCAACGAGGTGGCCGTGCAGGCGTTCCTCGAGCGTCGATTGAACTTTATCCAGATCGCGGCGGTCATTGAAGCCGTGATCACCGAGGCTGACGGCGGTGACATCGGCAGTCTCGACGACGTGCTGGCCGCCGATGCGCAGGCGCGACAACTGGCTGGGGAGCGACTGCAATGAAATGTAACGGTGGCAAGGTACCGGGGGCGCCTCACGAATGAGTTTCATCTGGCACGCGCTGTGGTTCGTCGTCGCCGTGAGCCTGCTGGTCACGGTGCACGAGTTCGGCCATTACTGGGTCGCCCGCCGCCTGGGCTTCAAGGTATTGCGCTTCTCGGTCGGGTTCGGCAAGCCGATCTTCACGCGCGTCCTCGGCCGCGATCGCACGGAATATATGCTGGCCTCCATCCCCCTCGGCGGCTACGTGAAGCTGCTCGATGAGCGGGAAGGCCCGGTGCCGCCCGAGGATCTGGCCCGCTCCTTCACGCGGCGACCGCCCTGGCAGCGCATCGTCGTGCTGCTTGCCGGGCCGGCATTCAACATCCTGTTTGCCATCCTCGTGCTGTGGGGGATGT
Source organism: Steroidobacteraceae bacterium (assembly GCA_036501985.1). Taxonomy (GTDB): domain Bacteria; phylum Pseudomonadota; class Gammaproteobacteria; order Steroidobacterales; family Steroidobacteraceae; genus 13-2-20CM-66-19. Next base: position 197,180 of record DASXZI010000032.1, on the reverse strand, counting down.
TCTGGGCGAACGGCCTCAATGAGGTGAAGCCGCTGGTCGGGGACGTGATGCAGGGCTCGATTGCCGCCAAGGGTGGCTTGCGCTCGGGCGATCAAATTCTCGCGATCAACGGCGCCCGGGTGGATGGTCAGCTCGATGTCGTGTTTGATCTGCTCGATGCGGTGAGCTCGCGTGGCCACGCTGCGCTGTCCGTGCGGGGGCAAAACGGCACGACCCGTGTGGCGAGGCTCGATGTCGCGGATCACGAGGAGCGTGTGCGGCTGACAGAGCCCTCCGCGCTTTTCCGGGGTCTGGGATTTCAGTTCTGGGAACCGCCGATCCCGCCGGTTCTCGGCGAGGTGACCGCCGGAGGGCCGGCCGCCCGGGCGGGCCTGAGAAGTGGCGACCGCATCCTCTCGGTCGAAGGAGAGCCGGTCAGCGACTTCCGTGACATCCAGGCGCGCATCAGCGCTCATCCGGGGGAAAGCCTGGCCCTTACTTATCGGCGCGGTGCGGCGCAGAACAGTGTGCGCGTGGGCGTCGCCAGCGAAGAGGTCGACGGCAAGCGGATTGGCCGCATCGAGGTGCGTCAGCCGGCGGGGATTCGCTATCCGGACAGCATGGTGCTGCACCTGGATCTGGCGCCGGGCGCGGCCTTTAGCCGCGCGACCGAGGAGGCCTGGAGCATGACGGCCCTGCAGGGGCGGCTGTTCTGGCGAATGGTGCTCGGGCAAGTCTCGATGAAGAACCTGAATGGTCCGCTGTCCATCGCCGAGTACGCCGGAGACTCGGCCGAAGCGGGCGTGGCCTCGTTCCTGAGCTTTCTGGTGCTGATCTCCCTGTCGCTGGGATTCCTCAATCTTCTGCCCATCCCCGTACTCGATGGCGGTCAGATCGTCTTTCAGCTCGTCGAATGGCTCAAGGGCAGTCCGATGTCCGATCGGGCGCAGGCCTTCGGGCAGCAGATCGGAATCGCGTTGCTCATCCTGCTGATGGGCGTCGCGCTGTTCAACGACATCGCGCGTCAGTTCAGTTGACGCGCCGGTCCCGGAATCACGAGGCCCCCGGCGGCCGCCCCGTTTGCCAGTCGCATCGGCAGCGGCGTGGTGCCACATGCTTGGAAACCAGGCGCGTACGGCGCGAACAAAGAAAGCTACCGGTGAGTGAAGCATGAAGGCTCGCGCCGTCCTGGCATCGGTTGCCCTGCTGGCATCCTGTGCCCTCACGCAGGCGCAGACGCCCGCGCCGACCTCACAGCCTGCGCCCGCGCCGGCATCCCCCGCGCCGGCATCCCCCGCGCCGGCATCCCCCGCGCCGGCATCCCCCGCGCCGGCCTCTCAGGAGCAGCCGCCGGCACCCGCACCCGACTCATCAGGACCTGTTCCCGGGCCGGTCGCCCCCGGTCCCGCAGCGCCTGGGCCGGCAGCTCCGGAGGCACAAGGGCCCGTTCGCCCGTCTACACCCGCGAGCCCATCCACGGCGCCTCCTCCGACGACACAGGGGCCGGTCCGCAGGCCCGCACTCACGACGCCCGGGCCTGTCACGCCCGCCGCGGCGGCATCCACGCCTGAGCCCGCGTCGGCACCGCCCAGCGAGACGGATTTCACGGTTGGCGACATCCGCGTGGAAGGTCTGCAGCGCGTGTCCGAAGGTACTGTTTACAACTATCTGCCGGTCAACATCGGCGATCACCTGACACCGGCACGGGTACGGGAAGCGATACGTGCCCTGTACGCCACGGGCTTCTTCCGCGACGTGCAGCTGCGTCGTGACGGGAAGACGCTGATCGTCGTCGTGCTCGAGCGTCCATCCATCGAAAGCTTCGAAATCACCGGTAACAAGGACATCAAGACGGAGGATCTGCAGAAGTCGCTGCGCAACGTCGGCCTCGCCACCGGAAAGACCTTCGACCGCTCGGTGCTGGAGGACGTCACCCAGTACCTGACCGATCAGTACTACAGCCGCGGTAAGTACGGTGTGCGGGTGGACACGCATGTCGAGGAGGAGACCGGCAACCGGGTGAAGATCAAGATCGAGATCAAGGAAGGCAAGCGCGCCAAGATCCGTGAGATCAACCTGGTCGGCAATCACACGTACAAGCCCAAGGAAATCCTGGATACCTTCGAGCTGCACACGCCGAACTGGAAGTCCTGGTACAAGCAGGATGACCGCTACTCGCGCGAGTCCTTGCAGGGGGACCTGGAGAAGCTGCGTAACTTCTACATGGATCGGGGCTATGCGAACTTTCAGATCGACTCGACGCAGGTTGCGATTGCTCCGGAGAAGGACGACATCTTCATCACGGTCAACCTGCAGGAGGGCGAGGTCTACAAGATCGCCGACGTGAAGCTCGCCGGCACTTTCGTCGTGCCGAAGGCCGACCTCGAGCGGCTGGTCCTCGTGCAGCGCGGCCAGACCTTCAACCACAAGCTCATCACCTCCACCCAGGAGCTCATCCAGAACCGCCTGGGCGCCGACGGCTATGCGTTCGCCAAAGTGGACCCGGTGCCGACCACTAACAACAAGACCCACGAGGTCTCGCTGACGTTCTTCGTCGATCCGGGCAACCGGGTGTACGTGCGCAGCATCACTTTCTCGGGCTCGACCCGCATCAATGATGAGGTGCTGCGGCGCGAGCTGCGCCAACTCGAGGGCGGCTGGCTTTCCAACACCTCGCTGGAGCGCTCGAAGCAGCGAATCCAGCGTCTGCCGTACGTGAAGACGGTGGAGTACGAGACCACACCGGTCACCGGCGCGCCGGACCTGGTGGACGTGAATTACAAGATCGAGGAGGGCCCGAGCGCGCAGCTCGGCGGCGGCATCGGCTACTCCGAGACGTACAAGTTCCAGCTCAACGGCAGCTACACCGACGCAAATTTCCTGGGCACAGGACAGCGTATCTCCGTGGACTTGAACGGTGGCGCTTTCAGCAAGGTGTACAACCTCTCGCACACCGATCCGTACACCAGCGTCGATGGCGTCTCGCGGACCGAGTCGTTGACGTACCGCGACGTCACGCAATTCGTGTCGTCGTCATCGAATTTCTCCTCGAAGACCCTGAGCGCCGGGTTAACCTGGGACTACCCCCTGACGGAGTACCAGTACTTCCGCTTTGGCGGGACCCTGGACAGCGCCCAGCTCCTGACGAACTCCCTCGGCAGCGCCCTACAGGCGACCCAGTGGGTGCAGCAGAACGGGCACTCGTATACGCGGCTCGCCCACGACGACACCACGAACAACGAGTTCGTGTTCTACGGCACCAATTTCAAATCCGCGGAGCTGCTGACCGGCTGGGGGCTCGACACCCGCAACCGCACCCTGTTCGCCGATCGCGGCATGCGGCAGAGCATTTCGCTGTCATCGACGGTGCCCGGCAGCGGCGTCAACTACTGGGTAAGCGATTACAGCTTCCTGAAGTACGTGCGGATCCACGGCCCGGTCGTGTTCTCGTTCAGCTTCGCCGTGGATTACGGGCAGCCCTTCCGGGGCACGACCGCTCTGCCGCCGTACCGTAATTTCTTCGGCGGCGGTCCGGATACGATCCGCGGCTACCGCGAGAGCCGCCTGGGGCCCAAGGATCAGTTCGGCAACCCCTATGGCGGCAATCTGCGCGTCGTCAACCGCAACGAGTTGATCCTGCCGATTCCGGCCAAGTGGCGCCAGACGGCCCGGCTGAGCCTGTTCGTGGACCAGGGCAACGTGTTCTCGACTAGCAAAGCCCTCAAATTCTTCGGCCCCGACCAGGTCGATCAGGCCAATTACGAGTTCAGTTTCAAGGACATCAAGCGCTCAGTGGGCGTCTCGGTGGAGTGGCTGGCGCCGCTGGGTCTGTTCCGATTCAGCTTGGGTCTGCCGCTCAACCCCACGCATTACAACGGGACGAGCAACTGGGGCGACGAGACGGAAGTATTCCAGTTCTCCATCGGACAGGCATTTTAGGCCACAATAGGCGGCATCTATCCGAGGTGGGTATCCGTGAAGGTCGCGATGAATCTCAAATCTATGGTATGGGTCCTGGCAGGGGTCGGTGCGCTGGCGGCGGCGCCGGCCTGGACGGCGGAACTGAAGATCGCGGTCGTGGATTTCGGCCGCCTCATGGAGGACTCTCCGCAGTACAAGTCGGCTCAGGAGACGATCCGCAACGAGTTCAGTCCTCGTCAGCGCCAGCTGCAGAGCACGCAGACCAGCCTGAAGGCCAAGGAAGACAGGCTGCAGAAGGACGGGGCCACGATGTCGGAGGCCCAGCGTCAGAGTGCGGACAAGGAGCTGCGTGACAGCTACCGCGAGTACCAGCGGAAGCAGAGCGAGCTCCAGGATGACTTCAATGCCCGTCGCAACGAGGAGATGTCCCGTCTGCAGAAGACACTCATCGAGCAGGTCCGCACGTACGCGAAGTCGCAGAACTTCGATCTCGTGCTGGCCGATGGAGTGATCTACACGACGCCGACGATCGACATCACTCCGCAGGTTCTTGCGGCGTTGCAGTCGCATGGCGCGGCGTCCACCAAACCTGCTGGGGCCCCGCCGGCACCCTCGCCGGCCAAGCCCCAGTCGCACTGAGCAGTCCGGCCTCCGGCGCGGCCAGTACCGCGGCTCGCCCAGGTCATGGCCGTCACGCTCGGGGAACTCGCTGTTCGGTTTGGCTGTGAGCTGCGGGGCGATCCGGACACAGTCATCGAGCGCGTTGGAACGCTCCTCAATGCGGACCGGCGGTCTGTCGCTTTTCTGGCGGAGGATCGCAACCGACGCGAGCTCGCGGGCACGCAGGCCGCCGGCGTAGTGCTGGATCGAGCAGCCGCGGATGCCTGCCCGACTGCAGCGCTCGTCTGCGATAACCCGCGAGCAACTTTCGCGCGCATTGCAGCTCTTCTGCATCCAACGGATCCCGTGACGCCAGGCGTGCACCCCTCGGCGATCGTCTCGCCCGCTGCGCGCGTGGATCCAAGCGCTCAGGTCGGCGCTCGGGCGGTCATAGGCGAGCGCGTGATCATCGGGCCCCGTGTCTACGTCGGTCCGAATTGCATCATCGAGCACGATGCGGTGTTGGCCGAGGATGTCCGGCTCGTGGCGGGTGTCACGCTGTGCCACCGTGTCCGGATCGGGGCCCGCACGGTCATCCAGCCGGGGGCGGTGATCGGTGCCGACGGATTCGGATTTACTCCCGAGCGCGGCCGCTGGGTGAAGGTGCCGCAGGTAGGCAGCGTGAGCGTGGGTGCGGACGTCGAGATTGGCGCCAACACGACCATCGACCGCGGAGCGATCGAGGACACGGTGATCGAAGAGGGCGCCAAGCTGGACAACCAGATCCAGATCGGCCACAACGTGCGCATCGGCGCGCATTCGGTGATCGCTGGCTGCACCGGCATATCGGGCAGCACGAGCATCGGCCGGCATTGCATCATCGGCGGGGCGGTCGGAATCGCCGGGCACCTGACAATCTGCGACGGCGTGACCATCACCGGGTTCGCCATGGTGAGCCGGTCGCTGACCGAGCCCGGCGTATACTCCAGCGGCATACCGATAGAAGAATCCAAAGTGTGGCGCCGGCAAGTGGCCCGGTACCGCAAACTCGAAACGTACGAGAAACGACTGAAGCGGCTCGAGCACGGTTCCGACGCCGCGCAGGACGAGGACGATGACTGATCCGATACGACTGGACATCAACGAGGTCGTGCGGCTGCTGCCGCACCGATACCCTTTTCTGCTCGTGGACCGTGTGCTCGAGTGCCGGCCCGGGGAGAGCATCCGCGCGCTGAAGAACGTGACCTACAACGAGCCGTACTTTCCGGGGCACTTCCCCGGCCGGCCGGTCATGCCGGGGGTGATCATCGTGGAGGCGCTGGCGCAGGCAGCCGGCATTCTCGCTTTCGTCTCCGCGGGTGTCGTGCCGAATCATCAAACTCGGTTCTATTTCGTTGGCATCGACAAGGCCCGCTTCCGCAAGCCCGTCGAGCCCGGCGACCAGCTGATCCTCAGCGCACGGCTCGAGCGCGCCCTGAAAGGAATCTGGCGATTCTCGACCGCCGCCACCGTCGGCGACATCGAGGTCGCGCATGCGGAGATGATGGTGGCGCCGGAGACCGGCAAGTGATCGATCCGCATGCGCTCGTGTCGCCGCAGGCGCGGCTGGCCGAGGACGTGACAGTGGGTCCGTTCACCGTGATCGGCCCCGGCGTGCAGATCGGGCCGCGCACCGTGATCGGTCCGCACGTCGTGATCAATGGACCGACCCGCATCGGCGCTGACAACCGGGTCTTCCAGTTTGCCTCGCTCGGGGATGCGCCCCAGGACAAGAAGTACAAGGGCGAGCCCACCTTGCTGGAGATCGGCGATCGCAACGTGTTCCGTGAAAGCTGCACGGTCAATCGCGGTACGGCGCACGACAAGGGCGTCACGCGCATCGGGGATGACAATCTGCTCATGGCCTACTCGCATGTCGCCCATGATTGCAGCGTGGGCAGCAACGTCGTGTTCGCCAACTGCGCCGCTCTCGGCGGCCACGTCGAGATCGGCGACTGGGTCATTCTCGGTGGCCTTACGGCGGTGCATCAGTTCGCCAAGGTCGGGGCGCACGCTTTTCTTGCTGGCGGCGCCATCGTGCAGCGGGATGTGCCGCCCTATGTCATGGTGGCCGGCAACCCGGCTCAGCCGCATGCCGTGAACTCCGAAGGACTCAAGCGCCGCGGCTTCGACGAGGAGCAGATCCGTCATGTGCGCGAGGCGTATCGCATTCTGTACCGCTCGGATCTGCGCCTGAGCGAGGCGCTCGAGCGGCTGCACCCCATGGCAGCGAGCCGCCCGGAGATTCGCGCCTTCGTCGACTTCATCGGCACCTCTACCCGCAGCATCGTCCGATGAGTGCATCCGGGGCGAGACTCGCCCCACGGCCTCGCGGTGCAAACGCTGCCCTCTCGGTTGGTCTGGTTGCCGGGGAATCCTCCGGGGACCAGCTCGGGGCTGCCCTGATCACGGCTTTGCAGGGACTTGTACCGCAAGTGCGCTGCTTCGGCGTCGGTGGCCCCAGGATGGTGGCCGCAGGCTGCGAGGCGTGGGCTTCCTCGGAGGAGCTGGCGGTGATGGGCCTCACCGAGCCACTACGGCACCTGCCGCGTCTGCTGCGGCTGCGGGCCAAATTGCGAGCCCGCTTCAGCGAGCTGCGTCCCGATGTGTTCATCGGAATCGACGCGCCCGCGTTCAACCTGGGTCTGGCCAAGGGGCTGCGCCAGCAAGGGCTCAAGACGGTTCAGTATGTGAGCCCACAGGTGTGGGCCTGGAGACAGGGGCGCGTGCGGAGCATCAGGGCCGCCTGCGATCTGGTGTTGTGCCTGCTGCCCTTTGAGATGGAGTTTTATGAGCGCCACGGGGTGCGGGCCGTCTTCGTCGGCCATCCTCTCGCCGATCAGATTCCGCTCGAGCCCGATCGGGCGGCTGCACGCTCCGCGCTCGGCCTCGAGCCCGCGACCGGCGTGATTGCGCTGCTCCCCGGCAGTCGGCTCGCCGAAGTCGAGCAGCTCGGGAGCGACTTCGTCGGTGCGGCCGCGTGGCTCAGTGCCCGGCGGCCGCAGCTGCGGTTCATTGCGCCGATGGCCTCGGCGCGCGTGCGCCGCGTTTTCGAGCGACAGATTGCGCGGTCTGCCTCACCACCCGCGATACTCGTGCTGGAGGGCCAGGCGCAGCGGGCGCTCGCCGCCGCGGACGCCGCGATCGTAGCCTCGGGCACCGCGACCCTGGAAACTCTGCTGTCGGATCGCCCGATGGTGGTGGCCTACCGTATGAGCGCGCCGACGGCCTTTTTGTTGCGCACACTGGGGCTCATCAAGGTGCCATACTTCTCGCAACCGAATCTTCTGATCGGACGGGGCCTGGTGCCAGAATTCCTTCAGGAGCAGGTGAGCGCGCCGGCGCTCGGCGAGGCACTGTTGCGTGAGCTCGAGGATCCGGCGCACCTCGAGGAGCTGCGGCGCGCGTTTCGCGCAGTGCACGAGGCTTTGCGCCTCGGCGGTGCACAGCGCGCCGCCGAAGCGATCCTGGAGTGCGCGCACGGTGCAGCCGCGTGATCAGAGGCAGGGCATGACCGGAAGGGTGAAGCGCTATGCGCTCAAGGTGCTTCGCGCCCGACACCGCAGCCAGGCCATGCGCTGTGCGGGTGTCGATGAAGCGGGGAGGGGGCCGCTGGCTGGGCCGGTCGTCGCCGCCGCGGTCATCCTGCATCCGCGCCGCCGGATAACGGGTCTTGCCGATTCGAAAGTGCTCACCCCTGAGGAGCGCGCCCGTCTGGCGCCAATCATCCGGGCTCGTGCATTGGCCTGGGCGGTTGCCTGGGCGGATCGGGATGAGATCGACTGCCTGAACATCCTGGGTGCGACTTTTCTTGCCATGCGTCGCGCATTGCTTAGCCTGCCGGTATGCCCGACGCACGTGCAGGTGGACGGCAATCAGCTCCCGCGCATCGATGATCTGCGACTGGGTTGCACGGTCGAGGCGATCATCGAAGGGGATGCCTGCGTGGGGGCGATCAGCGCCGCCTCCATCCTGGCCAAGACTTGCCGCGACGCCATGATGGAAAAGCTCGACACGTGCTATCCGGGATTCGACCTCGCTGTCCACAAAGGTTACGGCACGCCGGCTCACCTGGAAGCGCTCACGCACCGCGCGCCGAGCCCTCTGCATCGGAGGTCGTTCCAGCCCATCAGGGAGCACCTGAGCGCTCTCGGTACCGCGCTGGACTGACTGGCATGGCCGCAGGCTTCGTTCATCTGCGATTGCACACCGAATATTCGCTGATCGACAGCGTCGTGCGGGTCCCCGAGCTCATGAAGGCGGTGGCGGATGCGGGCATGCCTGCGGTCGCCCTGACCGATCAGAGCAATCTGTTCGCGATGGTGAAGTTCTACCGGGCGGGGCTCGCAAGCGGCCTGAAGCCGCTCATTGGTGTGGACCTGCTGCTGCGCGAGCCCGGCGAGCGCCAACAATCCAGCCGGCTGACATTGCTGTGCCAGTCGCAGACTGGCTACCACAACGTGACAAGTCTGGTCAGCCGAGCCTACCTCGAGGGTCAGCAGCGCGGGGTCCCCTGCGCGGACCCCCGCTGGTTGACCCGTGAGAACGTGCAGGGGCTGATTGCCCTGTCCTGCGCCACCGAAGGGGACGTGGGACGAGCACTGATCAATGGGCGCGAGCGCGAGGCGGAGCAGGCGCTCAAGAGATGGGTCGCTCTGTTCGATGACCGGTTCTACATCGAGCTACAGCGGCTGGGGCGCACCGAGGAGGAAGTCTACATTGCCGCCGCCGTCTGCCTGGCGAGCCGCTGCTCCGTGCCGGTGGTCGCCACCAACGATGTACGATTCCTGAGGCCGGACGACTTCGAATCGCACGAGGCCCGGGTCTGCATTCACGACGGAGCGCTGCTGGCCGACTCCGGTCGCCAGCGCCGCTATACGTCGCAGCAATACCTGCGTACGCCGCAGGAGATGGCAACACTGTTTTCGGACGTACCGGAAGCTCTGAGTAACACTGTCGCCATCGCACAGCGTTGCAGCCTGGTACTGAAGCTCGGTGAGGCGCGTCTGCCGCAGTATCCGGTGCCGGCCAGTCTCACGACGGAGCAATTCGTCCGCGAGGAGGCCGCTCGCGGTCTGGCGGGGCGTCTGGCGACTCTCCCGGCGACCACGCCGACTCAGATCTATCACGAGCGGCTGCGTCAGGAGCTCGATGTGATCTGTCAGATGGGGTTTGCCGGATACTTTCTGATCGTCGCGGATTTCATCCGCTGGGCGAAGGAGAACCGCATTCCGGTCGGACCCGGGCGCGGTTCGGGAGCGGGCTCCCTCGTGGCCTACAGCCTCGGGATCACCGACCTCGACCCCATCCATCATGATTTGCTGTTCGAGCGTTTCCTCAACCCGGAGCGGGTCTCGATGCCCGATTTCGACGTCGACTTCTGCATGGAAGGGCGCGATCGGGTGATCGATTACGTCGCGCACAAGTACGGCCGGGAGCGTGTCTCACAGATCATCACGTACGGCACGATGGCGGCCAAAGCCGTGGTCCGCGATGTCGGCCGCGTACTGGGCATGAGTTACGGCTACGTGGACAAGATCGCGAAGCTGATTCCGTTCGAGCTGGGCATCACCCTCGAGGATGCGCTCGCGAAGGAGCCGGAACTGAAGCGCCTGTACGACAGCGAGGACGAGGTTCGCAATCTCATTGATCTCGCGCGCTCGCTGGAGGGGCTGACGCGGAACGCCGGCATGCACGCAGGAGGCGTGGTGATCGCGCCGTCCGTACTCACGGATTTCGCTCCGCTCTACTGTGACGAGGCGGGGAGCAACGTGGTCACGCAGTTCGACAAGGACGATGTCGAGGCCGCAGGACTCGTGAAGTTCGATTTCCTGGGTCTGCGCACGCTCACCATCATTCACTCGGCCGTGGGAACGATCAATGGTCTGCGCAGGCTGCGTGGCGAAGAGCCGCTGGATGTGAGCACGCTGCCGATGGACGACCCCGGCACGTTCGCACTGTTGAAAGCGTGCAGCACGACCGCCGTGTTTCAGCTTGAATCACGCGGTATGAAGGACCTCGTGCGCAGGCTGCAGCCGGACCGCTTCGAGGACATCGTGGCGCTCGTGGCGCTGTTTCGACCGGGTCCGCTGCAGTCGGGCATGGTGGATGATTTCATCAACCGCAAGCACGGTCGCAGTGACGGGCCGATCGACTACCTGCACCCCAGCCTGAAGACGGTGATGGAGCCGACCTACGGGGTCATCCTCTACCAGGAGCAGGTGATGCAGATCGCCCAGGTACTCGCCGGCTATACGCTCGGTGGGGCGGACCTGCTGCGCCGTGCGATGGGGAAGAAGAAGCCCGAGGAGATGGCCAAGCAGCGCTCGGTGTTCGTGGACGGCGCCGTGGCGCGCGGTGTGCAACCGCCTCTGGCCGCGCACATCTTCGACCTTATGGAGAAGTTCGCGGGCTACGGATTCAACAAGTCGCATTCCGCCGCCTACGCGTTGCTCTCTTACCAGACAGCCTATCTGAAGGCGCACTATCCGGCTGCCTTCATGGCGGCAGTGCTCTCTGCCGACATGGATCACACGGACAAAGTCGTGACACTCATCATGGAATGCGCCGACATCGGACTGCAGGTCAAACCGCCCGACCTCAACCATTCCAGCTACGAGTTTGCCGTGGGCACGGAGCGAGCCATCCGCTACGGCCTGGGCGCGGTGCGCGGCGTCGGGCGCGGCGCGGTCGATGCGCTGATCGCCGAGCGCGAAGCGCGGGGACCTTACCAAAGCATAGAGGATCTGTGTCGCCGGCTCGATCTGCAGAAGGTCAACCGACGCGTGCTGGAGGCGCTGATCCGCTCCGGCAGTCTCGACGGACTCGCCGCCAATCGTGCGACGCTGATGCAGCGGCTGCCGGCAGCCATGCAACTGGGCGATCAGAACTCCCGCGCGCACGAAGCCGGCCAGAACGATCTGTTCGGTCTTGCCGCTGCGGAGCGTCCGGCGCCCGCGGCGGCAACGCGTGGCCCCGAGACGCCGGAATGGAGTGAAGCGGTGCGGTTGGCCGGGGAGCGCGAGACGCTGGGCCTGTATCTGACCGGCCATCCGATCAGTCAGTTCGAAGCGGGCCTGGTGCACCTGATCTCGCATCGGATCGGCGACCTGGTGAGTGATCGGCCGATGGAGCCGGGCCGTTTCATGGGCGGTCGCGCGGTCGCCGTCGCGGGCCTCATCGATGAGGTGAAGAAGCGCGGTCCACGCGTCATTCTGCGCCTCGACGATCGTACCGGCCGGCTCGAGGTCACGCTCTTCGAGGAGGTGTTTCAACGACACCGGGAGCTCGTTGCCAAGGATGCGTTGGTCCTCGTCGAGGGCATGCTGCGCTTCGATGAGTTCAGCGACTCGTGGCGTCTGTCCGCGCGGCGGATCACTGAGCTGGACAAGGTGCGCGAGCAGCAGGCCCGCCGGGTCATTCTCAGGTGGCCGCAGCAGCCTGATTGCGGAACGCTTTTGTCACGGCTGCAGGACATTCTCTCACCTTGGCGCGGTGGCCCCTGTCCGGTCACGGTCGAATACAGCGCCTCGGGTGCGTGCGGCGCGCTCACCCTCGGTCCGCAGTGGATGGTCCGTGCCAGCCGCGAGCTCCTCGAGAAGCTCGAGGGGCTCGTCGGACGGGGTGGCGTGGAGGTTGTCTACGGAGCCGCTTCCGGTGGCACGAGCCCGTCCACGCTCAGCGCCGATGGGCGCTAAGAGCGGGGCGTCCACCCGGTTCCGGTTTGCCCCCGAGGCGCCTCTCCCGTAACCTCGCCGCGTCAGCACTTTCCGGTACGCCGCATGGCCGTTGCCTTCCTGGATTTTGAACAGCCGATCGCCGAGCTCGAAGCAAAGATCGAGGAGCTGCGGCACGTGACCTCCGAGAGCGAGGTCAATATTCTCGATGAGATCAACCGTCTGCAGCTCAAGAGCCAGCAGCTCACGACGAGCATTTTTGCCAACCTGACGCCCTGGCAAATCACGCAGCTCGCGCGCCATCCACACCGCCCGTACACACTGGATTACGCGAACGCGATCTTCAGTGAGTTCAATGAGCTGCATGGTGATCGGATGTTCTCCGACGACCTCGCCATCGTGGGCGGCCTTGCCCGCCTCGACGACCGCGCGATCATGATCATCGGGCACCAGAAGGGGCGCGATACAAAGGAGCGCGTGCGCCGCAACTACGGAATGCCAAAGCCGGAGGGCTATCGCAAGGCCCTGAGACTGATGCGTCTGGCGGAGCGATTCAGCCTGCCCCTGGTGACGCTGATCGACACCCAGGGCGCCTATCCGGGCGTCGGCGCGGAGGAGCGCGGACAGAGCGAGGCCATCGCACGCAATCTGTTCGAGATGTCGGTGCTCAGCGTGCCGATCGTCACGGTCGTGACGGGCGAGGGCGGCTCCGGCGGAGCGCTCGCGATTGGCGTGTGCGACCGGCTGCTGATGCTTCAGTACAGCACTTACTCAGTGATCTCCCCGGAAGGCTGCGCCTCGATCCTGTGGAAGAGTCAGGACAAGAAGGAGGCCGCCGCCGAATCCCTCAACCTCACGGCGGACCGGCTCGCCAAGCTGGGCCTCGTCGATGAGGTGATCGAGGAGCCGCTCGGCGGAGCGCATCGCGATCCGGTGGAGACGGCCCAGCGCCTGAAGGCCGCGATCAGCCGCCACCTCGGGCAGCTCGAGGCCATGCCGCGTGATGAGCTGCGTGCGGCGCGCTCGGCGAAGTTCGCCTCCTTCGGCGTTTATTCCGAGACTCCGGAATAGACACTCCGCCGCAAGCATTCTCACCCCGATGGCTCACCCGGCGCCTGGCGGCACTGCTGCCCGGGTATCCGGACGTACGGCTGTGCGTAGCGCTCAGTGGAGGCGTGGATTCGACGGTGTTGCTGGCGGCACTCGCAGCAGCTCGCGTGCGAGGCATGGCGCTGCGCGCGGTTCACGTGAATCACGGGCTGCATCCGCGCTCGCCCGCCTGGAGCGAGCAGTGCCGGCAGTTCGCGCAAGGCATCGAGGTCCCCCTGGTGAGTCTTACCGCACGCATCGCGCGCGGTCGAGGGGTCTCACTGGAGGCTGCCGCCCGCGATGCGCGCTACGCGTTGCTTGCTGCAACACTCGCCCCGGGTGAGTTCCTGCTCAGCGCACATCACGAGGATGATCAGCTCGAAACCGTGCTTCTGCAGTTGTTTCGCGGCGCAGGCCTGGCGGGCCTCGCGGCGATGCCGGCGCTCGTCCCGTTCGGCAGCGGTTGGCTCGCAAGGCCGCTGCTGCCCTGTACACGCGCGCAACTCGAACAGTGGGCGCGCCGCTCGGGCCTGGCATGGGTCGAGGACGAGACCAACGCGGACGAGCGGCTGGATCGAAATTATCTGCGGCGCCGTGTCCTGCCTCTCGTGCGCGAGCGCTGGAGAGGTGTCGGCTCCGCGGTCTCGCGCAGCGCGCGCCACGCGGCCGAGGGGCAGCGCCTTCTGGATATGCTGGCGCGCAAGGATGCCGACCTGGCGGCCTGCGGAACGGAGCTATCTGTCAGGTCGCTGCGCGCCTTGCCGCCCGACCGGCGGCGCAATGCGTTGCGCTTCTGGATTGCGCGGTCGGGCCGCCCTGTGCCCGATACGCGTCGGCTCGACGAGCTGGCGGGCCCCCTGATTGACGCGCGACCCGATGCCAATCCGATGGTGCGCTGGGCGGACACCGTTGTTCAGCGTCACGCGGACCTGTTGTGGATCCGGCTTAATCAGCTGCCCGCTCAACCCCGCCTCGCCGCGAGCGCGGACGCGCAATCCGCGGGCATGAGATCGGGGGCCATGTGGGCGACGGGCCCGAGGTCGGTAAGCACGAAGTCCGCGCTCGCGAAGGCCGCCGCGACGCAGCGGTTCGGCGCCAAAGCCGACACGGCGTGGTCGTGGCGCATGAGGCAGGCAATTGAGTTGCCCGGTCAGGGGGGCCAGCTGGAGCTGAAACCCGATCCTCACGGTCCGATCGATCTGGATGCGCTGCCGGATACGGTCATGATTCGCTGGCGGGCAGGGGGGGAGCGCCTGCGGCCGCGGCGGGGCGGGCCTCGCCGGGCGCTCAAGAGTCTGCTGCAGGAAGCGCGGCTGCCCCTCGCGGTGCGGGGCAGCCTGCCGCTGATCTTTGGCGGCGAGAGCCTGCTCGCGGTCGCGGAGCTCTGGCTCGATGAGTCCATTCAGGCCGCTGCGGGCACCGCGCGTCGAGGCCGTCTCTTGTGGAGGCCGCCAGGCTGAGGACGCGCTACTGCGCGCGGGTAGCCCGAGCGGACCGCTCAGGCCCGAACGGGCCGCGTGAAGTCCGACGCCGGCCCCGTGAAGCGCGCCGCAAATCGTGCGGAGCCTCAGTGCGGGTCGCGGCTGCCGCCGTGATGTGGTAACTTGCCTGCCCGTCGTTCAGTTCGGCCTTCACGGTCTGGTTCCTCACGACGGAAATCCCCTCAAGACTATGACGCGCTTCGTATTCGTCACCGGTGGTGTCGTGTCCTCGCTGGGCAAGGGCATCGCGGCCGCCTCGCTCGGGGCGATCCTGGAGGCCCGCGGTCTGAAGATCGCGATGGTCAAACTGGATCCCTACATCAACGTGGATCCCGGCACGATGAGTCCGTTCCAGCACGGCGAGGTGTTCGTCACGCAGGACGGCACCGAGACCGATCTGGATCTGGGTCATTACGAGCGATTCGTGCGTACGACCACGGGTCGCAACAGCAACTTCACGACCGGGCGCATTTACGAACGGGTGATTGCCAAGGAGCGCCGCGGCGACTACCTGGGCGCAACCGTCCAGGTGATTCCGCACATCACCGATGAGATCAAGCGCAGCATCAAGCTGGGCGCCGACGGCGCCGATGTCTGCATGATCGAGATCGGCGGCACGGTCGGCGACATCGAGTCGCTGCCATTTCTGGAGGCGATTCGCCAGCTCGGCGTCGAGCTTGGACGCAGCAACTGCGTGTACCTGCACCTGACACTGGTTCCGGTCGTCGGCGGCTCGGGCGAGATCAAAACCAAGCCCACGCAGCATTCGGTCAAGGAGCTGCGCGGCATCGGCATCCAACCGGACATCCTGCTATGTCGCTGCAAGCATCCCCTGCCGGAGGAGCAGCGTCGCAAGATCGCCCTGTTCACCAACGTCGAGGAGCGGGCCGTCATCTCGGCAATCGACGCGGACGATATTTATCGGATTCCGATCTTCCTGCACGAGCAGGGGCTCGATGACATCGTCGCCGATAAGCTGCGGCTGGAAGTGCCACCGACGGAGCTGGCCGAATGGCGCCAGGTGGTGAGCGCCAAGGCCAACCCGGACGGACAGGTCGATATCGCGATGGTCGGCAAGTATGTGCAGATCCGCGACTCCTACCTGTCGCTGCACGAAGCGCTGATGCATGGCGGCCTCAAGAGCCGCACGCGCGTCAACATCCACTACATCGAGTCCACCGACATCGAGCAGCACGGCACGCGCTCGTTGGAGGATATGGACGCCATCCTCGTGCCGGGTGGGTTCGGCGAACGCGGGATCGAAGGCAAGATCCAGGCGGCGCGCTTCGCGCGCGAGCGCGGCGTGCCTTACCTCGGCATCTGCCTGGGCATGCAGGTCGCCATCGTGGAGTTCGGCCGGCATGCGCTCGGGCTGAGCGATGCGAACAGCACCGAGTTCAATCGGGCCACCGCCCATCCGGTCATCGCGCTGATCAGCGAATGGCAGGACCAGGAGCATGGTGTGCAGCTGCGCGACGAGTCCTCCTCCAAGGGGGCGACGATGCGGCTGGGCGCCCAGGAAGTCGTGCTGGGCGCGGCCACGCGCGCCCGCGAGGTGTACGCCAAGGACCTGATCATGGAGCGTCACCGGCATCGCTACGAGTTCAACAACAACTACCTCGATCGCTATCGCCAGGGCGGCCTGCGCTTCTCCGGTTTCTCGCCCGATGGCCTCGTGGAGGTCATCGAGCTCGCCAACCACCCCTGGTTCGTGGCCACGCAGTTCCACCCCGAGTTCACCTCGACCCCGCGCGATGGGCACCCGCTGTTCACCGGATTCATCCGGGCCGCACGCGCGCATCGGTCGGCGCAGTTGCCGCAAGCGGCCGGGGCATGAAGCTCGCCGGCCACGAAGTCGGCCTGCAACGAGCGTTCTTTCTCATTGCCGGGCCCTGCGTGATCGAGGGGCCGACGCTCACGCAGGAGATCGCCGGGAGACTGAAGGAGATCACCGGCCGCCTCGGCATCGCATTCGTCTTCAAGGCCTCCTACGACAAGGCCAACCGTTCCTCGAAGAAGAGCTTTCGCGGGCCGGGCCTCGATGCCGGCCTGAAGGTGCTGGAGAGCGTGCGACGCACGATCGGGGTGCCGGTCCTGACGGATGTGCACGAGGACACTCCGCTTGCGGAGGTTGCCGCCGTGGTGGATGTGATACAGACACCGGCCTTCCTGTGCCGCCAGACCAATTTCATCCTCAACACCGCCTCGCAGGGCAAGCCCGTGAACATCAAGAAGGGCCAGTTCCTCTCGCCCTGGGAGATGAGCAACGTGGTCGAGAAGGCGCGCTCCACCGGCAACAGCGACATCATGGTGTGCGAGCGCGGGTTCTCGTTCGGCTACAACAATCTGGTCTCCGACATGCGCTCGCTGGCGATCATGCGCAGTACCAACTGTCCGGTCGTCTTCGATGCCACGCATTCGGTGCAACTGCCGGGAGGCCAGGGTTCCTCCTCCGGCGGCCAGCGGGAGTTCATCCCCGTCCTGGCGCGCGCAGCGATTGCCGCTGGGGTGTCGGGCCTGTTCATGGAGACCCACCCGGACCCCGCCCACGCGCTGTCCGACGGACCCAATGCGTGGCCCCTTGCGCGGATGGAGCCGCTGCTCACGACGCTCAGGGAGCTCGACCGCGCCGTCAAAGCCAATGCCTTCGAGGAAAGCCTGCTATGAGCCGAATCGCCGAGATCTGCGGTCGCGAGATCATCGACTCACGGGGTAATCCCACAGTCGAGGCGGACGTCGTGCTCGACTCCGGCAGCATGGGCCGGGCGGCCGTGCCCTCCGGTGCGTCAACCGGCAGCCGCGAAGCGGTCGAGCTGCGCGATGGCGACAAGAAGCGCTATGCGGGCAAGGGCGTCCTCAAGGCAGTCGGGCATATCAACACCGTGCTCAGGCGCGCGCTGCTCGGGCATGACGTGCGGGACCAGGCCGGGCTCGATGCGCGCATGATCGAGCTCGACGGTACGCAGACCAAGGGAAGGCTCGGAGCCAACGCGCTGCTGGCGGTCTCCCTGGCTGCGGCACATGCCGCCGCTCGCGATGCACGCGCGCCGCTCTATCGTCATCTGGCCGCTGGTCGCGAGCCGGTGATGCCCGTGCCGATGATGAATATCATCAACGGCGGCGCGCATGCCAACAACAGCCTGGACATCCAGGAATTCATGATCCTGCCGGTGGGCGCGCCGAGTTTTCGCGAGGCGCTGCGCTGCGGGGCCGAGATTTTCCATACGCTGAAAAAGCTGCTCAATGAGCGCGGACTGTCCACCGCCGTCGGCGACGAGGGCGGTTTCGCGCCCGACCTCGCCTCGAACGAGGAAGCGCTCGAGGTCATTCTGAGCGCCATCGGCCAGGCCGGCTACCATGCCGGCCAGGACGTCTGCCTCGGCCTCGACGTGGCGAGCTCTGAGTTCTACAAGGACGGGCACTACGAGCTGGAGTCCGAGCGGCGCCGCTTCAGCGCCGCCGAGTTCACCCAGTACCTCGAGGCGCTCGCTGGCAAGTATCCCATCATCACGATCGAGGATGGCATGAGCGAGAGCGACTGGGAGGGTTGGGGGTTGCTGACCCGCGCACTCGGTCAACGCATCCAGCTGGTCGGCGACGATCTTTTCGTGACCAACACGCAGATCCTGCGCGAAGGCATCGATCGGCACATTGCGAACGCCATCCTCATCAAGCCGAATCAGATCGGCACGCTGACCGAGACGCTCGCCGCCATCGAGATGGCGGACCGGGCCCGGTACGCCGCCGTCGTCTCACATCGCTCGGGAGAGACCGAGGACTGCACCATTGCCGACATCGCGGTCGCCACGGCCGCCACGCAGATCAAGACCGGCTCCCTGTCGCGGTCGGACCGCATGGCCAAGTACAACCAGCTGCTGCGCATCGAGGCCGAGCTCGGCGCGGTCCGGTACGCCGGCCGGGAAGCATTTCCCATGGCCCTGCCGGGATGAGAAGCAGCGGCGGCTCGAAAGTGGCGCGGCGTGGCGCTCACGGTCCCTCGACGGTGTAACCCTTCGCGCGAAGCGCGGCGAGGGTGCCCCCCTCGCCGAGCAGGCGGTCCATGGATTGCACGGCCAGGGTCGCCTGGTTGCGGCGCAGGCTCTCTTCGGCCTCGATCAGCCAGTCATCCTCTGCGCGCAGAACCAGATCGCGGATGCGCTCCGAGTTGGACACGGCGGCCAGGCAGGCGATGCGATCATCCTGCGAGTGGGGCAGCTTGCGCAGCGTGTCCACGTCCCCCAGGGCCCATGCACGGGCGCGCTCCTGCATGGGCGCCATGTCGGTCTCCAGCCGACTGACGATCGCGCCCAGGCAGGCGATCTCACCCGCCTTGGGCGTCTCGCCCAGGTCTTTCAGGACGTCCACCGGGTCCTGCACTTTCAGCTTCGCCTGCCGGACGCTGACACCCTGCTGGCGCGCCAGCTTGAGCACGGTCTGCTGTACCTCGTTGTGCAGAGTCAGGCCGGAGGCACTCAGAGCCTCGTCCAGCAGCCTGCCTCCGGCCAGCATGGGACGCAATTCCTCCAGTCGGCTGTCGCGCGGGGCATAGCGCGCCTTGAGCGCCTCGAAGCGCGCATACAGCTCGGGGGGAAGCTGCGCCTGCAGCTTCATGTGGTCGGGGCTTTTCTGGATCCGGCGCCAGGTGAAATACAGCCGCAGCGCCGTGAACGGGTTGGCGCCGACGCCGATCGACGGCCACGCCGGCAACACCTCCTGGGTCTGCTGCAACACTGTCGCCACCGAATCCGACTGCCAGGTCATCTTCTTCGGCAGCGGCGAGATGGTGCCCAGGATCCACATCGTGTGATCCCCGCTCGTGACCCGCCACATCCGCGGGCCTTCGTGCCTGCCGACCACGACGACTTCCTCGGCAGGCTGCTCGGAAGCGGGGGACGCTTGCGCAGTGCCCAGGCCAGGCACGCAGAAGGCATTGGCCAACGCCAGGACGAACAAGGCGAGTTGACGGCCGGTTGCGTGTGTCCGTGTCATGGCCAGCGCGTAGTGTGCATCAAAGTCTGCTAGGCTATCGCGCTCATGAAGTGGCTCGCTGCAGCGTTGATCGCCGTCGTCGTCCTCCTGCAATACCGGATCTGGCTCTCCGGGGATGGCGTGCGCGAAGTGCGTCGCCTCGAGACTGCGGTCCAGAGCCAGCACGCCGAGAACACCCAGCTCGGTGAGCGCAACCGCCAGCTGGCTGCTGAAGTGCACGACCTGAAGAGCGGAATGGCCGCGCTCGAGGAGCGCGCGCGAAGCGACCTGGGCATGATTGGAGAGAACGAGACGTTCTACCAGGTTGTTCCCCCCACGCCGGCCGCCGGCGGTGAGTCCCACACACGGACGGCCGCCCGGTAGCGGCCTGGCGCCCGCAAAGCGTACCGAGGGCTTCGATGCGCTACTGGCTGGTCATGCCGGCCGCCGGGAAGGGCCGGCGATTCGGCGACTCCGTGCCTAAGCAATACGCGCCCCTGCGGGGGCGCACCGTCATCGAATGGGCGCTCGCCCCGTTTCTCGTCGACACGCGCTGCGCGGGCGCGGTGGTGGTGGTGGCAGCCGGAGATCCTTACTGGGCGCGAGTGGCTGCTCGGGTGCCTCGTGCCATATCGGCCATCGGGGGTGCGGAGCGTTGCGACTCCGTCCGGCGCGGCCTGAGCTCACTCGAGGATCGTGTGGACCGTGCGGATTGGGTGATGGTGCATGACGCCGCTCGACCGTGCCTGGAAGAGGCCGACCTCGATCAGCTGATAGAGCAAGGGCAGAAGCATGCCGTGGGCGGGCTGCTAGCGATCCCCGCAGCCGACACTTTGAAACGGGGTCGCTCCGGAGGCGAGGTGCTGGAGACCGTGGACCGCAGTGGGTTGTGGCGAGCCCTGACGCCTCAGATGTTCCGATTTGGCCGGCTTTGCGAGGCGCTGGACGCTGCTGCCACGGCTGGCCGTACTCCCACCGATGAGGCGCAGGCTGTCGAATGGCTCGGCGACTCGCCGCTTCTCGTGGCAGGCTCTTCCGCCAACATCAAAGTCACGACGGGCGATGACCTGTTGATTGCCGCCGCCCTGCTGGGCGCACGCGAGGGCGATCACACTGCCGGCAGGAGGGTAACGTGAGAATTGGCTCGGGAGTCGACGTTCATGCCTTCGGACCCGGCGACTTCGTCATGCTGGGCGGCGTACGTGTCGCTCATACGCGCGGGGTCATGGCGCATTCGGATGGCGATGTCGTGCTGCACGCTCTATGCGATGCGCTGTTGGGAGCTGCCGGGCTGGGGGACATCGGCCAGCATTTCCGCGACACTGACCCTCAGTGGCGGGGTGCCGACAGCCGCCAATTCGTGCGCGCCATCATGCAGATGCTGGTGGCTCGCCGACTGCGAGTGGCGAATGCCGACGTCACGGTGCTGGCCGAGGCACCCAAGGTCGGTCCGGTGCGCGAGGAGATCCGAGGCCAGGTGGCCGACCTGCTTGCGATCACGGCGGACCGGGTCAACATCAAGGCGACGACAACGGAGCAACTGGGATTCCTGGGCCGCAGCGAAGGAATAGCAGCGCAAGCCATCGTGCTGCTCATCGAGGACTGAGTCGGCGGTGAGGCAGGAGGAAGACTCCACGCAGGGGCTGTGGCAGCGGCATGCCCTGGATCCGCCCCGGGCTTACGGTGCACCTGTGGGTGTCGGGGTTCTGCGGCGGTATCCGGAGGACTTCCAGGTGGAGGAGGACCTCGGATTCTCTCCGGCAGGCACGGGTCACCATCTGCTCCTGCGCGTGCGCAAGCGTGATGCCAACACCCAGTGGGTCGCTCGCGAGCTGGCGCGGGCGTGCCCCTGCCGGCCCTTCGACGTCGGCTATGCGGGTCTCAAGGACCGGCACGCGGTGGCGGTTCAGTGGTTTACCGTGCCACGGTCCGGGCGCTCGCCCGAGTCGTGGGTCTGCCTGCAGGGTGAGGGCTTCGAGGTGCTGGAGGCCCATGTGCACACTCGCAAACTGCCCCGCGGCGCTTTGGCGGGCAATCGCTTCGCGATCCGTATTCGCGATGTCAGCCTGAGCGAAGAGGCGCTGACCGAACGCGCGCAGCGGATCGCCCGCCTGGGCATACCCAACTACTTCGGGCCCCAGCGTTTCGGACGGGCCGGCGCGAACCTGCAGCGAATCCAGACACCGCTTCGTGAGCTGCAGCCTGCGGAGCGCGGATTCGTTCTATCGGCGGCCCGTAGCCTGATCTTCAACGCCGTGCTCGGCGCACGGGTTGCGGACGGTACCTGGGCCAGGGTCGAAGCGGGCGACCTGGCGGGCCTGGATGGCCGGGCCAGCTTTTTCGAAGTAACCACGATGGATGCCGTGCTCGCTGAGCGCTGTGAGCGCTTGGATATTCATCCGACCGGTCCGATGTGGGGCGGCGGCGAGCCTCGCACGCACGGTCGGATCGCAGAGCTCGAACGCAACGTAGCCACGGCGCTGGCTCCCGCGGCCCAGCTCGCAGTGGCGGCTGGCCTGACCCAGGAGCGGCGCAGCCTGCGAGTCGCCGTGCGCGATCTGCAGTGCAGCCGCGAGGGGGGCGACCTTTGGTTGCGATTTCGGGTCGGGCGCGGCAGCTTCGCAACTTCGGTGCTGCGCGAGCTGTTCCGCTTCGATGCGCAGGGGGGTACCCCACCGGAAGAGTGATCAGGGAGCGTTATCAGGGAGCGTTACCATGCGGCCAGCAACACATAGACGGCGCCGGTACCGCCGTCGACCCGACGCGCCGATACATACGCGAGAACCGGCCCGATCCGCCGCAGTACATGGCTCACGGCACCTTTGAGCACCGGTCCGCGATGACCCGACCTCAGTCCCTTGCCGTGCACGATGCGTACGCACCGGAAGTGCTGGTCGAGCGCGCTGGCGATGAATTCGCGCAGGGCCTCTTTGGCGGCAGCCACGTTGAGGCCGTGAAGGTCGATTTCGGCCTGTACGCGGTATTGGCCACGCCGTAGCTTGCGCACGATGGCCGCTGGCACGCCCGGTCGCTGGAAGACGAGCTCCTCACCGCTGGCCAGCTCCGGATCGGCGGTGTCTGCCTGCAGGCTCTCCTGCAGCACTGCATATCGATCCGCGCGGGCGAAGCGTGCCCGGGGCGCGGGGCGAGGCACCTCGGGCACGGGGCTCGGGGCGAGAGGCTTGACGTCCCGCACGGCTTCGCGAAACAGGTTTACCTCCTCCTCATCCGGGTTACGGCTCACTCGTCCTCCGCAGCCACTTCCAGCAATTTACCCAGTATAGTTACGCGCCTTTTATTGGCTCCAGTCTCAGCCATACCGCGTACACCCTGTGAGGATTCTGGTCAGCAACGACGACGGCTTCCGCGCGGAGGGCATCCGCCGTCTGCGCGACGCGCTCAGTACGCTCGCGCAGGTGACTGTCGTCGCCCCCGACCGCAACCGTAGCGGGGCGAGCAATTCTCTGACTCTCGATGTGCCTCTGCGCGTCTTCGAGGCTGAGCCGGGCGTTTACTTCGTGCCGGGAACACCGACCGACTGCGTGCATCTGGCGATCTCGGGGCTATTCGACCATGACCACGATATGGTGGTTTCCGGTGTCAACGATGGGCCGAATCTCGGCGACGATGTGCTCTACTCGGGTACGGTGGCCGCGGCCATCGAAGGCCGCTTCCTCGGCCTGCCGACCATCGCCGTGTCGCTGTGCACCGCTGCCGGCAGCGGTCGCCATTTCGATGTCGCGGCGGATGTCGCGCGGCGCCTCGTAGCCCAGCTGCTGCGCAAGCCGCTCGAGCGGGCGCTCATCCTGAACGTCAACGTGCCCGACCAGCCCTCCGATCGTTTACGGGGCTTTCGCACGACACGGCTTGGATTTCGCCACCCATCCGAGGCTATCGTGCGCGCCGAGGATCCGCATGGCCGCCCGGTCTATTGGGTGGGACCGGCGGGGCCCCAGCACGAGGGCGGGCCGGGGACCGATTTTCACGCGGTGGCTGAGGGTTATGTGTCGGTTACGCCGCTGCAAATCGATCTCACGCGGCACTCAGCGCTCACCACCGTGGCGGGGTGGCTGGAAGGCATCGATGGTTGACGTGCGCCTCACCGGGATCGGCATGACCTCTGCCCGGACGCGGGACCGCCTCGTCCAGCGCCTCAGAGAGCAACGCATCACCAATCTGGCGGTTCTCGATCGGGTCCGCAACGTGCCGCGGCACATTTTCGTCGATGAGGCTCTCGGCAGCCGGGCATACGAAGACACAGCCTTGCCGATCGGGTTCGGGCAGACGATCTCGCAACCCTACATCGTCGCCCGGATGACCGAAGCGTTGCTCGAAGCCGGCAGCCTGCATAGTGTGCTCGAGGTGGGGACCGGTTGCGGCTACCAGACGACGGTGCTCGCCCCGCTGGTGGACCGGCTCTACACGATCGAGCGCATCGAGCCCTTGCTGATCCGTGCCAAGGAGCGGCTGAAGGAGCTCGGCATCCGCAATGTCCGCTTCCGACACGGCGACGGCAGTGCGGGCTGGAAGTCCCACGCGCCCTTCGACGGGATACTCGTGGCGGCTGCTCCGCTGACAGTCCCGGATGCACTGATCAAGCAGCTCAAGGTGGGTGGCCGGCTGCTCGTGCCCATCGGTCCGGAGGGCGAGCAGGAGCTGGTGCGCTTCACTCGCAGGGAGCAGCGAGTCGAGCGGGAGTCCCTGGGAGCGGTCGCCTTCGTGCCTCTGTTGGGTGGGACGCAGTAGGCAGGTGGGCTCATGGCGGTCGCCCGTCGTACGCAGGAATTACCTCAGATAGATTATATAAACAATTGATTGTACTTATATAACTCCATCGGAAACCAACGATTAATGGGGCTTGGCCAGCCGCCGCGAGCCTCGCGAGGGCCAAAACAGCCGGGAAAGAGCCATTACCACAGCGATGCGCGCTCCGGGCGAGCTCAAAAACTCCTGCGGCTGCAAAGAGCTTGCGCGCTTATCTGCGACCCGTTTAACATCATCGCTGTCGTCGAACGACGACAGCGCGCTTACGGGACTTAGGAAGACACAGGGAGGAGGGGAGTCGAGAGAAAAGCAATAAGTCGGCGAGAAGAAAAACAATAACGGGCAATTGTTCGAGTCTGTCAGCTTCGAATGATTGTTTGGTTGGTTGAGAGCTTTCTCCCCCCTGTGTCTTCTTAAGCCGCCGTCGGCGGCGCGCGCTCCACGGCCGCCCTCGGGCGGTCGCTTTCATTTCAGGAACAACATCGCCGCGACGCGCCTGCGTTCCTGCACCAGGATGTTGAATGTGCGGCACGCCGCACCCAGGTCCATCGACTCCACGCCGATGGCCCGCGCGCCGAAAGCCGCCTGCAACTCAACCGGCGCGAAACATTGCCGTGCGCCGGTGCCCAGCAGCACCAGCTCGGGGCGGAGCGCGAAGACCGGCTCGAGGTGCGCAGCTGTCAGCTCCTCGAGCCGCTGCGGTGCCCAGTCACTGATCAGCGTATCCGCGGAGACAATGCAGCTCGAGCGCACCGTCTGCTGGCCGATGCGGATCTCCTCGCTCGAGTACGAGCGGATCACGTTGCTGGGACCGTCTTCCAGCGTGAACTTCATCGCGAGCCACTCTCGTGCGCAATGCTCATGCTGAATACGATACCTTACGCCCCTGTCGAAGTGCCGCACCGCCGAAGAGAATTCGCGCCCGATGCAGGAAGCGCTCATCGTCATTCCCGATCTGTACTTCCCGCAGGAGATGGACCGGCCGGCTGCAGGCGAGCTCGCGCTGCCCGGCCTCGAGCACCTGGCGCGGTTCGGCGAGCGCCGGCGTCTCGGCAGCGACTGGCGTCCGTGGCTCGCGCGCTGGGCCGGTAACCGGCAGGACATGGCAGAGCTCGCGCCCGCGGCCGTGGCCGCCGCCGCCGTGCAATCGGCCATCCCAGTGGCTGGGGCTGCGGCCACTGCCTCTGCGACCGTGTGGATGGCCACTCCCGTGCACCTCGTTGCGAGCCTCACCACTGTGCATCTCGACAGACGCAGCGTCCTCTATCTGGAGGCATCCGAACTACTCGAGCTGGCAACTGACTTCGAACGGACATTCCGCGGCAGCGGCCATCGCCTCGTGCCACTCGAGGGCGGCGCACTAGTGTTACTGGGGCCTGCGACTGCTTCCGTGGATACTCGCGAGCCGGCGCGCGCGATGGCGGGCGATGTGGCCGAGGGTTTGCCGAGCGGCCCTGGAGCGGCGGCACTCAGGCAACTCGGCGCGGAAATCGAGATGTGGCTGCACGGCCACGCGCTCAATGAGGCACGTGAGCGCCGCGGCGAGTTGGCGGTGACCTCGCTGTGGCTCTGGGGCGGGGGGATGAGTGCAGCCTTGCCAGCCAGGCAGGCGGCAGAGACGCAGACCGCGGCGCCGATGGCATTCGGATCGGACGCCTACGTGCGGGGGTTGTGGTCGCATATGGGCGCGCAGATGCTCCCTTTGCCACCCCAGTTTGCGCAGGTCTTGCGTTATCCTGATGCGCGAGGCGCCGTGTTGGTGGTCGAAGCGGGCCGCATGCTGCAACCGAATCGCAACTGGACTTGGCCCGAGGCCGTGGCTGAAATCGATCGACGCTTCCTTTTGCCCGCCGTGCAGGCACTGCATCGCGGGGCACTCGGCGAGATACAGCTTCTGGCCAATGACTGGTGCCTGAGCCTGCGCGCGCGCCATCGACTGCGGCTGTGGCGGCGAAAGCGGCCCGGCCTGTCAGGACTACTGTGATGTCCGGCAGCCTGAGGGTCGTCCGCCGGAGCGCGGGAGGCGAATGCGGGCAGCTCGGCCCGCAAGTGCACCCGGTCCTGCAGCGTATCTATGCAGCCCGTGGCATCCGCTGCGCCGCCGAGCTCGATACTTCGCTGGACCGGCTGCTGCCCGTGGGGACTCTGGAGGGCATCGCCGCGGCCGTTGAGCTGCTTCTTCGGCATCGCTGCACGGGACGTGTGCTCGTGGTCGGGGACTTCGACGCCGATGGCGCGACCAGCACCGCACTGGTCGTCCGAGCCTTGCGCTCATGGGGCTTCGCGAGCGTCGATTTCCTGGTGCCGAATCGGTTCGAGTTCGGTTACGGGCTGACGCCGGAGATCGTGGCGCTCGCTGCTGGCCGTTCGCCCACGCTGATCATCACGGTGGACAACGGAATCTCGAGCGTGGAAGGCGTGTGTGCCGCACGCGAGCGAGGGATCTCCGTCCTGATCACCGATCATCATCTGCCGGGCCCGCAGATCCCCGACGCCGACGTCATCGTCAACCCCAATCTACCGGGCAGTGGCTTCGGCAGTCGAACCCTTGCGGGCGTGGGCGTCGCGTTCTACGTCATGGCGGGCCTCAAGCGGCGTCTCGAGGAGCTGCAATTGTCGCTGGCTCCGGGCCCGGCGGCTTTTCTGGACCTGGTCTGCCTCGGCACGGTCGCCGATCTCGTGCCGCTCGATCTGAACAACCGAGTCCTGGTTCTGCAGGGACTCAAAAGAATCCGCGCCGGGAAGTGCGTGCCGGGAATCACGGCATTGCTCGATATCGCGGCGCGACGGCGCGCGGATCTGGGCGCCACGGATCTGGCCTTCGGCGTTGCGCCACGACTGAATGCGGCCGGCCGTCTGGATGACATGAGCATCGGGATCCGGTGTCTCCTGGCAGACGATCCAGGGGTGGCCCGTGCGCTGGCCGAGCAGCTGGACGCACTGAATGTGGAGCGGCGGGCAATCGAGGCCCGCATGCAGACCGAGGCACTGGCCGCGGTGCGCCGACTCCTCGATCCGGGTCCGCGCGCCCTCCATCGCAACGGCGTGTGCTTGTACGATGACTCCTGGCATCAGGGTGTCGTGGGCCTGGTGGCCGGCCGCATGGCGGACCGGCTGCGCCGCCCCGTGGTGGCATTCGCGCTCGGGGGCGAAGGGCAATTGCGCGGCTCGGCGCGCTCGGTCCGCGGGATCCACGTGCGCGATGTGCTGGATGCGATCTCGACGCGCGAACCGGGACTCATTGGACGGTTCGGGGGACACGCCATGGCCGCAGGCCTGACGCTCGAGCGTCCTCATCTCGATCGATTCGCGCGCGCCTTCGACGAAGAGGTTGCACGTTGGGCCGGTAACTGTGCGGCGGCAGACGCTGTTGAGACGGATGGCGAGCTCAGCGTGCAGGAGATCGCGCTCGAGACTGCTTATGCCTTGCGCGCTGGAGGTCCGTGGGGACAAGCTTTTCCCGAGCCCTGCTTCGATGGTTTGTTTGCGATCCGCAGTGCCCGCGTGGTAGCCGACCGGCACCTGAAGATGTGGGTAGAGGTACCGCACTCGGGGCGCTCGTTCGATGCGATTGCATTCAATCATGTGGAGGCGGGCGCTGCCTTCACCCCTCCCGAGGGCGACGTACAGCTGGTGTACCGTTTGGACATAAACGACTACCAGGGGGAGCGTCGACTGCAACTGCTGGTGGATCACGTCCTGAGTGGAAATCGGGACGCGTGACGGTTAGGATCACTGGCCTCGTCAACCATCCCGTGTCGGCGCTTCGCGCCGCAAGCTGCTCACTCCAGGTCGTGCCCGACGGGAGGGCCGCGTGCGGCGGGGCGCTGCATCCGTTGCAGCTATGGAAGTCAATCAGCTCAAACGCCAGCTCAAGGATCTCGGAGAGCGAATCGGCTCTCTTCGGGGGTTTCTTTGAGTACGATCGGCAGAAGGAGCGCCTGGAGGAGGTAGCCCGCGAGCTCGAGGATCCCGGTGTGTGGTCCGACCAGGATCGTGCCCAGGAGCTCGGCCGCGAGCGCGCACGGCTCGCGGCGGCCGTGACGGAGATCGACCGCGCCACTAAAGGCATCGCCGATGCCGCGGAGCTGCTCGAGCTCGCCGAGAGCGAGGGCGACGAGGCGGCTGCCCGCGACATCGAGGCGGAGAGCGGTGGGCTGGAGGCGGATGTGCGCCGCCTTGAGCTCCGGCGCATGTTTCGCAACGAGATGGACGCTCACAATGCTTTTCTGGACATTCAGGCCGGTGCCGGCGGAACCGAGGCCCAGGACTGGGCGCAGATGCTCATGCGGATGTACCTGCGGTGGGCTGCCGCGCGCGGCTTCAGCTGCGAAGTCATCGACTCCAGCCCGGGAGAGGTGGCCGGCATCAAGAGCGCGACGATGCAGATCCAGGGCGATTACGCCTACGGGTGGCTGCGGACCGAGACCGGCGTGCACCGCCTGGTGCGCAAGTCGCCATTCGACTCGGGTAATCGGCGCCATACCTCGTTCGCTTCCGTGTTCGTCTCACCGGAGATCGACGATGACATCGAGATCGAGATCAACCCGGCGGACCTGAAGACCGATGTGTACCGCTCCTCGGGCGCTGGCGGCCAGCACGTCAACAAGACCGAATCGGCGGTGCGTATAACGCACCTGCCCAGCGGGATCGTGGTGGCCTGTCAGAACGAGCGCAGTCAGCACAAGAACCGTTCGACCGCGATGAAGATGCTCAAGGCCAAACTCTACGAGCTCGAAGTCAACAAGCGCAACGCGGCCGCCAGAGTCCTCGAGGACTCCAAGTCCGATGTGAGCTGGGGCAATCAGATCCGCTCCTACGTGCTCGATCAGTCACGCATCAAGGATCTGCGTACGGGTGTCGAGGTGGGCAACACGACAGCCGTGCTCGATGGGGATCTGGATCAGTTCCTGGAGGCCTCGCTGAAGGCCGGTGTTTAGGTGTGCAGGTACCACTGACATGAGCGACGCGGACAGGGCCCAGGATGAGAACCGGCTGATTGCCGAGCGGCGCGCCAAGCTCGGGCAATTACGCGAGAGCGGCACCCCCGGGGGTGCTTTTCCCAATGACTTCCGGCGCGATTCCCTCGCGGGCCAGCTCCATGATGCCTTCGGCGAGCGCAGCGCCGAATGGCTCGAGGCCAATCCCACCCGCGTGCAAGTGGGTGGGCGCATGATGCTGCGCCGGCCGCATGGGAAGGTGAGCTTCGCGCAGATTGCCGACCGCACCGGGCGGATTCAGTTGTTCCTGCAACAGGATGCCCTCGGTCGGGCCTATGAGAGTTTCAAGAGCTGGGACGTGGGCGATATCCTCGGGGCGGCCGGGGTGCTGTTTCGCACGAGGACCGGCGAGCTGACCGTGCGGGTGGAGAGCTTGCGCCTCATCACGAAGTCCCTGCGGCCCCTGCCGGACAAGTGGCATGGGCTCGCCGACACGGAGACCCGTTACCGGCGCCGTTACGTTGACCTCATCGTCAATGAGACCAGCCGCAACGTGTTCCGGGTGCGCACGCGCATCATCCGGTTCCTGCGCGACTATCTCGACTCGCTCGACTTCATGGAGGTCGAGACGCCGATGATGCAGCCGATCCCCGGTGGGGCGGCCGCCCGGCCATTCATCACCCACCATAACACCCTCGACCTGGACATGTACCTGCGGATCGCTCCGGAGCTGTACCTCAAGCGTCTGATCGTGGGCGGCCTGGAGCGCGTGTACGAGATCAACCGCAATTTCCGCAACGAGGGACTGTCCACACAGCACAATCCCGAGTTCACGATGCTCGAGCTGTATCTCGCCTACGCCGATTACGCGCAGCTCATGGACTGGATCGAAAAGGCGCTGCGCGCGATGGCCGATGCAGTGCATGGATCGCGCCAGATCTCCTACCAGGGCCGATCGTACGATCTGGCTGCCGCCTTCCGTCGCGTGACCGTGGAGCAGGCCATCATCGCCGGCAATCCCGGGATCGACCCCCTGTCGCTGCGCGACCTCACCTACCTGCGTAAGATATGCGAGAAGGTCGGGGCTACGATCGGCGCCCAGGATGGCGCCGGCAAGCTGCAGATGCAGATCTTCGAGAAGACGGTGGAGCACACGCTGCTCGATCCGACTTTCGTGCACGCTTATCCCGCGGAGGTCTCACCGCTATCGCGCGCGAACGATGCCGATGCGTTCGTCACGGATCGCTTCGAGTTCTTCCTGGCCGGGCGCGAGATCGCCAACGGCTTCTCCGAGCTGAACGACCCCGAAGAGCAGGCGGCCCGGTTCCGTGCCCAGGTCGCTCGCAAGGATCGGGGCGATGAGGAGGCAATGTTTTATGACGCGGACTACGTGCGCGCGCTGGAATACGGGATGCCGCCGGCCGCGGGCCTCGGTGTGGGCATCGACCGCCTGGTGATGTTCTTCACGGACTCGCCTTCGATCCGCGATGTGATCCTGTTTCCCCACATGCGGCCCGAGGTTGAGTGAAGCGCTGAATTACTCAGGCAGCGAGTAGGGCAGGGGGGCTGGATCGGCGCAGACGGTCGCCGCCGGTGGCGCGGCGGACTCCACTGCCCCGCCTTGCGCATCGGCGCTGCCGGGGGTACCGCCTGGCAGCGCGGCCACTGCCAGAAAGTCGCTACGTCCATCTTCGAGCGGTGCGGCGAGCACGACCTTGAACGAGCGCCCATCCTGCAGCACTCCGGAATCACCTGGTGAAAGTTGGCAGGGCGAGCGCGAGACGAATCGCTGCATGCGACGCTTGACGCGGCCCCGGTAGTGAGCGCGGGCAATGACCTCCTGGCCGGTGTAGCAACCTTTGTCGAAGGCGATGACCCCGAGCGCATCCAGATTCAGCATCTGGGCGACAAACTGCTCGGACGTAGCGCCATACACCTGCGCCAGACCCTCTGCGATGTCCGTTCTCCGCCACGCCGGGTCCGCATCGATGCCCTGACTGAAGTCGAAACCCAAGGGCGGCAAAGCGTGATCCGAGCGGTGAACGAGCAGCCAGCGCGAACCGCTCTCGCCGAGCGGTGTCAGCACGCAGCCCTCGGGCAGCTTCTGCGTCTGAAGCGCGGCGGAGGCAGCCGGGGCGCCTTGCGCTGCAAGAAGTCCTCCGATGCGCCACTCCTGCAACTCGGCGGCGATCCGCACCTTGGCGCGCAAGACATATTTGGACAGACGTGTCACGACAACCGCCGCGAGATCGCGCGGCACGACCGCCAGAACGCTCTGCGCGTCCAGCTGCAGCAGGCGCAGCAGTGCGATCACGCGGCCCTGCGGATTGTGATAGCCGCCGAGCACCGAGCGCTCCGGTCTCAGTTGCTCCACGTCGGCAGACAGTTGTCCCTGCAGGAAGCGCACGACATCCGGGCCACGCAGGGTGATGACCCCGAGATCTTCCAGCCCGATCAGCTTCATGCTTTGCATGCGCCCCATTTACGTTGGTTTTCCAGTGGCTTGCAATGGTCGAGAGAGTCGAATTCTGGCAGACTGGCAGGATATGCCCCAGCTCGCCGATGCTCAGGCCGGACAGACCGCTCCGGCACGCCCCGCCCCGCTTCAGTCCGCTGCCCGAACCGTCAAGCCTCGCGGCTTTGCCAGCGCCGCAACGGCGCAGCATCGCTAGGCCATGCGTTCACGACCGCTGTCGCCGCACCTGTCCGTATACCGGATGAGCCGCTACACGCTGGCCACTTCCATCTTCAATCGATTGACCGGTGTCGGCCTCTCGGTCGGCTTGTTCGTGCTCGTCTACTGGCTCATGTCGGTCGCCAGCGGAGCGCGCGCCTATGAGCGTGCCCAGCGTGTGCTTGCGCTCGGGATCTTCAAGCTCCTATATGCCGCACTGCTGATCGCCCTGTGCTATCACCTCGTCGCGGGAATCCGGCACCTGATATGGGATACGGGCCGCGCCCTGGAGCGCTCGCAATCACAACGCAGCGCGTGGCTGGTTGTGGTGGTGAGCATTATGCTGATCGCAGGGCTTGCATGCTGGCTGCTGCGCTCGAGGGTGTACGGCTCATGAGCGGCCTCCGCAGTCCCCTCGGCCGGGTAGCGGGGCTCGGTGCGGGCCGCAGCGGAGTGCATCACTGGTGGCTGCAGCGCCTGACCTCAATCGCGCTGGTTCCCCTGAGCGTCTGGTTCGTCGTATCGCTGCTGTCACTGCCGGCGCTGGATCATGCAACCGTGGCCGCCTGGATGGCGCAGGGCTGGACAGCAGTGCTGCTCATCGTGCTGCTTCTGGTCGCATGCTGGCACTCGCAACTCGGTGTGCGGGTCGTCGTCGAGGATTACGTGCACGGACCGGGAACGAAGCTGCTGACACTTGTCATCGTGACTTTTGCACACGCGCTGATCGCCTTTGCCGGGGTCTTTGCGGTCCTGAAGGTCGCCTTCGGAGCCGCCCGATGAGTGCTTACGAGTTCATCGATCACACCTACGACGTCATCATCGTGGGGGCGGGCGGCGCCGGTTTGCGCGCGACCCTGGGGCTGGCGGAAGCGGGTCTGTCTACTGCGTGCATCAGTAAGCTCTTCCCGACACGAAGCCATACGGTGGCGGCGCAGGGCGGCATCAGCGCTGCGCTCGGCAACATGGGCGAGGACGACTGGCGTTGGCACATGTATGACACCGTGAAAGGCTCCGATTGGCTCGGCGATCAGGACGCCATCGAGTTCATGTGCAAGGAAGCGCCCGCCGCGGTCATCGAGCTGGAGCACTACGGTGTGCCCTTCTCGCGGACGGATGAGGGGCGTATCTACCAGCGTCCGTTCGGCGGCATGACGACTCATTTCGGTAAGGGCATTGCGCAGCGCACCTGCGCAGCGGCCGATCGGACCGGTCATGCGATGCTGCACACGCTGTATCAGCAGTCGATACGCCACTCGGCCACGTTCTTCATCGAGTATTTCGCGATCGACCTCATCATGGAGAACGGTGTGTGCCGCGGAGTCGTGGCGCTGGATCTCATGGAGGGGACTTTGCACCGCTTCCGCGCCCACATGACGATTCTCGCCACGGGAGGCTACGGCCGCGCGTACTTCTCGTGCACCTCGGCGCACTCCTGCACGGGCGACGGCAATGCGATGGCGTTGCGCGCGGGGCTGCCGCTGCAGGACATGGAATTCGTCCAGTTCCATCCGACCGGCATCTACGGCGCGGGCTGTCTGATCACCGAAGGGGCGCGCGGCGAGGGCGGCTATCTCACCAACTCCAAGGGCGAGCGGTTCATGGAGCGCTACGCGCCCAACGCGAAGGATCTCGCCTCGCGGGATGTGGTGAGCCGGGCGATGACGGTGGAGGTGCGCGAAGGCCGTGGAGTCGGCGCGGAGCACGACCACATCGAGCTGCACCTGGAGCACCTCGGACCCGCGGTCATTCACGAGCGCCTGCCCGGGATTGCGGAGACGGCCCGCATCTTCGCCGGGGTGGATGTCACCAAGCAGCCCATTCCGGTGCAGCCGACCGTGCATTACAACATGGGCGGCATCCCCTGCAATTACCATGGCGAGGTCGTCTGTCCCAAGGACGGCAACGACAGTTGTGTGGTGCCGGGTCTGATGGCGGCCGGGGAGGCTGCCTGCGTGTCGGTGCATGGCGCCAACCGGCTCGGCTCCAACTCGCTGCTCGACCTGGTGGTATTCGGGCGCGAAGCGGCGCGCCGCTGCGCGGAGGTCGTACGGCCCGGCGCCACTCACAAGCCGCTCGCCAGGGATGCCGCGGATCTGGCGGTATCCCGACTCGATCGGTTGCGGTATGCCCAGGGCTCACGGCCAACGGCGGAGATCCGGCTGGAGATGCAGAAGACCATGCAACTCGATGCAGCCGTGTTCCGGACGGCGCACACCCTCGAGGAAGGCATCGCCAAGCTGACACGGACTTTTCAGTCCTTCGTGGATGTCCGCATCAGTGACCGCTCGCTGATCTGGAACACCGATCTGGTCGAGACCCTCGAGCTGGAGAACCTGCTCCTGCAGGCGACGGCGACGATTCAGTCGGCCGCCAACCGCACCGAGAGCCGCGGCGCGCAGGCGCGTGAGGACTTTCCGAGCCGCGATGACCATAACTGGATGAAGCACACCCTGGTGTGGGTGCAGGGCGCCGGTCAGACCCGCTTCGATTACCGCCCGGTGCATCTGGCGACCCTGACCGATGAGGTGGAGTCGATCCCTCCGAAGACACGCACTTATTGATTCAAGGCACTCATGGCTGAATTCCGACTTCCCGCGAACTCCCGGCTGCGACCCGGCAAGGTGCACAAGGCACACTCCGCAAGCGCCTCCGCAGAGCTGCGCACATTCCGGATCTACCGGTTCGATCCCGATTCGGGCGAGAACCCGCGCGTGGATAGCTTCGAGCTCGATCTGAAGGGCTGTGGACCGATGGTTCTGGATGCGCTGATCCAGATCAAGGCGAGCCTCGATTCCACCCTCACGTTTCGGCGCTCGTGCCGGGAGGGCATCTGCGGCTCCTGCGCCATGAATATCGACGGCGTGAACCGGCTGGCCTGCACGACCTCGATGCAGGATCTGGGGACGCAGATCGGCATCTATCCCCTGCCGCACATGCCGGTGGTGAAGGATCTGGTGCCCGACCTGACGAACTTCTATGCGCAGTACGCTTCCGTGAAACCGTGGCTGCGTAGCAGCACGCCTGCGCCTCCCGACCGCGAGCGGCTGCAGTCCAAGGACGACCAGGAGAAGATCGATCGTCCGGCTGCCTGCATCCTGTGCGCATGCTGCTCGACCGGATGTCCGAGCTACTGGTGGAACAGTGATCGCTTCCTGGGCCCCGCGGCGCTTCTTGCGGCGTACCGGTGGATCATCGACAGCCGCGATGAGTCCGCCGGCGAGCGGCTCGATGGGCTGGAGGATCCCTTCCGGCTGTATCGCTGCCATACCATCATGAACTGCACGGATGTCTGTCCAAAGGACCTCAACCCGGCCCGGGCGATCGCCGAGATCAAGAAGATGATGCTCGAGCGCCAAGGCTGACATGCCGACACAGCCGGACCTGGACGAGCGACGCCTGGTCTGGCGGTGTCGCCGGGGGATGAAAGAGCTCGACGTCCTCCTCGAGCGGTTCATCAAGGTGGAGCTGCCGCTGGCCACGAGTGCGCAGCGTCGTGCCTTCGCCCGCTTGCTGGAGTTGCCGGACCCCCTCCTGGCCGACTACCTGTTTGGCTACGCCCGTCCGCCCGAGGCGGACCTTGCGGGACTGGCCCAGCTGATCTCCTTCGGACGCACGCCACGATGAGGCCACTCGCGCCTGCGCGGCGCGGCCGGGCCCCGATAAATACCTGCCCCGGCAGAGATCGCCGCTGTCCCGGCGACGGGCGGCCCCCTGGGGGCGGCGGCGAACCGATGAGGTCCAGACCCGGACTGCGCTCCGACTGGGTTCCTACCGTCCAGGTTGCTTTTCACCCGGCCCGATGCCATGTCC
The DNA here is from genome assembly GCA_036501985.1 of Steroidobacteraceae bacterium. GTDB lineage: Bacteria > Pseudomonadota > Gammaproteobacteria > Steroidobacterales > Steroidobacteraceae > 13-2-20CM-66-19. The sequence goes on along the minus strand of DASXZI010000032.1, from coordinate 161,236 downwards.
TTCACTTAAGATGGGAGCGCGCGATGCCGATGAGCTGCCTGAACTTTCGCGGCGGCTCCCGGTCTATTCTGGTCGCGGCGCGGCGGCCTTGGTATCGGGAGTAAGAGGCGCCAATGAGCGCCGATGTGAGTGATCTGAGCCTGGTTCGCCGCGTCCAGCGCGGCGACAAGGGAGCTTTTGATGCGCTGGTCCTGAAATACCAGCACAAACTCGTCAAGCTCGTGATGCGATATGTGCGCAATCCGGCGGAGGCCGAAGACATCGCCCAGGAAGCCTTTATCAAGGCCTATCGCGCCTTGCCGCAGTTCCGCGGCGATAGCGCCTTCTACACCTGGCTTTACCGCATAGCCATCAACACCGCCAAGAATGCCGTCGTTTCCCGTGATCGCAGTCCTATCGAATACGACCTCGACCGCAACAGCAGCGATGAGTCCTACGATATGCAAGGCCGAATGAAAGATTCCGAGACTCCCGAGGGCCTGGTGTTGACGGATGAGATCCGCACCACCGTGAACGCCGCCATCGACGCTCTCCCCGAAGACCTCCGCACCGCGATCGTCCTGCGGGAGCTGGAAGGACTGTCGTACGAGGAGATCGCCGCCGCCATGGATTGCCCGGTGGGCACGGTCCGCTCGCGCATCTTCAGGGCGCGCGAGGCGATCGACCGCAGGTTGCGTGAAGTGTTCGAGGGCGGCCTGGGCCGTACGGAGGAGCTGGGATGAACGAGGAACTCGACAGCCAGCTGTCCGCCATGTTCGACAACGAGCTGCCGCCGGCCGAGTGCGAGCTGCTTGCCAGGCGTCTGTCCCGGGATGAGCAGCTCAAGGCGCGATGGGGCCGCTATGCCGCCATCGGCGCCACCATCCGCGCCGAGGGTGGCGTGCGGCTGAACGCCGAAGTCGCGCGACGAGTTCGCATGGTGATCTCCAAGGAGCCTGTACTGGTGGCTCCCTCCGGCAGGGAGCAGTCCGAACGTTGGGGCACCCGCTGGTGGCGCCCCGTAGCCGGTGGGGCCGTCGCGGCGAGCGTCGCGGCCGCTTGCATTCTCTGGTTACGCCTGCAGGCAACTCCCGAGGCCGACACGGTGATCGCGCGGGCCGCCCCCTCGGACTCTGCGCTGGGGACCGGGGGTGGCGCGGCGCTGAGTCTCACGAGCAACCCCGACAGTTACGTTGTGCCAGCGAGGGTGCCTGCTCGGCCGTCGTTCTTTCCCTCGATGCAGCTTGCCAAGTACGTGGTGGCGCACAGCGAATTCTCATCGCCCATGACCCGTCGCAATCTACTCTCCGCGTTGATGGTGAACGAGGCTGGAAGCAGCGCCGGCTCCGCGGGACCCGAGCTGACCGACGACGTTGAAGACGATGCCAAGAGCCCGCAATAGAGAGCGGATCGGCTGGCTGGCGCTGGCCCTGATGATGGCGGGCGCCGCGGGCGCCGAAGAGCCGGGGCGCTGGCTCCAGCGGATGAATCAGGCGCTCACCACGCGCAACTACGACGGCACGTTCTCTCACTGGCATGGCGGAAGGGTGGAGATGCTGCGCATCGTTCACCGGGTCCAGGCTGGGGAGGTGGCCGAGCGGCTGGTCTCCCTCGATGGCTCCGGCCGCGAGTTCATCCGCACCGGATCGGATCTGGCCTGCTACCTGCCGGACAAGCGCACGGTCCTGGTGGAGCGACGTCCCGCCGAGGAGCCCCTGCTGAGCGGCATCCCGGCAATCAACGCGCAGACGGCGAAGTTCTATGACATCCGAGAAGTGGCGCAAACGCGCCTGAATCGCCGCGACACCCACGTGATCACGGTTTCCCCCAAGGATGAGTTCCGTTACGGCTACCGCCTGTGGATCGACGAGACCACCGCCATGCCGCTGAAGACTCAGCTCTGCGATGCGCACGGGCACGTCATTGAACAGATCGTCTTCGCCAGCCTGACGATGCCGGCCCACATTCCCGACTCGGCGTTCAAGCCGGATGTCTCGACCGCGGGCTTCCAGTGGCTGCGCAACGACTCTTCGCCGCCGATCAAGGAATCTCCCGAAACTGCGAGCATGGCCTGGAATGCACTCATGCTGCCGCCGGGATTCCGGATGACGGCCCGGTCCGCGCAGGTCATGCCAGGATCCCAGGGACCTGTATCGCACCTCGTGTTCACCGATGGCCTGGCCTCGGTATCGGTATTCGTCGAGACGCGCAGCGGCAACACTGACCAGCAGACGGTCATGGAAGAGTCCATGAAAATGGGCTCCTCGTCCGTCTTCTCGACGGTGATGGGGTCCCGACAGGTCACCGCCGTTGGTGAGGTTCCACCGGCAACCGTGCGCTCCATCGCCAGCTCCTTCGCACCGACGGGCTCCGCGCTCACTTCGGTCCACCACTGAGGCGTCCAGCACGAGCTGCCGGATCGACCCCTGGAGATCGCTTGCCAGGCTCCGATCGACTTACGGTAATGCACCGCGAAGGCTGCGAGCTGTGCGACGAGATGCTCGCCGAGCTCCAGGCTCTGGGGCGCTCCCACCCCCTCCCGCCGATCGACGTTGTGGATGTCGATAGCGACCCGGATCTGCAGCGCCGATATGGCCTCAACGTACCCGTCCTGCTGCTGGACGGCACGGTGGTCTGCCGGCACCGCCTGGATGTCGAGGAGCTGCAGCGGCTGCTGCGATGAGCCGGGGACGCCGCTTCCCCGAGGTCCCCCTCCCCGAGGTCCCCGTGAAGGGGCTCGTTGCGCAGCGGGCAAAAACGGCGCTTTTTGCCCGCGGACCAGGGAGCAATGTCTGCTGAAAGTGGCCGTCTGGCCACTTTCAGCCAATAAACTATAATCCGCGCGCCGCAGGGTACTGGCGCGGCACACGCGACAGACTGTGGATTCATGCTGCTCACACGCAATTTCTCCATCATCGCTCACGTAGATCATGGCAAGTCCACTCTCGCCGACCGCTTCATCCAGCTGTGCGGGGGGTTGCAGGAGCGGGAGATGCAGGAGCAGGTGCTCGACTCCATGGAGCTGGAGCGTGAGCGCGGCATTACCATAAAGGCGCAGAGCGTCACCCTTTATTACGAGGCGGCGGACGGGCAGCGCTATCAGCTCAACATGATCGATACGCCCGGGCACGTGGACTTCTCCTATGAGGTCTCGCGGTCGCTTGCGGCCTGTGATGGGGCGCTGCTCGTGGTCGATGCTTCCCAGGGTGTGGAGGCTCAGAGCGTCGCCAACTGTTACACCGCCATCGAGCAGGGCCTCGAGGTGCTGGCGGTCATCAACAAGATCGACCTGCCTTCGGCGGATTCCGAGCGGGTCCGCAAGGAAATCGAGGAGATCATCGGCATCGATGCGACCGATGCGGTGCGGGTCAGCGCCAAGACAGGCGAGGGTGTGGCCGAGTTGCTGGAGACTCTCATCCGCCGCATCCCGCCCCCCAAGGGCGATCCGGCGGCGCCCCTGCAGGCACTCATCATCGACTCGTGGTTCGACAACTACGTCGGGGTGGTGTCACTGGTGCGCGTGATGAACGGTAGTCTGAAGAGTGGCGACAAATTCAGGGTGATGTCCACCGGCCGCAGTCACACGGCCGACAAGCTCGGCCGCTTCACTCCGAAATCCGTGGTCCTGCGTGAGCTCGCCACCGGGGATGTGGGCTTCGTGGTCGCCGGCATCAAGGAGATCGACGGTGCGCCCGTGGGTGACACCATCACGCTGGAGCACCGGCCGAGCCCGCAGCCTTTGCCGGGGTTCAAGCAGATCAAGCCGCGCGTGTTCGCGGGGCTGTTTCCGGTGAACTCGGATGACTACGAGAGCTTTCGCGACGCGCTGTCGAAGCTGCGCTTGAACGACTCCGCGTTGCATTACGAGCCGGAGGTCTCCGGCGCACTGGGCTTTGGATTCCGCTGCGGGTTTCTGGGGCTGCTGCACATGGACATCGTGCAGGAGCGGCTCGAGCGCGAGTACAACCTGGAGCTCGTGACCAGCGCACCCACGGTCGTGTACGAGGTGGCACGCACCGATAGCAGCGTCCTCTATGTGGACAATCCGGCCAAGCTGCCCGCCGTGAACGAGATCGAAGAGATCCGCGAGCCCATCATCACCGCGAGCATCCTCGTGCCCCCCGACCACGTGGGCGCGGTGTTGAAGCTCTGCAACGACAAGCGCGGCAAGCAGAAGAAGATGCAGTATCTGGGCACTCAGGTCTCCCTGCAGTACGCGCTGCCGCTCGCTGAGGTGGTGCTCGACTTCTTCGATCGCCTGAAGTCGGTCAGTCGCGGCTATGCCTCGTTCGACTACGAGTTCAGTCATTTCGAGGCCGCTCCGCTGGTGAAGCTCGACATCCTCATCAACGGCGACAAGGTCGATGCGCTGTCCGTGATCGTGCACCGCGAGAACTCCTATCATCGCGGCCGCGAGCTCGTGGACAAGATGCAGGAGCTCATTCCTCGGCAGATGTTCGAAGTGGCCGTCCAGGCGGCCATCGGCGGATCGATCATCGCGCGCGCCTCGGTCAAGGCACTGCGCAAGAACGTGCTGGCGAAATGTTACGGCGGCGATGTCAGTCGTAAACGTAAACTCCTCGAGAAGCAGAAAGAGGGCAAGAAGCGCATGAAGCAGCTCGGACACGTGGAGATTCCCCAGGAGGCATTCCTGGCGGTGCTGCAGGTCGGTCGTAAGCCACAGGCCTGAAGGAGCGCACCGTATGTCGATGCTGATGCCGATCGTCGTGTTTCTGTCATGGCTCGGGCTGCCGGTGGGGCTGATCGTCGTGATCGACGACTGGCTCATCCGGCCGCGGCGCCAGATCGCCGTCTTCCCCCAGCCGCCCGCCGATCCGTGGCTCATGCGGGTCGCCTACCTGATCCTGCCACTGCTCATCGCAGCCGCGGTGCTGCGATTGCTGATGGCGGAGCGACTTGACTTCAGCGCAGTGCTGCTGGCCATCACCGTGGTGACGGGGCTGGCCTGGGGACTGGACGTGGCGGTGCTGCGCGGCCAGCGTGTCGCTGCTGCGCAGGCGGCCGGCAAGGATCCCACGGCGATCCCGGAGCCCGGCACCGTGGATTACGCCCGCAGCTTCTTCCCGGTCGCCCTGGTGGTGCTGGTGCTGCGGGCGTTCGTGTTCGAGCCCTACAGGATCCCCTCGGACTCGATGATGCCCACCCTGCTGGACGGGGACTTCATCATCGTCAACAAGTACACCTACGGACTGCGGCTGCCGGTCCTGAACCGCAAGATCGTCCCCATCGGGGAGCCGCAGCGCGGAGATGTGGTCGTGTTCCGCTATCCGCTCGATCCTTCCGTGAACTACATCAAGCGCCTGGTCGGCGTTCCGGGCGACCATGTCGAGATCCGGGGCGACCGGGTGACCATCAACGGCAAAACCGTGCCTTTCAAGGTAACGCGCACCTACAACGACGGCTGCTACATAAACATGCAGCTCGCCGAGGAAAAGCTGGGTCTGCACGATCACCAGGCGCTGCTGTGCCCGGTGCCGCTGGCGGTGACCGCGAGCCCGCCGGCAGGGTGTGAGCGCCGCGAGTCGCGCGGCTACTTCTGCAACGCCCCGATCCGGCCGGAGGCCGAAGCCGGCGTGTTGGATCAGGTGGGGCCCCTGGTCGAGGATGTGCCCCCCGGTATGTATTTCATGATGGGCGACAACCGGGACAACAGTGAGGACGGCCGTGTCTGGGGGTTCGTCCCCGAGAACAATCTGGTCGGCAAGGCGACTCGAATCTGGTTCAATTGGGACCTGAAGCGCAGCGGCGGCCCGAAGTGGCGCCGGATCGGAATGGCCATCCGGTGAGGGCTCCGAGCGCAAAGCGGGAGACATCGATGCGTACGAAGCAACGCGGGGTCACGCTGATCGGCTGGATCTTCCTGATGATCCCGCTCGCGATCGTGGTGTATGCCGGAATCCGGCTGGCGCCGGTCTATCTCAATTACATGAAGGTCGCGCGCACCCTGGAGCAGGTCAAGAGCGAATACAAGGGAGCCGATGCGGGCAACCGGGCGGCGATCCTGCTGTCGATCGAGAAGCACTTCAATGTCGAGAGCGTGGACTATCCGACGGTGAAGGATCTCAAGGTCACCCGCGATGGTCAGGCCTGGGTCGTGGAAGCAGCCTATGACGACCAGGCGCCTCTCTTCTCGAACATGTTCATCCTCGTCACCTTCGATAAGTCGGTGACCTTGCAAGGGGGGGGCGCAGAGTAGCTTCTCGCCCCGAACGGCTCCCGCGTTCCAGCATGAAGAGCGGGGACTGGCCAGTTCGCTGGGTGCGGGAGCGGCTTGGGTACGAGGCGCAGGACCCGCAGCTGTTCGCCGCAGCGCTGACTCACCGCAGCGTGCCGGGTCCGAACAACGAGCGGCTGGAATTCCTCGGCGACGCGGTTCTCAATCTGGTCATTGCCCGACACCTCTACGATGCATTTCCCAAGGGCTCGGAAGGCGATCTGAGCCGCCTGCGCGCGCGCGTGGTGAGCAGTCAGCCCCTTGCGGAGGTGGCGGCGCAACTGGGCCTGGGCGAGGTGTTACACCTGGGCTCCGGCGAGCTCAAGAGCGGCGGGTTCCGCCGCCAGTCCATTCTGAGCGACGCCCTGGAGGGGCTCTGCGGTGCATTATTCCTCGATGGGGGGCTTGAGGTGGCCCGCAAGGTGATCGAGGAGCTGTTCCAGTCGCGCATCGCCGCCCTGCCGGCTCCGGCGTCGCTCAAGGATGCAAAGACACGGCTGCAGGAGTATCTGCAGTCACGCGGTCACGGGCTGCCGCGGTACACCGTGGAGCGTACGGAAGGGGAGGCTCACGAGCAGACCTTCCATGTTCTGTGCGAAGTAGCCACCCTCGGCTGGCGCGCGCAAGGCAGCGGCTCGAGCCGCCGGCGCGCTGAGCAGGAGGCTGCCGCACGCATTCTCGAGGAGATCGAAACCACATGAGGGCTTCGCCGGGCGCGGGATTCCGCAGCGGCTTCGCCGCGCTGGTCGGTCGCCCGAATGTTGGCAAATCCACGCTGCTCAACGCTCTGGTCGGGCAAAAGCTGAGCATCGTCACGCCCCGTCCGCAGACCACGCGGCATCGAATCGTTGGGATCGCTCATCTGCCGACTGCTCAGATCGCCTTCGTGGACACGCCCGGGCTGCATGAGCATGGCAATCGGGCTCTCAACAAGGCCATGAACCGCGCCGCGTCGAGCTCACTGGCCGACTCCGATATCGTGGTGTTGGTGCTCGAGGCGCTCAGGTGGACCGAAGCCGATGAGCACGTCCTGCAGCGCATCGTCCGCTCGGGCCTGCCCGCCATCGCGGCGGTCAACAAGGTCGATCGCGTGCAACCGAGGGCCCGGTTGTTGCCCTATCTTGCGCAACTGGCAGCCCGGCATCCGTTCATCGAAGTGGTGCCGCTATCGGCGCTCAAGCAGGACAACGTGGCGGCGCTGCGCGGGGTGATTGCCGGCGTGCTGCCCGAAGCGCCGCCGATGTTCGCCGAGGATGAGCTCACTGACCGCAGCCTGGAGTTCCGCATCGCCGAGATGATCCGCGAGAAGCTCACCCTGGAGCTCAATCAGGAGGTCCCTTACGGCGTGGCGGTCGAGATCGAGCAACTGCGCCAGGAGCAGGACCAGCTCAGCGTGGATGCCGCCATCTGGGTCGATCGGGAAGGGCAGAAGCCGATCGTGATCGGAGCGGGCGGCGAACGGTTGAAGCGCGTGGGTCGCGCGGCGCGACTGACTCTCAACAAGCTGCTCGGTCGGCGGTTGCATCTGAACCTGTGGGTGAAGGTGCGTGAGAACTGGGCCGATAACGCGCGCGCCCTCAAGCAGCTTGGGCTCGAATGACCCGCTCCGCCCGCAGGATCACGCTCGCCTCGGCGTATATCCTGCACCATATGCCCTATCGGGACACCAGCCGCATCCTGGAAGTGCTGACCCGCGAGCACGGCCGTCTGTCGCTGTTTGCGCGTGGCGTGCGCGGGCCCAAAGCCAGGCTGGCTGCCGTGCTGCAGCCCTTCCAGCCGCTGCTGTTGTCCTGGAGCGGTCGAGGGGAGGCGGCTCAGCTCACCGCGGCCGAGGCCGCTGCGCACGAGCCGGCGGTGCCGCCGGGATGCCTCATGGCTGCGTTCTATCTCAATGAGCTGCTGCTCAAACTGACCACGCGGCACGATCCGCTGCCGGCGATCTTCGATGACTACCATGCGGCGGTGCAGGGGCTGCGGCGCGGCACGGCGCAGGAGCCCGTATTGCGGACTTTCGAGAAGCGCCTGCTGGACTCATTGGGTTATGGACCTGACCTGAGTGGTGAAGCGCAGACGGGCAAGCCGATCGAAGCGCACGCGTACTATCATTTCAGGCCAGCGCAGGGGCTCGTGTCGGCTCCCGCCGGGGTCAGCGGAGCGCTGGCCGGGTCCTCGATAATGAGGCTCGCCGATGAGCAGCTCTCGAGTGCGCAGGAGCTGGAGGATGCGCGGTCTGTGCTGCAGGCTGCGCTGAGACACTGCCTGGAGGGTCGCGAGCTCAACACGCGCTCGGTGGCCCGGTCCATCCGGGGGCTGCGGCCCGATGAGGGGCCACAGCGCACCCGGCCGCGCATTTCCCGCGAATAGGCGCAGCGCAGAGGCGGAGTGATGTCGCAGTCATGGCGGAGTCGGCAATGACGATAGCTCTCGGAATCAACATCGATCACGTTGCGACCCTCCGGCAAGTGCGCCGGGGTCAATACCCGGATCCGGTGCATGCCGCGCTGGCCGCGGAGATGGCGGGAGCGGACAGCATCACGCTGCATCTGCGGGAGGATCGCCGTCACATTCAGCCCGAGGACGTGCATGCGCTGAAGGATCGCCTCACGACGCACATGAATCTTGAGTTGGCCGTCACGGAGCAGATGCTGGGAATCGCCACGCAGGTGCGCCCGGCCGATTGCTGCTTCGTGCCGGAGCGGCGCGCCGAGCTCACCACCGAGGGCGGCCTGGATGTCACCGGCCAGTTGGCGCGGCTCACGGAGGCGACGGCGCGCATGCGCCAGGCTGGAGTGCGTGTCGCGCTCTTCATCGATCCGGATCCCCACCAGATCGAGGCTGCCGCACATACCGGTGCACCGGTGATCGAGCTGCATACCGGCGCCTACGCGGACAGTAGCGGGGCCGCCCAGGCGAAGGAGCTGGAGCGGCTGCGTGCGGGCGCCCGCCAGGCGGCGGGACTCGGCCTGGAGGTGCACGCCGGGCATGGCCTGCACTATCACAACGTGCAGCCCGTGGCGGCGATTCGGGACATCGTCGAGCTCAATATCGGCCATTCCATAGTAGCTCGCGCGCTGTTCACGGGTCTGGAGGTGGCGGTGCGCGAGATGAAAGCCCTCATGATCGCCGCGCGCTCATGATCTTCGGCATTGGTGTGGATGTGCTCGAGCTCAAACGCATCCACGCGACGCTTGGGCGTTTCGGCTCACGCTTCACCGACCATCTGCTGATGCCGCAGGAGCGCGCACAGCTTGCCCGGACCCAGCGGCCGGAGCGATTCATCGCCATGCGTTTCGCGGCCAAGGAGGCGATCGTGAAGGCAATGGGCACCGGGTTTGCCCACGGCGTGTGGATCCGCGACGTCGGAGTGGTACAGAACGCCTGGGGAAAGCCGGAGGTGGTGTTTTCCGAGAGGGGGGAGCGCGTGCGGCGTGGTCTGGGAGTGGGCGACGGACACGTGACCCTGACGGATGAGGCAGGTCTGGTCGTGGCCGTTGCCGTGCTGATGAAGGCGGTCTGAGATCGTATGAATACTCTGGTATTCGACATCGAGACAGTGCCGGATGTGGCGCTGGGCCGCCGGCTGCATGGACTCGAGGGACTGGAGGACGAGCAGGTGGCCAAGGCGATGTTCGGCCTGCGGCGCCAGGCCACGGGCGGCGACTTCCTGGCGCACGAGCAGCAGCGGATCATTGCCATATCCTGTCTTCTGCGCAGCCGGGAGGGCCTTCGGCTTTGGAGTCTCGGAGACCCGGGCGCCTCCGAGGCAGAGCTGATCGAGCGTTTCTTCGATGGCATCGACCGATTCGCACCCGACCTGGTTTCCTGGAACGGCGGCGGCTTTGACCTGCCCGTTCTGCATTACCGCGGTCTGCTCGCTGGAGTGCAGGCGGCCCGTTACTGGGAGACTGGCGATGCGGATGCCGCCTTCCGGTACAACAATTATCTCGGTCGCTATCACCGGCGGCACACCGACCTGATGGATGTGCTGTCGGGCTACCAGAGCCGTGCCCGGGCCTCCCTGTCGAACATCGCATCTCTGCTGGGACTGCCGGGCAAGATGGGGTTCTCCGGCGCGCAGGTCTGGGAAGCCTGTCTTGCTGGGGATCTCGAAGGCATCCGTCGATATTGCGAGACGGACGTCCTCAACACATACCTGATCTACCTGCGCTTCGAGCTCATGCGAGCGCAGATCACCCGCGAGCGCTACTCCGAGGAGGTGGAGCAGGTCAAAGGCCTGCTGCGAGTGTCGCGGGAGCCCCACCTTGCGCAGTTTCTGGCTGCATGGGAGAGAGCTGTTTGAGGGGACGTCCCCGCCATGCCGTCCAGGGCATCGATGAGGTCGGAACGGTCACCGCACTCACTCACGAGGGCGAGGGCGTGGTGCGCAACGGGAAGACCGCCTTCATTCCTGGAGCCCTGCCAGCGGAAAGCGTCCGTTTCCGGCGGACCCGTCATCACCGGCAACACGACCAGGCGGAGTTGATCGAGGTCATCGAGCAGTCGCCCGCGCGCGTAACGCCCCGCTGTGCCCATTTCGGAGTCTGCGGCGGCTGTGCTCTGCAGCACCTGGCGCCCGCCGCGCAGCTCGAGGCCAAAGAGGCTGAGCTGCGAGACAGTTTCGAGCGCGTGGCCGGTATCCGCCCGGCTGAGTGGCTTGCACCGTTGCGCGGGCCTGTCTGGCACTATCGGCGACGCGCTCGGCTCGGGGCAAAATACGTTGCGAAGAAGGGCCGCGTGGTCGTTGGATTTCGTGAGCGGCTCGCCCCGTACGTGGCCGACGTGCGACGCTGTGAGGTACTGGCCCCGCCCGTCGCCGAGCTCATCGAGCCTCTGGCCACTTTGCTCACGGAACTCACCATCCGGGAGCGGGTGCCGCAGATCGAGGTCGCCGTGGGCGATAACGCGGTGGCGCTGGTGCTGCGCGTCCTGGAGCCGCCGGATCCATCGGATCTGAGCCGCCTGCGCGATTTCGCGGCGCTACATTCGGTCCGCGTGTTTCTGCAGCCCAAGGGGCTGGATTCGGTCCGGCCACTCGAAGCGACGGCGGTCGAGCCGCTCGAATATCGCCTGTCCCGCTTCGACCTGCGATTACAGTTCGCGCCCACCGACTTCGTGCAGATCAATGGCCCTGTGAACGAAGCGCTGGTGGCACGTGCCGTGGACCTCCTCGCGCTGGAGCCGGCTTCGGTAGTGCTCGATCTGTACTGTGGCATCGGTAACTTCACGCTGGCGCTCGCCCGCGCGGCTGCACGAGTGGTCGGCGTGGAGGGTGATGCAGGACTGGTCGCCAGAGCGCGTGAGAACGCCCGGTTGAATGGACTCAACAACGTCGAATTCCACGTGGCCGATCTTGGACAAGCCATCGACCCGCAGACATCGTGGCTGCGGCACGGGTTCACACACGTGTTGCTCGATCCACCACGCGCCGGAGCCAGCGAGATAATGCCTCTGATCGCCTCCCTCGACCCGCGGCGCATACTGTACATATCCTGCCATCCTGGCAGCCTGGCCCGGGATGCGGGACTGCTCGTGAGCCAACATGCCATGGGTCTGCAGGCCGCCGGAGTGCTGGACATGTTTCCGCATACCACCCATGTCGAGTCCCTTGCACTGCTGGTACCGGGGATGCCCCCAAGGGAGGCAACATGAGTCTCGGACCGCTGATGATCGATCTGGAGGGCTCCTCGGCGACTGCCGAGGAGTTCGAGATGTTGCAGCATCCGCTGGTCGGCGGCGTGATTCTCTTCACACGCAACTATGTCGACCCCGACCAGCTAACGCAGCTGGTCGCGACGATTCATGCGGCCCGCACGCCGGCGCTGATCGTGGGCGTGGACCATGAGGGTGGACGCGTACAGCGCTTTCGTCGCGGATTCTCGCTGTTGCCGGCGGCCAGGCGCATTGGCCACGAATTCGACCTGGATCCGCGCGGCGGCCTCGACCTCGCCCGCCACATGGGCTGGCTGATGGCAGCCGAGTTGCGCTCGTGCGGGGTGGATATCTCATTCGCACCCTGCGTTGACCTTGACTACGGGATCAGCGAGGTCATCGGCGAGCGCGCATTTCATTCGCGCTCCGAGGTCGTCAGTCAGCTCGCCAATGCCTATATGCATGGCATGCGTGATGCCGGTATGGCGGCCACCGCTAAGCACTTCCCGGCCCATGGCGCCGTCGTGGCGGATTCCCACCTGAGCCTGCCCGTGGACCGCAGGGAGCTGGCCGACCTGGCGGCGGACTTGGCGCCCTACCAGCGCCTGATCGCCGATGGGCTGCCGGCCGTCATGGTCGCCCACGTACTGTTCCCGGCGGTCGATCCAGCCCCTGCCAGCCTGTCGTCCCGTTGGATTCGCGACGTGTTGCGCGGAGATTTGAGGTTTCAGGGGGTAGTGTTCACGGACGATCTGTCAATGGGAGGCGCGGCGGCGGCGGCCGGGAACATTGTGACCCGTGCACGCCAGGCGCTCGCAGCCGGTTGCGACATGCTTCCAGTTTGCAACAACCGGGCCAGTGTGATCGCACTGCTCGATGGGCTGGAGGTCGAACCCGAACCTGCGTCACGGTTGCGCCTGGTTCGAATGCACGGCAAGGATGGCTTCACCCGGCAGGAGCTGACCTCCCGGACGGAGTACCTACGCAGCCGCGAGCTGCTGGCGCGGTGCACCGCTGCGCCGACGCTGCATTTGGAGGCCGGCAGTCAATGAACAACTGGTCCGCGGAAGCCTGGCGGGGGGTCGTCGATACCGCGCCGGAGGGCGTCGTGGTATGCGATGCCACGGCTCCGGACCATCCCGTGATCTACGCCAATGCGGCCTTTGCCCAGATGTGCGGCTATCCCGTGGCAGCGCTGCTCGGGTCCAATCTGCGAATCCTCCAGGGTAACGACCGGGACCAGGAGGCGCGGCTGCGTATCCGCGAGGCACTCGAGCGCGCCGAGCCGGCCCGCGTGCTGCTGCGCAACTACCGCCCCGACGGCACGATGTTCTGGAACGAGACTGCCCTGCAGCCCGTGCGGGACGCGCAGGGGCGGGTAACGCATACCATCGGCTACCATCGCGATGCGAGCGACCGCCTGAAGAGCAGCGAGCGCAACAGTCAGGGCCTGCCGCCGTGGCTGCGGGAGGATCGCCTCACGGGGCTGCACTCGCGAGCCTATTTCGAGGAGTTGCTGCAGCGCGACTGGCGCCTGGCGCAGCGGGACTCGCATGAGATTGGGTTGACCCTATTCGATATCGACGATCTCGGTCCGTACAACGATACGTTCGAGCGCGTTGGCGGGGATGCCTGCATCAGGCGCGTCGCGCGGGTCATCGCGGCCTCTTACCGACGTGGCGGCGATCTCGTCGGCCGCTGGGAAGGAGGGACCTTTGCAGTCCTCACTCAGGGCGATGCGGCTGAGAAGGCCTCTCAGTATGCGCAGGTCGTCGCCCAGCGCGTGCGCGACTTGTTGATGCATCACCCTCGTGGGGCAGCCGAACGCTACGTCACGATCAGCGCCGGGGTGGCCAGTCTGGTGCCACCGCGCGAGCTGCCGCTCGAGGCGCTTCTGAAGGCGTGCACTTCAGCGCTCAAGCGCTCGAAGAAACTGGGCAAGAACAGCGTCTCGACTGCCGAGGCCAGTGACTTCAGCAAAGGCTGACGGCTTCGTGCGGCCAGCCGACGGCGCGGCTCGGCCGATTGCGCGCGGCGGGTCCGATGGAGCGATTGCTATCGGCCGGCCGGGCGGTTGCCCTGTGCGGGCGTGACGAGAGCGATGACTCCGAAGGCAGGGTTGTCGTAGTAGTTCCGTTCGTAGAAATGCACCCGCCGGCTTTCGCTCAAAGTGAACGCGGTTCCGGGCGCGGCGCCGAGCGATGCGGGCGGGGAGGCGATGACATAGCTCAACGCCATACCGAGATGCAGGTACTGGCCGCGCTCGAGAAACACGTTTCCGGACAGACCCTGGACGTCCACGCCGAGCTTCTGCACCGGAAATCCCGCGCGTGTCCCCCACGCGCTCGCCGTTTGGGCCCAGGCGAAGTGGGCAACGGGCACGTAGGCTCCACTCGAGCGCAACCGGTTCTCGATATCGGTGAGCTGGTACTGTGCAGCCGGCAGAAGCGCCACGAAATGGCCGACCTGCGAGGAACCGGTCGTGGATTCTTCGCCGACGGTGTTGGCGGCCCCGGCCTCGGCGCTCCAGTTCTCGGCTCCCCCCTGTCCGGAAGTTGCGCGGAACACGATCAACTCGATGTGATAGGTAGGCTCCGTGTCCTGAGACAGCGCGGGCAGTCCGACGGCCAGGGTGAGAAGCAGCAGGCAGGACAGTCGCAGTTTCATGGGCCGATTCTACTGTAGCTTTCCGGCTGGCCGCGCCGCCTTGTCACTCAGCCGGCGCATCAGCTCGCCGGCGAACTCGAACCGGGCCTGCTCGGTGGCGAGAGGCCGCGAGATGCGCAGCTTCAACGACCCCTCGAGACGATATTCGCGGGGATTCTTCTGGATCATCCGCACTACCGTGATGGGCTCGATCTGGTTGCGCTCTTCGAACCAAACGGTGCCGCCGTGCGGCCCGAAGTCCAGCCGCCGGATTCCAAGCGCGCGGGCGGCGAGCTTGAGCCTGGCCACTTTGAGCAGACTCTGCGCCATCGGAGGCAGGGGCCCGAAGCGATCGTAGATCTCCGCGCTCAGCTCATCGAGCGCCGCCTCGGAATCGGCAGCGGCCAGCCGCTTGTACAGGCTCAAGCGCACGTGCACGTCCGCCACGTAACTCTCCGGCAGAAAGGCCGGCGTGCGCAGCTCGACTTCGGTGGCGGCGGCGAGTGGCTTGTCGAGGACCGGCTCGCGCCCCTGCTTCAGCGCCTCGACCGCCTGCTCGAGCATGTCCAGGTACAGTGCGAGCCCTATCTCGGTCATCTGGCCGCTTTGCTGCTCGCCCAGCAGCTCGCCCGCGCCCCGAATCTCCAGGTCGTGCGTCGCCAGCACGAAGCCCGCGCCGAGCTCCTCCATCGATTCGATCGCCTCGAGCCGCTTCGCGGCATCGCCAGAGAGCGCCTTGCGGGGCGGCGCGACCAGATAGGCATAGGCACGGTGATGGGAGCGGCCGACCCGTCCGCGCAGCTGATGCAGTTGAGCAAGCCCCATGCGATCGGCGCGGTTGATGACGATGGTGTTGGCGGTCGGCACGTCGATGCCGCTTTCGATGATGGTGCTGCATACGAGCAGGTCGAACCGGCGGTGATAGAAGTCCACCATGAGCTGCTCGAGCTCCCGCTCGCGCATCTGCCCATGGCCGACCCGCACGCTCGCTTCGGGGATCAGGGTGCGCACTTCGCCGGCAATCTTCTCGATGGTCTTGACCTCGTTGTGTACGAAATAGATCTGTCCGCCGCGGCGCAACTCGCGCAGCGCTGCCTCGCGCAGCGTCGGCCCGTGCCATTCGATGACGAATGTCCTGATGGCGAGGCGCTCGGCCGGTGGGGTCGTGATGAGCGACAGGTCACGCAGGCCGCCCAGTGCCATGTTGAGGGTGCGGGGAATCGGCGTGGCTGTCAGGGTGAGTACGTGAACGTTCGCGCGCAATGCCTGCAGCCGCTCTTTGTCGCGCACACCGAAGCGATGTTCTTCGTCGATGACGAGAAGCCCCAGGTCACTGAAGCGGGCGTGGGAATGCAGCAGCCGGTGGGTGGCCACGACGATATCGACGTTGCCGCGCTCGATTCCCTCGAGCGTCGCCAGCGTCTGTTTCGAGTTGCCAAAGCGCGAGAGCGCCTCCACCCGCACCGGCCAGTCGGCGAATCGGTCGCGGAAGTTGGTCAGATGCTGTTGGGCAAGGAGCGTCGTGGGGGCGAGGATGGCGACCTGCTTTCCGGCCTGCACGCAGGCGAACGCCGCGCGCATGGCGACCTCCGTCTTCCCGAATCCGACATCACCGCAGACGATGCGATCCATGGGGCGCTCGCTTTGCAGATCCTTCAGTACCTGGCGGATGGCTTCCGCCTGGTCGGCGGTCTCCTCGAAGGGGAACGCGTTGGCGAAGGCCTGATACTCCAGCTCGCTCACCGGGAGCGTCAGCCCCTTTTGCGCCTTGCGACGCGCGTAGAGGTCGAGCAGCTCGGCGGCGACATCACGAATCTGCTCCGCAGCCCGCCGGCGCGCCCGGGCCCACTGGTCGGTCCCGAGCTTGTGCAGCGGAGCGCTTTCGGGGGCAGCCCCCGTGTAGCGGCTGACCAGGTGCAGGGAGTGCACGGGCACGTAGACCCGATCGCCGTCCAGGTACTCGAGGATCAGAAATTCCCCGGGCTGGCCGGCGATATCCATGATCTGCAAGCCCACGTAGCGGCCGACGCCATACTCCTCGTGTACGACCGGCGCACCGGGCTCCAGGCTCTGCAGGTCTCTGAGAATGGCTTCGGGATCGGCGGCGGCCCGTTTGCGACGACGTTCCTGCCGAGCTCGCGCCCCAAACAGCTGCGCTTCCGAGATGACGGCAATCCGTGGGTGCGTCAGTGTCAGGCCGTGAAGGTCCGGTGCCACCGTCAATCCCAAAGGCATCTCCGCGTTGGCAAAGGCCGCCCAGTCCGACACGGGCACGATGTCGTGCCCGTGGCCGCGCAGCATCTCCTGCAGGACCTCACGCCGACCGGGTGATTCGGCGGCGATGAGCACCCGTCCCTTGAACTCGTTGAGAAACAGGTCGAGCGGTGCAAAAGGGTGCTCGGCGCGGACGTCGAGGCGTAGCTCCGTGGGCGCTGTGGTCGGGAAGTTGCGGATTGTCTCTCCCGCCGGATTGAGCTCCGTCTCGGCCTTGAATGCATGCAGAGTGATGGAGGCGAAGGTTCCGAGCCGGGCATCGATCTGGGCGGGAGGCACGAACAGCTCGGCTGGTGGGAGCACCGGACGCTCGATGTCGTGCCGGCGATCCTCATAGCGACGCTCCACGTCGTGCCATGCCCTGTCCAGGGCGCCGGGGAGTGCAGCGTCATGCACCAGCACAGCGTTGTCCGGCAGATAGTCGAACAGTGTGGAGGTCTGCTCGAAGAACAGCGGGATGTAGAATTCGATGCCCGCTGGCGCCATCCCCTCGCTGACCCCCCGATAGATTCCCGCGCGGGTCGGATCGCCTTCGAAGCGGGTGCGAAAACGTCTGCGGAACTCGCGCACGCCGTCCGGGTCGAGCGGCACCTCGCGCGCTGGAAGGAGCCGAATGCGCTCGAGGGAATCGAGGGAGCGCTGACTTTCCGGGTCGAAACGGCGGATGGCCTCGATCTCGTCGTCAAACAGGTCGATCCGCAGGGGCGCCGCGGCGCCCATCGGATAGACATCGAACAGCGAGCCGCGCACCGCGTACTCGCCGGGGCTCGCCACCTGGCTCACACTCACGTAGCCGGCTTCGATGAGCCGTTGCCGGAAGGGCTCCAGCGCCAGCGCCTCGCCTACCGTCAGCTCGAAGGCGCGACCCTGTACGTAGTTACGCGGGGGCAGTCTCTGCATGAGCACGTCGGCCGTCACGATCAGACAGCCATGCTGCAGCCGGGGCAACTCGAACAGGGTCCGCAGCCGCTGGGAGGTGATGTCAGGATGCGGAGAGAACAGGTCGTATGGCAACACTTCCCAATCGGGCAGCGTCAGCAGCGCAAGGCGCTCGCCGGCGAAGAATTGCAACTCGGCGGAAAGCCGCTCGAGGCCGCGGGCATCGTCGGCGACCACGACATAGAGGCGCTGATCCGAGCGGGTGGCCTCGGCGAGGGCGAGCGCCGCCGCGCTCCCATGGAGCTGATGCCAGCTGAGGCGTCGTTGCCTGGATGTAGGTACCGAGGGCTTGAGCAGCAAGAAAGTCCAGCCGGTCCTCAGGCTTCCGCGGGCACCGGTCCGACCTGCAGACGGGCGTGCAGCGGCACGCAGAAGATATCGATCGGGTTGGTGCGTCCGCGGACGATCATCGGGGGCAGAGCCAAGGCGCCGATGTCGAGCCCGTGAGCATCGAGAGACTGTTTGATGGCGCCCGAGAACATGATCTCGCCGGCCCGGGCACGCTGGCACAGCCGGGAGGCGACGTTCACCGTGTCGCCGATGATGGTGTAGCTCATGTAGGCGGAAGAGCCGACGTTGCCGGCGACGACGACGCCTTCGTTGATACCGATGCCGAGCCCCGCCTCGATCTGATAGCGCTGCTTCCAGGACTGGGCGAGCGCGGCAAAGCCGTTGAGCATCTCCTGAGCCGTTTTGATGGCACGCTGCGAGCTGTCCGGCTGCTCCAGGGGCACTCCGAAGCCGAGCATCAGGCAGTCCCCCGCCATGTGAAATACCGTCCCCTCGTGCCGGAAGGTGATCTCCGTGAGCAGCGAGAAATACTCGTTGAGCAGCGGCACCACCTCGTGAGGCGCCAGTTGCTCGGACATGCCCGTGAAGCCACGCAGGTCGGCAAAGAGCACCACGGCGTGTGTTCTGACGTCGGCGGTCGAGAGCAGGCTGTCCCGCAGCTGGGTATCCTGCAGGATCTTGTCCGCCAGGCGGGGCGATACGTAGCGCCGGAAGGTCTGGCGCATCATCTCCTCGCGCCGTTGTATCTCGGCTTCCAGCTGTGCCGCTACCGCCTTGCGCCGCACAGCCCCCGCGCGCATGAGTGCCTCAATCCGTGTCCTCAGAAAGTCATCTGCCGCCACCGTACTATCCCCATCCCCTTATATGTCTTGGCTGAAGGCCGCCCAGGGGGTTTCCCGGGAATGCCACCTGCTGGCGGACGGCGGTCATCATCCCGTCCCGCAAAGGCAGATTTCACGGGGTATTCCCCGCCGGCGCTGTCAGCGGACATCGGCCTCGGGCCCTTCGCACAGGCATTTGCCTGCTGCCCAGGGCTCACGGGCTGCGTCCGCGGCGAAGGCTATCATCCGCGCGTATGAATTGCCCACTGTCAACCGCCGCAAGGCGGTTGGCGGGCAGTCTCAGGCTACAAGGTTGAGGGATCGGTGTGTCGGGGCGATGACGGGCCGTCAGCCGCTGGTGACCACCGAGTGGATGACTCGGTCCCCTTCGAAGAAGACGGAGAAACCGGCATAGTCCCAGCGGGTGATGGGAGGCCTGCCCACGGTTGGATGGCGCTCCACCGGGGCACCGAAGTGTGTCTCGACCTGACTCATCGTCGTGCCGCGCTTGGGGCGGTCGACATTCGACTCGCGCAGGGTCACGTGATCATCGACGACCAGGGTTTCGGCCACCGCGGAGCCGGCGGTCACGCATGCGCACACCAGTGCAACGAGCATTCGGGTTTTCATGGCGTTCGATCCTCCCGCGCTCGGGACTATAGCACCGGGAAGCTTCTGTCAAAGCCCGCGGCGGGCAGCGGTCGCCGGGAATGTGACGCAGATCCCGGCGCCAACTGTGGTTAAATCGCGACGATGTTTCATCCCCTGTCGCTGTTCGTGGGTCTGCGCTACGTCCGCGCCCGGACCCGCAAGTTTTTCGTGTCATTCATCACCTGGACGTCCCTGGCGGGCGTTTGCATCGGTGTGGCCGCCCTGATCGTGATTCTGTCCGTGATGAACGGCCTCGAGGGTGACCTGCGCGAGCAACTGGTGTCCTTGAGCGCGCATGCGCGAGTCGTCGCGCGGGCCGCCACCGCGTCCCGGCCCGAGGCTCCCTCGCCGTCACAGTGGCAGAGCGTGGAGCGCCTCGTGCGCAGCGGTGATGGCGTCGTGGCCGTGTCCCGCTATGTCGAGATTCAGGGGCTGGCCGTGCGTACTCCGGAGCAGATGCCCATCCTGCTTCGAGGCATAGACCCCGCAGCGGAGTCAGGTGTCACGGACATCGGGCGGTCCATCACACAGGGGCGGCTGAGCGATCTGACCGCGGGCTCCAATCGTGTGATCGTCGGTCAGGTCATCGCTGATCGGCTGGGTCTTTCGCTCGGCGACACCCTGACCGTGCTCGTGCCGGATGTGTCGCAGCAGGGGGTGCCCGCGCCGCGGCTACGGGAGATGACGGTCGCGGGAATCTTCGAGGTGGGCCGGGTGGAGTTCGACGGCAATCTCGTGTTCGGCAACATCGATGACGTGCGGGCACTCACGCCCGCCGGCTCGCGTGCGGAGGGTCTGCGGATCCGCTTTCGGGACGCCCTGGCCGCGCCGGCCCTGGCGGCCCGATTGCGCCCGCGGCTACCGCCGGGCCTGGAGCTTTTCGACTGGACTCAGGACAACGCCAGTTACTTCCGTGCCGTGCGCATCGAAAAAACCATGATGTCGCTCATCCTGATGATGATCGTCGGGGTGGCCGCCTTCAACATCGTGTCCATGCTGGTCATGGTCGTCACCGACAAGCGCACCGACATCGCGATTCTGCGTACCATGGGCGCCGCGCCGCGCCGCATCCTGGGCGTCTTCATGACGCAGGGCCTGATCATCGGCTGGGTCGGTGTGGCGCTGGGCGTAACGGTCGGACTCGGCCTGGCGCTGCACGTCGAGACGATCGTGCCCTTCCTCGAGCACACGTTTCATTTTCAGATTTTCGACGCCGACGTCTATGACATGCCGCGCGTACCCTCCGAGGTACGCTGGATGAATGTCCTCGCGATCAGTCTCGGAGCTCTGGCGCTCACTGGGCTCGCGACCATCTATCCCGCCATCCGTGCCTCGCGCACCGCACCGGCTGAAGCCCTCCGTTACGAGTAGGCGATGGGCGCTCCGTACGAATGGCTCATCGGCACGCGCTATCTGCGCTCGACGCATCGGCGCGGATTTGTCTCGTTCGTGGCCCTGATGTCGGTATGCGGCCTGATGCTGGGGGTCGCCACGTTGATTGTGGTCCTTTCAGTCATGAATGGCTTCGAGCGCGAGCTGCGCAACCGCATTTTGAGCGTGACCTCGCATGCCACGCTGAGCGGGTTGGAGGGCTCGTTGCCCGACTGGCGCTCGGTTCAGCAGGCGGCGCTGAAACAGCCCGGAGTCCGCGCGGCCGTGCCCTACATCGAGGCACAGTCGATGGTTGCCGCCGGCCTCAACGTCACCGGCTCAACGGTGCGCGGTGTGCTGCCCGGGGAGGAGCGCGAGGCCACGGGATTTGCTCAACACATGCTGGCCGGCCGCCTCGAGGACCTGGTGCCGGGCGCCTATCACATCATCCTCGGTGACGCGCTCGCGCGTGATCTGAGCGCACACGTTGGCAGCGAGGTCATTCTCATTGCCCCGCAAGGCACGGCCACTCCGACGGGAGTCGTGCCGCGCATGCGCCGCTTCCTGGTGACGGGCATCTTTCATTCCGGCATGTACGAGTTCGATCGGGCACTGGCGCTGGTTCACATGAGCGATGCCGCGCGCCTGTACCGGCTGGGTGATCGCGTGACGGGTATCCGCCTGGTCCTGAAGGATCCGCTGCAGGCGTACTCG
Source organism: Steroidobacteraceae bacterium (assembly GCA_036501985.1). Classification (GTDB taxonomy): domain Bacteria; phylum Pseudomonadota; class Gammaproteobacteria; order Steroidobacterales; family Steroidobacteraceae; genus 13-2-20CM-66-19. The sequence continues at coordinate 139,666 of DASXZI010000032.1, read as the reverse complement.
GCAGTCAGAGTCATCGCGAGAGCCCTCGGCGGCGGGTTCTATGTCAGCGACTGGACAGGCAGCCACGTCAACTTCTTCCGCTCCATCGAGCTCACGAAATCGATGATGTTCATGATTCTGCTGATGATCGTCGCGGTCGCCGCATTCAATATCGTGGCCACGCTGGTGATGATCGTGAAGGAGAAGCAGTCTGATATCGCAATCCTGCGCACGCTGGGAGCGGGACCGCCCAACGTGCTGGCGACCTTCGCGCTCCAGGGCATCACCATTGGTCTGGCCGGGACGCTGTTCGGCGCGGGTCTCGGTACGGTGTTGTCGCATCACCTGGAGTCGCTCGTGGCCGCGCTCGAGCGAGTGCTGCATACGCAGTTTCTCGATGCGAGCGTCTACTACATGAGCGATCTGCCTGCCTACGTGGAGCCCATGGATGTCCTGCGCGTGTGTGGTGTCGCCTTCCTTCTGTGTGCGGTGGCGACCATCTATCCGGCCTGGCGTGCCTCGCGAACCGCCCCGGCGGAGGCTCTGCGACATGAGTGAGATGCGATGAGCAGCCCCGTTTTGCAAGCGCGTGATGTGCAGAAGAGCTTCACCCAAGGACCGGTGACGCTGGAAGTCCTGCAGGGAGTGATGCTGGAGGTCGGTGCGGGAGAACGGGTCGCGATCGTGGGCGCCTCCGGCTCGGGCAAGACGACCCTCCTGCAGATCCTCGGCGGCCTCGATAAACCGAGCGGGGGCCAAGTGCTGGTGGACGGACAGGACATTCACGCTCTGGGTGAGGATGCGCGCGGAATGCTGCGCAACCGCGCATTGGGCTTCGTCTATCAGTTCCATCACCTGCTGCCGGAATTCTCGGCTGCGGAGAATGTGGCCATGCCGTTGCTGGTGCGGCGTACCCCCACCGCCGAAGCGCGCCGTAGAGCCCGCGAGTTGCTGGGACGCGTCGGGCTTGCCGACCGGCTGGATCACCGCCCGTACCAGCTCTCGGGCGGGGAGCGCCAGCGCGCGGCCGTGGCCCGGGCCCTGGTGACCCAGCCGAAAATCCTCCTGGCGGATGAGCCGACGGGCAATCTGGACGGCCGCAATGCGGAGAGTGTGTTTGAGCTGATGCTGGAGCTGAACCGGGAGCGCAGCACGAGCCTCGTGATCGTTACCCACGACCCGCGCCTGGCGGCCCGCATGGACCGCGTGTTCGAGATCGAGGCGGGTCACCTTCGGGAGCGGGAGCCTCCCGCCGGGTCACGGCCGACCGGCTGAGGCCCGCCTGCTTCCGGGCAGCGGTCCTCGCGCGACTCGCTCAGCGAGGCGCTTGCTGCGGCTGTATGGGGCCCTCGTGGCGCGTGCGGTAGCGCGCCGATACCCGCCAGCGCCACACCAGCTCCAGCCCCATCCAGCCGAGTACGCCGGCCACCACGCCGGATACCAGGCAGCCCACCAGGAATGCCTTCCAGACCGGCGCCAGATCCGTGTGGATCCAGCCCCAGCTCATCTGAAACGCGAAGTGCTCCGGTTGCATCCCGAGCAGGGCCGCCCCGATCCGGTAGGCCACGTAGTAGACCGGCACGATCGTCAGCGGGTTGATCAGCATGACCGTGGCAATGATGACGGGGATGTTCAGCCGGAATGTCACGGCCAGCAGGCTCGAGACGATCAGGTGCACGGGCAGAGGAATGAAGCAGATTGCGAGGCCCGCGCCGAAGGCACCGGTCACCCCCCGACGGCACAACCCCCATAGGCGTGGATCGGCGATCCGGCTCCCGAACGGACGCAGGAACCAGCGGCGCTCGAGGGATCCAGGCGAGGGCGTGATGCGCTTGATGAGTCTGCGGGGCATTGTTTTGACAAGGACTCTAGCAGAAACATTTGATCACAATCGCCCCGCCCGCCGCGGGCCGGTATCCCGGATGCGCGACCCCCGTCCGGGCGTTATGTCGTCCTGCCTTCCACCCTGGATACCCGGAAAGCAGTTCCTGGACACATTGAGAGCACTCTGCGCTCCTGTAATATGCCCCGTCGTCGTCACGGCTTGGGGTCGCTGGGATGTGGGAAATTGTGCGGGCAGGCGGCCCGCTGATGTGGCCGATCATTCTGTGCTCCATTACCGCCGCGGCGATCGTTCTGGAACGCCTGTGGACGCTGCAGGATCGCCGGGTTCTGCCGCCGGAGCTGGCGCAGAAGGTCTGGGCGCTGATCGAGGCGAACCAGGTCAACGACAAGGTGATCGCGGCGCTCGAGCAGAACTCCCCGCTGGGCAAGCTGCTGGCCGCTGGACTCGCCAACCGTCACCGCCCCCGCGAGATCCTGATGGAGCGGCTCGAGGACTCCGGTCGCCACGTCGTCTACGAGCTGGAACGGTACCTGAACACCCTTGGGACCATCGCCGGCATCTCCCCCTTGCTGGGTCTGCTCGGCACCGTCACCGGCATCATCCGCTCGTTCAATGCCATCCAGCAGGGCGGCATGGGCGATCCGCGCGCGCTCTCGGGTGGTATCGCCGAAGCCCTGATCGCCACGGTGGCAGGCTTGTGCGTGGCCATCCCTGCCTTGATTGCCTACCGCTATTTCCGCGGCCGCGTGGAGCGGATCGTCGTCGAGATGGAAAAGCAGGCCATTCGCATGGCCGATGCGGTCGAAGCCTCCAATCTCCGCAACCAGCAGGGCGCACCGGATAGCCACCAGGACGCCCTCACCCTCGAGGGTGCGACTCCGCTGCATCGCACCCGCACCCGGTCATGAACCTCAAGCCGCGTCGGCACGAGGAGCCTGAGATCAATGTCGTCTCGCTGATCGACGTGGTGCTGCTGCTCGTGGTCTTCTTCATGCTGTCCAGTCGATTCACCGAGGAAGGCCGACTGCGTGTGCACTTACCACAGGCAAGCGCCGTGCCTACACAGCGCGTGGGCACGGACCCCCTCGTGGTGACTGTGACCCAGCAGGGTAGTTACCGAATCAACGACCGTGAGCTGATCAATTCCAGCCAGGATACGCTGCGCGCCGCGCTTCTGAAGGAGGCCGGCGCCGACCGCACGCGCCGGGTCACGATCCGTGCCGATGCCAGGGCCACCCACCAGTCGGTTATTACGGCCATGGATGTGCTCGGACGGCTGGGATTCGGTGAGGTCAACATCGCGACCATCAAGGACGAGTCGGCAGGTAAGCCTTGAACGAGGCGGGACAGGCCGCAGCGCGCCCCCACAGCGGGAGCGCCTTGCACGCCTACAGGCGTGTGCTCAGCTACATCCGCCCGCACCGTGGCGCCTTCGTGCTCGGCATTCTCGGAGGCGTGGTCTATGCGGCGGCCAATACGAGTTTCACCGGGCTCGCCAAATTTCTCTTCGATGGCACCCTGACACGCGTCCTGGGCAGCGGTCCGCTGACGAGCCTGGTGGGCAGCGCCGGTGGAGCGATCCATGATCCGCGCGTGATCCTGTGGCTGCCGGTCGCCCTCGTAGTGGTGTTCGTCGTGCGCGGCGTCGGCGACTTCACCCAGACTTACTTCATGGGTTATGTGGGGCGCAATGTCGTCCGCCAGCTGCGGCGCGAGGTCTACGAGAGCGTTTTGCGGCTGCCCATCAGCTACTTCGATCGAAATTCCTCCGGGGTGCTCCTGTCGCGCCTCACTTATAACAGCGAGCAGGTGGGCCAGGCGGCGACCGACTCGATCGTGGTGATCGTGCGCGCGTTGCTGATGATCGTCGGTGCGATCCTCTGGCTGCTGTTTCTCAACTGGCGCCTGGCGCTGTGGTCGCTGACGATGGGCCCGCTGGTGGGCTGGCTGGTCTCGCGGATCAACCGTCATTTCCGCCGCTACAGCCGCCGCATTCAGGACTCCATGGGCGATGTGACGCGGGTGGCCAAGGAGAGCTTCGAGGCACCGCGACTCATCAAGGTCTACAACGCGGAGGGCTTCCAGGATCGCCAGTTCGATGCGGCCAACCAGCACAACCTGCGCTCCAACATGAAATGGATCCTGACGAAGGGCCTGTCCAACCCCATCGTCCAGCTCCTGAGCGCAATCGGCGCGGCGATCGTTCTGTCGATTGCGCTGCGTGACGTGGTGCAGGGCCGGATGTCGATGGGCGCGCTGGTGGGCTTCTTCACGGCCCTTGCCGGCATCACACAGCCGCTGCGCGAGCTGGTAGGGGTCTCCGGCGCCATGCAGCAGGGGATTGCCGCCGGCCAGAGTCTGTTCGAACTGATCGACGAGCCAGGCGAGCCGCCGGGCAGAGGCCGTGTCGTTGCCCGGGTGCGCGGGGACGTCGAATTCCGCGCGGTGACCTTTACATACGATGGCGGCAAGGCCGCGGCCCTGACGGGCGTCTCCTTGAAAGTGTCGGCCGGCGAGAACGTCGCCATCGTGGGGCGCTCGGGCAGCGGGAAGTCGACGCTCTTGAACCTGCTGCCCCGGTTCTACGATGTCCGCTCGGGCGAGGTCCTGATCGACGGCGTCGACGTGCGGGAGTATGACTTGCGCAGTCTGCGTGAGCAGATCGCTGTGGTCAGCCAGGATGTCGTGCTGTTCAACGACTCGATCCGCAACAATATCGCCTTCGGGCGGGACGTATCCCGGCAGGCAGTTGAAGAGGCCGCCAGTGCGGCTTACGCGCTCGAGTTCATCCGCGTGCAGCCCCAGGGCCTGGACACGATCGTCGGGGATCGGGGCGTGTTGCTTTCGGGCGGCCAGCGACAGCGGATTGCGATCGCGCGCGCGCTGCTGAAGGACGCGCCGATCCTGATTCTGGACGAAGCCACGTCGGCCCTGGATACGGAAGCCGAGCGACACATCCAGGAAGCGCTTGCGCGCCTGATGCGCAACCGCACGACATTCATCATCGCCCACCGGCTGTCCACCGTGGAGCAGGCGGACCGGATCATCGCCCTGGACGGCGGCACGATCGTCGAAAGCGGAACGCACGCACAGCTCCTGGCGCAGGGCCGGTTGTATGCCCAGCTGCACAGTCTGCGTTTCAGCGACTGAGCGCGATCCAAGCCATGCAGCGACGGCTCGTGGACCTCTGGTATCGCGCACCGGCGAATGCCTCCCTCCTGCAGCCGCTGGCCTGGCTTTATGGCGGTCTGATGGGCCTGCGTCGATGGGCGTACGCCCACGGCTGGCTGGCAGTCCTGCAGGCGGGCAGGCCGGTCGTGGTCGTGGGCAACCTGACGGTGGGCGGTACGGGCAAGACGCCCCTGGTCGCCTGGCTTGCGCAGAGGCTGACTTCTTCGGGACTGAAGGTCGGCATCGTCTCCCGTGGCTACGGGCGTCGTGATGGCGGAAGTGTTCGGACTGTGCACAGTGACTCAGGTTGGAGAGAGGTCGGCGACGAGCCGCTGTTGCTGCACCGGCTCACTGGTTGCGCTACCGTGGTGGCCCGGGATCGGGTCAAGGGCGCGCGGGCTCTCGTGGCGCGCGGAGTGGATGTCGTCCTCGCAGATGACGGATTGCAACATCTGCGTCTGGCGCGCGACTGCGAGATCGTCGTCATCGACGGCGCTCGCGGGCTGGGAAATGGCCGGCTGCTGCCGGCTGGCCCGCTGCGCGAGCCCGCGCGGTGCCTGCGGGAAGACAGCCTCCTGGTCTGCAACGGGGAGGCCGAACATCCCTCCCTGCGGCGCGCGCAGTCCCTGCCTCCAGGCAAATGCTTCCAGATGAGTCTGGCTGGCGAGCAAGCCCACAGGCTCGATGGACAGGCGATGCCGCAGCTACTGGAGAGCTTCCGTGGCCGGCGTGTGCACGCGGTCGCCGGGATTGGAAATCCGGAGCGGTTTTTTCGCGGCTTGCGCCAGCGCGGGATCGACGTGGTCGAGCACCCGTTCGACGATCATCACGCGTTCGTGGCCTCCGACCTTGCCTTCGGGGATGGGGCCCCGGTGCTCATGACGGAGAAGGATGCCGTAAAATGCCACGCGATGGCTGATGCGCGTCTTTGGTACGTCCCGGTCGTGGCTCGCTTCGCGGAGGCGGAGGCCCGCGAGCTGCTCGATCGTCTCATCCGCAGCCTGGGGCCGCTGCCTAATCCGATCACTGATTCGGGGAGCTGAATACCGATGGATGCCCGCCTGCTGGAGATCCTGGCCTGTCCGATCTGCAAGGGTCCACTGAAGTTTCAGCGCGACGCACAGCTGCTCGTGTGCCGCATGGACCGTCTCGCCTATCCCATCCGGGACGATGTTCCGGTGATGCTGGAGGAAGAGGCGAGGCAGCTTTCCGCGGATGATCCGCTGCTCGAGCGGTGAGGCCGGGCGCGCGTGTTTCGTGTCGTGATCCCGGCCCGCTACGGCTCCTCGCGACTGCCGGGCAAGGTGTTGGTTGGAATCTCGGGCAAGCCGATGATCCAGTGGGTGTACGAGCGCGCGCGCGCCTCGCGTGCCCACGAGGTGCTCATCGCCACCGACGATCTCCTGGTGGTCAGTGCCGTCCACGCCTTTGGAGCCGAGGCGGTCATGACTGCCGCGACGCACGCATCAGGGACAGATCGGATCGCCGAAGTAGCGCGTACCCGCGGCTGGTCCGACACCGACATCGTGGTGAACGTGCAGGGCGACGAGCCGCTCATGCCGCCCGCGCTGATCGATCAGGTTGCCGGGGTGCTGGAGTTGGCGCCGCACGCGGGCATTGCAACACTGGCCACGCCGATCGGATCAGTGCCCGAGCTGCTCGATCCAAACGCTGTCAAGGTCGTGACCGATCCGCACGGAAGAGCCTTGTATTTCAGCCGCGCGCCCATACCCTGGGACCGGGACGGCGCGCCGATGGGCCTCATCAGTCAGAGAGTGTTCGATGGAGCGTGGCGCCATATCGGCATATATGCCTATCGTGTCGGGGCGCTCCTGCGCCTGGCTGGCCTGGCGCCCAGTGCGCTCGAAGCGCGCGAGAAGCTCGAGCAGTTGCGTGCGCTGGAGAATGGGATCGAGATTCGCGTGGCCGGTGCCTGTGAGCGGCCGGGTCCGGATGTCAATTCAGCCGCCGATCTGGACCGGGTGATCGCGTTACTGCGGCATTGACTGCGACAGGGCGCACGGATTTACAATTTTTCACACGCCCTGGCGCCGGTAGCCGCCGGTCGCACCACCGTGACCTCCAGCGTTGGTGGAACTCGACCATCATGCGAGAATCCAAATGGGTAAGCTCCCCGGGGGGACTGCGCTGTCAACCGCAACCTGCACCTCGCGTTCTGCCAAATCAACGGCTTTGCTGCTGGAAGCACTCAAGATGACCAATCAGATCAGCTCTGTCTCACGCTCGATGACGAGGACCGCCGGGATGCTGCTGCTGTCAGCCGCGATGGCGGTGCTCGTGGGATGTGTGGAGCAACCGCCGCCCCGCCACCTCTACCGGCAGCCGCCTCCGCCACCCCAGGCGAACACACAGGTCTATGCCTATCCGCTGCAAGGACAGACTCCGGAGCAAACGGATCGGGATCGCTATGACTGCCACGAGTGGGCGGTCAAGCAGACGAACTTCGACCCCAGCGCACCCGGCACACCGCCGCACGACCGCGTGGTCGTTGCGTCCGGACCGCCCCCGGGAACGAATACCGCCATTGGCGCCGTTGCGGGCGCGGTACTCGGCGCCGTGATCGCGGGTCCGCGTAACGCTGGCTTCGGGGCTGTCGCGGGCGGAGTGACGGGGGCTGCGATCGGCTCAACTGGAGACGCCGCGAACGCCGAGGCACAGCAGGCCGAGGTTCAGCAGGCGCGGGTTCAGGATGCCCGCGCAGCTGCCGTTGTTGATCAGAAGGCCGCGAACTACAGACGGGCGATCAGCGCGTGCCTCGAGGGCCGCGGCTACAGCGTCAAGTAACGGCGCGGGTCAGAGACGGCAAGCGCGTGAGCAGAGGTGTGGTGAAGCCATGATGAATCGAATTCCCGTCGGCGCAAAACGCGCTGCCCACTCGCCGAGGGCTGTGGGAGGCCAGCGCGTGCTGCGTTGGGGCCTGGTGCTGGCGCTCTTGAGCGCTGCGATGTTGGTACTGGGGACGGGCAGGGCGCAGGCCAACCCACACCCGCGCGAGATGCAGCGGCCGGGCTTCGATCATATGGATGCGCGTTTCCACCACGATCACTATTACCCGTCGCGCGGCTACGCCGTGCGCGACCTGCCGCGTGATCGCATCGTCGTCAACGGCCCGCGCGACCGGTTCTTTTTCTCCGGCGGTGTCTGGTATGCCGCACGCGGCCCGCGCTTCGTGGTGGTAGGGGCGCCGATCGGCCTCTTCGTCCCGGTACTTCCGCCGTTCTATACGACGGTCTGGGTGGGTGGCGCGCCGTACTACTACGCGAATGACGCGTACTACTCGTGGCGCTCGAGCACCGGTGAGTACGAAGTCGTTGCGCCCCCGGATGGAGCAACGACGACGGATGCGCCGCCGCCTCCGCCGAGTCCTAACGGCGACATCTTCATCTATCCGAAGAATGGCCAGAGCGAGGACGTCCAGGCCCGTGACAAGTACGAGTGTCACAAGTGGGCGCAGGGGGAGACCGGCTTCGACCCGACCGTTGCCAACGGAGGCGTGCCGCCGGATCAGGCGAATGCCCAGCGCGGCGCTTATCAGCGCGCAATGGGCGCCTGTCTCGAGGGCCGGGGCTACACCGTCAAGTAGCGACGGGACCTCGCCGGATGAGGATCCTGTTCGTGTGCCTGGGAAACATTTGCCGTTCCCCGACGGCCGAGATCGTGTTTCGTGAGATGGCCTCGCGGGAGGCCCCTACGCTGAGCATCGAGGTGGACTCGGCCGGCACGGCCGCTTATCACATCGGGCAGCCGCCTGATCGAAGGACACAGGAGGCGGCACTGAGGCGAGGCTACGACCTGTCCGCCCGGCGTGCGCGGGTGCTCGAGCCCCAGGACTTCGGGGCTTTCGATCTCATCCTTGCAATGGATCGCGAGAACCTCGCCGCTCTGCGGCGTCGGTCACCGAAGTCCGCTCACGAGCGCATCCGCCTGCTGCTCGAGTTCGCCCCCGAGGCCGACATGATGGAGGTTCCCGACCCGTATTACGGCGGTCCCAACGGATTCGAGCAGGTCCTCGATCTCATCGAGCAAGCCGCCCGCGGGCTATTAACCCACGTGCGCGCCCGCAGCTGAGTCCGCCGGGCTCTATTCCTCCCGATCCCGCGACGTCGGTGCACTAGCGGGTCCCGACGACCACACCACGAAAGGCTTACCCGACCGCTCGCCGCCACTGTCCGGCACTGGCGGGGCAACGGGCGCTGCGGGCTCGAAATGAGCGATCGGCTTCGCCTCCGCAGGGGAAGCGTGCTGCTCGGCAGAATGCTCTCCCGGGCCTCTCTGGGCCATCTGTTCGCGACCCGCACCCTCGCCGAGATCCGCACGCTGACTGCCACCCTCAGAATAGCCATGCGCGCCATTGCTCGGCGGTGGTGAAGTGTTGGATGACTCGGAATCGCTGAACGACTCGCGCTGTTCGGAGCCCTCGTAGGGCGCGCTGGCTGGCGCGCCGTTCTGGGAAACGCCCTCGCGGCCGGCGCCCTCCCTGCCACCGCCACCACGTCTGCCACGACGCCGTCCGCGGCGACTGCGGCCGCCGCTCCCGCCGCGGTCCATTCCTGCGCCCTCGCGAAGCTCATTGCCCTGAGAGGGTGCGCTCTCGGGGGACCGTCCCGCCGTTTCCGCATCCTCTGGACGCCCATTGTGTTCCGAGCCGCCTCCATTGGCTTCACCGCGGGCAAGCGACCCCTCACGCTCAGGGCGTCTTTCTGCGGAGCGCTCCCTTGGGCGACGATCGGGGTCCCGGTCACGGCCTCTGTCCCGGCCCTCGTGACGATCGCGTCCTTCGCTGCGGTCCCTGGATTCCGAGCGCTCGCGACCCTCACCCCGATCACGACGCCCGCTGGAGTCAGAGTAGCGGGGATGGCGCCCCGAATCGCGCCGTCCGTCTCGGCGCCGGTGACCGTGGTCACGGCTGTCGCCGGATCCGGAGGGCGCAGGTTTTACTGCAACGGCTCTCTCCGGTGTGCCTGTCGCGTGCGTCGGGGCAGCGGGCGCAGGGCCGAAGACGCGCTTGAGCCAGCCGACAAATCCACGGCCAGGCTCAGGAGCGCTGGTGGGGTCCTGGGTCATGGGCGCAGACATTGTGGCGGGCGTCATCGGCGCAGGCGTTGCGGGCAGCAGCGTAGCGACGGCGGGCGGCTCTGTCGGCGGCTTGCGATCCTTGGTACTGCCGGGCTCGACCACTACAGGCGGGGTCGGCATCAGGTAGCTGAGCTGTCGATTCTCCGGCAGCTCGAGCTCGTCATCTCGTACTCGACGGATGGAATATTCCGGCGTCTGGATGTTCTCGTTCGGGACGATCAGCAGCTCGACCTCACTCTTACCTTCGAGGTGGCGAAGCCATTCCCGCTTCTCGTTGAAAAGATACGTCGCCACGTCCACCGGCACCTGAGCGATGACTCGCGCAGTGCGGTCCTTGCGCAGCTCCTCGCCGATCAGCCTGAGAATCGCGAGCGCCATGGACTCGACACTGCGGATGCTGCCAATGCCGACGCAGCGCGGGCACACGATGTGACTCGTCTCGCCGAGCGAGGGCCGCAGCCGCTGCCGCGACATCTCGAGCAACCCGAATCGCGACAGGCGTCCGATCTGGATCCGGGCGCGGTCCATTCTGACCGCATCACGCAACCGGTCCTCGACCTCGCGCTGGTTTTTCGTGGACTCCATGTCGATGAAGTCGATCACGATCAGTCCGCCGATGTCGCGGATGCGCAACTGGCGGGCGATCTCGTCCGCTGCCTCGAGGTTCGTGTTGAGCGCCGTGGTCTCGATGTCGCTGCCGCGCGTTGCCCGCGCAGAGTTGATGTCGATGGACACCAGCGCTTCGGTGTAGTCGATGACGATGCTGCCTCCAGAGGGCAGCTGGACCTTGTGCGCGTACGCGGACTCGATCTGGCTCTCGATCTGGAAACGGGTGAAGAGAGCGATGTCGTCCTGGTACATCTTCAGCCGGCGCTGCGCCTCGGTCGGCATGAAGCGCTGCATGTATTCCTGGGCCTTCTGGAAGGCTCCGGGATCATCGACCAGGACTTCCCCGATATCATCCGAGAGGTAGTCGCGCATCGCACGCGTCACGGCATCGCTCTCCCTGAAGACCAGGAAAGGGGCGGGCCGGTCGTTCGCGGCGGCAGCGATCTGCTCCCACTGCGTCTTGAGGTTATCCAGGTCCCACTGCAGCTCCTCGACGGAGCGGCCCACGCCGGCGGTGCGGACGATTGCGCCCATGCCGTCCGGAATCTGGAGCTGGTTCATCACCTCGCGCATCTGGTCGCGGTCCTCGCCCTCGATCCGGCGCGAGACCCCGCCCGCCCGGGGATTGTTCGGCATCAGGACCAGGAAGCGGCCGGCGAGGCTGATGAAGGTCGTGAGCGCTGCGCCCTTGGTGCCGCGCTCCTCCTTCTCCACCTGGACGATGAGTTCCTGCCCCTCCGAGAGCAGCTCGCGGATGTTCATGCGGCCGCCCTGAGGTTGCTGGCGGAAGAATTCCCGGGAGACCTCCTTGAGTGGCAGAAAGCCGTGGCGCGCGGCGCCGTAATCCACGAAGCAGGCTTCGAGCGAGGGCTCTATCCGGGAGATGCGTCCTTTGTAGACATTCGCTTTCTTTTGTTCGCGGGAGGGAAGTTCGATGCTCAGGTCGAACAGTTTTTGTCCATCAACCAGAGCGACGCGCAACTCTTCTTCCTGAGTTGCGTTGACGAGCATTCGTTTCATGTGCCCCTACTGTAGAGTGAGAGGCCGACGAGACGGCGGGGCGCGACGTGTACGTCGCGCGCGTGAGCAAGCCCACGCAGCGGCGAAGATTTCGGAATATGAACAAGGGCGCAAGCGTCTCGTTATTCATCAATGCCCGCCTCAAGTGAGGCGGTGCGCCGGAAACCTTCGGTGAACTCTACCGACGGCGACACCTGCGGAGTCTTTATCAGACGTTCGACGCAAGCAGCGCGATCTTGTCGGCCCAATACGATGGCCTCGATGTGGAGGACCAACTAACATGCGGCGCCAGCTTCCTTCTCCACCGGGGGATAGGCTGAGGGCCGCCGACCGTGGCCGTCCGGTTGCGGACGACGCCCGGGAGTATACTCTCAAAGCTTTTGTAGAAACAACGCCTTACGGCGAGGTCGATGTGTCCGCGCAACAGCTTGAGGAGACCCGCCAGGGAGTCCGGCACCTGGAGGTGACTGAGGACGAGGCCGGGCAGCGGCTCGACAACTTCCTGCACAGGCTGCTGGGCAACCTTCCGCGCAGCCGCCTCTATCGGGTGATCCGCAAGGGCGAGGTGCGCGTGAATGGGCATCGTGCCGGCCCTGACACCCGGTTGCAGGCGCGCGACAAGATCCGAATCCCGCCGGTTCGCCTGCCGCTGACGGCCACTCCGGGACGCCCCCCGGCTCATATGCTCGAGGCGATCGCCAAGTCGATCGTCCATGAAGACACCGATCTGCTCGTGATCGACAAGCCCTCGGGCATCGCCGCCCATGGAGGCAGCGGAATCAGCTTCGGGGTGATCGAAGCATTGCGCGCGCTGCGGCCGCAGGAGACGCTCGAGCTGATCCATCGCCTGGATCGCGATACGAGCGGCTGTCTGCTCGTGGCCCGCAAGCGCAGTACGCTGCGAACCCTTCACGCGTTGCTCCGGGAGGGCAAGCTGGAGAAGCGCTATCTGGCGCTGCTGCGCGGAAAATGGGACCTCGGACGCAAGCGGATCGATGCGCCGCTGCGCACGGACCTGCGCGTGGGCGGGGAGCGGACCGTCAAGGTGGATCAGCAGGGAAAATCATCTCTGAGCGAGTTCCGCCCCGTGCAGTTCTTCGGTAAGCACGCAACGCTGATGGAGGTCATGCTTTTGACCGGCCGCACGCATCAGATTCGTGTTCACGCCGTGCATGCCGGCCACCCCGTGGCGGGCGATGAGAAGTACGGCGATGAGCCGTTCAACTCGGCCATGCGTGCCTGCGGTCTCAGGCGGATGTTTCTGCATGCGCACAGCGTGGGCTTTCAATGGCCCGGGGCGGCCGAGCTCAGTGTCAACACCCCGCTGCCGGCGGAGCTGTCTGCCGTGATCGACAATCTGGTCGGCAAGAAGTAGCGGGGGCTTGCGGAGAGTCCCTCAGGGAACCGGTAGTCCCAGCCTGCGTAGCGCATCCGCGAGCCAGATCAGGGGAAGGCCGATCAAGGCAGTGGGATCCTTGCTCTCCACGCTTTCGAACAACGCGACGCCCAGCCCCTCGGCCTTGAAGCCGCCCGCACAGTCGAACGCCGCTTCGAGGTGCATATAGCGCTCGATCTCGGCGGCGGCCAACGAGCGGAATCGCACCTCAGTCGTGTCCAGATGCACGAGACGCTGGCCCTGAGGTCCCAGCACGGCACACCCCGTATGGAAACGGGCCGATGTGCCGCTCAACTGCTCCAGCTGTGCCCGGCATTTCTGCGCATCGCCCGGCTTGTCGAGGATCGCGCTGCCCACGGCGGCCACCTGGTCGCTACCGATGATCACGGCTCCAGGCCGACTGGTGGCGACGGCCTGGGCCTTGGCCAGGCACAGACGGATGGCTCGGTCCGGGGGAAGCTCGCCCGCCACGGGAGCCTCGCTCGCGGTGGGCCGCACGACCTCGAACGGCAGCCGCAGCCGCTCCAGCAGAAGGCGACGGTAGGGGGAGGTGGAGGCGAGAATGAGCGCTTGCATTACCAGTCGCCCCGGCCGCTCGCATGGGCGAAATCGCCTTCGAGAAACAAGAGCTTAGACGCCGAACGATTTTGACTTGGAGGAAACCGGTACCTATTATACGCGCCCCATGTCGCCACCCTGGTCCAAGCCGCTGGATATCGCCCGGCTGGCTGACAGCGAGGCCGACATTGCATTCGTCGTCTCGCTTGCCGAGCTATCCCGGCTGCGTTCGCGGCTGGAGGGTATCTCGGGGACGGTGGGTGGACATGTCCGCTTCTCGCGGGAATCCAGTTTCGTCGTCGCGGATCTGGAGATCAGTGGGAGCGCGACTGTGGCCTGTCAGCGCTGTCTGCAGCCGATGAGCGAGCCGGTGAGCAGCACGGTGCGCGTGGCGCTGATCGAGACTGAGGCCGAGATGACCCGCGTGCCCGATGACCTGGAGCCGGTGTTGGCGGCCGGCGGCCGAATCAGCATCGGGGAGTTGGTCGAGGAAGAGTTGCTGCTGGCGCTGCCCAGCGTGCCTCTGCACTCGCGCGGCGCCGAGTGTGCCGTCGCGCCGGAGGCGCCGGTAGCGAGTGACGCAGAGGCGCAACAGACGACGCAGAGACCGTTCGAGCGGCTCAGCGAGCTGCTTAAACGTTGAAGTTGGAGGATTACTGAATGCCTGTGCAGAAGAGCCGCAAGACCCCCTCTCGGCGGGGCATGCATCGATCACACGACGGATTGGACAAGCCCGCTTTGTCCACCGACCCGCAGTCGGGCGAGACGCATCTGCGTCATCGGATCACACCGGATGGCTTCTATCGCGGCCGCAGGGTGATCGAGAAGCCCGCTGAGGCCGAGGACAAGGAATAAGCGGCCGCCGCGCCCGCGGCGTTCACGCACGGAACCCAGATCCTCTTGCTTGCGATCGCCATCGATGTCATGAGCGGGGACCATGAGCCCCGCGAATACATCGCCGGCTCGATGCAGGCTCTCGCGGAGGATCCGGAGCTGAGGGCGCTGCTGGTCGGGCGCCCCGAAGTCATCGAGGCGCACCTGCTCAACGGTGCGGCTGCACTGCGCGAGCGGATCGAGATCGTGCCGGCCTCGCAGGTCGTAGCCATGGACGATTCGCCCCGTGAAGCGGTCCGCCGCAAGAAGGAGTCTTCGATGCGGGTCGCGGTCGACCTCGTCAAGGAGGGGCGGGCGGCGGCTTGCGTCAGCGCAGGTAATACCGGCGCGCTCACGGCGATGGCGCATTTCGTCCTGAAGACCGTGGCCGGAGTCGAGCGGGCGGCGATCACTTCCTCCATTCCCGCCACGCACGGGCACACCCAGATGCTCGATCTGGGCGCGAACACGAAGGCCACTCCGCAGCAATTACTGCAGTTTGCGGCGATGGGCGCCATCATTGCGCGCGACATTCACGGTCTGCGCGAACCGCGGATCGGCTTGCTCAATATCGGCGAGGAAGACATCAAGGGCCACGAGATCGTGCAGGCCGCGCATGCGTTGCTGGGCGACAGCGCCTTGAACTACGTCGGTTTCGTCGAAGGCGACGACATCTTCTTCGGTGACGTGGACGTCGTTGTGACCGATGGGTTCACCGGCAACGTCGCGCTCAAGACCATGGAGGGAGCTGCCCGGCTCGTGGCCGCGCGCATGCGCACCGAATTCAACGCTTCCTGGCCCTCACGACTCGCGGGGTTGATGGCACGGCCGGTATTGCGACGGGTAGCTGCGGGACTGGATCCCAGCCGCTACAACGGTGCGTGCATGGTCGGGCTGGCGGGTATCGTGGTAAAAAGCCATGGCAGGGCGGATGGAGTTGCATTCTCCAGAGCCATTGCAACGGCTGCGCTGGCCGCGCGAAGCGGGCTGACCGCCCACATCGAGCAGGCACTGCGCGAGAACAACAACCAGCGCGCGCCCGGGACATGAGGGATTCTGTTTGATTCATTCTCGTATCACCGGTACCGGCTCGCACCTGCCGGAGAAAGTCCTGACGAACGCCGATCTCGAGAAGCTCGTCGAGACGAACGATCAATGGATCCGGGATCGCACGGGCATCGAGCGTCGACACATCGCTGCCGACGGTGAGACGACCGTGGATCTTGCGGAGCACGCGGCCAGGCGCGCCCTGGAGGCCGCCGGCGTCCGCCCCCAGGATGTCGACTTCATAGCTTTCGGCACGACGACCCCTGATCTGGTGTTCCCCAACTGTGGCGTGCTTCTGCAAGGCCGGCTGGGATGCCGCGGCGGCCCCGCCTTCAGCGTGGAGACCGCCTGCAGCGGGTTCATGTATGCCCTCTCCATTGCAGACAAGTACGTGCGTTGTGGGGAGTCCAAGCGCGCGCTGGTGATCGGCTCCGAGACGCTCTCACGGATCACCGACTGGAATGATCGATCGACGGCGATATTGTTTGCCGATGGCGCCGGCGCCGTGTTGCTCGAGCCGTCAGAGCAGGCGGGCATTCTCTCCACTCATCTGCACGCCGATGGGCTCTACAAGGATCTGCTGTACTGCGGCAGCGGCGTCTCCAAGGGGTTCGGCTCAGACAAGGGGAAACTGGTCATCTCGATGGTGGGAAGCGAGGTCTTCAGGGTGGCAATAACGACCCTGGGCAAGGCCGTGGACGAGACGCTCGCCGCCAACAACCTCGGGCGCTCGGCGATCGACTGGCTGGTCCCGCATCAGGCCAACCTGCGGATCATCCAGGCCATGGCACGCAAGCTGGAGCTGCCCATGGAGCGGGTCATCGTCACGATCCAGGATCACGGCAATACCTCGGCCGCCTCCGTGCCCCTGGCTCTGGATCTGGCCATACGCGACGGCCGCATCAAGCGCGGTGACTTGCTGCTGCTGGAGGCTTTCGGTGGCGGCTTCACCTGGGGATCGGCGCTCGTGCGGTACTAGGACGCTCGCAGCCCCAATCACCGGTTCTTGCAGCCCATCAAAGAATGAAAAAAAACGCCGCGCTCGGCGCGGCGTTTTCCAGCTGACCTGGAGAGGCGGCTCTACTTGGAGATCGAGCGCTTGAACATCCTGTCGATCTTCTCGTTGGTGGCGTCCACGGCCGACTGGGCCGCCTGAGCGGCAGCCAACGCCTGGTTCGCCGTGCTCTGCGCGCTGCTGGCTGACTGATTGGCCGCCTGCGCCGTGCTGTTCGCCTGATCCGCAGTGGACTTGGCCGCCTGCACATCGGATTGCAGCTTCGCTACCTGCGACTTGAGATCTGCGACATCCGCTTGGAGGGGCTTCAGATCCTGACAGCCTGCAAGCCCAGCCACGACTGCCACCGCAGCCACCTTCAAAACGATCGCGCACTTCATACACGTCCCCTTCTGGGTTGTTGATTCGGGAAGTCCCTGAAACGAATGCGGATGGGGGCTCGCAAGTTCCGTGCCCTCACTCACAAGCGCGCAACTGCATCAAATTTACCAAGGGAATGCAACTGCAGGCATTGCCCTTGTCTGCCGACTGCGACAGGGATACGCGCGCCCGTGCGCATGTTAAGAGAACTTCGCGCAAACAGCGATGTGCATTTTCTTGCGGCGAAGCAACGGGCGCGGCGGATGCTGAATGCAGTGTGAACGCGGCGTCAGGTTTCTGCTCTTTGTTGCGTCGGCGCAGGCTGGCTTGTCTTGTTTGTGCGCGCTCGCGCAGGTCGCGGACGCATCCGGGGGAGCGCAACGCTCGTGGAGGAATCGGGTGGTCCGGGTATCGCTTCGTATTGTGCAGGTGCGGTCGGCGATACGAGGGAGCAGTCGAGGCGAGGTCGCGCTTGCCGTCGGCCTCGATCTGGATATAATCACAGTAACTGTATAAATGAACAGGTGGCCGAAATGTCCGATCTGACACCCCGCCAGACGCAGATTCTGCGCCTTGTACAGCGATTCATCTCCGAGACCGGCATGCCTCCCACGCGGGCCGAGATTGCCCGGGAGCTGGGCTTCCGGTCAGCCAATGCCGCCGAAGAGCACCTGCGGGCGCTGGCCCGCAAGGGAGTCATCGCTCTCGTGCCGGGCACTTCCCGAGGCATTCAGCTCAAGGACACGATCCGCGAGCAGATCGGCCTGCCGCTCATCGGCCGGGTCGCCGCCGGCAAGCCGATCTTCGCCGAGGAGAACTTCGAGATGCGGCTGCAGATCGATCCGGGGCTTTTCCAGCCTCGGCCGCATTACCTGCTCAAAGTGACCGGCATGAGCATGAAGGACGCCGGCATCCTGGACGGGGACCTGGTCGCGGTCCACCGGACCTCCGAGGTCCGGAGTCGACAGATCGTAGTGGCCCGGCTGGAGAATGAAGTCACAGTGAAGCGGTATCGCCAGGAAGGCTCCATCGTGTGGCTGCTGCCCGAGAACACCGATTTCGAGCCTATCAAGGTGGACCTGAAGCAGGATCCATTGCTCATCGAGGGCATCGTGGTAGGGGTGCTGCGCCGGGGGAAGACCACCGGACTGATGTGATTGGAGGGTAGATCCGGAAAACGCGCACGACGCTGCGAAGCCGCATGAGAGATCACGCATGCCCGTCATGGATGAACTGTCACGGTTGCTCGAGCACCCGGCCATCTGGCGCGGTGTCAGTGCCGCACGGATGGAAGTCCTGCCCACGGGCTTCAGGGCGCTCGATGAGCGGCTTCCCGGCGGAGGCTGGCCGCGCACAGGACTGATCGAGATCCTCGTTTCGCGTTTCGGGATCGGCGAGCTGTCCTTGCTGCTGCCGGCGCTGGCCGCGTTGACCCGGCGTCCCATGGCACGCTGGTGCCTCTGGGCTGTGCCTGCTTTCCCAGGCAGCAGTTTTTCGCCACAGACATCCGAAAGTCCTTTCCCACCAGCACAGGACAGCGTCCACCACTGCCTGCTCGAGCCTTTCGCGCCTGCACTCGTTGCACACGGGATCGCGCTGGAGCGTGTGCTGATGGTGAGAGCACCCGTATCCTCGCCCAGAGCGCATTCCAGAGGGACGTTGTGGGCGCTCGAGCAATCACTCGGCTCGGGCGCGTGCGATATGGCAATGGCCTGGGCCCGAGGACCCCGGGCGCGTGAGATCCGCCGTCTGCAGCTTGCAGCCGAACGCGGACGAGCACTGGGCGTGTTGTTCCGTCCTCTGAGAGCCGCCACCGAAGCCTCCTACGCGATCCTGCGAATGAAACTCGAGTCGGCAGCGAGTGGTCTGCGGGTGACGCTGCTGAAAAGTCGCGGAGGAGTTCGCGGCTCGGTCGAGCTGACGCTGCGCACGAGCGGGAATTGAGCATGCGGTTGCGGGTGATCCGGCCTGTGGTGCGGGCAGAGGAGAGCGGCAGCCACGCTGCAATACCTCTGCAACCACGGCGACTGAGCCTCCTGGGCTCCGAGAATGTCCGACAGGGATTGCTGGATTGCACCGAGCTGTGGATAGGGATGCACATGACCGGCCGCACGGAGGAGTCCCCTGGCTCACCCTCTTTGCAGCAGCTGGCGATCCGCGCCCAACGATTCACGCCCCGGGTGAGTCTGGCGCTTCCCGACGGGTTGCTGCTCGAAGTGAAAGGAAGCCTGCATCTTTTCAACGGCGCGACGGGACTGATGGGTGCCCTTGCCGAGGAGTACACCGAGGTCGCCAGGACTTCTTCCTGCGCGCTTGCGCCTACCCCGTTGGCCGCCTTGCTGGCGGCCCGATGGGGTAAACCGCTCGTCATCACCGATAAGGCGCAACTCATCGGGCAACTCACACACTTGCCGCTGACACTGATGCGCTGGCCGGTGGAAGTGCTCGAGCGCCTGGCACGCATGGGAGTGCGGACGGTCGGCCAGGCACTGCGCCTGCCGCGTGCCGGCTTTGCACAGCGTTTCGGCCCCGGGGTGCTGGCCGATCTCGATCGGCTCACGGGCAGGAAGGCGGATCTGCCGCGGCTGTTCCGGCCCCGCGAACGCTTCCGCCGGCGGTGTGAGCTCACCTACGAGCTGGAAAGCACCGAGCGCATCGTGGCTGCTTTGACGCCGCTGCTCGCGGCTCTGGGAAATTTTCTGCGGGCGCGCCAGTGCGGCATCCTGAAACTCGAGTGCCTGCTGCAGCACCGGCATGCGCCTCCTTCGAGTTGTGTGCTGCGGTTGGCCAATCCGCTGACGGATGTTGCGCGACTGACGGAGCTGCTGGGCGAGCGGCTGAATGCGCTCGAGTTGCCCGAGCCGGTGCGCTCCTGCGAGCTGCGTTCGGGAGCTCTCGTTCCCCATGCGCCGGCCTCCCACTCACTGTGGCAGCCCGGCGAGCAGGGTGGCGAGGGCGAAACTCAATCACACGAGCTCGTCGAACGTCTGCAGGCGCGGCTCGGCACTGCGGCGGTGTATGGCCTGCAGGTGCTTGCCGGGCATCGGCCGGAAAATGCGTGGGGCCTTCGGGAGCCGACCGCGCAATACACCGATACAGGTATAGGGCCACCGCCCTGGGCTGCCTTCCGCCGTCCCCTCTGGCTCCTGTCCTCGCCGCTGCTTCTGCAGGAAAAGGCGGGTCTGCCACAACGCCGGGGCGCTCTACGACTGTCTTCGGAAGCGGAGCGCATCGAGAGCGGCTGGTGGGACGGCAGTGACATCGAGCGCGATTACTACATCGCCTGCGACATTCATGGAGTGGAGTTGTGGGTCTATCGCGAGTGCCTGCCACCGCACCGCTGGTTCTTGCACGGAGTGTTCGGGTGAGGGACTCCTGCGGGCCACCGCCCGCTCCAGAGCGCCGGGACGGCTCTTACGCGGAGCTTCATTGCCTCAGTAACTTCTCCTTCCTGCGCGGTGCATCTCATCCGCAGGAGCTCGTCGAGCGCGCCATCGAGCTGGGATATGTAGCTCTTGCCATCACGGATGAGTGCTCCGTCGCGGGAGTGGTGCGGGCCCATGTGGCCGCCCGCGGCCGGCCACTGAAGCTGCTCATTGGAGCGGAGTTCCGGCTCGAGTGCGGCCTGAAGCTCGTGGTGCTCGCCATCGACCGGCAGGGCTACGGCCGGCTGTGCCGGCTGATCACCCGTGGCCGCCGCGCGGCCGTCAAGGGAGACTATCTGCTCAGGCGCGAGGACGTGGAGACTTCGGGTCTGCAGCAGTGTTTCGTTCTGTGGACTGCCTGCCTGAGCCGTGCGAAGGATTCTCCGCCGCGGCTCGAGGAGTCGCGCTGGCGCGAGGAAGCCCGCTGGCTGCGCCAGCACTTCGGTGTCCGTGCCCGGATCGCAGTCGAGCTGTTCCGCGAGGGAACCGATCGGCAGCAACTGTTGATTCTACAGTCGATCGGTCGCGAGCTGGATGTGCCGCTCGTCGCCAGTGGCGATATCCACATGCATGTGCGTGAGCGACGCAAGCTGCAGGATGCACTGACCGCTGTACGGCTCAACCTGCCCATCGCACAGGCGGGCTGGCACCTGTATCCGAACGGGGAGCGTCATCTGCGGGAGTACGAGCGGCTGGCGCGCTTATACCCTCCGGAGCTGCTCGCCGAGAGTGTCGCCATCGCGCAAGCCTGTCACTTCTGTCTCGATGAGCTGCATTACGAATATCCGCACGAGCTCGTGCCGGAGGGCGAGACCCCGAGCAGTCATTTACACAAGCTGGTGGAGGCGGGGGCACGCAGGCGCTGGCCGGAAGGGGTCCCGCAGAAGGTGCGTAAGACTCTTCAGAGCGAGCTGGCTCTCATTGCGGAGCTGCATTACGAGCCGTATTTCCTGACGGTGCAGGATATCGTCGCCTATGCGCGCGCCAACAAAATCCTGTGTCAGGGGCGCGGCTCCGCCGCGAATTCCCTGGTCTGCTATTGCCTGGAGGTATCGGCGGTCGGGCCGGAGCGTGGCGCGGCGCTGCTCTTCGAGCGCTTCATCTCGCGCGAGCGCAACGAGCCTCCCGACATCGACATCGACTTCGAGCACGACCGGCGCGAGGAGGTCATCCAGTACATCTACCGAAAGTACGGGCGCGAACGGGCGGCGATTGCCGCAACGGTGATCATGTACCGGCCGCGCAGCGCGCTGCGCGACATGGCAAAGGTCTTCGGCCTGGATCCCGACAGCAGCGGACGGCTCTCCCGGGTCATGCAGTGGTGGGACGGCAACGAGACGCTGCCCGAGCGCGTGCATGAGGCGGGCTTCGATGTGCACGATCCGGTTCTCGGACGGATCGTGAGCCTGGCGAGACAGCTTGTGGCCTTTCCAGGCTTTCCCCGTCATCTGTCGCAGCATGTCGGGGGGTTCGTGATCTGCGAAGGCCTGCTGGAGGAGCTCGTGCCGATCGAGAATGCGGCGATGCCCGAGCGCACGGTGGTTCAGTGGGACAAGGACGATCTGAACGATCTGGGCCTGCTGAAGGTGGACGTGCTGGGGCTCGGGATGTTGAGTGCGCTGCGACGGGCCTTCGCGCTCGTGAACGGCTTCCGGGGTACGCGCCACACCCTCGGCCGCCTGCCCGATGATGCGGCGGTGTACGAGATGATCTCGCGCGCGGACACGGTTGGCGTGTTCCAGATCGAGTCGCGTGCGCAGATGTCGATGCTGCCGCGCCTGAAGCCGAGGTGTTATTACGACCTGGTGATCGAGGTGGCCATCGTGAGGCCCGGGCCGATCCAGGGCGACATGGTCCATCCGTATCTGCAGCGCCGGGCGAAGAACGAGCCGGTCGAATATCCCAGCGATGCCGTCGCCGACGTGCTGCAGCGGACCCTCGGAGTGCCCATCTTCCAGGAGCAGGTCATGCAGCTTGCGATCGCGGCCGCGGGCTTCTCCCCGGGCGAGGCGGACAGTCTGCGTCGCGCGATGGGTGCCTGGAAGAGAAGCGGTGGCATCGAGCACTTCCGCGACAGGCTGATCGGCGGCATGCTCGCGCGCGGTTATCAGGAGGAGTTCGCCGAGCGCCTGTACAGGCAGATGCTGGGATTCGGCGAATATGGCTTCCCGGAAAGTCACGCCGCCAGCTTCGCGCTGCTGGTCTACGACTCCGCGTGGCTCAAGCTCCACGAGCCAGCGGCCTTCGCCTGCGCACTGCTCAACAGCCAGCCCATGGGCTTCTACGGCCCCGCCCAACTGGTGCGGGATGCCCGCGCACACGGTGTCGAGGTGAGGGCGGTGGACGTGCAGGAAAGCGATCACGAGTGCAAGCTCGAACCTCAAGAGGATGGAGAGCCCGCTCTGAGACTTGGCATGCGAATGGTCAAATCACTGTCCGAGGCGGGAGCGGCACGGATCGAAAAGGCTCGCGCCGCGGCACCGTTCACCAGTGTGCAGGATCTAGCACAGCGGGCGGAGCTCGACCGTGGTGATCTCGAGGCGCTGGCTGCGGCGGGTGCTCTGGCGAGGCTCAGCGGCAATCGTCACCTGGCCTACTGGGAAGTTGCCGCGGCCGAGCGGCCCTTGCCACTGCAGACGCAGGCCTCTTGCGGCGATCTGTCCAAGCGCCCGGGCAACCTCGAGGAAGGCCGGCCACTGCTCGAAGCACCCACTGAAGGGCAGTGCATCGTGGCGGATTACGCTTCGGTGGGGCTCACCCTCGGGCGCCATCCGCTCGCCCTGTTGCGTGAACGTTTGTCACACGATCGTATTCTCAGGATGGACGAGCTCGACCGCATCGCACATGGTCGGACCGTGCGCACGGCGGGCATCGTGCTCATGCGTCAGCGGCCCCAAAGTGCCAATGGAGTGACTTTCCTGACGCTCGAGGACGAGAGTGGCCAGGTCAACGTGATCGTCTGGGAGAGCGTGGGGCGTGAGCAGCGACGTGCAATGCTCGAGTCCCGCCTTCTGGAGGTGCGCGGGGAACTGCAATATCAGGAAGGCGTGCGGCATCTCATCGCGCGCCGCCTCGTCGATCGCTCGGCCCTGCTGGGGCAGCTGCTGACGTGCTCACGCGATTTTCATTAGTTGAAGCGCCGGATCGGGCACGTCCAGGCTCCGTCACGTGCCGCGCGGCGCGTACATCGAAACGGGTTGTGACGCTTACGTCGGCTTGCGGCGGCTGCGGCCGGCAGCCGGCTCGGCGGGCGCCTCCCCGGACTCATCCACGCCGATATCGTAGTCGTCGAAGTCGCTGGTCAACTCCGCGGTGCGCTTCTCCTCGAGCAACCGCTCGAGACGCCGCCACGCGGGATCGCCGGCCTTCTGACCGCGACGCTTCGCCAGGTCCAGATCCTTGTTGACCTGATCGAGATCCACGTCGGCATCGCCGACGACCGGCTCATCCGGCTCTTCGTCTTCGAATTCCTCTGATTCGGGTTTCTCGCTCATGCGCCGATACCGATGGCAGGAAATCGAGGGCGCGAACTTAAATCAGTTTGCCGATCATTCGCAACGCCCCGACCCTCACTTGATGAGCTGATTCATCTCGAAGATCGGCAGCAGCATCGCAAATACGATGGCCATCACAAAAAGGCCCATCCCGACGATGAGCAACGGCCCCAGCAGACCGACCATGCCCGCGAGCAGGCTGTCCAGCTCCCGTTCCTGGCTGATGGCGGCCCGTTCGAGCATGCTCTCGAGCTCCCCGCTCGACTCCCCGCTCGAGATCAGGTGAATCGTCATGGGCGGAAACATGCGGCTCACTCCCAGCGAGCGGCCAATGGGCGCACCCTCACGCACCCGAGCCGTGGCCTCCGTGACCGCATCTCGCATCGGGAGACTCGTCACGACCTCCCCTGAGATGCGCAAGGCCTCCAAAACAGGCACCGAGCTGGCCGACAAAATGCTGAACGTCCGCGTGAACCGCGCGGTGTTGAAGCCTCGCGTGAGCTTGCCGACCATCGGCAGGTGCAGCTGCAGGCGGTGATACACGCGGCGGTTGTCCGGATTGCGCAGCCAGCGGCCGAACAGAAAAGCGGCGATCACTGCGCCAATCAGCATCCAGATGCCCCAGTCGCGCACGAAGCCGCTGGTAGCGATGAGAACCTTGGTGATCAGTGGCAGCTGGCCCTTGGTCTGCTCGAATACCGCCACGACCTTCGGCACCACGTACACCATGAGGCCCGAGACGATTGCGAAGCACATGACCGAGAGCACTATGGGGTAGAGCATTGCCGCCAGCACTTTCTGGCGGATCTGCTCGCGGCTCTCGGTGTAGTCGGCGAGGCGCTCGAGGATGCCATCGAGCTTGCCCGATTGCTCGCCCGCGGCCACTGTCGAGCGATAGATCTCCGGGAATACGCGGGGGAAATCGGTCAATCCATCCGCGAGCGTGTGCCCTTCCATGACCTTGGAGCGCACGCCGAGCACGATGCTCTGCACGCGCGGCCTCTCGGTCTGCTGCGATACAGCGAGCAGCGCTTCCTCGAGCGGCAGGCCCGCCCGCACGAGCGTGGCCAGCTGGCGGGTGAACAGAGACAGATCCGCGGTGGAAACGCCACGCCTGAGCGTGAAGGAGCGCTGCCGCCTGGATTCCTTCTGGGCGACTTCGCTGACGGTGACCGGAAGGAGCTGCTTCTCGCGCAGCAGCTGGCGGATGTGCCGCGGCGTGTCCCCTTCGAGAATCCCCTTGCGTTCCTTGCCGCCTGTGTCGAGAGCCGTATATTCGAAAGCGCCCATCCGGGCTCAATCCTCGCGCGTGACTCGCAGAACTTCCTCGATTGTAGTTTCTCCGCGGAGCACTTTCGCGCGTCCATCGTCGCGAATGGATGGTGTCGTATGGCGGGCGTACCGCTCGAGCTCCTGCTCGCTGGCGCCATCATGAATCATGGTGCGCATCTGATCGTCCACGACGATCAGCTCGTAGATCCCGGAGCGCCCTCGATACCCGCCCGCTCCATCCCGTCCCGGCCGATACATCATCGGCGAGGGATCCTCGGGGCCGAGGTTGAGCAGCCGGCGCTCGTACTCGCCGGCCTGGAAGGCCTGCTTGGTATCCGGATTGAGGACCCGCACCAGGCGCTGCGCCAGGATGCCCACGAGGCTCGATGAGAGCAGGAAGGGCTCGATCCCCATGTCACGCAGGCGCGTCAGCGCGCCGGCGGCCGTGTTGGTATGCAGCGTCGACAGCACGAGATGTCCCGTCAAGCTCGCCTGGACGGCGATCTGAGCCGTTTCCAGGTCGCGGATTTCCCCCACCAGTACGACATCCGGATCCTGGCGCAGGATGGCGCGCAGCCCGCGCGCGAAGGTCATCTCGACCTTGGTATTCACCTGCGTCTGGCCGATGCCGTCGATGTAGTACTCGATCGGGTCCTCGACCGTCATGATGTTGCGGGTGTTGTCATTGAGCCGCTCGAGGGCCGCGTACAGCGTGGTCGTCTTGCCCGAGCCCGTCGGCCCGGTGACCAGCAGGATGCCGTGCGGCTTGTGGATCAGCTCATCGATGAGCTCGCCGATCTCGGGCACCATGCCCAGGGCGTTCAGGTCGAGACGGCCCGCCTGCTTGTCCAGGATACGCAGCACGACTCGCTCGCCATGCCCGGAAGGAATGGTCGACACGCGCACATCGACGGAGCGTCCCGCTATCCTGAGGCTGATGCGGCCGTCCTGCGGCAGGCGCTTCTCGGCGATGTCGAGCTTCGACATCACCTTCAGCCGCGAGACCACGAGCGGTGCGACGGCGCGCTTGGATTGCAGCACCTCGCGCAGAATACCGTCCACGCGAAAACGGATGACCAGCCGGTTCTCGAACGGCTCGACGTGGATATCGGAGGCGTTCTCGCGGACCGCCTGAGTCAGTACGGCGTTGATCAGACGGATGATCGGGGCGTCGTCATCGCTGTCGAGCAGGTCGGCCTGCTCGGGCAGGTCCTGGGCGAGGTGCGCCAGGTCGGTGGTGTCGTCGAGGCTCCCGACCGCCTGCATCGTGTCGGAGCCCGCCTCGTAAGCCTGACGCAGCATCGCGTCGAATTCGCCTTCCGGAACCCGCTCGATTCGCATTGGCAGGCGCAGGTAGCGGCGCACCTCCGCGATGGCGAGCGGCGAGACGTTCTCGCGGCAGGCACACTCGGCGCCGTCATCGACCAGCCGCTTCACCAGAACGCCATGGCGCTTCGCGAAGGCAAACGAGAGCCGGCGGTCCTGCTGCATCGGGGCGGCGGCGACATCGTTCACGGCTGGCGCTCCGGCTGCGGCGTGGCCTGCTGCGAAGTATCGGGCGCCGTCTTGGCTGGCGGCGTCACGCCCAGGTCAGGGGATGCGTTGGCCGCCGATCCGTCGTTCTGCGGCGGCTTCGGTGGCGGCGGGGTTGCTGCAGGAGCGGTCGCGGGAGCCGCCAGTTTCCGGGCAGCCGCATCGGCCGCCGCCTGCTCCTTGGCGGCCTTTTCCTTCTCCTCGGGCGAGGCCGGAGCCACCGGCGTGGAGCCGGGCGGCGGTGCCGGCGGCGGCTCCTTGAGCAGCGGCTTACTCACCCCGGGCAGCAGCGGCAGCCAGTCGCGCTTGCCGTTGTAGCTCTTCTGCTGCTCGATCATGTAGTTGTATTTCGAATCCGCCTCGTACGCCGCCTGTGTCTGGTCGCGCAGGATCTTCGGGCGGATGAAGATCATGAGGTTGTTCTTGGTCGCCTCGGTGTGCCGCGTCTTGAACAGCTGGCCGATGATCGGAATGCTGCCGAGGAAGGGCACCTGCTGGCTGTCCTTGGAGTTCGAGTCCGAGATCAGACCGCCGAGCACCACGATGCCGCCGTCCTCGATCAGCACATTGGTGGTGATCGTGCGCTTGCTGGTGGTGATGTCCACGGAGGACACCGAGGTGGGCAGCACGCTCGAGCTCTCGATCGAGATCTTCAGCACCACCGAGTTGCCTTCGGCGGCAATGTTGGGAGTGACCTTGAGGATGGTGCCGACTTCCTCGCGCTGAATGGTCTGGAAGGGATTCACCGCGCCATTGCTGACCGTGCCCGTGTTGGCGAACGAGCCGGTGACGAACGGCACTTCCTCGGCGACCTTGATCTCCGCTTCCTGGTTATCGAGGGTCATGGTCGAGGGGGTCGCGATGACGTTGGTATCCGAATCCCCGCGCAGCGCGCTCAACATCGCGGCGAAATTCAGTCCACCCGAAGAGATTCGTCCCACCGCGAAGGTGGCTCCCGTCGGCAGAGTGGCCGAGGTGGCCGTGCCCGTCACGAGTCCGCCGACATCGTTCGCCAGATCCACGATGCTGCCTGAGCTGCCCACGGGGCTGACGAATGCACCGGCCGGCACGGTGCCCGTGCCACGCTCGAACTCCGCCCAGTTGACACCCAGCTGCGCGGTCTTGTCGGCATTGACCTCGACGATCACCGCTTCGACCAGCACCTGCGGCCGGCGGATGTCGAGCTTGTCGATGATGCTCATGACCGCCCGCATGATCTTGGGCGGCGCGGTGATCACCAGCGCGTTGTTCTGCGGGTCCGCCCAGACCATGGCGCTCTTCTCGGCCTGAGCCTGCGGGGACGCTGCGGCTCCCGGGGCCGTGCCGGCGGCGGCCTGCGCCACCCCGGTGATCTGCTCTTTCAGCTTCGGCGCGATCTTTTCGGCGTCGGCGTAGTGAAGGTAGCGCACCTGCGTATCGCCACCAGAGTCGAGCGGCGTATCCAGATGCGCGATCAGGGCGCGTATGCGCAGCCGTTGCGACTGATCACCTCCGACCAACACGCTGTTCGAGCGGTCATCGGCCACGACCTTGATCGGGCTGCCGCCCTCGGCGGCGCCCTGTCCCTGATACAGGGAGTTCACCACCCGGACGATCTCGGCGGAGGAGGCATTCTGCAGCGGAATGATCTCGACATCCTGATCGCCTACCTGGTCGATGCGACGGATGATGCGGGTGACGCGATCGACGTTGTTGGCGCGGTCCGAGATGATGAGGATGTTCGAGGCAGGGTAGGCGGCGAGCTGGCCATACTGCGGAATGAGCGGCCGCAGGATGGGCACGAGCTGAGCGGCGCTGACGTTCTTGACGTCGATTACCTGGGTGACGATCTCATCGGAAGTGGAGCTGACGTGTTCCGGGAGATCTATCGAGGGGACCTGACGGGCGTTGGCATCCGGCAGCACCTTCACGATGTCGCCGTTCTGCACTGCGATGAATCCGTGCACCTGCAGGATGGCGAGGTATGCCTGATAGAACGCCGCGGGTGTCATCGGGGTCGATGACAACATCGTGACCTGCGCGCGTACACGCGGGTCGATGATGAAAGTCTTGCCCGTGGCGGCGCCGACCGCCTCCGTAATCTGGGTGAGGTCGGCGTCCTTGAAGTTGGGGGTGATGCGCCCAGTCTGCTGCGCGGAGGCGACGGATGCCACCACCAGCGCCACTGGCGCGCAACGCATCAGAAAGCGCAGGCGCCTTTCCGACGTGGACGACCGAATTCCATTCACTACACGTTCCCCCGAGGCCGGCATGCCGGCATTACTGCGAAGTGTCGGGCTGGTTAGGAGGCTCCGACGGCGGCGGAGGCACCGGCGGTTGCCCCTGCTCCGGCGCGGTCGCACCCTGGGAGCCGACCAGTGCCTCGGCCTCCTGCGCGACCTGCGCAATGTTCAATGTGAGATCCTGCTGCTGCCCGCCTCTCATGACTGTGATGTGTGCCTCACTGGAGGATCCCAGTGTGCGGAAGATTTCCTGTCCGCGAGCCGGATCATCCAGCGGCGTGCCGTTGATCGCCGTTACCAGGTCTCCCGGGTGCAGTCCCAGCCGGCTGAAAGCCGCCCGGTTCCGACCCGGATAGACGCGGTAGCCCTTCTGTTTGCCTGCCGCGAACACCGGCTGTGGCCGCATGATGTCCGCCATCAGTCCGGGGTCGTCGGAAATCAGCTTCCGCATCCGGTCCATGACCGGGGATTCGGTCTGCAGCGCGGCGGCCGACGGCGGCGGCCCCGAGCCCTGTGCCTGGTGGGGCAGCATGAGCGACTCGAGCCGGCCGTTCCGATCGATCACGACGCGCTCGACGTAGACCGAGTGAAGCTTCGCACCGCCGGGAATGTTGTCTCCAACCGCATACACCTTGGCGGCTGCGACGTTCTCTCCGAGGATGGCCAGGCCATCGTGTGGGTCCTCTGCGGCGATGATCCCGGTCAGCACCAGCGGCATGGTCGTCTGGGGAGCATTCGCGGCGTCCTGGGCGCTGGCGCTGCTCACTGTTGCCTTGCCGAAGAGACTCGCGTTGACGATAGCGGCCACGTCCACGCTTCGGCGCTGGACCGGGGAGGGTGGCGCTCCTCCCATCGCCTTGGGTGTGCGGCCGGCTCCGGCGAGGTTCGTGACGATGACCGCGGCCTGCACGCTCAGCGCAAGCGCGAGCACCCATGTGGCAATGCGAGGCCCATGCGCCATGGCGAGCGCGCGCCACTTCTCGGGCACCGGCAATCCTTCAAGCCAGGATGCGGCATTCATTGGCCGGACCAGTCCTCGTGAGACCCCACGAACAGCAATTCCGACCCGGGTTCCCGTGGAAAGTGCGCCCGGTTGCGGACGGCGCCGCCGCAGTGCGGTCCTGCGCCTTTGCAGGGGCAATCATACGGGGCTGTCGTACAGGCTCTCAAGCAATTGTTTCTGCTGATTAAACGACTACCCATCATTGCAGGCTTGTGTTGCCGTTTGGCGACCCATATAAAGACGCCATGCCCGATCCGCATCCTGCTCGTCCCGATACCGGCATTGTCGTTGAGGAGTCGCGGCCGCAGGTCAAACAGCCTCCCCTGTATCAGGTGGTCCTGCTCAATGATGACTACACTCCCATGGAATTTGTGGTCGATGTACTCGAAAAGTTCTTCGCCCTGAACCGACCGACGGCGACGCGGATAATGCTCGAAGTGCATACCAAGGGTAAGGGCGTGTGTGGGGTCTTCACATACGAGATTGCCGAAACTAAGGTTGCACAGGTGACCACGTATGCGCGCGATAATCAGCACCCTCTGATGTGTACATTGGAGGAAGCGTAGAGGAGGCAGCCCGGATGAGCTGTTCGAAGGAAGCCGTCTGGAGCGGCGGGCGGGCGCCCGGCAGGGCCGGCTTGCGCATGGAATCATTGAAGTGAGGGCCGACGAACGTGCTGTCCAACGAGCTTGAATATTGTCTCAACGATGCGTTCCATCAGGCACGTGAAGCGCGTCACGAATACCTGACCGTGGAGCATCTTCTGCTCGCAATCCTGGATACGCCGAAGGTGCGCGAGATCCTGCGTGCCTGCGGGGCGGATCTGGGCAAGCTCAAGCAGGAACTCAAAGACCACGTGGATCAGTCCACCCCGCGCCTGGAGGAGGGTGAGGAGCGGGAAGTCCAGCCCACTCTCGGCTTTCAGCGCGTGCTGCAGCGCGCCGTATTCCACGTTCAGTCGAGCGGGAAGAAGGAAGTTGGCGTCGGGAACGTGCTCGTGGCGATCTTCAGCGAGAAGCAGAGCCACGCTGTGTTCCTCCTGAACCGCCAGCACGTCACGCGGCTGGACGTGGTGAACTACATCTCACATGGCCTTTCCAAGATCGCCGAGGAAAAGACCACCGACAAGGAGGATACGCAGTCCGAGGGCGAGCGGGATCCGGAAGGCGGCAGTGCGCTGGAGAAATACACCACTCACCTCAACCGCCTGGCGCAGGAAGGCCGCATTGATCCGCTGATCGGGCGCAAGCTCGAGGTGGAGCGCACCATCGAGATTCTGTGCCGCCGCCGCAAGAACAACCCCCTGTACGTGGGGGAGGCAGGCGTGGGCAAGACAGCCATCGCCGAGGGCCTCGCGCGGCTGATCTTCGAAGGCAAGGTTCCGGAGGTGCTGGCCGACTGCACGATTTACGCGCTCGACATGGGTGCGCTGATCGCCGGCACCAAATATCGGGGTGACTTCGAGAAGCGCCTGAAAGGGGTGATCACCGAGCTGAAGAAGCAGCCCGGGGCGATTCTCTTCATCGATGAGATTCACACGGTCATCGGCGCGGGGGCCGCCTCGGGCGGGGTGATGGATGCCTCGAATCTCATCAAGCCGGTGCTGACCAACGGCGAGATCCGTTGTATCGGCTCGACCACTTACCAGGAATACCGGGGCATCTTCGAGAAGGATCATGCTCTGGCCCGGCGCTTCCAGAAGATCGATGTCGTGGAGCCCTCGGTCGCCGAGACGGTGGAGATTCTGATCGGCCTGAAGCCCCGCTTCGAGGAGCATCACGGCATCACCTACGCGACGGACGCTCTCAAGGCCGCCGCGGAGCTCGCGGCGCGTCACATCAACGAACGACATCTTCCAGACAAGGCGATCGACGTGGTCGACGAGGCGGGCGCGCGCCAGCGCCTGAAGCCGATCGCCGAGCGTGAGCCGGTCGTCGAGGTGCGCCATATCGAGGACATCGTCGCGCGCATGGCGCGGATTCCTCCCAAGAGCGTGTCAACCTCCGACCGCGAGGTCCTGCGCAATCTCGAGCGCAATCTGAAGCTCGTGATCTTCGGACAGGACAAGGCGATCGAGTCGCTGGCCGCCGCCATCAAGATGGCGCGCTCGGGACTCGGAGATCAACGCAAGCCGGTCGGCAGCTTCCTGTTTGCGGGGCCCACCGGTGTCGGCAAGACCGAAGTGACACGCCAGCTCGCCATCGCGATGGGCGTGGAGTTCCTGCGCTTCGACATGTCCGAGTACATGGAGCGGCACACGGTCTCGCGCCTCATCGGCGCGCCGCCGGGCTACGTGGGCTTCGATCAGGGCGGGCTGCTGACAGAGGCGATCACGAAGCATCCGCATTGCGTGCTGCTGCTCGATGAGGTCGAGAAGGCGCATCCGGATGTATTCAACCTGCTGCTGCAGGTCATGGATCACGGCACGCTCACCGACAACAACGGCCGCAAGGCCGATTTCCGCCATGTCATCATCGTGATGACGACCAATGCGGGAGCGCAGGAGATGAGCCGGCCGTCCATCGGGTTCACCCACTCTGACAACACCAGCGACGGGATGGAGGCGATCCGGCGGATCTTCACCCCGGAGTTCCGCAACCGCCTCGATGCGGTCATCCAGTTTGCCTCGCTCGACCCCATCACGATCGAGCGGGTGGTAGACAAGCTGATCGTGGAAGTCGAGATGCAGCTCGAAGCCAAGGGCGTCACCATCACCCTGGATGACCAGGCGCGTCGCTGGGTGGCCGAGAAGGGCTACGACCCCAAGATGGGTGCGCGCCCGATGGCGCGGCTGATTCAGGAGCACATCAAGCGCCCGCTGGCCGAGGAGCTGCTGTTCGGCAAGCTCGTCGGCGGCGGCCAGGTGACCATCTCAGTGAGTGAGGATGGCTCGAAACTGAGGCTGGATTGCGCTCCGACGCAGCTTCCCGAGGTGACCGTCTGAGCCTGTCGCCGGGCGGACGGCGAGCCGCTTACCGGCCCCGATAGATGATTCGACCCTTGGTCAGGTCGTAGGGGGTCATTTCCACCGTCACGGCATCGCCCGTGAGGATACGAATGTAGTTCTTGCGCATCTTTCCCGAGATGTGCGCGGTCACGACATGTCCGTTTTTGAGCTTCACCCGGAACGTCGTGTTCGGCAGGGTCTCCACGACCTCGCCTTCCATCTGAATGGCATCTTCCTTCGACATACGGCCCTTATCGGCTTGAGGGGCGCGAATTGCAGCATAACCATCGTGGGCATTGCAATTTCACCGCGCGAGAGTGCTCCGGCCGTCCGCTGCGCGCTCAGGCGAAGGCCTGGGGCCGCATGCCGACGTGCTCACCGAGCAGCGAGAGGAACTGGCTGCGGGCGATGGAGCGGCTGCCCAGACTGTGCAGATGACGGGAGGCGAGCTGGCAGTCGATGACCACGATGCCATTGGCGCGGCACAGGCTCACCAGGTGCGCGAGGGCCACTTTGGAGGCATCCCGCTCCCGGCTGAACATCGATTCGCCAAAGAAGACGCTCCCCAGGCGCACTCCGTATAGACCGCCGACCAACACTTCATCGCGATAGCTCTCGATGCTGTGCGCGTAGCCGAGCCGGTGCAGCTGCAGATAGGCGTCGCGCATCTCCTCGGTGATCCAGGTGCCCTGCGTGTGCGGGCGAGGCGCTGCGCAGCCATCGATGATCGCGC
The DNA here is from genome assembly GCA_036501985.1 of Steroidobacteraceae bacterium. Taxonomy (GTDB): domain Bacteria; phylum Pseudomonadota; class Gammaproteobacteria; order Steroidobacterales; family Steroidobacteraceae; genus 13-2-20CM-66-19. Next base: position 106,066 of record DASXZI010000032.1, on the reverse strand, counting down.
TGAAATTCCAATTGACCGCGCTGCGGAAACCGCCGTTACGCAGGGTCTTGGCAAGACTGCGGGCGCAACGGAACTCCTCGGGAAACAGGACCGCGCGCGGGTCGGGCGACCACCACAGCACGGGCTGCCCGGGGGAATACCACGGGAAAATACCGCGGCGATAAGCGGCCAGCAGTCGCGCCGGTGACAGATCCCCGCCGGCGGCCAGCAATCCGGCGGGATCCTCCAGCGCCTGCTCGGGTGCCGGAAAGCTGTCCGGCTCGTCCTGGGGCGAGAGCCAGGTGAGGGATCTCAAGCTATTTCCTTGCCGCCCAGCGGGCGCTTGTCGCGATAAGGCACGTGCTCCTGCACTTCCTGGGCGTAAGCCTCTACCGAGGCGCCTTCACGGTCCAGGTACTCGCCGATGGCCACGCGGAAGCGGCGATTCGCAATGTAGTGCGCCGACCAGGTGAGGGTCGGCTCGAAGCCCCGGCTCACCTTGTGCTCGCCCTGGGTTCCCGGCTCGAATCGGCCGATGCCGCGCTCGATGCAGAACTCGACGCCCTGGTGATAGCAGGCCTCGAAATGCAGGCTGTGATAGTCGGCGGCCGCTCCCCAGTAGCGGCCGAACAGTGCCTGCGGAGACCAGAAAAAGATGGCCGCCGCGACGGCAGTGCCACGGTACACCGCCAGTTTGACCATCAGTGCGTCCCCGAGGGCACGGGCGGCCTCGGTGAAGAATGGGCGCGTCAGGTAGGGCTCGTGACCATGGCGCAGGAAGGTCTCGCGGTGAAACGCATAAACCTGATCCAGCAGAGGCTCATCGAGCTCAGGCCCCATGCGGGTCTCGAAGAGGATACCGGCTTCGGCGACGCGGCGGCGCTCGCGTCGGGCCTTCTTGCGCTTCTCGGCCGTGAAGGTATCCAGATAGTCCTCGAAGCTCGCGTAGCCATGATTGCGCCAGTGGAACTGGCAGTCCTTGCGGATCAGCCACCCGGCCTGCTCGCAGGCCAGGCGCGAGCTCTCGTCGAGGAAGAGCGCATGGATGGACGAGAGCGCGTGGCCCTGTGTGTGGCTTTCGAGCTCACCCAGCAGACGCCGGGCGGTTGGCGCGGCATCCAGGTCCGGCCGCAGCAGCAAGCGGGGGCCGGTGGCTGGCGTGAACGGCACGGCCACCGTGAGCTTGGGATAGTAGCGGAGCCCGAACCGGGAATAGGCCTGCGCCCAGGCGAAATCGAAGACGAACTCCCCGTAGGAGTGGCCCTTGGCAAAGGCGGGTACCGCAGCCGCCAGACCCGACTCATCCGTCAGCGTGAGGTAGCACGGATTCCAGCCCGTACCCGGCCCGATGCAGCCGGTATGCTCCAGCGCCGCCAGGAATTCGTGGCGCAGGAACGGATTGCGATCGGGGACGAGCGCATTCCACTGCTGCGCGCTCAGCTCATCGATGCTTCTGTGGACTCGTGTGCGCATCCGTGGCCGCATCCAGGCTTTCGAGGTACCGGTCCGCATCGAGTGCCGCCATGCAGCCGGCGCCCGCCGAAGTGATGGCCTGCCGATAGACATGATCGGCCACATCCCCGGCTGCGAACACGCCGGCCACGCTGGTGGCGGTGGCGTTGCCATCCGGGCCACTGCGGGTTCTGATGTAGCCTTCGCGCATCTGCAGCTGGCCGGCGAAGATGGCCGTGTTGGGTGTATGTCCGATGGCGACGAACAGTCCCGTGACGGCGATCTCGCGCGCACTGGCGCCATCGGCCGAGCGTAATCGCACCCCGGTGACTCCGTTCTGATCGCCGAGCACTTCCTCGATGGTGTGATTCCAGACCATGGAGATCTTGCCGCTCTGCACTTCGCGGAACAGGCGGTCCTGGAGAATCTTCTCCGCGCGCAGCCGATCCCGCCGATGCACGAGGGTGACGTGCTTGGCGATGTGCGAGAGGTACAGAGCTTCCTCGACTGCGGTGTTGCCTCCACCGGTCACCGCGACCTGGTGGCCGCGAAAGAAAAATCCGTCGCAGGTGGCGCAGGCCGAAACGCCCCGCCCACGGAACTTCTCCTCCGATGGCAGGCCCAGATACTTGGCTGCCGCGCCGGTCGCGATGATGAGCGCATCGCAGGTGTAGTGGTGGGTATCCCCCTGCAGGCGCAGCGGGCGCGAGGACAGCTCCACCGTGTGGATGTGGTCGTTGACGATCTCGGTCGAGAACCGCTCCGCGTGCCGGCGCATGCGCTCCATCAGGGCAGGGCCCTGCAGGCCTTCCACATCGCCCGGCCAGTTGTCGACCTCGGTGGTCGTCATGAGCTGGCCACCCTGCTCGACGCCGGTAATCAGAAGCGGCGAGCGGTTGGCGCGGGCCGCGTACACCGCGGCGCTGTAGCCGGCCGGTCCCGACCCGAGGATGATGAGGCGTTGATGGCGTGCGCTGGGGCTCATTAAGAACGGTCTCGTTGAGTCGAGTCAGGCATGGTATCAAGTGCGTGCACGATTCAGCCCGCGGCAGGCACTATAATGGGAACCGCCCACGGCCCGCGGCCGATTGAGGCGACGACCCGAACCTGTAGCGGCGCGCCGCGCGCCGGCTGAAGAGGTTCTCAGCACTGAACGGAGCTCTCGGGATTGGCCGACACAGCGGCGCAAGCGCGCCATTCGCATCGTCTCACCTCTGCCGTGGCCCGCGGTCTGCGCGAGAGCGCCCTCATCGCCCTGGGAGTGCTGGCGCTGGTGATATTCGTGGCGCTCGCTACTTTCAGCCCCGATGACCCCGGCTTCTCATTCACCGGCAACTCCAACGTCATCCACAACCGCATTGGCCCCGTCGGCGCCTGGGTGGCGGATGTACTTTTTTTCCTGTTCGGACGGCCCGCCTTCCTGTTCCCCGTGATGCTCGGCGTGGCGTGCTGGTACCTGCTGCGCCGGCAGCACAGTGAGCCGGGATCCAGGATGAACACCGCCGTGCGAATCGCCGGCTTCGTGCTCGTGCTCGTGGCCAGTTGCGGCCTCACCACGCTGCATTGGAATCCCGGAGCGTTGCGCCAGAGCGCAGGCGGGGTGGTCGGCAGCCTGGTCGGACGAGGGCTCGCCTCGGGGGTGGACTTTCTCGGCGCGACCTTGTTGCTGATCGCGGCCTGGATGGCGGGCCTGTCACTGGCTTTTCACGTCTCCTGGCTGACGATCATGGATCGCCTCGGCTCCGGTCTCTGGGGCGGGGTGTCGTGGCTGCGGGAGCGTCTGGCGAGCTCCAAGGAGGTGTCCCAGGGACGAGAGCGCAAGCTGGCGCGCAAGGAAGCAGCCAAGACGGAGCAGAAGAAGGTGCCGGCACGCACGCCGCCCCGCATCGAGCCGCCTGCGCCCATCGTCGAGAAGAGCGAGCGCGTCGACAAGGAGCGCCAGGTGCCCCTCTTCGACCCGCCGAAGGCGAGCGAGCTGCCTCCGCTGAACCTGCTGGATGATCCACCGCCTCGCGAGCCTTTGTACTCGGCGGAAGCGCTCGAGGCGCTCTCGCGGCTGGTGGAGATGAAGCTCAAGGATTTCGGCATCGAGGCCGAGGTGGTGGCGGTGCAGCCCGGCCCGGTGGTGACGCGCTTCGAGCTGCGGCCGGCGCCTGGGGTGAAGGCGAGCCAGATCACCAGCCTGCAGAAGGATCTCGCGCGAGCCCTGTCGGTGCTCAGCGTGCGAGTCGTCGAAGTGATCCCGGGCAAGAGCGTCATGGGTCTGGAGATCGCGAACGAGAAGCGCGAGGTTGTCACGCTTGGGGAAATCGTGCGCTCGAAGGCCTACGACGACATGAGCTCGCCGATCGCGCTGGCGCTGGGCAAGGACATCGGCGGGCAGCCTGTGGTAGCGGATCTCGCGCGCATGCCGCACCTGCTGATCGCGGGGACGACCGGCTCGGGCAAGTCGGTCGGCATCAATGCCATGGTGCTGTCGCTGCTCTACAAATCTACCGCCGAGCACGTGCGGCTCATCATGATCGATCCGAAGATGCTCGAACTGTCTGTGTACGAGGGCATTCCGCACCTGCTCGCCCCGGTGGTCACCGACATGAAGCAGGCCGCCAACGCGCTGCGCTGGTCGGTCGCGGAGATGGAGCGTCGTTATCAGCTCATGGCTGCTCTCGGGGTGCGCAACATCACCGGCTTCAACCGCCGCGTGAAGGATGCGATCGAGGCGGGCAAGCCCATCCGGGATCCGGTGATGATGCTCAAGGCGGCCAATGACCCGACTCTCGACCAGTCGCAGATTCCGGACCTGACTCCGCTGCCTTACATCGTCGTGGTCATCGACGAGCTGGCCGACCTGATGATGATCGTCGGGAAGAAAGTGGAGGAGCTGATAGCGCGCCTCGCGCAGAAGGCGCGCGCTTCCGGCATCCACCTGATCCTCGCGACGCAACGCCCGTCGGTGGACGTCATCACGGGCCTGATCAAAGCCAACATTCCGTGCCGGATCGCCTTCCAGGTATCGGCTAAGGTGGACTCGCGCACCATCCTCGACCAGATGGGCGCCGAAACGCTGCTCGGCCACGGCGACATGCTGTTTCTTCCCTCCGGAACATCCTTGCCGACGCGTGTGCATGGAGCCTTCGTGTCGGATCAGGAGGTGCACCGGGTCGTCGAAGGGCTGCGCTCGCCGACTCCGCCCAACTACATCGAGGAGGTCCTGTCCGGGCCTCGTACGCCGATCCCGGGAATTGCGCCGGAGGAGGGCGAGGCGGTGGCGATGGAGGATCCGGAGGCCGACCCACTCTATGACGAGGCGGTGAAGATCGTCACGACCGAGCGCAAGCCGTCGATCTCCTACGTGCAACGGCGCCTGAAGATTGGCTATAACCGTGCCGCCCGGCTGCTCGAAGCCATGGAGATGGCGGGTCTGGTCGGTCCCCTGCAGTCCAACGGCGCACGCGAGGTCCTCGTGCCGGCGCCTCCCGACGGATGAGCATGCTCAGAGGATGGTCTGTCGCGCTGCTCATGCTCCTGGGGCAGGTTGCCTGGGGCGCTTCGACCCCGCTCGACAGCTATCTCGAGGGAATGAAGACTCTGCGCGCGACGTTCGTGCAGACGCTCGTGGATGCGCACGGTCGGCAGATAGATCGCTCTACGGGTACGCTGATCGTCGAGCGTCCCGGTAAGTTCAGCTGGGAGATCCACCCTCAGGGCTCCGACGCGACTGCCGGTCAGCTCATGGTCGCCGATGGGCGCAACCTGTGGTTTCTGGATCGCGACCTGCAGCAGGTGACGGTGAAGCCGATGGATGCCGTGCTGTCGGCCACACCGATGATGCTTCTATCGGGCACCGGAGATGTCCGCAAGAATTTCGCGATCACCCCCGAGGACAACAGAGAGGGACTCGAGTGGGTGCGCGTCGAGCCGCACGGCAGCCAGGCCGACTTCCGCCGGGCAGAGCTGGGATTCGCCGCGGGAGAGCTCAGGCGAATGGTCCTCGACGATAAGCTCGGGCAGCAGGCAACCGTGGTGTTCGATCACGTCGAGCGCAACGGGCACGTCGCGCCCGAGGAAGTCAGCTTTACCCCTCCAGCCGGCGTCGATGTGATCGGGACTCCGCGGCAATGATGCCGGCGCTGCGGCCGCTGGCAGACCGCATGCGGCCCCGCTCGCTCGCGGAATTTGTGGGGCAGCCCCAGGTGCTCGGGCCGGGCAAGCCGCTGCGGCAGGCGATCGAGGCAGGTCAGCTGCACTCGCTCATCCTGTGGGGGCCGCCGGGCACTGGCAAGACCACCCTCGCGCGTCTGATCGCACAGAGTACCGATGCCCACTTCATTGCGCTCTCGGCGGTGATGGCTGGTGTCAAGGATATCCGGGCGGCGGTCGAGACGGCCCGAGCCGCGCGCGCCGCGAGCGGGCGCCCGACTCTGTTGTTTCTCGACGAGGTGCACCGTTTCAACAAGGCGCAGCAGGACACGTTTCTGCCCTTTCTCGAGGACGGTACTCTCATCTTTGTGGGAGCCACCACCGAGAATCCTTCGTTCGAGGTGGTGAGCGCGCTGCTTTCGCGAGCGCGGGTGTATGTGTTACGCGCGCTTTCCACGGATGACATCGCAGCGCTGCTGCGCGCCGCCCTGACGGATGAGGAGCGTGGCTTGGGAAAGGAGCACCTCAGCGCCGAACCGCAGGCGCTCGAGCTCCTTGCGCGGGCCGCCGACGGGGATGCGCGGCGAGGGCTCAACATGCTGGAGCTCGGCGCTTCACTCGCTGAGGCGGCCCCTCCGCGCGCACTCACAGAGGCGATTGCGAAAGAGGTCGCCACGGGCGGGCGGCGGCGCTTCGACAAAGGGGGAGACCAGTTTTACGATCAGATTTCGGCCCTGCACAAAGCCGTACGCGGCACCGATCCGGACGGGGCGTTGTACTGGCTGTGTCGCATGCTCGATGGTGGCTGCGACCCGCTTTACATCGCCCGACGGGTGGTACGCATGGCCATCGAGGACGTTGGGCTGGCCGACCCTCGCGCATTCGCCCTGACTCTCGATGCCTGGGAAGCGTACGACCGCCTCGGAAGTCCGGAGGGTGAGCTGGCCATCGCCAACGCAGTGGTCTATCTCGCCTGCGTTCCCAAGAGCAACGCGGTGTATGTCGCGATGGGTGAGGCCATGGAGGATGTCGAGAAGTTCGGCACGTTGGAGGTCCCGTTGCGACTGCGCAATGCCCCAACACGTCTGTTGAAAGACCTGGGCCATGGGCGCGACTACCGCTATGCCCACGATGAGCCGGATGCGTATGCCGCAGGGGAGCGGTACCTGCCGGATGAGATGCCCGCGCGCCATTATTATCGCCCGGCACCCAGAGGCCTCGAGTTGAAGATCAGCGAGGCGCTCGCGCGCCTGCGAGGAAGCAAGCCGTCGTGATAGATCCCAGGTTGCTGCGTTCGGAGCCGGAGGCCGTCGCGCGAAATCTCGCACGCCGCGGGTTCGTGCTCGATGTGCACGCGTTCCAGGTGCTGGAGGAACAGCGCAAGGCCTCCCAAGTGGAGGTGGATCGCCTGCGCGCCGAGCGCAATGCGAACGCCAAGGGCGTGGGTATTGGCAAGGCGAAGGGCGAGGACGTCAGTGCCCTCATGGCACGCAGTGTTGGTCTGACCGAAGAGCTGGGCCGTGCCGAGCAATCGCTCAATGCCGTACAGGCCTCGCTCGAGCAGTGGCAAGCGGGACTGCCCAATCTGCTGCATGAGTCGGTTCCCGACGGTCGCGACGAGACGGCGAACCAGGAGATCCGACGCTGGAGTGAGCCGCGCTCGTACGCTTTCAAGGTAAGGGACCATGTGGAGATCGGGGAAAGCCTGGGCGGCCTCGACTTCGCCGCAGCGGCGCGCATCTCCGGTGCGCGCTTCGTCGTCATGCGCGCGCAGGTTGCGCGCCTCCACCGCGCCCTGGCCCAGTTCATGCTCGACCTGCATACACGCGAGCACGGATATACGGAGGTGTATGTGCCGTACATGGTGCAGCCGCAGGCGTTATTCGGCACCGGGCAGTTGCCGAAGTTCGAGCAGGATCTGTTCGCAGTGAGAGGCCGGAGCGAGCTCGGCCCCCCTTCAGGATTGGGCACTGCTCCGCAGCTCTCCGGGCAGCAGCTCTGCGGGCAGCCGGCCTTCTACCTCATCCCGACGGCTGAAGTCCCGGTGACCAACCTGGTGCGCGAGCAGATTCTCGCCGCTGCGGATCTGCCCGTGAAATTCGTCTGCCATACGCCGTGCTTCCGTTCCGAGGCTGGCGCGGCGGGCAAGGACACCCGAGGCATGATCCGCAATCATCAGTTCGACAAGGTCGAGCTGGTGCAGATCACCCAGCCCACCCATTCGTATGCCGCGCTGGAGGAGTTGACGGCGCATGCTGAGACCGTGCTGAAGAAGCTCGATATTCCCTACCGGACGGTGGCCCTTTGTGCCGGAGACATTGGCGCCAATAGTGCCAAGACCTATGACCTCGAGGCGTGGCTGCCTGCCCAGCAGCGCTACCGTGAGATCTCTTCCTGCAGCAATTTCGAGGCGTTCCAGGCCCGACGCATGCTGGCACGGTGGCGCAACCCCGAGAGCGGCAAGCCCGAGCCCGTGCATACCCTCAATGGCTCCGGCCTGGCGGTCGGGCGCACATTGGTCGCGGTGTTGGAAAACTATCAGAACAGCGACGGCTCAGTGTCGGTACCCAGCGTGCTGCACGCCTACATGCCGGGTATCGAGAAACTGACGCCTGGTTAGTCGCAAAGATCGACCGAACCGCTCGTCCACCCCCTCGTCCGCACGTCCCGCTCGTCGGGCGGCCCAGGACCGGGGAGGCGGCCCGCTCGGGCGCGCGGCCCCGCTCGGGTACCGGCCTTGGCCGGGCACGCGGCCCCTGCTCGGGCACGCTCGGCCTTGGCCGGGCACGCGGCCCCGCTCGGCTCGACCCCCTTCGATTTGATCCGCGGGTCCGGATGGGGCAGATTTCCATGGTCCAGGAGCCGGGGAAGCGTTGCGTCGGGCCCATTCGTTGCTAAATTAGGCACCAGGATGGAGGGAGAATACCGGTGAGTGTCGCCGAAAATCGTGTAGCTTCCGAGGCCCAACGCCCCACGGGGGTGCGAACGCCACCTGCGCAGGGCTTGCCGGCCATGCAGCCTGTGGAGGCCATCGAACCCGCTGAGCCCACTGCCCTGGTGGCCGGGCGCTCCATCGAGGGACGATTACTCGTGCGGCTGCTGGCGTTTCTTGGCGATCCGCCATTGGAATTCGTCCTCTGGACCGGCGAGCGCGTGAGCTCCCCGGGGGTCCTCGAGTCGGTGGCGCGCATCCATCTGGCCGACCGCAGCACGCTGTATGGGCTACTGGCGGATCCGCAGGTCCGATTCGGGGATAGCTACAGCGAAGGACGGATCACCGTCGAGGGTGATCTGGTTCAGCTGCTGGAGACGATCTACCACGCCGGCGCTTCGGGCGCGAGAAAGTTCTCGGTCCTGCGCCGTGGCGTCGAGCTGATGCGTCGCAAACACATCAACACACTGCCGGGCTCCCGCGAGAATATTCATCACCACTACGATATCGGCAACGCTTTCTATTCGCTGTGGCTCGGCCAGACCATGGCCTACACCTGTGCCTACTACCCGCCTCCGACCTCCACGCTGGATGAGGCGCAGGTGTCCAAGATGGACCACGTTTGCCGCAAGTTGCGCCTGCGACCGGGTGAGAGCGTGGTCGAGGCGGGCTGCGGGTGGGGCGCTCTGGGATTGCACATGGCGCGCCACTACGGTGTGAAGGTGCGCGCATTCAACATCTCGCATGAGCAGGTCATGTACGCGCGCGAGAGGGCACGCAGCCAGGGCCTCGATTCACAGGTCGAATACGTCGAGGATGATTACCGCAACATCTCGGGTCATTACGATGCGTTCGTGTCCGTCGGCATGCTGGAGCATGTCGGAGTGGATAACTATCATCAGCTCGGACGTGTCGTACAGCAGTGCCTGGGCGGTCGCGGTCGCGGACTGATTCATTCGATTGGGCGCAACCGCCCGGCTGCCATGCACCCATGGATCGAGAAGCGGATTTTCCCCGGCGCGTATCCTCCGGCGCTGAGCGAGATGATGCAGATCTTCGAGCCCTGGAATCTCTCGATTCTCGACATCGAGAACCTGCGGTTGCATTACGCCCGCACGCTGCGGGACTGGCTCGTGCTCTACGAAGGAGCCCGCGATCGGGTCGCCGCGATGTTCGATGAGCGGTTCGTTCGCATGTGGCGGCTCTACCTGGCCGGTTCCATTGCTGCGTTCACTACCGGGACGCTGCAGCTCTTCCAGGTGGTATTTGCACCCGGGACGAGCAACGACGTGCCCTTGACGCGCGAGCACCTTTACGTCCGCTAGACATCTGCATACTCTCCATGCGCACCTGTGAGGTCCTCGTGGTCGGCGGGGGGCCGGCCGGATCGGCGGCCGCGCGCGAGCTGAAGCTGCGTGGCGCGGATGTTCTCGTGCTCGACAAGGAGCGCTTCCCGCGTTCGAAGCTGTGCGCCGGCTGGATCACTCCGGAAGTCGTGCGCGATCTGCAGATGGATGTCGCATCCTATCCGCATCGCTTTCTCACCTTCGACCGCCTTCACGTGCATCTCAAGGGACTGCATTTCCGCCTCTCGAGCGTGCAGCATTCGATTCGCCGCTTCGAGTTCGACGCCTGGCTCCTGGAGCGCTCGGGCGCCGAAGTGCTCCAGCACACGGTGCGGAACATCCGTGCCGAGACCGGTGAATACATCGTCGATGAGGCATTCCGCTGCAAATACCTGATCGGAGCAGGCGGCACACGCTGTCCGGTCTACCGGTCCCTGTTCCGCGAGTTGAATCCACGCGCGAGCGGGCTGCAGACCGTGACCCTCGAGCACGAGATGGAGTACCGGTGGAAGGACCCGGACTGCCACTTGTGGTTCTTCGACAGGGGCTTGCCCGGATATTCGTGGTACGTGCCCAAGCAGAACGGCTGGCTGAACGTGGGCGTGGGGGGGATGGCCGACCGCATGAAGGCCGGGCGCAGCGACATCCGGGACCACTGGTCTCACCTGCAGGAGACACTTGATCGCACGCTCACTCCGGGGGCGCGCTACGAGCCCTCCGGTTACAGTTACTTCCTTCGGGGCCGCGTCGAGGTTGTCCGGCGCGACAACGCATTCATAACGGGTGATGCGGCAGGTCTCGCGACGCGCGATATGGCCGAGGGAATCGGTCCCGCCGTCCGTAGCGGGCTGCGCGCGGCGCGATCGATTCTCGAGTGCATCCCCTATGGGCTGGAAGATGTCACGGGAGCGAGTCTGGGAGGGGGTTGGGTCAGTCGGGCGCTCGATTGGGCGATGACCCGGGGCTACGCTCCGGAGCGAATACGAGCAGTGCATTAGCCGGCAGAGTGAGCGCCGCCGAATACGCGTAGCCGTGCAAAGGTGTGGCATCCGCACTCACTTGGCCGCCATTGCCCGCCACCTGGGGATTGACCCAGTTGTCGTAGACGTCGCTGTTGAACGCCTCCCGCCACGATCCGCCCAGGGGAAAGCCGACTCGATATCCATACTGGTGTGAGTTGCACAGGCTGATGACCACGAGGATATCGTGGCCCTGGGGTGCAGCCCAGCGATGGAAGGCGAGGACACGATTTGCATCGTGTGCGTGCACGAGCCTGAATCCCTCACCCCGCAGTCCTGGCAGCGCGCGGCGCAGCGCGAGGAGCTCCCGTGTGAATCGCAGGAAGTCCCGCATCGCAGGGTCGGAGTCGCCCAGTCCCTGCCAATAGAGCAGCAGCTCGGGATAATCGAGCACGTCGTCCGACCACTGCTTGTCTTCCATGAACTCCTGACCCATGAACAGCATGGGAATACCTGGTGCGGTGAGTACGAGTCCCATTGACACGCGTGAGCGGCTTCGAGCCCACCACGAGCGTGGGTTCGCTGGATCGGCCGCACGCGCAATGCGTTGCATTCGATTCTGGTCCGTCGCCGCCTTTGGGCGCAGTACGAGATCGTGATTCTCGATGTCCTGCACGCCTCGCCACAGATCACGCAGATACGCAGGGGCAAGCTGATCGGCGAGTGCAGTCATGGGCAGCGGCTCGTCGTCGAGGCGGGCAGCCGCAGCAAGGACGTTACGCAGTGCGATGCGTAAGCCATCAGTGAGGGTCGTATCGAAGCCTGCGCCGCCCTCATGCTCGTCCTTGACGACCCACGGGTTCACGGGCCAGTACTCGGCGTGCAGAATCAATCCGGGACGCACCGAACGCAGCGTGCGCGTCAACTCCTGACAGAAATCCCAGCCGCGTCCGTAGCCCAGGCGGTCGATCACACTGACCTCATCGAAGCGGAAACCGTCCACCCGGTACTCTTCGAGAAAGAATCGGGCGTTGTCGATGAGAAAGCGTCGCACTGCCAGGGATGCGAAATCGAAGACATTGCCTCCCGCCCAGGTCTGATCCGAGAAGAACAGTGAATTCCAGTAGCGCGGTGGATCTTCCTGCGCGCCGCGCTGGCGGTCGTAGAACCACAGACTCTCTGCACCGAAGCCACCCCCCGCATGATTGAACACGAGGTCGAAAATCACCGCCATGCCGTAAGCGTGGCACACATCCACCAGCGCCTTGAGCTGGTTCGCCTCACCGTGAAGGTCCATGGTGGCATAGGGTCGCAGGCCCCTGACAACCAGCAGCTCGTTGACTTGGGCAAGGTAAGGAGTCAGATCGGCATCCGTGACAGCGAAGGCGGACTCGGGAGCAAAGTAGTCCGTTCCGTTGTAGCCGAGACTGAAGCGGCCTGGAAATTCCTGAATCGGCAGAAGCTGCACCACCGTGATGCCAAGCTCTGCCAGGTGCGGAATCTTGATGATCACGTCCAGGAACGTGCCGGCGTGCGGTGGGCATCGCGGCGCGTAGAACGCTCCGACATGAAGCTGGTAGAGGACCACATCCGGGAGGGCTGGCAGGACGAAACCGCTCTCATGCCAAGGGAACGCTGGCGAGCGGATCACGCAGTACCATTGGTCGCCCTGAATTTCCCGAGCGTAAGGGTCCCGCTTGTAACCGGGTCCGTCATCGCCCGTGACCCAGAACTTGTAACGCTGTCCCTGTTTCGCGCCCGGGATAAAGCCGCGCCAGTGACCGTCCGCATCCGCGACGAGAGCATTGTCGGGCGCGGGCGTAAAATCGTTGAAGTCACCGACCACGTGGACGGCCGTAGCGTGCGGAGCCCAGGTGTGAAACGTCGCTCCTCCCTCCACGAGATTCGCACCCATGGGTGTATCGGGGCGGATGTTCTGCAGGGAGGTGCTCATCGATGGACCAAGTGTGCTACAGGAAGCCCCATGAGGGGAGTCGCATTTCTCGGGTCTCACGCCGCGCTGTCATGATGGGACATCGCGGCGTGCCTGCAATTGAGAGATCCGGAGGGTAACAACGTGCCAAACCAGGCAGTGATAGTAACCGGGGGCTTCGGTGCACTGGGCCGCGCCGTCGTGAGCGCATTCGAAGCGACCGGCGCCCACGTTGCAACCATGGATCATTCGGCGGTCCCTGCAGCCGAGGCGGCCCGGGCCGGGGAGCGCTACTTTCCGGTCGGTCATGTCGATCTGACGCGGCTCGATCAGGCCGAAGCGGCGGTTCGCACTATCGTCGGGCGCTTCGGGCGGCTGGACGTGCTGGTGAACATCGCCGGAGGGTTCCAGTGGCAGACTCTGGAAGAGGGGGGTCTGGAGGTCTGGGACCGGATGTATGCGGTCAATCTCAAGACCGCCGTGGTCGCCTCAAAAGCGGCTCTGCCTGCGCTTCTGAGATCAGCGGCAGGACGTATCATCAATATCGGCGCCGGCGCGGCCGCCGCGCGGGCCGCGAGCGGCATGGGCGCCTACACCGCTTCCAAGGCCGGCGTGCAGCGGCTCACAGAAAGCCTGGCGAACGAGCTCAAGGACCGGGGCATCACGGTGAACGCCGTGCTGCCCGGAACGATTGACACGGCCCGCAACCGCGCTGATATGCCCAAAGCGGACTACTCCAGGTGGGTCGCACCGGAGGCCATTGCGGAGGTGATCCTGTTTCTCGCTTCGCCGGCAGCACGGGCCGTCACCGGTGCCGCGCTGCCGGTATTCGGGCGTGGTTAAAAAGGGTCGCCCGCGGGCGGCGCGAACACGTCGAGTTTTTATCAGCTCGCTGGAACAGCGCGAGACACGTGAGCTCGCCCGTTGGGTATACCCGAGTCGCCGAGGCTTCAGCTCGGGATCGTCGATTCGTTGGTGACGATCCTCTCCATTGGAATGTCGTGTGGCTGGGGATAGATCGTGGGCAGCTGCTGGTCGGCAAAGCCGACGCCGATCGTTCGCGGACGCGGCTGCGCGGCCCCGAGCGTCCGATCATAGAAACCGCCGCCGTAGCCGAGCCGGAAGCGACCGCTGTCAAAACCAACCAATGGAATCACCAGCAGTTGCGGAGCGACCAAGCCACGCTCCGGCGGCACGGGTATGTTCCAGATTCCGCGGCGCATGGCCACGCCCGGCTGCCATCGCCAGAATTCGACCGGCGCTGCTTTCTGCACCACGACCGGCAGCCCCACGACCCCCCCGGCCGCGACGTGCCGCCGTGCTAGCTCGCGCAAGTCGATCTCACCGCGGATGGGCCAGTACAAACCCAGCACCGGGCAGCTCGCGACGTCGATCGAATCGAACAGATACTCGAGAATCGGCGCGCTCAGGCTCTGCCGTTCCGTCGCCGTTCTTGCGGCGCGCCGACCGATCAACTCTTCGCGGCGCTCCTTGCGCCAGATCTTCACGTCTTCCCAGCGCTCCGATTGTGCCGCAGGCGTTGCCTCGAACTCATGCAAGTAGCAGGCAGGTGAGTTGTACGCCGGCGTGTCGTCCTTGCGCTTCATCGTCTCGATTTCCTCGCGTCACTGCTGCAATGGTAAGCCGGCGGTCTCGCATCGAAGCGCAGGAATGCGACGGCCGCTTGCCGATGGCTGCGGCTCGGCGCGAGGCGCAGGCTCCGAAATCCTGTCGCGAATGTCGTGCAGATCGGACTACCGAGCGAGTGCGTATTAACTTCATATATATACGATAAATATATGATAATACGTAATATAATGTCATGAGAATATCGGGCGCAACCCGTATGCCAGTGGCTGGTGGCGGGTTCCCTCCCAGGTTCCGGTCCTTAAGGTAAAGGCACTGTTAACGGCTCTGGCAATCGGTCCGGGAGGGCGCCATGAAAGTCATCGTCCTGACAGCTCTGGTGATCGGTTTCGTTGGCTCGGTCGCGTGCTGGACACCGCAGGCGCGTGTTGAAGCTGTTGCAGTCTCCCAGCGCATCGCCTACGCCGCCATGAGCCTGCCCCGCTTCCCCTCCGGTTGCTCGCCCATTGCGCGGCTCGCAACGAACGATCTGTGCGCATTCCAGAACTGACGGCCGCATCACGCTGTACTGGTCGGCCTGATGATCTTGGCTGTCTGCATTATGTTTGCGATGGTCGCACGGCGTTTGCGATGCCCCTTCTGTGCGGCCAGCCTTATGACGCAGTACCGGGCATTCCTCCATGGGGACGGGGGTGGCTCCTGCCCAAAGTGCGGAGCGAGTTGTGGGCCATGGGTAGAGGCCCTGAGGCGTTCGTACTAGCGCGCTCACGCGGGCAGCTCCAACAGGATGCGGCGCACCTGCTGCGCCGACAGGCCCGTGGCGTGCGCAATGCTGTGCTCGCCCTGACCAGATGCGGCCAAGGGCCGAATCGCTTGTGCCTGCTCGGTGCGGTCGATGCTGTAGAAGTGCATACGTGCTAGCGCTTGCGTGTCGAGCCGGCCGCCGATGCTCATGGGTTCAACGTGGCTGTGGCGTTGAGATGCTCCCGTAACGAAGAGGCTTTTGGCGCGCCGCTCGAGGCCGAGGGTCCGCAGATAACCTTCAGCTGATAGAATCTGGTTAAGTGATTGACTTGATTAGCGCGGAAGGGTGGCAGAGCGGTCGATTGCACCGGTCTTGAAAACCGGCATCCCCGCAAGGGGATCGTGGGTTCGAATCCCACCCCTTCCGCCACCCGCTCCACCATTTGAGCGGGACTGATCCGTTCCGGCTCGACGCTGATCGACTCCCCTGGCTCCGCTTGGCACGCAACCATGTCGCCCCTGACGCTCGCACTCGTCTCTGTGCTTCTCTACTTCATCGAAGCGGCTCTCGATGCGATGCCGGGTGGGGGATTGGGGCTGTGGGCATTGCGGCTTGTCGGGTCCTTCGTCCTGCTGTTTGGCTACGCGATTTGGATGGTTGCACGTCCCGACTTGGGCGTGCGTCTGGTGCGCCGGCGACTGGTGACTGCGCTATCGCTTTTCGCGGGCGTCGCGACAAGCGTGATGCCGGACGACCCCTTCAGCATGGCGCCGATCTGGCTGTATGTCGGTTGGCCTGTCTGCCTGGCGGCCATCGCTGCGCCCCTGGTCATTGCGGCGGAGGCTCTCAGTGAGAGGGAGCGCGAAATTGGACGTCGGCGCGCTCTCGGCACACTCAGCGCGGTGATGTGGTTCCTCAGCGGACCGCTCGGGCTGTACTTTCTGCACAAGCGCTACCTGGCGACTCGTACCGCACAGCCCCTGACTTCGCGTGTGTGAACGGCCCGGTCGTCCGTCTGGATCCCTTCATCGCAATCGACTATCGAAACGCAGCCGCTCGGCGCGACGCTTTTCTCATCTGCGGCTCAGTCGGACACGGACGCCAGCGCCAGGCGCGTGACATGGGACTTCTTGGCCGAGGCCAGCACTTGGGCAACTCGCTCGTAGCGAACATGACGATCAGGAATGATACGGACCATGCCGGGAGCCGCGGCGGCCTGGCCGAACCACTGTTGCAGGTGCGCTTCGTCTGGCACATGTGTGCCGTTCCAAAACACACGGCCGTCGAAGTCGATTTCGATGCGGATCTCGGGAGCCAGGGGGTGCGCGGCCGCGCCGGCGGGAACCTCGAGCGCAATCCGATGAGTGGGGCGAGGCAGCGTGACCACGAGTAGGACAAGTAACACCAGCAGAACATCGATCAGGGGCGTCGTATTGACTTGCGGTGCGGCATCGCGGGCCATGGCGGTGTCCCTGCTGCGTTGGCAACGACTCTGTCAACGTGCCGGGGCCTCGCCCCGGGTTAAAGCCAGCTTGCCCCTCGAAGCCGGGACCGGATCACGGCGGGGCCTGGACTCACCGGCTCCTGGCGAAGTCTGTCGCCGTCCTCGACCCGCCCTGATCACTGGCCATCGGGCAACTGCAGCTTCGGGACCCCGAACTTGCCTTCGAGCTGATGCAGCTTCTTGAGATCGATCGAGCCTACGATGTTCACGATCGTGAACTGTCTCGGCTCGCTCGAGATGATGGCGAGTCCGTTCGCGCGCCCGTGGTCTACCGAGATGTAGATGTCAACGTTGGCCTGCTCCTTGCTGTGGACCTGCACGAGCCGCTGCCACGCGGGAGGCACGAGCTGGCGTCTCACCGTCTCCACATCTGCCGTCGGGTAGGGGAAGTCCTTGTTGAAGGTATAACTCCTGACATAGATCCCCCGCAGGCCCGACACCACTTGCATGGTGGCCGCATCGTCCGGCTTGCTCGAGTCGAGGAAACTGGCGGCGAGACCGAGGAGAGTGGAATCCAGCGTGATGTTCACCGACTGGATGGATTTTCCGGTCAGGGAGTCGAAATTCGGCAGCAGCAACTGCCCGGGGGGCTCCGCGCAGGCGAGCCTCGCGGCCAGAACCAGAGTCGGAACCAGCATCGCGAGGTGGCCGCGCGCGCTCATGACCCATTCTCCGTATGTTCCTGCTCGTTGACCACGCGGTAGGCCAGGTCGAGCTTCTCGCTCGTGACCTGCAGCGCCTCGATCAACTGACGCCGCGCCTCCAGTCCCCGCTCCTGACGTCGCAGCTGCCAGTGGTAGGCCGTTGCGAGGCCGACGAGAAGCGCAATCGCCAGCACGGCCGAAGGCCAGCGCCAACCGGGGTGCCCGGGCGGAGGCAGCGGCCCGCGCGGCGGCCGCGATGAGTCTTGCTCCACGGCGGCCAGTACCTTGCGGGTGAGATCCTCGCCCGGATCAACCGGGCGCAGCGCTGCCCGCAATGATTCGTCCAGATCGTTACTCATGTCGATGACCCTACTTCGTCTTGCGCCGCGGCGTCGATGCCCTTACGCAAGGCGGCCAGTGAGCGCTTGAGATGACTCTTCACCGTATGAATGGACATGCTCAACGCGCGCGCGATGTCCGTCGGGTCCAGGTCTTCCTGATAGCGCAGCAGCACGACGGCGCGCGGCGTGGGCGGCAGCTCGCCGACGAGAACGCGTAATTGCCGCATCAACAGAGGATCGGCACCCTCGGCCTCGTCGGCAACGCCATCGGCTGCCTCCAAAGGCAGCATCTGCGCCCGCGGCTCCCTGCGCAGCCGGTCGATGGCCCGATTGGCTGTCACCCTGCGCAACCAGAAGCCCAGGTGCGCAGCCGACTCGATGGCTGCCAGATTCCGGTGCAGTTGCAGGAAGACCTCCTGGGCCAGGTCCTCGGCCTTCTGGCGATTGCCGAGCATGCGCAGCGCCAGGCTGTAGACCGATCGTTGCTGCGCACGGACCAGCTCGCCGAAGGCGGGCGCCTCGCCCGCCAGGGCCCGCGACAGCAACTCCTCGCTCGTATCGGAAGGCTGGCTCACTCAAAGGTTTTGCGCAGTGTCCTCACCTGGTCCATGTCCAACGATCCGACTACGTTGAGTATCGTGAACTTGCGCGGATCGCTGGTGATGATGGCGATCCCCGTAATCGTATGGTTGTCCATGGCCACGTAGACGTCCACTGCCTCGTTCCTTTTGTGGTCACGCGTCTGTACCAGCTGCTTCCAGCCCGGCCCGGACAGTTGTGCACGAACCGCATCGATATCCGCCTTGGAGTACTCGAAGTCGGAACTGAAGTGGTAGCTGCGCACCCGCACGGACTTGACCCCGGCCAGGGCCTTCTTCACGGAGGCGGCGCCCTGGTCGCCGTCGTCGATCAGCAGCCCCATCAGCCCGAGCGGCACGGCACCAAAGGTGACATCGACCGAATCGACCGCCTGATGCTGCAGATTCTCGAATGACGGCAGTTTGAGTTCGGGACCTTGGGCCATGGCCAGTAGCGGCAGCGCCAGGCAAGCCAGCGTGGTCAGGGTACGCATGCGAATCTCCCTTGCAATGTGGTGCTCTGAAGAGAAATACGCAGCCCGGGGCTCGGGAGGGTGCAGACGGACGGGCTGGGTATCGCGCCGCCGGCCTTACATGAGTGAAAATCGCTCAGGAGCCCCCATGCAGGCTCTGGAGTGTCGTACCGATGTGGACTGTGACGAGGGCGTTGTGAGCAATCGATATCTGCGACTGATGGACTTGCTGCGTCGACCCCAGGGTTGCCGGGTTGAGGAAGCCAGCGTCGAGCTCGGAGTCACGCCAGCGGGGTGCCGCGGCATGATCCGGGACCTGAGGTCGCTCGTACCGGTTGAGACCGTTTACGGCAGGCATGGCGGGCGCGGCAAGGGTCGCTCCGCGGTGCATTTCGTCCGGAGGGGCGACTCGCTTGCGGACATTGCGGCTGAAGGCGACCCCGCGAGGCCTGACGGCAGGGAGCCTGACTCCGGTTGCCTCAGTTGATCCGTGCTGACCGGTAATGCCGGCCGTCAGGTGTGGATTTCGGTCGCCAGCCGGAACCGCTCGAGCGCCCGCTCGATGCGATCCAGGAGTGTTGGCGAACAACTGCCAAAGGTCCGCCTGATGACAAAACGCACTTCCGCGCGGGTTGCAACAGTCCGCAGATCCACGGCAAGCCGCGCCGCCTCGCTGTCGTAGCGATCTGCCGGGCTATCGGTGCCGCCGTGCGTTCGGGACGGGTCTTCCTCGCGCAAAGCTCCGCCGAGCTCAGCGCAGAGTGCTGCGTAGGCCGCGACCCGTCCAGCATGCGTTTTCGATTGCTTCGGCATGTCCCGAGGCATCCGGTGGATGCTCCCACCGGCCTGCAATAGCGCAGATTATGACAACTCTGCCTGATCGCCGTCGGCGAGCCCGTTAGGATTCGCTGCAAATCAAGAACAAAGGGTCGAATGCCGTGCGCCAGAAGCCGACTCCGCTGACCGACGCCGTCGTTTGGCGGGATGAGAAAGGCAACCTCATCATCACTGGAAAGATGAACGGACGCGAGGTCGTCCATACCGTGACGGCCCAAACGAAGAGCGTGCGGCGACAGCTCAACCTCTACAAGAAGCTGTTTGCGGACCTCCGCTGAGACTCACAGCAGCCGCAGCTGGCGTTCCAGTACCTCAGCCTCATAGTTGAGCAGAGGCAACCGTTGCGCCAGGTAATCGCAGATGAGTGCGCGCTCGGCCGAGCGGACCCGAGCATCCGTCTTCAGACACTCGCGCACGATCATGGTCGGCAGTCGACGGCCGTCCCGATACAGCTCCCGGATCCACGCGTACAGGGGTCGCAGGCGAGGCGACTTCACCCACCACGGTAGCTCGTCCGGCAGCCACAGCCTCGCACTGTTCAGGTGCTGCAGAAAGCGGCGCTTGGGTGCGCTGGTTTGACCTACATAGCGCACCATGAGCAGATCCCTCGGGTCCGATAGCGTGTAGATCGCCGTGCCCGTGTCACTTTCCGCCTCGTAGTAAAGCTGGCCGCTGACGTGAGATCGGATGAGCCGTGCAAGTTGAGCTCTCGTGAGGACCTCGGAGCACGCTTCGCTCGAGAGGGGCAAGCCCTCGGCTGACGAGTGGATGATCACCGCCGGATCGTAAACAACGTCGCAAACGCCCGTCCAACCAGCCTGAGCAATGGTTGACTACTGTACAACGGCAGGCCACGTCTTATCGTGGTAGGCGGACCGCTAGTGGAGCGGGTCCTGCAAGCAGCGCTCGACCGCGGAGGCGACAGACCACAGGCGCTGATCGGCATCGCGCAGCCCGAACAACGTGAGGCCTGCGGGCGCGGATCCGGGCTCGTGGCAGGGCAGGGAGATGGCGCAGCCGTCGAGGAAATTGACCACACTGGAGTTCCTCAACACCATCGCATTCGTCCGCACGTAGACATCGTCCGTTGCCAGCTCCGAGATGGCCGGGGCCACCACAGGCACAGTGGGCATGATGACTGCATCGAACTGCATCAGCCGGCGTGAAACGCGTTCGATGAAGACGGCTCGCGCACGAAGCAGCTCTATATAGTCCGCGGCGTCCTGCTCACGCGCGCGCATGATGCGGCTGGCGACCCTGGGGTCATATCGGGATGCATCGCTGTTCAAACGCGCCCGGTGCAAGGCATACGCTTCAGCGGCCGCAATGCCCCCGTTACGGTTGAGGTGCGGCAGATCGTTCAACTCCGGCACGAGCACATCCGTCAGGATCGCCCCGGCAGCGGATAATTCACGCAGCGCGCGCTGATAGGCTGCAGCGATCGGGGAGGCGATGCCTTCCACCACATAAGAGCTGAGCACGCCGAGGCGCAACCCGCGAACATCTCCTGCAGTCCTCTCGGACCCGGCATTCGCGGAGACCAGTGCCTGCAGATCCTCAGGCGAAGCATCACCCGCTAAAACTGCGTCCAGTGCCCTGCAGCAGGTGACCGAGCGTGCAAGCGAGCCTACCGAATCGAGCGTAGTCGAAAGAGGGTAGACACCGGATTTGGGTACACGGTGCGCAGTGGGCTTGAAGCCCACGATGCCGCATAGAGCGGCCGGTATGCGGCACGATCCACCGGTGTCGGTGCCGAGGGCACCGAAAGCCATTCCGTCCGTGATGCACACCGCAGCGCCCGAGGACGATCCACCCGGAATTCGGCCCGTGGCCCGGTCCCAGGGGTTCAGAGGCGTCCCATAGTGAGGGTTCAGTCCAAGGCCTGAAAAGGCGAACTCGGTCATGTTGGTTCGGCCGATCACGACAAAGCCGGCGGCTTTTAGCCGCGCAACCGCGGGGCAGTCCGCCAGCGCCGCGGGCGCATCGCGCAGGACCGTCGAAGCCGAGGTGGTCGTGTCGCCGGCGAGATCGAACAGATCCTTGATGGAGACGGGAATGCCGGCAAAGGGGCCGAAGAGGGCACCCCGCCTGCGGCTCTGGTCGTAGAAGTCCGCCGTGCTCAGAGCCTGCTCTGCGTGCACTTTCAGGAAAGTCCGCGAGCCTTCTCCATCCGCAGCGCTGATCCGCTCCAGGCAGCCCGCCACAAGCATATGACTCGTGATGCGTCCTGCGGAAAGATCGCGCGCAAGGCTCGCCAGCGTCGGGGAGGAGTCGGTGGCCATGGCTGCCTCGCTCAGCGCTTGCGATAGACGGTCTTGGGCAAAACGCAGAGCATCTCGTACAGCAGGTTGGCCGCCAGCAAAGAGGTGTTGCCGCTGATGTCATAAGGCGGAGCGACCTCGACCAGGTCGGCGCCGACGATCTGCAGGCCCCGGCAGCCACGAATGATCTCGAGCGCCTGGGGTACGGTCAGGCCCGCTATCTCCGGCGTCCCGGTGCCCGGCGCAAAGCTCGGGTCGATGCCGTCGATGTCGAATGACAGGTATACGGGCCCTGCGCCCATGCTGGCGCGGATCTCATTCATCAATGGCGCCAGCGAACGCAGCCAGCATTCCTCGGCGCAGACCACGCGCACGCCTCGCTCGCGCGTCCAGTCGAAGTCGCCCGAGGAATAGCCCGTGCCGCGCAGCCCGATCTGGACCGCGCGCCGGCAATCGACCAGGCCTTCCTCGATCGCACGCCGGAAGGGGGTGCCGTGGGTGACCTTCGCGCCGAACATCGTGTCGTTCGTGTCAGAGTGTGCATCCACATGAACGAGGCCCACCGGTCCATGCTTGCCGCGCATCGCCCGGAGGATCGGCAGCGCGATGGTGTGGTCGCCACCGAGCGTGAGCGGCACGCAATCCGCACGCAGGATCTCCTCGAATGAGCGCTCGATGATGTCGATACTCTCGGCGAGGTTGAAGGTGTTGATGGCCACGTCGCCCAGATCCGCGACCTGCATGCTGTCGAAGGGGGCGGCTCCGGTGCCCATGTTGTAAGGGCGCAGCAGGCACGACTCCGCACGGATCTGGCGTGGACCGAAGCGTGCGCCGGAGCGGTTTGATGTACCGATATCGAGCGGCACTCCGACGAAGCAGGCGTCGAGGCCCTCGGCGCCGGAGGCGGCAGGCAGGCGCATCATGGTTGCGGGGCCCGCGAACCGGGGCATGGAGTTTCCGCCGAGCGGCTGATTGAAGGAAATCGCGCTGCCAGCGGTCTGTACGGGCTTATCCATCGAGCGTGCCTTGTGCGCTGAAGAGGGGGACGGGTCCCACTATTGTAACCGGCGGCGGCGAAAATCCTTATTGAACGATCGATAAACAGTGGCAGCGGTGTGTGGAGTGGTCTATTCTCGCCCTGCCTGGTCGGGGGGAAGTCGATGG
The DNA here is from genome assembly GCA_036501985.1 of Steroidobacteraceae bacterium. Taxonomy (GTDB): domain Bacteria; phylum Pseudomonadota; class Gammaproteobacteria; order Steroidobacterales; family Steroidobacteraceae; genus 13-2-20CM-66-19. Next base: position 83,191 of record DASXZI010000032.1, on the reverse strand, counting down.
GGCGGCAACCACGCTACGATGTGCTCTTCGAGCCGGTACGGATCGGACCGGTCACCGCACCCAACCGGTTTTACGCGGTTCCACACGCCAGCGGCATGACCAATACGATGCCCCGCATGCGCGCCGGCTTTCGCGCGATGAAGGCTGAAGGTGGCTGGGGCGTGGTCTGCACCGGATACGTCTCGGTCCATCCCACGGCCGATGACTCACCTCTGCCTTACGCAACGCTCTGGGACGATAACGATATACGGGCGCACGCGCTCATGACGGATGCCGTCCACCGGCACGGGTCTCTGGCCGGGATCGAGCTTTGGCATGGCGGTGGCTCGGTGTCGAACAAGACAACGCGCTTTCCTGCGCTGTCTCCGTCGGGCCTCTCCTGGATGGCCACCCACGTCGGCTTCATGGGCAACCGGCGCTCCAAGGCCATGGACGCCGCGGACATCCGCAATCTGCTGCGCTGGCAGGCGGAGGCTGCGCGCAAAGCGCGCAGCGCGGGCTTCGATATCGTCTATGTCTATGCCGGAATGGGCTATCTGCCCTACGAGTTCCTGCTTCCGGAGTGGAATCTGCGCACCGACGCGTACGGCGGCTCAGTCGCCAATCGTGTCCGGCTGGTCCGCGAGCTGCTGGACGTGACTCGCGAAGCCGTCGGCAACACGTGCGCGGTGGCGCTTCGGATCAGCCTCGAGGAGCTGCGCGGCCGCCGGAGCGAACGGGCCGCCTCCGAAGCTCACGAAGTGGTGGAGTTGCTGTCCGACTCGACCGATCTGTGGGACGTCAAGATGGATTCCAGCCCCACGGACTGCGCGCCATCGCGATTCACTCCGGAAGGCAGCCACGAGCCGGTGATCGATTTCGTCAAGCGGATCACCAGCCGGCCGGTGGTCGGCGTGGGGCGCTTCACTTCTCCGGACACCATGGTCTCGCAGATCCGGCGGGGAGTTCTCGATCTGATCGGCGCCGCGCGGCCTTCGATCGCCGATCCGTTTCTGCCGAGGAAGATCGACGAGGGCCGCGAGCAGGACATCCGCGAGTGCATCGGGTGCAACATCTGCATATCGAGCTGGCACGACAGCGTGCCCGTGCGCTGCACGCAGAATCCCACCATCGGCGAGGAGTGGCGCCGGGGCTGGCACCCCGAGCATCACGGCACGGTGGGAAGCGGCTCGGCGGTCCTGATCGTGGGCGGCGGTCCGGCCGGTCTCGAGTGCGCCCTGACCCTCGCCAGGCGTGGCTACCCGGTCTCGCTGGCCGAGGCTGCTGATCACTTCGGGGGGCGCCTGCGCTTCGAGACCAGCCTGCCGGGACTGGCCACCTGGAGCCGCGTCCTCGACTGGCGTCTTGGCCAGTTGCGACGCCTTTCCAACGTCACGCTCTATGCCGGCAACGAGCTGTCCATCGAGGATATCCTCGGTCTCGAGCACCAGCGCGTCGTGGTCGCGACTGGTGCGCGCTGGACCCGCATGTTGTATTCCACGCTCGAGCTGCCAGTCGGTGATCTCGAGGGCGCCAACGTGTTCACGCCGGACGATGTGGCCGCCGGAGCCGCGATCGAGGGGCCGGTCGTCGTATTCGATTTCGACAATTACTACATGGGGGGTGCTCTCGCGGAGCATCTCGCTCAGTCCGTGGATAGCGTGACGTACGTGACACCAGCCGGTCATGCCTCCGCCTGGACCATCATGACGAATGAGCAGCCGCAGGTGCATCGTGCCTTGGCGAACGCCGGTATCCGCTTGCACACCCTGTCGCGCGTAGTGAGTCTCGAGGGCCGGGAGCTGGTGATTGCCAATCTGTTCACCGGGGAGGAGCGGCGGATTTCCTGCCGGTCGCTCGTCATCGTCGGGGCCCGGGTGGCACGGGATGATCTGTACCGGGCTCTCACAGCCCGCCAGCAGGAGCTGACGGCCGCCGGCATTCTGTCGGTGGATCGGATCGGAGATGCTCTCGCGCCCGGGGCGATCGTACACGCCGTGCACAGTGGGCATCTCTATGGGCGTGAGCTGGATGCGGAGAGCGGCAGTGAGCTCTACAGGCGCGATGTGCCCATCGCGGACGAGGCACCCCTTCTGTACGACGACCGGAATCCGGAGTACCTCTCCCTATGAATGACGGTCCGCCAGAGCCTATCCCGGGGCTCGAGCAGACGCTGCCCTCGAGCTGGTACTACTCCGAAGAGGTATACCGGCAAGAAAAGGAACGCATCTTCTGCCGGGAGTGGATCTGCGCCGGCCGGGCCGAGGAGCTGCCTCACCCGGGCGCCCATCGGGTGCTGGACATCGCGGGTGAAAGCATCCTGCTCGTGCGCAACCGCGAGGGCATCCTGCGGGCTTTCTACAACGTGTGCCGCCACCGCGGCGCGCGGCTCTGCCGCACCGATGGCCGTGCGGCCACCGGGATGGCGGTACAGGGCGGACTGATCGCTGGCCGCTCCATCATGTGCCCCTATCACCAGTGGTCCTACGATCTCGATGGACATCTGATTGCCGCGCCGCACCTGGGCAGCGTACCGGGTTTTGATAAGAGCGCCATCAGTCTCTATCCCATCGGTGTCGAGTCCTGGGGCGGCTTCGTCTTCGTGCACCTCACGCCTGCGGAGGCCCAACCACTGGCGAGGCAGCTCGGAGAGATACCAGTGCGCACCGAGCGCTATCCGCTGGCCCAATTGCGTATTGGCCACACCATCTCGTATGGGGTGCAGGCGAACTGGAAGGTGATCTGCGAGAACTACAATGAATGCTATCACTGCGGTGGCGTGCATCCCGAGCTCTGCGCAGTGGTCCCGGCGTTCCGGGATGCCGGAGGAGGGGGACTGGACTGGGTCCGCGGCATACCACACAGGGCCGGTGCCTATACGTTCACACGCAGCGGGACGACCACGCGCAGACCCTTTCCGAGGCTGAACGAGGATGAGCGCGAGCGCCACAAAGGTGAGGTGCTCTATCCGAACCTGTTCGTGAGCCTCGCCTGCGAGCATGCGGCCGTGTTCATTCTGCAGCCGCGCGGCCCGGAGCGGACAGACATACTCTGTCACTTCCTGTTCGAGCCGCACGAGATGGCGCGGGACAGCTTCGATGCGAGCGATGCCGTTGAATTCTGGGACATCGTCAATCGACAGGACTGGGAAATCTGCGAGTCCGTGCAGCGCGGCATCCGCAGTCGCGTACATCACTTCGGTTACTACGCGCCCATGGAAGACTTCAATCTCGACATCCGGCGATACGTCCGCGAGCGCCTCGCGTCGGCTCCAGCAGAAACATGATGCGACCAGGACGTGAGCTCGCCCGCCGCCACGCAGCCTGAGCCCGTGCCGGTCGTGGCGCCCTTTTGGGCGCTCACGCATCGCGTGCGTTGGCGTATCTACGCTTTCCTGTTCACTTTCGGCTGCATTGCCTACTTCCAGCAGAAGGGCCTGACGGTCGCCGCCGACCGGATGATGCCCGAGCTAGGCCTGACCCAGATGCAGATCGGCTGGCTGGAGTGGGCGCTGGTCCTGGGTTACGCGATCGGTCAATTTCCGGGCGGCCTCATGGGCCAGCGCCTGGGTGCCCGCCTCACGTTCGTACTCATTGGCTCGGTGGCATTTCTGGCGACCGTGACGACCCCGCTGGCGCCGGCACTGCTGCACGGCACCGTGTTGATCGCCACGCTGTTCGCGTTGCAGCTTCTGACCGGGCTCGCGCAGGGGCCGATCTTTCCCGTCAGCTCCGGTGTCATGGAGGCCTGGTTCCGTCCCGAGCGGTGGGCTCTGATCCAGGGGCTGCAGTCGGCCGGCCTGCAATTTGCGGCCGCGGCGACTCCCCCGGTGGTCGCCTATCTCATGAGCACACTGGGCTGGCAGCACGCATTGTTCTGGCCGGGGTTGCCTGCAGTGTTGGTCATTGCCGCGTGGGGCTGGTATGCGCGCAACACGCCAGCCGAGCATGCGTCCGTCACGCCGGAGGAGCTCACCGAGCTAGGCCCCGTCGCGAACGAGCAGATGTCCGGGCCCATGAGCTGGCCGCGCCTGGGTCGCCTGCTTGCAAACCGTTCGCTCCTGTTGCTCACGCTCAGCTATGTGTGCATGAACTATGCGTTCTATCTCATCTCGAACTGGTGCTTCCTGTACCTGGTGCAGGAACGCCACTTCAACGTGCTCGAGAGCGGCTGGCTCGCGACGCTGCCGCCTCTGGCGGCGGGACTGGGCGCCGGTGTCGGCGGAAAGCTGGTCACGGGCATGTGCGCACGCTTGGGCAACCGATGGGGCTACCGCAGCGTTCCGATGGTGGCTCTGCCCGTGACCGGCGTATTGCTTCTGGTCACCGTGCATCTGGGCAACGCTTATGCGGCCGTGATCGCCCTCGCGCTGGCGTACGCCGTCGTAGAGCTCACTGAAGGAGCTTATTGGGGCGGCACCATGCTGGTGGCGCGCAACGAGACGATGCCGGCGGCTGGAGTGCTCAATACCGGAGGCAATCTCGGCGGCCTGATCGGCATCCCCATCGTCGCGTACCTCTCCGGACACGGGCAGTGGTCTGCGGCGTTCGGTCTGGGGGCCATCTTCACGTTGCTGGGCGCGGCCGCATGGCTTGGGATCGATGTGGAGCGGCGCCTGCGCTGAGCCGAATGCGGCGAGGCTTCGAATCGAGGCGGCCCCGTGGCTGAGCTCGAACGCGCCACGGCGAGCTTGACGGGCACGGCAGCCTATTATACAACCATTCAATAATTTGTATGGCCGTTCAAATGGGGGGCAGCGCCGCCTCCAGTACATGAGGTACAGCGTGCGAAGATCGACGTGTGCGCGCGGACCCACGGTCCGACGAGACTCTCCCTGTAAACCATTGATCGCCGCAGCGATCGCGACGGCACTCGCCGGAGCACGCCTCAGTTACGCCGCCGATGCGGATGCGACCGACCATGCCGCCCCGCGGGCACCGGTGCTCCAGGAAGTGGTGGTGACCGCCAACCGCCGCGAAGAGGACGTCCTCACAGTTCCTTACAACATCACTGCGATCTCCGCGTCACAGATCCAGGACGCCGGCGTCAAGGACCTGGCGAGCCTGACCCGCATGGTGCCGGGCCTGGTCGCGGCGGACCTCGGGCCGCGCGTGAACAGCACGAACAGCACGCTGATCATTCGCGGCCTGAATGCCTCCGACGAAGGCTCGAACTATTTCGGTCCCAATCTCGCCGTTCCGCTCGTCTCAACCTACCTGGACGATGTGCCGCTCTTCGTCAACTTCAATCTCACGGACATCGAGCGTGTAGAGGTGCTGCGCGGACCCCAAGGCACTCTTTATGGATCGGGCGCCGTCGGCGGTACCGTGAAGCTGCTGCGCCATAAGCCCGATCTCGGCGTGTTCTCGGTGGACTTCACCGCGGACACCTCGGGTACCCAGCATTCGCAGGGTCCCTCGTACTCATTCTCGGGCATCGTCAATGTACCGGTCGCCGACACGCTAGCCCTCAGGGCCAGCGCCGGCATGTCGAAACTGACCGGCTTCATCGATGCCACTCATGTGGCGCGCTTTCAGCCCAATGGCCAGCCGCTGCTGGCCGACCCGTCCGCCCCACTGACGAGCGACTATCAGTACACCACGAAGAAGGACGTAGACAGCGCCACCAGCGAGTACGGCCGACTCTCCTTGCTGTGGAGGCCGAGCAACGCGCTCAATGTTCTGTTCGATTACACGCATCAGGAAGACCACTCGGGCGGCTTCTCGGCCGAGACGGTGAACTTCAATTACCAGACCGGCGCGCCGATCGCCGTTCCGCCCTACACGACCACGACTCCTCTGCCGGAGCAGTCCCTGAATCGCCTGCTCGACATCGGCGCGCTCACGGTGACCTCGGATTTCGGCTTCGCGACGCTGACTTCCTCGACGTCGTACTACGATAATCGCTACAACGACGTCATCGACGTCTCTTCGACACAGCAGTATTTCGCCACCACGAATCCGTTTTACTACGGCGGGTATCCGCGCTTTGCCGCCTTCAACTTCGACTATTCGAAGGACGAGTCCCTGGTCGAGGAGCTGCGGCTCGTATCGAAGACGGGCGGCGCCTGGGACTACATCGCCGGCGCCTTCTATCGGGACCAGAAAGAAGCCCTGTCGGATCCGGAGATCCTGCCCGGCTTCGCGACCTGGGCTCACCTGCCGGGCTCGGCCGGTGCCTACAATTATTACGCCGGCACGACATTCAATACGTTCGCGGACGTCATCGCCGACCGTGATGGCAGCGATCCCGCCACCCTCAAGCCGACCGATCTTTACTACAACAACATCCGTCACACGCGGTTCAAGGACCGCGCGGTCTACGGCGAGCTGACCCGCCACCTGACCGATCGTTGGCAGGTCACCGGGGGCGCACGCCAGTTCTGGCAGGCGTACGATCAGGTCGAAACGCAGATCTTTCCATTCGCCGGCGCCTTCTACTCCGATAGCGGCACCGACCCGCTGGGGGACACGACCAGCGAGCAGGCGAAGTCCTATCGCAATCACATCTTCAAGCTCAATACCTCGTACGAGATCTCGCCCGCCGCCCGCGTGTACGCCACCTGGTCCGAGGGGTTTCGTCACGGTGGCGCGAACTCGTTCAAGATCTGCCCGGCGGGGGCGCCGGCGCTGGGTGGCTGTGAGCCGGCCGAATCGGCCGCGCTCATACCGTATGTGCCCGATACCGCCAAGAACTACGAGGTGGGAATCAAGGGGGAGATCGGCGGCCGCGTCCGCTACAGCACCTCCGTTTACAGGGTCGATTGGCATAACATCCAGCTCGATGCGTTCGCGCCCGTCACCGGCATTCAGATCGTCGCCAACGGCAAGGATGCGCGCAGCCAGGGTGTGGAGCTCGAGGTGCAGGCGCTGGTGACGACCGGTCTGTCGGCGAGCATCGGAGGAAGCCTCACGGATGCGCATCTGACCGACAGCTTCGTCACCGCGAACTTCGTCGGCGAGAAGGGCGATGCACTGCCCCTGGTGCCACGCACCCAGCTCACTGCGGCTGCGGACTACGTCGTGCCCCTGGCCCAGGAGCGCGATATCTCACTGCATGTGGACGCCGCTTATCGCAGCGCCGTGAACACTTCCGTGAACGACCTTCAGGTCGATGCCAACGGCAACACTTTCGTCGACCTCTACCAGACCAATTTCCGACGCCTGAGCGGCTTCACGACGCTCAACGCGGGGGTTGGGTTTCAGGCAACCCGCGCTTTGAAGCTCCGCCTGTACTGCAACAACATCACGGACCAGAAGGGCATCACCACCTGGGCAGTGGCCCGCCAGCCGGAGCAGGCTTTTGAATACGTGATGCGGCCGCGGACCGCGGGAGTGGAGCTCGATTACAGCTTCCGCTAGAGCCACGCTTCGCCAGCGCCCATCACGGCTGGCGCAGGCAACCTGATGGCGTACCGCGGCTGGCTGAGGAGGCGCACCGCGCTACTGGCGCCATCACTGGCGCTGTCCTTGGCGCTGTCCTTGGCGCTGTCCTTGGCGCTGGGACTGGTACGGACGACACTCGCGGTGGCAGGTGGCGCTCCAGTAACTCCCGACACACTACATGTTGGCTCGTTGAGCTTGCATCATTGCGCCACGCCGGCGCCGTGGTGCGGCACGCTGGAGCGGCCGCTCGATCCGGCGGGAAAGGTGCCGGGCAGCCTCGCCATTTATTTCGAATATTATCCGCATTCAAACAGGGGTCCTGCCCAGGGGACACTGGTCGCGACCGAAGGTGGCCCTGGGTACCCCGCTACCGAGTCCCGCGAGGGCTATCTCGCCCTGTTCGCGCCGTTGCGCACCACTCGGGATGTGGTGCTCATGGATAACCGGGGCACCGGCAGATCCGCAGCGCTTGATTGTATTCCGCTGCAGACGGATCCCGCGCTCACCGAAGAGAACGTTGCCCAATGCGGGCAGTCTCTTGGCGCGACGGCGGCCCTTTACAGCACCGGGTTTGCGGCAGACGATCTGGCCGCCATTCTCAAAGGGCTTGGAACGGCCGCTGTCGATCTGTACGGCGACTCCTACGGGACGTTCTTCGAGCAGGTGTTCGCCACCCGTCATCCCGGTCAACTCCGCTCCGTCGTACTCGATGGCGCTTATCCGCTCTATGGCCCCGACTATGCGTGGTATCCGAACTACGCGCCCGCCATGCGAGCGAAATTCAATCTCGCCTGCGCGCGCTCCATCGACTGCAGCCGGATTTCCGGGACCTCGATGGATCACATCCGGCCGGCGCTCCAGGCTCTTCGGCATGCTTCGTTTGCCGCCGAGGGGTTCGATGCGGACGGGCAGCTGCGCAGGTTCACTGCCAATGCCACGCAACTCGCCACTGTGCTGTTTGGCAGCGCCCCCGCCTACGCGACCGTGCGCGAAGCGGATGCCGCGGCGCGGGCCTTCGTGCGGGCAGACCCGGTACCTCTGTTGCGACTGATGGCCGAGGCCCAGGCGGCAATGGACTCGCGCGATGAGACACGCTCCCCGCGACTGTACAGCGCCGGTCTCGCGGCTGCCGTGATGTGTCAGGACGCCCCGCAGATATTCGACATGAGTCTGGTGCCGGCACGCCGTGCGAGGGCGCGCGATCTGGCGATCGCCGCAAGGCAGCGCACGGCCCCGGCTACCTATGCTCCGTTTACGATCGACGAGTTTCGGGGGATGCCTCTCGACTACTCATTCCTGGACGAGTGCGCGCGATGGCCGGTCGCTCCGCCCGAGCATCCGGCCACTAGCGTTGCGGCCCGTGCCGGTGCGTATCCGGAGGTGCCGGCTCTGGTCGTATCGGGGGATCTGGACGACATCACACCGCTCGCCGACGGAACACTCGTGGCTCAGCGCTTCTCCAGGGGACGCCAAGTCATCGTGCCCAACGGCTTTCACGTCAACGCGCTGCCACATTCTCGCAGCCCATGCCCCGCTGCCATCGTCCGCCACTTCATTCAAACTCTCGATGCCGGCGATACCCGTTGCCTGCAGGCCACGCCGGAGGTTCGACTGGTTCCGCGCTTCGCCCGCCACGTGAGCGAGCTGGATGCGGCGCAGGCGCTGCAGGGAAATGCGGCGGGTCCGATGCAATTGCGGGCCGTCCGGGCGGCCTCGCTCACCCTTGGTGATGTGATAGCCCGCATCGAGACCAACTCTTCGGGCAAAGGCGTCGGATTGCGTGGTGGGACTTTCACGATCGACGAGAGCAATGGCCATTATCTCCTGAGACTCCACGGGGTGCGCTGGACGGAGGATCTGGCGGTTTCGGGGACGATCCACTGGCCGGGCAGAAGCGGAGAGGCTCGGGCGCAGGTATCACTGTCCGGTACAGCGGCCCAGAGCGGATCGCTGCAGATCCGCTGGACCCAAGGCATTGCTCAGGCGACCGCACGGATTCGCGGAGAACTGGGCGACACGCTCGTTGCTGCCGAGACGCTGGCGCCCTGAGGGCAGACCTGTACGAGTGGCGCACACGCGGCTAGGCTGAATCCATGTCGAGCTCTGCATCTGCTGCTGCCATCGCACGCCACCGCGAGGTGACGCGCCTGCTCAAGGAGGGCAACCTGAAGGCGGCCGAGCAGCACTGTGGGGCGCTGACGAGCGAGTTCCCTCAATTCATGCCCGGTTGGCACAGCAGGAGCTTCATCGAACTGTGCCTCGGGAGGCTTGGACCTGCGCTCGAGGCGGTGGGCCGGGCGCTGGCAACCTCTCCGGACGACGCCCGTTATCGTCTGCAGGAGGCGCGCTGCCTGAGCGCACTCGGCAGGCGGTCTGAGGCTCAGGCGAGCGTGGCCATTGCGGCAGCCTCGGCAGGGCGTGACGCCGCCATGCTCGATGCGATCGGTTCCTTCTACAGCGCTACCGGGGAGCAGCACGAGGCTCTGCAAGCGTGCAGCCGCGCCCTGGCGCTGGACCCGGACCAGGCCGTCTTCTGGTTCAATCGCGCCGCCGTGCGGCGCTTTCTGGGTGAGCTGGAGGGGGCAGAGTCCGACTACGACCGCGCGATCAGCCTGCGACCTGACGATCACGAGGCGTATTTCAATCGCTCGGATCTGCGCAAACAGACCGTCGAGCGCAATCACCTGGCAGCGCTCGAGGCGCTGCTGTCAGCCGGGATCCACCCATGGCGCGGCGAGGTGCAAGTGCGGTACGCGCTCGCCAAGGAGTACGAGGATGTGGGTGACCATGTCAGCTCATGGCGGCAGCTGCAGAGGGGTGCGCGCTTGCGCCGTGAGCATCTTCAATACGATGTCAACTACGATGTGCGCACGGTCGACTGGATCATCGAGGCATTTCCGTCGGCTCAGGCGCCGGCGGCGGACTCTCCGGCCGGTGCTCCGATCTTCATAGTGGGTCTGCCGCGCAGTGGCACTACGCTGGTGGAGCGAATACTGGGCAGTCATTCCGACGTCCAGGCGGCGGGCGAGCTGAATTATTTTGCCGCGGCACTGGTAGCGGCGGCGCAGGCGGAGAATGGGCAGCGCGCGTTGCCACGCAGAGAGCTGATTCTCGCGACGCGCCATCTCGATTTCGCGGCCCTCGGCGCGGCGTATCTGCAGAGCGCCCAGTCAGCCACTCGCGAGCGGCCGCGCTTTACCGACAAGATGCCCCTCAACTACCTCTATTGTGGCCTGATCCGCCGTGCGCTCCCGCAGGCACGCATCGTTCATGTCAGGCGCCACCCCATGGCTTCCTGCTACGCGATGCTCAAGACGCTGTTCAAGGATGGCTATCCGTTTTCCTACGATCTCGGCGACCTGGCCAGTTACTACGCGGGCTACCGGCGCCTCATGCATCACTGGAATTCCACAATGCCGGGCGCCATCCACGAGCTCAGCTACGAGCGGCTGATCTCGGACCAGGAAGGCGAGACCCGACGTCTGCTCCAGGCATGTGGTCTCGAATGGCAGGATGCCTGCCTGCAGTTCCATCGCAATCCAACGGCGACGACGACGGCGAGCGCCTCGCAGGTACGCAGGCCGATGTACGACACCTCCGTCAGGCAGTGGCGGCACTACGAGAAGCAACTCGAGGGCCTGCGGGCGCAGCTCGTCTCGCTCGGCACCGCCGCGGATGAGTTGCAGTGAGCGGTCCAAGGGGGGAAGAGTGCCGTCGTGCGTCGCATGCTTCTGACCCGTGGGCGGGCCGCGAGTCGCTCCAGCGCGGGCACACGAGGAGCCATCGGCACTCTACAATAGGCCGCAAATGAACGCTGACCGCCCGGAGAGACTGGATCATGCAACGAGCTGCGACCGCGACGATCTTTGACGAAAGCTCCTGCGAGCGCTGCCGGGCGGACTTCCCCTCGTTGCGGCGCCGATTCGGCTCCCATGCGGTGGCATTTCTCGACGGACCCGGCGGAACCCAGGTGCCGGATGCGGTCATCGAGGCGATTGCCGACAGCTACCGCGCGCGTAACGTCAATACGCACGGCAATTTCCCCGTGTCGGCGGAGCTCGATGAGCGGCACTACCAGATGCGAGCCACCGTGGCGGACTTCCTGGGCGCCGCAAGTGGGGAACGAATCTCCTTCGGGCAGAACATGACGACACTCGCCTTCTCCCTGGCGCACGCGATCGGGCGCCGGCTGAAGGCGGGCGAGGAAGTGCTGATTACGCAGCTCGACCACGAAGCGAATCGCGGTCCCTGGCTGATGCTGCGGCGACAGGGGGTCGTGGTACGGGAGGTCCCTTTGCTGCCGACCGGTGAGCTGGACTACGCCGCTCTACGGGGCCTGCTCACGGAGCGAACGCGACTGCTGGCGCTGGGCTGCTCATCCAACGCGATTGGCACGGTCAACGACCTGAAGCTGGCACGCCAGCTGACGCGGGAGGCGGGCGTTTTGCTGGTGCTCGACGCCGTGCACTACGCGCCCCACTTTGCGGTCAACGTAGCACAGCTCGACCCCGACTATCTCATCTGCTCCGCCTACAAGTTTTATGGTCCACACGTGGGCATCCTTTACTCCCGGCCGGGGGCGCTCGAAGCGCTCGATACCGACAAACTGGTGGTGCAGGAAGAGGCCGCCCCGTACCGGATCGAGACCGGGACGCTCAATCATGCGGCCATCGAGGGAGTGGGCGCGGCGGTGGACTATCTGGCGCGCTTCGGTCGCGGCGCGGGCCGCCGCGAGGCGGTTCACGATGCGATCTCGGCCATCTCGGCCTATGAGCACGCTCTCGGGCGCTACCTCTGGTCGGCGCTGTCCGAGGTACCGGGTGTCACGTTGTGGGGCGTGCCATTCACCGTTCCGCAGCGCGCCCCGACCGTCTGCTTTACCCTTTCGGGTGTCGAATCGGCCGCCATTGCCCGCAAGTTAGGTGCAGTTGGCATATGTGTATGGGACGGCGATTTCTACGCGCCACGGCCCGTGGAGGTTCTGAAGGTGCCCGGACGCTCGCTGTTGCGTGTCGGATTCTCGATGTATAACACGCTCGAAGAGGGCAAGCGGCTGGTGGAGATCGTGGCCGGGTTGGCCCGCGACAAGCACTGAGGGGTCCAGAACACCCGCAGGGCGGGGTTTTGTGAACTGATTCCGGGCGGCCTCCTCAAGTTTCCCTGCGCGGGGTCGCTCTCGCAGCATGAAGTCCGTCAACGACGTCCGGATCGGCCCTCGACTGCTGCTCTCCTTCCTGGTGGTGCTCGGCTGCACCGGGGTCATTGGCGCTGTGGCGGTCGTGCAGTTGGAGCGCGTTGCGCAGGATGCGGACGTAATTGCCACCGAAGCGCTTGCCAGCGTCTACCGGGTGTCCTCTATCGGCGCGAATGCCGCTCAAAGCCGTTCGGCTGCCCTCGAGATCCTGACGCAGCTGCAGCTCAACTTCGCTGGCGGCGCGGAGGGGGCCCGTCGCGCGCTGGCGGCCGTCGAAGCGGAGATGCAGGCGAACGTCGCAGCCTACGAAAAGCTGATCCGAACGCCCGAACAGCGTGAGTTGTGGGGAGAGGCGAAAGCCCGCTGGCAAGCCTACAAGCAGGAGCAGGATCGTGCCATCTCGGTCGCCGGAGACGGTCTGGCCGGGGACGCGCAGAAGATCCTCATCGGGCTGGCCAAAAGCAAGTTTGATGCCTTTGTTGGCGCCGCGCAGCGCGTCATGGATTTCAGCAACAGCGATGCGGACCGCGCGCGCGTGGCCGCCGACCAGGCGGCGGTCGACGGGCGCCACATCATTTTCGGACTTCTCGCGCTGGCCACGCTGATTGGCTGTGCCGTGGCCCTGTTGATGACCCGTGCCATCACCTTGCCCCTGCGCGCGACCGTGGAGCTGTTGCGGGAGATCGGGGCCGGCCGTCTCGACAATGAGATCCGGACGACGCGTACGGATGAGGTCGGCGAGTTGCTTGCAGGGCTGGCTGCCACGCAGTCCCAGCTTCGGGAGCGCGCCATCGCCGAACACCGCCGGGCGGATGAGGATCGGCAGCGCGCCGCCGAGGACCGTCAGGCGCTGCAGGAAGTGCAGCAGGTGGTGGCGGACGTGGTCGGGGGGAAACTCGACCAGCGCCTGAGAACGAACGGTCGGAGCGGGTTCACACACCAGCTCGCGGAAAGCCTGAATCGGCTGATCGACAACGTTGCGGGAATGGTCCAGGGCGTGGGCCATCTGGTCGCCGGCGCCAACGGCGGAGACCTCACACAGCGCATCGCGCTCGAAGGCCGCACCGGGCTGGAAAAGGAGATCGGCCGGGGCGTGAACGAGCTGGTCGCCGAGATGTCCTCCATGGTGGTCCAGGGCAAGAACGCGGCGGAACTGGTTGCACGCAGCGCCGCGGAGATCTCCCAGAGCAGCGTCAGTCTTTCGGATCGGACCACCGATCAGGCCGCCTCTTTGCAGGAGACGGCGGCTTCGATGGAGGAGATGACCGGCACCGTTCGACAGAATGCCGAGAATGCCCGGCTCGCCAACCAACTGGCCATTGAGGCGCGACAGTGCGCGGAGAACGGCAACGCCGTCGTCGCGAAGGCTGTCGAGGCCATGGCCGGCATCAACACCGCTTCGCGCAAGATCGCAGACATCATCGGGGTAATCGATGAGATTGCCTTTCAGACCAACCTGCTGGCATTGAATGCGGCCGTGGAGGCGGCGCGTGCCGGAGAGCAGGGGCGCGGGTTCGCCGTGGTTGCGAGTGAAGTGCGCACCCTGGCCTCGCGCAGTGCCGAGGCCGCCAAGGAGATCAAGGGTCTCATCAAGGACAGTGTCGCGCGTGTGGCCGCCGGCGAGCGTGTGGTGAGCGAGTCCGGCGCGACGTTCGAACAGGTCGTCAGCGCGGTCAAAAAAGTGGGCGGGATCATTGCGGAGATTGCCGCGGCGAGCGCCGAGCAGGCTTCCGGCATCGATCAGGTGGGCACGGCCGTTTCCAAGATGGACCGGCTGACGCAGGAGAACGCGGCGCTCGTGGAGGAGGCGGCTGCCGCCTCGCAGGTGCTTGCGGAGCAGGCGGGCAGCCTGAGCGGGATGATGAGCCGCTATCGCGTCGGCGGCGAAGCCCCTGGGTTACGAGTCCAGACAACCGGTGCAACCGAGCCGCTGAGCGCACACGGCCATTGGGCCGAGCGCACGGCTTGAGCCGATACGAAGCTTGAGGAGGTTCCATGTTGAGTCTGCGTGATCGAGCGTACTTGTGCGTGGCGGTGGCCCTGTTTGTGCTTGCGCCGGTGGTGGGCAAGAGCGCGGAGGGCGCTCCAAGCAAGGACGAAGTGGTGGCCCAGGTCAAGAAGGCCGTCGCCTTCTACAAAGCCAACGGCCGTGAGAAGACCTTGGCGGAGATGAACAACAAGAATGGGCAGTTTGCCAAGGGCGAGGACTACGTGGACGTTCATGACACCCACGGGGTGTGCGTCGCCCATCCGGTCTCCCCGGGCATCGTGGGACTGGACCGCATGGAGCAGGCTGATCCGGCCGGCAAGCAGTGGATCCGCGAAATCGTGGAGCAGACCCGCGCCGGCAAGCACGACGGCTGGATCACCTACATGCGCAAGAATCCGGTCAGCGGGAAGATCGAGCACAAGCTCGCCTACTGGGAGCTCTCGGACGACCTCATCTTCAAGGCCGGGACTTACGAGTAGTCGAGAGGCCGGCCCGAGTCAGAGCTTGTGTGTTGACAGGAGCAGGCTCGTCTCGGTGCTGGAGATCCCTTCGATCTGACGGATTCGCCCCAGGACGCCGTCAAAGGCCTCGAGGCTGTCCGCGCGCAGCTCGGCCACGATGTCCCAGCGGCCGTTCGTGGTGTGCAGGGCCCCTACAGCCGGATCCCCGCGCAAGGCACGCAACACCTCATCGGTCCGATTGCCTTCGACGGCGACTGTCGTGAGAGCACGGATCCGCTGGGCCTCCTCCTGCGGGCGCAGCCGGACCGTGTAGCCGACGATGGTGCCCTCCGCCTCGAGACGCTGCAGGCGGTTCTGCACCGTCCCGCGGGCTACCCGCAGCTCTCTGGCCAATGTGGCTACCGAGGTCCGGGCATTGTCACGCAGCAACCCGATGAGCTGTCGATCGATGTCGTCCATCGCTCTATTTTAGACAAAACGTCAACGAAAGCTGTACTTGTGATCACACTTGACAGCTTTTTGATCAGTTTCCTGGCTATTCATTGGCACCGTGGCTGGCGACACTAGCCGAATAGACCAATAGCTGGGGATGCGATCATGGTGGACTACATCGGCGTCGAGCGCGTCCGGGAACTCGTGATGCGTGTCGGACCTGCGCCCTTCGTGGAGGCGCTGGCAGGGGAGATCGAAGCGGATTACCGCCGCTGGGGGCAGTTCGAGAAGTGCCCGCGGCATGCAACGCATTCCCCCGGGGGAGTCATCGAGCTGATGCCGACGAGTGACGGGCAGCTCTACTCGTTCAAGTACGTCAACGGTCATCCGAAAAATACCTCCGAGGGTCTGCTGACCGTCACCGCTTTCGGTGTCCTCTCGGATGTGGACACCGGTTATCCGCTGTTGCTTTCCGAGTTGACGTTCACCACTGCGCTGCGGACCGCCGCCATGTCAGCGCTTGCCGCGCGCCAGATGGCGCGACCCTCGAGCCGAGTCATGGCGTTGATCGGCAACGGCGCACAGAGTGAGTTCCAGGCGATCGCTTTCCATCACATGCTCGGCATCCGGGAACTGCGCTTGTATGACACCGATCCGCGGGCCATGTTCAAGCTGGAGCGCAACCTCGCCCACCTGCGGCTCGCCGGATTGAAAGTCGTGCGCTGCGCGTGCACCGCAGAGGCAGTACGCGGTGCGGACATCGTGACCACCGTGACGGCCGACAAGCGCAACGCGTTGATTCTCACACCGCAGATGATCGAGCCCGGCATGCATCTGAATGCAGTCGGCGGCGACTGCCCCGGCAAGACGGAGCTGCACGCCGAGATCCTGCGTCGTCCGGATGCGCGCGTCGTCGTCGAGTACGAGCCGCAGTGCCGGATCGAGGGCGAGATCCAGCAGCTCGAGCCTTCCTTCGCGGTCACCGAGCTTGCGGATGTGCTGTGCGGCAAGGCGCGCGGCCGGCTCGACGAGCGCGAGGTGACCATTTTCGACTCCGTGGGCTTTGCGCTGACGGACTTCTCGGCGCTGCGTTATCTGCGCCGTCTGAACCGCGAAGAGCGCTCGGTGGTCGAAGAGATCGACCTCGTGCCCGATGTCGCGGATCCGAAGGATCTGTTCGGCTCGCTGCAGGAGCAGCCGCGCTGGCGTGCGCCGGCCCCGGTGGCCGAGGCGGGTGTACGCGCATGAGGGCAGCGGGCTTGCGCACGGCCACTCTGATTGGCGCCCCGACCGATGTCGGCGCCAGCGATCGCGGCTCTTCGATGGGCCCGGAGGCCCTGCGGGTCGCCGGCATCGGCAACGCACTGGCCCGTCGCGGCCTGAAGATTCTGGATCACGGCAACCTCAGCGGCCCCCCCAACCCGGTGCTGCCGCCGGTGAATGGGTACCGGCATCTGGCCGAAGTGTTGGAGTGGAATCGTCAGGTTCACGCGGCGGTCTACCGGGATCTGGTCGATGGCCACCTGCCCATCCTGCTGGGAGGCGATCACAGTCTGAGCATGGGCTCGATCAGCGCCGTCGCGCGTCACTGCCGCGAGAGCGGCCGGGCGTTACGGGTCCTGTGGCTGGATGCGCATGCCGACTTCAACACGTCCGAGCTTTCGCCCAGCGGCAATTTGCATGGGATGCCCGTAGCTTGCCTGTGCGGATTTGGTCCGCGCGAGCTGGTGGAGCTGGGCGGGCGCTCGCCGGCGCTGGATCCGAAATGGATCCGGCAGGTCGGCATCCGCAGCGTGGACTCGGGTGAGAAGCGCTTCGTGCACGAGCAGGAGCTCGAGGTGTTCGACATGCGCTGCATCGATGAGATGGGCGTGCGCCAGGCCATGCAGCTCGCCCTGGCGGACCTGGAGCCTGACACTCATCTGCACGTGAGCTTCGATGTGGACTTCCTGGATCCGGAGATCGCTCCCGGCGTGGGGACTACTGTGCCGGGCGGCCCCTCGTACCGGGAAGCCCAGCTTTGCATGGAGATGATCGCTGACACGGGACGGATGGCCTCGCTCGATGTGGTCGAGCTGAACCCTGCCCTGGATGTTCGCAACAAGACTGCGACTCTCGCCGTGGATCTGATCGAATCGCTCTTCGGCAAGAGCACGCTGATGCGCAGGCCTGCCGTGCCGCGCGCACGGGCGCTGCCTCAGGTTGAGCGGATTGCGCCGCCGCGCCTCGGCACTCAGACCGCGGAAGGCAGTCGTTCGGCCAGAAAATCGATGAGCGCGCGCACTGAAGGAAGCAGGCCGCGGCGGCTGGGAAACACCACGTGAAGGATCCCGAGCGGTAGTCCCCATTTGGGGAGCACCCGCTCGAGCTTGCCGCTCTCGAGGTCCGAGCGGACCACACTCTCGGGCAACAGCGCGATGCCCAATCCTACCTGCACGGCGACGCGCAGCATGACGAAGTCATGACACACGAGCCGGGGAGTCAGCTCCACTCGAACCGCCTGGCGTTGCGGGTCGAACAGC
This sequence comes from Steroidobacteraceae bacterium, assembly GCA_036501985.1. Lineage (GTDB taxonomy): Bacteria > Pseudomonadota > Gammaproteobacteria > Steroidobacterales > Steroidobacteraceae > 13-2-20CM-66-19. Next base: position 65,228 of record DASXZI010000032.1, on the reverse strand, counting down.
TCCCAGGTCTGTCGCTCCGCCTCGGGTGCGAAACCGAGCGTCGCCCGCTGCGCCAGTTGATCGGGATGCTCGGGCCGACCCGCTCGATCGAGATAGGCGGGGCTAGCGACCAGCAGCTCCCGTGACTCGCCGAAACTGCGCATGATCAGTCCGTCCTCACCGCTGGGCTTGGTGCGCACGCGCAAGGCGAGATCGAAGCCCTCGTTGATGACATCGACGCGCCTGTTGGTCGCATGAAGCTGCAGACGGACCGCGGGATAGCGACTCAGGAACTCGGGGAGGAGAGTGGCCAGTACGGTCTGGGTGAGGGCCACTGGGCAGCTGGCCCTGATGAGCCCGCGGGGTTCTGCCCGGGCAAATTCGACCGCCTCCACCGCCGCGTCGGCTTCCGCAAGCATGGCCTGTGCGTGGCGTTGCACCTCCTGGCCGAGCTCCGTGACGACGAACCGGCGGCTCGATCGGTTGACCAGGCGCACGCTCAGGCGGGCCTCGAGCGCCGACACGTGCCGGGACAGGCGTGATTTAGGGATACCCAGCGCCCGGGAAGCCTTGGCGTAGCCGCCATGCTCGATCACCTTGGAGAAGTAATAAAAATCGTCCAGCGATTGCATGGGACGCACTCGGAGGTTCCATTAATGGAACGATACGTTCCAGTTTAACCGGATTCCAGCTTATCGTTCCAGGATCTACATTCTCCTTAATTCATACGGGAGTAGGACCATGAGGTTATTGCACATTGATTCGAGCATTCTGGGGGAGAGTTCTGCGAGCCGGCAGCTCAGCCGCGAGATCGTGGCGCGGTGGCAGGCGGACAGGCCGGATTTACAGGTGAAGTACCGCGACCTCGCCGCGCAAGCACTGCCTCATCTCTCCGGGCGGTCCCTGGCCCAGGCAGACGAGCACGAGAGCGCGGCCAACGTCCAGGTCCTGGAGGACTTCCTGGCCGCCGATGTGATCGTGATCGGCGCCCCCATGTATAACTTCGGTATTCCTTCGCAGCTCAAGGCGTGGATCGACCGGATCGTGGTGGCGGGTAAGACTTTCCGATACGGCACTTCGGGACCCGAGGGCCTGGCCAAGGGCAAGCAGGTGATCGTGGCGGCCTCGCGCGGCGGGGTATATGCACCGGGTGCGGCGGGAGAGTTTGCCGAAGCGTATCTGAGGTTCGTGTTCGGCTTCATTGGGATCCAGGACATCACATTCGTGCGAGCGGAAGGGCTGGCGCTGTCACCCGAACACCGTGCCAGGAGTTTGCGAGCGGCCCTCGCGACGATTAGTGCGCACGCGATTGCGGCTTGAGGAGAAACTGAGATGACCAATGACACAGCGACTCGCACGGTCACGCGGATCGTGCACGGCATGCCAACGTCCGATGGGGCGGGGGTGAAGCTCCGCCGTGTCATCGGACAGCCGTCTTTGGGGGAGCTGGATCCGTTCCTGATGCTGGATGAGTTCGGCACGGACAAGGCCGATGATTACATCGCCGGCTTTCCCGAGCATCCGCACCGCGGGTTCGAGACAGTCACCTACATGCTCGATGGCCGCATGCGTCATCGCGACAACCACGGACATGAAGGGGTGTTGATCCCGGGCAGTGTGCAATGGATGACAGCCGGGCGAGGAATCGTGCACTCCGAAATGCCACAGCAGCAGGAAGGCCGCATGCGCGGCTTCCAGCTCTGGCTCAATCTGCCGGCGCGCGACAAGATGACGGCACCGCGCTATCAGGAATTCGGTCCGGAGCGTATTCCCGTGGCGACTCCTGCGGCAGGCATCACCGTCAAGGTCATTGCCGGGCAGGTCGGCGCGGTGGTCGGGCCGATCGCTCAGCCTGCGACCGATCCAACGTACCTCGATGTTGCGATCGAGGACGGGGCGCAGTTCGTGCATCAGCTGCCACCCAAACATTCGGCATTTCTCTACGTGTATGAAGGCGCCGTCCAGGTGGGCCCATCGGGACTTGTGAGGGCCGGGGAGCTGGCCGTACTGGGCGAGGGTGCATACGTAGAGCTTTGCGGCAAACAGGGCGAGCCGCACTCGGGTGCAGCCGCACGTCCGCCGAGCCGGGCGATCGTGGTGGCGGGTCGGCCTCTGCACGAGCCGGTGGCCCGCTATGGTCCGTTTGTCATGAATACGCGCGCCGAGCTGCTGCAGGCGGTGGAGGATTTTCAAAGCGGGCGTTTCTGAGCTGAAGCCGCAATGCGCTTTGCACAGATAGAGCTCGGCGCACGGATCTGTGTCGGTCGGCGCCGGGTCACCGAAGCGGAGATCATCGAGTTTGCTTCGCGTTACGACCCTCAGTGGTACCACACCGATGCTGCACGCGCCCGGGGCGGTCGCTGGAAGGGCCTGATCGCTAGCGGCTGGCACACCTGCTCCATTGCCATGGAGCTGCTCGTCCGGAACGTGCTCGCGGATTCCGAGTCGATCGGATCCCCTGGCATCGATCGGGTGAGATGGCCGGCGCCCCTGCGTCCGGATGATGAGGTGGAGCTGCGCATTGAGGTGCTCGGATCACGCCTGACACGCGCCGGCACGCTGGGTGTGGTCCGATGGCGCTGGCGGCTCGTGACGCAGCGCGGAGCCACCGTGCTCGACTGCATCGCCACCAGCCTGTTCGAGATTCGATCCTGAGGCCCTGGAGCGCCTTCGGTCCGCCGGATGCTTGACAGGGCCGGCGGCTGAGATAATTATGATGTTAAGCAATTGGGCGCTGCGAGCTGGCCATGCCGCACATCGTGATCGAGTATTCAGCCAACCTGCGTGGCCAGCTGGACCTGGCGCGCCTCCTCGAAGCAGCGCACACGAGTGCCCTGGCCACCGGGGTATTTCCCATTGGTGGGCTGCGCACACGCGCGTACGCAGCGGAGCATTACCGCGTCGCTGATGCACATCCTGACAACGCCTTCATCCATATCATGCTGCGGGTGGGGCACGGGCGCGATCTGGAGACCCGCAGGCGCGCGTGCGAGGCTATCTTCACCGCGGTGTGCGAGCGTCTGGCGCCGCTCCAGGAGCGAATTCCCCTGGGGATCTCTCTGGAGATGCAGGAGATCGATCCGCTGCTGACCTTCAAGAGGAACAACTTGCACGAATACGTGAAACGTCGTGCAGTGGGGGCGAAATGAGCCCGACACTCGAGAGCAATCTGCACAAGGCCAACACCTGTCTGGGGCGCTGGCGCGGTGCTCCGCTCGGCCATTTCATCAACGGGCGAGCCGAGCGCGGCTCGGGCCGCGAACTGATCGAGAACCTCTGTCCGATCGATGGGAGCGTGCTCAACAAGGTCGTCTCCGGCGACGAGCAGGACGTGAATGCCGCCGCCGGCGCCGCACTGGCAGCATTCCCCGCCTGGCGTGCCCAGAGCGGCGAGGAGCGGCGCAGGGTCCTGCATCGCGTAGCTGATCTCATCGAGGCGCGGCGGGAGGAAATCGCGCTCACCGAGTGCATGGACACCGGCCAGGCGGTGCGCTTCATGAGCGGTGCGGCGCTGCGCGGCGCGGAGAATTTCCGGTTCTTCGCTGATCGTGCTCCGAATGCTGCCAACGGCTTGTCCCTGCCGGCCGCCGAGCACCTGAACCTGACGATGCGACAGCCGCTGGGCCCGGTCGCAATCATCACGCCGTGGAACACGCCTTTCATGCTCTCCACCTGGAAGATCGCGCCGGCGCTCGCGGCGGGCTGCACGGTCGTGCACAAGCCCGCCGAGTGGAGCCCGCTCACGGCAACCCTGCTAGCGGAGATCATCACGGAGGCAGGCGTACCAGCCGGCGTGATCAACCTGGTCAACGGGCTCGGTGAGCAGGCGGGCCGCCTGCTCACCGAGCACCCTGCCATCCGTGCGACGGCGTTCATCGGTGAGTCGAAGACCGGCAGCCTGATCATGAGCCAGGGTGCGCCCACGCTGAAGCGCGTGCATCTGGAGCTCGGTGGGAAGAACCCGGTGATCGTGTTTGACGATGCGGATCTCGATCGGGCGCTGGATGCCGTCGTGTTCATGATCTACAGCCTCAACGGAGAGCGCTGTACCTCATCCAGCCGCCTGCTCGTGCAGCGCTCCATCCTGGATCGGTTCGTCGAGCGGGTCGCCGAGCGGGTAAGGCGATTGAAAGTGGGCCATCCCCTGGATCCGGCCACCGAGATCGGTCCTCTGATTCATCAGCGTCACCTGGACAAGGTATTGGGTTACTTTCCCCTGGCCCGGGCGGAAGGAGCTGAGATTCGCGTGGGCGGGGCTCGCATCGAGGCGCTCGGTTCCGGGTACTACGTGCAGCCGACGTTGCTCACTGGGGCAACGCCGCAGATGCGCATCGCACGCGAGGAGATCTTCGGACCAGTCCTGACCGTCATCCCCTTCACGGATGAGGCCGAGGCGCTATCCATCGCGAACGCCACGCCCTACGGGCTCGCCGCCTACATCTGGACAGCAGATGCGGGGCGGGCGCTGCGAATGGCACAGCGCGTCGAGGCCGGGATGGTGTGGGTGAATTCCGAGAATAACCGACACCTGCCGACCCCGTTCGGCGGGGTCAAGGCAAGCGGGATCGGGCGCGATGGGGGCGACTACAGCTTCGACTTCTACATGGAAACAAAGAACATCTGCCTTGCGCAGGGTACGCATCGCGTGCCGAAGCTGGGAGCGTAGGACCTCATGCACAGGCACACCGCGCTGTCGGGTGCAGGAGAGAGATCGTGAGCAAGTCACTCGACAGGTTGAAAGGCTCGATTCCACCGCTCGTCACGCCCATTCGAGATGGAGAAGTCGACTACGAGGCCTATGGGGAGCTGGTCGCCCATCAGATCAGGGATGGATCGCACGGCATCCTGGTCAACGGCACGACCGCCGAGCCTTCCACCCTGACCACGCAGGAGCGCAACCGGCTGGTCTCGATCGCGGTAGAGGTGGCCGACAAGCGAGTGCCGGTGGTGGCCGCAACCGGCTCGCAGTCTCTGCGCGAGACACGCGAATTGACCGAGCACGCAGCCCGGGTCGGGGCGGATGCGCTGCTGATCGTGACGCCGTACTACATCCGGCCCCCGCAGCGCGGCCTCGTTGCGTACTACCTCGATGTAGCGGCCATCTCGCAGCTCCCCTGGATGGTCTATCACATTCCAGGACGAACGGCGGTCAACGTCACGCTGGATACGATGAAGGAGTTGAGGACGCGCTCGCCGCAGTTCGTCGGCATGAAGCAGGCGGTCAACGACCTGGGTTTCGTTTCGGAATGCCTGGGTGCGCTGGGGTCGGACTTCCGCATTTTCGTGGGCCTCGAGGAGCTGAGCTTTCCCATGATGGCCGTCGGGGCGTGCGGCCTGATGAATGCCGTCGGCAATTTGCGTCCCCGGGCGCTCGCGGACCTGTGTGAGGCGGTCTGGGCCAGCGACCTCCCGAGGGCCCAGGGCATGCACCAGGCGCTCCTGGAGATCAACCAGGCCGTGTTCTTCGACACCAACCCAATTCCGATGAAGTACATGATGAGGCGGTTGGGGCTGCTGCCGACGAACGAGCATCGATTGCCGATGGCTCCGGCGACCCCGGAGCTGGAAAGAAGGCTCGACAGCGTGCTCAGGCGAGCGGGTCTGTTGAAGGACCACGCCGCGTGAGCAGGGTCCCCTGCAAGCGAGCCGGTGGCGCCCCTGCCAGGCGGGAGGCCGCATGAAGCTGCTGAACTTTCGCACCCGGGGTCGCGACTCGTACGGAGTGCTGACCTCTCGGGGCATTGCCGATCTCGGAGCGCGCCTGCACGCGGAAGCCACCGACGTGCTGTCGCTCGTGCGGGTCGGCGCTCTTGCGAGCGCTCGAGCCGTAGCCGAGACCGATGTCGCAGACTTCGGGATCGAGGATGTGGAGATCCTGAGTCCAGCAGGCCGACATACGCGCTACTTCTGCATAGGCGTGAACTACCCCGAGCGTAACGAGGAATACAAGGACGGCGCCGAGAGGCCTCGTTATCCAAGTGTGTTCATGCGTACGCACACGTCCTTCTGCGCGCATGGTCAGCCGATCGTCAGGCCGCGCGAGTCCGAACAGCTCGACTACGAGGGGGAGATCGTCGTCGTGATGGGCAAGGGTGGCCGGAGGATTCCGCAGGATCAGGCGATGCTGCACGTGATGGGGTACTCATGCGCCAACGAAGGCTCGGTAAGGGACTGGCTGCGGCACGCCAAATTCAATGTCACGCAGGGGAAGAACTTCGATCGTTCGGGAGCCCTCGGCCCCTGTCTGGTCACGGCCGAGGAAGTGGGGGGAGCGCCGCTGCGGGTCACGACCCGGGTCAACGGCGAAGTGCGGCAGAGCGATACCAGCGACCGGATGATCTTCCCGATAGCGTATCTGATCGGCTACTTGTCCACGTTCTGCTCACTCGAGCCCGGCGATGTGATTCTGACTGGGACTCCCAGTGGCGCTGGGGCGAGATTCGACCCGCCGCGCTGGCTGAAGCCCGGAGACGTCGTGGAAGTGGAGGTATCCCGCGTCGGGCTGCTTCGCAACACCGTGGTAACCGATGATGAATAGCGCACCGCAAGGGACGGGCCGGGGATCATTGCCGATGCGCCCTTTCTCGCGTTCGCTGCCGATGGCTCTGCTGCGAGCTCGCGAGGCAGTCATGCGGCGCTTCCGTCCCGCGTTGCGCCGACAGGGTGTCACCGAGCAGCAATGGAGAGTGCTGCGCGCGCTGGCGGACGCCGGGCCGCTGGAGATCATGACGCTCGCGCAGGCGACGTTCCTGCTGGCGCCGAGCTTGTCGCGCATCCTTCCCGACATGCAGTCCCGCGGCCTGATCAGCCGTCGGCAGCTCGATTCGGATCTGCGCCGCACTGTCGTCAGCCTGGAGCCCAGGGGCCTGCGGCTCATCGCCGCCCATGCGCCCGACGCGGAGCACACCTACGAGAGGATTGCCCGCAGCTTTGGCGCTGAGCGGCTCGAGCAGCTCTTCAAGCTCCTCCACGAGCTCGAGGAGATTGTGCGGGAACCGGCCCGGCAGCCGGGCAGTCGCGCGCCATCGCGCAGGCGAGCCGCCCGATGAGCCTGTACTACGTTCAGAAGCTGATTTATCAGCTCAACCGCGATCCGGAAGTGCGCAGGCGCTTCGAGCAGGACCTTGAAGGCTTGCTCGCGCAGTACGAGCTCACGGAGGAGGAACGGCGCTGCCTCCGTGATCCCGATATCGGATTGCTCTACGTGATGGGAGTGAATGGCCAGCTGCTCATGCATTTCGCCGCCCTGCGCGGATACGCGTGGAACGCGTATCTGGAAGCCATGCGCGAGGGCGAGCGCAAACACGGCCCGGTCCGCACCGGCCTGTACACGCCCGCCCGGAGCCGAGCGTGAGGCTGCTTCTCAGTGTCGCCGGGAGCGGCGCATGAGCCTTGTTTTTGCCGGTGTCTGCAGCCACGCGCCGGGCATCACCGGGCGCAGCGAAAGAGCCGATCCTGCGGTCCGCGACGCGTTCTACGCTGGATTTGAGCGGATGCGACTGGCGCTCGAGGCACGGCGGCCCGATGCGCTCATCGTGATCGCGGCCGAGCATTTCGCCAACTTCTTCATGAACAACATGCCGTCGATCTGCGTCGGGATGGGCGATCAGTATGAGGGTCCCATCGAAGACGAGGCGTGGTTGCGGATCAAGCGGAGGCCTGTGCCGGGTAACGCGCAGCTCTCGAAGCGCCTCATCGAAGCGGTCATGGAGGATGTCGATCTGGCCTACGCCCAGGAGTGGAAGTTCGATCACGGCATCAGCGTGCCGTTGCACTTCCTGACCCCTCGATACGATCTGCCGGTCATTCCAGTGAACATCAACTGCCAGGGGCCGCCGCTCATTCCGTTGAAGCGCTGTTACGAATTCGGCCGGGCGCTGCAGCGGGCCTGCGAGCAGATGCCCGAGCGGATCGCGCTGATTGGCACAGGCGGCATTTCGCACTGGCCGGCCACGCCAGACTCCGGCCGTATCAACGAGCCCTGGGACCGGGATTTCCTCGAGAAGTTTCTGGGCAACCGGCGTGATGAGCTGCTCGCCTATCGTGATGAGCAGGTCTGGCGCGAGGCGGGGCAGGGTGGGTTCGAGATCCGCACGTTCATCGCGGTCGCGGGGGCCACCGAAGGGCATACTGGCGAGCTGTGGTTCTATGCCCCCATTCCCATCTTCGCGGTGGGTTGTACGATTGCGGTGATGAAGCTGACCCCTAACCGCGCGGCGTGAATGCCGTGCCCGCCTGGGTAACCACGCAGGTCGGCGGCGCAGCCACGCAAGTCCGCGCCGCAATTCGACCACTTGTCCAGCGTGCGAAACGACCATAATGGCCGCTGGCCCGCTCACGGTACGCCGATACCTCCAGGAGACCGGTTATGGACGAGCAGCAAGGTCACGCCTCGCGATCACGCCGTCCAAGCGGCCGTGAAGCCAAGAGAGCCGCTCGGACCGCGCGCAGTGCGGCCTTCGTGCCTTTCATCACCCGCCAGATCCCGTACTACGAGGCACTGGGCCCCGAAGGGCTGGAGCTGCTCGAGCACAACGCCGACACCATCCTGCAGGAGATCGGGATCGATTTCCGCGATGACCCGGAAGCCCTCCAACTTCTGAAAGCCGCCGGCGCCGACGTGCAGGGCGAACGAGCCCGCTTTCCCCGCGGCATGTGCCGCAAGATCGTGCAGCGGTCGGCGCCGAGGGAGTTCACGCAACATGCGCGCAACCCCGCGCATACGGTCGTGATTGGGGGCAATCGCACAGTGTTTGCCCCGGCGTACGGATCACCGTTCGTACGCAACCTGGACGAGGGACGGCGCTACGCCAAGATCGAGGACTTCCGCAATTTCGTGAAGCTGGCCTACATGGCCACATCGCTTCACCACTCCGGAGGCACGATCTGCGAGCCAGTCGACCTGCCCGTTAATAAGCGGCATTTCGACATGGTCTATACCCACATGAAGTACAGCGACAAGCCGTACATGGGCTCGGTAACGCACCCGGATCGCGCGCAGGACACCGTGGAGATGACAAAGATCCTGTTCGGGGATGCCTACCTCGATCCGCAGAGCGGCAAGCCCAGGACCTGCATCATCAGCCTGATCAACGCCAACTCGCCGCTGACGTGGGATGCGACGATGCTGGGAGCTCTGAAGACCTATGCCAGAGCCAATCAGGCAACCATCGTGACTCCCTTCATCCTGGCTGGAGCCATGTCACCCGTCACGGTTGCCGGGACCGTCGCGCAGACGCTGGCAGAGTCTCTTGCCGGCATGACGCTGGCGCAGCTCGTCAATCCCGGTGCTCCGGTCGTGCTGGGCAGTTTCGCTTCCTCGCTGTCGATGCAATCCGGTGCGCCCACTTTCGGCACGCCGGAGCCCGCTTTGGTGCTCTATGTCATGGCGGCCCTGGCGCGGCGGCTGGGCGTGCCGTTCCGGTCCGGCGGCGCGCTGTGTGCTTCCAAGATCCCCGATGCCCAGGCGGCATTCGAGTCTGCCAATACCCTGGTCCCCACCTGCCTGGGCGGCGTGAACTTCGTGCTGCACACGGCAGGCTGGCTCGAGGGAGGCCTCGCAATGGGGTACGAGAAGTTCGTCATGGACGCCGATCAGGCCGGCATGATGCACACGCTGCTCGCGGGGGTGGATCTGTCCGAGAACGGGCAAGCGCTCGATGCCATCCGTGAGGTCGGGCCCGGCAAACATTTCCTCGGCTGCGCCCATACGCAGGCCAACTTCCAGACGGCGTTCTATCGCTCACCGCTGGCGGACAATAACAGCTACGAGCAGTGGGAAGCGGAGGGCGCCAGCAACATGGCCAAGCGCGCCAACACGCTGTGGAAGAAGCAGCTCGCGGAATACGAGGCTCCGCCGATCGATCCGGCCGTTGACGAAGCGCTGCTGGACTACATGAATCGCCGCAAGGCGTCTTTCCCTGACTCGAACGTCTAGCGCCAGGCGGGCCGGCTCAGCAACACAGACGAGGCGGAGGGTCGCGACTGCCGCGCGCCGAGCGCGCTACGTTGGCCGCCTCCGCCCGGCGCGCGCACTGGCCCGAGGCGTTGCGGCTTTCGGCGCAGGCAGCGGCACTACCTTGCGCAGATTCACGAAGTCTGCCGTCGAGTGCGGAATGCCCATCGCCTGCACGAAGTGCTCCTGAAAGCGCGGCTCGATGGCGGTCTCGATTTTCTCCACCTGCCGTACCAGCTCCTCAATTTTGCGCCGTGACGTGTTGTCGAGCAGCGCAATGCGCGCCCCCGCGCCGGCCGCATTGCCGGCAGATCCGACCTGCGCGAGGTCGCAGTCGGGAATCATGCCGAGGATCATCGCGTACTTGACGTCGATGTGGCTGCCGAAGGCGCCAGCGAGCCTGATGCGATCGACGTGATCCACCTGCAGGTGTTCCATCAGCAGCCGGATGCCCGCATACAGCGCAGCCTTGGCGAGCTGAATGGCGCGCACGTCGTTCTGCGTTACCTGCAGTGACACAGCACCTCGATGGACGATGTAGCCGAAGGTGCGGCCGGTCTGTACGATGCGATCGCTGCGCGCGGCAAGCTGACCGTCCACCACGCCATCCTGGCTGATGATGCCGGCGAGGTACATCTCGGCGATGACTTCGATGATTCCGGAGCCGCAGATGCCGGTGACGCCGGTGGAGGTCACGGCCTCGGCGAATCCCGGCTCATCCGACCACAGATCGCTGCCGATCACCTTGAATCGGGCTTCGAGGGTCTGCGGATCGATCCGGACGCGCTCGATCGCGCCGGGTGCGGCGCGTTGGCCACAGCTGATCTGAGCGCCCTCGAAGGCAGGGCCCGTTGGACTCGAGCAGGCGAGCAGCCGTTGGCGGTTTCCCAACACGATTTCGGCGTTGGTGCCGACATCCACCAGCAATGTCAGCTCCTCACCCAGGTCGGGGCGCTCGGCGAGGATCATGCCGGCGGCGTCCGCGCCAACATGGCCCGCGATACACGGCAATACGTAGATGCGCGCGTTGGGGTGCAGCTCCAGATCGATCTCGGTGGCCCACATCGTCAGCGCACCGTCGGTCGTCAGGGCAAACGGTGCGCCGCCCAGCTCAACGGGATCGATGCCCAGCAGCAGGTGGTGCATGATGGGATTGCCGACGAAGGTCACCTCGAGAATGTCCTGGATGGAGATCTGCGCCTCGCGCGCCACATCGACAGCCAGGGCGTTGAGCGCCTGGCGCACCGCCTGGGTCATCTGCTGCGCGCCACCGGGATTCATCATCGAATAGGACACCCGGCTCATCAGGTCCTCGCCGAAGCGGATCTGCGGGTTCATCGAGCCGCTCGAGGCGACGACCTCTCCGGATTCCAGATCGCACAGATGCGCGGCAATGGTGGTAGAGCCCACGTCCACGGCGAGCCCGAACGGTCTCTCATGCAAGCCTGGCCAGATGCCGACGATCTGCGAGCCGGCGTGCACCGCCACGGTGACCCGCCAGCCACCTTTGCGCAGCGCGGACTGCAGGTTCTGCAGCACCCGCAGGTCGCATTCGAGTCCGCTCAGATTCCACTCGGCCTCGAGCGCCTTCATGAGCCTCTGCAGGTCGCCTGAAGGGTCGTGCATGTCCGGCTGCTGCACCTCGACGAAGTGCAGATGGACGACGGGGTCCAGTGTGATCACCCGCGCGTCGGCCGCCTTCCGGACCACCTGTCGGTGCACCTGGCTGCTCGGTGGCACGTCGATCACGAGGTCGCCACGGACGACAGATGCACAGGAAAGTCGGTGTCCTTCCGGCAGCGGACGCCGGCGCGCGTAGCTGCGTTCAGCGGCGCTCAGGGGTGAAAGGTTCTCGGCGCGGGAATTGACGCCGTGCTTGGAGAAGTCGCCTTCCATGACCAGCACCTGGCAGCGTCCGCACAGAGCTCGGCCGCCACAGACCGAGTCCACGTCGACGCCGAGCGTACGTGCCGCCTGCAACAGCGGCGTCCCGAGAGCAAACCGTCCGCGCTTGCCTGAGGGAGTGAAAACAACGAGTGCATCCTGATCGGTCATTCAGCGAACCTACAATGGCTGCGCGAGCGCGCGTTGACCGCGCTCTATACTCGCCGCCGGTGACCGCCTTCGCGTCTGCCGCGGGCGCTGCTCTCCTGAGGCTTCGCCTCGCCGCCTCCCGCCTGCAGCACCGGGGCCTCGCGGAAGCGCCGGATCCAGCGAGCGCAGTCGGGATCGTGGCCCATCATGACATCGGCCGCCATGACGGCTTTGACGATCTCCAGGTGCAGCGGGTTCATGATTGCGGAGGTCATTCCGGCTCCGATGGCCATCGTCAGGAAGGTCGCGCTGATGCCCTCGCGCGCCGGCAGACCAAAGCTTACGTTCGAGGCACCGCACGTCGAGTTGACCTTCAGCTCACTGCGCAGGCGGCGCAGCAAGTGCATGACCTGGATCCCTGCCTGGTTGATGGCCCCGATCGGCATGACGAGCGGATCGACCACGACGTCGCTGGCCGGAATACCGTAGTCGGCTGCGCGGTGCACGATTTTCTTCGCCACCTCGAAGCGCACGTCGGGGTCCTCCGAGATTCCCGTCTCGTCATTCGAGATGGCCACCACGGCCGCGCCGTATTTCTTCACCAGCGGCAGCACACTCTCGAGTCGCTCCTCCTCGCCCGTGACGGAATTGACCAGGGGCTTGCCCTTGTAGACCGCCAGGCCCGCCTCCAGCGCAGCGACGATCGAGGAGTCGATCGAAAGCGGCAGATCGGTGATCGACTGCACCAGTTGTACGGCTTTGGCCAGGATGGCGGGCTCGTCCGCCAGCGGGATGCCCGCATTGACATCCAGCATGTGGGCGCCGGCGGCAATCTGCGCGCGGGCGTCGGATTCCACGCGGCTGAAATCTCCCGCGGCCATCTCCGCGGCGAGGATCTTGCGCCCGGTCGGGTTGATCCGCTCGCCGATCATGACGAAGGGATGATCGAAGCCAATGACGACTTCGCGGCTGGCCGAGCTGAGGACGGTGTCGGTCATGATGCAATCCTGTTGGTATTCAATTCGGTGTCGCGGCCCGGGTACCAGGGCACGCGGCCCCCGAGCACGGCGGACCGGTCGATGATTTCCGCAACACTTTCTTCCTGGCGGTAGGCCATCAGGTGAATTCCGCTCACGCCACGGATCGTGCGAATCTCCTGGATGAGCTCGATGCACAGCTTGCGGCCCTCGCGCGCGGGCTCGCTCGCTCCGGCCAGACGGGCGACGATCTGATCGGGAATGTGCAGCCCCGGTACATGGGTACGCATCCATTCCGCGGTCTTGGCCGAGCGCAGAGGCCCCACGCCCACCAGGATGAAGACCTGGCCGAGCAGTCCCAGATCCTCGATCTGCCGTATGAACTGGCGCAGCAGCGGCACGTCGTAGCAATACTGTGTCTGGATGAACTGCGCTCCCGCGGCGACTTTCTTGGCCAGTCGCTGGGCGCGCCATTCGATCGGCTGTGCGAATGGATTCTCCGCTGCGCCGAGCAGCACCCGCGGGGCATAGGAGATTTTGCGCCCGCTCAGGAACCGATGCTCGTCGCGCAGGGTGCGCGCGGTGCTCAGCAGGGACATCGAGTCGAGGTCGAATACCGGAAGCGCCTGCGGGTGATCCCCGGCCTGTACGCCGTCGCCCGTCAGGCACAGTACGTTGCAGACGCCCATCGCGGCGCCGCCCAGGATGTCTCCCTGGATGGCGATTCGATTCTTGTCCCGGCAGGAGATCTGCATGACCGGTGCATAGCCGACACGGGTGAGGAGGGCGCAGACGGCGAGGCTCGACATGTGACAGTTGGCGCCACTGCCATCCGTGGCATTGATGGCGTCGACGTACCGATCGAAGACTCTCGCGCGCTTGTACACATCCTCGGGGTCGGCCGAGTCCGGCGGAGCGAGCTCGCTCGTGACGGCGAATTGGCCGGCGCGCAGAACTCGCTCCAGGCGGCCGGGCGAGGTGTGCCCGGGCAGGATCGGCAGCGGATAGCCCGGTACGGGCTCGTCCTCGAAGTTCACGGGCTCTCTCCCGTGCGCTGGCGCACGACGCGCAGCCAGGACGAGCGGCCCTGCAACTGGCGATCGATGGCCGGCTGCAACTCGCTCAAGGCGCGCATGCCACCGGGTATGCGCGCGCTTCCGGCAAAGGCTTCATGCCAGACGCACTTCATTTCCGGCCGTACTTCGCAGTGGCCGTCCGAGCGGACTCCACCGCAGGGCCCGTTGCGAAGATTCTTCGGACAGTTCATGGGACACGCCATACCTGTCGAGCTCAGTACGCACTGCCCACACATGCGGCAGTCAAACAGAAAGCCCTTGACGAGGCGCTCCGTCGCGGCCACGGGACGCTCCAGGCGCACGTAGCCAATGCGCTTCCACACGGGACCTAAGCTCACCAGCACGGACTCGAATCCGCGATAGAAGGCGTTGAGAGCGCGTGCGTGACGCACCGACCAGCGGCGAACGGCGTACATTAAAGGTCTCCGGTCACGAACGACCGCCGGGAGGTGTCTCGGCGAGCCCTTTCGCGCGGATCAGGCGCTCGAGCTCCTCATCGGTGTAACGCGCTTCGATGGCCGCGGCTGCTGCAGCCACCACCGACTGAATATCTTCCTCGCACGGCTGCGGATCGCTGCGTTTCCAGTCGGCCAGGTAAGCATCGGAGCTGCCCTTGCCCGCGCGCATGGCGGCCCGGTCGACGGCCTCCTGGAAGCGCGCCGAGAGCTGGACTTTGGCGCTCTCGCGTCCCCGCTTGGCAATGAGCTGAGCGGGAATATCCCGCCAGGAGATGATGATCAGGTGGGCCATGGCGCCTCCTGCTGCCCCGCGCGCTCGCGCGCCAGGAGAGCCTGCATCCGCGCGCCCAGCTCACCATACCCCGTGAACCGGTATTCGAACGCGAGCCCGAGACGGTGCGCGACCCGGCTGGCTTCCTCCCGGGCGTGCTCGGAATGCGTCTGCGCCAGGTAAATCAGCTTGCGATAATTGCGGAAGTATTCCTGCTGCAGCGAGGGATGCCGGTCGATCCCCAGTCCTCGAATGACCAGGCGCTCGAAATGCCGCAGCAGAAAGTCGGTCAGGTAGAAGGTTCCGGGCTCGGCGTCCGCGAGCTGTGCGAACAGTTGCGGTCCGGCAAAGAACTCGTAGCAGTGCGCCCCGGGCAATCGCTCGACACACTCCTCGCGCAGGACCTTGTCCAGCATGCCGCCCGTGCCGCAGTCGGCGTAGGCGACAAAAATGCTGCGATAGTGCTCCCGGTTCGCGCGGATCTGTGCCTGTACGGCCGCCGCGATGCGCTCGGGTCGATTGTGCAGCTCGGGAGGCAGGCATTGCACCGCCAGCGCGCTCCAGCCGCTTGCGCGTTGCAGAGCACTGATCTCATGGGCGAGTGCCCCGCAGGCGATGATCAGAGTGCCGCGACGCGTGTCCACGAACGGCTGCCCATGTTGGTCAACCGACCCGTGCAGCGCGCCGCGCGGCCAGGAGTCCCTTGGCGGTCTCCACGGCAACCGCTGCGTCACGGCAATAGGCATCCGCTCCCACGGCCTTGCCGAATTCCTCGTTGAGCGGCGCACCGCCGACGAGCACGATGAAGTCCTTGCGGATGCCCTGTTCCTTCATCTTGTCGATGACGACTTTCATGTAAGGCATGGTGGTGGTGAGCAGCGCTGACATGCCGAGGATGTCGGGCTTGTGCTGCTCGAGGGCGGCCAGATATTTCTCGACCGGATTGTTGATGCCCAGATCGATGACCTCGAAGCCGGCTCCCTCGAGCATCATCGACACCAGGTTCTTGCCGATGTCGTGAATGTCCCCTTTCACTGTCCCGATCACGATCTTGCCGATCGGCTCGACGCCGGTCTCGGCAAGCAGCGGACGCAGGATCTGCATGCCGCCCTTCATGGAGTTGGCGGCCAGCAGGACTTCCGGCACGAACAGGATTCCGTCGCGGAAATCGATGCCCACGATGCGCATGCCTTCGACGAGCGCTTCGTTCAGGACCTTCTCGGCACCCCAGCCGCGCTCGAGGAATATCCGCGTGGCATCCTCGACTTCGTTCTTCAGGCCGTTATACAGGTCATCGTGGACCTGCTCGACCAGCTCCTGGTCATCGAGGTCGCGTAGATTGAACTCGGCTTCAGCCTGCTCGGCCATGCTGCTCTCCAGGCGCGCACGCGGTGCGGACGGGGCGCGCCTAATCCTGCTGGAATGTTAAGTGGCGGGTTTGCGTTGCAGTTGTGACTTAGCGACCACGGCGTGTCCGCGCACGACATCAGCCCGGCACCACTTCCGTGCGCTGTCGGGGGCCCGTTGAGGGCTTGGTGTGGCGAATCTGCCGCTCGGCGCTCGGCGGACAACCGAACTGCGCCCGGTAGCAGCGGGAGAAATGGGGTGGGGACTGGAAGCCGCAGGCCGTCGTTATGTCGATTATCGGCATGGAGGTCTGCAATAACAGCTCGCGCGCGCGGCGCAGGCGCATCTGCAGGTAGTAGCGTTTCGGGACGCAGTTCAGATGGCGCTTGAACAGCCGTTCGATCTGCCGTCGCGATAGCTCCGTGGCTGCGGCGATCTCATCGAGGGAGAGCGGCTTCTCGATATTCTGTTCCATGAGTTGCGCGACACGGATCAGCGTGTCGTGGCTGACGCCAATCTGTGCGCGCAGTGGCACGTACTGCCGGTCACGGTCATTGCGCACCCGGTCGACGATGAACTGCTCCGAGATGAGCTGGGAGATCCGTGCGCCGTGCTTGGCTTTCACCAGATGCAACATAAGATCGAGCGGCGCCACACCTCCGGAGCAAGTGAAGCGGTCGCGGTCGATGGTGAAAAGCTGGTCGTTGAGCAGGATCCGCGGAAACTCCTCGCGCAGCGCCGACAGATTCTCCCAGTGAATCGTGGCACGGTACTTGTCGAGCAACCCGGCCCGGGCAAGCGCATAGCCTCCGGTGCAGAGGGCCCCGAGGGGAATCCGGCGCTCGGCGAAGCGGCGCAGGACGGTCAGCAGCCGTGGCGAAACACCCGCCTGCACGTCAACCCCCCCGCATACGAACAGGATGTCAACGCAGCGGATGCTCTCGAGGGCGACGGTGGGTGTGAGCTGCAGGCCGTTGCTGGCGGCCGTCGGTGTACCGTCAAGGCTCGCAATGGACCACGAATAGGCCGCCTTGCCGAGCTGTTTGTTCGCCATGCGCAACGGCTCTACCGCATTCGACAGGGCGATCATCGAATACTGCGGCAGCGTCAGAAAGGCGAACTCGGTCTGGTTCCCGCGCACGGGGGTTCATTCTACCCCTTTCTTGCCTGTTTGCGACATCCGCAGCCGGGGGCCCTTGAGGGCTGCGTCGACCCACTCAATCCAGTGGCGCACGGGGATTCGAGTGGCTGCCTGCAGGTGCGCGATGCAGCCGATGTTCGCGGACAGGATCATCTGCGGCTGATGGTGCAGCAGGGCGTCCAGCTTGCGCGCGCGCAGCGATTCGGAAATCTCCGATTGCAACAAAGAGTAAGTGCCGGCGGATCCGCAGCACAGGTGGGCGTCCGCCACGGGAACGAGCTCTGCGCCGAGTGCAGTCAGCAGCTTTTCCACCTCGCCGCGAATCCCCAGTGCGTGTTGCAGGGTGCAGGGGGGATGGAACGCGACGCGCGGCGTGGCCGGCGCCATGAGGTGATTGGACAATGCGTCCAGCTCTGGAGCGAGGAGCTCCACCGGGTCACGGAGCAGCTGCACCACCCGTTCAGCCTTCTCGGCGTAGTCCGGATCGTCCCGCAGGAGCTGTGCGTACTCTTTCACCATCGCCGCGCAGCCCGATGCGTTGACGAGAATGGCCTCCACGGCGTCGGACTTCACAAGCGGCCACCACGCATCGATGTTGGATCGGCACTGCTCGAGCGCACCCGGTTGATCGCTCAGGTGCTGCCGGATGGCTCCGCAGCAGCCGGAGCCCCGCACGGGGAGCACCTGAAGTCCGACCGCATCGAGCACGCGTGCGGTGGCAGAGTCGATCGGCGGGGAGATAGAAGGCTGCGTGCAACCGGTTGGGAGCAGGACCTTGCGCCCGTGGGATTGGGCCGGCCAGGGTCCGGCCGGGCGGCGCTTGCCCAACTTGGCCCGCAGGCGCTGCGGGAGGAGTCCGCTCAAAGCGCGACCCATGCCCAGTGCGGCCGCAAAGAGCCACGGTCGGCTCAGGCCCTCGCGTAATATCCAACGTGACAGCCGCTCGCCCGGTGGCCGCTGTGTGCGCGCATCGACTACCGCTCGGCCAACGTCCAGGAGGCGCCCGTACTGAACCCCCGACGGGCAGGTCGTCTCGCAACTGCGGCAGGTCAGGCATCGGTCGAGGTGCAACTGAGTCTCGCGGGTCGGTCGGGCGCCTTCCAGGACTTGTTTGATCTGGTAGATGCGGCCACGCGGCCCGTCGAGCTCGTCGCCGAGCACCTGATAGGTCGGGCAGGTCGCCAGGCAGAAACCGCAGTGCACGCAGGCGCGCAGGATGCTGTCTGCAGTGTGGCCCACCGCCGTGTCACGGAACTCATCGCTCAGGCGTGTTTCCATCAGAGCCCCGCGACCAGCCGCCCCGGATTGAAGATGCCCTCCGGGTCGAGCGCTCGCTTGAGACGGCGATGGATCTCGGCGACCGTCGGCGCAAGCGGGTGGAATCGCCCGGCTGGGGCAGCTCCGCGCCAGCGCATCGCCGTGCCTCCGGCGCGCTGTGCGGCCTGGCGCACGTCACGATCGCCCTGATCGCCCGCGTACCAGCGCAGTGCACCGCCCCAGTCGATGAGCTTCTGGCCGGGCAGATCGAGGGGCGCGGCTGTTTGCGGCAAGGACAGCCGCCAGATGGAGGGGTTGGAAAAAAGTGGATGAGTGCAGTGACGGAGCGAATTCCACCACTGAGCGGCGCGCGCAGCGTCGATCCGTTCGCCTCCAATCCGGGCCTGAGCGCCCCGCACCGCTGGCTGAGCTCCCGAGAGTCGCACCCAGGCGGCGCCGTCGTGCCAGGCCGAGGCCGAAATGGGCAGCGGCTGACCGCCCCACCGGTTGAAAGCCGCCACCGCCGCTTCTGCATCCAACTCCAGTCGGACGGTTTCCTCGGCGTGCGGCCGCGGCAACACCTTGATGGATAGCTCGGTGATGATTCCGAAGATACCCAGCGAGCCGCACAGCAGCCGCGAGGCGTCGAAGCCGGCGACGTTCTTCATCACGCGGCCTCCAAACCGGAGCAGCTCTCCGTCGCCGGCGAGCAGGGACGCACCGAGGACGAAGTCGCGCACCGCACCCGCACTCATGCGGCCTGGTCCCGACAAGCCGGCCGCGACGACGCCGCCGACAGTCGGATCGCCGTCAAAGGCGGGGGGCTCGAACCCGAGGAACTGATCGTGCTCGGCGAGGGCGGCCTCGATCTGCGACAGCGCAGTGCCACAACGCGCGGTGATCACGAGCTCCGAGGGCTCGTAGTCGAGTATGCCGCTGAAGCCTCGCAGATCGAGCGGCGAGCCGGTCAGTTCCGCCGCCGCCGGGTCGCCGGAGTGCTCGGCATAAAAGTCCTTCGTACCGGCACCGCGCAGGCGCAGAGGCACTCGATCGCGCCGTGCGATCAGCACCTGCTCGCGCAATCGCAACAGCTCGGTGTGCATCGCACTCAGAAGCGGGGCAGCTCAGGGTGGGGCAGCGAGCCACCGTGCACGTGCATTTTGCCGTATTCCGCGCAACGCGCCAGGGTTGGGATCGTCTTGCCGGGGTTGAGCAGGCCCACCGGGTCGAACGCGCGCTTGATGGCGAAAAAGGCGCCGCGCTCGCTGGGTGAGAACTGCACGCACATGGAGTTGATTTTCTCGACGCCCACGCCATGCTCGCCCGTGATCGTGCCACCCAGCTGCACGCACAGCTCGAGTATCTGCGCACCGAAACGCTCGGCCCGGGTCCATTCTCCCGGTACGTTGGCGTCGAACAGGATCAGGGGGTGCAGGTTGCCATCCCCGGCATGGAAGACGTTCATGCATCGCAGCTGGTACTCGCGCTCCATCTGCTCGATGGCCTTGAGCATCCGGCCGATGTTCTTGCGAGGAATCGTTCCGTCCATGCAGTAGTAGTCGGCGGACACACGGCCAGCGGCCGGGAATGCATTCTTGCGCCCCGACCACAATCGCAGCCGCTCGGTCTCCGAATGCGAGACCGCGACCGCCGTGGCCCCGGCTGCCTTCACCACGCGCTCGATGTCGGCAACCTGCTCGGCGACCTCCTCCGGTGTTCCATCCGACTCGGCGAGCAGGATGGCCTCCGCGCCGAGGTCATAGCCGGCGTGCACGAACGGCTCCACGGCCCGGGTGGCCTTGCGATCCATCATCTCCAGGCCAGCCGGGATGATTCCGGCGGAGATGATGGCTGCCACGGCATCGCCGGCTTTTCCTACATCATCGAACGATGCCATGACGAGCTGCGCGAGCTGGGGTCGCGGGATGAGCTTGAGGGTCACTTCCGTCACGATCATCAGCAGGCCTTCGGAGCCGATGACAGCGGCCAGCAGGTCGAGGCCCGGACCGTCCGGAGCGCTCGAGCCGAGCTCGAGCAGTTCGCCCTCGATGGTGAAGCCGCGTACGCGCAGGACGTTATGCACGGTGAGTCCGTACTTGAGACAATGCACGCCGCCGGAGTTTTCCGACACGTTGCCCCCGATGGAACAGGCGATCTGGGAAGACGGATCGGGCGCGTAGTAGAGGCCGTGCACGGCGGCGGCCTCCGAGACCTGCAGGTTGCGAACCCCCGGTTGTACTCGCGCCTGGCGCGCCACCGGATCCAGCTCGAGAATCCGGTTCAGGCGCGCAAGCGACAGGATCACGCCCGAAGCGTGTGGCATCGCACCGCCCGAAAGGCCCGTTCCGGCGCCCCGCGCGACGACGGGGACCTCGAGGCGATGGCAGAGGGTGAGCACCTCGCGCACCTGGTCTTCGTTTCGCGGCAGGACCACCACCATGGGCAGCTGGCGGAACGAGGTCAGGCCGTCGCACTCGTAGGGGCGTCGCTCCTCCTCGCGCCACAGAACGCAGTCAGAGGGCAGGATGGCACGCAGCGCAGCGGCCACGGCTTGCTGCCTCTGGGGCGTGGGCGCTTGCGCGGGATTGCTTTGGGCGGGCTCTTCCAGGATGACCATCGGAGCATGCTAACCCGAATGCCGGCAGGGGTGTCCTGGCTGGCAAGCGGCGGGGTTGCCGGGCGCCCGGACGGAAACAGCGCGTGACTTGGGGCTTGAGATGGAACGATGCTGGAGGTGGCTGGTTGTGATGGGCGATGTACGGGGTGGAAAGCAAATGCGGTGTTTTCGGATTGCTGGCGGGGTGCTCGGGGGGCTGGTTTGGATCGCCGCCGGTCTGGCGCAGCAGTCAGCCGAGCCTGCGCCCGCGGCGCTGCCGGTTCCGCCGGAGCAGGTCGTCAGTCACACCAGCCGAACCGTGGATTGGTATCGCCGTATCGTCGCCCTGCAGCAACTGCCGGTCGACCCGGATGACGTGGTGCTCCGGGACCGTCTTTATCAGACGGCTCTCACCACAGTGCAGCTGGCTTTCGAGTTCGGCCGGGCGGCGGCCATCCTCGCCAGCGCGAAGTCCGGCACTGGTACCACCGGGAGCTCGAGCCCGCAGTCTTCAGCGGCCGGTTCCGGGCAGCCGGCCAACGACACCGACGCGGCCGGCCCATCCGCCTCGCTGGATCGGGCAGGGGCGCGGCTGGCCGCCCGGGTCGCGGCGCTCCAGGGTCAGCTAAGCACGCTGGATGAGCAGATCGCCCACGCGGGGCGCAAGGAGCGGGACGGATTGACCGCACAACGCGGCGAAGTTGCCGCGGCGTTGGAGCTGACGCGCGAGATCCAGAACACCGTAGGTCAGATCGAGCGTTTTGAAGAGAGCTCCGACACGTATGCTGGCGCGGGCTCGAGCGGGCTGGCCGCGCAGATCATCGACCTGGAACGCTCCGTTCCCGAGGCCCGTCGAGCCCCCGCCGGCTTGGGGCTCGGTGGCGCGGCTTCGCCGGCCACGGGCAGTCAGCCGGGCGGCGCGGGGCCGGCGGGCAGCAGCGGTAGGGGACCCTCACCGGGCGCGGCCGCGGCCGCGCCCGCTGCGGCGGCGAAATCACCCGTCCCTTCGAATTTCCGCCCGGAGTCGGCGGGCGTCATCTCTCTGACCGGCGAGTGGTTTTCCCTGGCAAGTACCCGCCGGCAGGTGGCGGGGGCTTCCAAACAGTCGGACGGATTGCTGAAGGAGCTCGAGTCGGTACGCACGACCGTCACGCAGGACGCGCGCACCATCGCGCGTCAGGGCCTTGCAAGCACGTCGACCGATCCCCAGCAGATCACGCAGGCGAGGCAGCAACTGCAGTCCGCGGCCACGCGTTTCAGGCAGCTTTCCACGCTGCTGATCCCGCTCGGTGAGCAGGCGATCTCGCTCGAGAGTGCCCGCAACATCCTGTCCGAATGGCACGACTCGCTGCAGTCGCGCTCGGCTGCGGTAGCGCGCTATCTGCTGCTTCGCGTCGGCGTTCTGCTCGGCTCTGTCCTCATCGTGCTGGTGATCTCCGATCTGTGGAGGCGTGCAACCTTCCGTTATCTGCACGACTCACGCCGTCGTCAGCAGTTCCTGGCTATCCGGCGTGTGGTCGTCAGTGTTGCTTTGGCGCTGGTGATTGCATTCGGGCTCGTTTCGGAGGTGGGGTCGGTGGCTACGTACGCCGGCCTGATCACCGCCGGTCTTGCCGTGGCGTTGCAGAATGTGATTCTCGCTGTCGTGGCCTATTTTTTCCTGATCGGACGCTATGGCGTGCGCGTCGGGGATCGCATCACGCTGGCGGGAGTCACGGGCCGGGTCGTGGACATCGGCCTGATCCGGATCTACCTCATGGAGCTCATCGGACCCGAGCTGCGCTCCTCAGGCCGCATGGTCGTGCTCTCCAACGCTGTGCTGTTCCAGCCGACGGCGCTCTTCAAACAGATGCCGGGGGGCGACTACTTCTCGCACACGATACTGCTGACCTTCTCTCCCGCGACCGATATCCAGGAAGCCCAGACTCGTCTGGCGGAAGCTGCCGACTCCGTCTACGAGAACTACCGGCCTGCCATAGAGCAGCAGCACGCCGCGCTGCAGCGGTTCATTGACTTCGAGACGGCGATGCCGCGGCCGGAAGTGTACCTGCAGTTCTCCGACAAGGGCCTCGAGTGCACGGTACGCTACCCCGTCGAGCCCGCTCGGGCTGCGAGCATCGACCAGAAAATGCTGGTCGCCGTGAGAGCGGCGCAAGCGAAACCGCCCGAGCTGGAACTCGTCGCCGGGCCGCTGCTGCACACCGGCTGAGGGCACGGCTCTGTCGCTGCGGTCGCGAGCCCCCTGACGTATCCGCGACAGCGGATGATGCGCGCTCTGGATCGAGACCACTGGCCGGTAGTCGCGCGCGATATCAGGCTCGAAGCGCCTCGTTATGTGGATCGTACGGTGACTCCGGAATCACCGTAGCGCGCTTGCGCTCGCCGAGAATCTCGATTGCGAGTGTCGTGCCGGGGCGCGCGAAATCGGCCTGCACGTAACCAATCGCAAGACTCTTGCGCACGCAGTGCCCGTAATAACCGGAGGTGGCGCGCCCGACGATCCGCCCGGCCGCATCGAAGAGCGGCTCATTGCCGAGCGGATCCGCATCGGTGATGTCGTGTGCCTCGAGCGTCACGAAGCGATTGGGCACGCCCGCGGCGAGTTGCTTCTCCAGCGCCGCCTTGCCGATGAACGGCCCCTTGTTCATGCGCACGAAGCGGTCGAGGCCGGCCTCGAAGGGAGTGTAGTCGGGCGTCATGTCGCTGCCCCACATCCGGTACGACTTCTCCATGCGCAGCGACTCCATCGCGCGCATACCGACCATGCCGATGCCGTGTTCCCGTCCACGTTCAAACAGCGAGTCGAATAAATGGTGCGAATACTCGATGGGGTAATGCAGCTCCCACCCGAGGGCGCCGACGAAATTGACGCGCAGGGCGTAGACGTCCGCCGCCAGCCCGACCTCCAGCGTCTGACTCGTGAGCCAGGGGAACGAGGTGTTATCGAGCGGAGTGTCCGTCAATTGTTCCAGCACGTCGCGCGACTTCGGACCGGCGACGACGAAGCAGCCGCGGGCGCTGGTGACGTTGCGAATCTGCACCGATCCGTCGGCAGGCAACTGCTTGCTGAGGTAGTCGCTGTCGTATCTTTCCGCCGCCCCGGCGCTCACGACGTAAAATTGCTGCTCGCCCACCTTCGTGATCGTGAATTCCGAGCGAATGCCGCCGCGGTGGGCGAGGGCGTGACACAGGGCGATCCGTCCGATCCGGGACGGCACTTTGTTGGCGACCAGGCTGTCGAGCCAGCCTTCGGCACCGGGTCCGCAGACTTCGTGCTTGGTGAAGGGCCCCAGGTCCATGATCCCGACACGCTCGCGCATCAGGCGGCACTCATTGCCGACGTGCTCGAAGTAGTTGGAGCGACGGAAGCTCCAGCGATCGCGGCGTTCGACGCCTGCCGGCGCGAACCAGTTGGCGCGCTCCCAGCCGTATCTCTGCCCCCACACCGCGCCGAGCCGCTCGAGCTTGTCGTACACGGGGCTCGTTTTGGCCGGGCGCGCCTCGGCGCGCTCCTCATCCGGAAAGTGGAGCGTGAAGACGCTTCGATAGGTCTCCTCGTTCTTCGTGACGACGTAGCGCCGGCTGGTATACGGGCCGAAGCGGCGCGGATCCACCGCCAGCATGTCGATGCCGGGCTCGCCTTCGACGAGCCACTCGGCGAGCTGCCAGCCGGAGCCGCCTGCAGCCGTGATGCCGAAACTGTGCCCCTCGTTCAGCCACACGTTCGGGAGGCTCCAGGCAGGCCCGATGAGCGGGCTGCCGTCGGGGGTGTACGAGATGGGGCCGTTCACGATGTCCTTCATCCCGCAGTGCTCGAGCGAGGGCACGCGGCGCATGGCCGCCTCGACGTGCGGCAACAGTCTGTCGAGATCACCGGGGAAGAGGCTGCGACCGAACCAGTCGGGCACACCGTCGGCAAAGCGCGCCGGCGCACCTTTCTCATATGGACCCAGGATCCACCCCATGCGCTCCTCGCGCAGGTAATAGGACTTGTCGGATTCGCGCAGCACGGCCAGCTCGCGGCCGCCGCCCGTACGATAAGCCTTCAGCTCGGGGGACTCGTCATAGACGATGTACTGGTGCTCGACCGGAATCGCGGGCACATTGAGCCCGAACAGGCGCCCGGTCTGGCGCGCGTAGTTACCGGTGGCGCAGACAATGTGCTCGGCGGTGATGTCACCCTTCGAGGTGCGTACCTTCCATTCTCCGGAAGAGGTGCGCTCGACCCCCAACGCCTCGGTCTGCTCGTAAATCTCCGCGCCGGCATTGCGCGCTCCCTTGCGAAGCGCCATCGTCAAGTCTGCCGGTGCGATGTGCCCGTCGTGAGGATGGTAGAGGGCGCCCACGATGGCGGGTGTGTCAGCGCTACCGCCGAGCTCGATAAGCGGCCACAACTCCTTGACGCGGGCCGGCCCGATGATCTCGAAGGGCACACCGATGGTGTTGGCCGTACCGCAGTACTTCTGGTATTCGTCCATCCGCTCGCGGCAGGTCGCCAGGCGCAGATTGCCCGTCACGTGAAAGCTCACGTCCTGGCCCGTTTCGGCCGGCAGCCGCTTGTACAGGTCCACGGAGTACTTGTGGAGCTGGCCGACGGTGTAGCTCATGTTGAACAGCGGCAGCAGGCCCGCCGCATGCCAGGTCGAGCCCGCGGTCAGCTCCGTGCGCTCGATCAGCGCAACGTCCTTCCAGCCCTTCTTCGCCAGATGATAGAGGGTGCTCACGCCTATCACCCCACCCCCGATCACCAACACTCTGACATGCGTCTTCACAAGACTTCTCCTGGTTCAGCAGGCGAACTCACACCCGGCCTCGGCTAAGAACCGCGAAACGTAGTCGGCGAACGAGCGCCCCACCTCGACGTGAAATGTGTCCGCCTGCGTGCGCCATAGAGCCACGGCGGCCTTTCCCAGCACGGTGCGCGTGCACATGCCGACTGGAAACGTGCCCGGATCGAGGTCCAGTGGACAACCGACGCTCAGTACGGCCTGAGCATGCGGTCCGCGGACTTCCAGGGCGATCTGCCGGTGACCGATATCGACTACGGATCCCGGCAGGCCGGTGAGTGCTTCGGCGAGTCGTCGCCCGATATCGTCACCTTCGGCCACGGGTGTCACCAGCAGCTGCTCATCGGGTCCGAGCCACAGAGCAGCGCGATCCCCGTTCCTCACGCTGCGGCACGCATCAGCCGACAAAGCCAGCCCGAGCACACTGCCTGCGGCGGTCATGACCTGCGAGCCCCCTCGCACGCTGAAGCGCGCAATCGCCGGCAGCAGCTTGACACCCGCACTGGGGACGAGCACGGGGGCACAGCGGGCGTTGGACAGATCAGGCATTGAGCCGGCTCCCTTGCGGATCGTAGAACACCGGCGAGGTGACCTCGACGGGAATATCTCCCCCGGGCATCGATACATACAGTACCTGGCCGAGTTTGGCCCGGCCTCCGCGCACCATCGCGAGGGCGATCGAGCGGCCCAATGCCGAGCTGTGGTAGGCAGAGGTCACGTGCCCGATCGGTTGGAATGGCGGACGTTGGCCGGCCAGGGCGGCGATTTGCGCGCCTTCTTCCAGGAGCGCGCGCGGATCGACGGTCGCCAGGCCGACCAGTTGCTTGCGATCGGGTGCGCTCATGCTCGGGCGGGCCAGAGAGCGCTTCCCCACGAAGTCGTCCTTGTTCTTGCCGATGGCCCAGGCGAGTCCGGTGTCATCCGGCGTAGCCGTTCCGTCAGTCTCCTGACCCACGATGATATAGCCCTTCTCGGCACGAAGAACGTGCATCGCTTCGGTGCCGTAGGCAGCCATGCCGTGCGCCTGGCCAGCCTGCCAGAGCGCCTCCCACACCGCGTGGCCATAGTCCGCCGGCACGTTGACCTCGAACCCCAGCTCGCCGGTGAAGCTCACCCGGAACAGCAGCATCGGCACGCCGCAGATCCTGCCTCGAGCCACGCTCATGTGCGGAAATGACTTGTGCGCGATGTCGACCTCTTCCACGAGAGGTTCCAGCACTTTCCGCGCATGAGGTCCTTGCACGGCAACGACCGCCCACTGTTCCGTCGTGGATGTGAGCCAGACGTCCAGATCCGGCCACTCGGTCTGCGCGTAGTCTTCCATCAGCGTCAGAACGCGTGCCGCACCACCTGTCGTCGTGGTCACATGAAAGCGGTCGTGGGCCGTGCGCGCAACAACACCATCGTCGTACACGAAGCCATCGTCACGCAGCAGGACGCCGTAGCGGGTGCGTCCCACAGCGAGATTCGACCAACTGTTGGTGTACATCCGGTTCATGAAGGTCGCGGCATCCTTGCCCACGACCTCGATCTTGCCGAGTGTGGAGCCGTCGAAAATGCCGCACGCATTGCGCACCGCCAGGCATTCGCGCGCCACGGCCGCGTGCATATCCTCACCGTCGCGCGGAAAGTAACGAGCCCGCTTCCACAGGCCAACGTCCTCGAATACCGCGCCGTGTTGCGTCGCCCAGGCATGGATCGGCGTCGTGCGCACCGGATCGAACAGGCTGCCGCGTTGCAGTCCTGCAAAGCTGCCGAAAGTGATGGGCGTGTAGGGCGAGCGGAACGTGGTCAGGCCGACTTTCGGCACAGGTTGGCCGATTTCCCGGGAGACGATCGCGAGGGCGTTCATGTTGGACGTCTTGCCCTGATCGGTGGCCATGCCGGTCGTCGTGTAACGCTTCACGTGCTCGATCGAGCGGAAGCCTTCCCGGGTGGCCAAGGTGAGGTCCTTGATGGTGACATCGTGCTGCCAGTCCACGAACGCCTTCTGGCCCGGCTGCGCGCGCTGCGGGAGCACGCCCTGGCTGGCTTGTCGCGCGGCATTCAGGGCACTCACCGAAGCCATTCCCTGCAGCAGCGCGTCCAGGTCGAAGGTCCCCTGGCACGCGCCGACGGTGCGGACCCGCTCTGCGGGCGTCGCGGGCAAGAAGGCCTGCAGTTGCTCGTCCCAGGCGAGTTGTCCCCGTGACTGAGAGAACAGGTGTACGGTGGGCGTGAAGCCGCCCGACATCAGCAGCAGATCGCAGGCGAGTGTGTCCGCACCGCCGGACACGGCCCCGTGCGAGTCCACCTGAGCTATTTGCACCGAATTGACGCGCAATCGTCCGCCCGTGCCCACGATGGTGGCACGCGTTTGCACGTTCAGTCCGGCCCTGCGCGCGGCATCGGGCAGGTCGCCGGTCGCCTGGTCGCGCACGTCCACGATCATCGCGACAGCCACTCCTGCCGCGTGCAGATCGAGCGCCGCGCGATAAGCCTCGTCGTGTGCTGCGGCAACGACTGCAACGGTCCCGGGCAGAGCCCCATACCGATTCACATACGTGCGGGCCGCTCCGGCAAGCATGATTCCGGGGCGATCGTTACCCGGGAAGACCAGGGGCCTTTCAATGGCCCCCGTGGCGAGCACGACATCCCGAGCCCGGACCTGCCACGTGCGCTCGCGCGGCAAGTGCGGAGGGGTGCTGGCCAGATGGTCGGTGATCCGCTCATTCAGGGCGATCAGGTTGTGGGGGAAATACCCGAACGCCGTGGTCCGCGAGAGCAATCTGACTCCGGGCAGGCTGGCGAGCTCCGTGATCGAGGCCTGCATCCACTCGCGGGCTGCGCGGCCGTCGATGGATGCCCCTGAAAGCCCCTCGGACAGCAGACTGCCGCCCAACTCGGCCTGCTCGTCACACAGGATGACCCGCGAGCCCGCACGGGCCGCGGTCAGGGCCGCGGCCAGCCCTGCAGGGCCCGCTCCGACGACCAGCACGTCACAATGGGCAAAGCGGTTGGTGTAGCGATCGGGGTCGGAAGCTTCCGGGGCACGCCCAAGGCCAGCAGCCGCGCGGATGCGCGGCTCATAGAGGGAGTGCCAGGCGCGGCGCGGCCACATGAAAGTCTTGTAATAGAACCCGGCCGGTATGAATCGGGAGATCGTGTCACTGAAGGCGCCCAAATCGAGCCCGAGAGTGGGCCAGCGGTTCTGAGTCTGCGCACACAGACCTTCGTACAGCTCGACCTGGGTCGCTCGCAGATTAGGCGCGGACCGAGCCGCGTCGCGACGGATGGCGACCAGGGCATTGGGCTCCTCGGGTCCGGCGGAAAAGATGCCCCGCGGCCGGTGATACTTGAACGATCGCCCCACGAGGTGCACACCGTTGGCCAGGAGCGCAGAGGCGAGCGTGTCACCCTGAAGCCCGGTGTAGGGCCGTCCGTCGAACACAAAGCTCAACACGCGGCTACGGTCGACGCGACCGCCGCTGGCCGTGCGAAATGCACCGCCATTGCGGGCATGAGCACGGGTGCCTGTCTCGCGCTGGGTGTTGGCGGGGGCGCCGGCCGCTACCGCATCGCGCAGCGGGTCTGCGCTCACGGCCGATCACCGATCCGATAGGTGGCCACGAATCGATCAGTCGTCGTATCGCGCAGGGCGTTGAAGAACTTGCCGCAGCCGTGCGCATGTCTCCAGCGCTCCGCGTACACGCCCTTCGTGTTGTTGCGCATGTAGAGAAAGCTGGCCCACTCCTGTGCATCGCACTGCGACGGGTCGCGCGGGCGCTGGATGTGCGCCTCGCCGCCGTGCGCAAATTCCAGCTCGGGTCGCTCCCCGCAATAGGGGCAGATGATCAGCAGCATGGGGCCTCAGTGGGCGACGGCGGCCGCAGCCGCTTCGTCGATGAGATTGCCTTCGGCGAAGCGTTCGATCCTGAACGGAGCATTGAGCGGGTGCGGCTCGCCATGCGCAATCGTGTGGGCGAACACATGGGCTGAGCCGGGCGTTGCCTTGAATCCACCGGTGCCCCAGCCGCAGTTGACGTACAGGCCCGGTACCGGTGTCTTGCCGATGATGGGCGAGCGGTCGGGCGTGACATCGACGACGCCACCCCAATTGCGCAACATGCGCAGGCGCCGGAACATGGGAAAGAGCTCGCACACCGCCTCGAGCGCATGGCTGCTGATGTGCAGGCCGCCTCGCTGCGTATAGGAGTTATAGGCATCCGTTCCGGCACCGATGACGAGCTCGCCCTTGTCCGACTGACTGATGTAGGCATGAATCGTGTTGGACATGACGACACAGGGAAAAACCGGCTTCACGGGCTCGGAGACGAGCGCCTGCAGCGGATAGCTCTCCAGCGGCAAACGCACGCCCGCCAGCTTCATCACGGCGCTGGTGTTTCCCGCAGCGACGACACCGACCCTTTGGGCCTCGATCACCCCGCGGCTGCTCTCGACCGCCGACACGGCGCCATGGGAATCGAGGCGGATCCCCGTGACCTCGCAGTTCTCGATGATATCCACGCCCAGAGCATCCGCCGCCCGCGCGTAGGCCCACGCCACGGCGTCGTGGCGCGCTGTGCCTCCTCGGCGCTGCAGAGCCGCGCCGAGAACTGGGTAGCGGATGTCGCTGATGCTCAGAGGGGGGCAGAACTCCTGGGCTTCGCGCGGTGTCAGCCACTCGTTGTCCACTCCATTTGCGCGATTGGCATGGACGTGTCGCCGTGACACCTGGACGTCATGCACCGTGTGGGCGAGCATCATGACGCCGCGGGGCGAGAACATGACGTTGTAGTTGAGCTCCTGGGACAGGGTCTCCCACAGCTTCAGCGAATGGTCGTACAGCCCGGCACTCTCGTCGAACAGGTAGTTCGAGCGAATGATAGTGGTGTTTCGGCCCGTGTTACCGCCGCCGATCCAGCCCTTCTCCAGCACCGCGACGCGAGTGAGTCCGTGCGCCCGGGCGAGGTAATACGCGGTGCCCAGTCCATGACCACCGCCTCCGACAATCACGACGTCGTATCCGGATCGCGGCTCGGCCCGGCGCCACTGGGGCTGCCAGCCGCGCTGACCGGAGAGACCTCGCTTGAGGAGGGTGAAGGCGGAGAAGCGTTGCATCCGGAGAGCCTCGAGCGCTTGTCAGCGCTCCCTGGAGCGGGCGGCGGCATCATGCCGGGCCCCTGGGGCAGCTACGAGCATGGGCTCGCCGCGCCGTTTGAACGAACGCGACATCGGACGACGGTTTCTTTATGGCGTCGCCGCCCCGATTCAGTGGTCCCGGGCACCCGCGAGCGCGCGGATGATCTCAGACTGGTCACAGACCCCTGCCAGCCGTTCGCCCTCCATGATCAGGACAGGGTGTCCGGTGGCATTGCGCAGCCGGATGATGGCACTCAGGGAGATCGAGGCGGGCGCCATCGCCATGCCCCCGGGCTGGTGCGACCAGCCATCCACCTCCCGAACCACACCCAGCGCCTGCTCGGCGCCGTCCACCCGCAGAGCGCTGGGGCCACCGCGCTCGTCCAGGAACACCTGGTAGCGGCGCCGCTCATCCAACCACAGCATGCCCTCATCGCAGGGCATTCCCGCGCAAGGCCGCATGACCATGTCCCCGGTGAGCACGTTCAATGGGTTCATGTGAGTGACGAACTCCGCAACGTAGGCGTTGGCAGGCCGCACGACGATGTCCTCCGCGGTGCCACTCTGCACGATGCGGCCGCCTTCCAGGATCGTGATGTGGTCGCCGAGCTTGAGCGCCTCGTCGAGATCGTGGCTGACGAACAGAATCGTCTTCTTCACGCGCTGCTGCAGCGTCAGCAGCTCATCCTGCAATTTGCGCCGAATGAGCGGATCGAGTGCCGAGAAGGGCTCGTCCATCAGCAGGACTTCCGCGTTCGTCGCGAATGCTCGCGCCAGGCCCACGCGTTGCTGCATGCCGCCGGAGAGCTCCGCCACGTGTCGATCCGCCCACTGCGAAAGACCAACGAGCTCCAGCTGCTCCTCGATGACCCGTTTGCGCATGGCGGCGGATTCACCACGCAGCTCGAGTCCGAATCCGACGTTCTCACGGACGGTGCGCCAGGGAAGCAGGCCGAACTGCTGAAAAACCATGGCGATCCGCAGTCGCCTGATGCGCCGCAGCGTGGTCGCATCGCAGGTGGCGATATTTACCACCGCAGCCCCATCCTTCACGAGGACCTGGCCACGCGTCACGGGGGTGATACCGTTTGCCGCGCGCAGCAGGGTGGACTTGCCCGAGCCGGACAGGCCCATCAACACCGAGATCTCGCCATGCTCGACACACAGGTTCGCGTCCGCTACGCCGACCACGACACCGTTTTCCTCGGCGATGTGCGCGCGAGTGCTGCCGGAGTCCAGGGCTGCAAGGGCCTGTTGCGTGAGCGCGGCTGCGCGGCGCCCGGAGCGGCTGCAGAACAGGATGTCCACATTGCGGAACTCGAGGGCTGATTGCATGCGCAGCTACCGTCGCTTCAGGGCGTGTTGGATTTTTCCGGTGGACGACTGATCCGGTCGAGGATGATGGCGAGCAGCACGATCACGAATCCGGCCTCGAAGCCCATGCCGACCTGAACCGTATTGAGCGCCCGCACGACCGGCACGCCCAGGCCGCCTGCGCCCACCAGAGCTGCGATCACGACCATCGACAGGCTGAGCATGATGCACTGAGTGACCCCGGCGAGGATCGTCGGTGCGGCGCTCGGCAATTCCACTTTCCACAGCATCTGGGCGTGCGTGGCGCCAAAGGCTTCGCCCGCCTCGATGAGCGATTTCGGTACGGAGCTGATGCCCAGATGGGTGAGGCGAACGGGTGCCGGCAGGGCAAAAATCACTGTGGAGATCAGGCCCGGCACCACTCCCAGTCCGAACAGTACCAGCGTCGGAATCAGGTAAACGAAAGTCGGCAGCGTCTGCATCAGGTCCAGTACGGGACGCATCGCTGCGTACAGGCGCGGGCGATGGGCGGCAGCAATGCCGAGCGGGACGCCTATGAGGGTTGACACGACAGCGGCAACGATGACCAGGGCAAGGGTCTCGAGTGTCGCCTCCCAGTAGCCCTGGTTGATGATGAACAGCAACGCCAGCGCCACAAACACTGTCAGCGGGAGGGAGCGGCGCAGCACCCAGGCGAGCACGCAGATGATGATGATCAGCAAGGGAGAGGGGATCCAGCTCAACGCTGCCGTGAGCCCGTTGACACTGCCACGGATGAGCGCCGAGACGCCGTCGAACACCGAGTGACCGTGCGTCTTCACGTAATCGATGACCACTGCGACGGCATCGCCGACCGGAATCTTGTGGTCACTGACCCAGTGGTCGAAGCCGCCGGACCCGCTCGAGTGGCTCATGCCCTGCAGGGCGCTGAGCGCAGGCCGGCCGTCGAAGGTATACACGCCCTGCAGCCACTGGCTCACCATCGAGGCGTTCGCCCGCATCCATTTTTCGGCCGCCTGCTGTGGGGCGAGGTGCTGATTGAGGATGGCATCCATGAGCTGGCTTTCGCCGAGCACGGAGAACTTCAGGTTGCGCAGCAAGCGGCCCACGTTGGGGCAGGCCCCTGAGTAGCCCGCCCGCGTGTTGGTATAGATGGTGGCGCCGCCGAAGTTCGGACCGAACACCGCGTCCCCGCCGGACAGGTAGCGCATGTCGAAGCGCATGTTCATCGGGTGCGGAGCCCAGCCCAGGAACACGATGGGCTCGTGGGTGCGTATCGCCCGCTCAACCTGAGCGAGCATTCCCTGCTCGCTCGACTCGATCAGCTTGAAGTCTCCCAGCCCGAACAGATTCTGCTTCAGCATCCCGAGCACCAGGCGGTTGCCGTCGTTGCCGGGCTCGATGCCGTAAATGGAGTTCTTCAGCGGGCCGGCGAAGCGATGGATGTCGGAGAAGTTACGCAGCCCGGCTTGATATGTGTAGGCAGGCACGGCCAGCGTGTACTTCGCTCCGGTGAGGTTCGCGCCGAGGACTTCCACCGACCCATCGGCCACGTAGGACTTGCGGTCACCCTCCTGGGAGGGCATCCAGTTGCCCAGAAAAACATCGATGTCCTTGTTCTTCATCGACGCATAGGTCACCGGCAGGGACAGCACCGTGATATGCGGCTCGTATCCCAGCCTGCCCACCAGCGCTCCGAACAGTGCGGTCGTGGCCGTCACGTCGGTCCAGCCGATGTCCGCGAGCCGGATGACTTTGCAGTCCGCAGGCTCGGCTGTTGCCAAGCGGGCGGCTGTCCAGCCGGGGCCGCTCAGGCCGAGCAGCGCGAGTGCCAGCGCGGACAGTGACAGCCTCGGGAGAATGCGGCGCCGGATCCGTGGCCCGTCCGCAGCCGGGCGTCGCCTGCAGGCGAGAAGACACGCGGCAGCCCGATAGGGAGCCCCCGGGGGTGGCGACATGCACGCTCCGATGCGGTTCGAGCCTGGCGGGCTTGACCGGCCAGGGTGGCGACGACATGATCCGGTTCCGATTCTTGAATAGCCGTTTAACGGACCCCCTGTCAAGCGCTCCCGTACCCGGGCAAGTGCTTGATGGAACGGGTGCCGCGGTCCCGAAGAACATATGTTGAGGAAGGCCGCGCCGAACCTCACGGGAAGCATGGCGGAGCACCGCATTGAATAGACAATCAACGCCTCGGGGAACGGCTCGTCGGCACCGGGACCGCAGCGCTCCGGTCCCCCGGGATGAGCTCGAGGACGTGCGCAGGCGCCAGCTCATCGAGGTCACGATCGATAGTCTGGCGGAAGTCGGCTACCTCGGCAGCACTCTTGCGCAGATCGCGAGCCGCGCGAACGTCTCCCCGGGGTTGGTGGCTCACTACTTTCACGACAAGGAGAGCCTGCTGGAAGCGGCTTTCCGTACCCTCGGCCGCCGGCTCGCGGAGGGCGTGCGTGCCCGGATGCGAGGCGCGCACACGCCCCGGGGCCGGATCCAGGCAATCATCGACACGAACCTCGGTCCCGAGGAGTTCACTCAACGCACCGGCAGTGCGTGGCTGGCTTTCTGGGGTCAGGTGCTGCACGTACACGACTTGAAACGTGTTCAGGACGTGTATCAGCGCCGCATGTTGTCCAATCTGCGGCACGCCCTCAAGCGAATGCTACCTGCCGCGGAGGCGCGCAGCCTCGCAGCGACGATCGCCGCGATGATCGACGGAGTCTGGCTGCGCGCTGCTCTGTCCAACTGGCAGGAGGCGGATAGCGAGAGTGCGCGCGCATTGCTGACGGTTTTCGTGGATGCAAGATTGAAAGAGAGCGCCCTGTCGATGCAAGGCGGGCGTGCGCCGGCGGGCTCGGGCGGGCGCCCGCAAATGCGAGCCGATACCTTCGCGACGATCAATCCGGCCACCGGTGCGGTGCTTGCGCACATCAAAGTGGATGGGCCGGAGCGGATCGAGGCGGTGGTGGCCGCTGCGCAAACGGCGCAGAGGCACTGGGCGCTCAGGACCGGCGCTGACCGCGGACGGATTCTGCGGCGCGCAGCCGATCTGCTGCGGGCCCGCAACAACGAGCTCGCGCATCTGGAGACCTGTGACACGGGCAAGCCGATCCAGGAAACGAGCGCCGTCGATGTGGCCTCGGGTGCCGATTGCTTCGAGTACTTCGCTGGCCTCGCAGCCTCCCTGGCGGGCGAGCACCTGGATCTCGGGCCCCAGGCCTTCGGCTACACGCGCCGCGAGCCGCTCGGAGTCGTCGCCGGTATCGGCGCGTGGAACTATCCGCTGCAGATTGCCTGCTGGAAGAGTGCGCCGGCGCTGGCATGCGGCAACGCCATGATCTTCAAGCCGGCCGATCTGACTCCTCTCACGGCCATGAAGCTGCAGGAGCTGCTGCTCGAGGCAGGCCTGCCGGAGGGCCTGTTTCAGGTGGTGCAGGGCTTCGCCGATACCGGCCGGCTGCTCACCCGTCATCCGCAGATCCGCAAGGTGTCGGTCACCGGCGCCGTGACGACGGGCAAGGCCGTGATGGCCGACGCGGCCGCCACTCTCAAGCACCTCACTTTGGAGCTGGGTGGCAAGTCGCCGCTCATCCTCTTCGAGGATGCGCGCCTCGACGATGCGGTCTCGGGCGCATTGCTGGGAAACTTTTATTCGGCCGGTGAGGTGTGCTCGAACGGTACGCGCGTCTTCGTTCACCAGCGCATCAAGGCGGCCTTCCTGGAGAAGCTCGCGCAGCGGGTCAGCGCCATGCGCATCGGGGATCCGCTGGACCCGCGCACTCAGGTGGGGGCCCTGATCTCCGAGGGTCACATGGAGAAAGTGCTGGGCTACATCGCACGCGGCAAGGCGGAAGGTGCGCGAGTGGTGGTCGGCGGGTACCGCTTGAGTACCGGCGAGCTGGCCAAGGGATATTTCGTGGCGCCCACGGTGTTCGACGAGTGCCACGACGACATGGTGATTGCGCGCGAGGAGATCTTCGGTCCGGTCATGACGGTACTGTCCTTCGAGGACGAAGACGAGGTGATCGACCGGGCCAATGCGACCGAGTATGGCCTGTCGGCGGGCGTGTTCACCAGCGACCTGGCCCGGGCTCACCGCGTGATCGCGCGGCTGCAGGCCGGGACCTGCTGGATCAACCATTACAACATCACGCCGATCGAGCTGCCCTTCGGCGGGGTCAAGATGTCGGGTCTCGGGCGCGAGAACGGCCGCGCGGCCATCGAGCACTACACGCAGCTCAAGAGCGTCTACGTCGCCCTCGGCGGCGTCGAGTCCCCCTACTGAGGGGACGCGCAGTTGCCGCTATCAACATTCGACTACGTGATCGTCGGGGCAGGCTCGGCGGGGTGCGTACTGGCTGACCGCCTGACGGAGGACGGAACCAACAGGGTGCTGTTGCTGGAAGCCGGAGGATCCGATCGGTCGATCTACATTCAGATGCCTGCGGCGCTGTCGATCCCGATGAACATGGCTCGGTACAACTGGTTCTATCATACGGAACCCGAGCCGCACCTGGGGGGGCGGCGCCTGCATACCCCCCGAGGCAAGGTGATCGGCGGGTCCTCCTCCATCAACGGACTGGTGTATGTCCGCGGCAACCCGGTCGACTTCGAGGAGTGGGAGGCCGGGGGCGCGCGCGGCTGGGGGTACCGTCACGTACTGCCTTACTTTCGACGCGCCGAGAACCGGGCCGCCGGAGGGGACCTGTATCGCGGGGGCAAGGGCAAGCTGCACACCTCGCGCGGCACGATGAGCAATCCGCTGTATGCCGCATGGCTGGAGGCGGGAGGGCAGGCGGGTTATCCGCTGACCGCGGACATGAACGGCTTTCAGCAGGAAGGATTCGGCGCGATGGACATGACCGTAGGCGAGGGGAGGCGCTGCAGTGCCGCCCGAGCGTACCTGCGGCCGGCCATGCGCAGAGGCAACCTCGAGGTGCAAAGCCACGCGTACGCGACGCGCATCGTATTCGAGGGCCGAAAGGCGGTGGGCGTTGCCTACACCCGCGGTGGCAGCGAGCACATCGTGCGCGCGAGCCGCGAAGTCATCGTCAGCTCCGGTCCGATCAACTCGCCGCAATTACTGAAGCTCTCCGGAGTCGGTCCCGAAGCGGAGCTGCGCTCGCTCGGAATCCCCGTCGTGCAGCATCTGCCGGGGGTGGGCGAGAATCTTCAGGATCACCTGGAATTCTACTTCCAGGTGGCCTGCCGTGAGCCGATCACGCTCTACGGGCACCAGAATGCGCTCGGGCGGGCGCTGATCGGCGCGCGCTGGCTGATCGCCCGCGACGGCCTGGGTGCGACGAACCATTTCGAGACCGGTGGTTTCATCCGCAGCCGCGCCGGCGTCCGCTTTCCGGACGTCCAGTTTCATTTCCTGCCCATGGCTGTGAGCTACGACGGCTCCTCGCTCGCACGCGAGCACGGGTTCCAGGCTCATGTGGGGCCGATGCGCTCCCGCAGCAGAGGTTGGGTGCGGCTCGCTTCGCCCCAGCCGCAGGACAAACCCAGGATCCGCTTCAACTACATGTCGCAGCCGGAGGACTGGGCCGAGATGCGCGCGTGCGTGCGCCTCACCCGGGAGGTGTTCGCGCAGAAGGCCTTCGATCGTTACCGGGGGCGCGAGATTCAACCCGGCGCGCAGGTCGAGACCGACGAGCAGATCGATGCCTTCGTGCGCGACCATGTGGAAAGCGCCTACCACCCCTCCTGCACCTGCAGAATGGGCGCCGCGGAGGACTCGATGGCGGTGGTGAACAGCGAGCTCGCCGTTCGCGGCCTGTCGGGCCTGCGGGTGGTGGACTCCTCGATCATGCCCAGCATCACCACCGGAAATCTCAACGCACCCACCATCATGCTCGCCGAGAAGGCCGCCGACCACATACTGGAGCGTCCGCTCCTGGCTCCTTCGGATGCGCCCTACTATGTGGCTCCGGATTGGGAGCAGCGACAGCGCTGATGCCGGCATGCCTCACCGTGGTTGCACGGTTCTTATTATCGCGTCAATAATAACTGAGACGGATTGCGGGAGCTGCCGGCGAAACATATGAGAGCGCGAGCGCCTGTGGCGGCATGGGGGATCATGGCCGGGCTCGGCCTTCTCGGCGGCTGCGGTCACGACCCTCACTCCGGCACGCCCGCAGAGGAAAAGGTCCTCAACGTCTATAACTGGGCCGATTACATCGGCAAGGACACCATCGCCACCTTCGAGCGTCGCACCGGCATCCGCGTCGTCTACGACACCTACGACTCCGACGAGACGCTCGAGGCCAAGATGATGGCGGGGGATTCCGGGTACGACATCGTGAGCACCTCGACGGACTATTTCAGCCGTCAGATCAAAGCTGGGATTTACCAGCAGCTCGACCGCTCGCGTCTGCCCAACTGGAAGAATCTGGATCCCCAGGTCCTGGCGGACGAGGCGATTGCCGATCCGGGCAACAGGCACGCCGTGCCGTACCTGCGCCATGTGAACGGTTTTGCCTATAACGTGGACCTCGTGAAGGCACGCATGCCTGATGCACCGCTTGACAGTCTGGACATCCTCTTCAAGCCACAGATCATCGCGCGCTTTGCCGACTGTGGTGTGACGTTCCTCGACTCTGCGGAGGATGTACTGCAGCTGGCACTGAACTATCTGCATCTCGATCCCAACACCACGCGGCCGGAAGACTACAAGCGGGCCGAGCAGCTGATCCTCGCGGTGCGCCCATACGTGCGCAACTTCGATTCCGTCGAGTACATGAACGGGCTCGCCGACCAGGAGTTCTGCATCTCGATGTCGTGGTCGGGCGACTATGCGGCCATCCTTGCCCGGGCGCGCGCGGCCGGAATCAATCTGCATCTGAAGTTCACCGTGCCGAAGGAGGGCGCCAACGGCTCCTTCGATGCGCTGCTGATTCCGGCCGGTGCCCCCCATCCGAACGCCGCGTACCGCTTCCTGAATTACATCCTCGAGCCGCGCGTCATTGCACAGATCACCAACTACATTCACTATGGGAATGACAACCTGGCCTCGCGTCCGTACGTCGAGCCCGAGATCCTGAGCGATCCGGCGGTGTACCCGACTCCTGAAGTGCAGGCACGCCTGTTTCAGTCAGCCGAGGTCTCGCCGGGGCTGGAGCGGCTTCGCACTCGCACCTGGACGCGTATCAAGACGGCTAGATGAATCAAGCGGCGCCGCGCAGCGCGCGCGCCAGGAGCAGTCACATGGCAAGCCTGCACATCACCTCACCGAACGAGCTCAGCATCGAGACCGCCGGGCGACGCTTTGTCATTCATCCGCTGTGGCTTCGGGAGCGTTGCCAGGACGCCCAGACGATCGATCTGCACACCGGCCAGCGGTGGCAGGATCCCTCGGATTCGGACCTCGCACTGGCGGTGATCTCGGTCTGCGAGGTCGAGCCGGGCCGCTACCGTGTGCGCTTCAGCGACGGACACGAGGCGGACTTCCCCGATCGCGAGATCCTGGCGGAGGCCAGCCTGCCGCCTGGGGATCATGACTGTCCCATCATGCGTCTGTGGGATGGCTCGCTGCAGCCTTTACCGCGCGTCCCCTGGGAGGACTCACCGGCACCGGCCGTGCGGCGCGGCTGGCTCGAGCGCTTCCTGGAGCTGGGCTTCATCATATTCACGGGTGTGCCCACGCAGGCGCAGACGGTTCTCAAGGTGGCCTCGCGCTTCGGTTATGTCCGCGATACCAACTTCGGGGCGCTCTTCGACGTCCGCTCGACGCCCGAGGCGATTGACCTGGCCTACACGTCCGTATCGCTGGATCCCCATACCGACAACCCTTACCGCTCGCCGGTGCCCGGGGTACAGCTGCTGCACTGCCTGATCAATGAGACCTCGGGGGGGCTGTCGACCCTCGTCGATGGGTTCGCCGCGGCGCAGTCCCTGCGCGAGCACGATCCAGTGGGGTTCGAGATCCTCACACGCACGCCGGTGCGCTTCCGCTTCCGCGATGCCAACACGGAGATGATCGCCAGCAGCTCTCTGATCGAGACGGATGGGACCGGTCGCCTGCAGGCGATCAACTTCAGCCCGCGCCTTGACTATGTCCCGCTGCGGCCCCCGGAAGAGCTTGCCGCCTACTTTCGGGCGCGCCGTGCACTGGATCGGCTGCTGCGCTCGCCGCAGTTCGAGATCCGCTTCCTGCTCAATTCGGGCGACCTGCTGATGATGGACAACCGCCGCCTGCTGCACGGGCGGACGGGCTTTGATCCGGCCGAAGGGCTGAGGCATCTGCAGGGCTGTTATATCGACATCGACGGGCCGCGTAGCCAGTACCGCGTGCTGCGCGGGCGCCAGGCGGCCGGGAGGTCCGCATGAGCACCGCCGATCGCATCGTCAGTTTCCGCAGGATGGAGGACGGCACTCGCGAGGACTATATGCTTCTCGATGAGTCGGAGAAGCTCTACGCTGCCGGCCTGCCTGGACGCGTACTCGAAGCCGTTCGCAAGCTCGATCACTCACTGGCGGGCTATCGCGTGAGCAGGCTCGGGCATTGCCTTCAGACGGCCACCCGGGCGCTCAACGATGGCGCCGACGACGAGCTCATTGTTGCCGCGCTCGTGCACGACGTGGGTGACGAGCTCGCGCCTTACAATCACTCCGAGATCGCAGCCGGCATTCTGCGGCCATACGTTCGCCCGGAGGTGAGCTGGATCGTCGAGCAGCACGGCCTGTTTCAGACGTACTACTACGTGCACCATTCGGGCGGAAACCGCTACATGCGCGAGCGGCTCCGCGGCCACAAATGGTTTGATGCCTGTCTGCAGTTCTGCCATCGCTGGGACCAGTCGTCCTTCGATCCGGACTATCCCACGAAGCCGCTGGAAGTGTTCGAGCCCTACGTGCAGCGCATTTTCAGCCGCCGGGCCCACGATCCGCGGTACACGAGCGCGGAGGGATAGTCCCGGGCGCTCCGGACCGGATCTCAGCCGCGCTCGGCCTGTTGCATTTCCAGGAGGCGCTGGCGCTCCGCGCGACGCATGAGAATGCCGGCACCGATGACGCACGCGCCCACGATGCAGATGATCAGGCTCGCGAGCGCGTTGATGTCGGGACTGACACCGAGCTTCACCTTGGAATAGATGACCATCGGCAGGGTGCTCGCGCCCGGCCCGGATACGAAGCTCGAGATGACCAGATCATCGAGCGAGAGCGTGAAGCTCAGTAGCCAGCTCGAGATCAGCGCCGGCGCAATGATGGGCAGGGTGATCTCCATGAACGCCCTGGCAGGGCTGGAGCCGAGATCCATGGCAGCTTCCTCCAGGGAGCGGTCGGCGGTCTGCAAGCGGGATTGGACGGTCACGGTCACATAGGCGGTGCAGAAGGCCACGTGAGCGATCACTATGGTGATGAAGCCGCGATGCGGCCAGGAAAACATCTGCAGCATCGATACGAACAGCAGCAGCTGAGTGATGCCCGTGATGATCTCCGGCATCACCAGGGGTGCATTCACCATTGCCGTCAGCAGCAAGCGCCCGCGAAAGCGCGCGAAACGCACCAGCGAGACGGCGGCGAGGGTTCCGAGCGCGACGGCCAGGGTGGAGGCGGAAACGGCCACTTCGAGCGAGAGTAGCGCCGCATCCAGCACCTGTCGGTTGTGGATCAGCTTCGTGTACCACTCGGTGGAGAAGCCGCCCCAGACACTCACCAGAGGCGAGGCGTTGAAGGAATAGGCAATCAGCACGAGCATCGGAATGTAGAGCACGGCTATTCCGAAGCTCAGCGTGCACAACAGCAGCGGTGAGAAGCGGCGCTCCATGCGATCAGCTCTCGAGCTGCTTCACGTTGTAGTACTGATACACGGCGAGCGGCCCGACCAGCAGGAACAGGAACGCGATCGCCACCGCGGAGGCGACCGGCCAGTCGTGATTACCGAAGAACTCATCCCACAGCACCCGTCCGATCATCAGGTTGTCCGGGCCCCCGAGCAGTGAGGGAATCACGAACTCGCCGACCGCCGGGATGAACACCAGCATGGATCCGGCGATGATGCCGGGGACCGACTGGGGTAATGTCACATCGAGAAAGGTGCGCCACGGCGGGCTGCCCAGATCGGCCGCGGCCTCCAGCAGCGTGTTGTCGAGCTTCTCCAGTGTTGCGAACAAGGGCAACACCATGAACGGCAGGTAGGAGTAGATGATCCCCAGATAGACCGCCAGGCTCGTGCGCATGATCTGGATCGGGTGCGAGATGATGCCCCAGTGCAGCAGCAGAGTGTTGATGATGCCGTTGTCGCGGATGATGCCCTCGAGCGCGTAGACTCGCAGCAGAAAGGAGGTCCAGAAGGGCAGTATGATGATGAGCAGCAGTATGCTTTGCGCGGAGCGGGAGGCGCGCGAGATGGCGTACGCCATCGGATAGCCGAGCGCCAGACAGATGAGAGTCGAGAAGAATGCGGTCTTGAGCGAGTACAGGTACGCGAAGCCGTAGACTTCGTCGGTGAACAAGTACTTGTAGTTGGCCAGGCTGATCGAC
Source organism: Steroidobacteraceae bacterium (assembly GCA_036501985.1). Classification (GTDB taxonomy): domain Bacteria; phylum Pseudomonadota; class Gammaproteobacteria; order Steroidobacterales; family Steroidobacteraceae; genus 13-2-20CM-66-19. The sequence goes on along the minus strand of DASXZI010000032.1, from coordinate 22,430 downwards.
AGGTGCAGCGGGTGGTCGGGCGCGCGAGTCAGAAGATCGGTGAAGGGCGGCACGCGCGCCGCAGTCTCCGCCAGGCTGATCTTGAAGGCGAATGCGAACGGAATCAGGAAGAAAACGAGCAGGAACAGCAGCGGCGGCAGGATGATGAGCCAGCGGCCCGGGCGCTCGATCGATCGCATGTTCGGTGCGTGCAGGGTGTCTGTAGACTATTCTGCGCGATAAACTCGCGCCCGTGTGCAACTTTCGCCCGGCCCGCGCCGCCGGGTGTGCCAGAGGCCAGCCATCTTGAGCAGTCGCGGTAACTCCAACAGCGGCACCCCCGCCGCCCCCGAGCGCGCCTCGCGCGCCAGGCAGCGCCAGCGGCTCATCGATGCCTGCATCTCGGCTCTGCACATTCACGGTCCGTCGCGTACGACCGTGGAAAAGGTGGTCGCGATCGCCGAGATGTCCCCCGGGATCGTGCGCTTCTACTTCGACTCCAAGGACGCGATGCTGGTGGCCTCACTGGCATACCTCGCCACCGAATTCGAGGAACGGGTCATGACCCCCGTGGCGCGCCTGAAGGAGACGCCGGTGCGTGCGCTCGAGCAGCTCGTCGAGCTGTATCTGGACCCGGATATCGCCAGTCCGCGCAAGGTCTCGGTGTGGTACTCCTTCTGGGGCGAGGCCAGCTCGCGTCAGGAGTACTACGAGCTGTGCGGGAAGAAGGATGATGACTTTGCCGCGCTGGTGCGCGAGCTGATCGAGCGGGTCGTCGTGCACAGTGGCGACTCGCACCTGGATCCGGATGCGGTGGCGCTCGGCCTCATCGGCGTGCTCGAGGTGCTCTGGCAGCGCATCGCATTCACCGATGAGGCACAGATCGACCGGGCGGCCGCGAAACAGCGCTCGCTTTCGTATCTGCGCTCGGTCTTTCCCAGCCAGTTTGGCGGCGCGATGCCACCGGCGCTGTCCGCGACGCTCGTGCCAGCGTGGGCGTTCGCCGATCCCATGCTCCTGAGTCTGGAGCGCGAGCGCCTGTTCCGCCCCTCCTGGCAATTCGTCGGGCACGAGGGTGATTTGCCGCGGCCGGGTGACTTCGTGACGCTCGAGCTCGCGGGCGAGCGTGTCCTTGCCGTACGCGGGTCCGATGGCGGCATTCGCGTACTGCGCAACAGTTGCCGCAAGCGACCCCATGCGCTCGTCGCGCGTGCCCGGGGCCATCTGGGCGCGCAGATTCGCTGTGACATTCACCATCTGCACTATGGCCTGGACGGCAAGCTCCGCTCGGGGAGCACGCCGGGCGATCTGATCGCTCTGGAGCTCGCGACCCCCGGCGGGTTCATCCTCGTGCGCCCCTTCGGCGCCGCCTCGGCGCCCCCGCCTCCGGCATGGAATTCGCTCCCCGGCCTGCAGCCAGCCTCAGCCACAGAGACCGAGATTGCCGCGGACTGGAAACTGCTGGTCGAGCAATGGCTCGAGGCGCCGCCCCCCGGCAAGGGCCGGCAACGTCTGTTCCTGACTCCGAACCATCTGTTGGAAACCCACTCAGCCGGTGCCACGCTGCTGCAGGTGATCCCGATCAACGCGGGGCGTTGCCGGCTGCGGCGCCTGGAGTTCGCGCGGGCCCCTGGCGGCGGTCGCCGGCGCAGCCCGAAAGGCGGTCGATCCCGATCGTCCATGGATTGGGTGCGAGCGGACATCGAGGTCGCCGAATCCATGCAGGCTGGCATCCTGGCGGGAGCGTTCGACGCCGAGGAGCCGACCACCGCGAGTCCCGCACTGGCCGATTTCCGCCGCAGCGTCGCCTCGCTCCTGCCGGGCCTCGAGGCCAGCCGGCGCAGCTCGTAAACGCTGCCGGCGTCCTGCGGCGCCGTCAGGCAAAGCGCGGCGGAGGGCTCGCCAACCGCACCTCGGGGATCCGCTCCCGCAGCAGGTCATGAAACTCCAGCATGCAGCTTTCGAGCTGCGAAAGCGGCCCCGGCTCGTAACTGCTCGAGGCGAGGCCCCGCTGCACGCGCCGGCAGAGGAATTCGTCCTCCCGCTGCACCTGGCGATTGATCCGCATGGCAAGGTAACGCACGACCTTCATCTCGCGCCGCGCATCGGGGCGGGCGAAAGAGCCGCCGCGGATGGTGCATTTGCCGGGGCCCCGGGGCAGCACCTGGAAGAAATCCATCTGGTCGGGAAACACGTCGATCCCGAGATTGGGCAGCATGCTGTAGAAGCTCCAGCGCCGCCGGTGCGCCTCCGGCAGGTCGGTCGTCACCTGGCCGATGAGCTGCTGGTACATGCGCTCGCTCCACTTCGAGGAGGGCCGCTCGCGCATCCAACTGATGCCGCGCGCAATGCCGGGCAAGTTGGCTTGATCGTCGTAGTCGGGCGTGAACATGCGGAACAAGCCCGGGTGACCGATGGGGACGTGATAGGACTCCAGGTAGTTGTCCATGGCGATCTTCCAGTCCACGTCCCAGTGCTCCAGGTACAGCGGGCCGAGCGGCTCGAGGCTCTCGAAACGGTGCGGCGCGAAATCCTCGAGAAAGTGTCCCCAGCTCGACTCGAGCGGCGGCGGCTCGCCCGCGAGGCAGGCAAACACGAAGCCGAACAGGATCGTGGTGCGCACCGGCTTCAGAGCGTGCTGCGCGCGCTCCAGACCCGGAAAACTCTCGCGCACGGGCATCCCGATCAGCTCGCCCGTGAGGCGATACGACCAGCCGTGATAGGGACACGTGATGGTCCCGGGACAATGGCCAGTCCCCTCGAGAATGCGCGCGCCGCGGTGACGGCACACGTTGTGAAACACCTGCACTTCGCCTTGCGGGCTGCGGATCGCCACCAGGCTCTCAGGCCCGAAGTCGAATGTCAGGTAGTCGCCGGGGCGCGGAATCGAGTTGACATGACAGATGATCTGCCAGCTCGGACGCAGGATCCGCTCGAATTCCAGCCGGGTCATCTCCGGGTGGCTGTAGGCCCAGGCGGGCAGGGCGCGCGGCAGCGGGGCAGGTGTCGGCTCGGGCGTGTGCAGGGCTGGCGAGGTCATCACAGGCTCCGGCGGCTGGATATTTATATGGTTGTGCAAGTCTAACCCAAAAAATTATATGTTCATATAGACAGTCTGCCGCGTCCGATGGTACCGTGCCGGGGACGCCACCACTTTCGAGCGCCGCCATGTCCCGGACCCTCACCAAGAGCCACGAGCATTTCCGGCGCGCCCTCCAGCATCTGCCGCTGGGCGTCGCCTCCAATTTCCGTTACTGGGGCGAGGACCGCACCATCTACATCAAGCAGGGACGTGGGGCACGGGTCGTGGATCTCGATGACAACGTCTACATCGACTATCGCATGGGCTATGGCCCGGCAATCCTGGGCTATGCCGATCCCCGGGTGGATGAGGCGGCTCGCCAGGGGATGCAGGTCGGCGGCGTGTTCGCTCTCTCCACGGAGCGCGAGCTGTCGGTGGCCGAGCGCATCTCGAAGATGGTGCCCGCCGCCGAGCTCGTGCGGTTCTCCAACTCAGGCACCGAAGCCGTCATGGCGGCCCTGCGCCTGGCGCGCGCCTATACCGGCCGGGATGACTACATCATCCTGGAGGGCAGCTACCACGGCCTGTTCGATGCGGCCATGTGGTACACGCCGATGGACAAATGGAGTCAGGTCGGGGATCCGGAGGTGCGCCCCTACAGCGAAGGCATCCCTGTCAGCACGCGCAGCTTTGCGCATTTCGTGCAGGCCAACGATGCGAATCAGCTCGAGGACGTGTTCCGGCGCCGGGCCGATCGCATTGCCTGCCTGCTCATCGAACCCATCATGGGCAACTGCCTGGGCATTGCCGCCGAGCCGGAGTACCTGCGCGCAGCGCGCGCACTGTGCGATCGCTACGGCGTCGTGCTGATCATCGACGAGGTGAAAACCGGCTTCCGGGTCGCGCGCGGCGGTGTTCAGGAGCTGTACGGCGTCCATGCGGACCTGTGCACGTTCGCCAAGGCGCTCGGAAACGGATATCCCATTTCCGTGTTGGCAGGCCGCGAGAAGATCATGAGGAAGATCGGTCGCGGAGTGGCCCACGGTGGTACTTACACCGCGCATGCCGTTTCCCTGGCTGCCGCCGAGAAGACACTCGAGATCCTTGCTGAGACTGACGCTCTCGAACGGATTGCCGAATACGGGACGCGGCTGCGCGCGGGGATGACCGGGGTGCTCAAGGCGAGGGGCATCGCGCACAGCTTCGTGGGACATCCCTCCATGAGCGGGTTGTATTTCGCCCACGACCCGCCCCGCAACTATCGCGACTGGAAAGGCAGCGATTATTCATTTTACGACGCCACGGCCAGAGTGCTGCATGATGAGCGGGTGCTGTGCGAACCGGACTCGCGCGAGCCGTGGTTCATCAGCGCCGCCCACGACGAGTCCTGTCTGAGCGAAACGCTTGCGGCGTTCGAAGTGGCGATCGACACTACGCTGCGCGCAGCAGGCTCGACCCACAAGATGCCCGCGTAGTGAGGCCTGCCGGGGGGGCAGCCAAGGCATGGTGAGCAGCTCAAGCAAACGCCACGACGTCATCGTCGTCGGCGCCGGACACAACGGCCTCGTCACAGCGTGCTACCTGGCGCGTGCGGGCCTCGACGTGCTCGTCCTGGAGCGCAATCCCTACATCGGGGGCGCCGCGGTCAGCCGCCAGCTCTACAAGGACTTCACCTACTCGAACTGCTCGTACGTGTGCAGTCTGCTGCGCACCGAGATCATCCGCGCGCTCGAGCTGCCCCGTTTCGGGCTGCAGATCATTCCCTATCACGGCGGCTGCACACTGATGCGCGACGGCGGTCATCTGGCCATCTATGACAATCACGATGCGCTGCGCCGGGAGTTCGCCAGGCACTCGCGACGGGATGCGGAGGCCTACGACCGCTATGCGCGCGACATGATGCGGCACTGCCGCTTCATCAAGCCGCTGCTGCTGCGGGCGCCGCCCGATCCGACCTCGTTCAAGCCGCGTGACCTGATGGAGCTGCTCTTCCTCGGCAAGCATTTCCATCAGCTCGGCGAGGCACAGATGTACGAGACACTGCGCTTCTGGACCATGAGCTGCGCAGATCTGCTCGAAGAGTACTTCGAGAGCGAGATCATCAAGGCCCACCTGGCCGGGAGCTCCATCATCGGAACGGCGCTGGGACCACGCTCTCCGGGCAGCGCCTATGTCCTGCTGCATCATTACATGGGCAGTATCGACGGAACGGTCGGGGCCTGGGGATTCGCCCGGGGAGGGATGGGCGCGATCACCGCGGCGCTGGCCGCCTCCTTTCAGGCAAGCGGCGGCACGATTCGCAGCGAGGCCCCCGTGGAGCGCATCCGCGTGCGCAATGGACGGGCGACAGGGGTCGTCCTGGCGAGCGGTGAAGAGATTCCCGCCCGCATTGTCGTGTCCAACATGGATGTGCGCCGGACATTCCTCAAGACGATGGATCCCGCGGATCTGCCGGATGACTTCCTGAATCTGGTGCGCAACTTCAAGATCCGGGGCTCCTCGGGAAAGCTCAACATCGCTCTCGATGGTTTGCCCCGCTTTCCCGCGATTCCGGCGGGTGCGCCGTGCACGCGCGGCGACATGCACGTCACGGACACGATCGACATGCTGGAGCGCGCCTACGACGACTGGAAAGACGGCCGCTGGTCGCGCGCTCCGTACGTGGATATGCTGATCCCATCCCAGATCGACCCCACGATGGTGCCGGACGGCAAGCACTACATGTCGGTCTTCGTGCAGTACTGCCCGTACCAGCTCGCTGAAGGCCCCTGGACCGATGCCCGGCGCAAGGCCTTCGGCGACACCGTGATCGACAGCATCGCCCGGCACAGCCCGGACTTCAAGGATCTCATCCTGCACGCCGAGATCCGCACGCCCTGGGACATCGAGAACGAAGTGGGGCTCACGGAAGGCAACATTTTCCAGGGCGAGCTCACCTTCGATCAGTTGCTGTTCAATCGCCCCGTGCCAGGGTATGCGCAGTACCGCGCACCGGTGCGAGGCATGTACATGTGCGGCTCCAGCACCCACCCGGGGGGTGGGGTCATGGGTGCGCCCGGATTCAACGCGGCAGAAGCCATATTACGGGATGTGGGCAAAGCGCAATGACCGCGGAAATACAACCGACGAATGCGCCTGCGCTGTCCGGTGGCTCGCGCTATGACTGTGTCGTCATTGGTGGAGGTCACAACGGCCTGGTCTGCGCGGCCTATCTCGCGCGCAGCGGACGCTCCGTGTGCGTACTCGAGGCGGCGGAGGAGGTCGGCGGAGCGGCGGTCACGCGCGAGTTCACTCCCGGATTTCGGGTGTCGGCCTGCGCGCACCTGTTGCATTCCATGTCCGGCTCGGTCATCCAAGAGCTGCAGCTCGAGCGCCATGGATTGACAGTCGCCGCCACGCGGCTGGCCACGACGGCACTCTCGGAGGATGGGGCGGCGCTGATGCTGACCGGCAACCGCGTTCGCGCGCTGCAGGGCTCGGCCTGTTCGGCTGCCGACGGGACCGCTTACCCCGGCTACGCTGCGCGCCTGGAGCAGTTTGCCAGGGCGCTCGGCCCTGTGCTGGAGAGCGTCCCACCTCGGCTCGGAACCGATTCGTGGCAGGACCGGCGCGCTCTGTTCGGCCTGGGTTGGCGGATCCGCCGTCTCGGCCGGCAACAGATGCGCGAGCTGCTGCGCATCGGCGGGATGAGTGTGTACGACCTGCTGAGGGATAATTTCAATTCGCCGCTGCTGCAAGGAGCCTTGGCATTCGATGCCGTGCTCGGCACCAATCTCGGCCCCCGGTCGCCGGGATCGGTCTTCACGCTTCTGTACCGGTTGGCCGCCTGCGCCACGGCGGATACCAGTCAATACGGCGGCGTACTGATGCAGCCAGGCGGGGGTTTGGGGGCCCTGTCGCGTGCGCTCGCCGGTGCGGCTGAGGCAGCGGGCGCGCGAGTGCGGACCGGCGCCATCGTCCAACGCATCGTGGTTCGCAACGATCGCGCCGCCGGTGTCGTTCTGTCTTCGGGCGAGAGCATCGAGGCCGAAACAGTGATCTCCAACGCGGACCCGAAGTCGACATTCCTGAGACTGCTCGGCGTCGAGCATCTCGACACGGAATTCGTACGGCGCGTCTCCCATTTGCGCACGCAGGGAGTCGCAGCCAAATTGCATCTCGCACTGGAATCGCTGCCGAATTTCACTGGGGTCCCGCGGGAAGCGCTCGGCGGGCGAATACTGCTGAGCCCTTCCATGGATTACCTCGAGCGGGCTTACAACCACTCCAAGTATCGTGAGGTTTCGGCGTCACCCGCTCTCGAGATTACGCTGCCCACGGTGAACGACCCGAGCCTCGCTCCCCAGGGTCAGCACGTACTCTCAGCAGTCGTACAGTACGCGCCGTACACGGTTGCGGGCGGCTGGGAGGGCGAGCGCGGACGGTTCACCTCGCGCATCATCGAGTTGCTCGAGGCGAGCGCACCGGGCTTGCGGCGCTCGATCCGTGCCACTCAGCTTCTGGCGCCCCCCGATCTCGAGCGTGAGTTCCGCATCACCGGCGGACACTGGCATCACACCGATCTCGCTCTGGATCAGTTTTTCATGGTCCGCCCCGTGCCCGGCGCGGCACAGTACCGCACGCCGCTTCCGGGCCTGTACCTGTGCGGCGCGGGCTGTCATCCCGGGGGGGGAGTCATGGGCGCCGCGGGGCGCAACGCTGCGCGACAAGTGCTGGCGCGAGCCGCCTGAGGAGTCCCGTGATGCACTTTGCCGAGCCACTGCTGCACACGCCCTTCCACGAGCGAGCGCGGGCCGAGAGCCAGCTCGATAGTTTCGTTCCGTGGTCGGGCTACACGACGGTCGATGTGTTCAGCCAGTTGGAGGAGGAGTACTTCGCCATCCGTAATGCGGCGAGCCTCTATGACCTCACCCCGATGGTGAAATACCGGATCACAGGTCCCGGTGCGCTCGCTTACCTGAATCGACTCGTGACGCGCAATGTCGGCAAGCTCAAGGTCGGTCGAGTGGCGTACTGTGTCTGGTGTGACGACGCAGGCCACGTCATCGACGATGGGACGCTCTTTCGGCTGAGCGAAGCCGAGTACCGGCTGTGCACGGCCTACAGGCAGCTCGACTGGCTGCTTTCGAGCGCTATCGGCTTCGAGGGATCCGCCCGCGTCGAGATCGAGGAGGTCACCAGCCAGATCGCGGCGCTCTCGCTGCAGGGACCCACTTCATTTGCCGTATTGAGGACCGTTGGGCTGCGCGGTATCGAGCGGCTGCGACCCTTCGAGATCGGATCGTTCGCGCTCGATGACATCGAGCTCACGATCTCGAGGACCGGGTTCACGGGCGATCTGGGGTACGAGTTGTGGATGAATCCGGGGCACGCTGTGCGCCTGTGGGATGCGCTGATGACGACCGGGCGCTCGCGCGGTATTCGCCCCATCGGCTCCCGCGCGCTGAACATCGCGCGGATCGAGGCGGGCTTTCTGCAACCGAAGCTGGATTTCATCTCCAGCGCGGAAACTCAACGCCCCGGGCGGGATCGCACGCCGCTCGAGCTGGGCCTGGAGTGGCTCGTCGATTTCGACAAGGGCCACTTCACCGGCCGACGCGCGCTGCTGGAGCAACGGCGCGCCGGCGTGGCCCGCAAGCTGGTGGGGCTCGATGTGGAGGGCAACAAGCCGGCGCTGAATGCGCTTCTATATGCCGATCGCTCCGGGCACAGACAGATCGGCAGTGTCACCTCGGCGGCCTGGTCGCCCACCTGCAAACGCAACCTGGCGCTTGCCATGGTCGATGCGCCCTGCTACGAGACAGGCCGCACCCTGTGGGCGGAAATCTATCTGAATCAGGAACTGGTCTGGGAGCGGCGCATGGTCCGCGCGAAGGTCGTCGAGCGCCCGTTCTTCAGCCCCGAGCGGCGTAAGGTCACTCCGCCAAAGGATTTCTGACCGCGTAAGCCAAGCTTGCCGTCCGACGCATGATCACCAGCCAGCAAAAGCCCGTGGCGGAGCGACCGTGGCTCGACCCCACTGCCACCGCACAGATCGTCATTCGCGGCGTCAGCAAGACCTACGGCGCGTTTACGGCGGTTGACGACATCACGCTGTCGATCTTCCGGGGCGAGATGTTCGCTCTGGTCGGTGCTTCCGGCTGCGGCAAGACGACCCTGCTGCGCATGCTGGCGGGGTTTGCGACCCAGAGCGCCGGGCAGATCACCATCGACGGAGTGGAGATGGCCGGGGTGCCCCCGCACGAGCGGCCGGTCAATATGATGTTCCAGTCCTACGCGCTTTTTCCCCATATGACCGTGGAGCGTAACGTCGGGTACGGCCTGCGTCGCCTGGATATGGAGCGCGCGGAGAAAGAGCGACGCATCCAGGAAGCGCTCGAGATGGTGCAGCTGGGACATCTGCGCTCGCGCAAGCCGCACCAGCTCTCAGGCGGCCAGCGGCAGCGAGTCGCGCTGGCCCGCGCCCTGATCCGCCGTCCCAAGGTCCTGCTTCTCGATGAGCCCCTCTCGGCGCTCGACAAGAAGCTGCGTGAGAAAACCCAGTTCGAGCTCATGGACCTGCAGCACCAGGTCGGCATCACCTTCATCGTGGTGACGCACGATCAGGACGAGGCGATGGCCCTCGCCACGCGCATAGCGGTGATGGATCGCGGCAGGGTGGTACAGGTGGGAACCCCCTCGGAAATCTACGAATTCCCGCAGAGCCGCTTCGTGGCCGACTTCGTCGGCACGACCAACCTGTTCGAGGGGACCGTGGCGAGCTGCGAGCCGGGCCTCATCACCGTGCGCTGCGCGGAGACCGGCTGTGACCTGATCGTCGATGACGTGGGCCGCTTCACGCCCGGCCAGCAGGTGTGGGTGGCGCTCAGGCCGGAGAAGATCCGCCTGAGCAAGCAGCCCGCGCCCCAGGGGCGCATCAATCAACTGCGCGGCATGGTCTGGGAGCTGGGTTATCTCGGCAACCGCTCCACGTACCAGATCAAGACCGCGAGCGGCAAAGTGGTCACCGTGTTCGCGCAGAACGAGCGACGCACCTCGCAGTGGTCGATCGACTGGAGCGATGAGGTCTACGTGAGCTGGCAGGCCGATGCCGCGGTGATCCTGCATAGCTGAGCCGGCGTGCTCACAGCCGCGCACTCAGCCGTCGCACTCACAGGAACTTGTAGCCCAGCGCTAGGCCGATGACGCGCGGCCGCAGGGGCGTCTGCGCGACGATGAACTGATCGGTGCTGACGAACGTGCTCGCGTTCGAGTTGGTCAGATTCTCGATATAGACGTTGGCGTACCAGGCATCCTTGGCGACGCCGAACGAGGCATCGTAGGTGCTGTAAGCGGGATTCTCGAAACGCAGCCTCCCGGTACTGACCGCGCCGGCTTGGGCGATCGTTGGATTCGAGCCCGCCTGCGTGAAGGAATGGGCGCTATGGGTGACGCCCAGCTGCACGTAGGGCGTATAGCCGCCGGCCAGTATCCAGTCGTAGCGTGCCCGCAGGCTGAACTGCAGGGGTGGCGCGTCCGCGCTCGGCGAGCCGACGGGGCCGAACGGGTTGGTGACGGGCGCGCAATTCGCGCCAAAGGCGTTGCAGGCGACCGTGATGGGCTTGCCGAACCCGGCGCTCTGCGGATTGTTGTTGAGGAGAAGCGGCGAGTTGGTCTGTCGGCTCTGATTCCAGGAGGCCGAGGCCTGCAGGGTGAGGCCGCTGAGCACGCGCGCGAGGAGCTGCGTCTCGGCGCCCTTGATGAGGAAGTTCTGCCCGTTGGTATTAAAGAAAATGTTGCCGACGACGCCCGGATCGAAGAAGGCGACCTGCACGTCGTTCCAGTTCTCCCGATAGATCGCACCGTTCCACTGCACGCGATGATCGAGAAACTCGGTCTTCCAGCCGATCTCGTTGTTGGTCAGCTGGTCCGAGTGGTAGGACTTGGGGATGAAGAATTGCGGCTCGAGAGCTGCCGTCTGGGCATGCGCGGCGCCGCCGTTCTGATTGAAGCCTCCCGGCCGGAAGCCCTGCGAATAGGTGTAATACACCATCAGGTCGGAATTGATATGCCAGGTGAGGTTGCCGCGGCTTTTGAAGCCGGACTCGGTGTCGTTGAGATTCGCCTGGTTGAGATTGAAGGAGAACAGCGGATTATGGCAGCCGCCCGCCGGCGCGCCGCCCTCGAAGCAGCCGAAGCTCGCGAGCACGCTGCCGTCCGAGGAGTTGTCGAACCGGAAGTGACGTGTACCGGCCGTCAGGGTCAGTACCTTCGGAATCAGGTCGTAGTCGAAGGAGGCGAAGAACGCCGTTTGCTTGGTCTCGCGCACGGTGTCCTGATAGAAGGAAGTGGGCGCCGGATGCACGCCGGGGTTGACCACGGTGGTGCCGGCAAATGTACCCACGTCCGCGAAACAGCCACTGTTGCCGGGCGAGCCGCCCGGCGCATTGGAGGTGCAGGAGGGCACGGTCTTGTAGCCCCAGCCGGTCTGGTCAAACAGAGTGTTGTTCTCCCAGAACACCCCGGCGATCCCGCGGAATCGCCATTCGTCGGGGCTGCTCACGCGGAACTCGTGCTGCTGATGGGTGTTGCGCTCCACCGAACGCCAGGCTGCGTTCGGCGAGAAGCACCGCGACTTCAGCGCGCTGTCGTAAGCGGTTCCCGGTCCGTAACACTGGTAGTAAGCGGCGTAGACACCGCGCGCATAGTTGGTGTAATCGCCGATCTGCTGGACGTTTCGGACCAGATAGCCGCCCGTGTAGACGGCCTTCAGAGGACCGAGCTTGCCGTTCACGGTCCACGCGGTGCTCTCGAACTTATCCGTGTCGAATGAGTTGTTGAACAGAGTCACCTGCAGAGGCTGTAGCGGTGCGCCGTCCGAGGCGTTCGGCTGCTGATAGAACACTCCCTGGGAGTCCATCTGCTGGTATGACTGCGTGAGCAGGATGTCCCAGTCATCGTTGAACTTGTAGAGCGCCTCGACACGCGTCCCCTTGTACGACACCGGGTTGATCGCGCGGCTGGCCAGACTGTTGTTATTGGTCGAAGGGCTGCCCGGCGGTACGCAGAAGCCGGCGTTCGGCAGACCGTCCGGGCATTGCCCGTTGACTGCCGGGAAGTTCGCGTAATGGATGCCGATGTCGGTGTTCTTGCGCGTGAAGGTGGCCGGCACGTTGTCGATGTAGCCGCCCCGGTGATCATCGTAGATGACGGCGCGCAAGGCCATGTGGTCGGCGATCACCGGCAGGTTGATCACCGCCGTCACGTCCGTATTAGGGTCGCCGTGGGCGGTCGTGCCGTAGCCCGCCTTCAGGTTGGCTTCCGTCACATCGAGCTTGGGCTCGTTGGTGATGTAGCGGATGACGCCGGCTTCGGCGCCGGCGCCGAACAGGGTTCCCTGGGGTCCTTCCAGGACCTCGATCCGGTTCAGATCCGCGGCGTAGATGTCGAGATTGCGATTCGGCAGCTGTCCGGATTGATTGTCCAGGTAGATGGCGACGTTGGGCCACAGTCCGGTTGAGCCGCTGCCCTGGCTGGGCTGCGAGCCCGCGCTCAGGCCACGCATGAAGATCTCGTTCTGGCCGGGCCCATTGTTGGCGGTCGTGACGTTCGGCAGGTACTTGATGTAATCGTCGAACGTCGAGACGTTCAGCTGCTGCAGGGTCTCGGAGGTCATCGCCTGAATGGAGATCGGCACGTCCTGCATGTTCTCCGAGCGCCGCTGCGCGGTGACGACCACCTCCTGGATGGCATCCGAAGGGGCCGCCGCCGTGTCGCCGGGGGTGGCGGCGTAGGCGCCGGCGATGGAGGAGCTGCTCAGGATGGCGGCAATCGCGGAGGAGACCTTCGGATTCATTTTCGATCCTTTGTATTCTTGACGATGTCAGGCGCATGCGTGCCGGGCGCCATCCGGCTCTCACTGCTCCCTCTGTGGAATGCCCACCTCCCAGTGGTCCCGCGTTGATCTATTCGAAGACGCGGGCGCGCGCAGCATCCCCGTAGCTGGTGCGATTGGGCTGCAGGCGGCGCGTCGACGGGGAAAGCCCGTACGCATCCTTGAACTGCCGCGAGAAGTGCGCGCAGTCGGCGAAGCCGGCTTCGATCGCGATCTCGGTGACGGAGCGATCCGTGTTCTCCACCAGCCAGCGCGCGTAGCGCATGCGTAACTGCCGGTAGAGCGAGGCTGGCCCCATGCTGACATGCTCGCGACACAGCCGCTCGAGCTGACGGACCGACACGCCTAACTCGTCCGCGATCGTGGCGATCGCCACCGGGCGGGTGAGATTCTGCTCCATCAGTAGTAACGCGCGGCGCACTCGCGGCTCGTGCACGGTCTCCGATAGCGGCGGGTGCGGTTGAGCGTCGCTGCCCGAGCGCTCACGGTCGAAGAGCAGCACCTGGCTCGCTTTCTGTGCCACGGCGCGCCCCAGATGCTGCTCGATCAGGTGCGTGGCCAGGGCCGCGGTGCCCGCCCCACCCGCGCAAGTGATGCGGGGGCCATCGGCAAGGAAGAGCCGGTCCGCGACTACGTCCTGGCCCGGAAAGGCCTCGAGAAAATCCTGGTAGTGATACCAGCTCACGCAGGAGCGCCGTCCCTTCATCAGGCCGGCACGGCACAGGATGAAGCTACCCGTGCAGATTCCGATGAGTGGCGTATTGCTTGCACCCACCTCGCGAAGATATCGCAGCGTTGCCTCGTCCACCTGCGGGCCCGCGTGGAGAATCCCGCCGACGATCACGATGTAGTCGAGCGCTTCGGGCTCGAGGAAGCTGCTCGTCGGTTCGATCAGCACGCCACAGCTCGCGGGCACGGATGCCTGGCGGCTCGCCATGATCGACCATTGAACGTGCCGCGGGCGGCTGCGGTCACCCTCATCGGCGGCCAGACGCAGGTGATCGATGAAGACGGCGAAAGCGGAAAGAGTGAAGTGCTCGGCGAGGATGATGCCGACGCGCAGCGGCGCTCGTGTGACGCTGAATGGGAACATGGGTTTCTGGGAACCGCTTGGTTGACCCATTGAACGGCCGCTCAATGTATCGATAGACCCCTCTCGCGGCTATATTCCACCAAGGCCTTGGCCGATGCAAGATGCAAAGTTATCTGGATATAAAAATCAACAGCGACAGCGGGTTACCAGAGTTTCCGAGGAGTTCGGCTTACGCGGTGGGAGGCCGCCGCTTGATTGAATGTATATTCAGGGAGCCTTCAGCGCTCCGCGCAGGCGTCAGCGCAGCACGGCCAGCTTCGCCAGATTTGCCTGCGCCACCGCATCGTGGCAGGCGCAATGCGCGTACCAACGGCGGACGCCGTCAACCAGGGCCGTGCAGATCTCTACAGCGTCCGCGGCCTGTGGATCCTGCATTTCCGGCATCTCGACGTTGAAGCCGCGGGGCGCCGTTCGCGCATGACGTCGCAGTCGCAGTCGCCGCAGGGCAGTCGAGGGCACGCCCTCATCACCGCCCGGCTGCGCCCGCTCGGACAGCACTCTCGAGAGACGATCCGGATCCAAGCCCGAATCATCTTCGGCACCGGCCGGCCGAATCCACTCTTCGCACCACGCCTTGCAGCGCTCGCTCGAAACGCACATCTGCGGATCGGTCAGCGCGACAGCGATGCGTGGGAGGTCGGATGCGTCACGCAGCGCCATTTCCCAGTGCTGCTCGCTCAGCAGCTGCTCAACATCCGCAAGATAAGTGGTGAGCATCCGTGAGCTGGACGGTTCCCGCCACGGCTTGGGATCAGGGGTGAGGGAGTTGATGCGATTCGAATCATTCGCCATCGTTGAATCCTCGGGATCGGCGTCCGGTATCAGCCGGCTGCATATAGAGTACCAGTGTTGTGCCTAGTGCCTGGTCCGGCGGCCCTTGCGCGGCGCAACAGTTTTGCGCTTCGTCGAGCTAGCGCGCGAGCTGGCGCGGCTACGCCTCTTTTTCCGGCGCCGCGCCGGTTTTTGCGCCGGCGCGATTTCGCTGGCAGCCGCTGTGTGGGTGTCAGAGTCATTGCGCTTCGCATGTCGTCGGGCACGCTTCCATTCCTTGCGTGCTGAGCCGGCAAGCTTGCGTGCGCTTCGGGCTTCACGCTTGGCTTCCTTGAGACGCTTGCGAGCACGCTTCAGCTCGTCCTTCGCTATCCGCACACGCTGCCTGGCGACCTCGGCCTGCAGCCGGGCCCGTTCGAGTGGCTCTCCTGCCGGCACATCACCGCTGCCCACCTGGGTGTCGGGGGATTTTTGGGCAGGGAGCTGTTCGCCACCTGTTCTTTTCATGCGCCGGTCTGCGAGGTGTGCGCCAGCTGCGAGTCTCACACATGCAGGCAGTCCTTACCACCGTCGAACCGCCGCGGGGCTGCCGGCGCACCGCAGCATCTGCATAAGCCAGTTATCCACAAAATTTGTGCATAACCATGTGGACCGGAGGGCTCCGCGAGGCTCAAAGCTCAGCACGCCCAAGGAGTTGCATTAAAGTGCGCGAACTTTGTCCAGTGGGGCTGAGCTCTCCGGGAGTGCCCACGCGTCGGGAAGCGAGCTGGGGTAGCCGACTGAGGTAGCCGGTATTACTTGCGAGGCCGGGGCGCCTCACCCGGGGTGCCGGGCAGCATCGTGGCCGTCACGCGGTTGCGGCCGGCGTTCTTGCTGCGGTAGAGAGCCGCATCGGCCACCTTCACGAGGCTCTCGGCTATACGCTTTTCTCCGGCCGGCACGCGCTCCATGCCGCACAAGCCGAGGCTTGCCGTGACTTCCACGCTGTCATCCTGGGTGTCGAAGCTTTTGTTCGCGACTGCGGCGCGCAGCTTGCGCGCGACATCGAGAGCCTGTTCGTAGCCGGTCTCCGGCAGCACGACGGCGAATTCCTCGCCGCCGATGCGCGCTACCCAGTCAACTCCGCGCCGCAGCACATCCTGCAGACGCGCGCCGAATTGCCGCAGAATCTCATCTCCAGCCGCATGACCGAGCGTGTCGTTGACGTTCTTGAAGTGATCGATGTCGCACAGGATCAGCGACAAGGCCCGTCCGTAGCGCGCCGCGCGCTCGACCTCTCTTGGGAAGTGCTTGGTGAAGAATCGGCGGCTGGCCACGCGTGTCAGGTCGTCGGTCGTCGAGAGCTTACGGTTCTCGACGAGAGCGATGCGCAGGACCGCTTCGAGCTCCGCGATGCGGCGAGCGGCAGACACTCGCGCGTGCAGCTCACGTTCTGGGGCCCGCCTGCCGATGCAGTCGTCTGCGCCGGCGATGAGCCCGGCCTCGCGTTCGGAGGACTCATCGAGCTCGGCGATGTACAGGATATACGGTGTGCGCTCCGACTTGCGGGCGCGAATCTTACGAATCAGTTCCGCGCTGTCGGTGAGGATGACCGGATAAAACTCTGCGGAGAAACGCCGCACGGCTTCCCGCTCATCAGCGATGGCTTCTCCGTCGAGCAGCTCCGAGGCGACACGTCGCTGCAAGTGCGACAGGAGGGCCGCATCCTCGAACATCAGCAGCGCCCTGGGAGGCGGCAGAACCCGAAGCATGACCGCAATGGTCGCGGAAGTGTCTTCCTGAATCGCCGGAGGTGTCTGCGCGCGCCGCTCGAGAATGCGTTGAATGACGGTTGTATGCCCGCCAGAGCGCATGTAAGACCCCGCATAGCAGCGACCTGTCGTCGCATTGTCACGCAGAGTACAGGTGTTCCGGGCCAAATGGACCTCGATTGCCGCCCAGAAAGGCGGAGAATTGACGCGGAGCACTTCTCGCACTCGCGCCAGGAGCCGCTATCATTGTGACAACGAGCACAGCCGCAGTGGGGATGCGTCGCTTGGGTAACACCACGCCGCGCCAGACCCCGCACTGTGACGCGCGCCAATGGTGTCGAACGTGACCTATAAATGACATAATTATATCGATGTAAGTTATTGAAATGGAAGCACCTGTTATCACCCGGTCCCGGCGTCCATTCCTGCTGCCCGTATGGCTGACGTTTGCCGCGGCGGCTGCCTTCGTGGTGATTCTGTTGCTCGTTTACTTCCTGACCTACCACTCGGCGACGACGACCATGGTGGTTCTGGCGCTGCATGCGGAGCCCGAAAGCGGCACCATCCAGGATCCGCCGCTGTCCACGGAAGGGGAGCAACGGGCGGCGCGCCTCGCGCAGATGTTTGGCCGTGGCCAGGGAGCAGGGCGCCTCGCTGCCATCTACGTAAGCGATGCACGCCGTGCTCAGCAGACAGCCGCGCCTTTGGCCGAGCGGCTGGGCAAACAACCTGTGGTCGTACCGGCTGCAGACATCAAGGGCACCGCCGCACGCATCCTGCATGATCACGAGGGGGATACGGTGCTGGTCATCGGACACAGCAAATCCGTTCCGGCGCTGATCCACGAGCTCGCCGACATCACGGTGGCACCGCTGGCCAGCGACGAGTACGACACGCTGTACGTCGTAAGCATCCCTTCGTTTGGCCACGCCAACGTGCTGCGGATGCAGTACTGAGGACTAGCTCGCTGTACGGCCGTGTCCGCTGAGCGCTGCGGCCTTCCGGATGAATTGTTCGTGCCGGCTGATGCGCAAATCGGCGAGGACGGCGCCGCGGATCTGGCGTGTCTGATCGACCAGGTAAGTCGCTCGGCGCACCCCGAAGCCCAGCGGTCCGTTCACGTCGTACATGCCGACCACGAATTTCTCAACATCCGATAGCAGCGTGAACGGCAGATTGTAGCGCTCACGGAACTGGCGATGGCTTTCCGGAGTCTGCGGGCTGACTCCTGCGACCCCCAGGCCGACGCCCCGGATCTCATTGTGCAGGTCGCGCAGCATGCAGGCCTCGCGCGTGCAGCCTGGCGTGAAATCCGCGGGATAAAAATAGAGTACGAGAGGCCCCTGGTTCAGCAGGGTGCTCAGGGAGACGTTGCGCTCGTCCTGGTCCGGCAACGTGAACTCCGGGGCCCGCGCTCCGATCGCCAGCATCGTTTGACCCTCACCGATGTACCGATCATACGGTGTGCGCGAGCGAAAGGTTAGCGGGCGAGCGTACCCGTTCTGGCGGCCGATCCATCCGGGCGTGAGAATCCGCCAGTGCACCTGTTCTACAGATCGGCGGCGGACCTTGTTGTCATCGTTCACCTGATGTTCGTGACATTTGTCGTCTTCGGTGCTGTGCTGGTACTGAGGTGGCGTTGGCTGGCGGCGGTGCATGTTCCGGCGCTGCTGTGGGGGATCTATACGGAATTCTTCGGTGTCGTCTGTCCGCTGACGCCCATCGAAGTGGCCCTGCGGCAGCTGGGGGGCCAGACCGGGTACGAGGGAGATTTCGTGACCCACTATCTGCTGGCCGTTCTGTATCCGGCCGATCTGACGCGAACAGTGCAGGCCTGGCTCGGAATCGCCGCACTCATCCCGAACCTGCTGATTTACGGCCGCTTTCTGCGGAACAGAGCAAGGAGGGACTGAGCGGGAGCTGCCAGCGGGCGATTGACTTGCCTCTGCGATAACCGGCCGCTACGATCCGCCCCCTTACCTGTGGGGCGGTAGCTCAGCTGGGAGAGCGTCGCGTTCGCAATGCGAAGGTCGAGGGTTCGATCCCCTTCCGCTCCACCATTTTTCAAGGCACTTCGCGCTGGGTCGCTCAATGCACTGTGCTCAATAAGTGCTGACGAGCGCAAGCTTCTCCCCGATCCTGGCCTCGGCGATTTGCTGCGCAAAGCGCCGCCCGTGCCGTGTGTGCGCACGGCCGAGCGGCTAAATCGCATCCAGGCAAAGCGCTGGGCTCGGGCCCGGCGGCGGCGTGGGCCCAATCAAGGCACGCCGTCCTTCAATTGGGCGCGTGTCTCGTCGGCCAGCTCCGAGACACCAAAACTTCATGCGCACGTTTGCCCACTGCGCTTGCGAGCCCAGTTGCCGTCCGTGCACTGAGAACCCCTATCCGATCGTGCGATCACAGTTGACTGCTCCGCCAGTCACCTCGCATCGAGTGACCTTCGACACGTGTTCGGCCTATCCAGGACGCGCAGGATTCGGCTCCATGACAACCAAGTCATGCCCCAGCAGCCCCTGTGTACCGGTTTATCAACTTCAACAGTTTGAGCCGCCGGCGCCGCCGCACACCGGTCACCGCGTATCCACGGATCACCCCTTTGCGTTCTGGCTGATCTCTTTCGCGGTGCTGGCGCTGTCGCGTGCTTCGAGTAGTCCTCGCCGCCAGAGGGCTGAACCGGGCGGTTCGCAGAGCTGGCGGCGGACCGGTGCGCACGATCCTGACCTTTGCTTTGACCACGGCAATCTATTTCGTCGTCCACAAAATTACCCATCATGGGACATTCTGACCCCCGGCCATCCATGAACAGGACACGTACTCGCTGGCGGGTCCTAGGTGCTTCAGGATGACCGGTCCCTGGCTCAATATGGTCCTCGTGGCGATGGTCTTGTTCGGGATCGGGGTGGAGATCGGACCAAAGGGCGCACCGTTGATAGTCTTTGGAGCGCTTCCGTCGGTTATCGCGCCTCAAGGTCGGAATTCCATCGACGTGAAGGGCATCGTGGAGTTGCGCGCCCATCACCCGCCGTAAGGAAAACTGCCGATATCGGTGTCGCTAGTTTGATGCCTGCTCGCCGAGCGCGTGCTTGATGTACTCATTGCTCTGGGCGGCGGTTCTGCTCGGTCCTCTCATAGGCTCTCGACCTCTCAATGAGAAGGGAGCCAGAATGTCACCTCAGTCCTGGGACTTCACAGCGCCGCCCATGCGTGACTTTCGGCTCGCTTTGCTGGCACTTGTGCTGGTCGTCGCTCCCTCAGCGGTGGCGGCGGACGCCACGCTCACTTTCGGGCGATCCGTCATCTCGCGCAGCTACGGCAGGGAGTGATACGCCGCCTTCTTTGTGGTCCTCTTCGCGTATCTGCTTTTGCGCCTGTGGCGCCATATGCAGGGCCAGCGCGTCCGGACCTTCAGGGCAGAGGGGAGCCGTTCGCGCGGTGACGCACCTGCTCGGGTGCGCCCACGTCCTCCGGATTCGCCAGCACCCGGTTGGGCGGAATCTTCATGAAGCGGTACAGTCGCCGTGAATACAGCGAGAGCCTGAAGTCCGGCACGAGCTCGATATCCTCTCCATACGTGCCTGTGTTGATTTCGTGGACCAGTCGCGCCTCACCCGTGAGCCGCGAGCCGTAGTTCATGTTGTCGAGCTCGTCGAAATAGATCACGGCCCCGTTCGGTATCCGGTCGAGGAGGCGTGCCAGGATCGTTTTGGCCGACGAGTAGTAATCGCAGTCGATCCAGATCAGTGCCGGGGGATGGCTGTCGAGTGACTGCAGGAAGCCCTCATCGATCGATTTTTCGAAGTAACCTCGATGGATGCGGAAGTTGCTATAGCGCCTGCTGCAGTATTCGTTCAGCGCCTCGTAGTTGCCACGATACTGGCCCTCGACCCAGTCATCATCACCGGACCAGTCCTTGTCCCGGGCGTCCGCGGAGGCCGGCATCCCTTCGAAGCTGTCGAAGGTATGCACCACCGTGCGGCTCTCGAGCTTCAGATAGCGAGTCGCATACAGGAGCTTGACGAAGGAGTAGCCGTCGGAGGTTCCGAATTCGAGCACGGAAAAAGGACCGGACGTGCGCTCCGCGAACTCCCGGAGAACGGCATATACGTGGTCGTACCGGTAAAAGGCGAACATCGCGTCGCGCAGGAACCGGCGCGGCGCATCGATGCAGTTGAGGTAGAAAGCCGTCTTGAGATAGTCGCCCGGAATCAGGCTGCCCAGGACGTGCAGAAGCCGGATCTTGCCTGGCCGCCGGATGTAGTCCTCGGCCGGAGTCTTGACGACTGGAAGGGTCTGGTTGGCCTGCAGCATCTTCGCCTCGACGGGTTGCCTTCCATAGGCGCTTCAGAGGATCCATCCGGATCCCGGTGAGCCGCAAGTTTCATACCCCACCGGTCAGCCGGAAGCCGGCTAACCGCTTGCTTTTCCTGGCGTCCGTTCTAGGCGATCAGGTCCCGATACGCATGCCAGGTCGCATGGCCGAGCAGGGGCGCGACCAAGACCATTCCGATCAGCAAGGTCACGAATCCGCCCGCGGTCAGAGCGACAATCAGCGCAGCCCACACGAGCATGGCCGGCAGGTTCCAGAAGGTGGCCTTCACGCTGATCCACATGGCATCCAGCGCGCTGGCATGGCGGTCGATGATCAGCGGCACGGCCACCACCGATAACGTGAATACGATGGCGGCCAGCACGGCACCCGAGCCGATGTAGGCCAGAATCTGTGGACGGCTGGCCGCATCCGTGAACCCTCCCCACAGAGTGAGTCCGAGGCTAGGCGCGGAGGTGTGGAGCACCGACTGCAGGACGAGCGCCGATGCGATGAACCAGACGACCGCAATCGCAGCCAGAACGGCACCAAAGTAGAGCAATCCCTCGGGGTTACGCGTCATTCCTTGCAGCGATTCGTCGAAGCCTCCGGGTTCCTGCGCTGCCCGCCGACGGGACAGCTCGCACAGCCCCGTGGTCATGATGGGGCCGACGAGGAGATAGCCCGAGATCGCCGCGGCCACGAGATACGGATGAGTACTGCCCAGCATCAGCAGGATAGCTCCCAGCGCGGTGATCAGCAGGCCGTGGGCGATGCTCGCGCCTCGCATGTGGGCCAAGTCATCCCATCCCCGGCTCAACCATTGTAGAGACTGCAGGGCGGGGACCCGGCGGATATCGACGTGCAGGAAGTGATGTCTGCTCAGACTGATTGAACTGCCCATGCACCTCTCCTCGCAGGCTTGGCCCGCTGACGGTCGATTGGCTCGCATCCGGTCCCGGCGCCCGCGCTCGGCGGTGACGCCTGCGAGACGTGAGAGCACTGGACGGGATAGTACGCCCGCCAGCCATCGGGAGGGTACGCCGCGGCGAATCGAGGTGCGGCCCAGACTTCCGCGGCGTCGATCGGCGCCCGCGCGAGTGTCTGCGACGGGGGAGAGACCAGGACCTGCCGCCTTTGCCGCGGACCTGGGCAAAGGCGGTCAAAAAAAGACTACTTGCGGCACTCGTTGCAGGGCTTGCCGGCCCGGTACACTGCGCGGCGCGGTGCCCCCGTAGCTCAGTGGATAGAGCGACCGCCTCCTAAGCGGTAGGTCGTCGGTTCAACTCCGGCCGGGGGCGCCAGTAGTCAATCAGATACCATCCGATAGCGACCGATTGACACCGTAAAATCAGGCACTTGGCTCAATAGATAGCAGCAAGTCGTCCGATGCTGTCGGGTTGCAGCTTATCAGGTTTTGGGGTAACTTCAAGGGGTAAGTAGCCCCATGTGGGGTAGCAACCTGTTAGGTCCAGAACGATGCCCCTCAGCGAGACCCGGATCAAGAGCGCCAAACCGCACCCGGAAGGGCGCCAATACAAGCTCTACGATGAGCGCGGGCTGTACATTCTGGTTACCCCAGACGGGGGTAGGTGGTGGCGCTTCAAGTACCGTCTCGGCGGCCGCGAGAAGGG
>DASXZI010000031.1:0-113046 GCA_036501985.1 Steroidobacteraceae bacterium | reverse complement strand
GGCCTTCAGAGTGTCGCAGTAGATTGCGTTGTCGGCGCAGTCGTGCATGGCCTGCCGCAGAACGATCAGCACGCTCGAGCCCTCGAGTAGCCGCAGGCGCTGGCGCTCGATCTGCACCGCGAGCGCGGGGCTGGGCTTGCTGGCGTCGGTACTAGGGCGGATCCCTGGCCGGATCGGCACAATCCGCGCGCTCATTTCCTCTCCTGATGCAGCCGCTCCGCAGCCTGGAACAGCGCGTCATGCGCCCCCTTGAGCGCCCACACCCAGTCGGCTGACGCCTCGGCCACCTCGACGGCATCTTCATCGCCATCGAGCCGCAACAGTTCCTTTCGCACCATCTCGATCACTCCCATGGCGCCCTCCATCGCAGGCACCAACTCGGAGCTCGGCACCTCGCGCATGACCTGCTCCTGCTGCGACTGCCTGCGTCGGCCTGCCACTGGCACACCGATCGCCTCGTTCTGGAACTTCAGCGCATCCCGCACGGAAGTGAGTGCGTTCCTGATCGTGCAGAGGGCGGCAAATCGCGGCGCGTTGGGATCCAGTTCGTCGTCCACCTTACCGAGAATGCAGTCGAGCACGGCGGCCTGCGTGGCCAGAGTGAGTCGATCGAATTGCGAACGGCCGCTCATGGCGTCAACCACGGTCGTACGCCTTCATGGGCGATGCGCAGGATGAGCTGATCCATGGCCTTGTAGACAGCGTCGAGCTTCTCGATCGCCACCCCCATGGCCTGGCCCCCGGCGCCGCCCTCGTCTTCTGCCTCCGCGGCTCTGTCAATCACCTTGACGATCGCAATGGCGCGACCAAGGTCGTAAAACGCCTCGTCAAGCATCTTGTGCAACTCGTCCGCCGCGGGTGCAGCTGTGGCGGCCGGGTGCATGGGAGTAACGTTGTCCGTGCTCATGAGTCCCTCCTGGGGGCTCTCGTGCCCTCGGGGTGCTACACGGCCCACGGCCTTGAGCGTGCTGTGGTTCGCCGCATGCCGCGCGCTCGGCGGCCTGCGGGCCTTGGCGCGGGATTTCTTCTTGGCGCTCATGAGGCACCTCCCTGAGCCATTGCCTGGGCCATGGCGCGCCAGGTGTCGGCCTCATCGAGATAGCCACGGCAGGCGAGCGTGCGGCCCGCCTGAAGCGCCTGGCGCGCAAGCTCGAGCGCCTCGGCGCCCTTGAGTCGCGCCAGCCGGGCGCGGCGGATGGGATATCTCGCCAGGACGGGAGAGCGAGGACACCGCGCCGGTGCGGCGCGGGTAAACTGTAGAACAGCCATTTCGGCACCTCTGATGCTTGAGTGGTGATGCCGTCTGCCGTGGTGAAAGGCCACGGTGGGCGGCGACTGAACCGAGCATCGAGAGGGAAGGGCAGAGCGAATTACAGCTTGTGATTTGGCTTTTCGACTCTTCGTCGCCTTCGTGGGTACCGGTTACGCTGGGGTACTTTCCTCGCGTAAGTAACTGAATATACGCGGGTGGCCACTCATACGATGTGAGCTGTGGCGGCGGGTCCCGGCGACCCGCACGCCTCGTATCATCCACTTGGCGTGAGAGAGCGCCGCGCCCGGCCGCAGGCTGGAGCGCACCGCCTCAGGGCATCGGGGGCCAGTAGTCCTCCACTGCCACCGCCGCCGCGCGCACTTGCCGTTTCCTCTCGCGAGCCTTTGCACGCGCCTGGCGCGCCGCCCCGCCCACCGTTCCGATGATGCAGGCCGCTACCAGACAGACGACTGCAACCGGAATGAAGAAGAACCAGGCGAGGATCGGCACCGCCACCATCGCCGCGACGATCAGCCACGTCCACCCTGGCGCGCGGGTCTGCGTGCCATCGGCCACCTTCAAGTCGCTCATTTCAACCCCTTGCGCTTCGCGGCCCGTGCCTTCGCGGCGAGCCGGGAAATGCGTTTGTAGTAGTTGACTCCCCCGCGGACTTTCGAGGCGCCGCGTCCCGCCTGGCCGCCGCGTCTGCCAATCGCGGCGAGATACCGACTCACTGTTTTCTGTATCATTTTCAATACGATATCACAAGCCGCTTGTGGTCACCAGACAGACAGGCGGGCGCGACTGCCCGGACGCGGCGAGCCGCGGCGGGGGAGGTGGGGAGGCGGGGAGTTGTGAGCGCGGTCAGCCGCAGGCCGGCCCAGGAGCGCCAGCGATCATCACTCGGGGAGGGTGCAGGCTAGGCGGAGCGCCGCAAAGCGATGTTGCTGTTGGTGAGGCCGCCGGTCAGGACGTAGGCATCGAAGCCCCGCTCGACGAGGATGAACGCGGCTGCGGAGCTGCGCCGGCCCGTGTCGCAATAGACGACGTACGGGATGTTGCGGTCGAGCGCCGAGATCTTCAGGCGGATGAAATACAGCGGGATGTTGACGGAGCCTTCGATGGCCAGGTTTTGATGCTCGCTCGGCAGGCGGACATCCAGCCAGCGGCCACCCCGGGCGATGATCTCCGTGGCCTTCTCGTAGGGCACCCACTGCAGCAGCGGCTCGTTCATGAGCTCGCGGAAATCCTGCTTGTTGAGTCGCATCAGCACGCCATCGGTCAGCATGGCGACCGTCGCGTTGCGCTTGGCCTCGGCTATCAGCGCTTCCTCCCCGAAGGTATCCCCCACGCCGAGCTCGGCCAGCTTGATGCCTTCGCGGTTGAGCGGTGTCTCGCGCGTCACGACGCACTTGCCACTCACGATCACGTAAAAAAAGTCGCCCTCGTCCCCCTGCTTGATCACGACGTCGCCAGCGCGGCAGGGGAAGCGCTGCAGGCGCATGAAGATCGCCTGGATGTTGGCGGGCGGAATGCGGTGAAACGCCTTGGTCTGCAGCAGCGTGGTCATCCAGTCGTCGCCACCGGTGCCCTCGATCTGCGATTGAAGCTCCGCGACCTCGTAGGTGCCGGTCTGATCCCACGTGATCATGACGTCCAGCAGCTCGCTGTCGATGGAGAGGTAACTGATCTCGTCCACCGCGCGAGCGCTCACCGTCCGGGGCGTCTTGGGGTGAAGAGGATTGCGCGCTTCGGGTGTGCCGCCGCGGATCATCGCGATCGTGCGCTCGGCCTCTTTGATCTCAACCATTCCCGCGACGAGCCAGATGGTCCGCTTGTCGGTGTCTCCTTCCTTGAAGAGCAGTCGTCCTGCGGACATCGTGCGCACGCTCACCTTCTTGGCGAGCGCGGCAAGGTTATCCCGCTTCAGACCATCGAGCGGCGCGAACGTCTTGAGCAGTTGAACGCTGGCTTCGCGTTCCTCGGGCATTTCTCCAAGCCTGACGCCATGTAACCGGAAATTGGTGCGTCGCAGTTATGCCCGATGGTAGCACAGGCCCCTCGGTGCACTGGAACCTCCGTCACGATTTCCATGGGCTCCCGCACTGGTCGCGCCGTTCGCACGCGGGCCGGACGAGTCAGGATCGGATCGCGGTGCTGAGCTGGGGCCAGCCGGAGTCAGGGCGGAAGCGCGCGCCGTGATGCGCAGCAAGTTCTTCCAGTCGTGCGACCACCGCGCCGACGCCCCGGCTGCGCGCGTATGCCAGAGGCCCGCCACGAAAGGGAGCGAAGCCGGTACCGAAGATCACGGCCGCGTCCACGAGGTCGGCCTCCTCGACGATGCGCTCCCGCAGGCACGCCACGCATTCGTTCACGAGGACCAGGATCAGACGGTCGAGCAGATCGGGCGGTGCGCTGATCCCTGCGGCCGGCGCCTTCCGCGGTTTGCCCTCGTGCCAGAGGTAAAATCCCTCTCCGCTCTTGCGGCCAAGCTTTTTCGCAGCGATCAGCTCCTTCAATCGCGAAAGCTCCGGGGCGGGGCGACCGAGCTCGGCAGCGATGATCTCCCCCACATGGCTTGCAACATCAAGCCCCACGACGTCCGCGAGCTCGATCGGCCCCATAGGCATGCCGAAGGCGACGGCGGTGTCATCGATGAGGCTCAGCGGAACGCCTTCCTGTGCCGCATACATCGCCTCGTGCAGGTACGGCATCAGGACGCGGTTGACCACGAAGCCCGGTGCACTCCGGCACGGTACCGGGAGCTTGTCGAGCCGACGCGCAAACGAGACGGCTCCCTGCATGACCGTCGCATCGGTGCGCTCGGACCGCACGATCTCGATCAGCGGCATCTGTGGAACGGGGTTGAAGAAGTGCAGGCCGACGAGACGCTCCGGGCGTGCGAGTTGAGCGGTCAACGGCTCGAGCATGAGGCTCGACGTGTTGGTCGCCAGCAGTGCCGCGGGTTTCATCCGCGGCTCGAGCCGCGCGTACAGCTCGCGCTTGGCCTCGAGATTCTCGAAGATCGCCTCGATCACGACGTCGGCTTCGGGCACGCCGTCACCGCTTACGTCCGCACGCAGCCGCTCGGCTGCGGCCGCGCTCTTGGCGGGGTCGCGCAGTCTCTTGTCGAAGAGCTCCCGGGCGCGCTTCAGGGCCGGCTCGATGAGCGCCAGCGTCCGATCCTGCAGCGTGACGGTGAAGCCGCGCAGGGCAGACCACGCCGCGATGTCTCCGCCCATCACACCGGCGCCGACCACGTGTACGTGCTTCACCTCCTGTGCGCTTTTGCCGCCGAGCGCTTTCAGGCGATCCTGCAGCAGGAACACCCGCACGAGGTTGCGTGAGGTCTCCGACAGGAACAGCTGTGCGATCGAGCGTGCTTCCGCCTCGAAGGCCTGGCTACCCTGCGCGCCCCAGCGCGCCCACAGATCCACCATCGCATAGGGTGCCGGGTAATGCTCGCGACGCGCCCTGGAAGCCACCTGCGCCAGCAGCGCGCTCTTCACGAACGGGCGCACGGGCGCCCAGCTCAGCACCCGCTCGCTGAGCGCTGGGCGATGTGCCGCGGGCGCCTGGAGCGCCATGGTCTTTGCGGCCGTGCGCAGATCGGCGGCCGCGACCAACTTGTCTACCAGCCCGATCCGGAGCGCCTTGTCGGCGCGCACGGGTTTACCGGTGAGCATCATCTCCATGGCCGGCTTCACGCCCAGCAGCCGCACGGAGCGAACGGTGCCGCCGAATCCCGGGTGAATCCCCAGCTGCACTTCCGGCAGTCCCAACGACAGGCGCTCATCGCCGACCGCCACGCGGTGGCGGCACGCAAGCGCCAACTCCAGGCCGCCGCCGAGCGCGAAGCCATGGACTGCTGCAACCGTGGGGCAGGGGAGTGCCGCCAGGCGGTCCAGGACCTGCTGGCCGGCGTGGATAAGACGATAGCCGTCCTCCGCGTTGGTGATCTCAGTGAATTCCTTGATATCCGCGCCCGCGACGAATCCGCTCTTCTTTGCCGAGATCACTACGACCGCACGGGGCGGGTCCTTTGCCAGCGGTTGCAGCAGGGCATCGAGCTCGCGCAGCACGCCACTGGAGAGGACGTTGGCCGAGGTGCCCGGCTTGTCGATCGTGAGCCACAGCACTGCGTCCGCATCGCGTTCGCAGGTCCAGGCGGGAGACTCATTCATGGCTCGGACCCTCAGGCGGCCGTACGGCGTACGAGCGCATCCGAGCGTACATGAAAATCACACACCAACGGCCGGTGATCCGAGAAGCGAACGTCGGGTACGCGGAAGTCGGTCACCTCGATGCCCTCGCTCACCAGTATGAAATCCAGCTCGATGCGCGGCACCCGTGCCGGGAAAGAGGGCAGGCCAGCGGAATTTGCGCTGCGCAGTCCGGCGGCGCGCATGAACAGGTAGATCTCGTGAGTGCCCCAGAACGTATTGAAGTCGCCGGCCACGATGACGGGCTTGGGCGACTGCACGATCAGATCATGCAGGGAGCGCAGCTGGTATTGCCGGTGCCGGAACTTCAGCGACAAGTGCACCAGGAAGACACAGACATCATCGAGCTCGAGCTCGATGATGAGCCGCTTGATGCCGGTGTCGAAATAGTGGAACCGCTCGCCGTGCACATGGGGAGCGGACAGAAAGGCATTGGCCTGCTTGCGCACGATGGGGACGAGGTTGTTGATCGAGCCGGTGCCGTACTTGCACTGAAACGTCGAGTAGTGGCCGATCGACCCGGCAATGTGCTCGGCCTGATTGAGCATGCGAGTGCGGATCGAGCCCGTGTCCACCTCGATGAGCCCCACGACGTCCGGGTGCTCCGCGCGGATGAAATCGGTGATGCCGTCGAGGACTTTTCGGTTACTGCGCAGGTAGCCCGCTCCGGGGATCGGCAGATAGAACGACGGACCGGTGCCCGTGGCGTAGCGAATGTTATAGACGAGCAGGCGCACCTATAGACGGTCCTTATCGTAAACCCCGCATTCTATCGGGGCCGCCCCGAAGGGGGGAGGGTCAAGTGCCGACGCACGGCCGTGGCGCTCGAGTTTCGCCCCGGCAAGGCTTGTGCGACACTCGCGTCTGTCTCTGGCGGGCCTCGGTCGAGTTTCCTCAGTCATGTCGCAGGCCAATCCCATCCGGCTCTTCGTCGCCCATCTGTGGGAAAACAGCGACGATTACCTGCGCGTCTTCGAGTATCTGGAGAGCTCGCGAAACTTCTTTTACAGCAATTCCAGCAAGCCGGACCTGCGCCCGCAGGGTGACAAGGAAGCGCTGAAGGAGGACCTGCGCCGGCAGATCGCCCCGGTGGAGGTGGTGATCGGACTCTCAAGCCTGTATGGAACGTCCCAGGACCTCGTAACGTTCCAGCTTTTATACGCGCAGGCGTGCCAGAAGCCGGTGATTCTGATGAAGCCTTTCGGCACGCAGCAGCCGGTCCCGAAGGCACTGGCCGACCTGGCCGACGAGCTGGTGGACTGGGATGAGCGGGCGCTCGTGGATGCGATCCGCCGTCAGGCCCGGCACGAGGACACTACGCGCTGGGACACGATCGAATTCAAGCTGGAATAGCGCGAAGAGCGCGCCGGCCAAGCCCTTCGCGATTGCTTGTTCCCGCCTACGCTTCCGCTACGTGGAGCGGAACTACATTCGAGACGCCCTTGAGGATCTTGCTGCACGCGCTGCTCACGGTCGTGCGAGAGACAGCAGCGAACATGCGCACGACGCTGTAAGCGACTTCCGCAGCCTCGTGACTCGACATCTTGCGCACGGTGGCGCGCACTGCATCCTCACCACGCAGCAATGGCCTCTCCCGGGTCAGGGTCTGCATGACGAGCTGAAATTCCTCTCGCAACTCCGTGGGCAGATCTTCTTCATCCACCAGCGCCAGATGATTTCGATAGGCCTCCGTCAGTCGATCCTTGATCGAGCCATGCCGCGTCAGTGACTGCAGGGCCGCCTGCAAGTGATCCAGTGTGATGCTCATCTCGCCCTCGACCGGTGTCGGTTTGTTGTTCGAGTTCTTGGGGCGGGGCCGAGGGCGAAGAACCCTTCGCACTCAACTGCCTGCGCTCAAAATATAGCTCAGAATCGAGGAAACACAATGCATCCCGGCGTTCCTTCGACGCCGGGCTCCCAGATCATATAAATAAGATTATATAATGCTCTGAACACAATGATTTATATACGCTCTCAAGCCGCGAGCGCAGCGTTTCCGATCCGACCCGGCAGTTTCGCATCTCGCAGCCGGAGATCTCTCAACATATCGCCGCGCTGCGCCGTGCGGGCCTTGTGCACCAACGTCGTGAAGGGCGTTTGAGCCTGTATCAGGCTGAGCCGGCTGGTTTGTCTCCGCTCATGGGGTGGATCGACCGTTACCGCGCGTTCTGGCCGGCACGTCTCGAGCGCCTCCGGAACGTCCTGAAGGACCTTGCGCCATGAAGCCGTCGCCTCCGTCCGATCCGACGCAGGAAGCCAGCCAGCCAGCCCGGCCTCGGCCGACTGTTCGAACGATATCCGCCCCCAGGCGGGTTCCAGGTTCAGCCTGAAGGCTGCCGAGGTCATCGGGCCGGGCGATCGGATCGAGTGCCAGATGCTGGCGGCACAACCCCCGATTGCTTCGTTACAGCTGGCGCATCGTGGGCTTTCACCACCTCGGCCGCGATGCTGCGGACAGCCGCCTGATGGCCCTCGTGCCCATGGTCGTGGAGCAATCGAGCCGGGGAGAGCGGTCGTTTGACATATTTTCTCGGCTGCTGCGCGAGCGGATCATCTTTCTGCACGGTCCGATCAATGATGGGGTGGCTGCCCTGGTCTGCGCCCAGCTGCTGTGTCTCGAATCCGAAAGTCCCGGACGGGAGATCGCGCTGTACATTCATTCGCCGGGTGGCATCGTGACCAGCGGCTTCGCCATCTACGACACCATACAGTGGGTGAAATCAGCCCTCGGGCGGATTTCAGGGCCGCGTCCGACGTGGAACGGCACGCCGGGGATATCGTCAAGACCAAGAGGCGGCTCACCCAACTCTACGCAATGCACTGCGGCAGAACCTATGAAGAAGTGAAGAGGACGCTGGATCGGGACCGGTTCATGAGCGCAGAGGAGGCCAGGGACTGGGGCCTGGTCGATCACGTTTATCGGACTCGGGACATCCCTGGACTGGGCCACGGGCCCTGATCGGCGGCCAGTGCGCCGCGCGAGCGAGTGGCTTCATCCGTTAACGGAAGTTAATCTTCCGACCATCTGAGGGAAACCCTGTTTCCCGTATCGTTTGTGCTCCGGCCCGCTTGCCCCGCCAGTTGCTGTGACACGTTCAGAATCCCTTCGCCCGGTTGTCCTCGGCCGCACGCTCGCGCGGCTACGCGGTGGGATGCTCATGGGCGCCGTCGCCGCAGTCCTCGGTGCCTGCAGCCTCGGGCCGCATTACAAGAGACCGGATATCCAGCCACCGGCTGCCTGGCGCACGGACATCACGGAGACACCCGCCGAATCGGCTGCGGAGGGCGCCGCTCACGCGGGCACTGCTGCCTCGGATGCCGCTAAAGTCGGCACGACTCCCGCGTGGCCCTCAGAAAACTGGTGGCGTGGTTTCGGCTCGGCACAGCTCGATGACCTCATCGCCCAGGCTCAGCGCGCCAACGACGATGTGGCCGCTGCTATCGCGCGTGTACGCGAGGCTGATGCACAAGCACAGATCGCCGGTGCGCCGCTGCTGCCGGCTGTGGATGCCTCTGCGGATGCGAGCCGACAGCGCGAAAAGGCAAGTGGGGCCCCGGCATCAGCCGCCCCAGTGACATTCTCGCAGTTCAGCGCACTGGCCTCGGCGAGCTACGAGCTGGATTTCTGGGGCAAGAACCGGGCAATACACGACGCGGCGAAGTTGGCCGCCCGGGCGAGCCGCTACGATCGCGCCACGATCGAACTGGCGGTGATGACGAGCGTCGCCACGACCTACTTCCAGGCGATCGAGCTGCAGGACCGGCTGAATGTGGCCGAGCAGGATCTGTCCTCGGCACAGACGGTCCTGAAGGATCTGCAGCTCGAAGAGCAGGTGGGGACCGCCGCCGCGCTGGACGTGGCACAGCAGGAGACGACGGTCGCCGTCCTCAATGCCACGATTCCCCCGCTGCGCCAGCAATTGCGGCAGTCCATCGATGCGCTGGCGGTGCTGGTCGGCCGCATGCCGCAGCAGATCGCTGCGCCGCAGAGCACGCTCACCGACCTGTCCGAGCCGATCGTGGGGCCCGGGCTCCCCTCGGAGCTGCTGGCGCGCCGACCGGATGTGGCCGAGGCCGAAGCGCAGCTCACGTCCGCGAATGCCAACATCGCCGCGGCCCGGGCTGCGTTCTTTCCGAGCATCGACCTGACAGCCGACGGAGGCTTCGTGAGCACGGCACTCTCGAGTCTGGTCACGCCCCTCAATCGCGTCTTCGCGCTCAGTGGCGATGTCACGCAGCAGATCTTTGCGGGCGGCGCCCTGCTGGGAAACTATCGGCTCACCAAGGCCCGGTACACGGAGTTGCTGGCGGACTATCACAAGGCCGTCATCTCTGCCTTCAGCAACGTCGAGGATGCACTGGTCGCGGCCCAACAGACCGCCGAGCAGTATCGACGCCAGCAGGAGGCGGTCTCCAAGGCGAGGCGCGCGTACGAGATCACCGAGATCCAGCTGCATGCCGGCACAGTCAATGTCCTGACAGTGCTGAACACGCAGACGACCCTGTTCACGGCGGAGGACGAGCTCGTGCAGGTGCGGTTTGCCCATTTTCAGGCACTGGTGCAACTCTTCAGCGCGCTGGGTGGTGGGTGGCAGCAGACGCAGGCCGCGCGCGGCGGTCAGGGCTGAGGATGGCCCGGGGCGATAGCGACATGTGGAGTTTCCGACGTTGAATACATTACCCAACGGATTTCGCCGGATGCTGGTGCAGCACCGTCGGCGTGTATGGCTGGCCGCTGCAGGTGCGCTGATCCTGCTGGTCGTTGGCTGGCACGGATGGCCGGGCACCCGCACGGAGGCGGCCTCGCCGCCGCGCACCAACGAACCCGTCGCCGTCGATGCGAGCGCCGCGAAGCGTGCGGACGTGCCGGTCTATCTCGATGGGCTCGGCACCGTGCAGGCGTTCAACACGGTCACCGTCACCGCGCGCGTCGATGGAGAGCTGCAGAAGATCGGCTTCGCGGAGGGCCAGATGGTCAAGCAGGGCGACCTGCTGGCGCAGATCGATCCGCGGCCTTTCCAGGCTGCCCTGGCCCAGGCGCAAGCGATGAAGGCCAAAGACCAGGCGCAGCTGCAAAGCGCCCGCGCCGACCTGGAGCGCTACACCGTGCTCGCTCCCGAGAACCTCGCCAGCAAGCAGACGCTGGATGCGCAGCGGGCACTCGTGGCCAGCCTGGATGCGCAGATCAAGGGCGACCAGGCGAGTATCGACAACGCCCGGACTCAACTGCAGTACACGACCATCACCTCGCCGATTCAGGGGCGGACGGGCATCCGGCGCGTTGACGCCGGCAACAATGTCCATGCCACCGATACCGGCGGTATCGTCGTCGTGACGCAGATGCAGCCTATCGCTTTGATCTTCACGCTGCCGGAGGATGCGCTGGAATCCGTGGGGAGCGCGCTGAGTGCGGGAAAAGTGTCGGTCGCGGCGCTCTCGCGCGATGGAGGCGCCGAGCTTGATCGGGGCACGGTCATCCTGATCGACAACCAGATCGACCCCGCCACCGGGACGATCCGCCTGAAAGCGGTTTTCCCCAACACCCAGAGCAAGCTCTGGCCGGGCCAGTATTTGACTGCTCGCGTCCTGGTGCGCACGGATCACGCCGCCCTCACGATCCCGTCCAACGCCGTGCAGCGCGGGCCAGCGGGCATGTTTACTTACGTGATCAAGCCCGATTCGACGGTGGAGGCGCGCCCATTGAAGGTTGGGGAGGAGAGCGGCGCGCTGATGGTCGTACGATCCGGACTCCGCGAGGGAGAGCGCGTCGTCACGAGCAATCAGTTTCGTCTGCAGCCCGGCGCGCATGTCCAGGTGAGCGACAATCCCAACCTGGGCGGGGACAACGGTCCGGAGGTCGCCACGGCGCGCGATGAGACCCCGCCGATGGCCGCGACGCCAGTGCCGAGCAAGAGCGCCACTGCGAGGCGGACGGTCCAGTGAGCATCTCGGAACCGTTCATCCGGCGGCCGATTGCGACCTCGCTCCTGATGGCGGGGATCCTGCTCATCGGCATCGTCGCCTTCCCGCTGTTGCCGGTCGCGCCCCTGCCGCAGGTGGATTTTCCGACGATCCAGGTCTCTGCATCCCTGCCGGGTGCGAGCCCGGAGACGATGGCCTCCGCGGTCGCGACTCCTTTGGAGTATCAGTTCGCCGAGATTCCCGGCGTCTCGCAGCTCACCTCCTCGAGCGTGCTGGGCAACACTCAGATCACCCTGCAGTTCGATCTCGGTCGCAGCATCGACGCCGCCGCTCAGGACGTGCAGTCGGCGATCGACGCGGCCGGGGGTCAGCTTCCGAAGAACCTCCCTTCGCCACCGTCCTACCGCAAGGTCAATCCGGCCGACTCGCCCATTCTGATCCTCTCCGTTCATTCGGACGTGCTGCCACTGACGGAAGTGGATGACTACGCCGAAAACGTACTCACCCAGCAGATCTCGCGGATTCCCGGGGTGGCCCAGGTCTCACTCGGCGGCCAGCGCAAGCCCGCGGTGCGCGTGCAGGTGGATCCCGCCAAGATCGCGGCGCTGGGCATCCAACTCGAGGACATCGCTGGCGTCATCTCGGCGGCGACGGTGGATGCTCCGAAGGGCTCGATCAACGGTGCGCATCACAGCTTCGCCATCTACGACAACGACCAGCTCCTGAAGGCGGCTCCGTGGAACGACGTCATCGTTGCCTACAAGAACGGCGCGCCCGTGCGCATTCGCGACATCGGCGTCGCGGTGGATGGCCCGGAGAATGACCTCTCCGCGGCATTTCAGAATGGCCATGACGGCGTGCTGCTGCTGATCTTCAAGCAGGCGGGGGCGAACGTCATCGACACGGTGAAGCGCATCGATGAGCTGATGCCGCACGCGATGGCCTCCGTACCGCCTTCCATCAAGGTCAGCACCATCATCGACCGCACCACCACCATCCAGGCCTCGGTGCACGATGTCGAATACACTCTGCTGCTGACGATCGTGCTGGTCGTGCTCGTGATCTTCCTGTTCCTGCGTAACGTGTGGGCCACGATCATTCCGGGGATCACAGTGCCCCTGGCGCTGCTCGGAACCTCCGCGCTCATGTACGTGCTCGGCTACACGCTCGACAATCTTTCGCTGATGGCATTGACGATTGCGGTCGGATTCGTCGTCGATGATGCGATCGTCATGCTGGAGAATATCTACCGCCATCTGGAGGCGGGGCTCTCCCCGCTGGAGGCGGCCCTGAAGGGCTCGCGCGAGATCGGATTCACCATCATGTCCATCAGCATCTCGCTGGTGGCGGTCTTCATTCCGCTGCTGCTCATGGGCGGCATCATCGGAAGGCTGTTCCGCGAGTTCGCGATCACCGTGACGATGACCATCACGGTGTCGGCCTTCGTTGCCTTGACGCTCTCGCCCATGATGTGCTCGCTGTTCCTGCGGGATGAGCATCGCGTCACCCATGGTCGGCTCTATCTCCTGATCGAGAAGGGCTTCGACCGAGTCCTGCAGGGCTACACCCGCGGACTGGACTTCGTCCTGCGCCATCAGCGCCCCACGATGGTCGTCTTCCTGCTGACCGTGGCCGTCAGCGGGATCCTGTATGTGTTCGAGCCGAAGGGCTTCTTCCCGCAGCAGGACACGGGCATCATCATGGGACTGTCCGATGCCTCGCAGGATGTCTCGTATGACGAGATGATGAAGCTGCAGGAGCAGCTCATGCAGGTCGTCAACAGCGATCCGGCCGTCGCAAGCTGGGCAACTCATGTCGGTGGCTCGCATCCGGTCAACAGCGGTTGGGTGGGCATCGGGCTCAAGCCGCGCAACGAGCGGACGGCAACTGCGGACCAGGTCATCGCGCGTTTGCGCGCCAAGCTGACACATGTCAAGGGTGCCACACTGTATCTGCAGGCCTCGCAGGATCTGGGCGTCGGAGGACACACGACCCGCACGCAATATCAGTACACCCTGCAGGACTCGAATCTCGATGAGCTGAATGCGTGGGCGCCGCGGATGCTGGCGCAGATGCAGAAGTTGCCCATGCTGCGCGATGTCGCCTCGGACCAGCAGACCAACGGAACGACGCTCTCACTGGTCATCGACCGCGACCAGGCGGCACGCTTCGGGATTCAGCCCGCCCTGATCGATCAGACGCTCTACGACGCGTTCGGTCAGCGTCAGGCAGCCCAGTACTTCACGCAGACCAATGCCTATCATGTGATCCTGGAGATCACACCGCAGCTGCAGAAGGATCCGAATTCGCTCAACGAGCTTTACATCCGATCACCGATCACCAATCAGCAGGTTCCCCTCTCGACGTTCGTGCACTACGACACGCAGCATGTGAGCTACCTGTCGGTCAACCACCAGGGCCAGTTCCCCGCGGTGACCCTGTCCTTCAATCTGGCGCCGGGCGCCGCCCTCGGCGATGCCGTGGTGGCGATCCACAGGCTCGCCACGAGCATCGGCATGCCCGCATCGATGCTCGGCACCTTTCAGGGCACGGCGCAAGCCTTCGAATCCTCCCTCGGCAGCGAGCCGTACCTGATTCTGGCGGCGCTGGTGGTCGTGTACATCATCCTTGGAATGCTCTACGAGAGTTACATCCATCCGTTGACCATTCTCTCGACGCTGCCTTCGGCCGGCGTCGGGGCGTTGCTGATGCTGATGGCCTTCCACTTCGACCTGTCGGTCATCGCCCTGATCGGCATCATCCTGCTGATCGGCATCGTGAAGAAGAACGGCATCATGATGGTCGACTTCGCAATCCAGGCCGAGCGCGAGCAGCATTTGAGTCCCGAGGCCTCGATCCGCCAGGCCTGTCTGCTGCGCTTCCGCCCGATCATGATGACTACGATGGCGGCGCTGCTGGCCTCGCTCCCCTTGATGCTCGGACATGGCACGGGCTCGGAGCTGCGCCAGCCCCTCGGATACACCATGGTGGGCGGCTTGCTGCTCAGCCAGGCCCTGACACTGTTCACAACGCCGGTGGTTTACCTGTACCTTGACCGCTTGAACAACAGGCTGGGCCGGTACCGATTGGGAGCGGATTCCAACCGAAAGGGCGACCCCCGACCGGGCGAGCCGGCCCCGGTCTAGGCTCATGCAGCGCATATCCGGAGTGAGCCCGTGAAGGTTCTGCTGGTCGAAGACAACGAGCGCGTGACACGCTTTGTGGTCAAGGGACTGCAGGAGGCGGGCCATATCGCCGATCACGCCGACAACGGGCGCGACGGGATGTTTCTCGCTGCCAGCGAGCGTTACGATGTCATCGTCATGGATCGGATGCTGCCGGGGGAGATAGACGGTCTGGCGATCATCGAGGCGCTGCGCAAGCACGGCAACCGCACCCCGATACTCATTCTCAGCGCACTCTCGGACGTGGACGAGCGCATCCGGGGGCTCAAGAGCGGCGGCGACGATTACCTCACCAAGCCCTTTGCCTTCGGCGAGTTGCTCGCGCGCCTCGATGCGCTGTGCCGCCGCATACAGGGCGGGGCGACTCAGACGAGCCTGCGGGTCGGGGACCTGCACATGGACCTGCTTTCCCGCAAGGCGGCGCGCGGCGCCCGGGCCATCGCACTGCAGCCGCAGGAATTCAAGCTGCTCGAGTACCTGATGCGGCACGCGGGGCAGGTGGTGACCCGCACCATGCTGCTCGAGAACGTCTGGGATTATCACTTCGATCCGCAGACGAACGTCGTGGACGTGCACATCAGCAAACTGCGCCAGAAGATCGAGTCGGAGTCCGAGCGGCCGATCCTGCGCACGGTGCGCAATGCCGGCTACATGCTCACCGCCGATGAGTAGACTCGTGCGCTCCTCGGCGTTCACCCTGGCATTCAGCTATGTCGCCTTCGGCTTCGCCGCGCTGATTCTGTTTGCAGCTCCACTGTGGTACGCGTGGCAGGTCACGATCCAGGACAGCCGCACGGAGCTGCTGCGAGTGGACACGCAACGGCTCTCCGAGGTGTTTGCCCGGGAGGGGGCGGTCGGGCTCGCGGCCTTCATCAACACGCGCGTGGGCATGCAGATTCCGGGCGAGCGCATTCTGCTCCTGACTGATCCGCACCTGCAGCCTGTCGCCGGCAACCTCCCCGAATGGCCCCGGGTCATCCCCATGCAGCCGGGAACTTACACACTGCCTGTGAATCTCGGCGGCCGCCACACGAAGGCCATGTTCGTCCACACCGTACTGCCCGGTGGATACAACCTGCTCGTGGGCCGCGATCAGACGTTGTTTGCGCCCCTGACGACCCGCTTCTGGTATGGGCTGGCGGCGGCGGTCGCGGTGCTGTCGATCGCGGGCCTGCTGGGAGGGCTCATGATCCGGCGCGCACTCCTGCTGCGCGTGGACAACATCCGGCAGACCGTGCTGGCGATTGTGCAGGGCGATTGGAGTCATCGGTTGCCGACGAAACCGAGCAGTGACGAGCTGGACACGCTCTCGCGCATGATCAACGGGATGCTGGATCAGATCGAGCAGCTGCTGCACGGCGTGCGGGACGTCTCGAATTCGATCGCGCACGACCTGCGCACTCCGCTGGCCGAGCTGCGCTCACGCCTCGAGGAGCTGTCACTCACCCGGCCTGCCCGGGAGGAGACCTTCGCAGAGATCGATGCAGCCGTCGTGGACGTGGACAGCGTCATTTGCATTTTCAACGCGCTGCTGAGGCTCGCAGAGATCGATACGGGCATGCGCCGCTCCGGCTTTGTCCCGATCAATGCCGCCGAGATCGCCCAGCAGGCGGTGGATTTCTATCTGCCCGCGGCGGAGCTCAAAGGTATCAACCTGTCCTACCACGGTGGGCCGGCGGCGATGTCGGGGGATCCCGTGCTGCTGGCCCAGGCCATCGGTAATCTGATCGACAATGCCCTGAAGTACACCCGGGACGGTGGCCAGGTCGAGGTGGAGGTTCAGGCCCTCGCCGATGCCAGGGTGCGCATCACGGTCGCCGACGACGGGCCGGGCATTCCCGACTCGGAGAAACCGAAGGTGCCCACGCGGTTTTATCGCGGCGACACGAGTCGCGGTACGCCGGGTGTCGGGCTCGGGCTGAGTCTGGTTGCCTCCGTCGCCAAGGTGCACGGTGGCGCTCTGGAGCTCACTGACAACCACCCCGGCCTGCGTGCGCACATGCTGATCGCTCCCGGTACCGTCTGGGCGAGCGATGCCGGTGAAAGTCAGCGCGAGCTGCCAGCCGCGACGAAAACTACGGCGCAGCAGCCGAGCCCGGAGTCAGTCGAGGCCGGCTGAGGCGCTCGCGGCCGCCCTCCTCAGTGCCCGGCGCCGGGACTCGTGCGATGGGGGGCCAGGGGCGCCACCATGATCTTTCCGATCCAGGAGAGCGCTTCCGAGCCCTCTGCGGCAGCGTGCTCTCCCGCCTGGTTGCTGAGGTCGCTCGCGCGAAACTCCACTGGACCGGATCCTTCCATCAACGCGACCGCTCGTCTTGTTTCGGCCTCGCCGCGAGGGTGCACGGCGATGACCGCTCCGCCATCCAGTACAGCGCGCTCCAGACGCTCGACGGAACGCTGCCTGCCTTCCTCCTGAAAGAGCTGGTGGAAGTACTGTTTGAGCTTCTCGGGCAGCTCTTTCGCCGGCGCCACGTTGGCCTGGCCCAATTCCTCGCAGGAAGTGAGCTGCACTCGGTCGGTCGGGAAGCCATCCTGCACCAGCTGGGTGCGAACATGCTGAGCCGTCTCGTGATTCGGGAATAACGCTGCCAATACCGCGCTCATAATGTGTTCCTTTCGGTTGCCAGCGCGCGCTGCTCAGGGAGCAACGCGCTCGCTGCGGTGTGCCGCAAGCTGTGTGCCTTAAAGCAGAGCCCGCAAGCTCCACGCCGGAAGCGGCGAAGGGCAGCCCCCAGCGCGGCCGAAGTTTGACCTGGGAAGCCTAAGCGGCGCCTGTGCTTAGCTGACTATGGCGCCAGTCGCGCCAGTAGTGGCCCAATCGGCCGGCAAAGGCCCGGGGCTTATCCTCGAACAATCTCGCCCCGAGAAGAGAGGCCTCGTGCGTAAGGATCTGCTGGCGATGCTCGGTGAGCCCCAGCAGGGTGTTGAGGTTACCCGGAGCCTCCAACAAGTCCGGGTGCGCAATGCTCGTTGCGCACAGCACGGCAAGATCGTGACTGTCGCCGAGCTCATCCGAGAGCTCATGAGTCTGCTGTGCGAGCGCCCCGACCATGGCAGGCCACACAGGCCGCAGAATCTGCAGCGCATAGTGAAGGTATTTGACCTGCTTGCGCCACTCATGCAGCGAATGGGGGGTTCCGGTCGCCGACGCGACGGCACGGGCGCGCCGGGCCTTGCGATAGATGTGTTCGAGGGCCGGCCCGAGCAGCTTCCAATTCGATTTGCGCAGCTTCCAGCCGGCCGTGCGGGCCAAAGCCTCTCGCAGCAGGTGGCGCGAATGAGCCAGCACACGTCCGTCATGCAGGACCTGTTGGCGCATGGCTTTGCGGTGTTGCCGCAGCATCCGCGTCAGGGCGGCCAGCTCGACAGGAGGTCCGCGTCTTTGCGGTCGCGCCAGGAGCTGAGTCAGCGTGTCTTGCAAGACATTCGCATCGCGCAGGCCGCCCAGCGGGCGCGCGGCATCTCTCAGGGCGCCGTTCGCCTTCCGATACTCTGTCTCTGGGAGACCTGGCCGCAGCAGGCGCAGGCCGGCACGGCCTCGTTTCAATGATTTGCGGACACAGTGCAGCGCCTCATCGTCCAGTCTCCTCCTCTCGAGCTTATGCAGCGCGTGCCTGATCTGGACACGAGTGAGCTTGATCAACTGGTGAGCAGCGTCAGCATCGGCCGAGAGTTTTTTCATGGGGGTTGCGTTTCCTTGAGCGCCTCACGCGGGAGGAGGGCAAGGGCACCGGGCCGGCCAAAATCCCGTGGCAGCCAAACGGCGTGCTGCATAGGCGGTTCCGGAGCATGCGGCGTTCCCGCCTGGGCGCTGCGCCGCGGGCGGGCGCCGCGATGGGAACAGGATGTCGCGCCCCGACATCTAACGTTTACTCACATGCCAATACAGTCGCCCGAAGGGTCTGAATGTCTATGGTCTCGGACGATCCCACCGCATACGCGCTCGCTTCGGTGTCCTCCGCCGTGGCCCCTCTGTTTCGCGGCCGTCTTTGCGATCGGCTGCTGGCGCGGCGTGACGCACGGACTTTCGAGAGACATGCCGTCATATTCGATCTGGGGGAGACGGATCGCAGCCTCTTCTTCATCCGCAAGGGACTGGTCAAGACGGGTTGGCAACGAATGCGTTCCATTCGGTCACCGAGCCCCAGCCCACCCACGTGTGCAGGTTGACGCCGGCCAGCCCGAAGGCCGGTGGAATCAGGGTCGCAGCGGTCTTACCGTCGGGCCGAAAGCCCTTGCCATCGAGAAACAGCTCGGCATCGAACTTCCCCGGCCCCCAGGCGGCCAGTACTTGTTTTACGGTGGCGACGCTGACACCAAGCAGGTTGGCCACGGGTGTGAGGTTCGGCGCCAGACTGACTATTGCCCCGACGTTGAGATCGCGGTTGGCCCACCCATCCAGTCGGTGCCCGATGCCCGGGGCGAAGGAGTTGTCCACGGTCGAATGGCACAGCGAGCACTGGATGCCCATTGAGCTCAGGCTGCCATTGGAGGCGAAGAATCCCGTGACACCGATGACCGCATTGAGCTTCAGCAGCGCCAGGGTCGTGGCCGGGCTGTTCAGGTCAACTTTCCCTTTTTGCAGACTCTGGACCAGGCTGGCGGGCAGGGCGTCCACGTTCACCTTCAGCCCGATGGCGAGCGCCGTTGCTGGGCTCACGCCGCCGCCCACTCCACCCAACCGGGAGCCTTCGATCGCCTGGTGAAGCTTGAGCGTATCGCCCCAGAAGGCCTCGTCCCCGAAGGTGTCGAATCGGAAAGTCTCACGGACCTGCGCGCACGAGGTGCTCTGCGTGCTCATCGATGGCTGCGTCCGCTCTGGTCGCCGGCTTGTGATCATCGTTATGACCATCCTCGGCCAGTGCGTTCCCGCCGAAGAGGGTGCTTGCGAGCGCCAGCATCACCGGCGCCACGAGGTTTCGGATTGGTGTCTTCACGGCAGGTCTCCCCGGTTGTACCCGCCAATGTATTTACAGGCTCGAGGCTCAGGGCGCAGTTACCCAAGTAACAGCGGCGTTCCCGTTGGGCGGTTTGCGCTACTGTGAAGGGTGCTCCCTCACACGCAAGCGGTCACACTCGCAGCCGTGCACGCGGCGGACCTCGGCCGCTGCAAACCAACATCAGCAGGCGAGGGGACCCTTCAAGGCCGCACTCCGAGCAACACAAATCTCGGGGGCGAAGATTCGGGTGTGGCGCGGGTTCAGGTGTGATGCGAGTGAGTGTGCGGCAGAGGGCCGAGAGCGGCTCGGTTGCCGGCGGCTTTGGTGAAGTAAGCAATGATCAGTCCGAACACCAGCATCGCGATCAGATTCTCGGCGAAGCGCTCCGGGGAGAACTTGGGACCATGCCCGATCGCGGACAGCGGCACCACGAGGTAATTCATGACAAAAAATGTCGCAACTCCGTAAGCGAGTCCGAGAGGCATCCAGTGGCGTCTCAGCCCAGCGACGGGCTGCGTCACCAGAATGCAGATCGCGGCGATCAGGATGGACATCGCCCATTGCAGCACGAGTCCCAGAGCGGATGAGGTCAAGCCCATCTTCAAGGATTGCATGCCGAGAAGTCCGGCTGCGATGAAACGCATGATGATGACCGGGCTGATATGGTTGATCAGGGCCGCCGCCCCGATGTCGAGGGTCCCGGCAACCAGGCCGCTGATGAGGATGCCTCCGAACGTGGATTGGGGATGGCGGGCCATGGTCGAACCTCAGCTTTCGGTTACGCGTCCCATGAAGTGGGCTAATTTACCGGGTTCTTTCGGGCAGTGGGGCTCAGGCGCGGTGACGAGCCTTGCTCTTGCGGCAAGATGCGCAAAGGGAAGGGGGAAGAAGCGGGCCCGCGGGCAGGGACTTGGCCGAGCGGCATCGTGAGCGCGAGTGGAAGCGGCCGGCGAGGCAGGGTGCCCACGCGGCGGCCGCTACTGTTCTTTATTTCCTGCTCTTACTTTGCCAACGCCTCAATTGCCTGGATGATTCCGGAGGGATCCAGCCCCTGGTATCCCATCTGCTGGTACAACCCGCCGGCGCCTTCCTTGTGCGTGCCAATGTGGTTGTATCTGCCCTTGAACCCGGCCTGCAGCAGATAACTGCCAAAACGACTGCCGAGTCCCGTCTTGAGGTTCCAGCCTTCCGTGACCAGTACGAACGGCGCGACTGCCAATTTGCGCATCATGGCATCGTCCACCACATTGACGGTGGACTTGTTGATGAGATTGACCTTCAACCCACGCTCCCGCAGCGTGAGAATCGCATCGAGTGCCCGATACACGGTCTCACCAACAGCAAGCACATACCCGCTGTCAGCGGGCGCCTCACGGATCAAATCATCCCGACCCGGCTCGAACTTCTTCCCCAGGTAGAACGGCTTGCCATCCTCGCCCAGGATATCGGGCACCGGGGCACGGGTGGTGAACAGGAACCGCAGGCCCTCATCGCTGTAAATCCGCTTTACACATGCGGCAA
This sequence comes from Steroidobacteraceae bacterium, assembly GCA_036501985.1. Classification (GTDB taxonomy): domain Bacteria; phylum Pseudomonadota; class Gammaproteobacteria; order Steroidobacterales; family Steroidobacteraceae; genus 13-2-20CM-66-19. The sequence goes on along the minus strand of DASXZI010000031.1, from coordinate 92,003 downwards.
ACTGGTGTTGATCCGCGGGAAAATACAGGCGGGTCGTGTCCTCACCGTGCCCAGGCGTCAACCCGCCGTCGGCAAACATGCTGTTGATGCCAAAATGGCAGGTATTATCCGCCATGTCGTCCACACCGCTGTGGGAGAAGTGCGCCAGCACGTTGGAGAAGTTCAGGCGCGCCATGGTGATCTCGCTGACGCACATCTCCAGAAACGCGCTGAACGTGGCGTAGATGCCCTGCTTGCCCTTGCTGGCGCCGAAGCCTGCGGCGGCGGAAAAGTTGCCCCGCTCCATGATGCCGCCGCGAACGAACACCTCGGGATGCTTCTTGCGGATGTGATGCAACCCGCACGACCCCTCCAGGTCGTTGTCAAACACGCGGACGCTCGCCACGCGGGTCTTCTCGTCCAGGCCATCCAGGATCTCATTGATGAGCTTGCCGAAGTCATCGCGATTCTTGCCGACGCCGGCGGAGCCTTGGTAGGTCAGGGGGCTCTTCTCGGGTTTCGCGGCCTGCAACATGACGATGGCCTGGTCATACCCGCCGCGCTTACGTAGATAAGCGATGGCCGTGCTCGCCTCGATCACCTCGTGCGCCTTGGGACTGCCTTCAGCTCCCTCGATGCCCGGCGCCATGGGCCGCTTGATGATCAGCGCATGCGGCCGCTCCTCGGAGAATACGCGGCACAGATCCACATACAGCGCATCCAGGTCCTCGCCCATGGTGGTCTCGGTCAGCACGCCGTAACCTGTGAGGGTGCGTGTCAGGTCGTATCCCGGCATGTACTCCTGCGGATGACCCGAGATGGTCACGTTGTTGTCATCGATCAACACCTTGACGTTCAGCGTTTTGCCGACGGCCAGCCGGGCGGCTTCGGCGTTGTCGCCTTCCATTTCGCTGCCATCGGAGCCCAGCATCACGACGGCCTTGCCGGGATGAGCCATCGCGACGCCGTTGACGAACGCCCACAGATGACCCAGGCGGCCGGAGCTGAACTCGACGCCCGGGGTGAGCAGTTTCTCCGGGTGGCCGGGCAGGCCGCTGTTGAATTCCCGGTAGTGCAGTAGCCGTTCCGCGGGCATGGCGCCGTTGAGAACGCTCAGCAGGTACTGGGTGGCCACGCGATGGCCGGCTTCATCGTAGAACACCGGGACTATGGGCGCGCCGTTCGCGATGAACGCCCGGACGATCATGAGCTCAGGTACCGTGTCGTACGCGCCACCGGTGTGGCCTGAAAGGCCCTTTGCGCCGGCGAGCGCCGTGAAGAACACTATGGCGTCGCGAGCCAGCTGAATATTGTGCTTGAGCGCGGACTTTTCCTCGTCGGTCAGCGAGGGCTTGCCTGGATCGAGCTTCAGCGCTTTGAGATCGCCGAGGTCGATGGGGAAGCGTTCATTGGGCATGCAGGGCTCCTTAAGGCAGTACTCACCCGTTGACCGCTAAGTCTAGCCGCGAATTGAAAAGGGTGGGGCTGTTCTCGGACTGTAAACCGGCATGCAATTCTGACCAGGTTCGGGGGGGAACCGGCGTCCAAGATTGACCACCCCGTACCCTGTGCGGCTTTACCGGCCGTGTGGGGTGAACTGGGGTGCTGTGCGTGGAAACCATTGGCAAGATGCGCCGACGGCGGCTGGTACAAGGGGAGTCGATCAGCGCGATTGCGCGAGATCTTGGGTTATCGCGCAACACCGTCAAGCGGGCGCTGCGCTTAGAGGGAGAGCGCTTTGAGTATCGACGCTCGAGCCAGCCACGACCCAAATTGGGCGCGTTCCTGGCGACGCTGGAAGCGTGGCTGGAGGCGGAAGAGAATCTACCGGCTCGTGAGCGGCGCACGGCGCAGCGCATCTACGAAGCGCTGTGCGTGGAAGGTTACACCGGATCGGTGGACACGGTGCGCCGGCAGATGCGCGCCTTCGAGCTGCGCCGACACTCAGTGGCGAGCGCGTTCATCCCGCAGTACTTTGCGCCGGGCGAGGCGTATCAGTTTGACTTCAGTCACGAGCATGTGGAGCTCGGTGGGGTGGATCAGGTCGTCAAGCTTGCGCATCTGCGGCTGTGTCATAGCCGCGCATTCTTCCTGGTGGCCTATCCGCGCGAGAGCCAGGAGATGGTGTTCGATGCGCACGCGCGTGCGTTCGCCTTCTTCGGTGGCGTGCCACGCCGGGGAATCTATGACAACTTGAAGCCGGCGGTGGATGCGATCTTCACCGGCAAGGAGCGCCGCTACAACCGGCGCTTCCTGGTGATGTGCAATCACTATCTGATCGATCCGACCGCCTGCACGCCGGCCCCGGGATGGGAAAAGGGCCAGGTCGAGAACCAGGTCGGCAACGTGCGCGAGTGGCTGTTCACGCCGAAGCTGCGCTGCGCGGATCTGGCCGAACTCAATGCGCACCTCGCGGCGCGCTGCCTGCAGCTGGCGCGCGAACGTCATCATCCGGAGCAAACCACTCGCAAGATCATCGAGGTGTGGGAGCAGGAGCGCGTGAGCTTGCGTGCGATGCCGGCGCCTTTTGACGGCTTTGCCGAGGATACGGGGCGTATCTCCTCGACGTGTCTGGTCAACTTCGAACGCAACCGCTACAGCGGCGAATGCCGCTACGCGGGTCGCCTCGCCACCGTGCGTGCCTATGCCGAGCGCGTCATGCTGATGTACGGGGATGAAATGATCGGCGATCATCCGCGCTTCTTCTGCCGCGGCCACGTGCAATATAACCCCTGGCATTACGTGCCGGCGTTGGAACGCAAGCCCGGGGCGCTGCGCAACGGCGCGCCCTTCAAAGACTGGAATTTGCCCGCCGCCATGACGCGTCTGCGTGAGCGGCTTGCCAGGCACCCGGATGGCGATCGCCAGTTCGTGGAGGTCCTGTCGATGGTCGCTCTGTATGGTCTGGATGCCCTCGCCGAGGCTTGTGCCGTGGCGCTCAACGAACAGGTCGTCAGCAGCGCGCACGTCGTGAACCTGCTGCATCGGGCAGCGGCACCGCCACCCGTGGCGGCGCTGCAGGTACCCGAGGCGTTGAAACTGACCGTAGAGCCTGCCGCCAACTGCGATCGCTATGACCGACTGCTGCGCTCGAACATCAGCCTCGCCCCTGTCCATCAACCCACCGAGGAGAGTTATGCAAACCCAACAACTGACCGAACAACTGAAAATCCTGCGTCTGCGTGGCATGGCGAGCGCGCTGGAGGAGAGTCTGACGGCCTTGAGCCAGAAAAAACTCGCCCCGACGACATGGCTGGCGCAGCTGCTGCAAGCTGAAATGGCCGAAAGGCAGGCACGCTCCTACGAATATCAGCTGCAACTGGCGCGCTTCCCCGTGCCGCGGGATCTGGATAGCTTCGACTTCAAAGAGTCGGTGGTGAACGAGACTCAGTTGCGTCAGCTTTATGCCGGGGACTATCTCACCAGCGCTCGCAACATCGTGTTCGTTGGTGGAACCGGGACGGGCAAGTCGCATCCGGCGACCGCCTTGGCCCGGCACGTCATCCTGCAGGGCAAGCGAGCTCGCTTCTACAGCGTCGTGGATCTTGTGAATCAACTGGATGCCGAAAAGCGCGCGGGACGCGCTGGATATCTGGCGAACCGCTTGCTCAACCAGGACGCCATCGTGCTGGATGAACTGGGCTACTTGCCCTTCTCGGCCGACGGCGGCGCCTTGTTGTTCCATTTGATTAGCAAACTCTACGAGCGCGTCTCGCTGATCGTCACCACTAATTTATCTTTTGGCGAATGGAGCGCCGTCTTTGGCGATGCCAAAATGACCACCGCGTTGCTTGACCGCCTCACGCATCGATGCGAGATCCTCGAGACAGGCAACGACAGCTATCGCCTCAAGAAGCGCAGCTGACCGAAACGCGGGGATAGTAAGGTAGCGGGTACATCCAGTGCGTCGCTCTCAGGGCTTCCTATGCGCTCGCTCTTCACCGCGGCAACAGAAAAAAGACCTTCTGCCCGGCCTTCGGCCGGCCAGACTGCGCTGCGGTTCAAACCGATCATAGAAGAACTCAGATCAAAGAAAAGACGGGAATACCCTGGTCAATATTGGACGCCGGTTGATGGTCAACGTTGGATGCCTGTTGACACAGAGACTCCACTTATCCGGTTGTCTCGCTTCCTGGGGCCACCTCTCACCCACGATCTTGCGCCTGTTCACCGACTCCGCAAATGCGCCAGACCTCGGCATGAGCACCTGGGATGCGGCTTATCTCAAAGCGCCGTACCACACAGATCACATCGCCCGGACGCAGCTCTTAGCCATGGACGAATCGATCGTAAAGGACGTCGCACCGTAATCGCGCAAGCGACTCATCATTGATCGTCGCCAATCCGCAGAAGTCCATTATTGCGTACGCGATAATCGCGAGCGGCCGGGGAAGTCACCTCGCCACGGGCACGTGGGCGCCTCATCAAAGCCAGTCTGGCATCGCGGTTTCCTGAAGGTCGATGCATTCTTACCATCTGCTGCCACCGATGGGGCAATAGCTCATCGATCCGGCTGGCGGGTTGAGTCGGTAGTCGCTCGAGGACGCCCTGGAGGTAGCGGTAAGGATCGTGTTCGTTCAGCTTTGCGGACTGGATCAAGCTCATGATTTTGGCCGCACGTTGGCCGGCGCGCAGCGAGCCGGCGAAGAGCCAGTTCGATCTTCCGAGGGCAACTGGGCGTATGCGGTTTCCCACGTGATTGTTGTCGATGGGCAGATCGCTGAGTAGTCGTCACAGACGAGCTTGCCTGATCAGTTGCTTAAACACTCGCGGGCATGTTGTCCACTTCGACTCTCGGCGAAGTCAAAGACCACCGCCGTCAGCTCATCGTACTCACTGCTACTGTAGCTCCAGAGCTACGCCCGGTGGGTGCGTTTGAGCGCCGGCTTCAACATCGGCACAGGCGGCTCATCCGCATGTAGCCCGGTTCGGGTCAGCAAGGCGGCTTTCAGCGCATCAGCCAGCGGCGGCAGTGCTAGGCCGCAGGCCTAGACCCACTGCGCCAGGTCGAGCGCGTCGGCGCCAGACCTGCGCGTGGTACTTCGCGATCAGCACATGCGCCAGAAGGCGACAACCCGGATGCTCACCGAACAATGCAGGAGCGTTTCGTTCTTCCTTGAGCGTGGAAAGCCGGCGCGGGTCAGAGGCGCTTCGCGAGTAAGTACGGTAAGTCCGTGGACCGAGCGGGTGCACCGAGCTGATCCGAAGTGGTGTTATTTTTCTCAGCAACATATTCCCCTTGAAGGCCCCGTCCACGGAGTACTCCCCTCTCGCGCAATTGATGCTGTATCGAGCCTCGAAGAACGCGCGGGAAGTTCTGATATCCCGCCCAGACCAGCAGGATTGAGGCTCAAGTGCTCGGCCGCCGGGTCCAGCAGTGTCGCAAGCTTCCGGAGCTACGCACTCTCCCGTGGCCGCGCACTCAAGGCCATGTCGTCACGGCGTACGCTGTGGCGGCGGGGAACCTCGCAGTAGTAACGCCGCCGTTCTGATCGCATGCCCCACCGATGGCGTCTCCTGCGCCGGAGGCTTTCGGACCTGAGGGCGCGCCCCAATAGTCATAGTTGGCCGAGAGTGGGGCGGCTGGAGGAGGCCCGGACGGGTGCGCCAGAGCGCCGATGTTGAGAATGCCGCAGTGCGCGCTCGGTCCCGGGTTGTATCCGCTCGGTATGAGCTGCGCGCCCGGGGCCAAAGCGATCGCCGGACGATTGCGGTCGTTACCGAAGAGATTGTTGAGGCTGAAGGTCTTGAAGTTGCCCCCCACCGGAGTGCTATCGTCCTGCGACCAGTCGATCAGGACTCCCGGGCCACCGTTCCCGACTGCGGAGTTGTGCTCGAACACGGCGCCACCCGTCGGCACGATCAGGAACCCGGCCACTGCGTTGTAGGAGGCGGTGTTGCCGGAGATCTCCCCCGGCAGTTGCGCGAGAAACCCGACGCCGGCGGTCTGGGTGGCGACGTTGTTGAGGAGCTGCACGATGTTCGTGGCCACGATTACCGGGCTACCCTTGCGTATGGCTCCGCCATCGACGCTGAATCCCCCACCGCCTCCCAAGGCCAGGTTGTTCTCGAGTATCACGAGCCCTGGACCGACGTCGGCGTTGACCGTGACTTTGAAACCCGCTACGGCATTGTTCAGCGCTTCGTTGTCGGAGAACACGGTTCGGGCCGTGGTGCACTGTGGTGGGCATTCAAAAATCGGCTGGGTGAATGGGAAGCCGATGTAGACGAAGCCAGTGGCATCACCGAGGTCGATGTTGCCGGCGACGGTCATGTTCTTCTCCCCACCGCCGGCGCCATCCACCGTACCCCAATTGAACTCAACTCCCATGCCGTTGCCGCCGGTGAGCGTGAATCCGTGCCCTGCATAGCCGAAGTCCACCCCATCGTGGAGGATCTCCACATCGGCCGGCCATGCGGCGGCTGCATTGGCCGGCAGCGCCGGTCCGGCGATCACCGTCACTGTCGCGCCGCTCACTGAGTAGATGTGCAGTGGCTTGGTGATGCAGACAATGCAGCCGTCGCCATCGTCAAACGTCTGCGGATGCTCATCTCCCGGCCCGCTGAAAGTGCCATGGCCGCTCACATCGCCATAGTGTCCCGGCCCGACGAAGATCGTGTCGCCATCGTTCGCGTTCTCGATCGCTTGACTGATGGACCGGCACGGATTGGTAATCGTTGCGCAGCCGGGGCTGTCCACGCCGTTATTGGCGACCCAGAGCCGTGTTGCGGCCGCGCAGTTGTCCGCAAACGAAAGCGACCCAATCAGTGCCAGGATCGGCAGGCCGAGGCGGTAAATGAGGGTATTCATGGGACACCGTTTGCCCCGCCGGTTAGTTATGTTATGGAGCGGGGGGCGCTTTGGAGTCTAGGCGCCGTGCGATTGGCTGAAAACGTCCGAAAATGAGCATCAGCTCACAGTCTTGAAGACTGGCGGCGCACACAGCGCCGCGCCGCTAACAAAGTCTTGCAAAGGCTTGGGACTACTTAAGCTCTCACCGCTTAGTGGCAAACGCTTGATTGTAGACACGTCCTTTTCATATCAGATCTGTTGGGGCGGGACGGCGTAGCAGCCCCTTCGGCACCAAATGATCACCGTTGAGCACAGGAGAATCACGCGAAATTCACGCGCGCAGGAGTTTGCGACTCGCGTGAACAAATCTTCTGCTCATGGCAGATCCCAATATTCAGAGTGTTGATTTCAATTGCCGCGAGTGGGCTGACCCCGCTCGACTACCTGCTCGGCATCGTGCGGCAGAAAGCTCCGCGGGATGCGGACATGAAGCTCGTGCTTGCCCACGAGATGCTGCGGCTGGATGCGGCCAAAGCCGCCGCGCCCTACGTGCATCCGAAGCTGGCGAGCATTGAGCTGTCCGGCAAGGACGGCAAGCCTTTGGAGGTGCGTGTTGTCCGGTTTGGTGATCGAACTGCCGAATCTGTGGGAGCCGCGGGCGTATCAGATGCCCGCGTGGCTCGCGCTGGAACAGGGAATCCGCCGCGCAGTCCTGTGCTGGCATCGACGCAGCGGTAAGGACGATCTGGGGCTGCACTGGACGGCCACCCAAGTCGTTCAGTACCCCGCCAACTACTGGATTGGTCACGGATCACGCGGGCGTCATAGACCCCGCGCTTCCACCGCCGAACCGTGGACAAGTCCACCCCGCAAATGCGCGCTATGTCCTTGATGCGCCGGCCATAAAATGGAGAGGAAGGATCGGTCACGCCCCGAAGATACTATTAGCGGAGATGCGCATAATGTATATTATGTTAAATTATACTGATGAGCATGAAGCGGCGGGATTGAGTTGTCGGTATGGAATGGTTCTGGGGATCCGGCACGCTCATCAGAGCGGCACCACCTTGATATAGACACGTGCGGCGACGGCATCAAAGCGATGCGGATCCCAGGTTGCAATGGCCCACTGCAGTGGATCCGGGCGTCGAGCTCGTTCATTTTTGTCTTCTGTGGCGTGCGGCCTTGTGGCCAGCCCCGCAAGCTTTGTGATCCCCAAACCCTGTTTATCTTAATTCACCCGCAGCGAAGGGATGGCTTTGCAGGACGAGGCGCTACCGCAGTTTTGTGGGGGCACTGCGCCTGTTGGCGGCAGCGTGGCTCAACACACCGAGCCAATCGTTGGGTCGAACGATTCTCGAAGCGGACTTCGCTAGCGGGAATTTCGCATTTGCACGGATCGAGCAGGGGTGCACCCTCCTCCGCGCGGTTGCAACTCAATTGGCGTTCGTGGGAGTACCGGTGACGTGCTGGGCCACGTGACGGTCGAGCAATAGGGATCGGACCCGAGGTGCGAGCCTCAGCGCGTCGCCTGGACGAGATTGTCGAGCGATGCGTTGTGACCGAACTTCGCACCCTCGAGCATGTCCTCGCCGGCCAGAGAGGTGAGCTGTGCGGTGAGGCTGACCGTAGTGCCGCGAGCGTTTGGCTGAAAGACAATCGTGGCCAGTGTAACCAGCAGCTTCTGCCCGTGGGTTTCCACGACCTCGCTCGAGATGATGCGTTGATCGGGCACGATCTGCAGATACGTGGTCACCCCGCGATACTGCGGATTGGCCTTATCACCACAGCGAAACACATCCCGGCCCCCCTCGCGGAAATCGGCCTCGTCATACACGAAGGCAACCGTTTCTGAGGGAGCCCCCCACTCGGCGCGGGCCACGGGATCGGCGAACACGGCGAAGACCCGCTCGACTGGAGCTTCGCAGGTCCGCTCGAGGTGCAGGGTCGCGTGCTTGATATCCTGAGCGGGCATCCTTCATCTCCTGTTGCCGTACGGTACTGGAGTCAAGCGTCGGCCAATCCCGATCCACAAGGCACCTTGACGGGTCGCGGCGCCGATCCCATGATTGCAAAATGCAACTGGTACGGAACTCTAGGTCAAGTGGTTGCATCTTGCAAGCGGTGAGGAACGCATGAATTCGACCAGCCGGTCCGCCTGTCCGATCAACCTGACGCTCGAGATCGTGGGCGACCGCTGGAGCCTGCTGATCATCCGCGACATCATCTTCGGCAACCGTCGCCATTTCCGGGAGCTGCTCACGCACTCGCTGGAAGGCATCGCCTCCAACATCCTGGCGGACCGCCTCAAGCGGCTCGTGGGGCAAGGGATCCTCACCAGGCAGGAGGAACCCAATCACCGGCAGAAGGCTCTGTACAGCCTCACGCCGCAGGGTATCGAGCTGGTTCCCGTCCTAGCGCAGCTCTCGGGTTGGGGATTGCGTCATTTGCCTGTCAGCGAGGCAATGGCTGCGCGAGCGCAAGTGCTGCAAGCCGGCGGACCGCGGCTCTGGGCTCGGTTCATGAAGGAACTGGCAGAGCTGCATCTGGGGGGCGTCCAGGGGCGCCGCGGCAAGGTCCGCGGGCGCTCCGTGACGCAACGCATGCAGTCGGCTTACGAGGCTGCCACCATGGGCTCCCCCCAGCTCAGAAAAAGGAATCCCGCACCGGCGAAGCTCTGACCGATTCGAAATCGGTTCGCGCTGTTCGGCAGGAGCTTGCAGGCATCATGTCCCATGACACCTCGCTCATCGCGATCTTTGCCGTTGCGTTCGTGTTCGCCCTCTTCTTCGGCTTCCTCGCCGCCAAGGTCCGCCTGCCCCCGCTGGTGGGCTACCTGCTGGCGGGCGTACTCATGGGCCCCTTCACGCCCGGCTTCGTGGCGAACGCCGACCTCGCGGGCCAGCTGGCGGAGATCGGCGTCATTCTGCTGATGTTCGGTGTCGGACTGCACTTCTCGCTCAAGGACCTGCTCGCGGTGAAGGGCATTGCGGTGCCGGGAGCCATCGCCCAGATCGTCACCGCGACGCTGATCGGCGGCGCCATGGCCCACTTCTGGGGCTGGTCGCTCGGGGCGAGCCTGGTGTTTGGACTTTCGCTGTCGGTCGCCAGCACCGTGGTGCTCCTCAAGGCTCTTGAGCAGCGCAACGCCCTCACCTCGCCCGAGGGGCGGATCGCGGTTGGCTGGCTCATCGTCGAGGATCTTGCGACCGTGTTCGCGCTGGTCCTGTTGCCGGCCTTCGCCGAAGTGCTCGGCGGACGCGCACCGGGTCATTCTCACGCCGACGTTTGGGTCAGCCTGGGCTGGACGTTCTCCAAGGTCGCACTGTTCATTGCCGCATCCCTGATTGTCGGGACACGATGGGTTCCGTGGATGCTCGCACAGGTCGCCCGCACCGGCTCGCGCGAGTTGTTCACCCTGTCGGTACTGGCAGTGGCGCTCGGGGTAGCCATCGGTTCCGCATTTCTCTTTGATGTGTCGTTCGCGCTCGGTGCTTTCTTCGCCGGGGTCATTCTCAGCGAGTCCGACCTCAGTCATAAAGCTGCGCAGGATTCCCTCCCCCTCCAGGATGCTTTCGCAGCTTTGTTCTTCGTCTCGGTGGGTATGCTGTTCGATCCTACGATCGTCATGCGCGAGCCGTGGGCGGTACTGGGCGTCGTGCTGGTGATCGTGGCGGGTAAGTCGGTTGCCGCCTTCGTGATCGTGCTGGCCTTCCGCTATCCCCTCGAGACCGCACTCACGGTGTCCGCCAGCCTCGCACAGATTGGAGAGTTCTCATTCATCCTGGCAGGCCTCGGCCTCGGCCTGGGTTTGCTTCCGACCGAGGCACGCAACCTGATCCTGGCCGGCTCGATCCTGTCCATCACGCTCAATCCACTCTTCTTTGCAATTATCCCCTTCATTCTTCGAGCGCTGCGCTGCAGTGGCGTGTTGATGAAATGGCTGGAGCGCGGGAGTGCCGCGCATCCAGCGCCACCTTCGGTCTCGGTATCCGCCTTGGGGGGCCACGCCGTCATAGTAGGTCACGGGCGGGTGGGCGGAGCCATAACCCCAGTGCTCGAGCGCGAGACGTTGCCGTTTGTCGTGATCGAGCGTGATCGGCAAATCTACGAGAGTCTGCGGCTTCGCGGTGTGGCCGCTGTGTATGGCGACGCCAGTGCACGCGGTGTGTTAGCAATTGCAGGGGTTGAGCAGGCTCGCATGTTGATCATTGCAACGCCCGACGGCTATCAGGCCCGTCGCATCCTCGAGATCAGCCGAGCAGCTAACCCTGTCATCGAGACTTTCGTGCGCACCCACAGCGACCAGGAGCTGCGTTATCTCCAAACTCAACAGGTCGGGGTGGTGCTCATGGCGGAACGCGAGCTGGCGCGCCGGCTGACGGAGCACGTGCTGCGGAGCTTTGGAGTCCCCCCTGCCCGCGCGGCCTTGCTCGTTGCGGAGGAAGCTTCGACGGAGCTGGCAGTCAGGGCGGAACGACTCTGAGGGCGTGGTCCTTGGAGCACGCCGCCTCCGATAGTCGCTATCAGCATCGCACTATCCATTCCCGGCGGATGCGGACCGGGCCAGGGATCAACCGCCTGCTGGGTGCCACGAACCGCGACCTGGATTGCAGCAGATACTCCCCCCTCGCCATAGCTTTACCTTCACAGGTAGCGTGGCCGAGAGGATGCGGGCGATGGAAAAATTGGGCGGCCTCACAATGTCCAACTTGTTGCGCACTGACGACGCGGGCCGCTGCCGGCTTGTGCGCCGCCACAAGGCATTCTCTTTGTAATCCAAAGGTGCTCCTTCAGAACTCTACGTTATAAGAACCTGTCGAATCGTTCTGATACACACCCGATTTCTCGGTGATCGTTGCGAAATACCCACATTGGGAACGCGAGAATTATCAAGGGTATCGTCAAACTCTTTTCCTTTATCCACAATCGCCCTCGTTCAAGCACAAGCGCGCTTCAAGCGCGCATCACGGGGTAAATTTGAATGAATACACGCAGCGTCGTTGAGCGGGTCTCAAGCCGTGGGCTCATCGCCCTGGCTGTCAGCTTAGCCATTGCAGGCTCGCTACGGCCCGGGGTCGCCTCGGCACAGGCTGCACCGACCAATGCCACCGGCGAGGCTCCGGCGCTCGAGGAGGTGGTCATCACCGGCACCTCGATCAAGGGCATCAACGCGGAAACCGCGTTGCCCGTGCAGGTGCTGACGCCCGCAGATATCGCACGAAGCGGAGCGACCTCGGCAGAAGAGCTCTTCCAGCAGATCAGCGCAGCCAGCAGCGCTGGGCTCACCAACGCCGCGCAGGCGACCGGCTTCACGACCGGCGGCATTTCCACGATTTCTCTGCGCGGCCTGGACAGCTCGCGCACACTCGTTCTGATCAACGGGCGTCGGTCCGCTCCCTACGGCGGTGGATCTACCGGAACCGCGGGCAATTCTGTTGATATCAGCTCGATCCCCATCTCGATGGTCGAGCGTGTGGAAATCCTGAAGGACGGCGCCTCGGCTATCTACGGTAGCGATGCCATCGCGGGAGTGGTCAACTTTATCCTGAAGAAGGACTATCAGGGCGCGCAGATCAGCGCCTATGCCGGCACGCCGACTCGCGCAGGTGGTGGCAGCGAGGAGAACGTTTCGGGCTCAGTCGGCCATGGTGATCTGAAGTCAGACCGCTACAACGTGGCGCTCGGCTTCAACTTCGATCACATGTCGCCGATTCTGGGTGCCTCGCGCGCGTTTGCGCAGCGGTATTCGCCAGCCTTCGGCAACGATGTCACCTCGTCATTCGCTTTTCCCGCGAACGTGTCGATCCCCGGGGTCGGCACACGTAACCCCAACACCCCGAATTGCGGCCCGAATTCGCTCGCTGATGTGAATTTCCCAACGCAGTGCCGCTTCGACAATTCGCCGTTCAACTCGCTGCAACCCGAACAGCGCAAGCTCAACTTCTATCTCACCGGAACGCTGGCCCTGAATGATGACAATCAGCTGTACGGCGAGGCGAGCTATTCCCAGACCAAGACGACCACATTCGTCCAGCCGGTGCCGCTGTCGTTTCAGAACCCGCTGCTGCCCGGAAATCCGTACAACGCTTTCCTGGCCAACCTGCTGAAGACCCAGTATCCGACCTACAACAATCCGGCCGTGGTGGGGGACAACGGCGCGTTCCTGCTGCCGCCCACGAGCCCCTACTATCCGCACGCCTTCGCGGCGGCGAACGGAATCGACGGGCAACCGCTCAACCTGATCTACCGCGACTTCGCCAACGGAGATCGCGAGACACTCGACACCGCCGATACCTATCGCGTGGTGGGTGGCATGAAGGGGATTGTCGCAGGGTGGGATTACGACGGCTCGCTGCTCTACAGCGAGGTCAAGGTGCACGAGGATCTGGAGTCGGGCTTCGCCCAGTACTCGAAAATCATGCCGCTTCTCGACGGCGGCACGATCAACCCGTTCGGAGCTACCACGGATCCGTCCGCGCTCGCCGCGGCCAAGGCCACCGAGTTTGTCGGACAGGACTTCGCCAGCAAAACGAGTCTTGCCAGCCTGGCCGGCACGGCCAGCCGGGAGATCATGCCTCTGCCGGCGGGCAAACTGAGCGCCGCGGTGGGCGCCGAGGTTCGTCGCGAAACCTTCGAGTTCGAGCCGGCGGCTGCGATTCAGACGGGCGACATCACGGGACAGGGCGGCAATGAGCTGCCGGAGACCGCCTCGCGCAACGTGGAGTCTGCGTTCGTCGAGTTCAATGCAGACGTACTGACCGGTCTGTCGGCGGACGCGGCGGTGCGATACGACAACTATCAGCGCGTCGGCAGCACCGTGAATCCCAAGGGATCGCTGCGCTGGCAACCCGTGCAGTGGGTTCTCTTTCGCGGATCGGTAGGCTCAGGCTTCCGGGCCCCGTCCCTGACCGACCTGTACGCTTCGCAGGCGACCAGTGTCACCTCCAACGGCACGCGCGATCCGATCAAGTGTGCGACCTTCGACCCTAACAACCCGGCGTGCAGCTTCCAGTTCAGCACGGTCACGGGCGGCAACCCCAACCTGAAACCGGAGAAGTCGACCACTTTCACCCTCGGCACGGCGATCCAGCCCCTGCCGGACCTGACGATCAATCTGGACTCCTTCTGGATCTTCCTCAAGAACCAGATCGTGGTCGGCGGTTTGCCGGTCACCGACATTCTGGCGAGTGCGGCGACCGCGACCGAGTTCGCCAACCTGATCACCCGTGATGCGAACGGCAACATCGTCGCGATCAGCCAGACGAACGCTAACCTGTTCAAGACGGACGTCAGCGGTCTGGACATGGATTTGCGCTACGCCTTCGATCTCGGGAATGCGGGCCGCATCTCACTGATCGGCAACGGGACGTATTTCTACAAGTATGCCGTCCAGAATCCCGATGGCGGCTTCTCGTCCCTGATCGATACCGAACCGAGCCCGCTGCTCGGCGTCATCTCCCGGTTCCGCTATAACCTGACTGCTGACTACACCATCAGCGACTGGGATTTCTCGATAACGCAGCACTATCAGAAGCGCTACCACGATGCGCCTTCCTCGGTGACGGAGGTCGGTCGATTCGTCTCTGCGTACGATACGGCTGACGTGCAGCTGTCGTGGTCAGGGCTGAAGGGGTTCAAGTTCACCGTCGGGGCGAACAATGTGTTCGACAAGGACCCGCCCTACGCAAACTATGCGGGTTCGGCCAACAACTTCATCGGTGGGTATGATCTGGCGTACGGCGATCCTCGTGGTCGCTTCGTGTACGGACGCGTTCAGTACACACTGTACTGATCTGCTACGGTGCCGGATCGCCGCCGGCGCGTGAGGCAGTCTTGAAGGGTCCCCCGGGCGGCTGCCGCCCGGGGGGATCGCCGGAGCAGATCACTTCGCCGTGTGGTAATCCGTCGGATACACACCGGCCGCAGGTCCCGGCTCGACGCGCAGCCAGCGGCCCTTGTGCTGCAGCATGAAATAACCCTTGAGCACGTTTTGCTCGCTGCGCAGGCCATTCTGGAGGTCGTTCGCTGCGCTCGTCACGACGAAGCCCGCCTGGTCACCCATCGAAATCCAGTTCTGAGCCGCGATCCCGGGCGGTACGTTCGGAGCATTGATGCTGCGTGCGTAAGGAATGCTTCCCACGATCACTGCGCCAGCCAGAAGCAGAGCAGCCATCCTGTTCATAGAGCCGTTCCTCTCCAGATTCCCCGTGGGGGGCACAGTATTCGGAGTGCTGGGAGGCCCTTAGGTTCCTGCAGCGCTTGCCCCAGTGCGCCGGCAAAGACGCGGGCGGTAGGCGGGCGGCTTAGAGGACCCGCCTCAGCGCCGCAGCGATATTCCCCTTTCTGCCTACAGTGATTTTCCCGAAGCCGAGCCATTCGGCGAGCCGTGAGAGCTCCTCCGCGAGCCGGCCTGTCACGGTGCTCGAATCGGCACCCGGCTCAAGGTGAGCAGACTGGACCAGCAGGCGCCCGGCTGGCCGGTCGGATTTGAGATCCACACGGGCGGCGATGAGATCACCGAGGAGATATGGCAGCACGTAGTAACCGTGCTCGCGTTTGTGAGCCGGCGTGTAGATCTCCAGGCGGATGCGGGCCCCGAAGAGACGCTCGGCGCGCTGGCGCCTCCAGATCAGGTTGTCGAATGGAGACAGGAGCGCACCACCCGAGGCCTGCCTCGGCATCCTGGCGTTCGCCGCGAGGTAGGCGATAGATCTCCATCCCTCCACGGCGACACGGCGCAGGGTACCCTCTTCCACAAGCTCGCCCAGGCGAGCGCGTGTGGTTGCCACGGGCATCCGGAAGTAGTCGCGAAGGTCGTCTTCCGTAGCAACTCCCATGGACCGGGCGCCAACCTTAAGGAGCTCGCGATGCGCATCCTGAATCGTTGGCGTAGGTAGAGAGAGTACGGAGTCCGGAACGACCCGTTCTGTCAGGTCGTAGACACGCTCGAACCCACGTCGAGTCCCCACGGCCAGCAGTCCCGCCGCGAACAACCACTCCAGCGCGCGTTTACCATCGCTCCAATTCCACCATCCACTCTTGCGCGGGCCGTCTGCAAAGTCACCTCCCGTAACCGGACCCCGCCGACGGACTTCTGCGAGCACCTGATCGATGTACTTGCGTTTCTCGCGCGCAAACGGACCCCAGTACCGGCCGCGAGCCGCGCGCATCTCATCCATGCGCCAGCGCAGCAACGGGTGCAAGGCGAATGGCATCAAGGAGGCCTCGTGGCCCCAGTACTCGAAAAGCGACGGTCGCTTGCCCCAAGCTTCCTCTTCCAGAAGGGTCACGTCGTACCGGCCGAGGCGGGAAAATGCCGGAAGATAGTGGGCGCGCGTAAGTACATTCACACTGTCGATCTGAATCGCGCCCAGACGAAGCGCCACGGTGCGCAGATGGCGCCGCCGAACCGTTCGATCCTCTCGAGGTGCGGCCAACCCTTGTGCGGCTAGCGCAATGCGACGCGCTTGCCGCAGCGTGAGACTCTGAAGCATGACGGGGGCGTTGTTGTGTGCGGCTCTACGCCTGAGCCGGCGGAGCTCGAGATTTCCGCTTGCGCGCTGGCGGCGGCTCACCCTCGAGGGCGAACCGTTGCATGCGGCTGATGAGCTCGGGCGGAATGGGCGTGGCGCGAGCGGTCCCTGCGGCGATGAAGACGAGAACCTGCTTGGCCCGCATGCGCAACTCGCCCTGATGGGAAGCCTCGATGCGCAGCTCGCAGGAGCTGCGCCCGATCTTGACGGTCCACAGATTGAACGTGAGACGCTCGCCGTAATGAGTCGGACGGGCGAAGTCCACCGTAAAGTGTACGGAGGGAGTGAGGATCTGCTTGTGATGGAACAGCCCGGGCGCGCTGGCGGTGAGACCGTCCTCGAACCAGTCTTCCACGAAGTCGCTGATCATCTCGAAATAACGTGGATAAAACACCCAGCCGGCGGCATCACAATGCCCGAAGCGGACGAGGACCTCACGCTGAAAGGCTGACATCGCGCGCGCTCCTTCCTAGGCCGACCCACCCACGAGCCGCACCTCGCGTTGTGGAAACGGCATGACGATGCCCCGGCCGCGCAAGGTCTCGAGCACCGCGCGGGTGAGCTCGCCCGCCGCGGCGGTGTAATCCGGCACCTGCACCCAGGGCCGCACCGCGATGCTGACTGAGGAGTCTCCGAGCAGGACAGTCTGCACGATGGGCGGGGGATCCTGCAGGACGCGGGAATTGGCCTGCAGGAGCTCGCGAATGGCCGCGAGCGCGGTGTCGATGTCCGTGTCATAAGCGACTCCGACCACGATGTCGATCTGACGAAGGGTGCCGTAGTTGTGGAGGATCTCGCCGACGATCTTGCGGTTCGGAATGACCACGCGGGAGCGGTCAGAGTGTCTCAGGGTGGTGCTGAAGAGCGTGACGGTGTCCACCTGCCCCTCTTCCGAGACGATCGAGATGTACTCTCCGACTCGAAACGGCTTGGCGAAGATGATCGACAGGCCGGCCACGATATTGCTCAACACCCCCTGGGTAGCCAGCGCCAGCCCCGCGCCCACGACGCTCAGGCCGGCGATCAACGGGAGCAGTTCGACGCCCAGGTTCTGCAGCGCCAGGATGATGAACAGCAGAAAAGTCACCGCCGAGCCGATCCGAGCCAGCAGCTGGCGCACCGGAGGCTCGAGCTCGATGCGGCTCAGCGCGCGCGTCAGCCATCGGGCCGTCCAGCCGCTCGCGATGACTCCCCCAAAGAGGATCAGGACGGCGACCAGCAACTTGGGGCCAAACCGGATCGCCAGATCCAGGGCCGTGCTCTTGAGGTGCTCTATCGAGGCAACTTGCTCGTTCATGTTCTGGCCTTGCGCGGACGGCAACCATAGCACTGGCAGCAGGCCGTCGGCACCATGGGGGGCAGTCCCGGCACACGATTTGCGAGGGTCCCCCTGAGTACGCGGAGGCACCCGAGATGCGAGTAACAGTCTGCCAATGGCCGGAATCGCACCAGGCGATCGAGCGCGCCTGGGAGAGGCTGATCGAGCACGTCCGTGCAGAGCGGAGCGCGCTCCTGGTCCTACCGGAAATGCCCTTTTCCCCCTGGCTTGCGCGCTCACGTGAATTCAACGCTGCTCACTGGGAGGCGGCCGTGGACGCACATCAGCGCTGGGACGCACGCATGTCCGAGGCAGGCAGCGCGGCGATCGTGGGAACCCGACCTTACACGTTCGGCAACGAGCGGCTCTGTGCAGCCTTCATCTGGGAGGCCGATACTGGCAGTCGCGCGGCCCATGCGAACTCGAGAATTCGGAACGAGGAAGGAGCCTGGGAGAGAGGCTGGTACGCGCCAGCGCCTGCAGACTTTACCCCGGCCCAGGCGGCTGGGGCGGAGGTGGGCTTTCTCATCAGTCTGGAGCTCTGGGATCTGACTGAGGCCAGCCGCTACGGCGCAGAGGGCGTGCAGTTGCTGATCACGCCGCGCGCAGGTGGCGCGGCCTGCGGGAAATGGCTCGATGCCGGGGTCGCGGCGGCCTCGAGCGCCGGCGCATTCGGTCTGTCCTCCACGCGCGCAGGCGCCAGTGCAGACTCGGGCGGCGAAGGTTGGATCATCGACCCTCAGGGGCAGCTCCTGGCGCGGACCACGGAATCCAAACCGTTCGTAACCGCGGAGCTCGATCTGGGTCAGGTGCGGCACGTGCGCAGCCCACAGCACCCGGATCTGCCGACAATGAGTTCTACTTCAGCAACTTAGACTCATTAGCGAGAATTAGGATCAAGTCATCGGCGAGCGTGTCCCGCGCCCTCGCGGTTGCACCTCGTAGCCGGGTGCCTCGGGCTCGTCATCCACCATCTGTGGCGGAAATCCGTCCCCCAGCACTTTGACCGCGCACGCCTCTTCCAGGCGCCGGATGATATTCGGCGAGAGCTCACGCGGACCATACCGGCGCTCGCCGTCCCGGAAGATCCCGAGCACCAGCGGCGATAGCTCGAGCGGCACACGCAGCTCGCGCGCCAGCGAATCAAACAGGCCGACATCCTTGATGACCAGGTCCATCGTGAAGCTGATGTCCCGGCTGCCGTTCAGGATGACCTGCGATTCGGTCTCGTGGACGAAGGAGTTCCCCGAGGAGATCCGGATGGCCTCGTAGGCGGTGTTCATGTCCATGCCGGCCACCTTGGCGACCGTGAGCGCCTCGGCAAGCGCCGCCAGGTGCACGGTGCACAGATAGTTGGTCAGCACCTTGAGGACCGAGGCCGACCCCAGCGGCCCGGTGTGCAAAATGCGCCTGCCGAGGATGGACAGGATCGGCAGCACCTGTTCGAAGGCAGCGCGCGGGCCGCCGGCGAAAATAGAAATATTGCCGGTTTCCGCGCGATGGCAACCCCCTGAGACGGGGCAATCGAGCGCGCTCGACCCCCTCTGTTCCACAAGTGCGCCCAGCCGCCGGACTTCCTTCGAGTCGGTCGTGCTCATCTCCAGCCACACTTTGCCGGGGCCGAGGCCGGCAAGGATGCCGTCCGCCCGCTCCATCACTTCCGCCGAGGCCGCCGGCGAGGGCAAACAGGTGATCAAGATGTCCACCTTCTGCGCCATCTCACGCGGTGAGGCTGCGATAGCCGCGCCCCGTGCCACGAAGGCCTGCTGCAACCGGGGGTTGAGGTCGCGCACGGTGAGGTCGATTTTATGGCGTGCGAGGCTGCCGGCGAGCTTGCCGCCCACGTTGCCGAGGCCGATGAAGCCGATTTTGGTATTGTGCACGGCAGAAATCACTGCGGTTGGGGGACACTTGCCCGATAGTGAATCGACGACTCCCGCCCTGACAATGAAGTCGGCGGCGCTGGAGAGCATATCAGCTGCGCCCACTACGCTCGTGGCGCGCTGGTACGTGCTCATCATGATGTGCCTGGTGTACACATTGAGCATCGCCGATCGCTACGTCGTCTCGACGGTGCTAGATTCGATCCGCCTCGAGCTGCATCTCACGGATTCCGGCGTCGCGTGGCTCACGGGGGCGGCGTTCGGCTTGTTCTACGTCGTGCTGGGTTTCCCGCTGTCGTGGCTGATCGATCGGAAGAGCCGCCGGAACATCGTCGCGCTGTGTCTGGTGGTGTGGTCGGCGATGACGGCCGTGTGCGGGCTTGCTCGGACATCGATGCAGTTCTTTTTCGCTCGCGTCGGCGTCACCGTGGGGGAAGCTGGCGGTACGCCCGGCGCGAATTCGCTCCTGTCCGACTACTTTCCCGCCAGCCGTCGAGCCATGGCGCTCACGGTGTTCTCGCTCGGCGCCCCGATCGGCGCCTGGGTCGGCTACAACGTTGCCGGTACGATCGCCGACCACTACGGCTGGCGCGCCGTGTTCTTTGCGCTCGGGTTACCGGGCGTACTGGCCGGCAGTGCGGTGTGGCTCACGGTGCGCGAGCCCAGGCGCGGATGTCTAGATAGCGGTGATGATGGCCCGGCGCCCTCCTTTGCCACCACAATGCGTTTCTTGTGGCAACAGCGGTCGGCCGTGCACGTGATGATGGGCACCGCGGTGTGCGCGCTGTGGGGCTGGGGCTTGATGTTCTGGACACCCGCGTTCCTGCAGCGCACCTACCACATGAGCATCGGCGAAGCGAGCGGCGTGACCCAGAACATGCACCTCTGGGGCGGAGGTATTGCGACCCTCGTGACAGGATTTCTCATGGCCCGGAGCACCATGGCCGATGCGCGCCGCATCGTATGGCTCCTCGCCGCGGGCATCGCGATCGCGACGGTGGCCTCGGGAGTGGTGTACTACACCCGCGACCTCGCGCTTGCGAAGGCGATGTTGTGGATCTTCATCCCCGCGATCTACTTCTATATCGGCCCGGGCTTCGGCCTGCTCAACAATCTGGCCCAGTGCCGCATGCGAGCCATGTTCTGTGCCATGGTGCTGTTCCTGGCGAATCTCGGCAATCTCGTCATTGCGCCACCGCTGATCGGCTCGCTGAGCGACTGGTTCGCGCCCAATCACGTCCCGAATGCCGACTCGCTGAGGCTGGCGATGCTGTGCCTGGTGCCCACCGGACTGTGGGCCGCGGCGCACCTGTTCCTCGCGGCGCGTGACATCACCAAAGACCAGAAGCGGGCGATCAGTGCGGCGAGTTGAGTACGGCATGGACGTGCGTCCCGGCGCCGTCGCAGCATCCATCGCGCGCCGTGCAAGGCTGGCATCCTTCTGTGCTGGCCTGCTGCTGGCATGCCTGGCGCTGGCAAGCTGTTCACGCGTGGACAGCTCCAAGCGCCTGCGCATCATCACGTGGGCCGACTATGTGCCCGCCGACTTGATCGCGCAGTTCAAGCGCGAGACCGGGATCCAGGTCGAGCTCACACTCTCCAACAACGAGGAGATGATCTCCAAGCTGCACGCTACCGGTGGGGCCGGCTACGATCTGGCGCAGCCGTCCCAGGATCGCATCGTCGGAGTGCAGCGG
Source organism: Steroidobacteraceae bacterium (assembly GCA_036501985.1). GTDB lineage: Bacteria > Pseudomonadota > Gammaproteobacteria > Steroidobacterales > Steroidobacteraceae > 13-2-20CM-66-19. The sequence continues at coordinate 70,797 of DASXZI010000031.1, read as the reverse complement.
GAGTTCGGGCTGTACAAACCCATCGACTTGAGTCAGGTGAACCTCGAGCAGTTCAGGCCGGAGATCCTCGCCATCACGCGCCGGATCGCAACGCTGAATGGTAAGCTGTATGCGCTGCCATACCTGTGGGGAGCGGACGGACTCGTGGTCAACACCCGGCGTGCAACGGTGTCGGACTACAGCGACCTGTGCAGGCCAGACCTCAGGGGCAAGACCTCGATGCGCCTGCGGCGACCAACGCTCATGGCGTTCGCCTTCGCCGAGGGTCAGGATCCCTTCGCCCTGTACGATGAGCCCACAGCCTACGAGGCTTTGATGGCGCAAGTCGGCAAAACTCTGTCCGCGTGCAAGTCCGTCGTGAGGTTCTTCTACGACAACAAGGATCAGCTGCTCAATGCGATGCGCTCCGGCGAGGTCGTCGCGGCGATGATGTGGGACACCGGCGGCTGGAAACTCAATCGCGAGAACCCGGACATCCAGTTCATCGTGCCGCGTTCCGGTGCCCTGGGTTTCCTCGATACGTTCGCGTTGCCCTACAAGGGGCGCAACGATGCGGGCGCGTACAAGTGGATCAACTTCACCATGCGACCGGATATTGCCGCGCGGATCACGCGCAACGTCGGCAACTGGACGGCGGCCCGCGGTACGGAGGATCTCGTGGATCAGCGGATGCGCGCTCAGTTCAACAGCAGCTTTCCCGGCGGCGCCTTCAAGGACATCCATTGGTATCCGGCGATTCCGCCGGGGCTCGAAGAGATGGAAGGCCGTATTCTCGACCGCATCAAGGCGGCCGATTGAGCGCCGCGGCAAGCGCCACTCCGGATCTCGCGGTCCGGGGAGTCGTCAAGGAGTTCGGCGCTCACCGCGCCGTGCAGGACCTGTCGTTTACCGTGGAGCGCGGCAGTTTCTTTTCCATCCTGGGCCCCTCGGGCTGCGGCAAGACCACCCTGCTGCGCATGATCGCCGGCTTCATCGAGCCCGATGCCGGTGAGATCCTCATCGGTGGACGCAGCATGGCGGGCGTCGGACCCAATCGACGGCCCGTCAACATGGTTTTCCAGCAGCTGGCCCTCTTTCCCATGATGAGCGTCGGAGAGAACGTGGCCTTCGGGCTGGCACGACGCGGGATGGGTAAGGCCGAGCGCGTCCGCCGTGCCGGGGCGATGCTCGAGCGGGTCGGGCTGGCTGGAGCGGCTCAGAAGCGTGTGGATGAGCTGTCCGGAGGTCAGCGGCAGCGTGTGGCGATTGCGCGCAGCATGGTCCTGGAGCCCACGCTGCTGCTACTGGACGAGCCTCTGGGTGCACTGGATCTGAAGCTGCGCGAGCACATGAAGATCGAGTTGAAACAGCTCCAGGCGGCCTTCGGAACGACCTTCGTGTATATCACTCACGATCAATCCGAGGCACTCGTGCTCTCGGACCAGGTCGCGGTGATGAATCGCGGCCACTTCGAGCAGATCGGAGCGCCGCAGCAGTTGTATTACGAGCCGGCCACGGCCTTCGTGGCAGGTTTCGTGGGAGCGAGCAATCGTGTCTTCGGCCGACTCAAGAGCTGCGAGGGCGGAGTCGCTGAGATCGAGACGGCGGAAGGCTGGCAGGTCTGCGCACGGACCAGCGGCAGCATCGTCGCTGGGGACCACGTCGAAGCGTTCATCCGGCCCGAGGCGGCCAACCTGGAGAGGGATGCGGCACTGCTGCCGGAGGGCCAGATCCGTTACTCGGGAAGCGTTGATAGCCTCCTCTTCGATGGCGCCAATTCCGCCGCGCTGCTCAACGAGGAGCTCAGCCGCCTGCCTTTCCGGGTGGCGCTGCCACAGACCGGGCGGCTCGCCGACCTGAAGCTCGGTGAGCGGGTGCACTTCAGTTTCGATCCCCACCGGGCCATCTGCTTCCGCGACGCGGGACCCCATGTCTGAGCTGATTGCGGCATTGCCGACGCTCTCGGGAGCCTGGCGACGCCGGTTCGTCCTCACTGTGCTGCTGGCGCCGGCGGTGCTGTGGCTCCTCGCTCTCATCGTGCTTCCTCACGTGCAGCTCGCGCTGCTCTCGCTGCGCGAGCGAATCGCTCCGCACGTCTATGCACCGAGCGTGGCCCAATACCGGACATTCTTCACCGAGCCCCTGTACTGGGAAGTGTTCGTCCGTACGGCGATTCTGTCTGCCGTCGCCACGGCCCTGACCCTGCTCGTGGCTTTCCCGATCGCCTGGGTCATCACGAAGGTCGCGCGCGCAAGAGCGAGCTCGTTGCTGTTCGCAGTGTGTCTGATTCCATTCTGGGTGAGTGAGACCGTGCGCTCGCTGGGCTGGCTGATTCTGCTGCGCCAATCCGGCGTACTGCCGGCCCTGCTGGTGAAGCTGGGCCTGACCGCGGCGCCCGTGGAGCTGCTGTATCACGATGCCACGATCCTCACGGGGCTCGTCTACACCTCGCTGCTGTTCATGGTCGTGCCGCTGGTGAGCAGCCTGGAAAGCCTGGACAACTCGCTGATCGAGGCTGCGTACGATCTGGGCGCGAGCGGCATGGCCATCCTGCGTCGCATCGTGATTCCGCATGCCGCCCCCGGCATCACGGCCGGCTGCATCGTCGTCTTTATGCTCACGCTCGGCAATTACCTGACCCCGAATCTGCTCGGAGGCAAGAACTCTCAGTGGTTCACTGAGCTGATCTACACGCAGTTCATCGTGCGATTCAACTGGGAACAGGGTGCGGCGTTCGGCTTCCTGCTGCTCGGGCTTTCCACCTTCATGGTAGCGGTCGGCCTGCGGCTGAGCGGCCAACGCTTCGTCGATGTCATGAGGCGCTCGTGAGCCCCCGGCCCGCATGATCGCCTCCTTGCCCCGATCTGCCTGGCTGCGCGCGGCCACTTCGCTGTACGTCATCGCATTCCTGATCTTCCTGTTCGCGCCACTCGTCATCGTTGCCATCTTCGCGTTCAACGACGCACCTTATCCGGCCCCGCCGTGGCACGGCTTCACGCTCGACTGGTTCTTCGGCAACGCGACCAAAGAGCGGCTCGGGCTTTTTCATGACGCGGAGCTGCTCGGCAGCATCTGGACCAGCATCGTGGTGGCGTGCTGGGTGACCGCGCTGTCCATCATCGTCGGCACCGCCAACGCGTTCCTGATGGAGCGTTTCCGCTTTCCCGGAAAGCAAGTCCTGTCGGTGCTCATGCTCACGCCGCTCATCATCCCCGGAGTCATTCTGGGCATCTCGATCCTCTCGCTCTCGAGCCGCGTCGCCGAGTTTGCCGATGATGCCTTCGGCCTCGACCTGGATTTCCTGCGCCCCGGCCTGCCACTGGTAGTGCTCGGCCAGTTCTCCTACATCGCCACCATTGCCACGCTGATGATCTCCGCACGCCTGAAGCGATTTGACCGGACACTGGAGGAGGCGGCCCTGAATCTTGGCGCCTCGCACGCGGCGGTTCTGCGCACGATCACCTTCCCCTATCTGCGTCCGGCGCTGATCGGCTCGGCCGCCATCTCGTTCCTGATGTCATTCGAGAACTTCAATACGACCCTGATGCTCGTCGGCTCCGATTCGCCACTGACCATCATGATGTACGGACGGATGCGCGAAGGGGCCAGCCCGGTGCTGAATGCCGTGAGTTTGTTTCTGATGCTGGCCTCGGCGGGGCTGGCGTTGGCTCTCATGCGCGGAGGCGCGCGCGCGCCTGCGGCCGATACGGCCGGCAAGGCTTAGCGAGGCCACTGACATGAAGCTCACCGATATCCGCACTTTTGTAGTGGGCAATCCGCCACCCCATTACGGTGGCCGATACTTCGTGTTTGTGAAGCTGGCGACCGAGGCGAAAGTGGAGGGAGTCGGTGAAGCGTACTGCGTGCCTTTCGACCCTCACCTCGTTGCAAAAATGCTCGAGGATGTATTCGAGCGCTACCTGCTCGAGGAGGATCCCCACGATATCGAGAAAATCTGGCGACGGGTCTACTCTGCAGGCTTCACACAACATGCCGATCTGACCGTCATGGGTGTGCTGAGCGCCCTCGAGATGGCTTGCTGGGACATTATCGGCAAGGAGGCCGGTCAACCCGTTTACAACCTGCTCGGGGGCCGGGTGCACGAGCGGCTTCGCACCTATACGTACATCTATGCAAGGCCCGGAGACCGCTCGGACGTGTATTACGATGCGGAGCTTGCGGCCGAGCGTGCTGGCGAGTATCTGGCGCAGGGCTTCACGGCCCTGAAGGTCGATCCGGCCGGCCCCTACAGCGCATTTGATGGGCGACAGCTGGGTCTGACGGACCTCGAGCGCTGCGAGCGGTTTGCAAAGCTGCTCCGGGAGGCTGTGGGCACTCGAGCCGACCTGCTCTTCGGGACTCATGGACAGATGACGGCGGCTGGGGCGATCCGCCTGGCGAGACGCCTGGAGGCCTACGATCCACTATGGTTCGAGGAGCCGGTTCCGCCCGATGCGCCACAGGAAATGGCCCGTGTCGCACGAGCCACCACGATTCCGGTCGCCGCTGGCGAGCGCCTGAGTACCAAGTACGACTTTGCCCGCGTCCTGCAGGCAGGTGCGGCGGCCATCCTGCAGCCGAATCTCGGGCGAGTGGGCGGCTTGCTGGAGGGGAAAAAAATTGCCGGCATGGCGGAGGTCCATCACGTGCAGATCGCCCCGCATCTGTACTGTGGTCCCGTGGTGGGGGCTGCGAATATCCAGCTCGCTGTTTGTAGCCCGAACTTCCTCATCCTCGAAGGCATCGAGCGCTGGAACGGCTTTCATGCGCAGATCCTGCGAAATCCGATCCGCTGGGAAAGCGGCTACGTCATTCCCTCTTCGGAGCCGGGCCTCGGCGTGGAGCTCAACGAGGACGTTGCGGCGAAGCATCCATACACCGGGCGGGCGCTGCACCTCGAGATGGCGGGCCACCCCGTCGGTTGAGCCAGACCGCTGCGGCCGATGCAGTCTTTGCGTGCGGGACAGGCTTCGGCCGCCAACGCGGTCTCCGCTCGTGAGGCGGACCTCAGCCGCGCAGGCATGGCTGAGCCGCGCGAGGCAGGCTTCAACTGCCTCCTCGAGCGTCCTCCAGGATCATGTCGGCCGCTCGCTCCGCCACCATCATCGTCGGTGCATTGATGTTTCCCGAGGTGATGTTGGGGAAAATCGAGGCATCCACGATCCGCAGGCCATTCACGGCGTGCACTTTCAGCCGGCTGGAGACCACGCTGCTTTGAGGATCGGGACCCATCGCGCACGAGCCGCAAGGATGGTAGATCGAGCCCGCCTCCTCGCGGAAATACTGCAGCATGTCCGCATCCGACACGACGCGCCCGCCCGGCTTTGTCTCTTCTACCGTAATGGCCTGCAGGGAAGGCGCCTGCATCAGCTTCCTGACCAGCCTGCTCCCCTCGACCACCTCGTCGATGTCCTTCTGCGTGGACAGAAAGTTGGGTCGAATGAGGGGGGCGTCCGCTGCGTCGCCGGAAGCGATCGCCACGCTCCCTCGACTGCTTGGGCGGCAGGCAGAGAAGGCCAGCAGAAAGCCCGAATAGGGCTCCGGCCGCAGTGCCGTGCCACGCCCCTTCGGAATCTCGTACGAGAGCGGGTTGAAGTAGAGCTGAATGTTCGGGGCGGTGTGCGCGGCGCTGCTGCGTAGAAATCCTCCCGCTTGATTCACACTCAGCGCCAGTGGCCCGCGCCGGCGCAGAGTGAACTGGGCGGCCGCTCTAGCCTTGCCAATCCAGGAACCCAGATCATCATTGAGCGTGCGGCGATTGGCCCGGTAGTAATAGCTCGCACAGATGTGATCCTGCAGATTCCGTCCCACGGCTGGAGCGTGACGGACAACCTCGATGCCGTGGCTGCGTAGCAGCGACTGGTCGCCGATCCCGGAGAGCTGCAGGAGCTTTGGCGTGTCGATGGCTCCCGCACTGAGGATCACCTCGCGCGCTGCCCGGTATTCGCGCACGACTCCCTGCTGGCGGACACGGACTGCCTGGGCCCTGGCCTCCTGGCTGAACAGCACGCTCTCCACGCAGCAGTGTGTCTCGAAGGTCAATTGCTTTCTGTGCAGTGCCGGGTGCAGGTACGCTCGACTGCTGGAGTCTCGCAGGCCGTCGCGCGTGTTGATGTCGTAGATGCCGACCCCTTCCAGCGAGGCACCATTGAAATCCTCATTGCGCCGATACCCGAGTCCTTCGCACCCCTGCAGGAAGGCTGCGCATATCGGATGCGCGTGCGGGCGCATCGGGGTGATCCGGATCGGACCGTCCGCGGCGTGATACTCCGTGTTTCCGAGCGGATGTGACTCGAGCTTGCGGTAGTACGGCAGGATATCCTCGTACGACCAGCCCGGATTGCCGCTGGCCCCCCAGTCATCGAAATCGCTTTTTTGTCCGCGTACGTAGATCAGCGCATTGATGGACCCACTGCCTCCCTGCACCTTGCCCCGCGGGCAGTAAATCCTGCGGTTGCCCAGCGCAGGCTCAGGCTGAAGGTAGTACATCCAGTTAGCGGTGCTGTCGTAATAGGTATACACATAGCCAATCGGCACTCGAAAACGCAGCGCATCATCGCGCCCGCCGGCTTCCAGGAGCAGCACGGAATGTCTGCCGGACTGCGACAGGCGCGCGGCGAGGATGCAGCCGGCCGAGCCCGCCCCGACGATGATGTAGTCGTAGGTCATACGCCGCGCCCCGCACTCCGGAGCGGCCCCATCCGCAGAGCCAGCCGTTGCCCGAAGATCACTGGATTCGTGCGCCCTGCCGCGTGAGCTCGCGCTGCACGGCGTTGATGTCCAGGTGCTCGAACGGCTGGCCAGTCTTGACCGAGACAGCCGCGGCGGTTCCGGCGCCCTGCCCGCTCACCGCACAGCACGCCATGTTGCGTACCGCGGCGTGCGAGACCTTGTCCCCACCGATGCAGCGGCCAGTCACCAGAAGATCGGCGACACCTCGAGGGACGAGTGCCCGGTAAGGAACATGGAAGTACCGGCCGGTGGTGGGCAGGATCAGGATGCCGTAGCCGTCGATGAACTCCGGAAAGATACCGATCGAGTCCTCGAACCGCGCCTGTTCACGCACGTCGGCAGCGGTCATGTTGTACAGGGCATCGATCTTGCGCGTATCGCGGATGCCGATCGTCATGCCGAAGTTGCGCAGCTTGGCATCCTCGCATCCCGGCATGAAGCGTCGCAAAGCCTCCACGGCGTAGATCGCCTGGCGTCGACCCTGCATCTCGCCGGTGGTCAGGTCGTTGACGTCCGTACCGTCGATCTGGGGCAGGTGAATCAGGTTGAGGTAGGTGAGATCACCCTGGTCGCTGATGGAGCCCCAGGTGCCCGCGATGGTACTGAGCGTCGGCGGAATGACGCCGGCCGCCACGGCTTGCTTGAAGGGCTTGCGCAGGAACGGCGAGAACAGCCGGTCTTCCTTGCCGGTTGTCTCGATGTCCCATTCTGCATTGCCGGCCCAGTCCCGGTAGGTCTGGGGATCGGCCTTGACCTGCTCGAGGAAGCGGCGCTTGTTCACCCCGGCCATGGAGAACATGACCGAGGCGGCCATCATCTCTTTCTTCGGCGTTTTGTGAAACGGTGCGCCGGACCAGGCCGCCACATCCGCATCCCCTGTCGCGTCGATGACACGTCGGGCAAGGATCGCCTCCCGTCCCGACTTGCTTTCGGTGATGATGCCGCGGATTGCGCCACCCTCGAGGATAGGCGCGACACACAGGCGGTGCAGCAGCGGCACGACGCCGGCTTCCTCTACCAGCACGTCAGCCACGTACTTGAACATCTCCGCATCGAGCGCATAGCTCACGGATTGGGGCTCGGGGACCGCGGCGCCGAGCGCCCTGGCGCGCTGCTCGAACTCGATGCCGATGCCTTCGCTGTCCACCGTCGCCTCGTGCCGGTACCAGGCAAAACCTTCCACGCCAACCTGCGTGATATTGCCGCCGAAGCAGCCGTTGCGATCGAGCAAAGCAGTCTTCACACCAGCCCGCGCCGAGGCGAGCGCGGCGGCCAGCCCACCCGGGCCACTGCCCACGACCAGCACCTCCGTGTCCAACACGACGTTGACGGATCGGCCTGGCTCAGAGATGGATTTCATTTCCTGCGGACTCCCGGATGATGGTCAGTGTGGGGGCTGCGGGTGGCGCATGATCCGATCAAGAATGATCGCCAGCAGCACGATGGCGAGCCCTGCCTCGATGCCCATTCCGACCTGCACGGAGCTGAGGGCGCGCACGACGGGGACTCCGAGCCCCCCTGCGCCCACCAGGGCGGCGATCACCGCCATGGACAGACTTAACATGATGCATTGGTTGATTCCGGCGAGGATGAGCGGGGCGGCCCCGGGCAGCTCGATCTTGCAAAGCATCTGCCAGCGTGTCGCACCGAACGCCTCGCCCGCCTCGAGCAGCGATCGGGGTACTCCGGCGATGCCCAGCTGAGTGAGGCGAATCGGCGCCGGCAGGGCGAAAATCACCGTCGAGATCAGCGCCGGCACCACGCCCAATCCGAACAGGACGAGGGTTGGAATCAGGTACACGAAGGTCGGGAGGGTTTGCATCAGGTCGAGCACGGGTCGCAGGGCGGCCGCCAGTGCCGGCCGATGCGCACACGCGATGCCGATCGGTACGCCGATCCCGGCGGCTGTCAGCGTGGAAACGGCGACCAGCGCCAGGGTTTCCAGCGTCTGCGGCCAGTAGCCGAGATTCACAATGAGCAGGAGGGCCGCGACGACGAAAGCGGCCAGCGACCAGGAGCGTTGCATCCACCATGCGAACCAGCCGGTCGCCAGGATCAGGAGCCAGGTCGGCAGTGCACTCAGGCCTCGATAGACGGCGTTGGTCGCTCCTCCAACCGTAGTGCCGACGGCCTGGAAGACTCCGGCGCCGCGGCGCTTCACCTGGTCGATGCCAGTGGCGACCGCCTGACCGACCGGCAGCTTGTGGAGGGCGAGCCAGCCCTCGAAGCGCGCACTCAGGCCAACAGCCCGGCCCTCAGGCAGAGTGCTGCCCGGGGGCTTACCGTCGAAGCGCTGCACCCCGGTGAGCCACTGCCGCAGAACGGCTGGATGAGAGCCAATCCAGTCCGCGGCCGCCGCAGGGGCGCTCTGGTGGTCCTCCAGAATGGCCCGCATCAGCTCACTCTCCCCGCGGGTCGTGAACTGCAGGTTTCGCAACAACCGTGCAACGTTCGGGCATCGGCCGAGATAACCGGCCCGGGCGAGCGTGACGACCGTGGCGCCGCCATAGTTGGGCCCGAAGGTCGCATCCCCTCCGGTCAGATACCGGATGTCGAATCTCATGTTCATCGGATGCGGATCCCAGGCGAGGAACACGATCGGGGCGTGAGCGGCATAGGCCCGGGAGACCTCCGCCAGCATCCCCTGTTCACTGGACTCCACCAGGTGAAACGAGCCGAGGCCGTAATCATTGTGCTGAATCATGTCGAGGATATGTCGGTCGCCGACGCTGCCGGCCTCGATGCCGTAAAGGGTCTGGCTCAGAGGACCTGCAAAACGCTGAATGTCCGCGAAGTCCCGCAGCCCCGCGGCGTACAGATAGGCAGGAACGGCCAGGGAGAATTTCGCTCCCGTCAGGTTCACGCGGACGACCTCGACGGAGTGATCATCGAGATACGGCTGCCGGTCGTGGATCTGCACCGGCATCCAGTTGCCGAGAAAGGCATCGATGCTGCCCTGCCTCATCACCTCATACGTCACGGGCACCGACAAAAGCGTGATCTGAGGGTCGTACCCGAGCCCCGTCAGCACCTGGGCGAGAGTCGCCGTTGTCGCGGTGACGTCCGTCCAGCCGATGTCAGCGAGTTTGACCGTGTGACAGGCAGGAGGCTCGGCGGGGGCGACGGCCCAGGCGCAGCTGACAGGGGCACCCATGGCGCACAGCGCCACTGCCAGAAGCGTCGCGAGGCGGTCAGCCCAGCGGCGGGAAGCGGGCCATTCGCTCGAGATCGTTGAGTTCCTGGTCATTGCGGATGTAGAGCCGGCTTGCATCACGCACAGGCTGGTAATCCCACGGGCTGTAGATGCCCTCGCGCAGTGCCGCGTACACGAAGTGCCGTCGCTGCTGGCTGGCAACAACGGCCTGATGCAGTGCCGGAAGCGCCCAGCGCCGCGCCACTTCGGCGCGGAACTGCGCGAGCACGTCCGCACGACGGGCATCGGTCGCGAGATTCTCGCGCTCCTCGGGATCGGCAACGAGGTCATAGAGTTGGTCGGGATCTGCGGGGCAGTGGATGTACTTGTGGCGATCGCGACGGATCATGATGATCGGCGCGATCGCTCCTTCCGCAAGGTACTCGCCGATGACCTCGCTTGCCTGAGTGTCGGCTCGGCCTTCGAGCTGCGGCAGCAGGCTATGGCCGCCGATAGGAGCGGCATAAGCCGGTTCGACTCCCTCGTGAGCCAGCGCGGCGAAGGTGGGCAGCAGGTCCAGCAACGAGGCCACCTCTGTCACGCGGCGGGCGCGGAATCGCCCCGGTGCGTGCACGATGAGCGGGATGCGGCAGGCTGCCTCGTAGAAGCTCATCTTGTACCACAATCCCCGCTCGCCCAGCATGTCCCCGTGGTCGGCGAGGACCAGTACCACCGTGTTGCGATCGAAGTTGGCTTCACGGAGCGTGCCCATCAGCGAGCCGATCTGGTCATCGACGTAGGAAACGGCCCCATAGTAGGCACGTCGTGCGGCACGCACCTGCGTCTCCGTCGGCCGCGCCAGGTCCAGACCGATGACGTGCCGCAGGCGGCGTGAATGCGGATCGTCGCTGCCGGCGAGATCCGCGACACGCGGCATATCGATGTCCGCGTCGCGATATCGATTCCAGTATGCCGTGGGGATTACATATGGATCGTGCGGATGGGTCATCGAGACCACCAGGCAGAACGGGCGCTGATCCCTGCCGCGCGCCACGTCGAAGAGCTTCTGGCGCGCCGCCGCCGCAACCTCGTCATCGAAATCGATCTGATTGGTTCGTGTGCAAGGCCCCGCCTGAATCACGGAGTCCATGGTGTGATACCACCCCGGACGCTCATCGAATCGATTCCAGTCGGGCGTCCAGCCGAAATCCGCCGGATAGATGTCAGTGGTCAGCCGCTCTTCGAAGCCGTGCAGCTGGTCGGGGCCGCAGAAATGCATCTTGCCGCTGAGAGCGGTCTGATAGCCGGCGGCGCGCAGGTAGTGCGCGAAGGTCGGCACCTGCGCCGGAAACTCGGCAGCGTTGTCGTAAGCACCGATCTTCGATGGCAGCTGCCCCGCCATGAAAGAGAATCGCGAGGGCGCGCACAGCGGACTGTTGCAGTAGCAGGAATCGAAGACCACTGCGTCCCGGGCGAGCGCATCGATATGCGGGGTGCGGGCCACACTGCCGCCATACGTTGCCAGCACGCGCGGCGCCAGCTGGTCCGCCATCAGGATCAACAGATTCGGACGATCGCCCATGTAGAAACAGTATACCCGGGCGGCACCCGGCTCCTACGCGCGGGCCTTGCCGCTCAGCAGCGCGCTTGAATCATTGCGACACGCCCGCTGCGTCGCTCCGGCATGCGCATGCCGCCAGGCGGTTCTGCAGGAACTGGCGCTCAGTCAGGTTCCGCGCCGCCTCGAGGGCGGATCGGAAATGATCCCGGGCGAGCGAGAGCCGCCCGCAGCGCAGCTCGAACTCCCCGAGCGCGGCTCGATAGAACGGATAGGCATCCAGCCGCTCACGGTCGGCGATCGCGCGGATGGCCTCGAGTCCTCGCTCGGGGCCCTCGAGCTCGGCGAGCGCGATCGCGCGATTCAGTGCCACGACGGGCGAAGGCCGGATCGTCATCAGCGTGTCATACAGGGAGACGATCTGACCCCAGTCCGTATCCTGCGGCCGTTGAGCCGATGCATGCACCCAGGCGATCGCGGCTTCCACGTGATACTCACTGATCTGCGGGCCGGTGGCCGAGCGCTCCAGCAACTGTTGTCCCTGCGCGGCAAGTCCGCCATCCCACTGGTTGCGATCCTGATCCAGGAGCGCGCTCAGGCTGCCGGCGGCATCCACACGCCCCGGCAGCCGCGCGGCATGCAGGCACATCAGCGCCAGCAGCGCATGCGTGGACGGTGTGCCTGCAAGCGGGTGCTCGCCCAGAATGCGAGCGAGGCGCATCGCCTCCCGGCAAAGATCCACGCGGACGGCCGCTTCCGCACAGGATCCGTGATAACCCTCGTTGAAGAGCAGGTACAGGGCGCGTTGTACGGCCGTTAAGCGCGCCCGGAAGTCATCCGCCCCTGCCAGATCGAACAAGCGGCGTGACGAGGCCAACACTTTCTTGGCGCGTGAGATCCGCTTCGCAATTGTGGCCGGGCCGCTCAGAAAAGCGTTGGCAATCTCCGCGACGCTGAATCCGCACAGGATGTGCAGCACCAGCGCGACCTGCGTTTCCTCCGCGAGGTGCGGATGGCAACACGAGAACATCATGCGCAGCTCGTCGTCGCGGATGGCGTGCTCGCCGAGGGCCTCATCCACCGCGGGTACGAGCGTCCATTCGGTCTCCAGCAGACGACCGAGCTCAGGGGCAAAGGTTCGGGCGGTGCGCTCGCGGCGCAGGACATCGAGGGCCTGGTTCTTCGCCGTCGTCATGAGCCACGCTGAAGGGTTCTCGGGCATCCCGCGCAGCTTCCAGACCTCCAGCGCCCGGCACAGCGCTTCTTGAACCACGTCCTCGGCGAGGGCCAGGTTGTGGACACCGAACAGGCGAGTCAGGGCGGCGATCAGCCGCCCTGACTCATGCCGGAACAGATGCTCGACCGGATCCGGCCGGCTCACTACCGATCGATCCGCATGATCGGGCGCACCTCCACGGTCCCACCGGTCTCCAGAATCGGACAGCCCGCAGACAGCTCCGCCGCCTGCTCCAGGTCCTGGGCTTCGATGAGGCTGTAGCCGCCCACCACGTCCTTTTCTGCATAGGGTCCGTCCGTAACGCTCTTTCGCTGGCCACTGACGGTCTTTCCCGTGCTCTCGAGCGGATGGCCGGGGTCTTTCATGTGGCCCTTGGCGCCCAGCTCCTTCATCCAGGTCATCCACTTTTGCATGACCTGTTGCATCTGCTCCGGTGCGGTCGGGCGCGCGCCACCGCGGTACACGTACAGGAATTCGCTCATGATCGGCTCCTCGCCTCGTTGTGAAGACACCCTACGACGTTCAGGGCTGGCGGCCGCAGACATTTTTTTATCACGGGCCCAACTGGCGCGGTCAGGGCGGCCCAGATGCTGCAACGCATCATGAATGGGGAATGCCGGGGAGAGCGGCCACCTGCGAATTCCACGTTGCGCCGTCTGGTCGTGAGACTTTCATCGGCGGCATGCACGTGCTCACCGATTCCAGCGATCACAGTCACCACCCCTCCGGAGTAGGGAGAGAACACCTGGGTTGCCGTGTCGCCGTTGAGCGTGATGCGCCCTTCAGTTTTTTCCTCGGACCGGCGCTCGGAATCCCGAGGGCGCCGACTGCAAGTATGGTCACGATCTGCGCTTGCCGTCGCAGGGGAAGCGCGCGGCGCGCAAGTGGATGGGTCGTCGGGTCCATGTGGCAGGCAGTCCGTGAATTCGCACAGCGATTGCGGCGTAGTCGAGTGGCACAGGGTTTCGATCGGGTTGCATGCGCCTTTCGTCAACCTTGCACAGGGTTGCGCTCTTCACCGACAATCGCGCGGCTCATGAGGAGTCTGGAGAGACTGTGCCCAACTGGCTGATCTGGGCTTTGCTGTCAGCGTGCTTCGCAGCGCTGACAGCGGTCTTCGCAAAGGTCGGCGTCGAGCAGATCAACGCGGATGTGGCGACGTTCATCCGCACTGTCGTCATTCTGACAGTGTTGGGCGCGCTCATCCTGCTGACCGGAAAATACCGGCTCGTCGGCGGCGCTTCGAGCCGGACGTGGTTGTTCCTCGTTCTCTCGGGGCTCGCCACCGGAGCTTCCTGGGTGTGCTATTTCCGGGCGCTGCAGGTTGGCGAGGCTGCGCGTGTCGCCCCGATCGACAAGCTGAGCGTGGTGCTGGTGGCGCTTTTCGGCGTTGCCTTTCTGGGCGAACGGCTCTCGGGCATCAACTGGCTGGGGATCGCCCTGATTGCCGCCGGCGCATGGCTGGTCGCCGTGGGGTGAGCTCAGCTCCGGGAACCCCAGCGGCTGAAGCGCTGATAGAACACCGGCATCACGAGCAGCACGAGCGGCAGCGCTGCGACCAGGCCGCAGATGATGGCGATCGCCAGCGGCGTCTGCATCTGCGAGCCGGCGCCGAGCCCCAGGGCCAGCGGCAACAGTGCGAGGATCGCGATCAGGGCGGTCATCAGGATGGGCCTCAGGCGCCGCTGGCCGGCGCTCCGCAGGGCTTCGGCGCTCACCGGACCGCTGCCCATGTCCTGCGGTGTCAACTCGGCGAAATAGAATACGGCGATCTCGGCGACGATACCGACGATCATCGTCAGGCCCATCAAAGCAGAGATGTTGAGCTCGGTCCCGGTCATCCACAAACCGACGAACACCGCGGCGACCGACAGCGCCACTGTCGCCAGGATGGCGGCGACAATCGCCCAGCGCTCGTACAGGTAAAGCAGCAGCGTCGTCACGAGCAACACGGCGGCCGCAAATACCGCGGCGAGGCCGCGGAAAGAGCTTTGCTGCTCGGCGTATAGACCGCCGTATTCCACGCGTAGCGCCGGTGGAAGGTTCATGGAGGCGACCGCCTGCTTCACCTCCTGCATGGCGCTGCCCAGATCTCGGCCCTGCAGGCGGGCGGTGACCGCCACCATCTGCTCGAGGTTCTCGCGCTGCAGCTGCGGTTGGCCCGCCACGATGTGCAGGTCGGCGACCCGTTTAAGTGGGAATTCATGGCCATCGGGTGCCCGCAGGCGCAATTCGCCGATCGCTTCGAGGCGGCCCCGCAACTGGGCCGGTGTCCACACGCGGATGTCGAGGAGCTTTTCGCCCGACTGGATCTGTCCGGCGAGACTGCCCCCCAGGAGCGATGTGGCCTGCTTGATGAGCTCATCCGGATCGAGGCCTTCCACGGCTGCGCGCGCGCGGTCCACGTGCAGCTCGACGGCATCGCCGGCTATCCGCAAGCCATCCTGGATCTCGGCCAGGCCATCCACCGCGGCGAGCTTCCTGGCGACCCGCGGCGCCAATGACTGCAATTGCGCCAGATCGGGGCCGAAAAGCTTCACTTCCACGGGCTCCGGGACGGCCGTCAGGTCGCCGATCAGATCCTCCATCAGCTGTGCGGTCTCGAGCGTGAGGCCGGGGACCTTCTGCTCGGCGCGCGTGCGAAGCTCGTCCATCACCTCCTCGATGTCACGCCGCCGACCGGACTTCAGCTTGATGAAGAAGTCGCCCTCGTTGGCCTCGGTGATGCCGCCGCCGAGCTGCAGCCCGGTCCGGCGTGAATAGCTCTCGACCTCAGGGGTCGCCAGAATGAGCGCTTCGACCTGGCGCAGCAGGCGATCGGTTTCCGAGAGCGAGGTGCCTGGGGCGGCGCGGTAGTCGAGGATGAATCCGCCCTCGTCCATGTGCGGCATGAAGCCCGAGGGCAGGCGCCACAGAGCCACTGCCCCCGAAGCCAGCAGCAGGAGCATCCCGATAGCGATCCAACCACTGTTGCGCAGCGCGGAACTGCTGACCCGCCCGTAGCGCTCGATCACATGGGAAAACCAGGGCGCTTGAGCGCCTGGGCCGCGCACAGCGTGACGCTGGATGAATCTGTCAGTGAGCAGGGGCACGCCCACAAGGGCAACGAAGAAGGACACCACGAGCGCGCAGGCCATGGTCATCGCCAGCGCTTTGAAGAATCCGCCGGTCACTCCCGACAGGAAGGCGAGCGGCACGAAAATGACCACAGTCGCCAGTGACGACCCCAGCAATGGCTTGAACATCTCGCGAGCGGCAGGAAGAAGCGATCCACCTGGTATGGTCTCCTCGGCCCGCTCGTGCAGCCGTCGAGCCAGGTGCTCCACGATGACTACCGCGTCATCGACGATGAGTCCCACCGAGGCGGCCATGCCACCCAGCGTCATGATATTGAAGCTCATGCCGAGGCTGCTCAGCAGCAGCGCCGTGATGCACAGCGTTACCGGCAGAACGATCGCAACTACCACCGTCAGCCGCATATCACGCAGGAACAGCAGCAGGACGCAACCCGCAAGCACAGCTCCGATGATGATGGCATCCCGGACACTGGAGGCTGCTGCGGAGACCAGCTCGGACTGATCGTAGAACGTGCCTATCTTGATGCCGGAAGGAACTTCGCGGGCATGACCGGCCATCTGCTCGCGCACCCTGCGCACCAGCTCGACGGAGTTGGCGCCGCGGGATTGTCGAATGTTGATCAGCACGGCGTCGTGGCCGTTTGCCGTCACCCGCGTCCACTGCGGAGCGGTGCTCAGACGAACGCTCGCAAGGTCGCCCAGCCGGATGGCGCCCCCGGGACCGGCCTTCAGCAGAATATCCGAGAGGTCCTCGGTGCCGCGCAGGCGACTATCGGCCAGGGTCAGATACAGACGGTAACGGTCCTCGAGGCGACCCACGGCACTCACCGCATTGTTGGCTGTGAGGGCGCGGGCCACGTCATCGATCCCGAGTCCGGCCGCCTGCAGGCGCTCCGGGTCTGCAATCACCTGATATTCGGCGACCCGGCCTCCCAGAACCTCGACCTGCGCGACCCCGGGGATTGCCGACAGGATCGGCCGCAGGGTGTAGTAGGCGAGGTCACGCAGGGCTGTCAGATCGCGTGTATCGGAGGTGAGCGTCAGGCCGAAAATGGGGAAAATCGTCGGGTCCATGCGCCGTACCTGAAAGCGGATGCCCGGTGGCAGGTCCGGCAGCGCGCGGTTGATGGCCGACTCCACTTGCAACTGGGCGGCGACCATGTTGGTGCCCCAGGAAAAATTCAGGGACAGATCCGCCGCGCCGCGCGAGGTCGTGGAGCGGATATCGCCAATGTCCGGCACTGCGCGCAGGGCCTGCTCCAGAGGCCGCGTGATCTGCAGGACCATCCGGTCCGCGGGCTGATCGCCCGCGTCCAGATTGACGACGATGCGTGGAAAGTCGATGTTGGGAAACAGCGCCACCGGCAGGTGCCAGGCGGCGACCGCGCCGCCGATCGCGGCGACCGCGATCAGGAAAAGTACGGAGCGCCGGTGTGCAGTAAGCCAGGCGGTCACGATGCGTGGGCGCTTGCCTGCTCCGCCGCCAGCTTGATGGCCATGCCATCCTCGAGCTCATAGTTTCCGCCCGTCACCACGGACTCCCCGGCCTTGAGCCCTTTCGTGATCTCGACCAGGTCACCGTCCGTGATGCCAACGGTGACGGCGCGCCGCTCGGCCTTGCCCGATGCGGCGACGAACAGAAAAGGCTGCTCATCCTTGTACAGGACGGCCGATCGCGGGACGGTGAGTGCGTGCTCGTGCGTCGCGACGATGACACGCGCGCGCACGGAGCTGCCTGGAATCAGTCCGGCATCTGGCGCTGGGTGGACCACGGCGAGCGTCAGTCGCGTTTGCGGATCTACCCGGGAGTCAACCTCCGTTATGTTCCCGTTGCGGGAAGCTGCGTGAGGAAACAGCTCCGTCAGCAGGACAGGCTGGCCGGTGCGAACTTCACTCGCGTCTTGCGGCTCGATACCCAGCCGGACGTAGACTGCGTCGGGATCGGCGACGCGCAGAAGCAGAGTTCCGGCGGGTATGACATCCCCCGGTTGCGCCGTCAGGGCGTCCACCACGCCGGCGATCGGCGCCGTCAGGGTAAGTCCCGGGTGAGCGGCGCCCTGCACTTTCGTGTCGGTCTTGGGGCCAGCAGCGCCAAGGCGCGCAATCAGGCTGTCGCGTAACGCGACCGCCGTGTCCGCGGATGCCTTGGCTGACCGGAGCTCGGAATCCGTCGCCAATCCCTGAGCGTGCAGCCGGTCAACTCGCTGAGTCTCGGCCACGGCCACCGAAGCATCCCGGGCCGCCTTGTCCACATCGAGGCGGGACGCGGCACTTGGGACGAGCCGCAGCAGGGGTTGCCCCTGCTTCACGACCGCGCCGGGCAGGACGTAGCGCTCGGCGACCTGCGATTCAACCTGGATGGTCAGCGCACGCGTGCGGGCAGGAATGAACTCCACGGTTCCATACGCGGTCAGCAGTTGCGAGACGGGGTGTTCGACGGTCCGTTGCACCTGGACGGTGGCCGTCGGCGTTGGCTCCGATTCCTCGGCAGCGTTTTTGCATCCACCGAGCGCAAAGAGACTCGCTACCAACACGGGAATGAGCCGCGGCGTCATGGACCCTCCAGGATGTCGGTGACCGGGGCGCCGACCGCAAGCGTCAAGGCAATGCGCTCTTCCGCACAGGACTGCTCTAACCCGAGCAGTGTCATTTGCTTGTCCAGCGCGGTGGATCTCGCAGCTTCGGCCACCGGTTGCGCGACATCCCGGCGGCCCGCCGCCGCGTCCAGGCTGTCGGCGACGTGCTCAATCTCGGGTACCTGTGCAGCGAGTGAGGCTCGCGCCTGCTCGTCGTGGTCGAGTGTATCAACCAGGTCCGCGATATCGGCCCGCGTCTGGTGCAGGCGTGCGGCGAACTCGGCGCGCAGCCGCGTCCGATCGGCCCGCGCCGTGGCGATCCCACCTCGGTTTCTATTCCACAGCGGTAGGTCGAAAGAGACTGCCGGGCCCAGCGTATGAACAGCGCTCGTATCGCTGGCGCGGTTGATGGTAATGCCCAGACGCGGGTACTGTCCCAACACGGCCCGGTGCAGGGACGCCTCCTGGCCCGCGTATCCCTGGGCCAGCGCGGCCAGATCCAACCGTTCCTTACGCGCGGTCGCGAAGAGCTCATCCGGTGAGGGATGGCTCCAGGCGCGCAGTGCGGGGGGATCGGCGAGGCTCAGCGACTCCTGCGGCCGCAGGCCGAGGGTGTGATTGAGGTCGAGGCGCGTCCCCTCGGCGTCGCGCGCGGCAGCCAGAGCCCGAGCGGTGGCTTCGGAGGCGGCGATGCGCCGCAGCTCGATTTCATCTGCCGATACATCCCCTGCCTGCGCAGCGGCCAGTGCTCTGTGCAGGGCGTGCTCAGCAAGATCCGCCGCTTGCGCGGCCAGGTCACTGGCCCGCCGCTGGTAGTAGAGTCGGACTGCCAGCAGCCGAGCCTGCCCGGCCGTCGTCCATTCCTGCCAGGCGATGTCATTGCGCAGTTGAGCGGCGGCTGCTTGCGCCGCCTGGCGCTCCAGCGGTCGGGTGGCCAGCGCACCGAGAATATCGAGGCTGACGGAGCCGGCGTACGCATCCGAAAAGCCCTCGTTCATGGGCGACAACAACTTGTCGTACCCGAGGCTGATCTGCGGATCGGGCAGCAAGCCACTGGCAAACACCTGCGCCTCGGCAACGCCCTGCTGAGTGCGCAGCGCGCGCAGGTCGGGATTGGCGAGCACGGCGATCACCTCGATTTCCTCGCCCGTCAGGGGCCGGGTGAAATCGAGCTTCTGTGGAGCCAGCCGCGGGTGCCTGAGCTGCATCGCATCCCGGCTCATCTGCGCCCGATCGGGCGACTCGAGGCTCGCTTCCACGTCGGAGCGGCTCAGCGGCTGCGCGTGATAGACAGTGCAACCGCTCGCGGCACCCAGTGCTGGAAGCATCGTCAGTGCGGCGAACCATCGCGTCATGAGGTCGCCGTTGCCTCGCTTTCGACCTCGAGCGGGGATACGAGAGGCAGAGTCACCGTGGCGATGAGCCCGGTCCTGTCCAAACGATTCTTGAGGACGACCCGGCCTCCGAGTTGCCGTACCAGGGTATCCACGGTCGCCAGGCCGAGGCCACTGCCGTTGCTGTCGTCGCCCGGGGCCCGGTAGAAACGCTCGAAGACTCGCTCGAGTTCCTCGGGCGGCAAGCCGCATCCCTCGTCCCATACTTCAATTTTCGCGCAATTGTCCTCGGTCCGCGCGCAAACCCTGACCTGTCCCCCCGCGGGCGTGTAGCGCACGGCATTGTCCAGAAGGTTACCGAAGATCAGGGTGAGGCGGCGCGTGTTGCCGTAGACGCGTGCGTTGGAATGGGTGTCGGCGTGGAGCGTAATTTCGCGGGACGAAGCCGCCGCCGTGTGCAACGCGAGCACCTCCTCCAGAGCCTGATCGAGCTCAGTGCTCACGGTGAGGGGACCTGCCGTCGATTCACTGCGTGCGAGGGAGAGCAGCTGCTCGGACAGCCGCCTCACGCGCCGAATTCCCGCACGCAGCTGCTCGAGCCGTGCCGCTTTCTCGCTCGGGTCTCGCGCCCCGCCGAGAACGTCGGCCTGTAGTTGCAGCGCCGTCAGCGGAGTACGCAGTGCGTGGGCCGCATCAGTGAGAAAGCGCTGCTCACGCTGAACCGCCGTCTTCAGTCGATCCAGCAAGCGATTGATCTCGTCCGCGAGTGGCCGCACCTCCCGGGGCATGGCCTCCACGGGCAGCAGCTCCAGAGACAGCGGCGGGCGGCTGGCGATCAGGGATGCCGCGGCATTCAGCGGCCGAAGCTCGCGGCGGATGACGAATCCAATGACCATCCCGAGCACCGGCAGGAGCAGCAGAATCGGCAGCAGGGTTGCCAGTCCCACCGCCTCTTCCGCCTCGCGGATCACATCCACCGACTGCGCGATCTCGATGCGTTTGTTGCCGGCCTGGGCCACGAATACCCGGTAGGTCTCGTCCCCGAGCAAGACTGTTTGAAAGCCGAGTGAGTCCAGCACGGGCAGCAGGCTGCCGGAGAGCTGCCTGTTGGCGCGTGAGGCGTATAGCAGATGTCCCTGCTGGTCTCGAACGGAGACGATCAGATCATCGTCCGCATCGTGCGAGATCCGCACCATGGGCGAAACAGCGGGAGGCGCCGGACCAAGTGAGGCGCTGGGGGCGGTAAAGGTCTGTCCGGCCAGTATGTGCACGACCTGCTGCATCTGGTAGTCGAGCTGCTCCTGAGTCTCCTTGCGCGCCTGCCAGTAGCCGATCAGCACGCAGATCGCGCCCACCAGCGCCACGGCCGCCCAAAGCCACAGGGTGAGACCCTTGCGCAGTGAGCTCATGGGGGCGCTTCACCCAATCGCCAGCCCACGCCTCGCACGTTCTCGATACTGGCTGCACCGAGTTTTCTTCGCAGGCTGTGGATGGTGAATTCGACCGCATTGCTTTGAATGCCGTCATCCCAGCCGTACAGGCGCTCTTCGAGCTGAGATCGGGACAGAACCGCGCCGGGACGCTCCATGAGGGCGCGCAGAAGCGTGAATTCTCTGGGGGTCACGGCGATCGGCGATCCCCCTCGGCGCACGGTATGGGTAACCGGGTCCAACACGAGGTCGGCGTGGGCGATCTCGGTACTGGGCCGCCCTTCCCGGCGGCGCAACAGGCTGCGCAGGCGCGCCTTCAGCTCCCCCAGCTCGAAGGGTTTGACGAGATAGTCATCGGCACCGCCATCGAGCCCGCTGATACGGTCCACGAGCTCATCGCGGGCCGTGATCATCAGAACCGGAAGCGCATTGCCTTCCGCGCGCACCGTCCGCAGGACCGAGAGGCCGTCCTGTCGCGGGAGGTTCCAGTCGAGGACGGCTATGGCGTATGCAGCATGATGATCCCGCAGTGCAGCGAGTGCCGCGGCGCCTTCGCGGACCCAGTCGACCACGTAGCCCTCATCGCGCAGGCCTTTGACCAGACTCTCGCCAATCATGTGGTCGTCTTCGACTAGCAGCAGACGCATGAGCGACCCGGGATCCGGCACGTCATGGGATGGTAGGCCATGAGCGCCATTGTGGAGCCCGTGACTTAGCAGAAACTTAGGGAGCCCGGGGCCTCCTACAAGTCGTCGGAAGCGTCCATGGCGCGGCGGCTTGCGCTCAAGTGAAAGGTGAGCGTTGTCTGAGTGGCAACTTCTGCAAAGGCCAAGGTAATCTTTTCAATCGGAAATGCCTGCAGGGCGTGCCCCGGAACGGGGTGACGCCCGTGTGGGCTGCTTCCCTGCAACCCACCAGCCGTCCTCAGAACGGCCCTCTTCGTGCAGACCGTGCGGGGCCGACTATTCCTCGCCCTGGCCCGCAGTGCGCATGCGCTCTGCGGTCTTGGGCTGGCTGTCGACGGAGGAGCTGCCTCCGTGACTGGCCTGGCCGCCCTTGCGACCGGCCTCGGCGGCGAGCTCGGGGTTCTGCGAGAAACTGCGTTTCTCATCAGGAACGCTCTGCCCGCCCTTGCGACCGGCGACCGCCGCAAGCTGGCGATTCTGGGAAAAACTGCGCTTCGAGCCGGGGACGCTCTGCCCCCCCTTGCGGCCGGCTTCGGCGGCCAGGCGGCGATTTTGCGAGAAGCTGCGTTTTTCGTCCGGGACGGCTTTGCCGCCCATGCTGGCGATCTGCCGCTGGCGCTCCTGATTCATCGACGCGAATCCGCGGTTCGACGTGCGGCCATCCTGAGTTGGTGCGTGAGCCATTACTACTCTCCTCCATATATGCATCGGGCTCGCGTCAACTGAGCGAGCACGCTTGGAAACCAGCAAGACCCATGCCGCGCGAGGGGCCCTGATTTGAAAGGCCGGCGCAAGCATGTACCCCTGCCAGGACTACCCATTCAGCCCGCGGGCACCACGCTTCCGAGCAGATGTCCGCGCTCGGCCTGCTGATCGCGCAGACTGAACCCGACGCGCCCGTCGGCCATCCAACTCTCCAGCACCATGCTGGCGCAAAATGCGACCGGCCGTCTGAAGGCGACGTCGAGCGTACACGGCTGGGCGAACGCATTGCGGTCTATTTCCGCAGCGCACCGCGCAAGAGACCACATCCCGTGCGCAATGGCGCGCTTGAGGCCGAAGAAGCGCGCACCGACATCAGCGATGTGGATTGGATTGAAATCGCCCGATACCCGCGCGTACTGGCGCCCGACTGCGGGACTCACGATGAAGGTACTTGTAGTCACGTCCTGCCGTGGCGGCATCTCCACATCGGGCAGTGCCGGCTCACCCGTTCGGGGGAGCTTTCGCCGCTCGCGATGGCGAGCGAGAAAGGTAGAGGTTTCCGACCAGAGCACTTCGTTGCCGATCTGAATCTCGGTTTGCAGATCCAGCTCCTGGCCGCGTGATGTATCGCGATAGCCTTCCATCCACGAGCGGATCCTTCCCGTATCGTGCACATGCAGTGGTCGATGCTGCACGATGCGGTTACGTACGTGGACGACGCCCAGCAGGCTCACCGGGAAAGCCTCGCACGCGATCATTGCAAGATGTACCGGGGTCGCCAGGATGTGCGCGTAGGTAATGGGCAGCTCGTCCGATTCGCGATCGCCGCAGACTTTGCGGTAGCGAGCGAGGTGCCGTGGATTCACCTCGAATCGTCCCAGCACGGCCTCGATTCGCGGCACGCCGTCGGCGACGAAGGCGGGCTTGCGCGAAAGCAGAATTCTCAGGTACGCAGGTACGATTCCGGGCGGTGACGCGAAACGCAATGAGACCGGCCCACGCATGCGGGTGACTCTACCATCAACCCGCGCGTCGGCCGACCGGAATCGCCATCGCTGAGGCCGTCAGCGCCGCCAGTGCGATTCAGGGCGTTACCTGGTCGATCACGATGTTACTCAGTCCATCGTGGCCCACCCGGTACACGATCTGCCCGAATGGATCGCCACTTGCTCCGATGGGATTACCCGACCGGGCGATGCGCGCGACCACCTCGACGCGCTGTCCGGGTGCGATCGCACGACCCGGCATCATCGAATCGGAAGCCGTGAGCTCGACCGTCTGGGGAAAGCGACTCGCGAGTCGTTTAACCGCCAACGGCGGCCCGGGACGCGTCGGATCTCTGACGAACACAAACAGTGGCGAGTCTGCCGAGGCAGATTTCGCGAGGGCGGGCGCGAGTGTCACATGGATTCGAACGCTGGGTGCGGCACTATTGCCGGCCGCGTTTGTTTCACCCCGCTGAGCAGGCTCGGCACCAGAGGCCCCTGCTTCTTTCGCGGCCCCCGCGGCAGGCGCCGCCGCCTGCGCGGCCCCGGCCTTACTGGAGGCCAGGCTCCCCGGCTGCGCGGACGGGCCCTGCCCTCTGCCGGCGGCAATCTGCTGATCGATCGCCGCAATCTGCTGCTGCAGCAGCGGTTTGATGTTATCCGGAGGATCCAGCCTCAGCAGGTGTGCGAAGCGAGCGCGAGCGAGCGGCAGATCGCCACGACGCATGGCGGCCGCGGCACCGAAGAAAAGTGCCTTGCCGGAATCGGGGTCCAGCACCAGCGCCTGCTCCACGAGCTTTCCGGCCCGCCGGTCGAGCTCGGTCTCATCCTGAAGCGAGAGCGCTTCCGCCTGGCCGAGCAGGGCATCGGCATTCCTTCCGCCAGCGAGCCGGTCGGCGCGCTCATACGCGCGCACGGCAAGGGGGTATTGCTGCAGAACCGTGTAGGAGCGGCCCAACATCAGCCAGCCGTTGAGGTCGCGGGGTTCACGTTCCAGTTTACGCGCGAGCCGTGCCACCATCGTCTGCGGACCGTCAGCGCTCGTATCCTCGCGCCAGGACCAGTTGCTCCAGGTCAGGTACAACACGACCGAGCCGAGTACCAGCACGCCCGCCACCGCGAGAGCGGTCCACGGCGCGGGAGCGGCCTGTGTTCGGAGCGGGCGCAGTAATGGAACCGCGACGAGTGCGACGCCCCCGACGGTGAGCAGCGCCGCCAGGAGGACGAATGTCATCATCATGGCCGGGAAATGTCCTCCTCGAGGGGCTCATTATCCTGGCCTACGAGCGCACTGCGTTGCCGCAGTACGCGGACAGCGACGATGGCCCCAATGATCAGCAGGACACCCGGAGCCAACCACAGCCATGCGGTGCGGGCGGAGAAGCGAGGCCTGAACAGAATGAACTCACCGTAGCGTGCGACCATGAAGTTGCGCACGTCGTCATCGGACTTGCCGGCCAGGAGCATCTCGCGCACCGCGCGCCGCATGTCTGCGGCGAGTCCGACCGGGGAGTCGGCAATCGTTTCGTTCTGACATTGCATGCAGCGCAGCTCGTGCGTGAGGGCGATATAGCGAGCTTGCAGCTTGGGATCGGACAGCTCAGTGGTATCCACCGCATGCAGCGTCGCGCAGCCGAGCGCGAGCAGCAGGGCCAGGAGCACGCGCCTCACGATCCGGCGCGCCCGGCGGCGAGGCGTGGCACGAATTGCGTCTGCCAGATTTCGGGCGTCAGCTCGCCGGTGCATTTGTAGACCACGATGCCCTGCGGGTTGACGAGGAAGGACTCGGGCGCGGCGTACACACCCCAGTCGATTGCCGTGCGTCCTTCGCGGTCGACCGCGATAGTCTGATACGGGTTGCCGAGCTGCGAGAGCCATTCGCGCGCCTGAGCGTCATCATCCTTCCAGTCGAGGCCAATCACCGGAACGAGGCCGGATTTCTGGATCTGCAGCAGGAAGGGATGCTCTTCGCGGCAACTCACACACCAGGTGCCCCACACGTTGAAGACGTACCAGCGGCCCTTCAGATCAGCGTTGCTCAAGGTACGGGTGGAATCATTGAGGACCGGCAGATTGAATGGGGGAGCGGCCTTGCCGATGAGCGGCGATGGAATAATGCCCTTCTCGGGGGAGTGTTTGATGCTGATCGCCAGCACGATTGCCAGGAGTGCGAATGCGCCCAGCGGCACGAGAAAGCGGTTCACCGGGGTGCCTGCCGGCGATGGCGACAGACGATCGGAGTCGCCCCACGCCCTGCGGTGCCGACGCGCCTCATCCGGGCGCCTCCCCTGGCGCGCCGCTCGCTGCAGGCTGTGTCGCGGGAACTGCAGCCACGCGATACCGACGGTCCGTCGCAGCGAGTGCGCCGCCAACGGCCATGATGAACGCGCCCAGCCACACGAAATTCACCAGCGGCCGAATCTGAAAGCGCACGCTCCACTTGCCCGCTCCCAGCTCGTCTCCGAGCGCGATGAACAGATTGCTGCCATTGTGCATTTCGATGGCGGCCTGCGTGGTTCCCGAGCGCTGCACCCAGTACTGGCGCTTCTGTGGATACAGACGCGTGATCGGCGCGCCATGGCGCATGACCAGCACCGCTCCTTCCACGCCGCTGTAATTGGGGCCTTCGATGGACCTCACGCCGTCGAAGCGGAACTCATAGTTACCCACGCTCGTACGCTGGCCCGGGGCCAGCGCCACGTCCCGCTCGACCGTGAAGGACTCCACAGTCGTCAAGGAGATCACGAACAGGCCCAGACCCACGTGGGCGACAGTCATCCCCAGCACGCTGCGCGACAGGGTGAAGCCACGCCGCAGGCGCTGTATCGGATCCGCCAGCGAGGACAGGATGATCCACACTCCCAGTGTGCCGCCCACCAGACTCAGCACCTTGCCGTGTGAGTATATGGCGAACACCAGGATGACTCCCGCCATCAGCGCGACCACGAGTGCCGTCAGCAGGACGCGGGCACTGTCGGACAGCCGGCCTCTCTTCCAGCCCGCACGGATGCCGACAGAAAGCAGCGCCAGGAGGGGCAACGTGGACACCATGAATGTCGGGTCGAAGTAGGGTTCGCCCACGGACAGCGTCCCCAGCTTGAGGGAATCCGAGATCAACGGTGCCATCGTGCCGGCAAACACCGTGGCCGCAGCGATCACCAGCAGAATGTTGTTGAACAGCAGGAAGGACTCGCGTGAGCCCAGCTCGAAACCAGCCTGTGATCGCAACTTCGGCGCTCGCCAGGCGTACAGGCTCAGGGCGCCGCCGATCATGATGATCAGGAACGCCAGGATGAAGATGCCCCGCCGCGGATCGGCGGCAAAGGAATGCACCGACACCAGCACCCCGGAGCGCACCAGGAAGGTTCCGAGCAGGCTCAGGGAAAATGCGAGGATGGCGAGCAGGAGTGTCCAGCTCTTGAACAGTCCGCGTTTGTCGGTGACGGCGAGCGAATGGATGAGGGCCGTGCCGACGAGCCAAGGCATGAACGAAGCGTTCTCGACCGGATCCCAGAACCAGAACCCACCCCACCCCAGCTCGTAGTAAGCCCACCAGCTCCCGAGGGAGATCCCGACCGTCAGGAAGGCCCAGGCGGCCGTGGTCCAGGGCCGCGTCCATCGCGCCCACAACTGATCCATGCGCCCCTCGAGCATCGCTGCGCAGGCGAAGGCGAAGGCGACGGCAAAGCCGACATAACCGGTGTACAGGATGGGAGGGTGAATCGCGAGCGCTGGGTCCTGCAGAATCGGATTCAGATCGGCTCCGTCGGCCGGCGGCGGGTCGATGCGCAGGAACGGATTCGAGGTCGCCAGCGTAAACAGCAGGAACCCGAAGCTCACGAGCCCCAGCACGCCCAAGACCCGTGCGGAGAATCGGGGCGGCAATCGCGAGGCGCCGATGGCCACCGCGACGGTCCAGCAGCTCAACAGAAAGATCCACAGGAGCAACGAGCCCTCGTGCGCACCCCACATGGCGGTGACGCGGTAGAACAGCGGCAGCGCGGAGTTGGAATTCTCCGCGATGTACTTCACCGAGAACTCATTGCCCACGAAGGAGCTGATCAGGCAGGCCACGGAGGTGGCGATCATGACGAACTGACCGGCGACAGCCGGGGTCACCGCGGCCGTCCAGCGGTCACGCTGCAAGGCGGGGCCTGCAATGCCGAAGAAAGCCTGCAGCGCCGCCAGGAGCAGCGCGAGGATCAGTGCGAAGTGGCCGAGCTCCGGGAGCATCAAGCACCTCCGGGATTGGCCGACTGCGGCAGCGGCTTCTTGAGTGAGCGCGCGACCGCCGGCGGCATGTATTTCTCGTCGTGCTTGGCGAGCACCTCATCGGCGACGAACGTACCGTCACGCATCCGTCCATGAGCTACGACCCCCTGCCCCTCGCGGAACAGGTCGGGGAGCACACCGGTGTAGCTGACGGGGATCTCGTGCTTGAAATCGGTCACGACGAAGCGAATTTCCAGGCTCCCTGGGGCGCGACGCACACTGCCTTTGGTCACCATCCCACCCAGGCGGAATCGATCGCCCGTGGGTACCTGTCCTGCGGCCACCTGGGAGGGGTCGAAGAAGAAAGTGACGTTTTGCCGGAACGCGCTCAGAGCCAGCGCACCGGCAATGCCCACGCCAGCCACGATGCCCAGCACGAGCGTCATGCGCCTCTGCCGCGGAGTCATGTCGGCTCTCCTCGCATCGCCAGCCGGCGCCGCGCCTCGGTCCGCGACCGGGCGAGCAGGCGGCGGGCCCACACGATATTCAGAATGATGATCGCCAGGGTGAGCCCATACGACGGCCAGACGTACGCAGCGTAGCCACCCATGCCCAGGAAACCGCTCATGGGCTCACCGCCTCCCGGATCCAGCTCGCCGTGCGCTCGCGGTTGAGGATCTCGGCCCGCAGGCGGACCAGCAGCAGCGCGACGAAGAGCAGGGTGAAACCCAGGAACATCATCAGGAGTGGAATCAGCATCGACGGCGGCATCGTGGGCTTGCCCAGCTGCATCACAGACGGCGCCTGGTGCAGCGAGTTCCACCATATTACCGAATAATGAATGATTGGTACGTTCACCACCCCAACCACCGCCAGTACCGCGCTCGCGCGGTCGGCCCGCTGCAGATCGTCAAATGCGGAACGCAGACCCATATACCCCAGGTACTGGAACAGAAGGATCAGCTCGAACGTCAGGCGCGGATCCCACGCCCAGTACGTTCCCCACATACGCTCGCCCCACAGGGAGCCGGTGACCAGTGCGGCGACGGTGAATGAGGCGCCGATGGCCGCGCAACTGGCTGCGACCGCGTGCGCCACCTTCATACGCCAGATCAAACCAACTCCCGCGCTCACCGCCATGGTCGTGTACACCATGAGTGACATCCAGGCGCTCGGAGCGTGTACGTAGATGATGCGGAAGTCATCTCCCTGCTGATAGTCGGGCGGCGCCAGCACCAGGCCGCCATAGAGTCCGCCCGCGATGAGAATCGCCGCAATCCAGGCGAACCACGGCGTCAAGCGTGCCGCGAGCCCGTACACATGGGGCGGTGAGGCGAGCCGATGAAACCACGTCCAGGCCATGTCCGGTCAATTCACTCCAGATTGATGCGCACCGCCGCCGCGGCAGCGAGCGGCGCCAGCGTCACGCCGAGCACGGCGAGCGCGCCCAGAAGATATAACGGCGGGGCGAACCCCGCACCCTTCATGGCCAGCTCCGTGGCACGCGCCCCGAAAATCAACACTGGCATCGACAGAGGCAATGTCAGAAGCGACAGCAACG
Organism: Steroidobacteraceae bacterium; assembly: GCA_036501985.1. GTDB lineage: Bacteria > Pseudomonadota > Gammaproteobacteria > Steroidobacterales > Steroidobacteraceae > 13-2-20CM-66-19. Next base: position 41,591 of record DASXZI010000031.1, on the reverse strand, counting down.
CTCCGCTGCGCTTCACCCCGAGCGTCAGGGCGGCACCGATCGAGCCGATCAGGCTCAGTGCAACGCTCCCCAGTGCAACCGAGACGACAATGCCGCCCAGCGAGCCGACGGGCGCACCCAGCGAAAGTCCCGCAAGCGGCGCCATGAGTGATAGGGGCAGGCCGGTCAGCAGCCAATGGGCCACTGTCTTGGCAAACAGCAGCCAGGTCAACGACTGTCCGGACAGAGCGTGCTGCTCGAGCGTGCCGTCGTGCGCATCGTCGCGGAACAGAAACTCCAGCGCCAGCACCGAGGACAACAGGGCGGCTACCCATAGCACCCCCGGTGCGACCTCCCGCAATCGTGACAGTTCGGGGGAGATTCCCAGGGGGAACAGCGTCGTGACGATCGCGAAGAAAGCGAGCGGCTGGATGAGCTGGCCCCGCTTGCGAAACGCGAGGCGGATATCGCGCGCCAGCATGAGCTGAGCCGCCCCGAGGGCCGAGGTGGCTGGCCCGCGGATCGGCACTGACACGGCACTCGTGGATTCAAGCACGGCCGGCCTCCAGGCCTGCGGATAACTCCATGCGCCGCAGGACCGCTCCGGAAACCGGCAGCTCGTGATGCATGGCCGCTACGACCAGCCCTCCCCGGGCAAGTTGCTCTTCGATGAGAGCTCCAACCAGGCGTTGGCCGGCGGCGTCGAGGTTGGTGGTCGGCTCGTCGAGGAGCCACAGCGACACACCCATCAGAGCGAGTCCCGCGAGAGCCACACGGCGCTTCTGGCCCGCCGACAGCGTACGTACGGGGCGATTCAGCCAGTCGGTGGCGCCGACCCGCTCGAGCGCCTGCTGGAGTTCTGCGTCCCCGAGGCGGCGCCTCACGCCTATCCAGTAATGCAGGTTCTCCCAGGCAGTCAGATCGAGCTTCAACGGCGGTTCGTGCCCGATGTAGGCAAGATCGCCCTGAAATCCCGGCAGATCACGCCGGATGTCCTCACCATCCCACAGGATGCGGCCCTCTTCCGGATACATCAGGCCGGCCAGCGTCCGCAGCAGGCTGGTCTTCCCGGCACCGTTCCCACCGGTGATCTGCAGGCACTCACCGCCGCTGAGCGACCAGCGTAGCCCTCGTAGCACGTGGGTATCCCCTCTCCAGAGGTGCAGATTCTCGGCTTGCAGCGTGCGTGCAGGCATGGCCCAGTTCGGTCAGGAAGAGGCGCGCGAGTCTCGCAAATTCAGTGGTTTACCGCCACAACGCGAGTCCCACTGTTTAGCATCTTCCGGTGCAGTCCACTGCGCGGCGCCGGTTTCACCGGGGGCACAGAGGCGGTGGTTCGGGTGCAGCTTGCCCCGGGTTCTGTAGAATCGGACGCCCCCGTGCCCGGGTGGCGAAATCGGTAGACGCAAGGGACTTGAAGCAATTGAGCACCCGGTGCGGAAACGGCCGGTGTGAATGGGGTCAAAGTCGGTGAAACAGCAGCACGTCAGGGTGGCTGCAATACCGAGCTAAGCCCGCGCAGCGGTCAGGCGCGGGAAAGTGTAGAGACTTGACGGCCCCTGCCTAACTCGCGTCCCACGAGGGTTGCGACAGGGCAAAGGTAAAGTCCAGACCCCAAATGCGCGCCTGGCGTGCAGCAGCGAAAGCTGTAGCGGGTAAGAAAATCCCTTGGGGGCGACCCCGTGCCGGTTCGATTCCGGCCCCGGGCAGATCTGTCTGCGAGGACAATGGACCGAAATAGCCGGCCCTTCGCTCTCAATCCAACACCTCCCATGGTTACTCTTCGGTGCACACGGGTCGTCCAAAAGCGCTTGGGCCTCACTGCGAGCCCGCCAGAGCCCCCACCACCCACAACGGCGCTCGGCAACTGGTACGTCCACTTGCTTCGGCTCGGACGCCAGCAGGTCGTTATGGCAACGAGCGAGCGCTCCCTCTTGACCGTACTGCTGCCAGCACGGGAGCTGCGCTCATCCCTGGCCCCGAATCTTCGGCTTGCGGTAAGGAACCTTCTCGCGGCGTTGGATGTGCCAACCGACGCGGTGCGGCGAGAGATCGCCGCAATGGAGCCGGTGACCCTGGCCAAGGCGGTGAACCGACGCGTCATCGGGTCAATTAATGAATTCGCCTATCAGCTGTTTGCCTACATCGAGGAAACCAGCGATCCGCTTGAGCTCGCCCTGCGCCTCAGTGACACGCCGATGTCCGCCATCGGCGTCAAGTCGACGTACGGGATTCCCATGGACGTGGCGCGCCAACTGCTGCAGACCTCTGGTGCCGGTCGGACTTCGCATTGAGCGATCTCGCCAAGGCTCAGTCGGGACGCGTGCCGCAAGGTCGGACCTCCCTTGGGGTATTAGCATTGTTCGTTCCAATCTAATGACTGGGTATAGCCATAGAGCTAACGCTATTTTGACAAGATATAGGTTATCATTTATAGTCGGATTCTCAAGTCATATCCACTCAGAGCATCCCTATGGGCTCCCTTGCCGTCCAGCAGCTCGACAAAGCTCTCGCCCCTTGGCGATCACTTGACCGCTTGCGCCCGCCGGGCGGCTGGCTTCGTGCTATCCGTCAGGGCCTGGGAATGACTACGCGTCAGCTCGCCCGATCCGTCGGTGTGAGCCAAGCCGCCGTTTCGGAGGCCGAGAGGACGGAAGCTCGCGGCGATATCACGCTTACTACGCTGCAGCGCTATGCCACCGCCCTCGATTGCGAGGTCGTATATGCGCTGGTTCCGAGGCGCTCCTTAAAGGTAATGGTGAATGAGCGGGCCGACCGGATCGCACGCGATCAGGTCGGCCGGGTCAGACATTCGATGGCGCTGGAAGATCAGTCCACGCACAGCAAGCGCTTGGAGAGCGAGGTCGCTGACTTAAGGCGGCGACTCCTCGAAGGCAGGCGCTCCCGCCTCTGGCAATGAAGCTCGAGTATGCGCCCGGCGCCACGCCCATTAATCCGGACGAGGCCGCCGGGCTCATCCCTGCGCATGTGAGACTACAGAGCGAACTCAACGAGTACGAGGAAGCCAACATTCTTGCAGCGACCGAGTGGGCATTCAGTCGTCGCCGCGGTGATCCACTCGAGGACCGATTTGTTCATGCGATCCACCGGCGCATGTTCGACAAAACCTGGCAGTGGGCCGGAACACCGCGCCGTTCGGACAAAAACATCGGCATTCCCTGGCCGGACATCCATGCCCGGCTCCGTCAGATGCTCGACGACACGCGGGCACAGATTGAGCATTCGGCCTATCCACCCGGTGAAATCGCTGCGCGCTATCACCATCGTCTCGTCGCAGTGCACGTCTACCCCAATGGCAACGGCCGCCACGCTCGACTCATGGCCGACCTGCTCCTCACTCAACTGGTGGGCAAACGGCTCGAATGGGGTCGCGGCTCGCTGGTCGCCTCCCATGAGCTTCGAGCCCGCTACCTCGCTGCGCTTCGAGCCGCCGATGCGGGGGATTTGCGGCCGCTTCTAAACTTCCTGCAGGTATGACGGTGGCGTCCCGGATCGCGAGGCCGGCTGCTGGCCGCGTGTCGATGGCCCGGCATCCTTCACCTCTTTAACCGCCCAGCTGATTTCTTCGGTGGCGTGGGGGTCTTTGGGTCAACTTCCTTGCGGGTCGGTTGCAACTTCCCCAGTGAAGCATTCAAAGCGACGGCGAGCGCGGCGTCGCCACTGACCAACGATTCCCATCGAAGCTCCACGCCGTTGCGCCGGCCCTTCAGCGTGAGTTTGAGCCCTTCGGGAGACAGCGTGACGATATACGCCTGCCCCTTCAGGTGGAGTTCCCTCTTCAGTGTTTTTTCCAGAGGCGTGGTCATGGATCACCCGATGCCTGGCGACCGCGCTGGCAGTCCAGTAGCCCCTGCCGCGGCCGCAGCGGCTATTGCTCCGTGTGTGCGTCGTCGGAGGCTTGGCAGCCGACGCGGCAGTGGGCCGCTTTGTGTGGCCGATGATGCGCCGACTCGGGGACCGCCCGAGGTGCGGGCGGCGTCCACCAGGTGGCGCGGTTGGTGTCGGGCGCCGTGACGGTGACCCCACTCTCCGATACAGCGCTGGCATCGAGCGCTGCACGGATCTGCCGCGGCAGCATGATCGCCGCCAGCACGGTGGCGGCAAACAGGATGGCGAGAGTGGCCAGCCGGATCGGCTCGCTGCGAAAGCGCCTCACTGCAACCCAGGCCACGACGGACTCCTGACGAACCAACCGACCTGCCTGGTGGCGCAGCAACGTTGCGAAGGTGCGCAGCCGCTTAGCTAGCCAAGCTTGGCGCGACAATAGCCCGCGCGGCGCTGAAGACCCCATTCGTAGTTATGCCTATGTAGTGCGACCCCTTGCGCAGATTCTTCACAATACTTTGCCCGCTGACAAGGGCCGGCACCGGCTTACTTCCCCCGGGGTGTCCGCTAGACTCCCGCGGCCCGATGCGGGCGCCTGTTGGAAGGATAGCGTCATGAGGGGACTAGGTTTGCGGCCATATCTGGCCTTGTTGATCGCATTGACCTCCTGTGCGGCGATCGCCGCGGCGCCGGACGCCTCGAAGTCTCAGGACAAGAAGCAGGAGAGCGACTCGGGCAAACCGGAGAATCACAAGTTCGAGCCCTTCAAGCCGGAGGCGGTCACCAGCAACGGCAGCGTTACGGTCGGCGGCCATGCGATCGCCTACCAGGCGATCGCGGGAACTCTGATCGTCCATCCGAAGGGGTGGGATGACGTCCCCCAGGACCCGAACGCCCCCAAGGGGGGCGGCGATGAAGGCGACTCACACAATCCAACCGCCGAAGCCTCGATCTTCTACGTGGCTTACTTCAAGAACGGCGGCGGCACCCGCCCGGTGACCTTCATCTACAACGGAGGCCCGGGCTCGGCGAGCCTCTGGCTGCACCTGGGTGCCTTCGGGCCCCGGCGTATCGTGACCGCCACGGACTCCCACACCCCGGCAGCCCCCTACTCGCTCGTGAACAATGCATCGAGCCTGCTGGATGCCAGCGATCTGGTATTCATCGACGCGCCCGGCACGGGTTTCAGCCGGATCGCGGGCAAAGACAAGGAGAAGGCGTTCTACGGTGTGGACCCGGACGCCTATGCCTTCAGCCAGTTCATTTCCCAGTTCCTGTCCAAGTACGGCCGCTGGAACTCCCCCAAGTATCTGTTCGGCGAGAGCTATGGCACGCCGCGCTCGGCGGTGGTGGCTAATTATCTCGAGTCCGACCGGTCCATCGATCTGAACGGCGTCATTCTGCTGTCGCAGATTCTGAACTTCGATCTCAGCCCCGATGGCCCCACCAGCAATCCCGGAATTGACCTGCCCTACCAGACCACGCTGCCAACCTACGCGGCCACCGCGTGGTACCACCACAAGCTCCCCGGTGAGCACCAGGACCTCGAGGCCTTCCTGAAGGAGGTGGAGCAGTTCGCGATGGGCGACTATGCGCGGGCACTGGCGGCCGGGTCGGATCTCGGCGCGAATGATCGCTCGGCGATCGCGGCGAAGCTGCACGAGTACACGGGGCTGCCGGTCGATTACATCCTGCGCGCCGACCTGCGCATCGATGGCGGTGAGTTCCGCCAGAACCTGCAGGTGGATGGCGGCCTGACCACGGGTCGCCTCGACACCCGCTTCTCCGGCCCGGACATCGACCCGCTGAGTCAACGCGCCGAGTACGATCCGCAGTCCACGGGAATTGGCTCGGCGTACGTATCGGCCTTCAATGACTACGTCCGCAAGGACTTGCACTTCGGTGAGGATCAGATCTTCCACCCGAGCAACCGCATGTTCCGCAGCTGGAACTTCACGCATCAGCAGCCGGGTCAGAGCGTCGCGCCCTCTTCCTCCACCAGGGGCACCAACGTGATGGCGGATCTCGCCAACGCGATGAAGCTCAACCCGAATCTCAAGGTGCAGTTGAATGGCGGCTACTTCGATCTCGCCACACCGTTCTACCAGGGCATCTACGAGATGCACCACCTGCCGATTCCGCAGAAGCTGCAATCCAACATCGAGTATCACTTCTACGAGTCAGGGCACATGGTGTACGCGAAGGAGGCTTCACTGAAGCAGCTCCACGACAACGTGGCGGACTTCATTCGCCGAACCGCCAGCACCGCGACCGAGACTCGGTGAGTGAGTTGCGGGACAGTCCAGGCTCGGTGACAGGAGACATCAGTGTCGAAGACAGAGCGAGACGGCGGGGTGCGACGCGTCCAGGCGAGCGGCGGGGCGCCACGCCTGATGCTGAGCGCCCTGGCGAGCGGCGCAGCGCTGGCCGCCAATGCGGCCCTGGCCAGTGCAGCAGCGCTGAACGGGGCCGTGGCCCTGACCAGCGCGGCAGCGTTGGCAAGTGCACAGGGGGCGGCCACGCCCGATGCAACGCCGTCAGTGCGGCTGGTGCACCGATTCCTCGACGTGGAGATCTCACCCGACGGCAAGTGGGTGGCCTCGGTCGAAGGCGACTCACCACTGAATGGCTACTACCCCGCCCTGCGCCAGCTCGTGATACGGCCCGTGCAAGGCAAGGGTGCCACCCAGATCAGCCTTCCCTGTGGGCAGGTCGAGCAATGCTGGCCTGGATTTCCCGCCTGGACTTCCGACAGCCGCCATCTGAGCTTCACTTTGCGCAAGCCCGGCAGCCACGACTATTCGATCTACACCGTCGAGCCCGATGGCGCGGGCCTGAAGGATCTGCTCGACTTCAAAGGCACGCTCGTGGATCTGCGGGTTCTGCCCGATGGACGCCTCGCCATGCTGGCGACCGAGGGCGCACGCAAGGAGGTCGGGGCGACCGAGGCCGGAGCACCCGTCGCAGGGGATCTCGATGAGGCGCCGGCCGAGCAACGCATCGCGATTCTGGATCATGGGGCGCTGCAATGGGCCTCTCCGGCCAACCTCTTCGTGTATGAGTATGACTGGCGGCCCGATGGTAAGGGCTTCGTGGGGACCGCCGCGCCGGGCAACGGTGATGACAAATGGTGGACGGCTCGCCTCTACGCCTTCGGTTCGAGCGAGGCCGCGCAGATCATCCACAGTCCGGACAACGCCCGGCAGCAGATTGCCATGCCGAGGGTCTCCAAGGACGGACGCACGGTCGCGTTCATCGGGGGTCTGATGAGCGACTTTGGCTCGACCGGCGGCGACATTTTCGTGCTGCCCATCGAGGGCGGCGCGGCCATCAACATGACGCACGACACGCCGTACACGGCCACCTCGCTCGCGTGGGGCTGCAAAGGTCATCTGATGGCCAAGCTGCTCGCCGGCGACAAATCCGAGATCGCCGACATGGGCATGGGACACGGCGAGGTCAGGCCGCACATTCTGTGGAGTGGCCAGGAATCCATCTCGCGGCATGAGGCAGGACTGTCCTGGGCGTGCTCGTCGTCCGGGATCACGGCCACGGCGCATGACTCTTTCACGGCACCGCCGGAGATCGAGGCTGGAAAGATCGGCCATTGGCACGACATCACGGCAATGAACACCGGCCTGACGTTGCCCGCTCACGCACAGAGCCTGCAATGGAAGAGCGAGGGCTTTGACGTGCAGGGGTGGCTTCTGCTGCCCGAGCACGGCAGCGGTAAGGTTCCGCTCATCACGATCATTCACGGCGGCCCGGCAGCGGCGTCCGAGCCCTCCTTCAGAGGCCCTGGACTGGATCAGATGCTGCTCGAGCGCGGCTATGCCCTGTTTCTTCCCAATCCGCGCGGCAGCTACGGCCAGGGCGAGCGCTTCACTGAGGCCAACGTGCGCGACTTCGGTCACGGCGACCTGCGGGACGTGCTCGCCGGAATCGATGCCGCGGAGAAAGCTGCGCCGATCGATGACACGCGCCTGGGGGTCACGGGCGGCAGCTACGGCGGCTTCATGACCATGTGGACTGTCACCCAGACCAACCGGTTCAAGGCGGCCGTTGCGGCGGCTGGAATCAGCGACTGGCTGTCCTACTATGGCGAGAACGGTATCGATGCCTGGATGATTCCGTACTTTGGCGCCTCGGCCTATGACGACCCGGCGATCTATGGCAAATCGTCCGCCATTGGCTATATCCGCAACGTGCGCACCCCGACCTTCGAATACGTGGGTGAGCGTGATATCGAATGTCCCGCGCCCCAGACGCAGGAGTTCTGGCACGCACTGAAGGATCTCGGGGTACCGACTTCCATCATGATCTATCCAGGTGAGGGCCACGGGTTGCGCGAGCCTGCGCATAACGCGGATGCGCTGCGCCGGACGCTCGAGTGGTTCGACCGTTATCTGAAATGACCGCCTCACGGGACTTCACCGCCGTGCGGGGTGACCGCGCCGGCGGTTGGCTCGATCAGACTCGCTCGGAGGTGGTGGCCCGCAACGGCGTCGTCGCGACCAGCCAGCCTCTGGCTGCCCAGGCGGGGCTGCAGATCCTGAAGCACGGTGGCAACGCCTTCGATGCGGCGGTTGCTGCGGCAGCCGTGTTGAACGTGGTCGAGCCCGCTGGAGCGGGACTGGGTGGAGATGCCTTCGTCCTTGCGTGGCTCGCGAGGGAAAGCAAGCTGGTCGCTCTCAATGGCAGCGGCCGCGCACCGGCGGGGAGCACGCCGGAGTATCTCGGCAAACGAGGGCATGCGAAGGAGGTACCGCGTCGTGGAATCCATTCGGTTTCGGTTCCGGGAGCCGTGGATGCCTGGGACGCACTGCTCAGGCGCGCGGGCACGCTGACATTCCAGGATGTGCTCGAGCCCGCTGCCGCCCTTGCGGAAGAAGGGTTCGGCATCACCCAGCGTATCTGCGAGGATTGGAGCCGCGACGCGGAGGCTCTCAGGTCCGACTCCGATAGCGCGAAGGTGTATCTGGTCGAGGGTGAGGCACCGAGGCTTTACTCCACCTTCCGCAATCCCGAGCTCGCACGCGCGTTGCGTGTGCTGCAGGCCGGAGGGGCGGAGGCCTTTTATAGGGGGGAGATTGCGCGTGCGATCGTGGCCAAGTCGCAGGCGCTCGGCGGCGCACTGACGCTGCAGGACCTCGCCGAAACTCAGGCGACATGGGACACGCCGCTTGCCACGACCTACCAGGGGTTCGAGATCCTCGAGATGCCACCCAACACGCAGGGACTCGCGGCTCTGGAGATCCTGAATATCCTCGAAGCCTATACCGAGCGCTCCGGAGTGAGTCTGGCCGAGCTGGGACCGCGCTCGAGCACGTTCTGGCACTTGCTGGTGGAGGCCAAGAAGCTTGCGTATGCGGATCTGTATGAATTCAACGCCGATCCGGCTTTCGCGCAGATTCCGCTCGAGCGGCTGATCTCGAAAGCGCACGCGAGGCAGCTTTGCGCCCGAATCGACCTGCGCAAGGCGGCGACACCCGAATCGCGCGGCGACCCGGTGGGCGGCACGGTCTACATTGCTGCCGCCGATCGTTGGGGCAACATGGTGTCCTTCATCTACAGCATCTACGAGGGATTTGGCTCCGGCGTGACGATCCCCGGCTACGGGTTCGTGCTGAACAATCGCGGCGCCCTCTTCTCACTCGATCCCCGCAGCCCCAATCTGCTCGCGCCCCGCAAGCGGCCCTTCCAGACAATCCTGCCCGGATTCCTGATGCGCGACGCTCAGCCGGTGATGGCCTTCGGGCTCATGGGCGGTGGGCAACAGGCTCAGGGGCACGCGCAGGTCCTGGTGAGCATGCTCGACCTGGGTGCCAATCCGCAGGCCGCCAGTGATGCCGCCCGCTTCGCACACTGGCAGGCTTCCAACACGCTCAATCTCGAGTCGGCTCTCTTCGGCCTCGTGGGTGCCGAGCTGCGCTCGCTGGGTCACGAGGTGGTGGCGGGCAACGGCCTCGACATGGGCGGCTTCCAGGCCGTGTGGTTCGATCCCGATAACAGCCCACCCGCGGAGCAACCTCCAACAGCTCGCGCGCAACCGGTTGCGGGCGTGTATCGGGCCGCTTCCGATCACCGCAAGGACGGCTGCGCGCTGGGCTGGTGAGACTCAGTGACCGGGCTCGAACTGCACCTCTGATGGTCCTCTTTCGGTCTGCAGTTTCGCCGCGACCTGCTCAGCGCCGGCCATGACGCGCAGAACGTTCTCTCCGGCGACTTTGGCGACATCCGCATCGGACCACCCGCGGCGCAGGAGCTCCTCGAGCAGAGCGGGAAAGTGGTCAACCCCCTCGAGGCCCTGCGGGGTGTCCGGGATGCCGTCGAAGTCCGATCCGATGCCAACATGATCCACCCCCGCCACCTGGCGGATGTGATCGATGTGGTCGGCCACTTGAGCCAGCGTCGTAACCGGACGCGGATGATCGCTTTCCCACTTCTCGAGGGCCGCCTTCGCCCGCTCGGGCTGACCGATGTACAAGCCCCCGAAAGGCGGGGTGTTGTAGCGTGCCTGTTCCGCAGCACGGTCTGCATCCCACCGATTGCGAGCCTCCGAGACATACCCGCAGGCGAAGTTCACCATCACGACGCCACCGTTGGCGGCCACGAGCTGGAGGATGTCATCCGGCACGTCGCGCGGGTGATCCACGAGCGCGCGCGCCGATGAATGCGAGAAGATGACGGGCGCCTGAGTCACCGTCAGCGCGGCCCGCATCGTCTCCGGTGACACGTGACTCAGGTCTACGAGCATCCCCAGGCGGTTCATCTCCCTCACGACCTCCTGCCCGAAGGAAGTCAGTCCATGGTGTTGGGGCGCATCGGTGGCGGAATCCGCCCAGGCTATGGTCACCGCGTGTGTCAGGGTCATGTACCTCGCCCCGTCGTCATACATCTGGCGCAGCACGGCGAGGGAGTTGTTGATCTGGTTGCCCCCTTCGATACCGATCAGCGAAGCGACCTTGCCCGCCTTGTGAATCCGGCGGACATCTGCCGCCGAATAGGCCATCTGCAGATCGGCCGGATAACGGGCCGCCATCCGCTTGACGAGATCGATCTGCTCGAAGGTTGCCTGCACGGCCTCGAAGCCCTGGTAGTCCGTGGGCACCCAGACAGACCAGAACTGACCGCCGACCATGCCGGCACGCAAACGTGGGATGTCGGTCATCAGGGGGGCCCCATCGGGCGGGGCGGGAAGCTTCGAGGTGTCGGACTTCAGGTCGATTTCCGCAAGCTTTCCGTGCATGCGGGTGCGAATTTCCCAGGGCAGATCATTGTGTCCATCGATGAGCGGCGTGCGCTGCAGGATGCGCACGACCCGCGCATGGTAATCGGTATCGGCGGCAAGGCCGGCACGCGGCGCAAACCCCAGCAGCAGCGCCAGGCAGACTCCGCAGAGGAACGCTCTTGTTTCGAGAATCATGGAACCTCGGCTTCCCGTAACGCGCAGGTTGCGCCGAAGTTGAGCATACACGCTGCCCGGGATGCAAACTCGAGCGAGGCGCGGCACCAAGCTTGCAGGTGTCCGCCAACATGGCCGAACGGATCGCCCCCAAGCTCGAGTATCGCCCTGACATCGACGGCCTGCGTGCAGTCTCTGTTCTCGCTGTAATCGGCTTCCACGCCTTTCCCCAGACTTATCCCGGTGGCTTCATCGGCGTCGACGTCTTTTTCGTCATCTCGGGCTTCCTCATCTCGACGCTCATTCTGCGGCAACTGCGGCGTTCCACATTCACGCTGGGCGATTTTTACAGGCGTCGCATCCGGCGGATTCTCCCCGCGCTGCTCATCGTGCTGACGGCCTGCCTGGCTTTCGGCTGGTACGCGCTGCTGCCGGAGGAATTCGGCTATCTCGGCCGGCAGGTGGCGGCAGCCTCCGCTTTCGTCTCGAATTTCGCGCTCTGGACGGAGACCGACTACTTTGCCCCGGCCACGCAACTGAAGCCGCTGCTGCACCTGTGGTCCCTGGGTATCGAGGAACAGTTCTATCTCGGCTGGCCGCTGCTGCTGATGCTACTGTGCAGGCGGCGTCTCGGCGTGGGCTGGGTCATCGCGCTCTTCACCGCTGGGTCCTTTATCTGGGATCTCATCCTCGTTCGGACCCACCCCACGGCGGCCTTCTACTTCCCCGTGTCGCGCTTCTGGGAGCTGGGCCTCGGATGTTTCGTCGCCTGGTACAGCGAGAGGCATGGGAGCGCAATGCCACACGGCGGCCGGTGGGGTGCGCGGGCTTGGGGCCTGCTGCCTGTTGCGGGCTTGTGCATGATCATTGTGGCGGTCTTTCGCCTCAACGGTCACAGCGCAGTGCCGGGGGCGCCGACACTGCTTCCGACGCTCGGTGCTCTGTGTATCGTCGCGCCGCCGGGGGACAGTTGGTTGCAGCGGCGGGTACTGGCTCATCCCCTGCTGGTGTTCGTGGGCCTGATCAGCTACCCGCTGTATCTGTGGCATTGGCCCATCCTGTCCTTCGCCGCCATTCTGCACTCGGGCACGCCCAATCTGCTGACACGCCTGGCCTGCGTGATGTTGAGTTTCGTCCTGGCGGTTCTGACTTACCGGATCGTCGAGAAGCCCATCCGCACGCGGGTAAGCTGGAAGCCACTCAGCCCAGCGCTGCTGGGTACGCTGGTCGTGGCTGGCGTGGCCGGTCTCACTGTCTTCAGTGCCGAGGGATTTGCGCACCGGTTCGACCGCCAGGTGGCCTCGATTCGTGAGCAGCCCAAGACCAACCCACTGTGCGAGCAGACGGTGGACGACGACATCCCCTTCAACTATTGCAAGCGCACGAGCCCCCGGCCGCCGGAGGTGGTCTTTCTGGGCGACTCCCAGACAGAGGCCGTCTATGAGGGGACGGTTGCTGCGCTGGGCAGGAAATATTCACTCATGATGCTGGCTCGCGGTGGTTGCCCGCCGGTACTGAATGTCCATGTGCAGGGTGTCTATCCATCGGAGTCCACGCAGCGCAATTGCAACGCGACCTGGAACGAGTTCGTGCGCTACGTGCAGAAGACCAAGCCGCGATTGGTGGTGCTGGTCGGGGCCGGCACGCGGTTCTTCAACGCGAGCTCACGAGAGGATGCCAGCGGCAAACGTGCGGCCTTCAGGCGAGGGCTGGAAAATCTGGTCGGTGCGCTCGGGGACACCTCGCGTGTGATCTACGTGCGGGAGATCCCCGAGTTTCAAAGCCCGCCGTCGTGCTACTTGCGGCCGTTGCGGCTGCCCGGTACCCAGTGCTCAGCGTTCCTTTCCCGCGGCGCGCTCATCCTGCACCGCTCCGCCTACAGCGGCAGCCTCGATGATGTGAAGGACAAATTTCCCGGCCTCGTGCTCGTCGATCCGATCCCGGCGCTGTGCAACAGGCGCTATTGCCCGCAGGAGCTGCAGTCGGGCGAGATTCTGTACCGTGACGAAGTTCACCTCACTCAGGCCGGCGGCCAGCGAGTGGCCCAGGACAGCGGACTTGCGAAACTGATTCGCGACACCATCGACTATCCGGGCTGAGGGAGGATGCGTAACATGTGCGCGCGCTGCCGGGTCCGGCACCCGGAAGTGCTCTCACAGGCCAAAGGGTACGCACGGTGGCAAAGATTCCTTCCGGGGTGGGTCCGCGATCCGCACAGGTGGTGGTGCTCGTCGGAGCCACGGGCGATCTGGCGCGGCGCAAGCTCCTGCCCGGCCTGTTTCACCTCGCCACGGCCGGTTTCATCCCCGCATGCCGCATCATCGGAGTGTCGCTCGATGACCTCGATGCAGAGGGCTTCCGGGCGGCCGCACGCGCCGCGCTGAATGAGTTCTCGAGCCGCAAGGTGGTGGAGTCCGACTGGGATGTCTTCTCGCGCTGCCTCGATTACGTGCCGCTGTCCGCGGGAGCACCCGCGCTGGCCGCCGCGGTTCGCAAGGGCGAGCAGGCCTTCAGCGGCGAGTGTCAGCGCCTGCACTACCTGAGCGTGCCGCCGAGTGCCGCGCTGTCGGCTGTGCGTCTGCTCGGCGAAGCCGATCTGGTGACGCGCTCGCGCATCATCATGGAGAAGCCTTTCGGCACCGACCTCGCCAGCGCGGTCTCGCTCAATGCGAAGCTACACCAGGTATTCGCCGAAGAGCAGATCTTCCGTATCGACCATTTTCTGGGCAAGGAGCCGGCGCAGAACATCCTGGCTTTCCGCTTCGCCAACGGTCTGTTCGAGCCGATCTGGAACCGCAATTTCATCGACCATGTGCAGATCGATGTTCCCGAGACCCTCAGCCTCGGCACGCGCGCGGCTTTCTACGAGGCGACGGGCGCTTATCGTGACATGGTCGTGACACATTTGTTTCAGATCCTCGCGTTCATGGCCATGGAGCCCCCGACGGCGCTCGAGCCTGCGCCCATCAGCGAAGAGAAGAACAAGGTCTTCCGCAGCATGCTGCCCATCCAGCCGAGCGACGTCGTGCGCGGCCAGTACAGCGGGTACCGCTCCGAGCCAGGCGTGAGCCCGGAGTCGGAGACCGAAACCTTCATCGCCCTGAAATGCTCGATCGACAACTGGCGCTGGGCGGGCGTGCCGTTCTACCTGCGGACCGGCAAGCGCATGGCCGAGGGGCAGCGGATCATTTCGATCGCGTTCCGCGAGCCGCCGAAGAGCATGTTTCCCCCCGGCTCCGGGGTCGGTGCGCAAGGGCCCGACCATCTCACGTTCGATCTCGCCGATGCCTCGAAGATGTCGTTGTCCTTCTACGGCAAGCGGCCCGGTCCGGGGATGCGTCTCGACAAGCTCAGCCTGCAGTTCGCGATGCACGACACGGGGCTGGTCGGAGACGTACTCGAAGCCTATGAGCGGCTGATTCTCGATGCGATGCGCGGGGATCACACACTCTTCACCACTGCGGAGGGCATCGAGCGGTTGTGGGAGCTGTCAACACCCCTGTTGGAAGCGCCGCCGCCGGTGCGCCAGTATGCGCCCGGGTCCTGGGGACCCAACGCGGTCCACCAACTCGTGGCCCCCAGCGCGTGGCGGCTGCCGTTCGAGCGAGCGTGGCGCGATCCCAACAAGGCCGGAAGCTGATGCCGCGAAGAAGCGGCTGAGCGCGCGAAAGCTCACACCAGCGCGCGAAAGCTCACACCAGCGCGCGAGTCACCACCGCTCTGATCGCCTCGCGCAGCCGATCTGATCCGTCCTCCTCCAGCTCGCTCACGGCGACGGCCGTCTGGCTGTCGCGCAAATGTGTGAGCTGATGGCGTGCATGGCGCACCGCCTCCTGAGCCGTAGTACCCAGACCGGTGCACTGAGGATAGTCGGGCAGCAGAGCGCGGTATTCCACGGTGTCCCCGTGTTCGATCCGCTCTACGCGATAGGCATGCAGCTCCAAATTAAGCGCATCGTCGAAATTCATCCTTGCCCTTCCTTAAGATCCGTCACGTCATCAAGCAAAGAGCGGGCCAGATGACGGGGCTGCCGGCTCCTGCAATTGGTGCGTAGCAGCTAACCATAATGCGGCGCACCCGATCTGCGACCCAAGTCCCACGAGAGGGCTTGTTTTCCGAAGAAAACTGCAGGATTACGCTACAGCGGCAGCGAGGCAGGGGTTTCCCACCGGACGCACGAGGTCGGCAGTGGTCGCACAGGGCTGGCTTTCTTTACAAGCGAGCCGGGTAAATTTCGGAGTCCTCGGTCTGCCGCTGCGCGACCGAGTGAGGCTTTAGCGGCAGTTGCGCCTCAGCAGAGCTCGTCTCTGACGCTGGCAGGGGCTGCTTTCGGGGCGCTGTATGGGGCCCCAGTGACATTGACCTTTCAGAAAGCGGCTGCAGGCGAAAAATGGATTGAGCGTTCGAAACCAACGCACGTGACCGATGCTCATCGCGCTTGGTCC
The DNA here is from genome assembly GCA_036501985.1 of Steroidobacteraceae bacterium. Taxonomy (GTDB): domain Bacteria; phylum Pseudomonadota; class Gammaproteobacteria; order Steroidobacterales; family Steroidobacteraceae; genus 13-2-20CM-66-19. Next base: position 25,916 of record DASXZI010000031.1, on the reverse strand, counting down.
TCAGGGTCCTGCATGGCGCCCGTCGCCTCACCGAGTCGCCTGTGATGGAAGGTCCTGATCGGGTACCCGCCGAGATCGTCCATTATTTGTTCTCCATCAGCGGCAGTCGCGCCCGGAAATTGTAGGGGCGCGCCCGCCGATGAGCAACCACGCTCCGTGCGATCGCTTGATTATGTCCGGCCCCGGGATCGCGGGCGGCAACCGTTCGACTGGTGCGCGCGGTCACCGATCAATGGGTGCGGTCGGCCCAGTGGCCCCCGCACCCACCGGCTCTCAGGAGCCCTTCAGGCAATTACTCATGAAGGTCTTGCGATCCGCTGCCGCGAGGCTCTTCGCCTTGGCGTCGGCGTTGCACTGCTTCATCTTGAGCTGTTGAGAGTTCAGCTTCGAATCGTCAGCGGCCGGCTTGTTGGACAGACAGGTCTTCATGAACGACTTGCGCGCATCGCCGCTGAGAGCCTGCGTCTTCGCCTGCACGTTGCAGTCCTTCATCCTGTCCTGTTGTGAGTTGTCGGCGTGAGCTGCCGCGGTGGCGAGCAGGAGGCTCGATAGAATGGCTGGCAAGGTCTTCATGGCATCTCCCGGTTCTATTTGTCGTGACGGGACCTGAAGTCCCCAGTCTAAGGCGGCGGAGAGGGCGGGGGAATGGGTCAGGGAGCGAACGCGGTGACGCTCTTGTACCCGCTCGCCGACACCCGGACACTCTGGCCGGAATTCACCAGCCACCCTTCGGCGTGCCCGACATCGGCGCTGGCACCCGGATCAACCACCAGTGCGAAGTCGCGCGAGGCGTGCTGGTTGGAGTCCCGGAATTCGATCATCAGGGTGAGCTGCTGATTGCCGACGTTGCGGAAGGAGGCGACCATCCCCTGCCCCATCCAGGCCGGCCGAAACGAAACGCGCACGGGCAGGTCGGGTTGCGTCGCTTCGGCCAAAGCAACATCACGCGAGGCCAGCGCGGCGTCCTTCTCCTGGACGGCAACTTCGGATCGCGTCAACTGCTCGCGCAGATCGAGCACGTGGCGTTGCTCATCGACAAGCTGCGCCTGCAGGCTCGTCCGCTGTTGCATGAGCCAGCGTGCATAGCCTGCGACGGCCAGGCACCCGAGTGTTGCAATGATGAGCGCGACGATGAGCCCGATGGGTCGTCTGACCGGTGTCAAGGGAGCGATCGGGGACTCATCCATCATGGCGAAACTGGCTCCAGGCCTCGCAGCAGCAATTTACAGCCGGCGTTGCGGCGAAGGACAGTATAGATATCTTCAGCTCACGCCTCTTGCAATGCTCCCGCCGCAGGCCTCATGTTTCGCGCTCCCTTTCCGCAGGAGCGCCCCGCATGCGACGACGTCCCGGCCGCCTGTTCGGCTTTGCCGCCATGACTGTGCTACTGGCCACCGCAGCCGCCGTCGAGCCCGGCCGCTCCATGCGGGACCTTGATACGGCCGGTCAACCGACCCAGCCGGCGCCGAAGGACGCGGCGATCGCCCGCGCCTTGCGGGAGGCCTCTGCGAAGCAGGTTGAGCACACGATCGAGACGCTGGTCTCCTTCCACACGCGGAGCACCCTCTCGAGCATGGAGCAGCTGCCCAAGGGCCAGGGGATTAATGCCGCCGCGGACTGGATCGAGTCCGAGTTCAAGCGCTACTCGAAAGCCTGTCACGATTGTCTGGAAGTCAAACGGGATACGTTCACGCAAAGCCCCGGAGGGCGCGTTTCGCAACCGACGACCGTCACGAACGTATATGCGATCCTCCACGGTTCGGACCCTGAGCGCGCCCAGTATATGTATCTGGTGACAGGTCACTACGACTCACGTAATACCGATGTCATGGATGCTCGTGGAGCGGCGCCAGGAGCCAATGACGATGCCTCGGGCGTCGCCGTCAGTCTCGAGTGCGCGCGAGTGCTGTCACAGCTCAAACCCGCAGCCACGATCGTGTTCGTGGCCGTCGCGGGTGAGGAGCAGGGGCTGCTGGGCAGTCGGCATCTCGCCAAGCTTGCCAAGGAACAGGGTTGGAAACTGCTCGGTGCACTCAACAACGACATCGTCGGCGGCAATACGACGCCAGGCGACTCCTTGCAGGACAAATCCGTGGTCAGGGTCTACTCGGAAGGCATTGCATCGGTGGCCACCCCCGAGCAGGCCAAGCAGCTCGAGGGTCTCGGTTACGGGAGCGACTCGGCGTCGCGTGAGCTCGCACGCGCAATCCTCGATACGAGCGCGACCTATGAAGGGGACCTCGCTTCCGGGGGTTCCAGTTCCGATGGTGAGCTGTATCCGCTGCTGGAGTTCCGGCGTGATCGCTTCCTGCGCGGCGGGGACCATACCTCGTTCAACGAGCAAGGCTATCCGGCGGTCCGCTTCACGGAGTGGCGCGAGGACTTCAACCATCAGCACCAGACAGTGCGTACGGAAAACGGCATCGAGTACGGTGACCTGCTCAAGTTTGTCGATTTCCATTATGTGGCGCGAGTCGCCGCACTCAATGCAGCCACTCTGGCCACGCTGGCCTCGGCTCCGCCTCCACCGAGCAATGCCCGGGTCATCACCAAGGAGCTGGATAACTCGACGAGTCTCGAGTGGGACAGTGCCCCGGGGGCCGGCTCCGACGTCCACTACGAGATCGTATGGCGAGCGCTGAGCTCACCGACCTGGGAGCGCTTCGTCACCTCCAAGTCCACCAGCGCCTCGGTGCCGGTATCGAAGGACAATGTGGTCTTCGGTATCCGCTCGATCGATGCACGGGGGCACCGGAGCATCGCGGTGGCGCCGCTGCCAGTCAGGTAACGTCCCGGCGCGAGGGAGCTGCAGATGTATCTAGAAGTCACATTTAAATAACATTGTAAATCATTAATTATTAATAGATTTATTGTCCCATAAGTCAATTCAGTCCCCTCACTCTTAGCGGCTCGTCGGGCGCGCTTGCGCCGCCTCTCTTTTGATGTGAGACGGTCCCGACACTCGTGTGGGTAAGCGGGTGTGGCGCGTCGGTTCGCCTGAGCCTTGCGCCGTGGTCCTTTTATGGGCGGAGCGGCACAGACACGCGCCCCGCTCTTGGTGATATCTTCCGACCAACGTCCTCCGGGGCGTATCGCTCTCATCAGTGTGGAGGCAGCGGTGTACCGATGAGCGAGGTCTGGACGAAGTGGGAGAGTCAGGTAATCAACGGCGCGTTTCCGCTGCGCCGGTTCCTGGGTGCATCGGATCACAGCGCAGTATTCCTGACCGAGCATAAGTCGCGGGGCCTTACGGACGCGGCGATCAAGCTCGTCCCCGCTCACCCCGCTCACTCGGATGCTCAGCTTTCGCGATGGAAGACCGCCGCCACCGTCTCTCACGAACATCTGCTGCGGGCCTTTGACTGCGGGCGTTGCCAGCTCGGCGGCCACCCCTTTCTGTATCTGCTGATGGAGTATGCGGAGGAGAATCTCGCTCAGGTTCTCCCGCAGCGCCGGCTGACGGCCGAGGAGGCTCGTGGCCTGCTCGAGCCCACCCTTCAGGGCCTCGCGTACCTGCATGGCCGGGGTCTGGCACACGGGCAGATCAAGCCGCCGAACATTCTGGTCATGGGCGATCAGGTGAAGCTCGCCACGGACACCATCCGCCCGGTCGGCCAGTCCTCTCCACCGACCAACATGAAGTGGACGCCCTATGATCCACCCGAGGCCCGACTGGGCACAGCCTCGAGTGCAGGGGATGTCTGGGGACTCGGAATCACCCTGGTCGAGGCGCTCACGCAAAGTTTGCCCGTATGGCCAGATGGCTCCGAGAATGTCTCCCTGCCATTGACGCTGCCTTCAAGGTTTGTGGACACGGTCAGGCGTTGTCTCAGTCGCAACCCATCTGCGCGGCCCACCATATCGGGCCTCGAGGCGCGGATCCGGCTGCGTCCGATGGGTGATGAGCCCGTGGCAGCGGCAGCAGCTCCCGCGCCGGCTCAAGGTGAGGCACTTCCGAAGACCGCCTCGCCGGCGCCGGTTGGTCGGGCCGTCACTGCAGATCCGCCAAAAGCCCTCCCCGTGGCAAGTCCCGCGCCGGGCTCCACCGGCACGGCCTCCGCCGCGGCCCACGCAGCCAGTGGTACGGCGAAGTCACCGGGCGAAGCCAGCCCGGCACTTGCGGCGGCCGCAGGATCCGCCAGCAGCACCGCAGGAACCGGCAGCGAATCCAAGTCTTCTGTGAGTGTCAGCGCACCAATCGCCTTGGCCAGCTCATCGGGACCGGCCAGCGCGAGGCGCGCCAAAACGGGCTCATCCGCCGCGGCCAGCGTGGCAGTCCCAGCGGCACCAGCGATGCCGGGCCCGTCGGCGGGCTCGACAGCCGTCGCCAGCGGCACGGGCTCCGCCGCTCTTCCGGCTTTCCCCGGAACTCCGGCGACCCCCATGGCGCCTTCGACCGCGATGGCTGAGCGGGGGACGCCCGACCCTGCCTCTTCGAGAGACTCGTCGTCGCGACCGGTCGAGGCTCGCGAATCGGGACCCCGACCGTCCTACGTTCCACAGATCGTCGCGATCCTCGTCGTGTTTGCCATCGTGTGGGCTCTGCTACGTATCTTTGCAAAGCCCCATAGTGCGCAACAGCAGCCTCCGACCGCTTCGCAGACGGCTTCGCCGCCTGCCGCAATGGCCCCGGCGTTTCCAGCCGATTCGGCTTCTCCCGCGGCCACGACACCCTCGGCCGCGGCGGTGCGAGCGCCTTCACCGAGATCGCCGCACGATGCGGCCGGCTCGGCCGAGGGCTCCGTGACCGCTGGAACGGCGCCGGCGGTACTGCATGAAGAGGTGCCCAATATTTCCTCCAGTGCGCGCAGCACGATTCGCGGCCACATCAAGATCTCTGTTCGGGTCACGACGGATCGCGCAGGAAACGTGGTAGGCGACTCTCTGGAGACTTCCGGACCGAGCAAATACTTCGCAAGGCAGGTGACGGCGGCCGCCCGGAAGTGGAAATTCGCTCCCATACAGGGCCGTGATTCTCAGCAGTGGCTGCTGTGGTTCGAGCTGACTCGCGAAGGAGCGACGGCGCGCGCCAAGCCGGAGTCCTGATCGGCGACTGTGGCCTGACCGCTCTGCGTACGCGTGCCGGACCTGGCACCTCTCAAGCTTGCGCGGCGGAGTCCTTCTGCACCTAGTACTCCGCGAATGCTTCGTCGAGGTAGCAATAGAGCCATCGCTCGCCTGGCTCTGCCGAGGCGATGACCGGGTGTCCGCTCTTGTGCGCATGCTTGCTGGCGTGCTGATTCGGGGAATCGTCACAACACAGGGTCACGCCGCATTCCTGGCAGGTGCGCAGGTGTACCCAGTCCGAACCTATCTTCACGCACTCCGAGCATTCGCGTCGCTGCGGCTGTTTGATAGTGCTGATCGCGCTCAGGTGCTCACAGATCGTCTCGGCCATGCATCTCGTCCTTATTCACTGAGTGCCTGATGGACCAGGCTCACGGCAATTGCGCCTTCCCCGACGGCCGAAGCGACGCGCTTGACACTACCCGAGCGGACGTCTCCGACGGCAAACACCCCAGGTAGGCTCGTTTCCAGCAACCGGGGGGGACGGGGCAAGGGCCACTTGGCTGCTTCGAGCAATTCGGGCGTCAGCTCGGCGCCGGTCCGAACGAAGCCCTTCTCATCGAGTGTGACGCACGAATTGAGCCAACTGGTTCCTGGCTCGGCACCGGTCATGAGGAACACATGGCGGATGTTGCGTGTTTCGACGGTTCCGGTCGTTTGATTGCGCCAGGTGATGCGCTCGAGATGCTCACCCCCGTCGAGAGCCTCGATCTGTGTCGTGGTCAGCAGTGTGATATTTGGAGTTTGCTCGATGCGACGGATCAGGTAACGGGACATGCTTTGCGCCAGACCACTCGCGCGCACCAGGATGTAGACGTGCCGCGCGGACTTCGACAGGTGCACAGCGGCCTGGCCGGCTGAATTCCCGCCACCCACGACGACGACGTCCTCGTCCATGCACAGCTGCGACTCCATGAAGGTCGCTGCGTAGTACACCCCTCCTCCTTCGAACTGGGTGACATTGTGCAGCGAGGGCTTTCGGTACCGTGCGCCCGTTGCCAGGATGACCGTGCGGGTGGTCAAGCGCACATCGTTACCGAGCTCCACCACATAGGGTCGTCGCTCGCAGGACAGGCCTGTGGCCCCGACCGCAATCATCAGGTTTGCGCCGAACTTCTCGGCCTGCGTGTAAGCACGCCCGGCCAGGGCTTGACCGGAGATTCCGGTCGGGAAACCCAGGTAGTTCTCGATCTTCGAGCTCGAGCCCGCCTGGCCTCCCGGGGCCACGGCCTCGAGGATCAGCACATTGAGCCCTTCGGAAGACGCGTACACGGCGGCCGCGAGGCCGGCTGGTCCCGCTCCGACTACCACCAGATCGTGGATCAGCTTCTGATCAATGGCCTCGTTCAGGTCGAGCGCATCGGCAATGTCGCGGTTGCTCGGGTTTCGTAGTACCAGCTCCCCGCGCGCGATCAGCACTGGGATGTCCCCGGGGAGGATATGGAAGCGATCGAGCAGACCCTGCACTTCCTTGTCACGATCGAGGTCGAAGTAGGTGTACGGGTGGCTGTTGCGCGTGAGGAATTCCTTGACGCGAAGTGTGCCGGTGCAGTGTGTGGAGCCGATGACGACGACGTCCCCAAAACCGCCCGCGATCAGCTCGACGCGTCGCAGGATATAGGCGCGCAGGATGAGCTCGCTCAGCTCGGAATCGGTCTGCACGAGGGTCACCAGGGCTTCCCGGTCCAGCTGGATCACTTCCGCAGCCGTCCGGGCTCGCGTAGTCAGCAGGGCCGGCCGACCGGTCAAGGTGCTGATCTCGCCGCTGAAGGACCCCGGTCCATGCACGGCGATCACCTCCGCGCCCAGATCGGTCGCGCGTACGACTTCCAGCTCACCGCTGATCACGATGAAGCAGCACGCCGCACGGCTGCCCGTGGGAATGAGCACTTCATGTGCTTGTGCGTGGCGTGCTCGCCCTTGGGAGGCCACGCGCGCGATCTGGCGCGGGGCGAGCTTTGGGAAGAGCTGGGCGAGCCGGGGGGTCGCCGTGGGACTTGCCGCGAGTTTCGCCTCACTCATCGACTCACCTCGGCGGATGTTCGCCTGATGCCTTGCGACCTGAAGGTGGACACGACTATTCCCTTTATTTGAGTAGTCCGTGCATGAGCCTTGCGCATGATGCCCGCGGCATTGCGGCGTTGCCGAGCTTCATGTGCCCGACGCAGTGAGTCTACTCCCGCCCATTCGCTATGACCTTAGGCACTGTGGCCGGTGTGCGCGGCCGCGTAAGGTTCACACCCATGGACACCCTCACATTGGCACTGCGGCCCATGAGACAGCTCACGAGCTGGGCCCGACTGATCCTTGCCGGCGGAGCCTTCCTCCTGGCGTTTCATGTCGCCCACCCTGAGCCTCACGGTGCGAGTCACTGGCCTATGACCGATGTGGCCCACCAGACCGTTTTCCCAACCCCGGAGATTTACCTGACCGAACGACTGCGCTGACCCAACTCCCCCCTTGCCGCCGCCCTGCCGGGAACCCATCCCGGCTCGCGCGGCGGCCTCTTTCGGTCGCCTCGTGCGCCTTTTCCCTTGACGAATTGCCGCGGAACCCGTGAACCTTGCGCCAATGATGCAAGCCAAACCGCTGCGGGGAATCTATGTCGACCGTTCGGCAGAGATTCGCGAGGTCATGGAAGCTCGCAACCTCCCTGCCCCGCCGGCTATCGTCTTTCGGGAGGGCAATCCCTCCGATGCCGATCTGATGCGTTACGGGCAGGACACGGACGTACTGATTGTGGAGCACACCCACATCAATGCAGGCGTCATCGATGCGTGCCCTTCGTTGCACGCATTGCTGTTCATGGGCACAGGAGTGGAGTCTTACGTGGACGTCGCTCGCGCCCGGCAGCGCGGCCTGCGAATCGTCATCACACCGGGATACGCCGACCAGTCTGTCGCGGAGCATTGCCTTGCGCTGATGTTCGCGGGGGCGCGCCACATCGCCAGGATGGATCGAGACCTACGCGCGGGCAAATGGGCCGGGGTCGAAGGGATTCAGCTCAAGGGCCGGAAAGTGGCAGTCGTCGGGCTCGGCGGGATCGGTACCGTATTTGCGGACCTGGCGACCGCACTCGGCATGCGCGTGGCCGGATGGAACCGCACGCCGATGACCAGCCCATATTTCGAGAGCGATCTCGATGCCGCGCTGAGCGGGGCCGACGTGCTCAGCCTGCACTTGGGGCTAAACAAGGAGACTGAAGGCATCATTGACGAGCGGCGGCTCGGGCTTGCGAAGCGAGGCTGCATCCTCATCAACACGGCGCGAGCGGCGCTCGTTGACGAAGGGGCACTGCTGCGCGCATTGGCAAACGGCCAAATCGGCCACGCTGCCCTGGACGTCTTCCCGACGGAGCCCCTGACCAACGGCAATCCGTATACCCGGCTTGAGAATGTCACCTTGTCGCCCCACACGGCGTGGATGACCAAGGATGCGTGTGCGGAGCTGTGGCTGAGGACGTTAAAGGCCTTTGTGGCTCTTCAGCAGGGCGGCTGACGAGAGCGGCACCGAATCGACACGGAGGCGGTTGGACGAGCACACCACACCGCAGCAGAAGCAGCGAGAGGAACTCATGACGCAGGTTGCGAACGATGCAATGAACGAAGGCGCCCACGGCGCTTCCCGGCACTACACCAAGGTCGCCATCGGCCTGCACTGGCTGATCGCGGCGCTGCTGCTCGCGCAGATCGGGTTCGGCTGGTTTCTGGGAACCGTTGCGCGAGGCAGTCCCCTGCGCGGTTACTACGTGAACATGCACAAGTCGACCGGCATGGTGCTGGCAGTGCTGATCCTGGCCAGGATTGCCTGGCGACTGCTCAATCAGCCGCCGGATTTGCCTGCGTGGGTCCCTTCGTGGCAGCGCCTCGCCGCCCGATGGAGTCACATTGCTCTGTACGTCTGCATGATCGGCATGCCGCTGTCCGGCTATATCGCGTCCAACTTCAGCAAGCACGGCGTGAAGTTCTTCAATGCCGTCATGCTCCCCCCGTGGGGCGTGGACAATCACCAGGTCTATGCGCTGTTCAACACGACCCACGTAGTCCTGTCCTATGCGTTTGTGGCTCTGATCGTCGTGCACATCCTGGCTGCGATACAACATACCACGCGCCGGGACGGAGTGATCAACCGGATGGTTTCACCGAGTCAGTAGTCTCGAGAGTTTCGCGCTGCGCGCCGCTGTCGGCGCGCAGCGCACGCCACTGCGCAAGCGCCGGAGAACGCCATGCCGCTCGATTGGCGGTCCAGATTGATCGATCCCTCACCCGCCGCGCCCGCCGGTTTCCAATCGCTGGTGCCGCCGGTCCATAGAGGGTCCACGACGCTGTTCAAGAGTGCGGCCGAGGTAGCCGATCACTGGGACCATGAACGAGTGCCCTATAGCTATGGGCAATACGGGACCCCCACGACGCTCGAGCTGAGCGCGCGTATCGCGCGACTCGAGGGCGCCAGTTACTGCCTCATCACGCCGGGCGGTCAGGCTGCGATTGCATTGATCAGCCTGACGTTCAGTCGCGCCGGTGGCCACATTCTGCTGCCCGACAATGTGTATGGCCCGAGCCGGGAGCTCGCGCAACAACTGCTTGCGCGACTCGGCGTCGAGACCCAGCTCTATGAGCCTGCGATCGGGGGGCAGATCGGGCGGCTCTTGCGACGGAACACCCAGCTCGTCTGGTGCGAAAGTCCGGGCTCCGTCACCATGGAGATCCAGGATGTCCCCGCCATTGCAGAGGTCGCTCGCAGTGCAGGTGTCGTCACAGCGCTCGACAATACCTACGCGGCCGGAGTGTTTTTCGACGCGTTTGGCCACGGAGTGGATGTGAGCATGCAGGCGCTGACCAAGTACATTGGCGGGCACAGCGATGTATTGCTCGGGTCGGTGACGATCAAGGATCCCAAGCTCTATCAGAGGTTGGGCGAAACACTCAGCAATCTGGGGATGGCAGTCTCGCCCGACGATTGCAGCCTGGCACTTCGTGGTCTGAAGACGCTTGCGGTTCGCCTGGACAGGCTGCAGGAGAGTGCGCTGCAGTTGGCGGGCTGGCTACGGGAGCAACCGCAGGTGCAGCGCGTGCTGCACCCAGCTTTCGCATCCTGTCCGGGCCATGACCTGTGGCAGAGAGACTTCCTGGGATCGACCAGTGTCTTTTCCGTTTTATTCAAACCTTCGGTTAGCCGTGACGCCCTGGTTCAGTTCGTCGATGCACTTCATCTGTTCAAGATCGGCTACAGCTGGGGCGGAGTGACGAGTCTCGTCATGCCATTCTTTGAGCTGCAACGATCGCATCTGCGCTACGCAGGCTTGCTCGTTCGGTTCAATGTTGGGTTGGAGAGCGTCGTGGACCTGACGGCCGACCTGGCGAGCGCATTCAGCCGCCTCAAGAGTTGAGGACGCGTCGGCGTATTCACGCGCTCGTCATGATTTCTCATCCGCGAGCATGCAAAGTGTGGCCGGTGTCGATGACGTACGTGCATCGAGCGCGAGCGCAGTCGATACGAGCGGTCGGGCGTAGACGCGACGCCCAGTCGGCCGCCTCGCGGAGGATCTCCGCACGCCGGGGCTCGGAAAGGCCCCGGATGTAGCGCGCATCCAGGAATTGCCAGGGACTATGGAAACGGCCCATTTCCGCGATGGCCTCCTCCGGGTCGGCCGCTTCGATGAGGACTCGGTAGCCCTCGACTAGCAACCCGGTACGGTCAACGCCGGCGCGGCAATGGACGTATACGGGCTTCGGTGCGGTCTTCATGATCGCAATGAAGAGCGCCAGATGCTTATCCAGGTGGGAAGGACTCAGGACCTGCAGCGGCCCGAATCCGGACACGTGATAGTAGGAAATCGCGTGCGACAGATCCTCATTTACTCTCGCCGCCTCGAAGGCATCCCGGTCATTCATCTGGATGCTGACGACCGTCCCGACCCGATGCTCCACGAGCCACTGCATATCGTCCCGGGTTGGCCGCTCTCCCCTCCATAGGATCTGCGGCTCCGCCACGCAGAAATTGCGAATCGGGGAACCCAGATCGCTTGCGCATGCCCCTCGCAGGGTGTGGCGGGAGATGTACACGCAACCGGGGCCGAGCAGGAAAACCACGGCGAGCATCGCAGTGCGGGCGGCTGCGCAGCCCCAGGAGTTTCGGCTTGGCCTCATCGTAATCGGTTCTCCGAGTGCTGATGACCCTGCGCCCTGCTGGCTTTCGGGCGAGGCTCGATGCTCTCTGGCCTTTTGACCGGTCTGCGTCTCAAGAGGCTGCGGGGTAACCCGGCACGCGACTCTTCTCCAGCCTGACGAGGACTGTGTATTCGGGATCGACCAGCTGCACGATCGGAGCGCGCGCATTCTGCGAGACGAACTGGTAGGCGTCGAGCTCCGCGAGACCGCTGGTGGCACGCACCCAGCCGATCATGGCCTTGAAGGCTACCCGAGCGGCATCCTCGAGAGGGCGCGCGGCGCCGACGAACATCACTTCGCGTGCATTCTCGATTCGAGGGATGGGTGTCGCCACGCCCTTGATCAAATTCACGACGAGCTCCACGTTGAGGGCACCTTCGATCGCTCCGCCGATGATCTCACCATCACCCATGGCGTAGTGCCCGTCACCGAATGAGAGCAGGCCGCCGGGCATATTGACGCCGAGGTAGACCGTGTTGCCGGCCCGGACCTCCGGGCAGTCCATGTTGCCCCCGAAAACATCCGGCACGGTCGTTGGACGTACTTCGCCGAACGCGGGTGCGACTCCCAGGCATCCGAGGAACGGTGCAAGCGGCACCTCCCATGCATACCGGCCGTCTCCGGAAATCGTGCGCGCCACGTTGCGCGACCGGTCGACGTCGTACCGCCAAGTAGCCTCGGGCAGCTCCGGACCCAGCAGTGCGGTACGGTCGTTGCCCACGAGCGCGCCGAAACCGGGGCTGAACGCCGAAACCGCGTAGTCGCGAGCCGGCTCGAGCTTCAGTATCCGGACCGCCAGCGTGTCGCCCACCTTAGCCCCTTCCACGAAGAACGGACCCGTCTGCGGGTTGTCATGGCCAGGAATCAGCACTTTTGACAGCCGGTCGGCGGATGTCTTCACGCGTCCGTCGAAGCAGTCCTCCGTCCAGGAGATGATATGCGTGCCTGGCTGAATGTGGTGCCGCGGTGGCGCACCGCCAAAGGTGTATGCAAGCTCCTCATGTTTCGGGATCCAGCGCAGGACCGGGCCGTCGCCCGCCACCGGCGCGCTGGAGGGCGCTTGCACCGAGTTGGCCCTTGAGGAACGGGCTCGCACCTCGCGGCCGCTCTCTGCGTCCGCAGCAAACGCTGTTTCGACCCATGCGGCGGATGTCCCGAGGACTCCCGCGAGGCCGAGGGACGACCCGAGACAAAAGCTGCGCCGCGTACCCATTGTTTTTGCCCGTAGCAGTGATGGCGAGGAACCGCAGTATAGTGAACTGCACGGTGCTGCAGGCAGGTGCGCAACGCTGCGCGCACGCTATTGCCGAAGACCATAGCAGGCGTGCTCGCCTATCAGTCACGAGCGATCCGAGGGCCATCCATGTCATCGGCAATGAAGTGAACACGCTGTGCAAACCACCATCGAATCCAAAGCGCATAGACCGCCACTGCCGCCACGCACATGATCATCTTGATCAGTGGAGGTCCGACAAGGGGTGCGAACAACCCCACCTGAACGATGCTCATGAGCGCGATGGCACCGAGAAACCCCAGTCCAAAGCGCCATGCGAGTAGCCGTCGCTGATACACACCAATGGCCAGGCCTAGCATCGTGACTCCCAGGGTGACCATGGCGGTCTGAAAGATCGGCTCGTTGAGCTGCGATCCAAACGACCCCGGGGGAATCCAATGTTCGTAGAGGTTGGTAAGATTCATTAATCCCATGAACGCCAGAACGCCCGCCACGACTCGAAGCACGAGTGGTGTTCGCGTGTCCGTGACAGCTACATGGCTGGGTGGGCTAATCGACGCTTCCACGGTACCCAGCGCGGTCTGAATCACATGCGAAAGCCAGGAGATATCGTTTCGCGCGAACCATTTACCCAGCGCGACCAGGGCAATCCCGAAGACGGGCATCGCCAACACTGCCAGCGCGGGATGATCATCGACGCGCGCTGCCTCCTTGAACGCAGAAGTCACTCCGAAGGCAATGGCCATGCCAAGCCACAAGGTCATGAAGGCCTTGACCAGGGGCAACAATGTGAACCGGCCGGTCAGGTACACCGCATCGCTACGGGCGTCAAAGCGGCCGAAGAAGAACGGCTTGAAGGAATTACCGACCATCGGAATGACGCGCTGCAGACGGATCTGGCTCGCCTTGACCGGACCGACGGCCGCAGGCTGCGCGAGCGCCGAAAAGACCGACCGTTTGGTAGCGGCACGCAGCCTCTCGATCGACTCCTCAAGGCCAAAGGCGCTCTTGAACTCCACAGTCTTCGAACCGTACAAGAAATCGTAGAGAGCACGAATCATTCGTATGGCCCCGCTGGCGTACGCTGCACATGCTAGCGGCTCATCTCGAAGCCCCACGTGCGGCACATCACGTAAAACACGCCCAGCGAGCAGCATTTCGGATCCTGCAGCGAGACTGAAACCCCGGGCCGCTTCAAGCTCGCCTGCGGGCCGCCTCTGGGCAGCCAGCTCAAAGCTTATCTTCAGCCCATCGAGTAGGAAGGCAGGTTGAGTCCGACGCCTTCGCCGTTCCTGAGGAGCAGCCGGCACAAGAGCTGAGCCGACCGCAGGGAAATGAGCGCTTCCAGGACGCCACTAGCGAGCTCGGGGTCTCAGCGGACCCCTCCTTTGCTCTAGCCGCGCTTCATGACCTCCTGGTGTCGCTCTCGCTCATGGAATTGCGCGCGGCCGTAGCAACGGCCCCGCAAGTGCACGCGACCCCCGTATCTGGAAAACTACGTGGCGGCCGCAGGAATCGAAAGCACCCGACTCAGCACGTACTCGGACATATCCAGCCCCGCGTGCTCGTGCCAGTAAGCTTGAGTGCTCCCGGCGATCCGCACGGCTCTCCCCTGATGGAAGGCCCGAGCATCGCAGGCTGAAGAACCGTACTGCAACGCGCATTCACAAGTTGGCTCGCCTCGGGTCGGAATCGAACCCAGCTACACACCAGAGCGCCAGCCGCTACAGCTCAGTCCAGCCTGGAGGGCGGGACATTCATGGTGACCGCTCAAATAGCACCCGCATCCCGTCATCATCGGATAAGCGATCGAATGACACGTGGATATCCGAGCGATTCCCGGCCACGCGCCGCATTTAATCGCGCGCTATGCGCGCACAAGAGTCGTGGCGCGCATGGCGCGCTTCATTGGATCTCACGGCCGCTCCAAGCGAGGGTTATGCCGCTCATTGCTGACGCAGAGCACGAGCCCAGCTCCCGGAAAGTACGAATCGGGGGAACGTCGCCCATTGCTCTAAGACAATTCGGGACACCGTATTGAGCGGTCTTGTGAAAGGCTCCGGCGGCACAGGCTCCTGATGGTGACCGCGGCCCTGTAGCACAACGGAAATAACCATAGCGAGAACTCCGGCGATTCCAACACGCCACGACCGCTGCGCCAGTGCCGCGACGAGCGCGACATTGCCCAGCAAGAACACGGATACGACTGCGATATGAAGCAGCAGATTGAATCGCGCGCGGTGATAGCTGGGATATCCCTCTCACTGCCAACGAAGTAACTGTGACGCTTTCATGAGCGCCCTCTTCGCCCCGAGCTGTCCCCTCGTGCCGACCCCGGGCTTCGATTCGGCGCAATGCGGCAAGCACTTCGACGGCAGTGATCGTCAGCAAGGAGCCGCCGCGCCTCGTCCCGTTTCTCCCGCGCGCGCTTGAGCGGCACATCCGGATGCGCACCCAGCGAGATCAGTCTTTCACGGTTTCCAACGCGATAGCGGAACACGAGCAGACAGCAAGGTGCGCCGAAAAGACCTTAGTTGCCGGCATTGGAAGACATTTCTGGACCCGGAAGGACGCCTTGGGACGGGCGAATTAGATTCCGGAAAAGGCTAGGGTCGGAATCCAATCGATCGTCTAAGTGGTTGTAAATCCTATACATGTCCTGTGGCGGCTGCTCACGGATACCGGGTTTCGTTGAACATACTGGCTCTCCCTGGCTGAGATGTAAGCCCCCTGAGTGATCCTGATTCGACCGCCGCGTGCCGCCGCAAACCCTCCTCTCGAGCATGGCATACTCAGTCATCTAGATTTATCATGACAAATAAAGACAGATCAAGGCAACCGAACTATGAACGCTCTTCGTAAGTTTTCGTCCCAAGCGGAGGCCGAAGTACTCGAGGCCATGCAGGCGTTGGCCGCGCGGGAGGGTCGCCAATTCCAAGCCGTACTCGGTGAGGCAATGCGCGAGTATCTGAGCCGCAAGCGGCAACAGACTCCGCGGCGTAACGTACTCGAGGCCTTCCACGACAGCCTGAAGGCTCGGGATGAGCTATATCGATCCCTGGCCAAGTGACTGAATGTGTCACCACTGCCGATGCTCTTTTCTTTCATCGCCAACTGATCGAGCAATACGGCGGCGCAGCTGGGGTTAGGGATGTTGGCGCACTGGAATCAGCACTGCACCGCCCACAGACCGGCTACTACGAGTCAATCATTCACGAAGCCGCTGCTCTACTGGAAAGCCTGATCCAGAATCATCCCTTCGTAGACGGCAACAAACGGCTCGCCTTTGCCGTAATGGACGTATTCCTACGCATCAACGGGTACCGGATGACTCAGGACAGCAACTCTATCCATGCGTTCATGATGGAGCTGTTTGAACAACGTAGTTTTGACATGGAGCACGTAGTTCCTTGGCTGCATCGGATCGTGGAACTTCGAACCTAGCACAGGGCAGCTTGAACACGCGCCTGGCACAAGCTGGCTATGCGGTGATTCCGGCCGTTCTGTCCGACTACGACATCGAGGCGCTGGGACGGGAGATAGCAGCCCTGGACGTCGCGCGTGCAGGAACGCGGAGTCTGCTTGACTTTCGCTGGTGCGTGGAGCTCGCCGAGCGAATGTGCGCTGATAGCCGTTTCCAACAGATTTGTGACCAAGGATCTCGAGCAATTGAATGCACGTTGTGAGGAACTGGCTCGTGGCAGTACATCAAGACCTCAGTATTCCCGTCGCAGCCCGATTTGAAACTCCGCAGTGGACTGGTCTTATAAGGAGGGGCGCCTCTTCGCGCAGCCTCCAGTCACGGTGCTCGAGGAACTGGTTGCCATCCGCCTGCACCTCGATGACTGCGATGAGAGGAACGGCGCGCTGCGGGTAGTTCCGGGATCACACAGGTTCGGCTGCCTTTGCCCGGACGAAGCCGTGCGCAAACGTCACTATCATGGGGAACTAACGGTGCCCGTCGCTCGCGGCGGTGCGATGGTCATGAAACCCCTGCTCTTGCATGCCGCTTCGAAGAGCGCGGGCGGTGCGCTGCGTCGAGTACTACAATTCGTCTTCGGGCCTCCCGTGTTGTCTCAAAACCTGTCACCGGCAACACAGAAACCCGGGGCGGATGAATCCACTCGCCACCGCGTCAATTGTTGGCCTGTCAATGAATAGCCCAGAAATAGCCAGGAAATGGACTCTGTTCCTCGCGTCACAAAAGCAAATCAAAAACTCCGAACTGTTACTTCCGCACTTCGAACAAGGAACGATAACCCGCCTCTGTGATTGTGGATGCAACAGTTACGACTTAGCCGTCATGACAGATACCGGTTTGAAAGCCCTGATTGAACCGCGGAGTTGCGGCGGATGCGTTCTATCCATTGCATTCAACCTGCGTGACCGTTCGGGAAGTATCGAGCTCGACGTGTTCGTCAATGCGTACGGCTACCTTGCCGGAATCGACGTGGCGTGCAACGCGAACAGCGAACCGATGCCGGATGATCCGCAATTGTTAGACTTTCCTTACCACATTCACGGACCACTGGCGAAGGAGTCGGCGAGCGAATAAGCGCAGTCGAGAATAAAAGTGCGGACCTCCGCGGAGGCCGTCGGAAGTCTCCGGACGTCAGGCTAGGGTCGGAATCGAACCGGCGTAGACGGCTTTGCAGGCCGCTGCATGACCACTCTGCCACCTAGCCATTGACCGAGATCTCGTGGGGCGCTCCAAACGGCAGACCTGGTAGTGCGCCACATCGTGCCCGTGGGGTCGGGACCCTCAATCGGCTTGAGGCACCCACACCAAGGTACTGATCGGACATGAATGCGCTAGTTTAGCATGCACGGCGCACCGTCGCCCGCTTCAAAAAGCTACCCGGCCTTGTCGTGCGACGTTGCCCTCGTGCGTCCTAGGCTTAGACAGCAGGCGGAGGGCGCGGCATGGGTCCGATGCTCACGCCGATCGTGCAAATCTTGACCCATTATTATGTGTGACAAGGATCACTGACATGACAATCCGAAATGCATGATTCAAGCGCGCCCTGGTGGCGCAGGCAGTCGCCCTCCTCGGGACCACGACGGTCCTTGCTGAGGAAGCACACTACACGCTGGACCCCATGCACACTTACCCGAGCTTCGAGGCCGACCACTTTGGTGTCTCGACGTGGCGCGGGAATCACTCGAGCGGTACGGTCACGCTGCACCGGGCCGCCGCCCACAGCGGCTCGGTGAGAGTAATATCCCAAGGCAGTATACGTCGGCAAGTTCACGCGAATCGCGAACGGTGTGCCCACACAAATCGAGGGCACTCTGACTCTCCATGGTGTTACGCGTCCATTGTCCCTTGCCATCAACTCGTTCGCCTGCAAGCCTCATCCCATGCTGAAACGGGAATAGTGCGGGGCGGATGCCTCCGGGGTATTCCAGCGCGACCAGTTCGGACTGAGCGGCGGCAAAGACTACGGCTTCAACATGGCCGTGACACTGCGCATCCAGGTCGAGGGCCTCGAGGACGAGGCGAAAAGCTGAGTGAGTGTCGTGCCCGAGTCCCCGCGAGCGTCCTTGGGACAAGGCTCTCGCGGCAGAGCCCCTTGAGGCTCACAGTTTCAGAACGTCATGGCAGCAGCAGGAGACTCAGATGATTCGCCAGATCTTCGTCAACCTTCCGGTCAAGGACCTGGAGAGATCCAAGACCTTCTTCAAGGGAATCGGATTTTCGTTCAACGCCCAATTTACCGACGATACCGCCGCCTGCATGGTGATCAGTGACACGATCTACGCCATGCTGCTGACGCACCCGAAAGCGAAGCAGTTCACCAGCAAGGAAATCGCTGATGCCCACACGACGACCGAGGTCTTTGTAGCGCTGACCGTCGACAACAGGTCGCAGGTGCAGGAGCTCGTCGATAGGGCAATCCGCAATGGCGCGAAGGAATCGCGCCCCCCGCAGGATTATGGCTTCATGTTCGGGCGCAGCTTCGAGGATCCGGATGGGCACATCTGGGAGGTGTTCTGGATGGATCCTTCCCAGATCCAGA
The DNA here is from genome assembly GCA_036501985.1 of Steroidobacteraceae bacterium. Classification (GTDB taxonomy): domain Bacteria; phylum Pseudomonadota; class Gammaproteobacteria; order Steroidobacterales; family Steroidobacteraceae; genus 13-2-20CM-66-19. The sequence goes on along the minus strand of DASXZI010000031.1, from coordinate 7,425 downwards.
AGTAAGCACCTGAGGATCCCTGCGGGCGGCCGTCCATGCCGCCCGCGCGGATCCGCCCCGATCCGTGGCGGTCGGGCGCGAGCTCATCAGCGGGAGAACATCGACTCCCCGCTCATCATTACGTTGATCATATTGAGGATGATCTTGCGTACGCGAAAGCCGTCCTGACCAAACGCACCGCTGCGGGAACACCAGTTGGTGGAGGCTCCATTCATGACGAGACCGGAAGTCGCAGCCCTCTGGTAGAGCATCCACGTGGCCACATTGTTCGCCTGCCCGTTGGATCCTGTCTCAGCCTCGTTACCCGAGCAGTATTCATAGCCGATGAGCTCGGCCCGATAGGCCTGCAGCGCATCGAGGTTCAGGCGGGGGATGCCTGATGTGGGCGGTGAGTTCAGCAGCGGCGCACCATCGTACTCCAGGGTCGGAATCCCCAGAACGTCTCCGTTGGGCACGAACATCCCGCGAAACAACGGCGATTTCTCGGCCACGATCCGAAAGCCGCCCGTATAGGGATAAGCGACGCCGAAGCCCCCATGCGGAAAGTCTGCGCCAACGCTGAGGCGAGTCGGATACTGCAGGAGGCCCTCCGTCCAGTTAATGGTGTGCAGCAACGGATCCTCGATCGGATCCTTGACCCGCTTGTAGCAGATCATCTGGTTGCGATCGTCGCTGTAGCGAACCTGCCACCACATGTTATTGCCGGAGAGCAGCAGCACATTCCCGCCATCGAGCACGAATCGATCAAAGTGCTCGCGCGCACGCCGCGTCCAGTACTCACTGTGCCCGATCACTATCAGCAGCTTTGAGCGGGCAATCTCGCTGTAGTCCTCCATATCGATGTCGGCGATATACCCCAGCGTGTGAGGCACTTGGATGCCGGCGAACCACTCGAGGAACGCATTGAAGAGTGCCAGCTGGGACGTTTGCCGCGACGGACGCTGAAACGACACGATCGGCGCCGGTACGGGGTCGCTGTACATGCTGCGGCCGCCCGCGCCGTTGTACGCGGCAATCGTATTGGTCGGGTAGAGGATGAGGATCTCCGCCGGCTTGACCGGCCCAGGGCCGCGACGGCCCATGGTCAGAGGAACCTGTTTGACGATGAGCGGGATGAGCCCTTCCACGAGGTACACGCCGCTGCGCAGGTCGGGGAGCGTGAAGGTCACGGTCTCCTGGTAGCCAAAACCCGTTTCCCAGGGCGAGGGCCCGAGCGGACGCTGCGTGAACAGCTCGACAGGGATCTGATGGACGGTATTTGCGAGATAGTTGATGAGATTGAGGTTCGTCTTCTGCGCTGATACGCCATTGAGGAATAACGTGACACGATCGCCCGGCCGGTATGACTGCTGGTCGGTGTAGCCATCGATCAACTTTCCGGCCCACGGAGGGGGTGCGGCAGCCGCGCTGCGGGAGCTGTGTAGCCCGGCGATGGCAGTGGCGCCCAGCGCCTGGATCACCGTTCGGCGCGAAAGGACAGGCCCGCGTCGTTTGAGAATGCGCATGAAAAGTCCTTTTTTCGAAGCCAGATCGTTCGATGAATGCTAACTACTGAATCCGGACATCCGGGCCAGGCGGAAACTGACATGCAACTGGCAATCGGAAGTCACATCTACGGACCAAAGCGCGAAGAGAGTGTCGCGGACCGTTGATCGAGTTTCAAGATAAATGTAATCCCGTGCACACACATTGGAAATTTCTGAAAGCTTCATGAAAGACAGCACGAGACCGAGGCGTGAATGCGCATCGGCGACTGCAGGTGACTCGGCGTCAAGGTCGCTGCTGCGCCTGAGGACTCGCACGCGTCTTCCATCAGACCGAGTTGCTACTGCGGCGTGTTTGTGGAGAAAGAGATCGCAGTGAGGATTTTGGCGACTCGAATCGTAGTCCGGAGTGCTTCAGTGGCGCGGTCAGTTAGTTTGACCCGGCACTCGAATAGTTGGTGCCACGCGCGCAACGGGTCATGCGGGCTTGACGATCTAGGTTGGCTGTCGTGGCAGCGCAATGCGCAGGTACCCAGCCACTCGCGGTTTTCGTGCGAGTACGCCGCTGCGCAGCGGGCCGACGATCAGCCGCTCGTCGCGGGCTGGCGGATCGCGCGAACGGCGCTGCCTGCCCGATGGCAGGAAAGAGGCAGGACCGAACCGGTGAGTTTCTTGAATATGGAGCGGGAAACGAGACTCGAACTCGCGACCCCGACCTTGGCAAGGTCGTGCTCTACCAACTGAGCTATTCCCGCACCCGGCAGATAGTGAGCGCCGATTGTATGTGCCGCCCCTGTGAAGTCAAGGTAAGTCCTCGCGTCTTCGGCGAAAAAAATCCAGCAAGCACACCGACTTAGCTCGCAAGAGCGGCGCGCGCGCCGGGGCGCAGAGCCCCACGCGGATAACGCCAGGGCGGATAGCGCCAGGGCGCCCGCGCCGAGAGGAATGGCTCTCGAGCGGATGGCGCTGGGACGGGGACTGCTGGGGAGTGAGGTCTGGCCAGGTTGCCGTTAACGCCTGAGCTCGGGCCACGCGGCGCGCAGATACGCCACCATCGAATAGAGCGTTGCGGCGGCAGCCAGCTCCGTCAGCCAGACGCCCACGCGGTACGTCGGCAGGCCCCAGAGCTCGCGCCGGTACAGCATGAAGGACAGGCCGACGATCTGCAGGATGGTCTTGTACTTGCCGAGCTGCGAGACAGCCACTTTGCGCCGCTCACCGATCTCGGCCATCCATTCACGCAGCGCGGATATCGTGATCTCCCGTCCGATGATGACGGCGGCCGTGAGCACGATGAGAGCCCGGTGATCCTTGCTGACCAGCAGAACGAGCGCGATGGCAACGATCAGCTTGTCGGCGACCGGATCGAGGAAGGCTCCGAGACGGGAGGTCTGGCCCAGCTTCCGGGCGAGATAGCCGTCGAGCGAGTCCGTGATACCGGCGGCCGCGAACAGCAGGCCCGCCGAAGGGTCGGCCCACGGATACGGCATGTAGAACAGCACGACGATCAGCGGAATCGCGGCGATCCGCAGCCACGTCAGCGTGTTCGGCCAATTCCAGTGCCTCGTGGCTTTCACGGGCAACGAGTGCGTAGACACGTTCTCACCAGCCGGGCGTAACAGGACAGCTCATTGGCCCGGATGCAGGTGATCATAAAGAGTTCGGGCGAGCGACGCCCCGATTCCGGCAACTTTCTCGAAATCGGCCGTCCCGGCACGCAGCACGCCCTGCATGCCGCCGAAATGCTTCAGCACCGCACGGCGTTTCGCAGGGCCCAGACCCGGGACCGCCTCGAGCACCGACTCGTTGTAGCGGCGTGCGCGCTTGCGCCTGTGCCCCGTGATGGCGAATCGATGGGCTTCGTCCCGCACGCGCTGGATGAGCCGCGAGGCGGGCGAATGGGCCGCGGGGATGCGGGGATCGGACAAGCCATGGATGAACAGACGTTCCTGACCCGGCCGTCGGTCCGGCCCCTTGGCGACACCGACCAGAGTGACATCCCCGAAACCCAGGCCCTCCAGCACCTCGTGCACCTGCGCGATCTGGCCCAGGCCCCCATCGATCAGCAGCAGGTCCGGCAGCGGGATCTCGCCATCCTTGATACGCGTATAGCGCCGCTCCAGCGCCTGGCGCAGCGCTGCGTAGTCATCGCCGGGCGCGACCCCTGTAATATTGAAGCGCCGATACTCCTTCTTCAGCGCACCCTCAGGACTAAACACCACACAGGAGGCGACGGTCCCCTCTCCCCCCGTGTGGCTGATGTCGAAGCACTCGATGCGCGCTGGGACCTCGGGCAAGTCCAGCTCTTGCGCCAGGGCGGCGAACATCTCTTCCATCCCCTGCCGCTGCGCCAGACGCATGCGCAGAGCCTGAACAGCATTCTCGCGCGCAAGCTCCACATACCGAACGCCCAGCCCGCGCAACGGACTGCGCACCTCTACCTTGCGGCTCAGACGTTCCGCCAGCGCCTGCGAGAGCGCATCGGCATCTTCCAGCCTGCGCCCGAGCAACACTTCGGGCGGCGGATCCTGCGAGGCGTAGTACTGCATGACGAACGAGGACAAGGCCTCCTCGGGCTCGGCCAGCGCAGCCCGTGGAAAATAACTGCTGGTGCCGAGATTACGGCCGCCTCGCACCAGCATGACACTCACTGCGTATTCCCCCGGCTCGCCCACGATGGCGAACACATCCACATCCCGCTCACCCTCGGCTGTCACGATCTGCTGCGCCAGGATGCGCTTCAGGGCCGCGAGCTGGTCGCGGACCTGTGCTGCGCGCTCAAAGTCCAGTCGGCCGGCGGCCGCCTCCATCCGCTCCTGCAGCTGGGCGGTCACCTCCGCATCGCGACCCTCCAGCACCTTCACCGCCGCGTCGATGTCCTGAGCGTAAGCCTCGCGGGTTACCAGCCCCACGCATGGCGCCGAGCACCGCCCGATCTGATGTTGAAGGCAGGGCCGGCTGCGGTTGGCGAAAAAGCTGTCGCGACAATTGCGGATGCGGAACAGCTTCTGCAGCTGACGCAGCGTGTCCTTCACGGCCCCCGCGCTCGGAAACGGGCCGAAGTAGCGGCCGGGCGCGCTGCGCGGACCCCGATAGAACGCGAGCCGCGGGAACTCATGATTGGTGGAGACCTGAATGTACGGAAAGCTCTTGTCATCGCGCAGCACGACGTTGAAACGCGGCTTGTGCGCCTTGATCAGGTTGTACTCGAGCAGCAGCGCCTCGGTCTCCGAGTTCGACACCGTGACTTCGATGGCAGCGATCTGCTGGACGAGTGCCTGGACCTTGGGATTGACATTGCTCGCGGCGAAATAGGTGCCGACCCGGTCCCGGAGATTCTTCGCTTTGCCGATGTAGAGGATCTCGTGTGCCTCGTTGTACATCCGGTACACGCCAGGACGCCGGGGCAGCGATGCGACGAACTCCTTCGCATCGAAGGTCGTGGCATTCATGAGGCGCCCGAGCTCAGCCGGCAAGGCCCGCCAGCACGCAAGCTCGAGCCACCACCTTCCTGAACATGGCGGCGCTCAGTACGCGGGTTTGTGTGTTGTAGCGGCTGCAATGGTACGAGTCCACGAGCTGGCGGCCTGTCCCCAAAGCATGCTCCGCACCGTGCGCGAAGGGAAATTGCCCGCGTTTCAGCCCGTTGGCCAAAAGGACGCCGTCATGGGCAATCCGGCCGAGCGCGAGCACGACTGTGACGGAGGTCAGTGCCGTCAGCTCCGCCTGCAGGAATGCGTTGCACTGGCGGATCTCCTCCGGAAGCGGCTTGTTCTCCGGAGGTACGCACTTGACTGCGTTGGTGATGCGCGCGTGGCGCAGCTCGAGCCCATCGTCGGCAGAAACGGAGGTTGGCCCCGTCGCCAGCCCCAGTTCGTGAAGCGTCTCGTAGAGCAGAATGCCTGCGTAGTCGCCCGTGAAAGGTCGCCCGGTGCGATTGGCGCCGTGCATGCCAGGGGCCAGTCCGACGATGAGCAGTCGGGGCTTTGCCGCGCCAAAGGAAGGCACCGGGCGCGCCCAGTAGCCGGGGTGACGCGTTCGGGTTTCAGCGAGGAATTCCGCGAGTCGCGCGCAGCGTGTGCAACCCGGGTCGTACGACTCGGTGCGTGTGCGCTGCTCAGTCATCCATGTGCCGGTTGACCCTGAAAAATCTTTCTTCATATTTTCAATCAGTTGGTACTCGCGTACGGAAGCGGTACGGAAAATCTCTGGACCTGGAAATGACAAAAAACGCCGCCCGAGCCCGTGCAGCAACACGAGCCGAGCGGCTGACCGACACACCAGCAAATGAGGTGCTGCTATGCCAGCTGTGCTCACTGTACTGCGCCCCCGCGCAGCCCGTCTCTCTGAAGTCCACGCCGGCTACCTGCTTGCGCGGATCCACCACCACCGCAAAAAGGCCGCCGATGCGTTCGCAGCGGCCGGAGCGGCCCGAGCCGCCGGCAATGAGCCGCTGGCGCTCGGCCTGCTCGATGCGGCCGCCGCCTACCATGCGATCGCCCAAGGCCTCGCCGAACAGTCGTGCAACACACGGGAGGCACGCTCATGAACAAAGCAACGAAAGCGAACAGGCCCAGGTCGGTGCCACCGCGCTCCGAAAGCCCGGTCGCCAATGCGCTCAGGGCGAAGATCGCCCGAAAGCGCACCGCCGCCGCGTCCTCCAAAGATCGACCCGAGACCTGGCCTGTCATCTGGCGCGTGGTCGCACCTGGCGCAGGCTCCTATGATCATGACATGGTCTTCCTCGAGACCGAGATCGAGGTCGACGCGCGCAAGTGCCACGATAACTGCCGGCGCGAGGGGTATCCTGTGCGCCTGGAGCGCATCGCCTGTGGTCCACTGCCTCAGGGCTCACGTGAGCAACTGGCCAGTATCCGCAGCGGCAGTGTGCAGAACCCCGGAACGAAGCTCCGCGCGATTGTCGGTGCATGGGAGGCACAGTCATGAGCAACGTCATTCCGATCCGCTCGAACCGGGCGCTCCAGGAGTCCTGTGAACTAGCGGTGTCCTATCTGCGCGAAGCGATGGACTCCCTGGCGATATACGCCGCCGCGCTGAAAGGGAGCAACTGCGAAATCGCGAAGGCCGTTGGCCAGCGCCTGGGCCCCGACCACCTCGTCAACGATCTCGACGTGGCGCGCGAGATCCTCGAAAAGGGCATGGCAGACAGGCGGACAGATGGTCCCGACGCGGAGGAGGGTCAGTCATGAGCAGCAACGTCACGCCGATCCGCCCCGAGACCGAGGAGAAACCGCGCAAGCCTCGCAGGAAGCGCCAGGCGCCGCCTGCGAATACCTTCGACATGCCCAGCAACTCGCGCCTGATGTCCGCCCTGGAGGGCGTCTGTGCGAGCCTGGAGCGCCTCGAGGACTATGAGGACAATGACGCGGACGCAAACCACGGACTGGCTGCGGCCGCGGCGATCCTGTCGCGGATGCTGCGAGAGTCGCTCACGAACCAGTCGCTCATCTGAGCGAGGCGCATTGGGACGACAACGCCGCCTGCCTGTGGGGCGGCCTTTTTCGTGGCAGAATTTGGCTCGGGGATTACACAACATCAGGGAGACAGATCTCATGAACCTCACCACGGATCCACTTAAGACGAGCGACCTCGTAATTGCTGGCGCGACTCTCCTCGGCCCCATACTCGCGGTGCAGGCGCAGAAATGGGTCGAGCGCTTACGTCAGAAGCAGAACCGCCACATGTGGATTTTCAGCACGGAATGCGCAGAAATGAGCGATGCCGGCAATGAGCCGTTGGCGATCGACTGCCACACTCGCCTGGTCAATGCTGAGAATTATCTGATTCAACACGCCCAACGCAGCGTGTTGCCACCACAGGGCTGGATCTTCTGCTCGCAGACAATCGGCACCAGCTTCGACATGGGGGCGCGCTGCATCACCGCACTCGAGCAGCGCTGCCAAGTAACCCCCACAGGTCA
>DASXZI010000030.1:0-139236 GCA_036501985.1 Steroidobacteraceae bacterium | reverse complement strand
CAGACCTGATCCGGTGGAAGCCTCAACCGGCGCCAGGGGGAGGGGAAGACTTAGATTGAGAGATTTTCGGGGCGCCGAACCATCGACCCAAAAACCGGCTGCGGGTACGGGTTCGGGTACGAAAGAAACGCGAACTGATAGAAAGCCTTTAGAACAAGGCATGGCAGGCCAGTAGTTCAACTCCGGCCGGGGGCGCCAGAAAATCAGTAGGTTAGGGCGCAGCTCAAAAAAGCACCCTGGAAATTGCCGACCCCCTGCTCAAAGAGGCCAAGGCGGTGGCCCGCGCAGCTACGAAGGCCTTGCGGTTTATCGCCATCGATACCAACATCCTCGCTTACGCGCATCGGCGCGACAGCGAGTAGCACAGCTGGCTACTGGGATGTACTGGCGCGACTAGTGGAAAAAGCCAAGATCAGCGGACCCCGAGTCAACGATTGCCGAACCGCTGCGCTTTGCATCCAACAGGTGTGCGGGAGCTGCTGAGCGTGTGGTGGCGGGAGATGCGGAGATGCGCTGGGGGTCGTTAGCGCAATTACCGCACCCTTCGCGGACGGCCGATGGCGTGCACAGACGTGTAGACCCCCGCATGCGTTAAAATGCCAAGCCGATGAGCTGGGACTGAGAGTTGTGCAACGTGGCTCCGATCGAGCCACCGGAGAGAAAGACATGCATCGAATTGCTGTGTTGATCGCTGTCATGGCCGGGGTAGTCGCTGCACTTCCGGCGGGAGCCGCGGATGAATCTGGCCTGTCGAGCTCGCCTGCGATCGAGGGCTACGGCAAGATGCATCCGCTGCCGAAAGCCGCCTATCAGCCCAATCCGCGGACGATCTACAAAGTCGTGTTCGCGATGACGGCTGGCTCCAAAGCGCCCGAGGAAGTCAATCCGGCCGTCGAGCGCGTCGCGCGCGCGGTGAATCTCTACGTATCGGCTGGCGTGCCGCTGGATCACCTCAAGTTCGTCGCCGTCGCGTACGGTCCGGCCACGTCGATTGCTCTGGATGACCCTCACTATAAGTCCGCCTATGGCATGGCCAACCCGAATCTTCCCGTGATCGCCAGGTTGCGCAAAGCGGGCGTGGACGTTGCGGTTTGCGGCCAGGCAGTGCTGGAGCACAAGTACGAGTATGAGTGGATCGATCACTCCGTCACCGTAGCACTCTCGGCGCTGACCACGGTCACCTCGCTCGAGCAGCAGGGCTACCATCTGATGCCCCTTTTCTGAAGCGCGGTTGGCCGTCCCCGGATCGCGCATGTATCGGAGATCCGCAGGCGTGAGGCACTCCAGCGGACCGGCCACCGCAGGAGTGTTCGTGCTGTGGGCGCTCGCCGCGATCACGGTCTTCGCTCAGCCGGCTGCCCAGATGCCCGAGCACCGAGCCGCAGGCTCCAGCGACTGCGTCCAACGATGGGACGACGGCGTCTTTCCTCCCTGGCAGCACGGTGCAAACAACGATGCCTCCGATCGGGGTCTTGAGTTCACCGTGCCCGAAGCGGATAGCCTGGCGGATTTCCACGGCGACCCGGGGAATCCGCTGCTGGTTCTGTACGTCGGCGGCAACTACTTCTTCGCCATGGCGCCGCTTGTTCAGGCGTTCGAGGCGCGTCACACGCAGTACCGCGGCCGGCTCTACTGGGAGACGATCCCGCCCGGACTTCTAGTGCGCCAGATCCAGGCGGGCGGCCGGGTAACCGTGGGCAACATGACCTGGACCGTCAAGCCCGATGTGTACCTCGCCGGGTTCGAAGCCGTGAAGAACCAGATCACCGCGGGTTTGCTCGAGTCGCCGGCGGTGCCGTACGTCACCAACACGCTGACCATCATGGTGCCAGCAGGAAATCCTGCGCACGTCGGCGGGCTGAGCGATCTGGGCAAGCCCGGCATTCGCCTCGCCATGCCGGATCCTGAGTTCGAGGGCGTGGCGCGACAGATCCGCGCGTCACTCGAGAAAGCCGGCGGTCCTGCTCTGGTGCAGGCGGTGTATGACACGAAGGTGCACGACGGGACGACCCGGCTCACGCGCATCCATCACCGCCAGACGCCGCTGTGGCTCATGCAGTGCCGCGTTGAGGCGGGCGTGACCTGGAGGTCCGAGGCGCTGTTCCAGGAGCAGATCGGCCATGCGATCGGACACGTCGATATTCCCGACGCCCAGAATGCAACCGGGGTGTACGCTGGCGCGATGGTTCGTGGCGCAGCCCATGTGCGAGCCGCGAAGGAGTGGTTGGATTTCATCCGCTCCCCGGAAGGACTATCGATCTTCGAGCGCTATGGCTTCAAACCGTACGACTCCGCGACCCGCTGAGGCAGCTATTCGCACCGCCTGGATCGCTCTGCTGGCCTCCCTGTCATGCGCGGCGAAGGCAAACGCCGACGACAGCGGGACTGCCCGGCGATCCCCACCTGCCGCCGTAGCATCGTGCGGGGCGTGCCACGGTCGTTCGGGCGAAGGCAACGCGCAAACGGGGGTTCCGCGTCTTATGGGGCTGCCCGCCGCCTATCAGACCGAGCAGCTTGAGGCGTTCGCAGACGGAACACGCCAGAGTGCGGTCATGGCGCCCATCGCCCGAGCGCTCGGTGCGGGCGAGCGCACCGAGCTCGCGGCTCACTACGCGGCGCTCGACATCCATCCCCGCCAGCCTGCCGGCGCCTCAGCCGGGTCTGATGACCGGCTGGCTCTCCACGGGCGCTGGTCGGAAGAGATTCCAGCCTGCGTCCAATGTCATGGAGACAATGGCAGCGGCATTGGCGCCGCCTTCCCTCCGCTCGCCGCGCAACCCTCGGTGTACCTTGCGGCGCAACTTCGGGCCTGGCAGCGGGGCACGCGCCATGGCGAACCGCTGGGCCTGATGCAGCGGATTGCGACCCGGCTCTCAGATGCGGACGTGAGCGCAGTGGCCGACTACTTCGCCGCTATTCCGGCAGAGGCTCGCGGACTGGCCGGGGTCCCCGCGGTTACCCACTCGAAGCAGGCGTCGCCACGCCCTGCGAACGGGCCTCAGTCCGTCTCCGCCGCGGCGGGGCAGGGCACCTTCGTGCCGGCCGATGTCCCCCTCCCCGACGATGGCTTCGGCAAAGTGGTGCGCGATGGGCGTGAGATCTTCGATGACCCGGGACAGTACGCGAGCCGCTATGTCGGCAACGATTTGCGCTGCACGAGCTGTCACCTCGACGAGGGGCGCCGGGTCGGCTCGGCGCCGATGTGGGCGGCCTACGTGTCTTATCCGGCCTATCGTGCCAAGAACGGTCATGTCAACACCTTCGCGGAGCGCCTGCAGGGCTGCTTCCGTTACAGCATGAACGGACGCTCACCCCCCCTGGGGGGCCCCGTGCTGGTTGCGCTGGAGAGCTATTCCTACTGGATGGCGCGCGGTGCACCGCTCGATCCCAACATCGCCGGCCGCGGATACGTCAAGCCACCGAAGCCCGGACTCGCTCCGGACCGGGCCCGGGGAGCGGTCGTCTATGCGCAGAAGTGCGCGCTGTGCCACGGTAAGAGCGGTGAGGGCCAGAAGGCCAACGATGGCAGCCCGGGCTTTCCCGCGCTCTGGGGCGCGGATTCCTACAACTGGGGCGCTGGCATGGTCAACGTGACCAACGCCGCGGCCTTCATCAAGAGCAACATGCCGTTCAGCCTCGGGAACACGCTCACCGATCAGGAAGCCTGGGACCTCGCGCTGTTAGTGGATAGCCACGAGCGCCCGCAGGACCCGCGCTACGCGGGCTCGGTGGCCGCGACGCGGGCCCGGTACCACGACAAGGACAACTCCAGGTACGGACAGCGCGTGGACGGCTACGTCCTCGGGAGCAACTCCGTGCCCCCGGGCCATCGTCCGGGTGAACGCGCTTCAGTTTCCGGGCGCCGTTAGGTCTCCCTTGCAATATTTCATCGGCGTTGCAGCCGGGGTGATCGTCGGCTTTTCGCTCGCACTGGTCGGAGGCGGAGGATCCATTCTCGCCGTCCCGCTGATCGTGTACGCAGTGGGAGTGACCGACCCCCACCTCGCTGTCGGCACGAGCGCGCTCGCCGTAGCCGCCAACGCGGTGGCAGGCCTCGCCAGCCACGCGCGAGCCGCCACAGTGCGCTGGAAGATCGCAGGCGTGTTCGCTGCGGCCGGCATCATCGGGGCCTGGCTCGGGTCGCTTGCCGGCAAGGCGCTCGCTGGCCCGAAGCTCCTGGCGTGCTTCGCGGTCCTCATGCTGCTGGTGGGCGTACTCATGCTACGCATCCCCCCGACCAACGGCGACTCACCCGCGGATCTCGGCCGGGTGAGCGTTGCCAGACTCATGATGGTTGGGGCGCTGACGGGGGCGGTGAGCGGATTCTTCGGCATCGGTGGCGGTTTTCTGATCGTGCCCGGGCTCATGTACGCCGCGCATCTGCCGATTCTCGAGGCGGTTGGCTCCGCACTCGTGGCGGTGGCCGCCTTCGGGCTGACCACTGCGGTGAATTACGCGCGATCGGGGTGGATCGACTGGCCTGTGGCCGCGGTGTTCATCGGCGGCGGCACGCTCGGTAGTGTCGCCGGCACCCGTTTCGCGCGTCGCCTGGCTGCGCGCCAGGGAGCATTGAACCGGCTCTATGCGGCGGTGGTCTTTCTGGTCGCGCTGTACATGCTCTTTCGCAGCGTGACCGGCAACTCATGAGGAATCTTGCGGCAGGGACGACCCCTCGCTTAACGGGGTAAACTGCCCCACAGGGTCCTCGTACAAGCTCCCGGAGCCCCCATGGCCGAAGACGGTTCGAACCTGATCAGCATGCCTGCGGCGAATGCCCCCAATGCATTCGACCTGCGGCGCGTCGGCGCGCATCCGGACTACTGGTACGCGCTGGCCTGGTCCGACGAGCTCCAGGCAGGCAAGGTACTGGGGCGCCGTTTCGCGGATCTGCCGATTGCACTCTATCGAGGCAAGGGCGGGAGCGTATTTGCGCTCGAGGACCGGTGCGCGCACCGTCAGGTGCCACTGCACCTCGGCGTGGTTAGTGGCGATGACCTCAAGTGCCACTATCACGGGTGGACCTACAACGGCAGCGGCAAGTGCGTGGAGATTCCCTATCTCGGCAAGGAGCGGCTGCCCAACGGAGTGAGGAGCTATCCGGCGCGGGAGGTGGACGGCCTCATCTTCGTATTCCCGGGCGATCCCGCTCTGGCCGAGAGCCGGCTGCCCACGACGCTGGGCTCCTCGCAGCGAAAAGAATACAAGACCCGGCGCCTGAACCGCGAAGTCGCCTGTCATTACACGTTCATGCACGAGAATCTCTTCGACATGAACCATCAGTTCATGCATCGCAAGCAGATGGGCTCGATCCGCGCGAGATGCCTCGGGCGCGAGCACGGAGAAGACTGGGCACAGGTCGAGTACACCTTCAGTCGTACGGAGGGCAAGCCCTCCATGGGTGAGCAGGTGATCGTGGACCTGGTCCGTCGCCGCGGGCAGGCTAAACAGGACTTCTCGGATCACATGTGCATTCGCACCGACTATCCGACGCAGAGCCTGAAAGTCTGGGTAGGCCGCAACATCGATGCCACGCAGGATCCGGTGCTCGATGTCTGGCTGAACTACACTCCGCTGGATGCCCAGCAGCGCACCAATCGCACCTTCGGCTACCTCTCGGTGAAGAAGCCGCCCATTCCCGGGCTCATCCACATCGTCTGGCCCTTCGTCACCTGGTTCACCGAGCGGATCTTTGCAGAGGATAAGGACATCGTCGAGCACGAGCAGAGGGCGCACGACGCACAGGGAGCGGACTGGAACAATGAAGTGTTTCCGGCCATCCGCGACCTGCGGGCAGTGTTGGCGCGTTGCGGCGCGCCCGTGCAGTTCTGAGCGACCGGTACCCGCCTCGGCAGGATCCTGCTAGGGAGAGCGCGCGAGGACCTTGCAGGCGAACGCTTGCTCGGAGTGCAGCGGCACCACCAAGCGCATCACGAGCGATTGAGGCAACACCGTGCGCTGCGCGCAAATCGCTGCGATGTGGTGCTCGCCGGTACGCAGCAGCCAGAAGCGCCAACGATCGGGGCTGTCGCCAAGCCCCGGTTCCATCCGGATGGCGATCTCCCCGCCGCCGATACGGAAGCTGAACTGGTCTAGGGATATGGACAGTCCCAATCCTCGCGCCTTGATGTACGACTCTTTCAGAGTCCAGTAGTCGAAAAATCGCTGCTGCTGCTGTGAGGGTGGCAGCGCGCGCAGATGCTGCGCCTCCGTCGGCGAGAAGTATCGATCGGCGAGTGGTCCCGATGGCGTACGGGCGCGCACGCTTTCCACGTCAACGCCCAGAGCAGCATCGGCCGTCATTCCGAGCAGCACCACATCCTCGGTGTGTGAAATGTTGAACGACAGGTTCGCCACGCCTTCGTGCTGATTGACGATTCGTGGGCGCCCGTGAGGGTCGCTCTCAAACACCCAATCCCGTGCAGCAAGCGGCGCATAGCGTGACAGAGTAGTGCGCACGAGCGCACGCGTGAGCAGATAGCGATGCCGGCTTTGGGGCATCAGGAACCTATGCTCCTGATCCTTTTCCACCGCACTCAGCATTTCCCGATAGCGCCTCAGCAGCTCAGCGTCGCTGACCTCGTTGCACCGGACGAGCCACAGATGAATCTCGTCGGGTCGTGGCAGCAACATATCGGGCACCGTGGCTCCAGGTTTCGGTCGACGCGGAGTGAATAACAGATCGCCTCGATCGGCAAGGTCCGGGTGGCTGCCGCGGATGCGAACCCGCCAAAGTGCCACTTGCGTCGATTGTTGCAATGACGAGGGAGCCACTTGCAACCACTCGGCGGATTCAATGGTCAATCACGGATCGAAAACGCTAGGCTCGGATCTGATGAAGCATGACAGCGGCCTGCGCACGCAACGCGATCGGGCGGAACGAACGGGAGATTCCCGGCGGCACCTGCTGGCGGGCGTGCTGTTGACCTGCATGATACTGACAGGCATCCCGGTCGGGCGCGCGGCGGCGGATTCCTCGGCGGAGCGGGCCGCAAAGGCGGTCCCCGCGGCAGGGTCCGCTCAGGGCCCAGACTGCGTGCCCGCGGCAGGGTCCGCTCAGGGCCCAGACTCCGTGCCCGCCGCAGCATCCGCTCAGGGCGCAGACCCCCCCGCCGCAGCATCCGCGCAGGCTTCCGCTGCAGATCGCCAGTCGCTCGATGATGCCTGGTGGACCGGCCCACTCCTTGCCGCGTCCGCCGGTACGCTGCCGCGCGGTCACTTCCTGATCGAGCCCTACGTGTTCGATCTAATGCCGCAGGCACGCTATGACGTGCACGGCAATCGCCAGCCAGTGCCGCATGCGAATGACTTCGGCTCTCAGAGTTACGTGTTGTACGGCGTCACCGATCGTGTCAGCGCGGGTCTGATACCGAGGTTCGGGTTCGACCAACCCGCAATGGGGCGGGGTGCCTCGCACATCGGCATGGGGGACCTGGGCCTGCAGGCTCAGTATGGCCTGAGCCGGTTCCAAGAAGGCACGTGGATTCCTGCCACGGCGCTGGTCTTCGGGGAGACGCTGCCGACCGGCAAGTATGACCGACTCGCAGATCGACCCGCCGATGGGCTCGGTTCCGGTGCTTACACCACGACCTTGGGATTGTATTCGCAGTACCTCTGGTGGATGCCCAACGGGCGCATTCTGCGCACGCGCCTCGATCTCTCCTACGCGATCTCAGGCTCCGCTTCTGTGCGTGACCTGAGTGTCTATGGCACTTCGGCGGGATTTCGTGGCCATGCCATGCCGGGCAACTCATTCATTGCGGACGCCGCCGGGGAGTACAGCGTGACGAGTCACTGGGTTCTCGCGCTGGATGTCGTTTACGAACACGACTCCAGCACGCGGGTGAACGGCATGCAGTTGCCCACCGTGACGCCCGGTGTCGGGCCGCCGCCGATCGGAGTGCCAGCAGGTGTGGTGCTGAGCTCCGGTCCGAGCCGCTCCGTGAGCCTTGCGCCTGCGCTTGAATTCAACATCAACAACAGGGTCGGCGTGATTGCCGGAGCGAAGCTCACGGTTTCAGGCCGGAACACTACCGTGGCGGTGATTCCCGTGGCGGCGATCAACATCGTGCTGTAGGCGTGTTTCGCAACCCCTGGGGCGTTCGGGCGTTTACCTCGGCAGCGAAGCGTTCCCCGGCGGCTTGACTAAACGTGCCGCCCCAGCGGGGCCGTCGGGCCCGCTCACAGTTGTGATGTGGATCACGCTCATCCGGAAGCTCCGCCCTGACCGCTGTCGGTAGAATGCTGGCAGGGGGAGGGCGCCTGGCCGACGGGCTCACGATCCACGAGGAAGCCTGCGGAAGGAGCGGAAGAATTAAAATGAATCGTGAAGTCGGCGCCGATGGCGTCGAAACGGGCAGCGCGGCAAGGAGTGAGGCGCCGGCCGCGGGAGCCGCCGGCACGGCGGAGTCGCACGGCGCGACCGATCGGCGTCTGGCGGCGGATCGCCGCAAGCGCACGCTCCATGCGCTGCTTTATGGCAACTTCCACCCGCGCCGGCGGGAGCCTCGCCGCTGCGGTGAGGCCATTCTGAGTGGTATCGACTGGTACGCGCCGCAGTGGCTGGCGATTGCCGTACTGATCGTGGTGCTCTCTTGCGTGGATGCGGCTCTGACGCTGTCACTCATTGAGCATGGGGCCTATGAGATGAATCCGGTCATGGCCTCCCTGCTGGGGGGATCGGCCACCGCCTTCACGGCCGTCAAGATCGGACTGACGGCCACGGGGGTGGTGTTGCTGACGGTCCTGGTGCGCATGCGGGCCTTTGGAAAGATTCCGGTCGCCCTCATTCTCTACCTCGTGCTCCTCGGGTACGCCGTGCTGGTCACGTACGAGGTCCGGCTGCTGGATCAGACGCTGCGCCCGTTCTGAGTCCGCGGCTGCGGCGGTTCCAAGCCCCCCGGCGGGGTCGGAGTGCTTGATTCCTCTGGCCGGCACGTTCCGTTAAACTTGGGCCTCGCTACATTCGTCCCCGCATGCTCGAACCTACACCTCTGTACGGCGGCAACGCCGACTACCTCGATGCCCTCTACGAGCAATATCTGCGCGATCCCGGGAGCGTAGGGGAGGCCTGGCGCGGCTATTTTGCGCAACTGAGCCCCGCGGGGACTGCGGAGCGAGCTCATGGGCCCATCCGGGTAGCCATTGCCGAGCGGGCGCGCGAGCCCCGTACCGGCTCAGCTGCCGGTGCTCGCGGGGCGGACGGAGACGGGAACGCCCGCCAGGCGGCGGTTTCCCGGCTGATCCAGATCTGGACGAATCGCGGTCATCTGCTGGCTCGCGTCGATCCGCTGGGGCTGGCCGTCCGGCCGCGGCCGCGCGTCCTGGAGCTGGAGTATTTCGGTCTCACGGCCGCGGACCTCGATACGGAATTCTTTACCGGCAGCCGCACGGATGCTGTGCCGCGACGCATGAAGCTGCGGGACATCCTCGCGCAGCTCGAATTCATCTACGCCGGTGCGATCGGCGCCGAATTCGCCCACGTCTCGGAGTCCGAAGAGCGGCTGTGGCTGCAGGATCAGTTCCAATCGGGACGGCTGCTGCACCGCTTCACGCCCGAGGAGCGGCGCAACCTGCTCTGGCAGCTCACGGCGGCGGAGGGCCTGGAGCGCTATCTGCACACCAAATACGTGGGGCAGAAGCGATTCTCGCTGGAGGGCGGCGACTCGTTCGTTGCACTGCTCGATGATCTGATCCAGAGCAGCGGCGCGGCGGGGATGGAGGAAGTGGTGATCGGCATGGCCCACCGTGGCCGGCTGAACGTCCTCGTCAATCTGCTCGGCAAGTCTCCCTCCGTGATGTTCTCGGAGTTCGAGGGAGCCTACGACCTAAGCCATCTGAAGGGCTCGGGTGATGTGAAGTATCACAAGGGCTTCTCCGCGGATCTGCGCACCCCCAGTGGCAACGTGCATGCGGTTCTCGCCTTCAATCCTTCTCACCTCGAAGTCGTAGATCCCGTGGTGGAGGGATCGGTACGGGCCCGCCAGGAGCGCCGAGGCGATGGCAGCGGCGATCGCGTGCTGCCCGTGCTGGTGCACGGAGATTCGGCATTTGCGGGGCAAGGGGTCGTCATGGAGACGCTGCAGCTGTCGCAGGCTCGCGGCTACTACACCGGCGGCACGTTCCATCTGGTGATCAACAACCAGGTGGGTTTCACCACTTCCGATCCGCGCGATACGCGTTCCACGATCTACAGCAGCGATGTGGCGAAGATGCTCGAGGCGCCGATCTTCCACGTGAATGCCGATGATCCGGAGGCGGTGGTGTTCGTGTCCCGGCTCGCGCTCAAGTACCGGATGAAATTCCACAAGGACGTGGTCATCGATCTCGTTTGCTACCGCCGCCACGGCCACAATGAGGCGGATGAGCCGGCTGCCACTCAGCCGGTGATGTATCGCACGATTCGCCAACATCCGACGGCGCGCAAACTCTACGGTGAGCGACTGGTCGCAGAGGGCATCGTGTCGGAGGCGGAGGTTGCGCAGATGATGGAGCAGTACCGCAACGGCCTCGATGAAGGGCGGCCGCAGGCGCGAGCATCGCTGGGGATGATCGGCAACAAATACACGGTGGACTGGCGCCCGTATTCCCAGATCGACTGGGCGGAGCGCGTGCAGACAGGGGTAGAGCTCGCGCGGCTGCGATCCCTCGGCGAGCGGCTCACCGCTTACCCGGAAGGCTTCGCCCTGCACCCCCGGGTCGCGCATATCATGGCGAACCGCAGGAAGATGCTGGCGGGCGAGCTGCCACTGGACTGGGGTTGCGCCGAGACACTCGCCTACGCGGCATTGATCGAGCAGGGCTGCAGCGTGCGCATCTCGGGCCAGGACAGCGGACGGGGCACGTTCTTCCACCGCCACGCGGTGCTGCACGATCAGAACAGCGATCGCACCTACATTCCGCTCCAGCACCTGGCTGAGCATCAGCCCCTCGTGCAGGTCATCGATTCGGTGCTCTCTGAAGAGGCCGTCCTCGGCTTCGAGTACGGCTACTCGACCACCGAGCCGAATGCGCTCGTGGTATGGGAGGCACAGTACGGGGACTTTGCCAACGGCGCCCAGGTGATCATCGATCAGTTCATCAGCTCGGGCGAGGCGAAGTGGGAGCGCTTCTGCGGGCTGGTCCTGTTCCTGCCGCACGGCTACGAAGGAGCGGGGCCCGAGCATTCCTCGGCTCGACTCGAGCGCTTCCTGCAGCTATGCGCCGAATCGAACATGCAGGTGTGCGTGCCATCCACGCCGGCGCAGATGTTTCACATGCTTCGCCGCCAGATGTTGCAACCGTTTCGCAAGCCGCTCATCGTGATGACGCCCAAGAGTCTGCTGCGGCACGAGCTGTCCGTGTCCAGCCTCGAGGATCTCACCCGCGGCAGCTTCGCCCGCGTCATCGACGAGGCCGATGATTTGCCGCCCGCCCAGGTGCGCCGCGTCGTCTTCTGCAGCGGCAAGGTCTACTTCGATCTGCTCCGGGCGCGCCGCAAGGCCGGTATTCGCGATGTCGCGCTCGTGCGCGTCGAGCAGCTCTATCCGTTTCCGAGCGAGGAGTACGAGGCGATCCTCAATCGCTACGCCACTGCGCGCGAGATCGTCTGGTGCCAGGAGGAGCCGCAAAATCAGGGTGCCTGGTATCAGATCCGTCATCGGCTGCAGGAGTTGCTCGGCGGCGGTCAGGTGCTGTACGCGGGGCGGGCACCCGCCGCGGCACCGGCCACCGGGATCTCCAAGATCCACGAGGCCGAGCAGCAGGCTCTCATTCACGCCGCCCTGCATGCCACGGCGACCGAAGACTCCGCGCGGGAGACCACGCGCCTGACGGGAAATGCATCGGCCGCCACCGCCCCCAAGCCCAGCTCGCCCACGCCCGTGCCGGCGATGAGAAAGAGCTCATGACGACTGAAATCCGTGTGCCGCAGCTGCCGGAGTCCGTTGCCGACGCCACGCTCGTCGCCTGGCACAAGCAGCCCGGGGATCCGGTGCAGCGCGATGAGAACCTCGCCGACCTCGAGACCGACAAGGTGGTCCTGGAAGTGCCGGCACCTCTGAACGGAGTGGTGCGCGAGATCCGGATTCCGAGCGGGACGACCGTCACGAGCGGGCAGGTGCTGGCCGTGATCGACGCAGGAGCGGCACCGGCGGCAGGTGCCGCGCCGGCGGCGACCACGCGTTCGGCCGGCACCCCAGCGGCGCCCACCGCTGCCAAAACAGCTCCGACCCCCACGACCAAGATCACGGACGAGGGCAGTGGCAAGGAGTCCGGCAAGTTGAGCCCCTCCGTGCGGCGCCTGGTCGAGGAGAACAAGCTCGATCCCGGCTCGATCCCCGCATCGGGAAGAGACGGACGTCTGACGAAAAGCGACGTCGTGGAGTTTCTGGGGAAGCAGCCGGCACAGCCCGCTGCTGCGCGCCCTGCGGCGCCCGTCGCGCGCCCGGCTGCTTCCGGGGGACGTGCGGAACAGCGTGTTCCGATGACTCGATTGCGCCAGCGGATCGCGCAGCGCCTCGTCGAAGCGCAGTCCACCCAGGCGCTGCTCACCTCGTTCAACGAAGTGGATCTGACGGCGGTCCAGGAGCTTCGCAGCCGCTACAAGGAGCGCTTCGAGAAGGAGAACGGCATCAAGCTCGGCTTCATGGCGTTCTTCGTGAAGGCCTCGATCGAGGCACTCAAGAAATTTCCGGTCATCAATGCCTCGGTGGACGGCAGCGATGTCATCTACCACGAGTATTACGATATTGGCGTGGCGGTCTCCACCGAGCGAGGCTTGATGGTGCCCATCGTCCGGGATGCCGATACCAAGAGCTTCGCGATCATCGAGAAAGAGATCGCCCAGTACGCCCGCAAGGCGCGCGAGGGCTCGATCGCAATCGAGGACCTCACGGGGGGCACTTTCACCATCACCAACGGCGGGGTGTTCGGCTCGTTGATGTCCACCCCTATTGTAAATGCGCCGCAAAGCGCCATTCTGGGGATGCACAAGACCCAGGAGCGCCCAATGGTCGTCAACGGCCAGATTGCGATCCGCCCGATGATGTACCTGGCAGTGACCTACGATCATCGCATCATCGACGGCCGCGAGGCGGTGCAGTTCCTGGTGGCGGTGAAGGAAGGCCTGGAAGACCCGGGCCGCATGTTGCTGGGGATCTGAACCTCCATGACTGATTCATTCGATGTCGTCGTCATCGGCGGCGGCCCGGCCGGCTACCCGGCCGCGATCCGTGCCGCTCAGAACAAGCTCAGCGTCGCCTGTATCGATGAGTGGAAGAACCCCGATGGCAGTGCCACGTTCGGGGGAACCTGCCTCAATGCAGGCTGCATCCCTTCCAAGGCCCTGCTGGAATCCTCGGAGCTGTACCACCGTGTGCGCGAAGAATTCGCCGTGCACGGAATCCGCACCTCGGGCGTGTCGCTCGAGCTTGCGCAGATGCAGAAGCGCAAGAGCGGCATCGTCAAGGCGATGACCCAGGGGATCCTGGCGCTCTTCAAGGCCGCCGGCGTCAGCGCTCTGCAGGGTCATGGCAGACTCCTGCCGGGGCGGCGGGTGGAGTTCACCGCGCACGATGGCACTCGGCGCGAGCTCACCGCTCAACATGTCGTGCTCGCTTCGGGCTCGGCGCCGATGGAGCTGCGCTCGGCAGCGTTCGATGGCCAGCGGATTGTCGATTCGTGGGGGGCTCTGGAGTTCGACAGCGTGCCGAAACGGTTGGGCGTCATCGGCGCGGGCGTGATCGGCCTGGAGCTCGGGAGCGTCTGGCGACGGTTGGGCAGCGAAGTCGTGATCCTCGAGGCGCTGCCCGAGTTCCTCGCGATCGCCGATCAGCAGCTCGCCAAAGAGGCTCTGCGCCACTTCAAAAAACAGGGACTGGAGATCCGCCTCGGCGCCAAGGTGAGCGCCGCCAGCGTATCGGGTGACTCCGTGCAGGTCACTTATAGCGACCCGAAGGGCGAGCAGACGCTGACTGTGGATAAGCTCGTGGTCTGCGTTGGCCGCCGTCCTTACACGCGTGACCTGCTGGCGCCCGGCACCGGGGTGGAGCTCGATGAGCGCGGGTTTATCAAGGTCGACCAGGAGTGCCGGACGGGGGCACAGAATATCTGGGCGGTCGGGGATTGCGTGCGCGGCCTGATGCTCGCCCATAAGGGCAAGGAGGAGGGTGTCATGGTGGCCGATCTGATTGCCGGCCGCTTCGGCGAAGTCAACTACAAGACGGTGCCCTCGGTGATCTACACCGCGCCGGAGATCGCCTGGGTAGGGCAGACCGAGGAGCAGGTGAAGGCGGCCGGCCGGCCGTACAAGCTAGGGGTCTTCCCCTTCCTGGCCAGCGGCCGAGCGCGAGCCATGGAGCAGGTGCAGGGCTTTGCGAAAGTCATTGCCGCGCAGGACGACGATGAGGTGCTCGGAGTGCATATCGTCGGGCCGCTCGCCGGCGAGTTGATCGCAGAAGCGGTTCTCGCGATGGAATACTCCGCGAGCAGCGAGGATCTGCAACGGACCATCCATGCACACCCGACCCTGTCCGAGGCGGTGCACGAAGCGGCCCTGGCAGTGGACAAGCGCGCCATCGACTCGATCAACAAGTAGTCCCGCAGAGCCGTGTCGATTGCGATCCGCGCGCAGGCCGCATCGGCCTCACGCGGATGGGCGTGACCTCGGGTGAGGGCCCTGCTTCTTGCGCTTGAGCCTCTTGAGAATGGGGCGCTGGATGGGTGCCCCATAGGCTCTGCGCTTGGCGCCGGGGTGTGGCGCGAAAGAGTTGGCTGCAGAGTGGCTCGCGGCTGGGCTCGCGGCACAGCGGACCGCGCCTGTGAGCGAACTGCTGTGCGTGGCTGCCAGCGCGGTCAAACCCAACAGACAGGTCACCAGTGCTGCTCGCACCTCAGCGGCTGCCCGGGTCGGGTCCGAAATCCAGACGTACCCGCAGATGCGCCTCGGCGGGCAGGCCGTCGACGTAGCGTGGGTCATAGCGGTAGCGGCGCACGGCTGAAATCGCTGCCTTGTCGAAAACACCGGGCGGTGTGGACTGGGCCACCGAGACATCCGTGACCATACCCTGGCCGGAAACGATGACGGCCAACTCGACGAAGCCCTGGATGCCCTCGTGCCTCGCGGCGGAGGGGTAGTCCGCGTTGACGCGGTGAATGAGCTTAGCCTCCCGAACGACAGGGGGCGGCTCGC
This sequence comes from Steroidobacteraceae bacterium, assembly GCA_036501985.1. Taxonomy (GTDB): domain Bacteria; phylum Pseudomonadota; class Gammaproteobacteria; order Steroidobacterales; family Steroidobacteraceae; genus 13-2-20CM-66-19. The sequence continues at coordinate 124,070 of DASXZI010000030.1, read as the reverse complement.
CCGGGTCCGTGGACGCCGGCGTGGCGGCGGGCGCCGGCGGAGCGGCAGTCGTCCCGGGCGTCGATGACGCAGAGTTGGGAATCACGGGAGCAGCGGAGGCGAGTGTGACGCTTGTCGCAGGGGGCCTTGTCGCTGCCGGTGGCACCGCTGAGGCGCTGGGGCCCGTGGCCGCAGCAGCGGGTTGCTGCGCGCTGGTCGGGTTGTCGCGTGTCGGGACCTGCTGCTCGGACTGACTGCGATCTGCAGTCACTTGCCCGGAGCTGGTTGGACCGAGGGTCTCGGGCGACGCCAGCATCATGCCGACCGGCGTCTCCGGGGCCAGCGCCGGCTCCTTCGCGACCGAGGTATCGGGCACGCCGCGCTCTGCCCGCGGTTGCGCGGCAGTTAGCGCTGCTCCCTTGGGATGCCGCGAAGCGGGCGGGGTTCGTCCGATTGCCTCATGAGTGGGCGGTTTTATCTCGCGCGCAGCCACGGCGGCGGAAGAGGACGATTTCACCGGCTGCGAGCTCGCTGAGGGTGAAGTGTCTTGCGCCACGGCAGGCGGGGTAGAGGCGGAGGGCTCACGGTGCGCGATCAGTGGGGGGCTTTGGCGTGTGCCCTGATGAGGACCGCCGAAGATCTTGAAGCCAACCAGGACGGCAGCTAGCAGGACGAGGGCGCCGGTGCAGACAAGCAGCGCCCGCCGGTGGGATTCCGGCTCCAGAACCCCTGGCTCCAGCGCGGAGCGCACCTCGCGGGCGATCTCCGCAACTTCGGCCAGATCCTCGTTGGATTGCGGCCCGATCGCCCGGGGAGCGCTCGCTCGAGGCTGACTTACGAGCGGAACACGCACGGGATTGCGCTTCGGCGGCGCAGGCGCGGCGGGTGCTTCCGGCGCCTCCGCTACGGCCAATGCCCTGCGCGAGGTTGGGCGCCCGGATCCGCTGCTACGGGAGACGCGTAGCGGTGTCCCAGAGCGCGTGACGCTGCGCAGGGACGCAACTCTCGGGGGATCCCGTGGCTCCGGCACCGCACGCGGCTCGGGTTTCGGCGGTGGAAAGGGATCTGACTCACCCGTCTCCTCGGCATACACGTCAGCACCGAGAACAACATGCTGGATGTTGGCCGTGTCCGCATTGGCATCCTGGGCGGCGCCGGCCAGCTCCAGCGTGGAGATCAGGCGATCCGGATCCAAGGGGTAGGTCAGTGTCTGGAACAGCTCGAACGGACCCAGCCGTCCCTTGAGGAGCTGCAGCCGCTGGCGATCGGCTGCGAAGATCCGCAGCATGGACGGCCAGCGCTTGGCTGCCTGACCCAGCAACTCCAGTCCCGATCCATCCTCGAGGCGCTCGCCGGCCACGATGACCTCGAAGGTGTTCTGCCGGAGCAGATCAAGGCAATCACCCTTGTTGGTCACCGCGTCGACGATATAGCGATCCCGGAGCGATCGGGCGATCGACTCCAGCTGCGCGGAATCCTGGTCGACGACGAGCACGCGCATAGGCGGCGAACACTCCGGCTTCAGGCCACGTCCCACATCGGCACGCTGCCCCAGGAACGGGGCTTCGCCGCGGGAATAGCTTGAGCCTCAAGCAGTTAAACCGATGACCGTCAGGTCTAGTTAACGTGCCGGCATCGGTTCCGGCGCAGCGCCAGATCACGGTTTGCATATTCCGGGTGGTCCCTCGGCCCTGGTGGGCTGACGGGGCCTCCGGCAGGCCCCGCTCAGGTGGTCAGCTCAGCCTGTCCGCCGTGCATGGATCACATTTGGCACACCGCCCAGCCTGCGCAGAACTCGGGCGAGTTGCTCCAGGTCGGTGACGCAGAATCCGATCGTGACGTGGGCCGATCCCGTCGCACGATCGGTCGTGGTCGTCATCGCCGCGATGCTCAGCCGTTCCAGCGCCAGCACATCGGTCAGGTCGCGCACGAGCCCGCGCCGATCGAAAGCCTGAACGGCAATCTCCACACCCAGCCCCGCGGTATCGCCCGCGTTCCAGTCCACCCGCAGAACACGCTCAGGCTTGACCGAGCGCATGCGTGCGAGGCTCGCGCAGTCGCTGCGATGGATCGTGACGCCGCGCCCGAACGTCACGTAGCCGGAGATCGGTTGAGGTCTCAGCGGAGCGCAACAGCGGGCCAGAGTGATGGGCAGGTCGCCCACACCTTCTATGTCCACCGGGGACCCACCGCGATCCCGGCGCGACCTCGCCGGTCGCACCGGGGCAATCGCGGCCCGCGGCTCGATGACTCGGGCAGCCGCTTGCACCAGTTGGGTGAGGGTGATCCCGCCCTCGCCCAGGAGTTGATAGAGCTGATCGGCGTCGCGCAGCTCGAGCGCCCGAACTATGGCGGCAAAATGCTCGGCGCGGGCGCCGATCCGGGCGAGCTCGCGCTCAGCGAGCACCCGGCCGGCCGCTCGATTGTCCGTGACGTCCTGTTTGCGGAACCAGGCGCGCACCTTCGAGCGGCTGCGCGCGCAGGCCAGATAGCTCTGCTCCGGGGCGAGCCAGTCGCGGCTCGGCGCCTCCTGCTTGCCGGTGATGATCTCGATGATCTCGCCGTTCTGCAGAGCGTGCGTGAGCGGCACGATGCGGCCGTTTACTTTGGCGCCGCGGCAGCGGTGGCCGAGCGAAGTGTGCACGTGATAGGCGAAATCCAGGGGCGTCGCGCCACGCGGCAGGTCCACGACCCCGCCTTTGGGGGTGAGGGCGTACACCCGGTCCTCGAACAGTTCGGTGCGCATGCGCTCGAGAAAATCGCGGTCCGCCCCCGCACTGCCCGCATCGGCGCTCTCCGGCGGCTCGAGCAGTCGGCGCACCCACTCGATCTTGCGCTCGTACTGGCTATCGCGTGCGCCGCCTTCCTTGTAGGTCCAATGCGCGGCCACGCCCAGTTCGGCGTGCTCGTGCATCCCGCGGGTGCGGATTTGCACCTCCACGCTCCGGCCGCCCGGGCCGATCACCGCGGTGTGAATCGACCGATAGAAGTTGCCTTTGGGCGTGGCGATGTAGTCATCGAATTCTCCTGGAATGTAGGGCCACAGCCCGTGCACGACACCGAGTGCCGCGTAGCAGTCGGGCACAGAGCTCACGACGACTCGTACCGCACGCACGTCGAAGAGCTGTTCGAAAGCGAGCTGCTTGCGCTGCATCTTCCTGTAAATGCTGTACATGTGCTTGGGGCGGCCGTAGACCTCGCCGATGACACCGGCGTTGCGCAGCTGAGCCTGCAGGCTCTCGCACAGCCCGTGGATGTACAGCTCGCGATCGGCGCGCCGCTCATTGAGGGCCGCAGCGATCTCCCTGTATGAGTCGGCCTCCAGGTAGCGGAAGGCGAGATCCTCGAGCTCCCACTTGAGCTGCCACACGCCCAGCCGATTGGCAAGCGGCGCGAACACGGCACGCGCCTCGATCGCGAGGCGCTCTCGCTCCTCGGGCGGCAGATCGCGTGCATGGCGCAGCTCCACGAGCTGCTCGGCGAGCCGCGCCAGTACCAGCCGAGGATCACTGACGACCGCGAGCAGCATCTTGCGCAGGGTTTCGGCCTGCTTCGCATCCAGGCCCCGGGCCGGTGTCCAGTCACGCGGCAGCCCCAGATCCCCGAGCCGCACCAGAGCCGTCGCCACGTCGGATGCGGCAGTGCCGATCAGATGGACGACTCTCTCGACCGGGACGGCGGGATTTGCCAGGACCGGTCTGGCGAGCACTGCATTGGCGAGCGTCGCGTCCTGTGTCAGCGCACCGACGACCTCCGCCGCCTCCACACCGAAGGCCAGCTCGGCTGGCTCCGCGGGCGTGCCATCCCGCAGGGCAAGTCGCATGATCGCGAGCGATTCGCGGATCGGCGCAGGACAGAGTTGATTGGTCTCCACGGTCGCTCGGGCTCACTCGCACACGCCGCCCGGCCGGCGTGTCGCCGGTGGCGGTTGTCGGCTATCATACCCGGCAGTTTTTCTTGGCGGTGCCGAAGCTTAGACACGCGGCTGCGAGGCTCCCGGGTTTCCTCCAGGCGAGACATGGCAGGTCACAGCAAGTGGGTTAGCATTCGCCACGGCAGAGCCACGCAGCCGGGAAAGTCCCGCGCTCCGGCCGGGGGCGCGCTGCACGGTGGCGAGCGCTTCCGTTGTGAGGGGTACGGACCCGGGGGAGCGGCGGTGCTGATGGACTGTCTGGCAGAGCGCGAGCGCGCGATTGCGCGCGTGCGACAGGTTCTGCAGAGGTACGGAGGCCACCTGGGCGCCAGCGGCTCGGTCGATTACCTGTTCAATCGGGTGGGCCTGATGATGTATCCGCCCGGCACGGACGAGGAGAGCCTGATCCAATCGGCGCTGGAGGCCGGCGCAGAGGATGTCGTGGTGAACTCGGACGGTACCATCGAGGTGCTGGCCGATCCCCTCGAGTTCGAGACCGTGCGGGCGCTGCTGCTGGAGAAAGGCCTCTCGCCCTACAGCGCCGAGGTGACGGAACGGGCCTCGACATCGGTGCGCCTCACAGGGGAGGCCGCGGTTTCGATGCTGCTGCTGCTCGAGGCTCTCGAAGACCTGGAAGACATACAGAACGTTTATACGAATGCCGAGATATCGGACGAGGTCCTGGCGGGCATTTGATCCGCGCCCCGCCGCTGCGGCCGGCCCGCCGGCCATCGCGGCCAATCTGCGCATCCTGGGGCTCGATCCGGGCTCGCGGCGCACGGGCTTCGGTGTCATCGAGTGTCGGGGCGCAGCCTATGCGCACGTGGCACACGGATGCATAGCCGTGGCCGGCCTGGCTCTGGCGCAGAGGCTCCGGGCCATCTTTGAGGGGCTCGAGAAGCTCATTGCCGAGTACGGGCCGACAGAGGTTGCGGTGGAGAGAGTGTTCGTCAACCGCAACGTGGACAGTGCGCTGAAGCTCGGGCAGGCGCGTGGCGCGGCACTGTGCGCGGTACCGCATGGAGTGGCCGTGTACGAGTACGCACCTCGGGCGATCAAATTGGCGCTGGTCGGCTCCGGCGCAGCGGAGAAGCTTCAAGTCGCTCACATGATCCGGACCCTGCTGCGGCTGGACGGCAAGATCGCCCCGGACGCATCCGACGCACTGGCGATCGCCGTCTGTCACGCACACGCCAGACAGTTGCAGGCGCTGGCGTTTGGATACACTGACGGCATCGACGCGCGCGCGCGGGCCGGCCAGACATGATCGGCTCGGTGCGCGGGCGTGTCGCCTCCAAAACTCCGCCCCAGCTCACAGTCGAGGCGGGCGGCCTGGGCTATGAGCTCGAAGCTCCCATGTCCACGTTCTATCTCCTTCCGGCCGTTGGCGAGGAAGTACACCTGCTGACGCACCTGGTGGTCCGGGAAGATGCGCATGTTCTGTACGCCTTCGCCACCCAGGATGAGCGTCGGTTGTTCCGCAGCCTGATCAAGGTCTCCGGGGTCGGGCCGAAGATTGCGCTCGCGCTGTTGTCCGGCATCAGCGTCGAAGCGTTCGCGCAGTGCGTGCAGAGTCAGAACGTTGCGGCGCTCACCCATATTCCGGGAATCGGGCGCAAGACCGCGGAGCGCCTCGTGGTCGAGATGCGCGATCGGCTCGGCGTCCGCGAGGGCCTCGGGGGCGAGTTCGCGCCGGCGGCGGGCACGAGCGCGGAGGCCGAAGCTTTCGGTGCGCTCGTGGCTTTGGGCTACCGCCCGGCGGAGGCGACCCGCTTGCTCAAGGCGGCCGGCCCCGGTACACAGTCCACCGAAGAGCTGATCCGGCGCGCCCTGCAGGGTGCCGTGTGAAGGAGCGGTCGTGTCCCCGGTACAAGTGCAGATGACGACGGAGCGGGTCCTGAGCGGCGCAGGCAGCGGCGAGGAAGAGGCCGTGGAGCAGGCGATCCGCCCGCGTCGGCTCGAGGAGTATATCGGGCAGACTCCGGTCAAGACGCAACTGGAGATCTTCGTGACGGCGGCGCGTCAGCGCAATGAGGCGCTCGATCACGTGCTCATCTTCGGGCCGCCGGGGTTGGGCAAGACGACACTGGCCAACATCATCGCCGCTGAGCTCGGAGTGGGGCTGCGGCAGACCTCCGGTCCGGTGCTTGAGCGGCCGGGTGACCTGGCCGCGCAGCTCACCAATCTGCAGCCGCGCGACGTGCTGTTCGTGGACGAGATCCACCGACTCGCCCCCATCGTCGAGGAAGTGCTGTATCCGGCGATGGAGGACTATCAGCTCGACATCATGATCGGGGAAGGCCCCGCGGCGCGCTCCATCAAGCTCAACCTGCCGCCCTTCACGCTGATCGGCGCAACCACGCGCGCGGGACTTCTGACCTCGCCGCTGCGGGACCGTTTCGGGATCGTGCAGCGGCTCGAGTTCTACGCAGTGGAGGATCTGGAGCGCATCGTGCGGCGCTCGGCTGCCATCCTTGGAGTGAGTATCGACGCAGGGGGAGGGCACCGGATCGCACAGCGCTCGCGCGGGACGCCGCGTATCGCCAATCGCTTGCTGCGCAGGGTGCGCGACTACGCGCAGGTGAAGGCTGACGGGCGAATCGATGAACGGATCGCGGACGCGGCACTCGACATGCTCGAGGTGGACCCACTGGGATTCGACACCCTGGATCGCAAACTGCTGCTCACCATCATCGAGCGTTTCGATGGCGGGCCGGTGGGTATCGACAGCCTCGCGGCGGCAATCGGCGAGGAGCGCGGTACGCTCGAGGACGTGATCGAGCCGTATCTGATCCAACAGGGCTTCCTGGTACGCACCGCGCGCGGTCGAGTGGTCACGCGAGCCTCGTATCTGCACTTCGGGCTCCGGGTTCCCGAACGCTCCAGCGCCAACCTGTCGCTGTTCGAGGACGGCCGGTGAGCGTATTCGCTTGGCCGGCGCGAGTGTACTGGGAAGACACGGACGGGGGCGGGATCGTCTACTATGCCAACTACCTGCGATTCCTCGAGCGGGCGCGGACCGAGTGGCTGCGCTCGCTGGGGTATTCGCAGCGTGCGCTCGCCGAGGAGCAGGGGGTCGTGTTCACGGTGGTCAGCCTCGAGGCCGACTACCGGCGGCCCGCACGGCTCGATGATGAGTTGACGATCACCTGCGAGCCCCAGGCCGAGGGTGCAGCGAGCATCCGCTTTGCCCAGCGCGTCTATCGCAGCGGCAGCGAGCCGGCGCCGCACCGGCTGTTGCTGGAGGCGAGCGTGCGGGTCGCCTGTGTCGATGCCCGGACGCTGCGGCCGAAGCGGCTGCCGCAATTTCTCTCGCATGCGACGGTCGGGCGCGCCCCGCCCCGCCGCCACGCCGCAAGGAGTCAGGTTGAATGAGTGACCAGCTGTCCATCATTCGCATCATCGCCGAGGCGAGCGTGCCGGTGCAGATCGTCATCGGCCTGCTGCTGCTCGCCTCCCTGTCCTCCTGGGCAATCATCTTCCGCAAGCGCCTGGTGATCGGTCGGGCGCGACGCAGTACCGACCAGTTCGAGAACAACTTCTGGTCCGGCGGCGACCTGGCGCAGCTATACCGCGCCATCGAGCAGCGCGGCGGGGCGACCGGCATGGCCAGCATCTTCGAGTTCGGTTTCAGGGAGTTCGCGCGCCTGCGCCAGCAGGGCTCGATCGCCTCCGATCAACTGTTGGAAGGGGCGCGACGCGCAATGCGTGTGGCGCACCTGAAGGAGATCGACCGCCTCGAGGCGAGCCTCGCGACGCTGGCGACGGTCGGCTCGACCAGTCCGTACGTGGGCCTCTTCGGTACGGTGTGGGGAATCATGAGCGCCTTCTCTTCGCTGGGAAACGTGCAGCAGGCGACGCTTGCGATGGTGGCGCCGGGCATTTCCGAGGCGCTGATCGCCACGGCCATCGGGCTGTTTGCGGCGATTCCGGCAGTGGTCGCCTACAACAGGTTCGCCGACCAGGTCGGGCGCCTCGAGATCCGGTTCGATGCGTTCACCGAGGAGTTCTCGACGATCCTGCAGCGGCACGCGGCGCGCGGCGGCAACAACCCAACCTCAGCCTAGGAGCTCTTCACGATGGCGCAAGGCTCACGCGGACGGCGGCTCATGGGGGAAATCAATGTCGTCCCCTACATCGATGTGATGCTGGTGCTGTTGATCATTTTCATGATCACCGCGCCGTTGCTCACCCAGGGCGTGAAGGTGGAGCTGCCCAAGGCGGGTGCGGAACCTCTCGACGCGGAAATGCTCAAAAACTCCATCCCACTGGTCCTGTCAGTGGATCGTGAGGGCAGGCTATATCTGAACGTTGGCGGCAACCCGCAGGCCCCCCTGGATCCGGAGATCGTCTCGGCGCGCGCGACCGCGGCACTGCGCCGCAATCCACTGCTGCCCGTCCTGGTGAAAGCGGACAGCCACGTCGAATATGGGCGCGTCGTGCAGGCAATGGTGATCCTGCAGCAGGCCGGGGCGAAGAAGGTGGGCTTCATCACCGATCCGCTGCCACAGCCCGCGCGTCGCGGACACTGAGCGGAAGCGCGCGAGCGTCCATGGTAGAGCGTCCACGGATCGAGCGTCCAAGCGACCGCTGGGTCTCGATTGCACTGTCCGTAACCTTGCACGGTGCACTGGTCGCCGCGCTGGCCTACGGCTTCTGGACGTATCACAAATCAAAACCCCCGTCGCCCACGCTGGCCATTGAGGCCACGGTGGTCGACTCGCGGACAATCAACGGGGCTGCCCGCCAGGCCCCCCCGAAGCCACAGCCGCACGCCGCGAAACCGACGCCGGCCCCCACCCCGGCGCCGACACCGCCGCCGACACCTCCTCCGCAACCCCCTCCCGAGGAGCCCACCGGGCCTCCGCAGCCGAGCCCCGAGGAGCTCGCTCAGCGCCAGCAGGCCGAGAAGGACCAGGAGCAGAAGCAGCAGGCTGAGCAGCAGGCGGCGCAGCAGCGCAAGCTCGACGAGCAGAAGCAGGAACAGCAGCGCCAGGACGAGCAGAAGCGCCAGGCGCAGGAGAAGGCGGACGCGGAGCGCAAGGCAGCCGCCAAGAAGAAAGTCGAGGCCCAGCGCCTGGCGGAGCAGAAACGCCAGGAGGACGCTCAGCGCCAGGCCGACGAGCAGAACAAAGCCCAGATGGAAGCCGACCTCAAGCACGATCTCGCTGCGGAAGAGCGCGCCACGGCCGCCCGCTCGAGCGGCGCACTCGCGAGCTGGCAGGCGCAAATCCAAGCGCGTATTCAGCGCGCCTGGCTGCGACCGCCCACGGCGCGTCAGGGGATCGAGTGCGTGTTGGACGTCACCCAGGTCCCCGGCGGTGAAGTCGTGAATGTGCGGATCGGCAGCTGCAACGGAGATCAGGCCGTGCGGGAGTCGATCGAGGCGGCGGTCTATCGCGCCTCGCCGCTGCCGCCTCCGTCGGACCCGTCCCTGTTCGAGCGCAATCTGGAAATCACCTTCAAGCCCGATTGATGTCACACTTCAACAGCACGCCATGAGACTGAACAGAAACTTTATCGCCCGGCCCCGGCACGTTCTGGCGATCGGACTGGCGCTCCTGCTCACCGTGGGCGCTGCCGTGACCGCCCGCGCGCAGCTGAAGATCGAGGTCACCTCGGGTGTCAGCGACCCGGTGCCCATCGCCATCGTCCCGTTCTCGAAGACACCCAATGATGGCGGCCTGGATGTCGCACAGGTCGTGCAGCACGACCTCGAGGGCAGCGGGCGCTTTCGCGCGCTGCCGCGCAGCCAGATGCCCGCCACGCCGACCCAACCTTCCGGCGTGAATTTCGCGGACTGGAAGGCGGCCGGTGACGACTATGTGGTCGTGGGACGCGTCAGCTCCCTCGATGCGGGCAATCTTGCGGTGGATTTCGATCTGTTGAATACGTTGACCGGACAGCGTGTCGCGGGGCAGCGGTTCACCGGCACCGCAGGCGCATTGCGCAACGCCGCCCACCGTGTCAGTGATGTCGTGTACGAGAAAATACTGGGGATCCACGGGGCCTTCGCGACGCGCATAGCGTATGTGGCGGTCCACGGCCAGCCGCCCGCGCAGAGCTATCAGCTCATCGTCGCCGACGCGGACGGCGAGAATCAGCGTCTCATCCTCGAGTCACGCTTTCCGCTCATGTCTCCCTCCTGGTCTCCGGATGGACAGTGGCTTGCCTATGTGTCCTTCGAGAGCAAGCGTTCGGCCATTTACGTGCAACTCGTCCGCAGCGGCGAGCGCCGCCAGGTCTCGGCCCGAGCGGGCATCAACGGCGCGCCCGCCTGGTCGCCCGATGGGCACAAGCTGGCGCTCACTCTCGGCGGCAGCGGCGGCAACCCGGATCTGTATGTGCTGGATCTTTCGAGCCAGAATTTGGCCCGGATCACGGATGACCCGGCCATAGATACCGAGGCGGCGTGGGCCCCGGACGGGAAGTCGCTGTATTTCACCTCCGACCGTGCCGGAAGCCCGCAGATCTATCGTGTAGCTGCGCAGCCAGGCGACCACCCGAAGCGCATCACCTTCACTGGGTCCTACAATGCGAGGCCGCGACTGTCGCCTGATGGCACGCAGCTCGCGATGGTGACGCTCGACAGCGGCAACTACCGCATCGCGGTGCAGGACCTGTCGAACGGCACGGTCCGGGTGTTGTCGCATGGGCATCTGGACGAGTCACCGAGCTTCGCGCCCAATGGGGCGACGCTGATCTACTCCGAGCAGGATGGGGGTCGCGGCGTGCTGGCGACGGTCTCGGTGGATGGTCTGACGGGTCTGCGGCTGAAATCAGAGCAGGGAGAGGTCCGCGAGCCTGTCTGGGGTCCGTTCGGTCAGTAAAACGATTCGCCGCTTCGCGGCGCAAGGGTGGAGTGGGTATGCAAAAGCTACTGATGGTCCTGATGCTGGGGGTCGCTCTGGGGAGCGCCGGATGCGCGAGCAAGAAGCCCAAGGCGCCGCCGCCGGAACAGCAGTCCTCCGAATCCGGCTCAGGCGCGGATGCCTCGGGGGCGAATGCCGCCAACGCCGGGTCCGCAGGCACTGACGAGGAGGCAGCCGGGCCGCAGGCCGGCCTGCTGGCCAAGCGCGTCATTTATTTCGATTTCGACAGCAGCGAGATCAAGAGCGAAGGGACCGAAGTGGTCGCTGCACACGCCAAGTACCTGGCCAGCCATTCGAGCGCGCGCGTGCGCCTCGAGGGCAACACCGACGACCGCGGCTCGCGCGAGTACAACATTGGTCTTGGCGAGAGACGTGCGCAGGCAGTACGGCGGGCGCTCATGCTGCAAGGGGCGACTGAAGCCCAGCTGTCCACGGTGAGCTACGGCGCGGAGAGGCCCGCTGCCGTGGGCAATGATGAAGCCGCCTGGGCCAAGAACCGGCGTGTCGAGATCGTCTATCTGAATCCCAATGCCCAACCGCAGAGGTAACTCGCCATGGGTGTGATCCAGGCCAAGGCGCCGGCCGGGGCGCCGACGCGAGTGCTCGCCGTCTCGGTGGCCATGGCGCTGCTCGCGGCGACGATGAGCGGTTGCGCTTCGAACCGCGATGAAGAGGACGCGATGCAGAGCAAGATCAACGAGCTCGATACGCGCGTGGCCCGGATCGAGCGCGTCGTGTCGAACCAGAGCCTGGTCGATCTGGCCCAGAATCTCGATGCCGTCCAGGCGGATGTGCGCAAGCTGCGCGGCCGTGTTGACGAGCTCGAGAACTCCCAGGAGGCGCTGCGCAAGCAACAGCACGACATGTACGGCGATCTCGACAAGCGCCTGGGAGGCAACCAGGGTGCTTCCGGAGCCGCGGGGGGCGCGGCCGGTTCTGCGACGCCCTCTGGACCCGCTGCCGGCTCATCCGTTGAACAGGCGGTCTATTCGCAGGCCTTCGATGCGCTCAAAGCCGGCAGCTATTCCGTCGCCATCACCGGCTTCAAGGATTTTCTGTCGACCTACCCCCAGAGCCCGCTGGCCGAGAACGCTCAATACTGGCTGGGCGAGGCTTACTATGTGACGCGCGACTACAATGGCGCCTCCGACGCCTTTCACACCGTACTTCAGAAGTGGCCCGAGTCCCGCAAGGCGCCCGATGCGCTGCTGAAGCTCGGCTTCACGCAATACGAGCTGAAGCGCTATGGCGACTCGCGCAAGACTCTGGAGCAAGTCACGCAGAAGTATCCGGATAGCGATGCGGCACGGCTCGCCACCGAGCGCCTCAAACGGATGCCCGCCAACCCACCGCCCAACAGCCACTGATCAGCGAGGGAGGCAGCAGGACCAGGCCGCAGGCGGGGCGCTCCTGTAGTATGATGCGCGCCCCCTGCGGCGGCGCGACCGCTTCCCGCAGCCGGGACCCACCACAACGGGCCGTTAGCTCAGTCGGTAGAGCAGCAGACTTTTAATCTGTTGGTCGCGCGTTCGATCCGCGCACGGCCCATGATCCAAAGCAGACTCAGTTCGCCCGGCGCCACCCAGTTGATGCGGGCACGGGTCTGCATGGATGCGTTCTGAAGTCGAGACCACATGTGCCGCAGCACGTGCCGTGTGCGCGCAGCCGAACCCTGCTACGACATCTGGGACATTTTGATTGCGCGTGCAGCCACACCATTCCCAGGACTGTTGCAAAGGCCATGGCCCATATCCAACCCTTGAGCGCGCGATCATTCACCGCGGGATGGACGTATGCGAGTGTGAGTACCAGTGTCAGCCCGAGCCATTTGACTCGCCGGAGCGCACGCCTCTGGCGCTGAAGATAACTATGGCTGTTCATGGTGGGATGCACCTTGCTGCACGGCAGTGGCCGCCGTCATCTGTCCAAGGTCATGTCTGCCTTGCGGAGGATTGAGCTTCAGCGCCCGGCCCCAGTGCTACAGCCGGGCCGCCTCGCTTGTGGCGCTCCGGCTTCTGGCACGCGGTATGCACACAGATTGCGGGGATTTATTGTGTGGCGGCCGTACGACACCTGGATCGTCGGCAGCTGGCAGCGCCACGCGATCCCCACACCGGGACAATAGGGGAAGACACCATGAAACTGCTCGATTCGCTTGTTCGAGTGTTCGTTCTGACTCAGGGAACCGGCTTGCGATGGCTGCGAGAAGAGCTGGCGGCGCTCAAGATCGGAATTCCCATCACGGATGGATGCCTGGCCGAGTTCGTTCGCGCGGCAGACGAAGCCGCCAGCGCAGTCACCGGATCCGGGCGGCGTTATGTTGAAGAGCTGCGCCGGCAGCTCGCACTGCGCGCGAGATTCATTCAGCGCTGGACCGGCTCAGACGACACGATCGCGGCGAAGGACGAAGAAAGTGTGCAGACACTTGTAAGAATTGCGCGCAAATACGCACTGCCGCGGCGCTGGAAACTCTCCGAGCCCGTCGTGGTGGAATATCGGCGCACACGTCCGTCGTACTGGACCTGGGCGGGCGAGGTCGACTCCGACGCACTGCCGCAGTCCTGAGCCCATCGAGGAATCTGGCCGGGGTGGGGCGGGAAGGCTCGCCGCATCCCCGGCGTTTTTTGTGGCCCCCGGGGGTAGCGGCGCAAGCGGGTCGAGGCGCACCGGTTCCTAGCGGGTGCTCGCGACGGCCGTGCCACCCCATACCGAGTCGGGACACCAGACGTTGCCACCCTTGAAGACCGCACCCGGCGAGCGGTCCGAGCGCAGAAACAACGGACCATCCAGGTCCACGACCTGACAGAGCTGCCCGACCAGAAACCCGGGTGCCATGGCCAGTGAGGTCCCGGTCATGTTGCCGACCATCACATCGAGCCCCAGGCGGCGCGCCTCTCGCGCGATGGCCAGTGCCTCGGTGAGGCCGCCGCATTTGTCGAGCTTGATGTTGATGACCCCGAAGCGCCCGACCAGGGCCGACAGATCCTTCAGGCCCTGCACGCTCTCGTCCGCGGCGATCGGGATCGGGAACTTCATGCCATCGAGCTGCGCTTCCTGTCCGATCGGGAAAGGCTGCTCGACGAGGGTCACCCGGGCCTGAGTCAGCACCGGCAGCAGGGCCTCCAGTGAGCTGCGCGTGAATCCCTGATTTGCATCCACCGCCAGCGACACGTCCTTGCGGGCGGCGCGCACGGCACGAATTCGGTCCGCATCGATCGCCTCACCCGTCAGTTTCAGTTTCAGGAACTTGGCCTCCGTATAGGAGCAGGCCCAGTCCGCCATGTCGTCCGGACTTTCGGCACCCACCGTGTGCGCCGTGAGCAGCGGGCGGGGCTCATCCAGGTCGGCGAGCTGCCACGCAGGCTTGCCCATCCTCTTGGCATCCAGATCCCACAGTGCGCAATCGACCGCGTTGCGCGCTCCTCCGAGAGGCAGCAGGTTCTGCAGCGTCTCGCGGTCGATCCCGGCCTCGATCGAGTCCCGAACATTCTCGATGCTCTTCACCATGGCGGGCACATCTTCCCGCCGGTAGTAGACGCCCGAGGCTTCGCCGCGCCCGATCAGCCCGTCCTGGGTCAGGGTGACCACAACGACCTCGCACTCGATCATCGTATAGCCCGTGATGCGAAACGGCTTCCTCAGAGGCCACTTTTCGGTGTCCACCTTCAAGGACAGGCGAGCGCGCAGGTTCATGTGATTCGGAGTCCTCGATGCGTCAAGGGAAGAGGGCGCGCGCGGCCTCGCGCGAACAGCGAGGCCTGCAGTTTACGCCAGGCAGGCCGACACTAGTCGGTCGAACTCAGGGCCACCGCGAATGGGGTCGGCGACGGGGAGCTGCAGGCCTCCGCTGAGCTCCTGGAGCGTGGCGCGGGCTTGATCAACCCCCAGGCGCGCCGTATTCAGGGATACCCCTGCGCAGCGGACCGCCGGATTCGTACGACGGGCCAGCCGCAGATGCAGGTCGATCGCTTCCTCGAGCCCCGGGGTGCGGTACGGCTCCAGGCCCACGATGAAATCGCGTCCCCACTCATGGCAGAGTACGATAACGTCGGGCTGCGTGCCGTGCAGGAGCCCCAGGGACACGCCCGAATAGGACGGATGAAACAGCGAGCCCTGGCCCTCTACCACGTCCCAGTGCTCGGGCGGGGCGGCCGGGCTGAGCATCTCTGCCGCGCCAGCGACGAAGTCAGCGACCACAGCGTCCATGGGAATGCCTCGGCCGCTGATCAGGATGCCGGTCTGTCCGGTCGCGCGGAAATCTGTCGGGATGCCTCTCTTGGTGAAGGCACTCGCGATCGCCAGCGCCGTGTACTTCTTGCCCAGCGCGCAATCGGTCCCCACCGTCAGCAGGCGCTTGCCGCTACGCTTCTCCCCGGAGGCAATCTGGATGTTGGGCGGAGGCTGGCGTACGTCGAACAGGCGGCGGCCCAGCCGCCGGGCGGTCTGATCGAGCTCAGGCTGGTGGGACAATCTGTTGTGCATGCCGCTCACGATGTCCAGGCCGCCTTCGAGGGCCTGCACCAACCCAGGTACCCACGCTGGCGCGATCACGCCGCCGCGATTGGCGATGCCGATCACCAGGGCGCGCGCGCCGCGCGCCCTCGCCTCGACCGGAGAGAGGCGCGGCAGGCCCGTCGTGACCGTGACCTCGGGAAGTGCGAACTCCCCGACACACAGCTGAGGCGCCCAGTCGCGCAGACCGAACGCCGTTTTGGCGTACGCCGGCTCGGTCACATCTCCCAGAAACAGCAGATACGGTTGCGGAAGCTCGATACTCATGCGCTTAAATCAATGCGTGGCCGGGATGAAATGCAGGTCCTGGTAGTCGAAGCTGAAATCGGCCGCCGGTGAGACCGCGCGCAGCCTCACGCTGTCGATGCTGCCGCCGGGATCGAGCGCAAAGCTTACATAGGCGTCCTCGATGTCGCGATCGGTCCAGTGTGTGCGGAATGTATCGTACTGTACGTGCTCCAGGGGGCCTTCCATTCCGGGAGTGGCATCGAACCGGATGCGCAAACCTCCGTCCCCCGAACTGATCGTCGCCGTTCCATACCACGGATCGTGATAAACCCCCGCGTACGAGGCGAGTGGCAGCGAGGGCCCCCGATCGGACCGAGCGGACTGCTCCTTCTGCGCAGCGCGCAGGGAGTTCATGGCAGTCGTGTGAAGACTGTCCAAAGCTTTCTTGAACTGAGCTGACCAGTCCGTCGGAGGCAGCCCCAGATAGTAGTCAAGCAGGTGATAGAAGACCGACCAGCGAGCGCCGCTGTCCTCCGAATTGATCATTACGGCGAAGGCGACGTTCTTCTCCGGCACGATGACCAGCGCCGACAGGCCGCCCAGGACCGCACCCGAATGGGTGATGATCTGGTGACCGCGGTAGTCCTGGATGAAGAAACCCAGGGCGTAGTCCTCGAAGTTGGGTTGGATCTGCGCCACCGCGGAGGGGAACGGCCGGATCGGCACGATGGTCTGCGGCGTCCACATTTCCTTGGAGGATTCCTCGCTGAATAGCCGCTTTTCGCCTTCCAGGGCGCCATGTGACAGTTGCACGCGCAGCCAGCGCGCCATGTCAGCGGCGCTCGCATAGATGGAGCCGGCAGGTGCGGCAGCATCGCCCTCGTGACCTGCCGGAAGCACTCTCTGGGGGCCCATGCCGCGGATCGCCTCGGATGTCCGCGCGTGCGGCTCGACCCGATCCGAACCCTGGCCCGCATAGCTGACCGCCGAATCACGCATCCCCACCGGCTCGAAGATTTCCTTGCGAATGAAGTCTTCCCAGCGCTCACCGGAGACTGCCTCGATGACCTGGCCAGCCACCGTGTATAGAACATTGTCGTAGGCGAACACGCTGCGGAAGCTGGTGGCCGGCTGCAGGTAGCGCAGCGCGTGGACGATATCGGCGCGGGAACGAGTGGTGGCCGGCACGAACATCAGATCACCTTCGCCGAGGCCCAGGCCACTGCGATGGGTCAGCAGATCGAGCAGTGTCATCTCGTGCGACGCGTAGGCGTCATACATCTCGAAGCCCGGTAGCCGATCGATGACGCGATCTTTCCAGTTGAGCTTGCCGCGATCGACCAGGATGGCCAGTGCAGCGGAGGTGAAAGCCTTGGTGTTGGAACCGATGGGGAACGTCGTGTGCTCGTCCACTTCTGCGGCGTCGCCCATCTTTCGCACGCCATAGCCGCGGGTGTAGGTCCGCCCGCCCTCGACGATTGCAACGGCCATGCCGGGCGCCTCGAACGTGTGCATCGCTCGTGAAGCGTATGCATCCAGATCGCGAGGGGGCGCCGCGTCCGCCAACACACTGGTGCCGGCGAGGCAGAGGCAAGCCAGTAGCGCGTGCTCAGTACGTGAGGCTGAAGTTCGCAAGCCCATAATGGAGGATCACCCATAGGCCGTACAGGCCAGCCAATCCCAGTACCAGCTCGCTGCAACGGACGAGCCAGCCGCCGGGACCGCTCAGCACGCGCTGCGCGCCCTCCAGGATGACCGTCAGGCAACCGAGAATGGCCAGCACGCCCAGCAGATACAGCGCGATCAGCATCCCATTGATGTCGCCGCTTCCACCCGTCAGCGCGGCGACCAGACCCAGCCAGCCCGCACACGTGATGACTATCAGGACGACCCCGATGCGCGAGGCCAGTCGCAGACGCTTCTGCTGCGGAGTCAGTGCAAGCGTGGCGCGGAAATGACGCCTCGTGATCCAGCCGCCGAGCCAGATGGCGAGCGTGAGCACGAGGACTGACACCCAGGCAATCAGCATGACGCGCAGCAGGCCCAGCTTCCCTAAACCGTGGGTCCGCAGTGCCACTTCCACCGGCAGGAAGTCGTCGGAGATCCAGTAGGAAATGCTCCCCTTCTCGTCGGTCACGAACTTCAGATGCGTCTGGCCGTTCACCTCGCGATAGGTGAGGGGACCCACCTCACGCCAGCGCTTGGGCGTGCCACTCAGGTCCTTGAGCATGCTGACTGAGATCGTGCCGTCCTCGTGGGCCTTGACGCTTTCCTGGCTCAGCGCGAAGAGCAGGCGCAGAGCGCTTTCGATCCGGCGGCTGCCGACATACCACCCCGCCACACGCGCCGCATCCGGCTTCGGGTCCGCAACTGTCTTTTCCTCTGGTGGCACGTACGGGTAATACCGGTCGAGGAAGTCACGGAACAGCTGCTCACGCACTTTGCCGGCCTCACCTTCCTTGCCGAGACTGTTGAAGGACATGAAGAGCCCGACGCCCTGATCCAGAAGCAGATGCAGGTCGCTGTGGAAGGGCTCGGTGTCGCCGGCATGGCCGATGATTCGCTGACCGTTGCGGTTCTCCATGTAGAACCCGAGCGCGAAACCGTTCATTCCTGGAGCCATGCGTGATGCCGGCGAGTGCATCAGAACAGCGGTCGGCTCGGGCAGGATTCTGCCGTCGCCGTACTGTCCGTTCTGCAGGTGCGCGATCATGAAATGCGCCATGTCCGTGCCCGTGGCGGACAGCGCGCCCGCCGGCGCGGTCTCGATCAGCTCGAACGGGTGGGGCTTCTTGTCCGAGGCGGTGGTGTAGCCGCTGGACATGTTGCTCTGGAACTGTGCGGGCAATGGCTGCACGAAGGTCGAATGCTCCATGCCGAGCGGCTTGAATATGTGGTTCGCCACGTAGTCGGCGAACTGCTCGCCGGAAGTGCGCTGCACGATGTAGCCGGCGAGCGAGGCACCGTAGTTGGAATAGGCGACGATCTTGCCCGGCGGATAGATGCGGGCCGGCATGTGCTTCTTCAGATAGTCCCCGAGGGGCATGAGCTGCTCGGGCTGCTTGACGAAGGCCTCCGAGATGCCGTCCTCGAAACCGGGCGTATGGGTGAGCAGATTGCGCAAGGTGATGGGCTGGCCGAACTTCGGCGGGATCTTGAAGTCGAGGTACTCGTTCACATCCCGGTCGAGATCGAGCTTGCCGGCTCCCACCAGCTGCATGACCGAGGTCCAGGTGAAGAGCTTCGAGACGGAGCCGGGCCGGAAGAGAGTCTGAGCGGCGATGACCGGCTTGCGGCCGGCCACATCCGCGTACCCGTATCCTTTGGCAAACAGCGTCTTGCCGTCCTTCACGACCACGACAACGCCTCCGGCGATTGCACCGCGCGCCATCGCATAGGGCACGAGGCCGTCCAGGAAGCTGGTGACATCTTCCTCCGTCAGTGCGTGCTGACCTGAGTTTGCGGCCGATGCAGCTTCCGTCGGGTGATCCGCCGGCCTCACCGCTGGAGCAGACGCAGGTCCTGTTGGTGTCGCATTCTTCTGCGGGGCACCTGCGGCCACCACGAGAGCCGAGGCGAGGAGGGCAACGATCGCGGTCAGGCAGTGACGGATCACGGGATACTCTCCGTTTCGCATTGCGTTATTTCGAGCGGATACATCATTCGAGGATCCGGTTTCCTCCAGCCCGAGCGCGCCGACCGGCGCTCTCGCACGCACGCCCGACGGGGCCACTGCGCCGGCATTCTTGGGGTATGGCTGCGCAGCCGAGCTGGTATTTCAGCCGGCGCAGACTCTACAACTTATTTGCTATTTTGGAAACTTGTTTCTAGTTCGGTAGATCAGTGCTCAAAGCGTTGCGATAAATCCGGAGTGCTTGGGCGGCCGCCGCCCCAAGCAAGCCCTCGTGGTGCGCCATGGACCACCGTCCACTATGATCGCTGCGTCAATGACTCTCCGACCCTCCCCATGATGGACTCCGCCCGACGATCCCGTCTCGGGGCGACGCTGCGCGCCCTCAGAAAGCAGCGGGGCTGGACGCTGGCGGAGGTCAGCCGGCGCACCGGATTCTCCATTCCAACTCTCTCGAAGGTGGAGAACGATCGCCTTTCCCTCACTTATGACAAGTTGATCCGGCTGAGCGAGGGCGTGGGCATCGACATCGCCCAGCTGTTCGCGCCGATCGATGGCGCAGGCGGCCCCGCGGCCATCACCGGCCGGCGCAGCGTCAATCGGCGCGGCGAGGGGGAGCTGGTCGCCACTCGCAACTACGACTACCGCTATCTGAATACGGACGTCACGCGCAAGAAATTCATTCCCATCTATACGGAGCTGCATGCGCGCTCGCTCGAGGAATTCGGGGAGCTCGTCAGACATACCGGCGAGGAGTTCATCTACGTGCTGGAAGGTGAAGTCGAGCTGCACACCGAGCTCTATGCACCAATCGTGCTGACGGCCGGCGAGTCCACCTACATCGACAGTACGATGGGGCATGCTTACGTGGTGCGTGGCGAGGGCCCCTGCCGGCTGCTGGCGGTATGCTCGGCCTCCGAGAAGGATCTGCGCGAGGTAACCGGAGGGGAGCCGAGCGGCACGCTCGCCAAGCGGCCTGCCCGATCACCGCGCGCCCGGCGGCCGACCCGGCGCCGCTGAGCCGGTCTCCTCAGAGCCTGCCTGCAGCGGGCTCCAGACCCGCATCGGCGGCGCTGGCGCGTTCGCGATCCTGGGCCGCATCGAACGAGCGGCAGGCGAGCAGATACACCGCCGCGGCAACGGGCAATCCGACCAGCATCGCGATATCCGCTCCCAACGCGCGCGCGATGGGACCGCGGTACACACTGGTATTGAAGAACGGGATCATCGCCACGAAGCCGATGCCGTAGGCGATCAGCCCGCGCCAGTTCCAGCGCCCGTACATGCCCCGCGGGTTGAAAATCTCGCGAATCGAGTAATGGCCCCGGCGCACGAGATAGAAGTCCACCAGGTTGATGGCCGTCCAGGGCGTGAAGAGGTACAGCAGGACGGCCAGCAGATCCCCAAAGGCCGTCAGAAAGTTGCCCGAGGCGCCAAGGGCGATCGCGGTCGCGGCGATGCCAGCGGCGAGCAGGCTTGCGAGTCGCTTCGCAACGCTGCTGCGCAGCGGTCTGAACGTGTCGGCGACGCTGAGCAGCGTCAAGGAAGCCCCGTAGAAGTTCAACGAAGAGATGGTGACGAGGCCGAGCAGAGCGCCGATCAGCAGCACTTCGCCCAGGTGCGGAAGAATTCGATTTCCGGCCGATTGCATGGCCGCCGCGACCTCGAGATCCGGCGCCGCAGCAGCGGCCACCGTGCCGACCAGCATCATCCATGTCCCGCCGATGAACGCTCCGAGGTACGTCCACCAGAATGACTCACGGACGCTGACACTGCGGGGCAGGTACCGGGAGTAATCGGAGACGTAGATCGACCAGGAGAGCTGATAGGAGGCCGCAGCGAAGAACTCCGCGATGAAGGGACCGCTGCGAAATCCCCCCAGCTCCCACTGACCGGGTGGAAAACGCAGTAGAAGGAGCGCGCCAACCGAGAACACGCACAGGATGGCAATCATGAGGTAAGCGAACAGGCGCTGCGCCAGGTGAATGACGTCGTAGCCAACCACGGCCGGGACGAGCGCCACGAGTGCGAACAGGATGAGGACGGCTGGCGAGGTAGCCGGGATGCGCCCCCAGAGCTGGTGCAAGGTCTGCGCGGCCAGCACCTGATTGAAAGCGTTGTAGCCGATGTAGGCAATGAGCGCGACACCCCAGACGAGCAGGGCGCCTGTGTAGCCGAACTGCGGACGCGACTGGATCATCTGCGGAAGGCCCAGTTGCGGGCCCTGGGTGGAATGGAACGCCATGAAGAAAGTGCCCAGCGCGCAACCGCCGGTCACCGCGAGCGAGGTCCACAGCAGATTACCGCCGAGGGTGATGCCGAGAATGCCGACGGCCAGCGTGGCGAGATGGGCATCGCCGGAAAACCAGACCGACCACAGGTCGCGAACCTTGCCGTGCCGCTCGGCCAGCGGCACGTAGTCGATCGAGCGCCTCTCGAGCAGAGCGCCAGCGCCCATCCAACCCCCTCGCTTCAGACCGTCGGTTTATTATATTATGACGACGACATTATAAAAGCGAATCGACGGCGGAAGGCCCATGAGGCAGGTAAAGAGACTCGGACTGCTGGGGACGGGTGTGATTGGG
The DNA here is from genome assembly GCA_036501985.1 of Steroidobacteraceae bacterium. Lineage (GTDB taxonomy): Bacteria > Pseudomonadota > Gammaproteobacteria > Steroidobacterales > Steroidobacteraceae > 13-2-20CM-66-19. Next base: position 102,350 of record DASXZI010000030.1, on the reverse strand, counting down.
GGCGGTTGGGCCGCGCGGGCCCTGCATTTCGGCATCGATGTTGTCGCTGCAGACGTCAAGCCCGAAATGGAGGCGTGGATACGCGGCGCCGTGCAGAACGCGGAGGGTGCCCTGGCCCGCCTGAGCATCGCCCCGCTGCCGCCGAAGGGAAAGTTGACATTCACGACCGATTTGCGCGCCATGGCGCGCGAGGTCGATTTCATCCAGGAAAATATCCCCGAGCAGCTCCAGTTGAAGCAGCGCGTGCTGGGCGAGGCGAGCCAGGAGGCTCCCCCCGATGTGATCATCGCCTCCAGCACCTCCGGCCTGATGCCGACCGACCTGCAACGCTCCGTGAGGGCCCCGGAACGGTTGCTGGTGGCGCATCCATTCAACCCCGTCTATCTGCTCCCGCTCGTGGAGCTCGTCGGCGGCGAGCGCACCGCGCCGGCAACGATCGAAGCGGCTGCCCGGCTCTACAAACACATTGGAATGCATCCGCTGCACGTGCGGCGCGAAGTCCCCGGACATCTTACCGATCGGCTGCAGGAGGCGCTGTGGCGGGAGATCCTGCACCTGGTCAATGACGGCGTTGCGACCACGGGCGAGCTGGACGAGTCGATCATCTACGGGCCCGGCCTGCGCTGGGCGGCCATGGGCACGAATCTCATCTATCACCTGGCTGGGGGCGAGTCCGGGATGCGGCACATGCTGCGCCAGTTCGGGCCCTGCCTGAAGTGGCCCTGGACGAAGCTCGAGGCTCCGGAGCTCACCGAAGAGTTGATCGATCGGATGGTCGAGGGGACGCAGGCGCAGGCACGCGGACGCTCGATCCGCGAGCTGGAGAGGCTGCGGGATGACTGCCTCGTGGACATCCAGCAAGTCCTGCGCCGCTATGACATCGGTGCCGGAGCGACACTGCGTGCGATCGAGGAACGTCTCTACGAGGAGAACGCCAGGGCCACGGGCGCAGACATCGCGCGCGGCGGTCCTCAGATCGAGGCGCCCCTGAAGCTGATCGAAGTGCAGGTCCGGCCCGAATGGCTCGATTACAACGGCCACATGACCGACTCGCGCTACCTGCAGGTGTTCGGCGATGCCACCGATGCGCTGTTCCGGCAGGTCGGCATCAACGATGCCTACCGCAAGAGCGGCCGGGGAATGTACGCGGTCGAGACCCACATGACGCATGGGGCCGAGGCGAAAGTCTTCGAGAACCTCTGCGTGATGACTCAGCTTCTGAGCGTGGATGACAAGCGTGTCCATCTGTTCCACAGCATGCGGCGCATGCATGACGACGTGGTGGTCGCCACCGGCGAGCAAATCTATCTGCATGTGAATACCGGTGCGGGCAAGGCCGCCTCGATGGAGGCCGCCGTACGGGCGAAGCTGCAAGCCGTGCAGGCCGCGCATGCGCGCCTGCCAACGCCTGCCCAGAAGGGGCGGGCAGTGGGAATGCCCAGGTCCTGAGCGGTCGGTCGCGACGCAATGGCGGAGAGAGTCCTATGCCCAAGATCGTGAATCATGACCAGCGCCGGGACCAGATTGCCCTGGTCGCCTGCCGCGTGGTCGCAGAACACGGTTTCGATCAGGCGACCATCGTTCGGATCGCGCGCGAGGCCGGCTATACCACGGGCATGGTGGCCCATTACTTCGATACGAAGCAGGACATCATCATCGCGGCCCTGCGCCTGATCCTGCGCCGGATCGAGGAGCGGCTGAGGCGGACCGCCGACGGGCCAACCGCCGATCTGCTGAGTGTGCTTGCCGAGGCCCTGCCGGTGGACGAGCAGCGCTTCATCGAGTGCGCCTTCTGGACGGCATTCTGGGGACAGGTCTGCACCGACAAGCGTCTCAAGCGGATCAACGCGTGGGTGCACCGCGAGTACATGCGTCTCTTCGAGAGGTGTCTTGCCGAACGCTGGCCGCAGTGGCCGCAGCTCGCGGCCAGCACACGCGAGCAGGTGCTCAGATCCGTGGTGACCTTCATCAACGGCGTCACCGCGAGTGCAGTAGCCAGCCAGACCGACTGGCCGGCAGTGCGGCAACTCGAGCAGCTGCGCCTGCAGCTTCACCTCCTGCACGGCTGGGCACTCGAGACACTCGCGAGTCCTGCGGTGGACAAGCACCGCAAGTCACACAAGAGCGCTCCGGGCGCCACGGCGGCCTGAGCGGCGGGCGAAGAGGGGGAGGTCCATGAACTTCGCGCTGACCGATGAGCAAGAGCTGATCGTCAAAACGACCCGCGATTTCGTGCGTAACGAGCTGTACCCGCACGAGCAGCAGATCGAGCTTACCGGCGAGCTGCCCGCCGGGCTGCGCGAGGAGCTGCGCCGCAAGGCCATCGATGCCGGACTGTTTGCCGCCAACATGCCCGCTGAGGTCGGCGGTGCGGGCCTGGACGGGGTGAGCTGGGCCCTCTATGAGAAGGAGCTGGGAAGAACCAGCTACGTTCTGCACTACTCGTGCGTCGCGCGCCCGTCCAACATCCTGCTGGCCTGCGAGGGCGAGCAGCGCGAGCGGTACCTTCTTCCGGCGGTTCGCGGCGAGCGCACCGAGTGTCTGGCCATGACCGAGCCGGATGCCGGCTCGGATCTTCGCGGCATGAAGTGTACGGCCGTGCTCAAAGGCGAGGACTTCGTCATCAATGGCACGAAGCACTTCATCAGCCATGCGGACCACTCGGACTTTGCCATCCTGTTCGCGGCTTCCGGCGAGGAAGAATCCGCGCGGGGTAAGCGCAAGCTCATCACGGCCCTGCTGGTGGACATGGGCACCCCCGGGTTCCTGGTGCGACCCGGCTATCGCAATGTCTCACATCGCGGTTACACCAACAGCATCCTCGAATTCCACGATTGCCGGGTGCCGCGCTCCGCGGTGCTGGGAGAGATCCACAAGGGGTTCGAGGTCGCCAACACCTGGCTCGGCGCAACGCGCCTGCAGGTCGCCGCCAATTGCCTGGGCAGGGCGGAGCGCGCGCTCGAGCTCGCCCGGCAGTGGGCGGTCGATCGCGTCCAGTTCGGACAGCCCATCGGCAAATTCCAGGGCGTGGCCTTCAAGCTGGCGGACATGGCGATCGAGCTGCGCGCTGCCGAGCTGCTCACGCTGGAAGCGGCATGGAAGTTCGATCAGCGCTGTGCGACTGACATGGACATGGCGATCGCCAAGCTCAAAGCCACCGAGATGCTCGCCATGGTGGCGGACGAGGCTCTGCAGATTCATGGCGGCATGGGGCTGATGTCCGACCTGCCTCTCGAGCGCATCTGGCGGGATGCGCGCATCGAGCGGATCTGGGATGGCACGAGCGAGGTGCAGAGGCACATCATCTCGCGAGCGTTGCTGCGGCCCTTGGGTGGTTGAGACGGCGGTGCGGTGCGGGCCGCCGAGCGGTTGCCCTGCGCGACCGGTCACTGCGCCCCTGCAGCGCAACCGGCCATTGCGCCCTGCGGTGCCCCCGAGTCCTCGCTAGCGGCCCTTCCACACGGGCTTGCGTTTCTCGCTGAATGCCAGCGCGCCCTCCTTGAGATCCTCCGATCGGATGACCTTCTGAACCGCGTTCAGCGCATCATGCACCTCGAATGCCTGATGCTCCGGCACCATCTCCGTGTGGCGCAGGAGCTGTTTGATCGCCGGATACAGCAGCGGCGGTCCCGCGGCGAGTTGCTGGGCAATCTCGCGAGCCTTCGCCAGAGCCTGTCCGGCGGGCACGATGTGATTGGCGAGACCCCAATGCTTGGCTTCGGAGGCATCCATCCAGCGACCGGTCATCAGGAACTCCACCGCCACGTGATAGGGGATGCGCCGCCGCAGCTTGATGGTGGCGGCATCGGCCAGCACCGCGACGTTGATCTCGGGCAACGCAAAGCGTGCATGCTCTTCCATGACGATGATGTCGGTACCGAGCACGATCTCGAAGCCGCCTCCGCAGGCAATTCCATTGACCGCGGCGATGATCGGTTTGTCGAGATTGCGCGGGTAGTTGAGGCCGCCGAACCCCCCCACGCCCCAGTCCGAATCCGATTCCTCGCCGGCCGCGGCCGCCTTGAGATCCCAGCCGGGGGAAAAAAACCGCTCACCCGCGCCGGTGATGATCGCAATCCGCAGCGCGGGATCATCGCGGAAGGCGCTGAAGAGGCTGTTCAGGCGCCGGCTGGCCGCGAGATCGATGGCGTTGGCCTTCGGGCGATCGAGGGTCACTTCCAGCACGCCGTTCGCATGCGTGGCTCGAACGCCGTCCTGGAATGTGTTCAGTTCCGACATGTCAGCTCTCCTCGGCGAGGCGGATGAGGGCATCCACTGCAATGGCACCCTGAGCGGCCGGCCGGACGATCACCGGGTTGATGTCGAGCTCCACGAGATCCTCGAGATGGGCTTCGGCGTAACGCGCACAGGCAAGGGCTGCTTGTACCAGCCCCGCCACATCACCGGCGGGCCGGCCGCGATAGCCCGTTAGCAGCTTCCACAGCCTCAGGCCTCTCAGCCCGGCTTCGATCTGGGGCGGGTCGAAAGGCGGCAACAGAGTCACACTATCGCGCAGCAGCTCGGTGAGCACGCCACCCGCTCCGAGCACGAGCGCCTGCCCGAACTGAGGGTCCACGGTCACGCCGAGCAGGATCTCCGCAACCCCATCGACAATCATCTCTTCCACGAGAATCGCATCCGAGAGGCCGGCGAGGCGTTGCGCGGCCGCCTGAGCCTGCCCCGTGGTCCGGATGTTGACGATCACCGCCCCGATGTCCGATTTGTGCTCCAGATGAGCACCCGTGGCCTTGAGCACCACAGGGAAGCCGATGCTGCTAGCCGCGTCCGCTGCATCCCGAGGAGCAACCACGCGTGCGCGAGGTATTCGGAGGCCGTGCGCGGCGAGCGCAGCTTTGGCCTCACTCTCGGTCAGCGTCCGCGCATTGTCCCGCGCCGCCTGCTGTCGCGGCTGGCTCAACCTGACCTCGGAGCCTCTCGCCCATGCCTCCCCCACCCCGGCGGCCAGGTCCAGCGCTTCGAGCGCTTCGCGCTGGCCCTGCAGGGGCATCACGCCGGCTTGCAGACAGCGCTGTCGCGTGGACGAGGCCATCGACTCGGGCAGCGAGGCGATCACGGCGCCGCGCGCAGGGGGCCCTGGAAAGGTGCCAAGGTATTCGTCTATCACAGCCAGATAAGCGGCTGGATCGGCCTGGCGTTCGGGCGGGCAATCAATGACGAGGCCGGAGGTGTCGAAGCCGGCTCCGTGCACGACAGAGAACATCGCGCGCAGTGCCGGACGATCGAACCAGACATGGGTATGAAAGTCGAACGGATTCGAAATCGTCACGCGATCCGTCAGGATTGCCTGGAGCCGCTCGGCGCAGCCCGGCTCGAATGCGGGGAAACTCAGTCCCGTGAGACGCGCCATGTCGGCAGCCATGGCCATGTCGCCGCCCGAGGCGCCCATCACGAGCACGCGCCGCCCCCGCAAAGGCCCCCCCGTATGGAAGATCTTGAGCGTCTCGCACAGCGCGGCCAGCGATTCGCACCGCGCGACACCGGCCTGGCGGCAGAACGAATCAAACACCGTGTCCGCTCCAGCCAGAGAGCCGGTATGGGTGTGCACCGTGCGGGCCGCCGCCTCAGTGCGTCCGGCTTTGACGAGTGCAACGCCTTTGCCTGCTGCCCGCGCCTTGGCTACCGCCTGCGCAAAGCGGTTAGCGTCTTTGACGCCTTCCACATAGAGACCAAAAGCACTCACCCGCTCCTGCGCCGAGAGCAGCTCGATCATGTCCTCCACGGCGAGACAGGTCTGGTTGCCCACGGTCAGCAGGTAGCCGATGGGTAACGAACGGTCGCTGAAGAGCAGGTTCAGGGCGAGCGTGCCACTCTGGCAGATGATCGCGACACCCCGTTCGACGGGACCGCCCACCACCTGGTCCGGCCACAGTGCCGTGCGATCGAAGAAGTTGAGAAAGCCGTAACAGTTCGGGCCGAAGTAGGGCAATGCCCCGGCCTTGTCGCTCAACTCCGCCGTGAGCGCGCGTCCGCTCACCGTGCCGGTCTCGGAAAAGCCCGCGGCAAAGCAAACGAAGCCGCCCGCGTCACGCCGCGCGAGCGCGGCGGCGATCCCGGGAACTTCGGCCGCCGGAGCGGCTATGAACGCGGCGTCTGGTGGACCTGGGAGCTCCTCCACAGAGCGGTAGTAGTGGAGGCCCGCGCTGGAGGCTCGTTTCGGGTGCACCCTCCACAGCTCCCCCCTAAAGCCCATCGCGCGGCTGGCCGCCTCGGCTGCGTCGGCCCAGTCGCCACCAAACAGCGCCAGAGTGCGGGGAGCGAGCAGCCGCCTGATGGACTCCGGACTCACGGGCGGCTGCGCAGTTCCATGCGTCGTGAGCCGGGAATGGAGGGGAGACTCGCGGCCGTCTCGGCAGCCAACCTCGCCAGCGAGGCGGCGATCTGCGGCGCAAAGGGTTGAGCCGCCGCCTTCTCGCCCTGATGCACATGCAGGAGCATGATTTCGGCGGTTGCCGCGGGCTCCGAGCGACCTTCGCATCTCAGATCCAGCGCGGCATGAATGCGCTTGGCATCCGTGGCGAGAATGCGCACGGTCACGTTTACCACGTCCGACTGCTTCACCTCATGCAGGAAGTGCATGTGCATCTCGAGGGTGTACAACGTGTTGTGCGTGGCGCGGCGATAGGCATCGTGCATGCCGAGTCGATCCATCAGCGTGTCGGTCGCAAGGCTCACGATCAGGCTGTAGTAGGCATCGCGCAAGTGGCCGTTGTAGTCGATCCACTCCGGCGCAATCGCCGTTTGGTACAGCGGCTCGCCGCTCATACGATCTTCAATCGCTCGCGCGTCTGGGCGGGCGTGAGGATCCGCGCGCCCATCGCTTCGATGATTGTACGGGCCTTCTGCACCAACTGAGCGTTGCTGGCGTAGACCCCGCGGCTCAGATAGAGATTATCCTCGAGACCGACACGCACGTTGCCCCCGAGCAGGATGGACTGTGCGACCCACGGCATTTGCATCCGGCTGATCGCGAAAGAGGTCCAGATGGCATCCGCCGGCACCGTGTTGACCATGGCGAGCAGATGGCCGACATCTGCCGGCACGCCATAAGGGATTCCCGCACAGAGTTGAATGAGGGCCGGGGAGGGGATCAGATCTTCCTTGATCATCTGCCGGACGAACCACAGATTGCCGGTGTCGAACACCTCCAGCTCCGGCTTTACTTTCAGATCACGCAGGATCGCTGCGCCCTTGCGCAGATAGTTGGGGGTGGAGACGTAGGCGCGATTGCCGTCACCGAAATTCAAAGACCCGCAGTCAAGGGTGGCGATGTCGGGGCGGTACAGGCCTTCCTCACACAGGTCGATGACATGGCGCATGCGTGCTTCCTGGCTCACGAAGTCGGTGCCCGGAGCGGGAGTGTCGGACAGTCCGTTGTCGCCGACGCAGATATAGCCGCCCATGCCGCAAGTGAGGTTGACGATGACGTCCACCTTGCTCTCGCGAATCCTCTTGACGACCTCCCGGTAGTACTTCGTTTCCATGCTGAAGGCGCCGGTCTCGGGGTCGCGGACATGAATGTGCACGATGGCAGCACCGGCCTGGGCCGCCTCGATCGCCGTGGCTGCAATCTGTGCGGGCGTGATGGCGCAATGCGGACTCTTGGTGACTTTGGTGTCGTCGCCGGTGACGGCGCACGTGATAATGACGTCCGGATTCATGGTCTGACCTGCAGTGAGAAGGCGGGCGGGTAATATTATCGCGCCAATAATATAGCAATCCGGGCGGCCGCGGCATAGCCCCCGGCGCCGTGCTACCGTCGCCTTTGCATGTCACCCCCTGAACTATCCAGCGAGGCGCAGCCAGCCACTCCAGCGGCCCGCGCCGAGAAGCTCAATACGCGGGCAGCGGGCGTCGTCGGACTGGCCGTGCTGTGCAGCCGCCTCCTCGGGCTTGCCCGGGAGCAGATCTTTGCGGCTCTGTTCGGCGGTGGACGCCTGATGGATGCCTTCACGATCGCGTTCCGCATTCCCAACCTGCTGCGCGATCTGTTTGCCGAGGGCGCGCTGTCCACCTCGTTCGTGACGACCTTCACCAAGACGATCACGACGGAGGGAGATGCGGCCGCCTGGCGCCTCGCGAACAAGGTCGCCACGCTCACGGCGATTTTCTTGAGCGCCATCACTGTCGTGGGCATCCTCTCGGCCCCGTGGCTGGTCAGCGTGCTGGCACCGGGGTTCGAGGCCGACAAGGCAGCGCTCACTGTGACGCTCGCCCGGATCATGTATCCCTTCATCCTGCTCGTGTCACTCGCGGCACTCGTCATGGGCATGCTGAACTCCAAGGAGGTCTTCGGCGTGCCGGCGATGGCCTCCAGCTTCTTCAATCTCGGCTCGATCGTGGCGGGGGTGTCGATCGGCTGGTGGCTCGATCCGAGCTTCGGTGCGCGAGCGCTGATGGGCACGGCGATCGGCACCCTGATCGGTGGTGCCTTGCAGCTGGGCGTGCAATTGCCCGCGGTCCGGCGCCTGGGCTACGTGTTTCATCCGGACTATCGCTGGCGAGACCCGGGCGTCAGGGCGATCCTGAGGCTGATGGGCCCCTCGGTGGTGGCGGCCAGCACGACCCAGGTCAACGTGCTGGTGAACTCCATCTTCGCTTCCCGGCTCGGGGATGGGCCGACGTTCTGGCTCACGATCGCTTTTCGGCTCATGCAGCTGCCGCTCGGGATCTTCGGTGTCGCACTCGGTACCGTCGCGTTGCCCTTGCTGGCGCGGGTGGCCGCCGCAGGGAACATGGGCGCTTTTCGCAGCGAGTTGGCACGGGGCATGCGCCTTGCCTTTCTGATGACCATCCCGGCCAGCGTGGGGCTGATCGTGCTCGCAGAACCGATCATCTCCGTGCTTTATCAGCACGGTCGGTTCGGCGCTCACGAGACGGCCGAGGCGGCCGGTGCCTTGCGCTTCTACGCCATCGGTCTGTGCGGCTACGCCGCCCTGAAGGTTCTCGTCAATGCGTTCTACGCGCTCGATCACCGTAAGACCCCGATGGTGGTGAGTTTCCTCGCCGTGGGTCTGAATCTGCTCCTCAACTGGATCTTCACCCTGCACTTGGGGTGGGGCCATCGGGGCCTGGCGTTCTCGACCGCCTGCGTGGCCACTACGAACTTCCTCATTCTCTATCTGCTCATGCGCCGCCGGCTACGCTTTCTGGAATCGGGCGCGATGCTGGCTCTGTTGCTGAAGGTCGGGGCCGCCAGCCTCCTCATGGCCGCAATCTGCTGGGCTGGCTCGCACTACCTGCTGGCCGACTGGGCCACGCAGCGTTTCTGGCCGAAGCTGCTCTGGCTGCTCGCGGTCATCGTGGCCGGGGGTGGAGTGTTCTTCCTGTGTGCCGCGCTGCTGGGGATTCCCGAGCTGCGCGATATCCTGGCGGCGGTGCGGCGCCGGTTGCGCCGCTCACGTTGAGGGGGCTGCCCGGGAATCGCTCTCTTCAGTCGCGGCGAGCGAAGTCGATGCAGATCTTCAGAATGTCGCTGAGCGCCGCCCGCATCGGGCCGGCGAGCCCTTCATCGTACGGCGTGGGCCAACCGGAAGCCGACACCCGTTGCGGCGGCTCGTGCATGTAGCTGCGGCAGGCGAGCTCCATTTGCAAAGCGTGCACGCCATCAACCGGCCGCCCGTAGTGCCGCGTCGTGTAGCCTCCCCTGAAGCGCCCGTTCGTCACCCAGGTGAAGGCCGTCGTCGCGCAGATCTGCTCCACGGCCGTCGTGAGTGCCGAGGCGCAAGTTCTCCCGCTGTTGGTACCGATGTTGAAGTTTGGAAGGGTGCCATCGAACAGCCTGGGAATCCGCGAGCGGATCGAATGGCAGTCATACAGGACCACGTGCGCGTGCCGGCCTCGCAGTCGGGCGATCTCGGCGGTAATGGCCGCGTGATAGGGCTCGAAGTACGTGGCGCGCCGTGAGGCGATCTCCTGCGCCTGCGGCTCGGCGCCCGTGCGATACAGCGGCTCCCCATCGAAGGTCGTGGTAGGGCACAGTGCCGTGGTCGCCTGGCCGGGATACAGCGATGCGCCGGTCGGATCCCGGTTCACATCGATGACCGTCCGCGAGAGACCGGTCCGAATGATGGTCGCCCCGAGGGCGCGGGCGAAATCGTAAAGCCGGTCGACCCACCAGTCCGCATCCTTGCGGGCCAGCCATGGAGAGACCAGCTGGGACTCGATTTGCGGCGGGATGTCCGCCCCGGTATGCGGCATGCTCGTGATCAGAGGCGCTTCGCCACGGAGCACGGTGAGCCAGGGAGGGGATTGCGCAGGCACCGGCATAGAATAGCGAAGCCAGACCAGGAGTGACGAGCGGCATGACGAGTCTGTGGTTTGAATCGGTGCTGTTGCCGCAGGGGTGGTCCAGCAGGGTGCGCCTCACATCCGAGGGAGGGCGGATCGAGCGCGTCGCCGTGGGCGTCGAGCCGGCCGACACCGACGAGCGCCACGGCGTGGGAATCCCCGGGCTGCCGAATCTGCACAGTCATGCCTTCCAGCGCGCCCTGGCGGGACTCACCGAGCGCGCGGGCGCGACCGGGGACAGCTTCTGGACCTGGCGCGAGCTGATGTATCAGTTCGTCGCGAGCCTCGATCCGGATGAGATCGAGGCCATAGCCGCGCTCGCCTATGCGCAAATGCTCGAAGCGGGCTTTACTCAGGTGGGTGAGTTTCACTACCTGCATCACGATCAGGGCGGGGTCCCCTTCGCGGATGCCGGCGAGCTGGCCGCACGCATTGCCGCTGCCGCCGGCCGGACGGGTATCGGGCTCACCTTGCTGCCCGTTCTCTACGCACATGGAGGGTTTGGCGGTACGGCACCCACGGCACCTCAGCAGCGCTTCATCACCGACCCGGACCGATTCGCCGCTACGCTCGAGTCCGGGCGCCGTGCGGTCAGGGACCTGCCGGGGTCAGTGGTGGGAGTGGCAGCCCATAGCCTGCGCGCCGTCACGCCGGAGGAGCTGGAGTGGCTCACGGAGACAGCAGGCGACAGCCTCGTGCATATCCACATCGCGGAGCAGGCCCGGGAGGTCGAGGATTGCGTGGCCTGGTCCGGACGCCGGCCGGTCGAGTGGCTGCTCGAGCACGCCGCGGTAGATGAGCGATGGTGCCTGGTCCACGCAACCCACATGACCCAGGCGGAGCTCGAGAGCGTCGCGGCCACGGGCGCTGTGGTGGGTCTGTGCCCGATCACTGAAGCGAACCTGGGTGATGGGATTTTCCCCGCTCGCCCTTTCCTGGAACGGGGCGGACGGATCGGCATCGGGTCGGATTCCAACGTGCTGCTCGATGCGGCCGAGGAGCTGCGCACCCTCGAGTATTCGCAGCGCCTGTTGCACCGGGCGCGAAACATTCTCGCCTCGAAACCGGGGCACTCCACCGGGCGATCCATTTTCGATGCGGCACTGGCCGGGGGTGCGCGGGCATTGCGGTCATCGACCGGCTTGGCCCCTGGCAACTGGCTCGATGTGGTGAGTCTGCAGGGATCGCATGCAGCGCTCCTCGAGCGGCGCGAGGACGAGTTGCTTGACAGCTGGATCTTCGCCGGCGGGAGGGGGCTCATCGACTGCGTATGGCGGGCCGGTGAGAAAGTCGTAGCCAGCGGCCGGCATCGCCATTACGAGTCGATCCTGGAGCGCTACCGGCGTGCGCTGAAGCGAGTGCGGGCCTGAGCTAGCCGGGTGCGGAGCTCAGCCAGCCGGCGTTGATCCGGCGCACTGAAGACCCTGGCCACCACCGGCGCTCACAAAACTTCAGTGCACGCGCATGTGCCGGATCAGCCGCCGGTCGATGTACATGCGCGCATCCAGGACCAGGCGGTCCTGCGCCTGCTGCAGCTGATGCAGAAAGAACATCACGAGAATGCACGCCATCAGAGCGGTGAGCGTTGCGTTGAACGTGACGCCCAGTCCGAGTGTGACGCCCGAGATGTCTCCGTGCAGTGCGCCCTGGGCCTCCTGCAGTGCCCGCCCGATGCCACGGACGGTGCCCACGAAGCCGACCGCTGGAATCGCCCATGCCGTGAAGCGGACCATGGAAAGCTGTGCATCCAACCTGTCGAGCTCGTTTTCGCATTCCGCACGAACGGCCTCCGCCGAGTCCTGCACGCTGCGTGTCGCACCGAATCTGTTCAAAGCCACCATCAGTGCCCGGGGAAGCAGCATGTCCTGCTCCGCGTGCGGCAGGCTTTCCAGAGGGCGGGCGTAGGCGCGGGCATCCTCCGGCAGGACCACGCGTCCCTCTCCAACCTCGACGTACTCCTTGGCGAGCAGGTGGCGATTACGTGTGACAGCCTGGGCCTGGTATCCGATCAACGCCAGCGCCCAGCAGGCGAGAATGAGCGCCGTCTCCTGTTCGTAATCCTTGAGGATCACGAAAACTGAGCGCAGGTTGCGCGTGGGGCCTGCCGGCTGCACGGGGTGTGCGCCGGGCTCCGTGGCCTCCTGTGGTGCCGGGAGAGCCAGTATGGCCTCCGCGCGGGGACGAATGATGGTCGCGTAAATCGCCTGAACGACGATGGCACTGATGAGCAGCGCGCCCACGCTCAGCAATGCTTCCCGTCCGAATACAGAACGCATCAATTCGGCTCCGTTGTCACAATTTGGTGGCACACCCTTTGGCGCGGCTCACCGTCTGCACTAGGCTACCGGCTGCCTGGATTTACCGAAAGTCGTCCGTGCCCACGCTTGCAGACAAGATCGCCGCTCGTGAGTTCGTCGTCACGACGGAGCTCACTCCGCCGAAGGGAACGGACCTGAGCGATCTGTTTGCCCGGGCTCAGTTGCTCGAGCCGCATGTCGATGCCTTCAACCTTACCGAGTCGCCGCGGGCCCGTATGGCCATCGCGCCCGCGGCCGTCGCCCGGCTGCTCCTCGAGCGGGGGATCGAGCCGATAGTGCAAGTCACGGCGCGCGACCGCAATCGCATCGCGATTCAGTCGGACGTGCTGGGTGCCGCGGCGCTCGGCGTGCGCAACTTCGTCTTCATGGCCGGCGACCCACCGGCGAACGGCGATCATCCCGAGGCGAAGCCCGTCTTCGACCTCAACTCCAACCAGATGCTGCGAGCCGCGCACGCGCTGGCGCAGGGCCGCGATATGGTCGGCAATCCGCTGCGGGGCACGCCGAGCCTGTTTCTCGGTGCCACCGCCAATCCAGGGGCGAGCGACCTGGCCGCGGAAGTCACCAACACGCGGCGCAAGATCGACGCGGGCGCGCACTTCCTGCAGACCCAGGCCATCTACGAGCGTGCCAGCCTGGAGCGGTTCCTCGAACAGGTCAGGCCCGACGGCGTGGCTATTCTCGCAGGCATCATTCCCCTGAAATCGGCGAAGATGGCCGCATGGCTCAATGCCAACCTTCCCGGAGTACAGGTTCCCGAGCGGCTGCTGCAGGAGATGCACAGTGTCGCCGGGAGCGCCGGCGAAGTGGGTCGGGGAATCGAGATCGCCGCCCGCACGATTCAGCAGATTCGCACGCTGTGTGCTGGAGTGCATCTGATGCCGCTCGGTTGGGACGCTCACGTGCCGGCGATCCTCGCCTCGAGCGGCGTCCAAAGCTGACATCCCGCCCTCGGCTCGCGGTCCCGATCGGTCGCCAACAGCCGCCCGGCCCGGCTACGCCGTGGCTTGTCGGCCGACCATTCGTGAGCGAAAGTCGCGGCCGCCCGCGAGTCGGTGCAGCTTGCGCCGCATGGTAAGCTGCGCCCCCCCGCAACAGAGGGGTTGAGGACGCCCATGGCATTGAAAATCATGATTCTTGGCGCGAATGGCTTCATCGGCAGCGCGCTCACCAACGCCATCCTGCGGACCCGGACCTGGGAGGTCTACGGCATCGACCTGGCGGATAACAAGCTGAAGGATCTGCCGGCCACCGACCGCTTTCACTTCGTCGAAGGCGACATCACCATCAACAAGGAATGGGTCGAATATCACGTCAAGAAGTGCGATGCCGTCGTGCCGCTCGTGGCGATCGCCAATCCCGCTCAGTACGTCACGCACCCGCTGCGCGTGTTCGAGCTCGACTTCGAAGCCAACCTCGCGGTCGTGCGCCACTGCGTGAAGTACGGCAAGCGGCTGGTCTTCCCGTCCACCTCGGAGATCTACGGCATGTCCGAGGACAGCGTGCTAGATGAGGAGACCAGCCCACTGGTCTATGGCCCTGTAAACAAGCAGCGCTGGATATACGCGGCCTCCAAGCAGCTGCTCGACCGGGTGATCTTCGCCTACGGGGTGCGCGACAACCTCGACTACACACTGTTCCGACCTTTCAACTTCATCGGACCGAACCTGGACAACATCGAGGAGCCCAAGGAGGGCAGCTCGCGCGTGTTCACCCAGTTCCTCTCCAACGTGCTGTTCAAGCGGCCCATCAAGCTCGTGGATGGAGGCCGGCAGAAGCGCTCGTTCACATTTATCGACGATGCAGTCGAGGCGCTGCTCAGCATTCTGGAGAACCGCGATGGCTGCGCGAGCCGGCGTATTTTCAACATCGGCAACCCCGACAACTGCGTCTCGATACGTGATCTCGCCGAGCGCACCATCCGGATCGCGCAGGAGTTCCCGCTGTTGCGCGCGAACGCGCGAGCGACGGAGATCACCGACGTGTCCGCTGGCGAGTACTACGGCAAGTACTACCAGGACATCCAGGTGAGAGTGCCGGCCATCGAGGCTGCCAAGCGCGACCTGGGGTGGAAGCCGACGACGGACCTCGACACCGCCATCCGCCGCACGATCGAGTACTACGTGAATCAGGAAGGCTTCGGTACCTGGGCGATGGTCCATATCTGAAGCGCGACTCGAACCGGCCGGGTGATGGATGAGTCAGTCCGCTCTGACGCTGCGTCAGCCGCGGCGAATCCTTTGGGCGCTGTGGATCGCACTGGCGCTCGTCTGGTTCGCGGCCGTTCCCCTGCGGCCGCTGCTCGATCCGGATGAGGGCCGCTACGCGGAGATTCCGCGGGAGATGCTGGTGAGCGGGGACTGGGTGACCCCGCGCCTGGATGGTCTGAAGTACTTCGAGAAACCGCCGCTGCAATACTGGGCCACGGCCACGGCGTACTCGCTGTTCGGCCAGAGTGAGTGGACCGCGCGGCTGTGGACCGTCGGTCTGGGCTTTCTGTGCCTGCCCATGGTATTCGCCTTCACCACGAGGCTACGCGGTGCGGCAGCGGGGCTGTGCGCTCTCCTCACGCTGGCCGTCAGTCCTTACTTCGAGATCGTCGCGCATCTGAACCTGCTCGATGCCGGATTCACGCTCTGGCTCACGGGGGCGGTATTTGCCTTCGCCCTCGGTCAATGTGAACCGGTCGATTCAGCAAGGCAGCGCCGCTGGATGCTGGCGGCGTGGATGGCAGCTGCCCTGGCAGTGCTGAGCAAGGGCATCGTCGTGGGTGTGCTCGCGGGGGCGAGCCTCGTACTGTATACGTTGATCGAGCGCGACTACCGGCCCTGGCGTCGTCTGCATCTGAGGGCCGGCCTGCCCCTGTTCATTCTCGTCACGGCGCCGTGGTTCATTGCGGTCAGCCGGCGCAATCCGGCCTTTCTCCATTTCTTTTTCGTTCATGAGCACTTTGCCCGCTACCTGACCGCCGTGCATCAACGGGTCGAGCCATGGTGGTATTTCGGCATGATTCTGCTGATAGCCGCTCTCCCATGGCTGGTGAGCCTGCCCCGCTCGATGAGCGCGGCCTGGTGCGAAAGGACTGCAGAAAATATATTCAAGCCATTGAAATTTATGCTTATATTTGCCGCAGTCACCCTTCTGTTCTTCTCCACTTCGGAGTCCAAGCTGGCCCCCTACATCCTGCCGATGATGCCGCCGCTGGCTGTCATCGTCGGCGGAAGCGTCGCTGAACCGGCTTCGTTCCTCCGTCGCGTCGCCCTGGTTACGGGGCTGTTGCTGCTCCTCCTCGGCGGGGGACTCATCGTGCACTCGCTGCAGCGCAACGGGTCTTTGCCGCATTCGGTCGTACCCTGGTTGGTCGCCAGCGCTGCTGCGGCCGTGTGCGCGATCATCGTGTCCGGGCGGATGCGGGGCACCGTGAGCGTGCCCGCCGTGTGGGCATGCGTTGCCGCGGTGACTCTCGGATGCCAGTGCCTGCTCAGCGGCTATGCGGAAGTGCCTCCCCAGCGGTCCGCCTACCGGCTGGCGCTGGCAGTCCGGCCGCTGATTCACCCGCAAACGCAGCTTTTCAGCATCGGTCAGTATCGCGAGACCCTCTCCCCGTACCTGCAGAGGACGTTGCAGCTTGTACAATTCAACGGCGAGCTCGCTTTCGGGCTCGGCGAGGAGCCGTGGAAGCAGCTCACCGGGGAGGCTTTTCTGTCCCAATGGAATCATGCGACGGACGCTGTCGCTTTCCTTGACCCCGCCATGCTCGATTCGTGGCGCGGGCGCGGCCTGAAGGGCCGGGTCGTGGCCCGCGATCACGACACGGTGGCGGTCAGTCGCTTATGAGGCTCAGCGATTTCGCTGTGCTGTCGACCGGGGTCCTGTTGAATGCGCTTGCGCAGCTCGGACTCAAGGCGGCAACGCGGACCACCGGCCCCCTCCTGATGTCCGATGGAGGCATGTGGACTCGTGTGCTCGGGCTCGCATCCGTGCCCTCGTTATGGTTCGCCTTGGGGGCCTACGGGCTGAGCGTGATCGTCTGGTTGATCGGCCTGTCGCGGGTCCCCGTCAGCCAGGCCTATCCGCTCCTCTCGCTCGGCTATGTGATCAATATCGGGCTCGCCTGGTGGCTGCTGGGTGAGGTACCGACTGCGCAGCGGGTCGCGGGCATCGGTGTCATCGTCGCCGGCGTAGTTTTGGTGGCGCGCTCGTGAGAGGACGAACGTGACGAAAATGTTGCCCTTCACCCGGCCCTCGATCGACGAGGAAACCATCCAGGGCGTCGCCGAAGTGCTGCGCTCGGGCTGGCTCGCAAGCGGACCCAAGGTGGCCGAGTTCGAAGCCGCGCTGTCGAAGTACCTCGGCGGACGCCCGGTACGCACCCAGACCTCGGCTACCGCCGGGCTGGAGCTGGCCCTCCTGGCTTGTGGCATCGGCGCGGGTGACGAGGTGATCACGCCCGCGATGAGCTTCGTTGCCACTGCCAACGTCATCATGCGAGTCGGTGCGCGGCCGGTGTTCGTGGACGTGGGACTGGACTCGCGCAACATCGAAATCGGGCAGATCGAAGCTGCGATCACACCGCGCACGCGCGCCATCATGCCGGTGCACTTTGCCGGTCTTCCATTCGATATGGAGGCTCTGTATGCGATCGCCACGCGCCACGGGTTGCGCGTGATCGAGGATGCCGCGCATGCCATCGGCTCTTCATGGAAGGGACAGCGTATCGGCAGCTTCGGCGATCTGGTCTGCTTCAGCTTTCATCCGAACAAGAACATCACGACCATCGAGGGCGGGGCCATCAGCGGCGGCTCCCCGGAGGAGATCCGGGCAATCGAGCTGCACCGCTGGCACGGCCAGACCCGCAGCCCCTCGGGCACCGACACGCTGCTCGCTGGAGGCAAGGCCAACTTGTCTGATGTCGCCGCGCGAGTCGGCCTTGGACAGCTCGTGCACCTGGAGACATTCAACGCTGCGCGCCGCGAGCTGGTGGCGCGCTATTTCGAGCTCTGGCGCTCCGATCCGCCCGTCCGGTTGCCCGAAAGGGGGGATGCGGGCCACAGCTGGCATCTGTTCGCTCCGCTGCTGCCGTTGGATGCGATGCGGTTGACCCGTCAGCAGTTCATCGCCGCGATGGGAGAGCGCGGCATTGGCGTGGGCGTGCACTATCCGGCAATCCATCTGTTCGCCGCCTACCGCAAGCTCGGCCACCACGAAGGGCAATTCCCCAACGCGGAGCGAATCGGCCGCGAGACGGTGACCCTTCCGTTGTTTCCAGCGATGGAGCTCGCAGATGTGGACCGGGTCGTCACTGCCGTCACGGGGATCGTGCGAGGGGCGCGCCGATGAGCACTACGATCTCGGTCGTCATTCCCGTGTACAACGAGGAGGGCGGCTTGGCGATGCTCTTCGAGCGTCTCTATCCCGCGCTCGATGGGCTTGGACGCCAGTATGAAGTCATCTTCGTCGATGACGGCAGCGCCGACCGCTCGGTAGCGGTGCTGCGAGAGCAATTCGGGCGCCGCCCCGAGAGCACGCGCGTCCTCGTGCTGGCGCGCAATGTCGGACAGCACATGGCCATCCTCGCGGGTTTCGCCCAGGCGCGCGGGGACTACGTGATCACCCTCGATGCCGACCTGCAGAACCCACCCGAGGAGATTGTCCAGATCGTCGCGGCGATGGATGCCGGCGCGGATTACGTGGGAAGCATCCGCCGCCAGCGACACGATCTGCTGTGGCGAAAGGCAGCCTCGCGCCTGATGAATCGCATTCGCGAGCGTACGACGCAAATCCGCATCAGCGATCAGGGCTGCATGCTGCGCGGCTACGATCGGGAGATCGTCAGGGCGATCAACAGTTGCGTCGAGGTCAGCACCTTCGTGCCCGCCCTCGGCTATACCTTTGCCCGTCATCCGGTCGAGATCGAGGTTGCGCATGCGGAGCGCCAGGTCGGGCAGTCGAAATACTCGCTCTATCACCTGATCCGCCTGAACTTCGATCTCATGACCGGCTTCTCGGTAATGCCGCTGCAATTCTTCTCGATGGCCGGCATTGCCATCTCGGTGCTGTCGCTCATCGGCGTGGTCCTGCTGGCCATCCGCCGTCTGGTGGTCGGCCCCGAAGCCGAGGGTGTCTTCACTCTGTTTGGCATCGCGTTCTTCCTGGTGGGCGTGCTGCTCATGGGAGTCGGCGTGGTGGGCGAATATGTCGGGCGTATCTACGAGCAGGTGAGGCAGCGGCCGCGCTATACGGTGGCCGCGCTGCTCGAGCAGTCAGATGCGACCCCACGGGACGCGAATGAAAACGAACGCCGTCTGCTGGCGCACGAGCGCACCACCGGGAGCAACTGAGTGCCTGGTGCGCGAGCAGTCGTTTTCGCGTATCACGACGTTGGTGTGCGGTGTCTGAAAGCCCTGTTGTCCG
This sequence comes from Steroidobacteraceae bacterium, assembly GCA_036501985.1. Classification (GTDB taxonomy): domain Bacteria; phylum Pseudomonadota; class Gammaproteobacteria; order Steroidobacterales; family Steroidobacteraceae; genus 13-2-20CM-66-19. Next base: position 83,310 of record DASXZI010000030.1, on the reverse strand, counting down.
CAGACGTGGAGGTCCCGCTCGTCGTCACCGTTGCGGACGATCCACACGAATCCAGGTGGTTTGCCAGTGTCTGGGACACTGCAACTGAGTACGGCTTGCCCGTTCTCAAGCCGGCCGATCCCAACACAACGGAGCTCGCGCGGAGGATCGCTGAGCTGCGGCCAGACTTCATTTTCTCTTTCTACTTCCGCTCCCTCCTGAGCGCAGGCCTGCTCCAGGCAGCCAGTCGCGGCGCCCTCAACATGCACGGGTCCCTGCTGCCGAAATACCGCGGCCGGGCCCCGGTGAATTGGGCGATCCTGAATGGAGAGCATGAAACCGGCGCGACGCTTCACTACATGGTTGAGCGCGCCGATGCCGGGGCCATTGTCGATCAGCTGGCGGTGCCTATTCTTCGGGATGATGACGCATACGAGGTGTTTCGCAAAGTCACGGTTGCCGCCGAGACGATTCTGGCGCGCTCGCTTGCCGGGCTCATCGCAGGCACCGCACCGAGCCGCCCGCAAGGGATCGAGCCCGGTCAGTACTTCGGGCGACGCCGTCCCGAGGATGGCCGCATTGACTGGAGTCGGCCGGCGCAGGAGATTCACAATCTGGTCCGCGCCGTGGCACCGCCCTTTCCGGGCGCGTTTACGACCGTCAACGGGGATCGCTGGTGGCTCCATTCAACCCGGCTGGAGCCCGTCAGAGGCGAACCTCCACCGAGCCCGCGGCTGGTCGCAGAAGCGGACCGCTGCTACATTGTTTGTCGCGATGGCGCCGTGTTGCACCTGCGCGCGGCGGCCACCGCCGCAGGGCCGGTCGATCTGGCTGCGGCAGCGCGGGCTCTGCAGGGATCCCCCGCGAAGCTGGAATGATCAGGTCTGACCCGATGCGCCTCGAGCGGACGCTCGGGGCTGCGGGAAGTCCTGCGGGGTTACGATCAGGCTGCGCGGCCCGGACGTCGCGGCGAAGGTGTTGGCGGAGGTGTCATTGAGACGCATCGTTCTGAAAATCGATGTCGATACCGACCGCGGCACCCTCGAGGGCATTCCTCGCCTGGTCAGCCTGTTCGAGCGCCTGGATGTGCGGGCAACGTTTCTGTTCAGCCTGGGACCGGATCAGACCGGGCGGGCGCTGCGCCGCGTTTTCCGCCGCGGCTTTCTCGGCAAAGTGCGCCGCACCTCGGTCCTCAAGCATTACGGCCTGAGGACACTTCTCTACGGAACCCTCCTTCCGGGTCCGCACATCGGCCGGCGTCGCGCAGGACTGATGCGGGATGTGGCGAAGAGCGGCTTCGAGGTAGGTGTGCACACCTACAATCACGCCAAGTGGCAGGATGGCGCTGCCAAGGCGCCCGAAGCGTGGACCCGCCGTGAGCTCACGCTCGCCCGCGATGAGTTCACGGAAATCTTCGGTCGGCCGCCGCTCGTGCATGGCGCCGCCGGCTGGCAGGTCAACCAACATGTGCCTGAGCTGGAGCGGCAGCTGGGATTTCGCTACGCCTCCGATGCGCGAGGCGTCGGCCCGTTCATGCCGGTAGTCAATGGCGTGCCGGCCGGTATCCCGCAGTTTCCAACCACGTTGCCCACGCTGGATGAGTTGGTCGGGCGGACTGACCTGGTCGAGTCCGATCCCATTGCCCACCTGTTTGCACTGACGGGGGACCTCGTCGAATGCGATCACGTGTATACGCTGCACGCCGAGCTGGAGGGTGGGTTGTATCTCGGTGCCTTCGAGCGCCTTCTCCGCGGCTGGCGCAAGCGCGCACTGCAGCTCACGGACCTCGCGAGCTATGCCGCCTCGGTGGATCCGGCTCGCTTGCCTCGCTGTGAGCTCATTTCCGGCAGCGTCAGCGGCCGCGCGGGTCGGCTGGCCTACCAGGGCGAGGCCTTGAGGAGCTGATATTTCTCAGCCGGGCGACACTATTCGCCCCCGCCCGTTCGTCTATCCCCTTAGATGGACGCGATGCTCAGTGAGCCCACCGTGATCTCCGACCAGGATCGACAGATCACCGCCGCGGTGCGGCGCGAAGGCCGGCGCCTGCGCAGTTTCATCAGGCAGCGCGTTCTGGATACGGCGGAGGCCGAGGACATCCTCCAGGAGGTTCTCTACGAGCTCGTGTCGGCGTACCGCCTGCTGCAGCCCATCGAACAGGTGGGCGCGTGGCTCCTGCGCGTGGCCCGCAACCGCATCATCGACCGCTTCCGACGCAAGAGCCTCGCACCCCCGGTGGCCGGCTCCACGCAGGACGAGGACGCCGGCGAGGCAATGCTCGAGGAGTGGCTGACGGAGGTTGCTCCCGGGCCGGAAGGGGAGGCCATGCGACAGATGCTCCTCGAGCAGATCGAGGAGGCGCTCGAGGAGCTGCCACGCGAGCAGCGTGAAGTGTTCGTTGCGCATGAGCTCGAGGGCGCGAGTTACCGGGAGCTCTCGCAGCGGTGGGGCGTGAACGTGAATACGTTGCTGGCGCGCAAACGTTACGCAATTACCGCGATGCGCGAGCGGCTGCAGGCGGTCTATGAGGAATGGCTCGAAGACTGAGGAGGAGAGTGTCGTGAGAGTTCGCTGGATGTTGAAGGGGTTGGGGTTCTTCGTGCTGGGGGCGGCATTCGTCGCGGCCGTGAGCCTCCTGGTGATGCTCCTGTGGAATGCTCTGGTGCCGCATCTGTTCGGCGGGCCGGTCGTGACGTTCTGGGAGGCGGCCGGCCTTCTGGTCCTGAGCCGGCTGCTGTTCGGCGGCTTTCGTGGCCGCCATGGCTGGCGGCAACGCGGCTGGCGGGGGCGCTGGGAGCGCATGTCGCCCGAAGAGCGGGACCGGTTCCGTGACTCGGTCAGGCGCTGGAAAGACATGACGCCGCAGGAGCGCGCGGTATTCCGGAAGGGCTATTCGGGCTGCTGGCACGGGTCCAGCCATGAGCCCGTATCGCCGGGCAGGGGTGATCCGGGTACTCCTGACGGCCGCCCCGATCCGATGCCGGGGAGCTAACCGCCGGGCTTCAACGGAAGCACGACCGCGCGTGTCACGGCTCGCATGGCAAAACTTGATTGCACACTCGCCACGCTCGGCAAACGCGTGAGGTGCTGGTTGTGGATGCGCTCGAAATCAGCCAGGTCTGCCACGACGAGTCGCAGCAGATAGTCATGCTCGCCGGTCATCAGATAGCACTCCATCACCTCCGGCACTTTCCGCACTGCGTTCTCGAAAGCCTCCAGGCCCGACTGGCTTTGCCGATCCAGCGTGATACTGACGAAGACATTGACCGGGTAGCCAGCCTTCTGCTGGTCCACCAGTGCCGTGTAGCCCTGGATAAGACCCGATTCCTCCAGCGCGCGCACCCGACGCAGGCACGCGGACTCCGACAAGCTGACCTTCTCGGCGAGTCGCGTATTGGTGATCCGGGCATCCTGCTGGAGCAGGCGCACGATGGCTCGATCGTAGCGATCCAGGTCCATTGACGCAAGAATCCTTCGCATTCAGGTATATACTACGCAGATTCTGCCACATTCTGGGCTCCCTGCGAAGATCAACGCAAGGGACTGCCCCACGCGGCTGTCTAAGCTGCGCCGACAAGAACCAGAGCGATTTCCAGGAGCCGGCCGGAAACGCCCCCCTTTAAGCCAGGAGTCCCCATGCGTATCGGTGTGCCGAAAGAGATCAAGGTCCATGAGTATCGGGTTGGGCTCGTGCCCGCGGGCGTCCGCGAGCTCATCGCGAGCGGCCATCAGGTATTGATCGAAACCGCTGCCGGGAACGGCATCGGCGTCGATGACTCGCAGTACGTGGCCGCCGGCGCTGCGGTCGCTCCCAGCGCGGCCGACGTGTTTACTCATTCCGATCTCATCGTCAAGGTGAAGGAGCCGCAACCGGCGGAGTGCCGGATGCTGCGATCCGGGCAGGTCCTGTTCACGTATCTGCATCTGGCCGCCGACCCCGACCAGGCGCGGGGCCTGATGAAATCCGGCGCCACGGCCATTGCCTACGAGACGGTCACGGCGCCGAACGGATCGTTGCCGCTGCTGACGCCCATGAGCGAAGTCGCGGGGCGCATGTCCATTCAGGTTGGCGCAGCCAGCCTGCAGAAAGCGAACGGCGGATTCGGTGTCCTGTTGGGTGGCGTGCCCGGAGTCCAGCCGGCGAAAGTCCTCGTGCTGGGCGGCGGAGTGGCGGGGACTCACGCAGTGGAGATGGCCGTGGGGATGCGCTCGGACGTGACGGTCGTGGACCGTTCCCTGGACCGGCTTCGTGAGCTCTCGGCGACCTTCGGCTCAAGCCTGCTGACGGCCTATTCCACCACCGAGACCATCGAGCGGCTCGTCCGCGATGCCGACCTGGTGATCGGGGCGGTGCTGATCGCCGGGGCGGCCGCGCCCAAGCTGGTCACGCGGGCCATGCTGTCCACCATGAAGCGTGGCGCCGTGCTCGTGGACATCTCCATCGACCAGGGGGGTTGCTTTGAAACCAGCCGCCCCACCACGCATGCCGACCCGACGTTCGTAGTGGATGGAGTCATCCACTACTGCGTGGCCAACATGCCGGGCGCCGTTCCCAGAACCTCGACGTTCGCACTGACGAATGCCACACTTCCGTACGTGCGCGCCCTCGCGGACCTCGGCTGGCAGGCCGCGCTCAAGCGCGATCCAGGTCTGGCCGCAGGCCTGAATGTGCACGCTGGCGAGATCACCCATGACGTGGTCGCCCGCGCGTTGGGTTTCGGGGCGCGATCCCCCGCGGTGGCAGCCGCGCGTTAGGCTGCACTCGCACTCGCTGTCGCATCCTCTCTCCCGAAAGGGGGAGTAGATCGTCATCGACCCGTCCCGCTAGGCTACGCTGCCTGCACCGGGGAGCCGGTGGGCGCTGTTTACTCTCAAGGAACCATTCGGAGGATTCCAGAATGAAGAATGCACTGCCGGTTGCCCTGCTGGCGCTCGTCACCGGCTCGGCCCTGGCCGCTCCCGCGAAGTACGACGTCGATCCAAACCACACTTATCCGAGCTTCGCGGCCGACCATTTCGGCGGTCTGTCCGTCTGGCGAGGCAAGTTCGACAAGTCCTCCGGGACGATCGAGCTGGACAAGGAAAAGAGCACCGGCAGTGTGGAGATCACTGTGGATATGTCCACCATCGATTTCGGCCTCCCGAAACTGAACGAGCACGCGCGCTCGGCTGAGATGTTCGACGTCGCGAAGTTTCCGACGGCAACCTACAAGGGCAAGCTGGTGAAGTTCAAGGACGGCTCGCCGACCGAGGTGGTGGGGGAGCTCACCATGCACGGCGTGACCAAGCCGGTGAATCTGACGATCGATCAGTTCAAGTGCATGCTCAATCCGATGTCGAAGAAGGAAGTGTGCGGTGCGGATGCGGCCGCGACGTTCAATCGCGCCGACTTCGGTGTCAATTACGGCGAGAAATATGGATTCAAGCAGCAGGTGAAGCTCGCCATCCAGGTGGAGGCGATCAAAGGCAGCTGAGGGTGGTCTGTGCGTGCCGCGCCGCTTGTCGAAGCGGCGCGGCACGCAGCCCGGAGTTCCCCCGTTGGCGAGATTCTGCGTGTCCCACCGACAACGTGATGTCGCGCTGCTGGAGAGCATCGTGGCCGCCGCCGCCGATGCGGCCCGACTGATTCACCGGATCTACCTCGGCGAGTTCGAGGTGCAGCGCAAAGCGGACAGCACCCCGGTTACGGTTGCCGACCAGGCGGCCGAAGCCCTGATTCTCGACAGGCTTCGGGCCGCTGCTCCCGGAATTCCCGTCATAGCGGAAGAAGAAGTGGCGGCCGGCCGCACGCCCGCGATCGGCAATGAGTTCTTCCTGGTGGATCCGCTCGATGGCACCAAAGAGTTCATCCAGCGACGCGGCGAGTTCACGGTCAACATTGCCCTCATACGCGATAGCTCCCCGGTCCTGGGGGTAGTCTGTGCGCCAGTCACCCGCTGCCTGTTTGCAGGCGGCAGTGCAGTAGAGTCCGCCTTTCGCGCGAGCTCCGCGGATAGCCTTGCGAATGCCGCCCGCACTGTGATCCGGGTACGCGCCGTCCCAGCGGAGGGGCTTACCGTGGTGAGCTCGCGCTCGCATGCCACCCCTGAAACCGAGGACTATCTGGCGGCTTACTCGATCGCCAAGCGGGTCTCGGTGGGCTCGTCTTTGAAGTTCTGCCTGCTCGCCAACGCGGAGGCGGATCTGTATCCGCGGCTCGGACCGACCATGGAGTGGGATACCGCTGCCGGACACGCCGTGCTGGTCGCGGCCGGAGGGCTGGTGCTGGCACCCGGCGGTGGTCCCCTGCGCTATGGCAAGCCGGGGTTTCGCAATTCTTTTTTCGTCGCCAGCGGCACGCTGGTTCCCCAAGCATTACCCAACAGAGCTGCGAGCGGACCGTGAGCCTTGAGGCGAGGCGGATCCCTCCGATACCCTCCTGATTGTGTCAGCCACGAGAGGCCGATGACAGCCACCCCTGCAAGAGCGAGCTTGCCGCCAGGCCTGCGACGCCTGGAAGCGGAATCGATCGGCATCCTGCGCGAGGTCGTGGCGGAATTCCGCAATCCCGTCATGCTGTACTCCGTCGGCAAGGACTCCGGAGTCATGCTGCATCTGGCGCTGAAGGCATTTCATCCTTCAAAGCCGCCGTTTCCCTTGCTGCATGTAGATACCGGTTGGAAATTTCGCGAGATGATCCAGCACCGCGATCATGTGGCGGCACGCTACGGGCTGAGGCTGCTGGTTCACGTGAACGCAGAGGGCCGCGCGCGCGGCATCAACCCCATCTCATCAGGCTCGGCGCTGCATACCCGGATCATGAAGACCGAGTCCCTCAAACAGGCGCTGGACCTGTGGGAGTTCGATGCTGCCTTCGGAGGCGCACGGCGCGATGAGGAGAAGAGCCGTGCGAAAGAGCGGATTTTCTCCTTCCGCTCCGCCGGTCACATGTGGGACCCGCGCAACCAGCGCCCGGAGCTCTGGCAGCTCTACAACACCAGGATCGGCAAAGGGGAGACCATCCGCGTCTTCCCACTTTCGAACTGGACGGAGCTCGACATCTGGCGCTACACGCGCGCCGAGGGCATTCCGGTCGTGGCGCTGTACTTCGCCGCGCCACGGCCGGTTGTCGAGCGTGACGGAATGCTCATCGTGCGCGATGACGAGCGGATGCCGCTGCTGCCGGGAGAAGTGCAGCAGACGAGGATGGTGCGCTTTCGCTCGCTTGGGTGTTATCCGCTGTGCGCGGCCGTACCCAGCACCGCCTCGACCCTCGACGAGATCATCGACGAGATGGAGCGTACGCGGACCTCCGAGCGCTCGGGCCGGCTCATCGACACCGATGAAGCCGCATCGATGGAACGGAAGAAGCGCGAGGGGTATTTCTGATGAGCGGCGGCGCGACTGGCCTCGCTGCGCAGGCCCCGGCCGGGGCTCGGGGCCTGCTGCGCTTTCTGACCTGCGGATCCGTGGACGACGGCAAATCGACGCTGATCGGCCGGCTCCTGTTTGAGAGCCGGCTGATCATGGACGATCAATGGGCAGCGCTCGAGGTGGACAGCCGCAGGCACGGCACCACCGGAGAGGACATCGATCTGGCCTTGCTGGTCGATGGGCTCGAAGCCGAGCGCGAGCAGGGCATCACCATCGATGTGGCCTACCGGTACTTCGCCACCGCCCGCAGGTCTTTCATCGTTGCGGATACCCCGGGGCACGAACAGTACACGCGCAATATGGCCACGGGCGCTTCGAACTCGGATGCAGCGGTCATCCTCATCGATGCACGCAAGGGAGTGCTGCCCCAGACCCGACGGCACAGCTACATCTGCGCACTGCTCGGGATCCGCCACGTCCTGCTGGCCGTCAACAAGATGGACCTGGAGGGATATTCCGCCGACCGCTTTCACCAGATCGTGGCCGAGTACCGGCGCTTCGCCGAGCCGCTTGGGTTCACCTCCATCGCCGCGATCCCGGTCTCGGCGCGCTTCGGCGACAACATCAGCGGGCACTCCGTACGTACAGGCTGGTATGCTGGCCCGACACTGCTCGAGTGCCTGGAAACGGTGGATGTGGAGCAGGACCTCGAGGGCAAACCATTCCGCTTCCCGGTGCAGTGGGTCAATCGGCCGGATCCCGACTTCCGTGGGTTCTCCGGGAGCGTAGCCTCCGGAATCGTCCGCCCTGGAGAGCGCCTGGTCGTGGCCGCTTCCGGCCGCGAGTCCACGCTGGCCCGTATCGTCACCGCGGACGGCGACCTGCCGGAAGCCCGCGCCGGCGATGCCGTCACGCTGACTCTGGCGGATGAGATCGACATCGCCCGGGGCGATGTCCTGGCGCGTGCCGACAGCCGGCCGGAAGTGGTCGATCAATTCGCCGCTCACGTGCTGTGGATGGCCGAGGAGCCGATGCTGCCCGGCCGCTCGTATCTCATGCGCATCGGGACGAAATACGTGCCGGCGCGCATCACCAGTCTCAAGCACAGGGTCGATGTCAACACTCTGGAGCACATCGCCGCCAGGACCCTGGCGCTGAACGACATCGGGCTGTGCAACCTCGCCACCGCCACGCCCGTCGCTTTCGACCCGTTTACGGATAATCGGGCAACGGGAGCTTTCATACTCGTGGACCGCTTCACGAATGCCACTGCCGGCGCTGGGATGATCAGCTTCGGGCTGCGGCGCGCAACCAACATACACCATCAGAGCATGCTGGTGGACAAGGCCGCCCGGTTGCGCATGCACGGCCATCGGCCGGCCATCCTCTGGTTCACCGGTCTTTCGGGATCCGGCAAGAGCACGATTGCCAGCGTGCTCGAGCGGGAGCTGCACGAACACGGTGCTCATACCTACATGCTCGACGGTGACAACCTCCGTCATGGCCTCAATCGGGACCTGGGTTTCACCGATGTGGACAGGGTGGAGAACATCCGCCGCGTGGGGGAGGTCGCCAGACTGTTCGTGGACGCCGGGTTGATCGTGTTGTGCTCGTTCATCTCGCCCTTCCGCGCGGAGCGACGGATGGTGCGGGAGCTGGTGAATCCGCAGGAGTTCGTGGAGATCTTCATCGACACACCGCTCGAGGAGTGCATGCGCCGGGATCCCAAGGGCCTGTACGCCCGCGCGCTCGAAGGCAAGATCAAGAACTTCACCGGTATCGATTCGCCCTACGAGACCCCCGAGAACGCCGAGATCGTCATCGATACATTTCAGGGCGCACCGGAGGCGGCGGCGCGGCGGATCATCGATCTGCTGCTGGAAAGACAGATCGTGACCTAGCCTGTACTGATCGCGCGCCTGCTCAGCCGGCTTCGTTGAGGACCCGCACGACCTCCGCGGCAACTGCAAGCGAGGCGGTGAGTCCGGGTGATTCGATCCCAAACAGGTTCACGATGGGGCGCACTCCGTGCCGTCTGGCTCCGTCGATCCGAAAATCCACCAGCGGCTCGCCGGGCATCGAGATCCGTGGCCGGATACCCGAGTACGCGGCCTGCAAGCCGCCCTCCGGCAGCGCGGGCCAGTATCTGCGTATCGCGGGATAAAACTGTGCGGAGCGGCCCTCATCGACGGCGTAGTCGCTCTCGTGCACCTGCTCCCTGTCCGGGTCCAGCCACTGTACGTCCGGGCCAAAACGCGCGCGTCCCGCCAGATCGATGGTCAGATGGATGCCGAGGCCGCCTTGTGCGGGCACCGGATAGATCAGCCGCTGAAACGGCGACGGACCGGACAGGGCGAAATAGGATCCCTTGACGAAGTGGCCGCGGGGAATGTGCTCCGCAGGGAACCCACTGATGAGGCGTGCGACCTGTGGTGCGTAAAGGCCCGCGCAGTTCACAACCTTGCGCGCCCGCACAGTGGGCGCTTCCCCGTTGACAGCAATGAGTACGCCGTCCGTCACGATCTGCATTGCCGTGACGCGGGTGTTGTAGACGAACAGGGCCGAGTGACGCTCGGCATCTCCAATGAGCGCGAGCATGTAGCCATGAGAATCCACGATACCGCTCATGGGCGCATACAGTGCGCCGACACAATGAACAGCCGGCTCGAGAGCGCGAGCCTGCGTGCCATCGAGAACCTCGAGCACGACGCCGTTGGCCTGCGCCGTGGCCAGGATAGAGGTGAGCTGGGCGAGCTCGGCATCCCCCGTAGCGACGATGAGCTTGCCGCAGCGCCGCTGACCGACCCCTTGCTGCCGGCAGAACTCATACAGAAGGTCACGTCCCTCGATGCACAGACGCGCCTTGAGCGAGCCGGCAGGGTAGTGAATCCCCGCGTGGATGACTTCACTGTTACGTGAGCTGATCGCGCTCCCAAAGCGCTCCTCCGCTTCGAGTACCACAGTCTCGTGCCCGAGCGCGGCCAGTGCGCGCGCGACGGCAAGGCCAATGACGCCTGCGCCGATAACCACGAACTCGACTTCGTCCATCGAGACGAAGTATAGCGATTCGCCTATGATCCTGGGGCCCGATCGCCGGGTTCCGTGGAGTCAGCCTGTGCCTGCCGTAAGTGTGCGCCGTGACGGTGAGATTGCGATCCTCGAAATCGACAACCCACCCGTGAACGCGGCAAGTGTTCCAGTGCGTGAAGGATTAGCCGCCGCTTTGACGCAGGCCGCAGCCGATCCGCAGGTCCAGGCTGTGGTGCTCTCGGGCGCCAACACAGTGTTTCTCGCGGGCGCCGACCTCAAGGAGATCGCATCGGGCCTGTCCCAGAAGTTTCCGACATTGCGTGATCTGCAAACTCAGATGGAGTCGTTCGCCAAGCCGATCGTAGCCGCCATCGAAGGGGTCGCACTCGGCGGTGGGTTCGAGATTGCCCTGACTTGTCATTTCCGGGTGGCAGCCGCGAGTGCGCGGGTCGGGCTGCCGGAAGTGAAGCTGGGGCTGCTGCCCGGCGCGGGCGGCACTCAGCGCTTCACGCGGCTCGCAGGACCGCAGGCCGCACTCGAAGCGATCACCACCGGCGCGCACCTGTCGGCGCAGCGCGCGATGGAGTTAGGAACGATTGACGCTGTCGCAGAGCATGCCGTGCCGCATGCAGTTGCATTTGCGCGCGCAGTCGTGCGGGAGAAAAGGCCGCTGCGCCTCGCGAGCGAGCGGGCGGATCGCATCGCCGGCGTGGATCCAGGGTTGTTTGTCTCGTTCCGCAAGAAGCTCCAGAGCAAGGCGCGTGGGCAGCTCGCGCCCTGGCGAATCGTGGACTGCATCGAAGCCGCCTGTACACGGCCTCGCGAGGAGGCTTTCCGCCTGGAGCGCCAATGGTTCGACGAATGTCGCAACAGCCCGCAGCGCACAGCGCTGATGCACGTATTCTTCGCGGAGCGCGAGGCCCGCAAGATTCCCGATGTGCCCGCATCGGTCCAGCCGCTGCCGATCCGCAGCGCGGCGGTGGTTGGAGCCGGCACGATGGGGGGCGGCATCGCGATGAGCTTTGCAAATGCCGGCATTCCCGTGCAGATGCTGGAGATCTCGCAGGAGGCGCTCGATCGCGGCCTCGCGCTGATTCGCAAGAACTACTCGGCATCGGTAACCCGCGGTAGCCTGACACAGGAGCGCATGGACCGCGCGCTATCGCTGATTTCCGGTGTCCGGCAATACGAGGCGCTGGGCGAGACCGACATCGTCATCGAGGCAGTATTCGAAAATCTGGGAGTCAAGAAAGAGGTCTTCGCGAAGCTGGATGCCGTTTGCGCCCCGCGTGCAATCCTCGCCACCAACACCTCGACGCTCGACATCGATGCCATCGCGGATGCGACTTCGCGTCCGCACAGTGTCATCGGCACCCATTTCTTCAGTCCCGCGAATGTCATGAAACTGCTCGAGAACGTGCGCGGCAGGGGCAGCTCGGCGCAGACGATCGCCACCGCCATGGCGCTGGGGAAGATACTGGGCAAGGTGCCGGTGCTCGCCGGCAACTGTGACGGCTTCATCGGTAACCGGATGCTGCAGTTCTATACCGGCGAGGCCGAATTCCTGCTCGAGGAAGGGGCCAGTCCCGAGCAGATCGATCGGGTGATCGAGACATTCGGCTTTGCGATGGGGCCGCTGGCCGTGCGCGATCTCGCCGGCAACGACGTCGGTTTCCTGATCCGCAAGAGTCGCACGATCCCCGCCGATGAGCGCTTCTCGCCCATTCTGCAGCGCCTCGTCGAAGCCGGCCGGCTCGGCCAGAAGTCAGGCAAGGGGTTCTACCGGTATGAAGGTCGTACCCGCATTCCCGATCCCGAGGTCCTGGAGCTCATCGAGCGCGTGTCGAGCGAGCTGGGCATCGCCCGGCGCGTGATCGGCGACGAGGAGATCCTGGATCGCCTGCTGCATCCGCTGGTGAACGAGGGAGCGAATATCGTGGAGCAGGGCATTGCCATACGGGCCGGGGATGTCGATATCGTTTACGTGAATGGCTATGGCTTTCCCGCATACCGCGGTGGACCGATGTTCTGGGCTCAGGAACTGGGCTTCGAACGGATTGTGGCGACCATGCGCAAGCTGGCCCGGACGCATGGGCAGCGCTGGCGCCCCGCGCCGCTCCTGGAGCACCTGGTGGCAACCGGTGGGGGCTGGGCCGACTTTCAGCGCGGCGCCTGATCAACGACGGGCAGTCGCGTCGTAAATTTCTTGGTGCGTAGAACGAAACTCGTGTTCACGGAGCGCACTGCGGGGATCTGCAGGACATAAGCGGACATGAAGCGCTCGTAGGCGTCCATGCTCGCTGCAACGATGCGCAGCAGGTAGTCGTTGGGGCCGCTCATGGAGTGGCATTCCAGAACCTCGGGGCGCTCTCGCACCAGCTGATCGAATTGCCGGACGGTCTCGGGGTGGTGATTCTCGAGCGACACCAGCGCGTACGCCAGGATCGGCAGGCCGAGTGTTGCCCCATCGAGCAGCGTTGCATAACCGGTGATGAAGCCTGCTTCTTCGAGACGCCGCAGGCGCCTCCAGCACGGGGCAGGAGAGAGTCCGACGCGTCGCGCAAGCTCTTGGTTGGACATCCGCGCATCCTGCTGGAGCTCGTCGAGAATGCGACGATCCAGACGGTCGAGCGTCCTGGCCATGGGGTTTTTCCGCCGGGGGCAAGAAGATTGCTAAGATAAGCACTGATCAGGCAATCAGCGCAAGCTCATTGCCGCCGCGCGGGCATAAGCTGTGCCCCCGTTGACCCGAAATCGACCCCCGTGTTGCGGGGCGTGGACGGCGATATCGCAATCGGAGGCGTGAGCGCAATGGTGGCACCCGCGGCAACTTTGACCCGAAGCACAGGCACGGCCCAGGCGGCACAGCCAGGCCCGGACTGGAAGCGGGTGAGCGCGCTTTTGCAGGCTTCCCGGGCCCTGGATGACATCGAGGAGAGCAGGCTGCTGCCGCAGCGCAAGGTGCTGTATCAGTTCTCCGCGCGCGGACACGACTTTGCGCAGATATTGCTCGGGCTCCAGCTCACCGATGCCCACGATGGCGTGAGCGTGTATTACCGCTCGCGCCCCCTCATGCTTGCCCTGGGAACGAGCCTGGAGGATGCGGCCGCCGGACCGCTGGCGCGCACCGGATCCTTCAGTGGCGGCCGCGACATCGGAGTCGTCTTCAACATGCCCACCCAGGGCGGCGCGACGGTGCTGCCCGCCTGCGGAGGCGTGGGCGCGCAGTACACGCCGGCGGCCGGCTGGGCCCAGGCCATTCGCTATCGCCACGAGACCCTCAAGGACCCCAGCTACGGCCGCAGCATTGCGGTAGTGCTGGGCGGCGATGCATCCGTCGCGACCAACGGATTCTGGTCGGCACTCACCATCGCGACTACGCAGCGGCTTCCGATGTTGTTCTACATTGAGGACAATGGCTATGGCATCTCCGTGTCGTCGCAGCTCCAGACTCCCGGCGGCAACATTGCGACCAACCTGCAAGCCTTCCAGGGCCTCACGATTCTCGAGGGCGATGGGACCGAGCCGCAGGAAGCCGCGGGGCTGACCGCCCGCGCCGTCCGGTTGGTGCGTGAGGAGCGAACTGCGGTGCTGCTGCGCCTGAGCGTGCCACGCCTGTCCGGACATTCCGGCCAGGACACCCAGGCTTACAAGTCAGCCGATACGGTGGCGCAGGAGCGTGCTCGGGATCCGCTGTTGCGCCTGCACCGCTTTCTGGTCCCCGGCCGCTGCAGCGAGGCGGAGTGGACCCAACTTGGCGCCGAGGCGCGGGCTGAAGTCGAGCAGGCCATCGAACGCGCGCTGGCGCGCGCCGAGCCCGATCCGGGCGAGCTCGAGCGCCATGTGTTCAGTGAGCCCGGAAACGCCGGCCTGCAGGCTCAGGGCGGCCTTGCTGCCGAGCGGCATCAGTTCCCGAAGTCCACCATCACCGCGCATCCCGAGGGCACGCGCATCAACATGCTGACGGCGATTCGCCGCACGCTCGATGTAGAGCTGGCCTCCAACCCGCGCATGGTGGTGTTTGGTGAGGACGTTGGCCCCAAAGGTGGGGTCCATGGCGCGACTCTGGGGCTGCAGGACAAGTATGGGGCGGCACGGGTCTTCGACACGAGCCTTTCGGAAGAAGGGATCATCGGTCGGGCCGTTGGCATGGCGCTGGCTGGCCTGCTGCCCGTGCCGGAGATTCAGTTCCGCAAGTACGCGGATCCGGCGGCCGAGCAGCTCAATGACTGCGGGACGCTGCGCTGGCGGACACGCAACCGGTTTGCAGCTCCTCTGGTGGTGCGGATGCCCGGCGGGTTCTTCAAATGCGGCGACCCCTGGCACAGCCAGACCAACGAAGTGGCCTGGGTTCACGGCATCGGCTGGCGCGTCGCATTCCCCTCGAATGCCGAGGATGCGGTTGGGTTGCTACGCTCGGCGCTGCGGGGAAACGATCCGATCATCTACTTCGAGCATCGAGCCATGCTCGATGGCGCCTGGGCGCGCCGCCCGTATCCGGGCGATGACTTCGTCGTCCCGTTCGGCGTAGCTCGGTTGCTTCGTCCGGGCAACGAGCTGACGGTGGTGACGTGGGGGGCCATGGTGGAACGGTGCGAGCAGGCGGCCGCGCAGTCCGCGTTGGATGTCGAGCTCCTGGACCTCAGAACGCTGTCGCCCTGGGACCGGGAGGCTGTGCTCGCCTCGGTGCGCAAGACGCGCCGCTGTCTCATCGTGCACGAGGACAACCTGACGGCGGGCTTCGGCGCAGAGCTCGCCGCGGTCCTGGCTCGGGAGGCCTTCTTCAACCTGGACGCGCCGATCGAGCGACTGACGATGCCGGATATTCCCAGCCCTCACAGCCCCGTGCTGCTCGAGGCAGCGGTGCCCAGTGTGGAACGCATCAAACGCACGATGCAGCAGATAGCGAGCGTGTAGTCATGTCCGAACTGGTCGAAATCCGCGCGCCGGCTGAGCAGACCGAGGGCACTCGATCGCAGATCCTGCGATGGTTGAAATTGCCCGGGCAGCCCGTTGCAGCCGACGAGCCGCTGATCGAGATCGAGACGGACAAAGTCACCGTGGAAGTTGCTGCGCCTGGCTCGGGCATTCTGCGGGAAATTCTCAAGCAGGAGCAGGAGGAGATCGGTCCCGGTGAGCTTCTGGGACGCATCGAGGCGCAAGGGTCGCGACTGGGTGGCGAGGCGCGCAATGCCGCAGATGACAGCGGAACTGCTACCGCGCGAGCGGGAGATTCCAGCGCTGCGGCCGCTTCGGGTTCGGCTTCTTCGAGTGCCGCGGCTGCCCCGGGCCCCGCAGACTCTCGGGCTGCCACTTCGCTGAGCCCCGCCGTCCGCAGGTTGCTTGCCGAGCACGGGCTCGAGACCTCCGCGGTGCGCGGCACTGGGCAGGGCGCTCGTGTGACCGTCGAGGACGTCTTGCGGCACGTCAGCACGGCAGGTGCCGAGCGGTCCGCTGCGGCCACAGCGCCCCAGAGATCGCCCGCGGGGACCGGCGGCTCATCTGCCTCATCAGGCGAAGCGGCTGGGTTCCACATGGTTGCGCATTCGGCTGTACGCAAGCGGATTGCCGAGCACATGGTCCACAGTCTGCTGCACACCGCGCCGCATGTTACAACTGTGTTTGAAGCCAATCTCGGCCCGGTCCTGGCGCATCGTGAACGGCACCGAGCGGAATTCGACCGCCAGGGCATACCGCTCACCTTGACCGCGTACTTCCTGCAGGCGGCCGTCGCCGCCATCCGTGCAGTACCTGAAGCTAACAGTCGATGGACCGACACCGCGCTCGCTGTCTATGACTCGGTCCACATCGGCATCGCCACTGCCCTGGAAACGGGCCTGGTGGTCCCGGTGCTGCGTGACGTGCAGTCGCGGGACCTGCTGGAGACGGCAAGCGGCCTGAATGATCTGATCACTCGCGCCCGCGAGGGACGGCTCAAGCCCGCAGACATGCGCGAGGGCACGTTCACAATCTCCAATCACGGGGTGAGCGGCAGCCTCATCGCAACGCCCATCGTCATCAATCAGCCACAGGCGGCGATCCTGGGCATTGGCAAGCTGGAGAAGCGCGCCGTGGTGGTGGACGACGGGGAGGCCGGGCGTTCGGGCGGCCGGATCACGGTGCAGCCGCGCTGTTATGTCACCCTCACGATCGACCACCGGGTGATGGACGGCCAACAGGCGAATCGGTTCATGCAGGCGCTCGTGCAGCGGCTGGAGACTTCGCCGTCGTAGTGCGATGATCCAGCGCTGTGCGGACTGCAGACAGCGCTGTTCCTTCGGAACTCGAGCCCATCGAGCGCGCCAGCGAAGATGAGCTGCGGGCGCTGCAGCTTGTACGCCTGAAATGGTCCCTGCGGCACGCTTACGCGAACGTCGCCCCTTACCGGCGCAAGTGCGAATTGACCGGCATCCATCCGGAAGATCTGCGGACGCTGGATGATCTGCGGCACTTTCCGTTCACCACGAAAGAAGATCTGCGGACGAGCTACCCGTTCGGGATGTTTGCCGTCCCCAGAGACAAGGTACTGCGCATTCATGCCTCCAGTGGGACGACCGGAAAGCCCACGGTGGTGGGCTACACCGCGCACGACATAGATACCTGGGCACAGCTCGTCGCGAGATCCATCCGGGCAGCAGGGGGCCGCCGCGGGGACATGGTGCACATCGCCTACGGCTATGGTCTGTTCACCGGCGGGCTGGGTGCTCACTATGGGGCGGAGCGGCTCGGATGCGCCGTGGTTCCCATGTCGGGGGGGCAGACTGCACGTCAGGTGCAGCTCATCCGCGACTTCGAGCCTGACATCATCATGGTCACCCCGTCCTACATGCTCGCCATTGCCGAGGAGTTCACGCGCCAGGGACTGGATCCTGCCGCCTGCTCGCTGCGCATCGGCATTTTCGGGGCTGAGCCGTGGACCCATGCCATGCGCCTCGAGATCGAGAGACGCATGGGCCTGGATGCGCTCGATATCTATGGACTGTCCGAAGTCATGGGTCCCGGAGTCGCCAGCGAGTGTCTCGAGACCAAGGATGGACCGGTGATCTGGGAAGATCACTTCTATCCGGAGATCGTTGACCCGCGCACGGGACACGTCCTCGCGGGCGCAGTGGAAGGTGAGCTGGTGTTCACCTCGCTGACCAAGGAGGCGCTGCCGGTCATCCGCTATCGAACCCGCGATCTGACCAAGCTATTGCCGCCGACAGCGCGCTCCATGCGGCGCATGGCGAGGATTGCCGGGCGCTCCGATGACATGCTCATCATCCGGGGTGTCAACGTGTTTCCGAGTCAGATCGAGGAGCTGCTGCTGCATCTGCCGGGCCTTGCACCTCACTATCTGCTGGAAGTGACGCGCGAGGCGCATCTGGACGAGCTGACTGTACACGTGGAGTGCGCCGAGGGGATCGCCTCAGATGAGATGGGCCGCGAGCGTTTGTGCCAGCAGTTGCAGTATCAGATCAAGGAGCGAGTCGGCGTCACGGCACGCGCCGTGGTGGTGAACCCGGGGTCCATCGAGCGCTCGGCAGGCAAGGCCAAGAGAGTTCTCGACAGGCGCATGGGACGCTGAGCCCCCGGGACGCGAAGGGGATCCCGTGAGCACAGGGGTCAACCGGTAGCAGATTCGGCCGTTCCTGAAGGACCAGGCCAGGAGGACCGATCGTGCCGAGATATTTGCTTGCAATGGCGCTGCTCACGCTGGGCGTGACACCGGTGTTCGCGCAGGATTCCGGGTACTACACCGGCGTGCCTCATTTTTACCTCGGCGCCGACGCTGGTCAGTCCACGGTCCGCAATGACTACCTGGGGTTCAATCAGCACGGCGTGGGCTTCGACGTGCGCGCTGGAGTCAGACCCATTCCTTTCCTGGGGGCCGAAGTCGAATACGTTGATCTGGGCAACCGGCATGACCTCTCAGACTGCTTTGCGTTCTGCTCGTATGGCACTCACGTGGAGTCCCAGGGCGCTGCGGCTTTTGGCGTAGCCTACCTGCCGATCCCCCACAGCCTCGTCGATCTGTATGGCAAGGCAGGCGTCGCGCGCCTGCAGACACGCACGACCTCGGTGGTAGAACCTCTGGGCGAGTGCAGTCCTTATCAAACCTGTCCTGCGTTCGCTTTGCCGCGGTACGTGGGACCCGTCAGCTATCGCACAGATACGACTGATACCAACTTCGCCTGGGGCGCAGGCGTGCAGGTGCACTGGTGGAATTTCGCCTTCCGCGGCGAATTCCAGCAGTTCCAGACCCAGAACGGCCATCCCAACCTCGTTTCGGCCGGATTCACCTGGATGTTCTGGTAGCGAGCGCGCAGCGGTCCCGGAACGAACCCGGGATGGAGGCCTCCCGGTGGGGCAGCCGGACGCTGTGCGGCGCTCATCCGTTCTCGCCGATGCCCCCAAACCGGGTGAGTACCTCGCGTCCCGCGCGAGGTAGCGCAGCCTCGAGAGTGCTCGCCGTGGCGGACAAGTAGTCCTCGGCTGCCGTGAAGAGGCCGCTGTAAAGGCTCCTGCACAGCTCGTAGGCGCTGGCTCCGATCCAGTGCTCGGGCAGCAGCCGCGGCGGCAGTAACGGGTCCTGCAGGTGAATCTTGCGGTACTCGTGGATCAGCAGGGTCCGAATGATGAACGCGGATTCGCTGCCCGCAGCCACCGGTGACTTCAACCTGTCCGCCGTATCGGCGGTGGCATTCGCCAGCGCCTGTCGAGCTGGGCGGAATGCGGCGACGAACAGGCGATAGCGTCGCGCCAGCTCAGCCAGGTCCCACCCCGCCTCGACGAGCCGGCGGTCGGCGGCTGGCGCCCCTCCGGAGCTCCTGAGCAGGACGGCTTCTTCCTGGACAGGAAGGGCTAGCATCCACTCCTGCGCCTCCTCGGGAGTGCAGCCGGGATGCAGGAAGACTCCCGGGTTCAGCTGACCGAAACCCAGCCAACGTAACTCTTCACGCAGCCGATCGCGCGCATTTGCAGCCCGGGTGCGCCGCGCGCCCGCTGATGGCAGCAGCAGCAGGGTCCACTGTCCGTTCCATTCGTTTGGACCGGGGGCATAGAGGCGACTCGTCGCCTGAGCGAAGCTCTGTTGGCCCTGCGGCGTGAGGCGGTACTCGCTGCGTCGTCCATCGCGACGAGCGACGAGCCAACCATCCCGGGCGAGTCGGCCGACCGAAGTGCGGACCAGGCGCTCAGTCAATCCGAAGGGAGCGGCCAGGCGAATCAGACTGCCCAGCGTCGCAAGCCCCCCGCGGGGCGCGATGGCATCACCGAATATCGTGATCAGCAGAGAGCCGCCTCTCAAGGGGCGGCGGTTGCGAAAACGGCGTAGTAGCCCCTGCGTGACTCGGACAAGATCCGCTCGCTCGCCCGCCCCTGATGAGGAAGCACGGCGAGGGGGTGTTGCGGCGCTGGCCGCTGAGCCGGCAGGGGTAAGATCCGGGGTGGTCGTGGGCTTGGCGGACACGGAGCAACTCTCGATCAGTCCTGGATTGTGACACAAGATTCTTTACATTGTCCTAGTTTCTGTGTCACATTAACCCTGCGGGTATTGCCGCGCGCCGGAGTCCGCCATGTACACGCAAGGACTTGATTCTCTTGGCAAAGAGTGTGAGCCGGACGCCGCTGCCGGCAGCGCCGCGCTGCAGCAGCGCTTCCAGAGCCGGGTCGATGCCGATGAGAAAATCGAGCCGAAGGACTGGATGCCCGATGCGTATCGGCAGACGCTCATCCGTCAGATTTCGCAACATGCTCATTCCGAGATTGTCGGCATGCTGCCCGAGGGCAACTGGATCACCCGCGCACCGACGCTGCGTCGCAAGGCCGTGCTGATCGCCAAGGTGCAGGACGAGGGCGGGCACGGCATGTATCTGTACAGTGCCGCCGAGACACTCGGCATCGAGCGCGAGCAGATGCTGCAGCAGCTTCTGGCCGGGACGGCGAAATATTCCAGCATCTTCAACTATCCCACGCTCACCTGGGCGGATGTTGGAGCCATCGGCTGGCTGGTCGATGGTGCTGCGATCATGAATCAGATTCCGATCTGTCGCTGCTCGTACGGCCCTTATGCGCGCGCCATGGTGCGGATCTGCAAGGAAGAGAGTTTCCACCAGCGGCAGGGCTTCGAGATCATGCTGGCGCTCGCCCGCGGGACGAGCGAGCAGCGTGCGATGGCACAGGATGCACTCAACCGCTGGTGGTGGCCGTCCGTGATGATGTTCGGCCCCAGCGACACGGACTCCAAGCACACCGCGCAGTCGATGCGCTGGAAGATCAAGCGTTTCACCAACGATGAGCTGCGCCAGAAATTCATCGACATCACTGCGCCCCAGGCCGAGTTCCTGGGTCTGAGCATCCCCGATGCCGAGCTGCGCTGGGACGAGCAGGCGCAACACTTTCACTTCGGTGTGATCGACTGGAGCGAGTTCCAGGCGGTGCTGAAGGGCCATGGGCCCTGCAACCGCGAGCGGATGGCGGCGCGCCGAGCCGCTCACGAGCAGGGCAGCTGGGTGCGTGAGGCGGCCGCCGCCCACGCGGCAAAGCGCGCCTCGGCACAGCAAGCGGCCTGAACGAGATCTGCGGGAGACCTCCATGCCCAGTGACTGGCCCCTGTACGAAGTCTTCATCCGCTCCCGGTCGGGATTGGAGCACAAGCATGTCGGCAGCCTGCACGCGGCTGATGCACGCATGGCTGTGGATCACGCGCGTGACGTGTATACACGCCGCCAGGAGGGGGTGAGCATCTGGGTCGTGCGATCGGCTGACATCATCGCGTCCGACCCCAGGGACGCGGACGCCCTGTTCGAGCCCGCGCGGGACAAGGTCTACCGTCATCCAACTTTCTACACGATTCCCGATGAGGTGAAGAATCTGTGAACGCTCCCGAGGCGGCGCCGGATGAGCAGGTGCATGCCGCGCTCTTTCAATATCTGTTGAGGCTTGGAGATACCAGTCTCGTGCTGGGTCAGCGGCTGGGCGAGTGGGTGGGGCATGCGCCCGCGCTGGAAGAGGACCTCGGGTTGGCGAATCTGTCTCTTGATCTGATCGGTCAGGCGCGTCTGTTTCTGACGTACGCGGGCGAGATTGAAGGTAAGTGCCGGGACGAGGACGCCCTGGCCTTTCTGCGAGACGCGCCGGATTTCGCCAATCTCACCCTGGCGGAGCAGCCCAATGGAGACTTCGGCCGGACGATCGTGCGGCAGTGCCTTCTGGATGCGTGGCAGCTCGAGCTGTACGAGGCGCTGCAGGCCTCGGCGGATGCGCGCCTCGCGAGTATTGCCGTCAAGGCGCTCAAGGAGACCCGCTACCACTTCCATTACAGCTGCGGATGGCTGGTGCGCCTCGGGGACGGCACGTCGGAAAGTCACGCTCGGGTCGAGCAGGCTCTGGAGGACCTTTGGCGGTTCACCGATGAGCTGTTCGCGGCCGATGAAGTGGATGAGCGGCTCGGCCGGAAGGGCCTCGCGCCGGGACTGGCTGACCTGCAGCCGCGCTGGTCAATGCGCATCGACGCGGTCCTCGGCGAGGCGAAGCTGCGGCGCCCGGCCCCCTCTCCCTACCCGTGGCACGGCAAGCGCGGGGTGCACACGGAGCATCTCGGACACATGTTATCGGAGATGCAACACTTGCAGCGCACCTATCCGGGAGCTCGCTGGTAGCCACACGTGAGCAAGGTAGCCCAAACACAGGACCCACGGGGAAGTCACCGCCGCGAGCACTCCGGTGCCGGCGCAATGGCGCCCGACACGGACTCGGTTTGGCGCGTGCTGGGAACCGTTCCGGATCCGGAGATCCCGGTGTTGAGTGTGCTCGATCTCGGAATCGTTCGCCATGTGCGCTGGGAAGCATCTGCGGCCGGTCGCCTCGAGTTGCATGTCGGGATCACGCCTACCTACTCGGGTTGCCCGGCGACCGAGGTCATCCGCCACGATGTCTGCCGCGCTTTGGATGCGGCGGGCTTTGCGGATGCGGTGATCGATGAAGTTCTGGCTCCCGCCTGGAGCAGCGACTGGCTGACCGAGGCGGGCCGCAACAAGCTCCTAGCCTTCGGCATCGCTCCACCTGAGCGGGCGGTGAGCCACCCACGGCACCTGCTAGGCGCCCCGGCGCCCGTGCCCTGTCCGCGCTGCGGCAGTCACGCGACGCAGCGCGTCAGTGAATTCGGATCGACACCGTGCAAGGCCCATTACCGGTGCACCGCCTGCCTTGAGCCTTTCGACTACTTCAAGTGCTTCTAGCGCCCTCTCAGGCCTGCCTGCCCTGCGCCGGGCAGGGGACCCGGCAGCGGCACACTGTCCGCGGCTGATGAGCGCATGCTGAAATTCCACTCTCTGCGAATCGCCGAGCTGCATCCTGAAGCACAGGACGCGATTGCGCTCTCGCTCGAAGTGCCGGAGGCGTTGCGCCAGGAATACCTCGGCCAAGCCGGTCAGCACGTCGTGCTGCGCGCCGAGCTGGAGGGGCAGGAGGTGAGGCGCACCTATTCGCTCGTCAGCTCACCAGCTGAATGGCCTTTGCGCATAGTCGCTCGCGTGCACGACCGGGGCCGGATGTCCCGATTCCTGGCCGAGCAGCTGCGAGCCGGAGATCGCATCGATGTCCTGCCGCCCAATGGCAGCCTGACACCTCATCTGAGTGCTCAGGATGCCGGCAAAACCTATGTTGCTTTCGCGGCCGGCTGTGGCATCACGCCGGTCCTCGCCATCCTCAAGGCGGTTCTGCAGGCTCATCCGGCCAATCAGGCCATCCTGGTCTATGGCAACACGAGCACCGACCGCTCGATGTGCCTGGAGGAATTGCTGGCTCTCAAGGATCGGCACGTGCAGCGTCTGGCCTTGCATTTCGTGATGAGCCGCGAGCCGCAGGAAGTGGAGCTCTACAATGGCCGGGTGGACGGCGATCGGGTGCGGGAGTTCGCGCGCGTGCTGCTCAGGGCGCCGGAGATCGCCGAGTATTTTGTCTGCGGTCCCGGCGACATGATCGATCGGGTGTCGGCTGTGCTGCGCGAGCTCGGTGTGCGCGCCGAACGGATCCACGGGGAGCACTTCACCGTCCGCAGCGTCTCAACGGAAGATCCCGCCCCGGGCGTGGCAGGGAAAGCCCCTGTAGGCCAGTCTCTGCAGCCGCAGGTCGCTGAGGAGCAAAAACCGGGCTCGGGTAGCGAGACGGGCGGACGCGAAGCGCCGGATACGCAGACGGCTGAAGTGACCGTGCTCATGGACGGCAGGCGTCGAACGTTCACCATGAAAATGAACGATGACACGGTGCTGGATGCCGCGGCGCGCGCCGGCCTGGATCTGCCTTTCTCTTGCCGCGCAGGCGTGTGTTCCACGTGCCGCACCAAGGTGCTCAGCGGAAAGGTGGAAATGGATCAGAATTACGCGCTGGAGGACTGGGAGCTCGAGCAGGGCTACATTCTCGCCTGCCAGTCCCGGGTCTTGACGCCCACCCTGGAGCTCGATTACGACGAGAAGTGAGCTCGGCGGCAGCACCGGGCAACGATGGCGGAACGCCCTATGCGAGTGATCTCATGAACTATCAGCACATCCATTTCGAGACGGCCTCCGGGATCGCGCGGCTGACTCTGAATCGGCCTGACCGCCTCAACAGCTTCAACACCGCGATGCATCAGGAAGTGCGCGACGCCCTGGCCAGCCTGATTGGTGACTCCGGGGCGCGGGTGCTGGTCGTGACCGGCGCCGGCCGTGGGTTTTGCGCGGGACAGGATCTGGGCGACCGCGCCGTCGCTCCCGGCGGCACCGCTGCGGATCTGGGCGAATCGATCGAGAAGAACTACAAGCCGCTGGTGCTGGCTCTGCATTCGCTGCAGATCCCCGTCATCGCGGCCGTCAACGGCGTCGCGGCTGGCGCAGGCGCCAATATTGCCCTCGCATGCGATCTGGTCATCGCGGCGCGCTCGGCGAGTTTCGTCCAGGCTTTCTGCAAGCTCGGGCTGGTGCCGGACTCCGGTGGTACCTGGTTCCTGCCGCGTCTGGTGGGGACCGCTCGCGCCATGGGACTGAGCCTGCTCGGTGAGAAGCTCTCTGCCGAGCAGGCGGCGCAGTGGGGCCTGATCTGGAGATGCGTGGAGGATGCGGATCTGCGAACGGTCGTGGACGAGCTCGCCATCCAGCTCGCAGGCGCCCCGACGCGCGGGCTCGCGCGGACCAAGCAGGCGCTGTATGAAAGCTGGGGTCGCACGCTGGAACAGCAACTCGATATCGAGCGGGATTATCAGCGTGAGCTGGGTCGGTCAGCAGATTACGCCGAAGGGGTCGCGGCTTTCTCAGCCAAGCGCCCGCCGAATTTCACGGGCCGCTGAGGGCATAAGCGATGGCCGGTACGACCGATGCTGCACAGGAGATCGCCGAGCGAGCCTCCCGGGCGATGTTCTCGCGCGACCGGGCAGCCCAGCTGCTCGGAATGCGCGTCACGCGCATCGCGCCCGGCCGAGCCGAAGTGGTGATGCAGGTCTTGCCGCAGATGATCAACGGTCATCATGTCTGTCACGGGGGACTGGTGTTCTCGCTGGCCGACACGGCGTTCGCCTATGCCTGCAACTCCTACAACGACAGCACGGTGGCAGCCGCCGGATCCATCGATTTTCTCGCACCAGCCCGCGCGGGTGACGAGCTCACTGCGGTCGCCAGCGAGCTTTGGCGCACGCGGCGCAATGGCTTGTACGAGATCACCGTCACCAACCAGCACGGCGAGCGGATCGCGCTGTTTCGCGGGCGCTCACATCGCATCAGCGGGCAGGTGGACGCCTCCGAGGGCGCGTGAAGCCCCATGAGAGACTCACAGATGCAACTTCAGAGTTTCGCGAACGGTCAATGGGTCGCCGGGACGAGCGAGGCGGTCGCGCTGCGCGATGCGACCACCGGCCTGGTGATTGCCCACTCCTCGGCGGAGGGGCTCGATTATCGTGCGATGCTGGAGCACGCGCGCAAGGTCGGCGGCCCCAACCTGCGACGCCTTACCTTCCACGAGCGTGCCGGCATGCTCAAGGAGCTGGCGAAGCGACTGGGTGAATTCAAGGAAGAGTTCTACAAACTGTCTTTTGCTACGGGCGCCACGCGGAGTGACTCCTGGATCGACATCGATGGAGGCCTGAGCACCGTATTCGTCTACGCCAGCAAGGGCACGCGCGAGCTTCCCAACAGCCGCGTCTATGTGGATGGCAACGTGGAGGCGCTGTCGCGCGGCGGCACTTTCGTCGGACAGCATGTCTACGTGCCGCTCGAAGGCGCCGCCGTGCACATCAATGCCTTCAATTTTCCGGTCTGGGGCATGCTCGAGAAGCTGGCGCCGGCCTTCCTGGCGGGTGTGCCCTCGATCGTCAAGCCTGCAACCGCCACCTCCTACCTGACCGAACAGGTCGTCAGGCGGATCGTGGAGTCGGGGATTCTCCCGGAGGGAGCGCTCCAGCTGATCTGTGGCGCAGTGGGGGATCTGTTCGACCATCTGAGCTGTCAGGATGTCGTTTGCTTCACCGGCTCAGCCGGCACCGCTCACAGACTGCGACAGCATCCGGCCATCGTGTCTCACTCCGTACGATTCACTTCCGAGACCGACTCGCTCAACTCATCCATCCTCGCTCCGGATGTCGGCGCCGGCTCCCCGGAGCTCGATCTGTTCGTGCGCGAGGTCGTTCGCGAGATGACCGTCAAGGCAGGTCAGAAGTGCACGGCCATCCGCAAAGCAATCGTACCCAGGGAGCGAGCAGCAGATGTCGTGGAGGCTTTGAAGGCTGCGCTCGGCCGAGTGGTCATCGGCGACCCGCGCCTCGAGCAGGTCGGCATGGGGCCGCTGGCTTCGCTGACGCAGCGCCGCGAGGTCCGTGAGCAGCTGGGAAAGCTTCAACGCGAAGCCGAGCTGGTTTTTGGCTCACAGGAGAGCGAGCCGGTGGGTGCCGACAGCGAGCGGGGTGCGTTCATGACGCCCAAGCTGCTCTACTGCCGCGACGCCGCCTCGGCCCGTGACATTCATTCAGTCGAGGCCTTTGGACCTGTGTGCACCCTCGTGCCCTACGAGACTGTCGATGCAGCCATTGCCCTGAGCCGTCATGGAGGAGGAAGTCTGGCCGGCTCCGTTTTCACCGCCGATGATGCGATCGCCGCGCGTCTGGTGCTGGGGCTGGCGCCATTTCATGGGCGCGTTCTCGTCGTCAATCGCTATTGCGCGAAGGAGTCCACCGGACATGGCTCCCCGCTGCCTCATCTGGTGCATGGTGGTCCGGGTCGCGCCGGCGGTGGCGAAGAGCTCGGGGGTATTCGCGGCGTGCTGCATTACATGCAGCGCACTGCGGTGCAGGGCACTCCGGGGATGCTGACGGCCGTCACGGGCCGCTGGGTGCGGGGCGCACCGCAACTGGATCCGGGCGTGCATCCGTTCCGCAAGCCCTTCGGCGCCCTGGTGATCGGCGACACATTCAACTCGGCGGAGCGTGAAGTCACGATCGAGGACATAGAGCGCTTCGCTGCGCTTTCCGGTGACACGTTCTACGCACACATGGACGAGGAGGCCGCCCGCCGCAACCCGCTGTTTGGCGGGCGTGTAGCGCACGGATACTTCCTGGTGTCCGCTGCGGCCGGCCTGTTCGTCGATCCCCCCTATGGGCCGGTGCTGGCCAACTATGGTATCGATGGCCTGCGCTTCACCAAGCCGGTGAAGCCCGGCGATCGGATCAAGGTTCGGCTCACGTGCAAGGAGAAATCGTTGCGTCTCGGTCTGGGCTATGGCGAGGTTCGCTGGGACACCCAGATCACGAATCAGCATGCGGAGGTGGTGGCGAGCTATGACGTCCTGACGATGGTCAGCGAAAAGAGCATCCCGGACGCATGAGGCCGCAAAACCCACGCAGAGCGAAGCGGACAGGCCCCGCACCATCGGAGCTTGATCTGGAGAGCTATCGCGAGCGCTTTCCCAGCCTGCAATTTGCACGGCCGGCTTCGGCCATCCTGGAGATCGTGCTATCCAATCCCGTCCATCTCAACTCGGCAGACGCGCACATGCATCGGGAGCTGGCCCACGTGTGGCGCGAGATCGACACCGACGAGGCGGTGCGCGTGGTCCTGGTCAGGGGCGATGGAGACCACTTTTCTGCCGGCGGCGACTTCTCGCTGATCGAGAGCATGATCGCGGACGAGGCGACTCTCGTACGGGTGTGGAAGGAGGCCAGCGACCTCGTCTACAACCTCATCAACTGCTCGAAGCCCGTGGTGTCGGCCATCCGAGGCACGGCGGTAGGAGCCGGACTCGCGGTGGCCTTGCTTGCGGATATCTCCATTGCGGGCCGCGATGTGAAGATCCTCGATGGGCACACCCGTTTAGGGGTGGCGGCGGGGGATCACGCGGTGATCATCTGGCCGCTGCTGTGCGGACTGGCCAAGGCACGGTACTACCTGCTGACCAACGAACCGCTGTCGGGAGAGGAGGCCGAGCGCATCGGCCTGGTCGCGCGGTGCGTGGCGAACGAGGAGGTCTACACGACAGCACTACGCATCGCAGAGGGCCTGGCGGCGGGCAGCGCGACGGCCATACGCTGGACCAAGCACGCACTCAACAACTGGCTGCGCCTGGCGGGGCCCAGCTTCGACAGCTCGCTGGCACTGGAATTTCTGGGCTTTCGGCTCAGCGATGTCCGGACGGGCCTGGAGGCGGTCAGGAGCCGCCGGAAGCGCCGCTGAGCCGAAACGCATGCCCGCGGGTCGAGACGGCCTTCACCAGTACCCAGATCCGCAAACCCTCGCGCAGCGCGAGCTCTTCCACGGCCTCGCGCGTCACTCGTGAGAGCACGACGGGGCCGCCCACATCGACCTTGACCAGCATGGCTTCCTGATCATCGGGGGCGATTCCGACGATCACTCCTTCCAGCACGTTGCGCACACTGAGGCCTTTCGGAGGCTGCGTCCCGAGAATGATGTCGCGTGCGAGCAGATGGACTCGTACGCGGGTCCCCGGTGCCGCCGCCTGCACACTGACATGCAGGATTCCGCGACCGACCTGGAGTTCGGCCATCCCCGGCGCAACTTCCGTCCCGACCACGCGCCCATCCACCACGGCTCCCACGGCATCCGAACCGACGAGCGTGCGCAGCTCGGGCAGCAGACTGACCTCGTGGAGGGTGCCCTGGGCGGTCACCGCTCCGGCATCCATGAGAACGAGGTGGGTGGCAAGGCGCAGCACCTCATCGAACTGGTGGCTCACATAGACCATCGGAAGCGACAGGTTGTCCCGCAGCAGCTCCAGGTATGGCAACACTTCCTCGCGCCGCGCAGCATCGAGGGATGCCAGAGGCTCATCCAGCAGCAACAGCCGTGGCTGCGACAGCAGAGCACGGCCCAGAGACACCCGTTGACGCTCGCCGCCGGATAGTTGATGAGGGCGCCGCCGTAAAAGCCGCTCGAGTCCCAGCAGGGACACCACGCGGTCGAAGCCAATGGAATGCGTCGCAGCGGCGGCGCGCTTTTGTCCGTACTGCAGGTTACCCAGCACGCTGAAGTGAGGAAAGAGGCGCGACTCCTGGAACACGTATCCGATCCGTCGCTGCTCCGGCGCGATGTGAATTCCCGCCCGCGTGTCCTCGAGTACGGAGCCCTCCAGCTCCACCCGGCCTTCATCCGGGGCGAGCAGACCCGCCAGAATGTTGATGGTGGTCGTCTTGCCGCTTCCGGAACGGCCAAACAGTGCCACGATCCCGGGCGTGGGTGCCTCGAAGCGCGCCTTCAGCGTGAAGCCTGCGCGGCGCTTGAGTACTTCCACCTTCAGCATGCGGGTCGCGACAGCACTCAGCGGCCCAGCATTCGACGGGCACCCCGGGCCAACAGCTCGGCCAGCAGGAGGCCGAGCAGGCCCAGGACAAACGACAGGATGGCCAGCCTGAGCGCCGGCGCATCCCCGGTCGGGGACTGGATCGCCGTGTACAGCGCAAGCGGAATGGTCCGCGTCTGGCCCGGCACATTCGCCGCGAAGGTGATGACGGCTCCAAACTCCCCGAGCCCCGCGGCGAAAGCGGTGACCACGCCGGCAATGATCCCGGGCAGCATCAGGGGCAGGGTGATCGTGGAGAATCGGTCCAGCGCCCCGGCGCCGAGCGTCCTGGCGGCATCCTCGAGCCCCAGGTCGATACTCTCCAGCGAGATGCGGATCGAGCGCACCATGAGAGGGAAGGCCATGACCGCAGTTGCCAGGGCGGCACCGGCAGTCGTAAAGGCAAGCTGAATGCCGAGCCGGTCGTGCAACCAGCCCCCGAGAGGGCCCCGGTTCCCGAAGAGCAGCAACAGCACGTACCCCACCGCGACCGGGGGCAACACCAGGGGCAGATGAACGAAGGCATCCAGCACCGGACGCCCCGGGAACCGCCCCCGGGTGAGCAACCAGGCGATTGCGAGCGCGAATGGCAGACTGAGGAGGACGCTGCGCGAAGCCACCTCCAGGCTCAGGCGCAAGGCATCCCATTCGGGGGGACTGAGGAGCTGATGCATGGGCACGTAAACGCGGACGTAGCTTCCCGGAAAGCCATGGACTTTCGCATGCCGGCCCGGCTCCGGGCCAGAGGCTTGACTCCCGCGCCCGCGCCCACACTCTCAGTGGCACGACCCTTGCGGACAAGGCCCGGACCCTGATGCGCAACGAACCCCGATATGAGCATTGATCGTCAGTTCGGCTGGATGTGGGCACAAGCCTGCGAGCTGCTCGACCGGGCAGATCGCATGCAGCGTCAATTTGTGCGCTATGTCGGCCAGGGCGCGGATGCTGCTCTCTGGGAGCCCCCCGTGGACATCCAGGAGACGGCCGAAGGGCTGCATTTCACCTTCGCCTTACCGGGTGTCGAGCCCGAGCAGATCAATGTCACTCTCGATCCCACGGGCCTCACGGTGAGCGCGGTGCGGGTGGCAAGGCTGGGTGGGGCAGGGTCGGTCGTGCGGCGCCTGGAGATCCCCCACGGCCGCTTTGTGCGTCGCATCGCGCTGACGGCCGCCCGGTTGCGGCTGGGAGAGACGCGCTACTCGAACGGTTGCCTGCAAGTGCAGCTCCTGTGGAGCAGTGAGAATCGAGGACTCGAATAACATGGCCGAGACAGAACCCAACAGTTCGGTGGCCGGGACGCCTGCGCCCGCCGCTGGCGATGTCATACCCGTCATCCCCATGCGCACGCTCGTGGTGTTCCCCGGGATCGTCGTGCCGGTGGCGCTCGGCCGTGAGGAGAGCATCGCAGCAGCCCAGGAGGCCGTGCGCAGCGGTCGCAAGATCGGACTGCTGCTGCAGCAGGATGCGGCGGTCGAGAAGCCCTCGTCGCATGATCTTCATCAGATAGGCGTCCTGGCCTCCGTGGTGCGGTATGTAACCGCGCCCGACGGGACGCATCATCTCGTGGCCCAGGGCGAAAGCCGCTTCCGCGCGCTGGAATTCGTGCACGAACAGCCGTATCTCGCGGCACGCATGGAAGTGCTCCCCCCGACCAATGCCACGGGCCCGGAGATCGAGGCTCGCGCGGAAGTGCTGAAACAGCGGGCGATCGAAGCGCTGTCGCTGCTGCCGCAGGTCCCGACGGAGCTCACCCGGACCATTCAGTCGATGGATTCCGCCAGTCAGCTGGCGGATCTGATCGTCAGCTTCATGGACGTCAAGGCATCCGACAAGCAGGAGATGCTCGAAACGCTCGATCTGCGCGAGCGCCTGGATAAAGTGCTGAAGCTTCTGGCCAATCGACTCGAGGTGCTCAAGATCACGCGCGACATTACCGAGCAGACGCAGAGTGCGCTCGGGGAGCGCCAGCGCGAGGCGGTGTTACGCGAGCAGATGAGGCAACTGCAGAAGGAGCTGGGGGAGTCGGAGGACTCCGATACCGAGATTGCGGAGCTCGAGAAGGCGGTCGAGCGGGCAGCCATGGCGCCCGAGGTGGCCGAGTACACGCGCAAGGAGCTGAAGCGCCTGCAGCGTATGAGCGAGGCGAGCCCGGAATACGGCATGGTTCGCAGCTACCTGGACACCCTCGTCGCACTGCCGTGGAGCGCGACCGACGTAGAGGACATCGACATCGAGCGCTCGCGGCGCATCCTGGACGAGGATCACTACGGGCTCGAGAAGGTCAAGCGGCGGATTCTCGAATACCTGGCCGTCCGCAAGCTCAACCCGCAGGGGCGCAGCCCCATCCTGTGTTTCGTGGGGCCGCCAGGGGTCGGGAAGACGTCTTTGGGTCAGAGCATTGCGCGCGCGCTTGGTTTGAAGTTCGTGCGGGCCAGTCTCGGCGGCGTGCACGACGAGGCCGAGATTCGGGGCCATCGCCGCACTTATGTCGGGGCGCTACCGGGCAACATCGTGCAGGGTTTGCGCAAGGCGGGGACGCGCAATCCGGTGTTCATGCTCGATGAGATCGATAAGCTGAATGCGAGCTATCAGGGTGACCCGGCCTCGGCGCTGCTCGAGGTGCTCGATCCTGAGCAGAATTCGACCTTCCGTGACAACTACATCGGGCAGCCCTTCGACCTGAGCCGGGTGCTATTCATCGCAACCGCCAACGTCCTGGAGGGCATCCCCGGCGCGTTACGCGATCGCATGGAGATCATCCAGCTCACCGGCTACACGGACGAGGAAAAGCTCCAGATCGCGCGGCGCTATCTCGTCCAGCGGCAGTTGAAGGCGAACGGCCTGGAGGCTGCTCAGGCGACCATCACGGATGAGGCTCTGGCCCGCCTCATTCGGGAATACACGCGTGAATCGGGTTGCCGCAACCTCGAGCGGGAGATTGGCGCATTGCTGCGGCGCGCGGCCATGCGCATCGCGGAAGGAAAGGTCACGAGCGTGCAGCTCGATGCAGCCGATGTACCGGAGATTCTCGGGCCCAGCCGCTTCGAGAACGAGGTGGCGCAACGCACCTCCTTGCCGGGCGTGGCCACCGGGCTCGCCTGGACACCCGTGGGGGGCGATATTCTGTTCGTGGAGTCGGCGCGCCTGCCCGGCTCGGGCAAGCTCATCCTCACTGGACAGCTCGGCGATGTCATGAAGGAGAGCGCCCAGGCTGCTCTGAGCCTGGTCAAGGCGCAGGCGCCGGAGTTCGGCATCGACACGCGGCAGTTCGACCAGAGTGACATCCACGTCCACGTGCCCGCCGGCGCGATCCCCAAGGATGGACCGAGCGCCGGGGTCGCGATGTTTGTTTCCCTGGCTTCGCTGCTCAAGAACCGGGCCGTGCGGCCCGATGTGGCGATGACCGGTGAGATCAGCCTGCGCGGGCTCGTGCTGCCGGTGGGCGGGATCAAGGAGAAAATGATTGCCGCCGCGCGTGCCGGCATCCGCAAGGTGATCTTGCCGGCGCGCAACCGGCGCGACCTGGAGGACATTCCACAAAGCGCGCGCTCGCTGCTGGAGTTTGTCTGGGTTGAGCACGTCTCCGAAGCGCTGGAGGTCGCGCTGGGACCCGGCAAATCAGTGGACCGGCCAGCGGCTGTCAGAACCGAGCGGCCCAAAGTGTCCACTGCCTGAGGCTGCAGCCGACGGGCAGTGGGACAGCCCGGGTCCCCGTTCCTCGCAAGCTCGCGGCTGGCTCGCCTGATCCGCGCTCTGCCGCTGGGACATGCGCGATTTCACGTGGTGGGGGTTGCGGGCGTACACTCGAAGCATCGGCGACAGCACTGCCTGTACCTTGACGGCAAGGAGGAGGAAGACATGAGCGCTGTCTTGCTCGCTGTATTCGACGATTACGACACCGCGGATCGGGTCCGGACCGATCTTGTCCGTGACGGCTTTCCCACTGATCGCATCGACGTGACCGCGAGCCGTGAGCCTGGGCGCGCTGGGCTGCAACCCGCGCGAGTTCCCCACGAACGCTACGTCCAGTATTTCCGCACTTTGTTTGGCCGCGAGGACGAGCGTGTGTGCGTCGATAGGCTGGTCGAGCGGATCGAGGGCGGTGCGGCCACGGTCACCGTGCATCCGCGGGGTACGATCGAGGCTTCCCGCGCGATGGAGATTCTCGATCACGCCAGCCCGACTGAGAAAGTGCGCCACGACCTGGAGCACCCGGGACTGGAGCACGCAGCCGCCAGTCACGAAGGTGCGTGGGTTCGCAACTTCTGGCTCGAGGCCTCCCCCGAGTATCACTGCATTTATTGCCGAATGTTTGCCTCGGCGAGGCCCTGATCGGACTGCACGGCGTACGGTCGATCGAACGTGCTCAGCCGAACGCGATCTTGACTTGGGGCGCCGCGACCGATGCTCCCCCTGCCGCAGCCGCCTGCTCAGGTAGCTCCTCCGTCTGGGCCTGCGCCGCGTCGTCGGCTGCAGCAGAAGGCTCGGCCGGCGGAGGCACCTGCGCCATCGCGGCCGCAGCGACCGGGATATCGGCGTCGGTCGCACCATGAGTCGATAACTGCGGAATCGGACCGTCGCCGCGTAGCACCTGCGCCGTATTCTGCGCCCAGCGCTCGATATGGTGAGTGAACCGCGTGACCGCCTCCGCCCGGGCGTTCCGCGCGGCTTCCTCACCCAGGATTCTCTCCTTGCCTTCGGAGAGGTGATACCACCATTGCAGGCGATCAATGCGCCCATCCAGACGCAGGTAAGGCAGCGTGATGGAGAAGCGCCGCCCTTCTCGCGTCGGTGTGGTCTCGGCGAAGGCGAAATAATCCTGGAGCGGGCGCGGCAGGTCGATGCTTGCCATCGTTCTTATTCCGGGAACCGGGATTGATACGCATGATACCGAGTTTCCGGTCCCGCAGGGAGGCTCAGGCCACTAATACCTTCTGCACGGACACGGGAGGCCGAGCGGGCGGCTCCCCGGCGTGGGCGGCCAGGCCCTTTTGTTGCAGCCACTCGCGGTTGAAGAGCCGCGACTGGTACTTCGCTCCACCATCGCACAGCACGGTCACGATCGTATGCCCGCGACCCAGCTCGAGCGCCAGACGCGCCGCGGCCGCGACATTGATGCCACTCGTGCTGCCGAGAAAGAGGCCTTCCTCGCGCAGCAGCCGGTAGACAAATCGCACCGTCTCGGCATCCTCGATGTGAATCGCAGCATCGATCGGGGCGCCCTGCAGATTGGCGGTCACGCGGCCGGTCCCAATGCCTTCGGTGATCGACCCTGACCCTGTTGCGCGCAGGGTGCCGCTGCGCACGTATTCGTAGAGGCTGCTGCCCGGGGGATCGGCCAACACACAGCGCACCGTCCGGCGCTGGGATTTCAGGTACTCGGAGACGCCGGCAAAAGTGCCACCCGTACCGCAGGCCGCGACGAATGCATCGATCTGCCCGTCGGTCTGGGACCAGATTTCCGGGCCGGTAGTCTCCCGATGCGCGGCCCGATTGGCGGTATTGTCGAACTGATTCGACCAGATCGCATTCGGCATGGATAACGCCAGGCGCTGCGCCACTTTCTGGTACTGATTCGGATTGCTGTACGGAACAGTCGGTACCTTGTGCACCTCCGCGCCGAGCATCTCGAGCAGGCGGTACTTCTCCGGCGACTGATTGTCGGGCATGACGATCACGCAGCGGTAGCCGCGTGCGTTACACACGTGCGCCAGCCCGATACCGGTGTTACCCGCTGTGCCCTCGACCACCGTTCCGTGCGGCTCGAGGACTCCCCGGCGCTCGGCGTCGGTGATGATCGCGCTGGCGGCCCGATCCTTCACGGAGCCACCCGGATTCATGAACTCCGCCTTGCCCAGGATGGTGCAGCCGGTCTCCTCGCTGATCCCCCGTAATCGGATCAGCGGTGTGTTGCCGACTGTGCCGACGAACCCCTCGCGCACGCTCATGTTGTAGCTCCATCGACAGTTGCAAATCCGGCTTCGACGCCGATGAACGTTTCCGCGTGTGGCAACGCCGTCACGTCGCCGACTATCAACAGAGCCGGCGGGGCGACGCCAGCGGCTTGCGTGAGGGCCGCGATACTCGCCAGCGTGCCGTGTACGGTGCGCTGCTCCGGCAGGGTCGCGCGCTCGATGATCGCTACCGGTCGCCCGGGCGGAGCACCTGCAGCGCGCAGCTTCTCGATGATACGGGGGAGTTGAGCAAGCCCCATGTAGAAGACAGTCGTACGGTGCGGGCCCGCCAGCGACGCCCAGTCCAGCGACTCGCCGTTCACGGCGTGACCGGTCACGAACGTCACACTCTGCGCGAGATCGCGATGTGTCAGGGGTATGGCCGTGGAGGCTGCGGCACCGAGCGCGGCCGTAATGCCGGGCACCACAATGAACGGAATTGCGTGCCGCGCGAGGATCTCGGCCTCTTCACCACCGCGCCCGAAGATGAATGGGTCACCTCCTTTCAGCCGGGCCACGCGCAAGCCCTGCCGAGCATACTGCACCAGCAGCTCATTGATGTGCTCCTGCGCGGTATGCGACCCGGTACGTTTACCAACGTAAATGCGCCGCGCATCGCGTCGGGCACGCTCGAGAATCGCCTGCGGAACGAGCCGGTCGTAGAGAATGACGTCCGCCTGTTGCAGCAACTGCAACGCACGCAGGGTGAGCAGATCGGGATCGCCCGGCCCCGCTCCAATGAGGTAACACTCACCCAGTGCGCGGCCGCCAGTAGCGGGGGAGCTGGTCCAGTCTGAGGTGCGCAATTCGCGCGCGAAATCCTGCGAGGCTCCCACCTCATCTCCGGCCAGAACGCGCGCGCCCACGGTGCCCGTCACTACGCGCTCCCAGAAGGGGCGGCGAGCAGCGACGGCCAGAGCCCGCTGAACCGCCTTGCGCCGCGCGCCCATGAAGCGGGCCAGCGCGCCGAGCCTGGCCGGCAACAGCGCTTCGAGCTGCTCGCGGATCCGCCGGGCCAGGACCGGTGCCTCGCCGTTCGAGCCGACTGCCACGATCAGCGGCGTCCGATCCACGATTGCCGGAAAGATGAAAGTCGAAGCCTCCGGATCGTCCACCACGTTGACGGGAATTCGTCGCTGGCGGGCCGCTGCGGACACAGCCGCATTGACCTCGGCACTGGAAGTGGCCGCCACGACGAGGGCTGCGTCGCTGAGCTGTTGCTCTTCGAAGGAGGTGGCAATGTGCCGCAGTTCCCCCTGCGTCACCTGAGCTTGCAGCGCTTCTACGAGTGTCGGGGCCACTATGGTGATGCGTGCGCCGGTTCGCCTCAGGAGCTCGACTTTGCGGGCGGCAACCTGACCGCCCCCAATCACGACCACGGCCTCGCTCCGCAGTCGCAGAAAAATGGGCAGATACGGCATGGACGACGGCGCTGCGCTCAGGCCTGCGCCCTCATCAGGGCCGGAGGGTTTCTCGGATGCAAACCGCATTCACGGGACTCGGGTTGTTCCCACCACCAGCGACCGGCTCGACGGCTCTCGCCGGGCTGGATCGCCCGCGTGCAGGGCGAGCAGCCGATGCTGGGAAAATGGCGATCGTGCAGCAAATTGTACGGCAGCTTGCGGCCACGGATGTAATCCCACACCTGGGCCTCACTCCACTGCAGCAGCGGGCTGACCTTGTAAAGCCCGTGCGTCCCATCCCACTCCAGCGCCCTGGCCTCGGCCCGCGTCGCGGACTGCTCGCGCCGCAGGCCCGTGACCCAGGCGCCGTAGCCGGCGATCGCTCGCATGAAGGGCTCGACTTTGCGGATTCGGCAGCACGCCAGCCGTGCCTCCAGGCTGTGATAGAAGCCGTTCACACCCTGGGATGACACCAGCGCCTCGAGCGCGCGTGCCTCGGGATACACGACCCGCACCGTACGCCGATAGCGCCGCTGCAGCTTCTCGAGCAGCTCGTAGGTCTCCTCGGGGAGGCGGCCTGTGTCGATGGTGAAGATGTCGATGAGGGGGACTTCGGTCCAGATGATGTCCGTCAGGACCATGGCCTCGGCGCCCAGGCTGTTTGAATACACGACCCGGCCATGGCTGCGCACCGCCTCCGACAGCCGTTCGCGCGTCTCCTTGACCTTGCGCTCGAGGTCGGGCGACAGCCTTTCTTGCATCATGCGCGGCACTATAGCCAGTGCGCACCTACGAACTGAACGAATGGTTGCTTCTGAGTGGCTATGCGGTGGTTATGATCCGGTTCCAGCGCGATCACATTGTGGTCGCACGGCTCGCCACGACATTCGCCGCCACGCGCACGTTTGCGCTAGTCTTCCCGCCATGAAACTGCACCAGTTGCGCTACCTTGCGGCGGTCGCCCAGAGCGGCCTCAACATCACCGCGGCCGCTCAGAAGCTGCACACCTCCCAGCCCGGTGTCAGCAAGCAGATCAAGCTGCTCGAGGATGAGCTGGGCTTCCAGATTTTCGTGCGGGAGGGGCGCAACCTGACGCGCATCACTGCAGCCGGACAACAGGTCATCGATCGCGCGCTGCGCATCCTGCAGGAGGCACAAAGTATCCGCGATCTGTCCACGGAGCTGCGCGACGAGGGCAGGGGGAGCCTGTCGATTGGCACGACGCATACGCAGGCGCGGTATGTCCTGCCGGATGTGATCAGACAGTTCCGCGACCGCTATCCCAACGTGCGGCTCAACCTGCACCAGGGTACCTCCGAGCAGATCGCGGAGATGGTGGCCCAGGATCGGATCGACTGCGCGATCGCAACCGGGTCGGAGCAGCTCTTCGGAGATCTGACCTTGCTGCCGTGCTATCGCTGGTTCCGTACCGTCATCGTACCGCGTGCGCACGCTTTAGCCGGTGCCGGTCGGCTGACTCTCAAGGGGCTTGCCGCCTACCCCATCATCACCTACACGTTCAGCTTCACCGGGCCATCGTCGCTGCACGAGGCGTTTGCCAGGGTCGGTCTGACCCCCAATGTCGCGATCACTGCCCGCGATGCCGATGTCATCAAGACCTATGTGCGCCTCGGGCTGGGCGTGGGGATTGTCGCGAACATGGCCGTCGATGGTGAGGACGCCGACCTGAAGTCCATCGATGCCTCGCACGTGTTCGCCGCTCACGTGACCTGGATTGGATTCAGGCGCGGCACGCTGCTGAGAAAATACATGTATGAGTTTGCGCAGCTGCTGGCGCCTCACCTGGATCGCCGCACCGTTGACCGCGCCCACCGCGCTGCCTCGGCGGAGGAGGTGCGGGAGATGTTCGCGCAGACGGAGCTGCCGGAGCGTTAGGCGGGCCGCAGGAGCGTCAGGGGCCCCAGGAGCTTGAGCAGCGCGTTTTTGACCGTCTGTCAGTAGCGCTGCTGCGTGATGGTCTCCAGCGGGGCACCGGGCTGATAGGCGACGGTGTAACGCGTATACGCCCTGAGCGCACTGTCAACAGTCTCCCCGGGCGCCAGCTCGAACGAGTCGAAGCCGCAGCGGACCATCAGGAAGATCAGATCCTGTTTGACGCCGGCACCGATCGCGCGCAGCTCACCCTGAAAACCGAGCCGTGTGCGCAGAATGCGGGCCTGAGAAAAGCCGCGGCCATCGGCGGGCCCGGGGAACTCCGCGGCCACCAAACCGAGGCGACTCACATCGGGTGCGAGCTCCTCCACGTTATCGACTGGCGACAGGCGCACGCCCAGAGCCCCTGCGCGCTGCAACCAGAAGTCGCGATTCGCCCGGAACTGGACGAGTGGGACGATCACTGCACCCGAGATCAGGGCCTCGGGGGTGTCGATCTCGCTGTGGTATCGCCACTCGTCGGTGAGGAGCTCACGCCGCCGCAGAATGGAGCGCATAGGCGACCTCCTTGAAAGGCTGGATGCCGATGCGGCGGAAGGTGTCGATGAAGCGCTCGCCATCTTCGCGCCTGGCGCGATAGACCTCGACGAGCCGCTCAATGGTCGGGGCGACATCCGCTTGCGGCACGGACGGGCCGATCACTTCGCCGAGGGCGGTGAAGCCGTTGACCGAGCCTCCCAGGGTGATCTGGTACCACTCCTCGCCGTGCTTATCGACACCGAGGATGCCGATGTGGCCCACGTGGTGATGGCCACAGCCGTTCATGCAGCCGGACATCTTGATCTCGATGTCACCGAGATCGTACAGGTAATCCAGATCGTCGAACTGCGCCTGGATCTGCCGGGCGACCCCCAGCGTACCGGCGTTGGCCAGGCTGCAGAAGTCCAGGCCCGGGCAGGCGATCATGTCGGTCAGGGTGCCGATGTTGGGCATAGCCAGACCGAGCCCATGCAGCTCGTGCCACAGTCCATACAGATCGGACTGGCGGACATCGCCGAGCAGCAGATTCTGGTTGTGCGTCACGCGCACCAGGCCGAAGCTCAGGCGATCGGCGAGCCCGGCCACGGCGGCCATCTGCGCGGAGTTCATGTCGCCAGGATTGTGCCCGTGCGCTTTCAGCGAGACGAACGCGGCCCGATAGCCTGGAACGCGGTGCTCGCGGGTGTTGTACCGGTACCAGGCCTGAAATTCGGGCTCGCGCCCCGCCGTCACATCCAGGTTGGTGAGGCACTCGTACGCAGGGGGCGCGAAATGCGCGCGGACCCGGTTAACCTGCCCGGCCGTCAACCGGGTGCCCGTCTCGCGGCTGGCCAGCCACTCGGTCTCCACCTGCTCGCGAAAGCGCTCGACGCCGAGTGCGCGAACCAGGATCTTGATGCGGGCCTTGTGGATGTTGTCGCGTCGGCCATGACGGTTGTAGACCCGCAGGATCGCTTCCAGGTAGGACAGCAGGTCCGGCAAGGGCAGAAACT
This sequence comes from Steroidobacteraceae bacterium, assembly GCA_036501985.1. Classification (GTDB taxonomy): domain Bacteria; phylum Pseudomonadota; class Gammaproteobacteria; order Steroidobacterales; family Steroidobacteraceae; genus 13-2-20CM-66-19. Next base: position 43,374 of record DASXZI010000030.1, on the reverse strand, counting down.
CGCGGATGAGACGGCCGATGATCGGCGTGCGGCCGAGGCCACCACCCACCAGCACCTCGAAGCCGATGTTGCCTTCGGCGTCGCGCCGCAAATGCAACCCAATGTCGTGCACCTCGGAGGCAGCGCGATCGGCTGGCGAGCCCGTGATGGCAATCTTGAACTTGCGTGGCAGGTAGGTGAACTCGGGGCTCAACGTGGCCCACTGGCGCACGATCTCGCAATAGGGACGCGGATCATCCACCTCATCGGGCGCGATTCCCGCCAGGTGGTCGGCGGTGACATTGCGTACACAATTGCCACTGGTCTGGATGGAATGCATCTGCACCGTCGCCAGCTCCTGCAGGATGTCCGGCACCTGCTCGAGGCGCGGCCAGTTCAGCTGCAGGTTCTGGCGGGTGGTGAAGTGGCCGTAGCTGCGATCGAACCGGTCGGTGATCTCCCCCAGCTTGCGCAGCTGAGCAGAGCTCAGCAGCCCATAGGGAATGGCAATGCGCAGCATCGGCGCGTGCCTCTGAATATACAGGCCGTTGCGCAGCCGAAGGCCCCGGAACTCCTCTTCCGACAGCTCGCCGGCCAGAAAGCGCCGGGTCTGGTCCCGGAACTCGGCGACCCGCTGGTCCACGAAAGCCTGGTCGAGCTCGTCATAGCGATACATGAGAGCGACTATAGGGTTGGGGGCAGGGCGCGCCGAAATACCCTTTGGTTGTGTATTCGGCGCTGACGGTTATGAGCGGGTTACAATGCCGGCGCTCGTGTGCAAGACTTTGGCTGCGCAGCAGGAGCTCCGGGTGCCTGGACTTTACTTTGAAGAATTCGAGGTCGGACAGCGTTTCGAGCATGCGGTGCATCGCACGGTGACCGAGACGGACAATGTCCTCTTCAGCACCCTGACGATGAATCCGGCCGCGCTGCATCTGGATGCCGAGTACTGCAAGAGCCTTCCCTTCGGGCAGCCCGTGGTCAACAGTATTTTCACGCTCGGGCTGCTGGTCGGACTGTCCGTGTACGACACGACTTTCGGGACCACGCTCGGCAACCTGGGCTGGGAGGAAATTCGTTTTCCTCGCCCGGTCTTCGTTGGCGACACGCTGCGCGCCCAGACGACCGTGATCGCCAAGCGCGAGAGCCAGTCGCGGCCCGATTCCGGCATCCTGACCTTCGACCACAGAGCCTATAACCAGCGCAACGAGGAGGTCGCTTCGTGCCGCCGGGTCGCTCTCATGATGAAGAGGCCGGCAGCGTGAGCAATCTCGCACCGGCTCCAGGGGTCAGGCGGGTCGGAACGAGCCCGCCGCTGCGATCACTGCTCTTCGTTCCCGGAGACAGCGAGCGCAAGCAGGCGAAGGCACTTGGCAGTGCCGCTGATGTATTGATTCTCGACCTCGAGGATTCTGTCGTTCCTGCCCATCTGTCCGCCGCACGCGCCCAGGTGCGCGAGCTGCTACTGGCCCGGCGTGACCGGTCCGCCCAGCAGCTCTATGTGCGCGTCAACGCGCTATCGAGCGGCTTGCTGCTGGAAGATCTCGCTGCCGTATTCCCGGGTGCGCCGGACGGGATCATGCTTCCCAAGGCATCCTGCGCCGCGGAAGTATCCGAGGTCTCCCATTACCTGTCCGCCCTGGAAGCGCAGGAAGGGCGGTCCCCGGGGTCTACACGGTTGGCGGTAATCGCCACGGAGACGCCCCAGGCTCTCCTGATGCTGGGTGACTATCCGAAGGCGCACGGACTGAGCGCCCCGGTGCGCGCCCGGCTCGTCGGTCTCACGTGGGGATCGGAGGATCTGTCCTCGGCTTTGGGTATCACTCACAAGACCGATCGGCAGGGCTCGCTCACGTTTACCTTTCAGCTGGCACGATCGATGTGCATCCTCACGGCCGCCGCGGTGGGCGTGCAGGCGATCGATGGTGTCTTCCTTGATTATCGCGACCTGGAAGGTCTGAAGCGCGACATCGAAAGCGCACGCCGCGACGGTTTCACTGGGAAGCTGGCGATTCATCCGGACCAGATCGAGGCCATCAACATGGCCTTCCTGCCGGCTGCCTCGGAGGTGGCGTGGGCCAGACAGGTCGTGGCGGCGTTCGCAAGCGACCCCGAGGTCGGTGTACTGAGCATTGACGGGCAGATGGTGGACCGGCCACATCTCGCGCAGGCACGACGGATCGTGGAGCTGGCTGACCGGACCTGAGACACCTCGAGCTACTTTGCAGCCTCCAGAGCGAGCAGATCCTCAGGCGTATCAATGTCAATTGCCGCACTGGACATCGGCACACGCACCACGCGATCGGGATTGCGCTGCAGAACAGTCCGCGCCCCGATGTCGCCCCGCAGCGCACTCAAGTCAGCGAACATCGAGCGAGGAAAGATTGCCGGCACGCCGGTCGTGGCTCCGTAACGTGCCGCCGCCATGTATTCGGGTTGGCGCCGCCAGGTCCCGGCCAGGCGCTTCAGGTCCTCGGCCGTCACCGCTGCCTGATCCGCCAGGATCAGCAGCACGGCGCCGCAGCTGGCAGGCAGGCGGGCGACCCCTGCGCGGATGGAGCTTCCCATACCCTCACGCCAATCGCGGTTGATGACGATCGATGCGGGGGTATGGGTCAGAAGGGGAGCCAGGTCCGCAGCATGGGCCCCTAACACGACCGTCACCGCAGAGCCGGCTACATCGCAAGCCCGCGAGACCACTGTATGCAGCAGGGGGCGCCCGCCAACGCGAACGAGTTGTTTGACGGAGCCGAAACGCGTCGAAGCTCCAGCGGCAAGCACAATGGCGTGCAGAGCCTCCTCGCTGCCCGTTAATTCCATCATTGGGGCGAAGACACGCGCGCTTGGATACGGGCAAAACGCTCCCGTTCGCCGACAATGGCATCGGCGTCGAGACGGGCGACTGACCTCCAGTGAAGAACTGATTCGCGGTGCGCCCCCGGCACATCGATGGAGTTGAAATGCTCGGTGCACGCTTCTCCAAAGGCCTCCAGAAATTGCTGCCAGCGCCATGGCGCCGTGACGGCATCGGCCGTGCGCGCAGCCTTCAGCCGTGCTTGGCCGGTGCTGGACTGCGGCGTGGGCAGCCGCATCAGCGCGAACTCGAAGTACTCGACGCAGGCATGCATCAGCGATTCCTCCGTCCCGGGCTGCGCAGCCAGCGCTGCCGCAAAGAGCTCGCGAACCGCGGAGAAATGCTGACGCTCGGTGGCAAGCTGTTGCTGAATGAGCTGGATTTCATTCATGCCGGCACAGGCCGGGCTTTCCCGGAGGCGGGTGGGGGCTCGCGTGTCGTCGGAGTTCCGCCTTCCGCAGCGTGCATGAAGGCATGGATCTCGGACACAATCGACAAAGCCACCGATTCCGGTGTCCGACCGCCAATGGCCAGGCCCACCGGTGAGCGCAATCGGGCGCGCACACCGGCCGCATCGGGTCCGAGCTCGCACAGCAGACGTTCGCGCCGCGCGGCCGGCCCGAGCAGGCCGATATAGGGGATGCTCGTGCCTGCAAGCACACGCAGATACGCGAGGTCGGAGGGCAGGTGATGGCTCATCGCGACGGCCGCGGCGTAGGCCGACAGGTCGAGCCGCTGGCCCAGCTCCTCCGGTCGGGCCAGAACCACGGCCTCGGCGGCCGGGAAATGACTGGGATCGGCGTAAGCCGGTCGATGGTCGGCCAGGGTGACCTTCCAACCCAGCCGCGCGGCGAAGTCCACCAGCGGATACGCGTCCGGGCCGGCGCCCAGCAACAACAGCCGGGGCGGCAGGATCAGTGGGAACACGAAGAGCCTGCACCGGGGCTCGTCTGACTCGTACCACGCCACTTGACCGCTGTCGGCAACGGTTTGCAGGGTGGCGGCGGCTGCGCTGAATGCGGGGTCGCCAGCGAGGACCGCCGTACCGACTGGCGATGCGGGCGAAGCGGATTCGACGACGACCGCTACGGCCGTACGGCGATGTCGCGCAAGACATTCGGCGAGATGCGAGAGGGGTTCCCAGTTTTTCTCCGGACCCACCCTCGTGAGCAGGATCCGGATGGCGCCCTCGCAACCCAGTCCCAGCCCCCAGATTGCATCGTCGCCACCGCGCGTATCGTAGTCGATGAGACGCGCCTCGCCCGTCTCGATCACCCCGCGGACATGCTCTCGCAGGTCGCTCTCGAGACAGCCTCCCGAAAGCAGGCCGGCGAAATCGCCCTCGGCGCTGAAAAGCATCATCGCGCCAGCCTTGCGATAGGTGGACCCGATGGTCTGTACGAGCACCCCCAACGCCACTGCGTTGTTCGCGGCGCGCTCGCGCGCGAACAGCGGAAGTAGCGGGTCAAGCAGAGAGTCCATCGCGGTCAATTATATCGACAACGCCTGAGGGCAGGCCGGGCCCCGATGAGCATAAGGCGACCGGCTTCCCCTCCGGGGACGTCCAACGCACCCCACCGTCGCGCTGCCGCCACACAAAGGTACGAACCCGGTCATTGCGTGCACTCAAGCGCGTCAGTACAGTCGCATCGCTTTTTTCACGCTGCTCTTGATCTCGATGGCCAAGTCCGAACCCTGGGTCGTACACAAGTTCGGGGGGTCGAGCGTCGCCGACGCCGACTGCTTCCGCCGGGTGGCGACCATTCTCGATACCCTGCCCGAGGGCCGGTTGGCGGTCGTGCTCTCCGCCTGCCGCGGGGTGACGGATGCGCTGCTTCGGCTGGTCACGCTGGCCGAGACTCAGGATGACAGTTATCGCAGTGAAATCGCCGCCTTGCGTGTGCGCCACGCCACCATCGCGGAAGCCCTGCTCACGCCCGAATCCGCGCGGATGTATCTAGCGGGTTTCGAGCGCGACTGTCACGACATCGACGGGATCCTGCATACGGTCAAGCTGACCCGGGCCGCTGCTCGCAATGTCAGCGATCTGATTGCCGGCTACGGTGAGATCTGGTCCACCCGGCTGTTTCACCGGTTCATGGAGGAGGGTCGCGGACCTCGAGGCCCATTTCAGTGGATCGATGCTCGTCGCGTCGTGGTGGTGAAGTGGGGTCCCCTGGGCCCGGGCGTGCAGTGGGCGCAGTCGAGCGCCCGCCTGGCCGAGCTGGTAGACCCGGATCTCAGCGGCACTCTGGTCATCACGGGCTTCATCGCCTCCGACCATCGGGGCGTGCAGACGACACTGGGCCGCAACGGGAGTGACTTTTCGGCCTCGGTGTTCGGCGCGCTGCTCGGCTCACGCGAGATCCATATCTGGACGGATGTGGACGGCGTCCTGTCCGCGGATCCGCGGCGCGTGCCCGATGCGACGGTCATCGACTCGCTGTCCTATAACGAGGCCATGGAGCTGGCCTACTTCGGCGCGAAGGTCATCCACCCGCAGACGATGGCGCCGGCTGTCGGCGGTGCCATCCCCATCTGGATCCGCAACACCTTTGCGCCGCACAAGCCGGGCACGCTGATCTGCGCGAGACCGCAGTCGATCCTCCCGGTCAAGGGCATCACGAGCATCGATCGGGTCGCGCTGATCAATCTCGAGGGCGCCGGCATGATTGGTGTGCCGGGCACCGCCCATCGGCTCTTCGGAGCCCTGCGCGATGAGCATATCTCCGTGATCCTGATCTCGCAGGGGAGCTCCGAGCATTCGATCTGCTGCGCCATTCCGCAGGACCAGGCGGAGCGGGCCGCCGCCGTGATTCGTCAGGCCTTTGAGCGCGAGTTGAAGGAGGGCCAGATCCAGAACGTGGACGTGGACCCCGATCTGGCAATCCTGGCGGTCGTCGGAGATGGCATGGCAGGCACACCCGGCGTGGCCGCGAAGGTGTTCAATGCGCTCGGCACGAGCACTGTGAATGTGCGCGCGATCGCTCAGGGGGCCTCCGAGCGCAACATTTCCGTGGTGGTGGACGGACGACACGCTACGCGTGCCCTGCGCGCGGTACACGCTGGCCTGTACCTCTCGCCCCACACCATCTCGATTGGGGTGATTGGACCCGGCACGGTGGGCCGCGTCCTGCTCGAGCAACTGGCCTCGCAGAGCGCGCGGCTGCGCGAGGAGTTCAAACTCGATCTGCGCATGCGGGGCCTGCTTGCCTCCAGGCGCATGTTGTTGTCGGAAGCCGGCGTGCCGCTGGCCACCTGGAAAGAGCAGTTCGAGGAGCACTCGGTCGAAGCCGACATCGAGCGATTCGTCGAGCACATCCGCGTGGACTATCTCCCCCATACGGTGATCATCGACTGCACGGCGAGCACCGAGGTGGCGAAGCATTACCCCCAATGGCTGGCTTCGGGCATACATATCGTCACGCCCAACAAGAAAGCCAACAGCGGTGATCTGGCTTTCTATCGCAGCCTGCGCGAGGCCCGCCGCGCCGGCGGGGCGCACTATCTCTACGAGGCGACGGTGGGTGCCGGGCTGCCGGTGGTGCACACGCTGCGCGACCTGCGCGAGACGGGCGATGACCTGACGAGCGTGGAGGGAATTTTCTCCGGCACGCTCGCGTACCTGTTCAACAGTTACGATGGCCAGACCCCATTCTCTTCGATCGTGCGCGACGCGCGCCGGCGGGGCTATACGGAACCGGATCCGCGCGATGATCTCTCCGGCATGGACGTCGCACGCAAGCTCATCATTCTCGGCCGCGAAATGGGTCTCGGCCTGGAGGTATCGGACGTGCGTGTCGAGAGTCTCGTGCCGCCCGGGCTGGACAGCGGCTCGATCGAGGAGTTCATGACCCGCCTGCCGCAGCACGATGGCGCCATGAGCGCACGGGTGGCGGCCGCGCGCGGCCGCGGCAAGGTGTTGCGTTATGTTGGACGGCTCACGGCCGATGGTGAGGCCACCGTAGGTCTCATGGAGCTCGACTCGAGCCATCCTTTCGCCAACATTGCACTCACTGACAACGTCGTACGCTTCGCGACGCGGCGATATTGTGACAACCCGCTCATCGTACAAGGCCCGGGCGCAGGCCCGGAAGTGACTGCCGGCGGCGTCTTCGCGGATCTGCTGCGGCTTGCGGCCTACCTGGGTGCCCGGCTTTGAGCGCGCCGACGCCGGTCCCCCGGCACGAGCGCGCCACGGCTTTCGCGCCGGCCTCCGTGGGTAATGTGGCCATCGGCTTCGACATTCTCGGTTTTGCCGTCGATGCACTGGGAGACCGAGTCACCGTATCGCGCCGCGAGCAAACGGGAGTGCAGATCAGCCGGGTGCACGGCATCGCCGGCGAGTTGCCACGCGATCCGAAACGCAATACCGCCGGCCAGGCGTTGCTGGCGATGAGCGAGGCGCTGCGCCTGGACTTCGGGTTCGATGTGCAGATCGAGAAAGGCATTCCACTGGGCTCGGGCCTCGGAGGCTCGGCTGCCTCGGCAGTGGGCGCGGTGGTTGCCGCCAACGCGCTGCTGGCGCACCCCTGCACCAAGCTCGAGCTGCTCAAGTTCGCCATGCAGGGGGAGGCGGTTGCCAGCGGCTCACTGCACGTGGACAACATCGCGCCCTCGCTCTTCGGCGGCCTCGTGCTCACGGTGGGCATCGATCACCCCCGCATCAAGCAGATCCCGGTGCCGCCCGAGGTGCGGGCGGTGATCATGCACCCGCACATGTTTCTGTCCACGAAACAAGCCCGAGCCATCCTGCGCCGCACGGTGGACCTGTCCGACTTCGTCTGGCAGACGGCCAACCTGGCTGGTTTCATCTCCGGTTGCTACACGAATGACCTCGACATGATTCGCGCCTCTCTGGAGGATGTGGTGATCGAGCCGCAGCGCCAGGCCCTCATCCCCGGCTTCCAGGCAGTCCGGCTGGCCGCACTGCGCGCTGGCGCGCTCGGCTGTTCGATCTCCGGAGCGGGCCCCACCATTTTTGCCTGGGCACGCCTGTCCGATGCAGCGGCGGTGCTGCAGGGGATGCGCGAGGAGTTTGCGCCGCGCTCCGTGCAGCTCGATGAGTGGATCGTCGAGATCGAGACGGCGGGCGCACGGATCATCGATCCATGAGCACCCTGCCAGCACAGCGGACTGCGGCGATTCGATATGCCAGTACACGGGACCCTGGCGCGAGCGTCGGGTTTGCCCAGGCCCTGCTGGAGGGCCTCGCCCCGGATGGCGGACTGTACGTGCCGAACGCCTGGCCGCGCGTGCGGCCGCAGGATCTGCCCCAGGAAGGCGGACTCGCCCCGCTCGCGGCGGCGCTGCTCGCGGATTTCGTGGCCGCAGACCCGATTGCCGCAGAGCTGTCGGCGATCACCACGGCTGCGTTCACCTTCCCCGCACCCCTCGTGCCGCTCGATCCGAACGGCCGGCTGTCGGTGTTGGAGCTCTTCCACGGGCCCACGGCGGCCTTCAAAGACTTCGGTGCGCGCTTTCTCGCTGCGGCTTTCGCACGCCTGCGTACGCCCGCGGTCCAGTCCCTGACCATTCTCGTTGCGACCTCGGGGGACACCGGTGGCGCGGTGGCGGCGGCATTTCACAAGCGAGAGGGATTCGAGGTCGGTGTACTGTTCCCGAAGGGGCTCGTTTCACCCACGCAGGAGCGGCAGCTCACATGTTGGGGTGACAACGTTCAATCTTTTGCGGTGCGGGGCACGTTCGATGATTGCCAGCGTCTCGTGAAGCACGCATTCGCGGACCCGGCTCTGCGCCGGGAGAGGCACCTGTCCTCGGCCAATAGCATCAATCTCGGACGCCTGCTTCCTCAGATGGTGTATTACGCCGCCGCGAGCCTGCAGATCTGGCGCGACCATCATGAGCGGGCCTCATTCGTGATCCCGAGTGGCAACCTCGGCAACGCGCTGGCGTGCACCTGGGCGCGCCGGATTGGCCTGCCGATCGACCGAATCGTGCTGGCGCACAACGCCAATCGCACGGTCGTGGACTATTTCCACAACGGCGAATGGCACCCGCGCGCCAGCGTGCCCACGCTGGCTTCGGCGATGGACGTCGGGAACCCCAGCAACATGGAGCGCTTGCGGGCGCTATATCCGGAGCTGGGGTCCCTGCGGGCGGCCGTATCGGCTGACACAGTAGATGATGCAGCCATCCGCGCACGTATCCGGCTTGGGTTCGAGCGTTACGGCCAGCTCTGGTGCCCGCACACGGCGACAGCGGCCGAGGTTCACGACCGCATGGCTGCCGGGGCAGCCGGCTCGGGGGGCCTGCCGGGCCGATGGGTGGTCGTGGCCACGGCGCATCCGGCAAAATTCCCGGAGATCGTCGAGCCCCTGATCGGCCGCTCGGTGCCGGTACCCGAGACGCTCGCACGGTTGCTTGCCCGGCCGACGGCCTGCACCGAAATCGGTGCGGATCCGGCGGAGCTGCAGGCGGCCCTGAGCCGGAGGAGGGTCTAGTGGAGGAGTTGCAGCATCTTCCGCCCACCTCCTGGGCCTTGATTGCCGCGGCGGCCGTGCTGGGCTTCGCCGGCTCCTGGATCTGGCGCTGGTACCGTCAGTACCGCATGCGGGCGGCTCTGCGCGCCGCGGTGACCGCGGCCGGCACCGACCACCTGGTGGATATGTTGGTGCCCGACGGCATGGGCGGGGGCTTCCACGTGGACTTCCTCCTCCTCACCACGCGCGGAGTCCTGGTGATTGACCTGCGCGACGTCCAGGGAAATATCTTTGGCGGCGACCAGATGGCTGAATGGACCGTCATGGACGGTCCGCGCCGATTCACCTTCACCAATCCGCAGAGCGCGCTTTACGATCGCATCGCCGCCGTTCGCCAGATTGCGGGCGAGGTGCCGGTGGAGGGCCGGATCGTCTTCACCCGCCGCGGCAAATTCCCCAAGGGCCTGCCGAAGTTCACGCTGATGGTCGACTCGCTGAATGCGGAGTTTCCAGGCGGCGACCATGCGGCGCTGTCGGGGACGGTCGCGCACTTCAATGAAGGCTGGGAGAAGGTCAAGAAGGCCGTTACCCCCAGCTACATGACGCACATGCGCTAGTCCGCCGGGAAAAGCCGCCTGCGCCGCGGCTAGGCCTGAACACCCCCGCGGCTGCGGTCCGCGTGATCGGCCAGAACCAATGAGACACAGGCCGTGAGCTTCTTCGCATACTCGACGTGCAGAAACTCGTTCGGGCCGTGAGCGTTGGCCTGCGGCCCGAGCACTCCCGTGATGAAGAACTGCGTCTTCGGGAAGCGGGCCCCGAGCATGCCCATGAATGGAATCGTGCCGCCGCAGCCGACATGGACGGCCTCGCGTCCGTAGACCTCCCTCGAGGAGCGCGTGATCGAGTCCTCCAGCCAGGGCGCAAAGGCCGGAGCATTCCAGCCGGCGGCACCGGAGGCGTCCTCGAAGCGTACCTGTGCGCCATACGGCGGGTCCTTCTCGAGGGCCTCTTTCACGGCCTGCGTAGCGATATTCGCATCCGTGGTGGGCGCCAGTCGCAGTGACAGTTTGAAGGCCAGGTGCGGCAGCAACACATTGCCCGCAGATCCCACGGCGGGAAGTCCGTCGGCCCCCGTGACCGCGAGCGTCGCACGCCAGGTGCTGTTGATGAGCAACTCGACCGGATCATTCGACAGAGCCTGCGCGCCGGCCGTGAAGGGCAGCTTGCCCGCTACGGTGTCGCCCAGAACACGCGCGGCCGCCTCGATCTGCGCGCGCCGATCCTTGGGGATGCTCACCTGGAGCTCATCGATCAGGATGTCGCCGGTGACCGCGTTTTCCACCCGTTCGATCAGCTGCTCGACGATGCGGAAGGGAGTCGGGGCGATGCCGGTGGCCATGCCCGAATGCACGCCCTCGGTGAGCACACGCACGTGCAGCGTCCCAGTGAGGTTCCCCCGCAGCGATGTGGTACACCACACCTGCTCGTAGTTGCCACACTCCGCATCGAGGCACACGACCAGGGAGGGCTCCTCGATCTCATGCCCCAGGGCCTCCAGGTGAGCGGGCAGATCGAAGCTGCCGCTCTCCTCGCAGGCCTCGATCAGCAGGACGCAGCGGGCAAGGGGAATTTTCTGCTCCTTGAGCGCCGCGATTGCGGTGAGCGAAGCGAAGACCGCGTAGCCGTCATCTGCGGCTCCCCGACCATAAAGGCGCCCATCGCGAACGACCGGCTCCCACGGACCCAAGCCCGGCAGCCAGCCCGTAAACTCCGGCTGCTTGTCCAGGTGACCGTAGAGCAGCACGCAACCGGGAAGCTCACCGGGCACGTCAACGAACAGCAGGGGAGTGCGCCCGGGAAGCCTGCGAATCTCGACGCGCAGGCCGGGCAGTGGCTGGGCCCGGCACCACTGCGCCATCAGATTGATGGCTGCTTCCATGTGACCGTTCTTCTCCCATTGCGGATCGAACATGGGTGACTTGTTCGGGATCCGCACGTACTCGATGAGCCGGTCGAGAATCGACTCGTCCCAGATGCGGTTGACGAAGGCTGCCAGGCGGTCTCTGTTCACAGTCATCTCCATAAGTCAAATCATATTGCTACGTGAGCTACTTCAGGTCGATTATCGGAAGGCCGAAGACCCGGCGCGCAGCCGCGGTGCTGTGAGTCGCCAGCCCCTCCGCGGATTCTCCGCGGGCTCGGGCGCAGACCCTCGCAATGTGCGGGAGGTACGCGGGCTCGTTGCGCCGCGAGGGGGGGGTTGGTTCAAGATCGCGCGGCAGCAGATAGGGCCCATCCGTCTCCAGCAGCAGCCTGCCGGCTGGAATCTGCGGCAGCAGTGGCAGCAGATGTCTGCCGCGGCGCTCGTCACAGATCCAGCCAGTGATGCCGATGGCCAACCCGTGCTCGAGGTAACTCGTGAGCTGCTCCGCCGACCCGGTAAAACAGTGAGCGACTCCGGCGGTGAAGTCCGCCCGGTGCTCGCGCAGGATCGCGAGGAAATCCTCGTGGGCGTCGCGCTGGTGCAGAAAGACCGGCTTGCGGAGCTGCGCCGCCAGCTCGAGCTGCTGATGAAAGGCCTGCTGCTGAGCGGCCTGCGGGGAGTAATTGCGGAAGTAATCGAGACCGCACTCGCCCACCGCAACGACCTCGGCCGCACGGGCGAGCCCCTGCAGCTCCCCGAGCCGCTCGCTGTCGAGCTCGGTGGCATGATGAGGATGCACCCCGGCGGTGGCGAACAGCCGCCCCGGGTGCCTGCGGGCCAGCTCGATCGCCGCCCGGGTGCTGTGCAGACTCGCGCCAGTGACCATCATCTGGAGGACCCCGGCAGATGCCGCTCTGGCCAGAACCTCCTCACGATCGGTATCGAAGCTGTCGTGCGTGAGGTTGATACCAATGTCAATCAGGGAATGGCCGGATGGGGCCGCCTCGGCGGTCGGCCGGGAGCTTGTGCTATCGTTGGTCATGCGCGACAGACATTCTACGGTACGCGCCAACACCGATGCGCTTGAGCGAATTGTGTCCGGCCCGACGAGCAACGAGTACTCGCGCCCGAGGGCTTGCTGCCGGGGCCCGCGCGCTGCTGTGGGCCGTGCTGCTGCTCGCCGGGTGGCCTTTGCGCGCCCTGTGCGCCGATACGAACTGGCTGGATGTGGAGAGCCGCATCCAGTACGGCTACTTCACCGAGGATGCGCGCTCGATCCGAGGTGTGATGGAGACGCTGGTTCCAGCGGATTCGCCCGACCCCTCGCGAAGTTACTACGCAGGCCTCGCCAACTACCGTCTCACGCTGCTGCTGGCTGGGAGCGACAAGGAGCACGCGAAAGCGGCGGCTGAGCAATGCGTCGCGAACCTCGATCGCTCACTGCAGGCACGCAAGGACTTTGCCGATGCGCTGGCGCTGCAGTCCGCCTGCCTCGAGGAGCTGGCCAGCCTCGAGCCCTGGCGCAGTCCATTCGCAGCCTCCCGCAGCGGGGCGCAGCTCGAGAAAGCCCGGCATGCCGAGCCGCGCAATCCCCGCGTACTGTTCCTCAATGCCGTGGAAGACTACGACAGCCCGGCTGCTACTGCGGCGGACAAGGAGCGGGCGCTGGGAGAATTCAGGAAGGCGGCCGATGCGTTCGAGGCCGAGAGGCAGAATGAGGACCACGTTCCGGGTTGGGGCGCGGCCGAAGCGTACGTGTACCTGGCGCGATGCTATCTGGATCATCGCAGCACCTTGCAAGCGCGCGATGCCCTCGAGCGCGCCCTGCTGATCGCCCCGGAGTTTGTCCAGGCGCGCCGGCTCATGGCGAAGATCACTTCAGGATGACCCCCTGTCACAGCGCCGCCGCGCGTGCGACGCCGACCATGTGAGGATTGCATCATGAACGTTCCACAGACCGTGCCGCCGGACTCATCGGGAATCGGCATGCGCATCGTATACATGTTGGTATTCGCGATCGCATTCTGGATTCTATGCTGGGTTCTCGCGGTGACCGCCCTGGCGCAACTGTGCCTGCGGCTCCTGGGCGGGCACTCGAGGACTGAAGTCACGAGCTTCGGCGCGGCGCTCGCCCGCTATGCCCGGCAAGTGATCGAATTCCTGACGTTCGTGTCGGAGACGCTGCCGTTTCCCTTCACGACGTGGCCCGGCGAGGCTTGATTGGACAAGGGCGAGCTGCTGCAGCAATTGCGCATCGACCGCGATCAGCGTGTCGGTCATGCAGACAGCTCCCGTCGCAAGTGGCTGATAGGAGTCGTGCTGGTAGTCGCGCTGCTGGCAGCAGCAGCGACCTTTACTGTGCTGCGCGGCAAGCGCTTCACGGTCGAGGCCGCCACAGCCGCCGCTCCCTCGGCCAACACTGGTCCGACCGCCATACTGCAGGCGACGGGATACGTCACTGCACGCCGCGAGGCAACGGTGTCGGCGCAGATCACCGGCACGCTGACCCAGGTACTCATCGAGGAAGGAGAGCACGTGCAGGCAGGTCAGGTGCTGGCGCGACTCGAAGACACCGCGCAGCGCGCGGCACTCAGCCAGGCCCAGGCGCAACTGGAGGTGGCGCAGGCACTGGCCGTCCAGGGGCAAGCCCAGCTCGGCCAGGCTCGTCGCGACCTGATACGCAATCAGGACCTGGTTGGACGCAAGCTGGTCTCGCAGCAGGCCGTGGAGACCGCGCAGACCCAGGTGGACAGCCTGGCCGCACAGTGGGATTCGCAGCAGAAACAGGTCGAGTTGGCGAGGGCGGGCGTGCGCGGGGCGCAGGTCCAGCTCGACTACACGACCGTCCGCGCGCCTTTTGCCGGGGTCGTCATTGCCAAGGCGGCCCAGGCGGGTGAGATCATCTCACCCATCTCGGCGGGCGGAGGCTTCACGCGCACGGGGGTGGGCACCATCGTGGACATGGGCTCACTCGAGATCGAAGTTGATGTCAATGAGGCCTATATCAACCGTGTGCAGGCCGAGCAGGGGGCCCAGGCCGTGCTCGATGCGTACCCCAACTGGACCATCCCGGCTCATGTGATCGCGATCATCCCGACTGCCGATCGGAGCAAGGCTACGGTGAAGGTGCGGATCGGACTCGATCAGAAGGATCCGCGGATTCTTCCCGACATGGGCGTCCGCGTCTCCTTTCTGGAGGAGCAGACGAAAGAGACTGGGGCGGCTGCGGCAGGTGCGAGCTCGGCCGCCCGCTCTTCCGTCCTGGTGCCTGCCACTTCGATCGTCTCGCGCCAAGCCCGCAGCGTGGTATTCACGATCGTGGGTGATAACGTGCGCGCAACACCGGTGACTCCCGGACAGACATACGCGGACCTGCGGGGCGTCCAGGGCATTGCCAGCGGTGCACGGGTCGTGCGCGCACCACCGCCCGACATGAACGACGGTGCGCGAGTCACCGTCACTGCGAAGTAGACTTGCCTCCGTCCGCTGCCAATCGCGCAAGGAGCTGAACCGTGGGTGCACTCGTCGAGATCCGCAACCTGAGCAAGGTTTACGAGCGCGGCACACAGAAAGTCGAGGTGCTGCATCACGTCAACCTGGAAATCGAGACCGGCGACTTCCTGGCGTTGATGGGCCCGTCCGGATCGGGCAAGACGACCCTGCTCAACCTGATCGGCGGCCTGGACTCGCCCACCGATGGCAGGATCACCGTGGCGGGCGAGCCCATCGATCGCCTTGGCGAGGGCGCCCTCGCCAAGTGGCGCGCCTCCAACGTTGGGTTCGTATTTCAGTTCTACAACCTGCTTCCCATGCTGACGGCGCGGCGGAACGTCGAGTTGCCTCTGTTATTGACGCGGCTGGGCTCGGCGCAACGCAAGCGCAACGCCGACATCGCGCTGCAACTCGTCGGCCTGGCCGACCGGGCCGCGCACAAGCCGAGTGAGCTCTCGGGAGGACAGCAACAGCGGGTCGCCATCGCACGCGCCATCGTTTCCGACCCGACTCTGCTGGTGTGCGATGAGCCGACCGGTGACCTGGACCGGCAGTCTGCTGCGGACGTCCTGACTCTGTTGCAGCAACTCAACCGTGAGCACGCCAAGACGGTCATCATGGTGACTCACGACCCGAAGGCCGCCGAGTACGCCCGCCATACCCTGCACCTGGACAAGGGTACGCTCGTCGAGGAAGCCGCGAAGGCCGGACCGTGAAATACCTCCATCTGGTGCTGGCTGCCCTTCTGCGGCGCAAGACACGCACGCTGTTCACCCTGTTCTCGGTACTGGCCGCCTTCCTGCTGTTTGGCCTGCTGGATTCGGTACGCACGTTCTTCAACGAAGCCGGCAGCAGCGTGGCAGGCGTCGATCGCCTGATCACGGTGTCCAAGGTGAGCTTTACGCTGTCGCTGCCCAAAAGCCTGTTACAGCGGATCGAGGCGACCCCGGGCGTCGCGAAGGTCACCTACGCCAACTGGTTTGGCGGCATCTATCAGGATCGGAAGAACTTCTTCGCGAACGAGGCGGTCGCGGAGAACTTCTTCGACCTCTACCCGGAGCGAGTGATACCGCCCGCACAGCGCCGGGCGTTCCGCGACACCCGCACGGGAGCAGTGGTGGGCGAGAGCCTGGTCGAACGCTTCCACTGGAAGCTCGGTGACAAGATCCCGCTGCAGGCCACGATTTTTCCGCAGAAGGGCGGCGGCAACACGTGGACTTTCGATCTCGTGGGGATCTATCGGATGGCCGATCCGAAGACGAAGGCCCAGGAGAACGCCCTGTTCTTCAACTGGAACTATTTCGACGAGGCGCGCGCCTTCGGCAACGGCAACATCGGTTGGTATATCACGAAGGTCGCTGACCGCAATCAGGCCAATGAGGTCGCTCACGCCATCGATGCGTTGTCGGCGAACTCCGATCACGAGACCAAGACGCAGACCGAGCAGGCCTTCACCGCCTCATTCGTCAGCCAGTTTGCCGACATCGGACTGATCGTCGGCGCAATCATGGGCGCCGTATTCTTCACGCTCGTGCTGCTGACCGGCAATACGATGGCGCAGGCGGTACGCGAGCGGATTCCCGAGCTGGCCGTTCTCAAGACCATCGGCTTTCCCAACCGCAGCGTGCTACTGCTGGTCCTGTCGGAGTCCGCGGCGCTGCTGCTGCTGGGGAGCGCCCTCGGGATGGCGGTCGCTGGCATGGTCGTCGGCGGGCTGCGCACCGCCTTCGGCACCGGGGTTCCCATGCAACCCATCGGTGGAGAAATCTGGTTGCGCGGCGTCGCGCTCGCGCTATTGATTGGCCTGGCGGTGGGCACGCTGCCGGCGCTGCGCGGCATGCGCCTGCGCATCGTGGATGCGCTGGCAGGCCGCTGAGGCAGGGGCTGTGATGTTACGGAAACTGTGGCTGTCGATCGGCGCGGTTGCCTGCGTAGTCGTCCCGATCGCGGTACTGATCGTGCTGCCCTGGTGGCTGCTGCCGATCATCGTGATCCTGCTGGCCTGCTGGATGGCCTTCACGCGCGTCGGAGTGCAAACCTGGTCCGTCACGCGGGTCGGGATCGCCACGCTTCCGCAACGGCTCGGCTCCGCATCGGTCGTCATCGTAGGCATCGCCGGAGTGGTCGGTGTGCTGGTCGCGTTGCTGGCAATGGGAGCGGGCTTTGCGGCGACGCTGCAGCAGACCGGCTCCGATGACACCGCCATGGTCATTCGAGCAGGCGCTCAGACCGAGCTCAACTCGGTGCTCGACCATGACACGGCGACTCTCATCTCGCAGGCACCGCAGGTCCTGAGGGACGCTCGCGGTGACCCAATCGCATCACCCGAGCTGGTAGTGGTGGCCTCGCTGCCCAGGAAGGGCAGCGGCCTGGATGCGAACGTCGAGCTCCGCGGAATCGGCGAGCGCGCCTGGGAGCTGCGCCCCAACGTGAAACTGATCGCCGGGCGCCGCTTCGGCTCGGGCCTGCGCGAATTGATCGTCGGCAAGGGCGCTGCGACGCAGTTCGCGAACCTCGGCATCGGCTCGAGCCTGAAGCTCAATGGTGAGCTGTGGACCATCGTCGGGGAGTTCGATTCCGGCGATGCCAACAACTCCGACCTGTGGGGCGACACGGCGGTAGTGGGCTCCACCTATCGGCGGGGCAGCTCGACCACCTCCGTCACGGTGCGGCTCACCGATGCGGGTGCGTTCGATGCGTTCAAGGCGGGGCTGGCAAGCGACCGGCGCCTGCAGGTGGACGCCTCGACCACCCGTGCCTATTACAACACGCAGGCCGAAGGGCTCACCCGCACGATTCGCATCCTGGGAACCACGGTCGGCATCATCATGGCGCTCGGTGCCGTGTTCGGCGCCCTCAACACCATGTACGCGGCGGTGGCCACCCGCACCCGCGAGATCGCGACGCTGCGTGCCCTCGGCTTCCGCGGTGTGCCCGTGGTGGTCTCGGTGCTTCTGGAGACTATTCTCCTTGCCGTTCTGGGCGGGGCGCTTGGCGCTCTCATCGCCTGGGCCGTGTTCGATAACTACACCGCCTCGACGCTGGGCTCCAACTTCAGCCAGGTCGTCTTCGCATTCCACGTAACCCCCGCATTGCTGTGGAGCGGGCTGAAGTGGGCGCTCGCGATCGGGGTCATCGGCGGGCTGTTTCCGGCGATTCGGGCGGCACGCATGCCGGTCACGGCGGGACTTCGCGACCTGTAGCTCACGGGAGAGCTCGATTTCCCCCCAGGTCACCTGAAGGCGCGACTTATGCGGCCCGCCCAGTCAGGGGGCTTCATTCGACTCGCCAGCGGAACGACCAGGCGCCAAACGCCGTGAACAGGAGCGCGGTCGCGGCGAGATACAGCAGGTGCGGCGCCACCTGCGATAGCCCGGCGCCATCGAGCATGATGGCCCGGGAGGCATCCAGCACATGGGTCAGCGGAAAGACGTCCGCAATCCACCGCACCCACTGCGGAGATCCCTCCAGAGAGAACCAGATCCCCGACAGCAGCATCATCGGCCAGGTCAGCAGGTTCAGCAGGCCGCCGACGAGCTCCTCGCTCGAGAAGCGCGCGGCGATCGTCAGGCCAAGCGCGATCATCGACAGCGCTCCGATCACGGCGAGCAGCAGGAGGGCGGCAAAGCTGCCCGCCGTGTGGAAGTGAATGATGCTGCCGATCCCGGCATACAGCACGGCCGTGACGAACAGGATCAGGCACAGGCGCGAGAGGACCTGGGCGCTGAGGAATTCGAACGCCGTCAGGGGAGTCGCATGCAGTCGCTTGAGGAACCCGCTCTTGCGGTACCGCAGCACCACATAACCGACACCGAACAGGCAACTGAACATCATGTTCATGCCGAGGATCCCGGGGAACAGCCAGTCCACGTACCGCACGGCCGCGCCGGTGACGGGCTGGCGATGTGACCTGGGCGCCGAAGCCAGCAGCAGCTTCTCGGCGATGTACCCCTTCGGGGAGTCCGTGTTGACCCAGTAGCGCGGCTCGTCGTGCAGATCCACGAACAGGTCCACCTGCTGGTGAGTCACTTTGCGTATGCCATCGGCTTCGCTCGCGATGGGCACGAAATCAACATAGCGTTCGCGCAGGAACGGATCGGACCTCCGGTCTATGGACGGGGCGAGCACACCGACCTTGAACAGCGGACGCTCCGGACCCCCGAAAACGAAGCTCATGCCGACGACCAGCATCACCGGCAGCAGGATGGTGAAGAACAGGGTGGGGCGATCCCGCAGGAACTCCAGATTGCGCGCATGCCAGACCGTGAGCAGCCGTCTGATCACGCGCGCAGGTCCTTGCCGGTGAGCTCCAGGAACAAATCCTCGAGGTTGGGCGGCCGGATGCGCAGGTTGCTGAGCGGGACGTGCGCGTCGATCAGAATGCGCAGCGTCGAATCCAGATCGTCCGTCGTGATCTCCACGCGCCCGGGGGCATCGAGCACTTTCAGGGGCAGGTGGCGTGCCGTCTCGGGAAAGTCCTGGCGCGGCAACTCCAGCAGGACCTCCGCGAAGTGCTCGCGCAGCAACTGCCGCGGGGTGCCGCGAGCGATGATCCGGCCCCGGTCCATGATCGCGATCTCATCGCACAGCAGCTCGGCTTCCTCCATGTAGTGGGTGGTCAGGATGACCGTTTTGTGGCGCGCCTTGATGGACTGAATGAGCTCCCAGAAATTTCGGCGCGCCTGGGGATCCAACCCGGTGGTCGGCTCATCGAGGAACAGCAGGGCGGGATCGTTCACCAGCGCGATGGCCAGCAGCAAGCGCTGCTGTTGCCCGCCCGAGAGCTTGCGGTTGTCGCGCGTGGCCAGCCTCTCCAGCGCGCACAGGCGGATGACCTCCTCGACGTCGAGACCTCGGTCATACAGTCCGCGGAACAAGGCCAGGCACTGGCGAACGGTGAGGAAATCCTGCAGGGCGGTCTTCTGAAAGAGGATGCCGGCTTCCTCGCGGAACCGTGGACCCAGGGGCGCGCCCCGGTAGCGCACTTCGCCCGAAGTCGTCGTGAGGATGCCCTCCATGATCTCGATGATGGTGGTCTTGCCCGCGCCATTGGGGCCGAGCAGCCCGAAACAGATTCCTTCCTGGACATCGAAGGAGACGCCGTCCACCGCCGCCACCGAGGGGTACTGCTTGATCAGATGGCGCACTTCCAGAATCGGGCCGCTCCTCGCCGGCCCCGCCGGATCGGGCGAGGCAGCCGGCAAATCGCGCTGGGCAGCGCTGAGCCCTGCGGGCGCACTGCCGAGTGAGGGCGATCCGGAGGCAGTAGACATGATCGACACAGACTTCGGTGTGATGGCTGGCGCGCGATCCTACAGCACGCGCCATGACGGCTGGTATCCTATGACGGTCCAGTAGCCGCTGCCGACTATGCTTACGCCCCAGTTGCCGTTGTGGTCCGAGAAGGATGCCGCCCAGGCATGGGTGGTGCGCGAAAGCCGGCGTGCACGGCGCCTCGCGGTGCGGGTGTTTCACACGGGGCGCGTGGAGATTGTCGTACCTTCGCGCACCTCATCGAGTACCGTCGCGCGCTTCGTCAGCAGCCATCGGGGTTGGATCGAGCGCAAGTGCGCGGAAGCCAGGAGCCGGGCCACTCCGGCGACACCGTTTCCGCCCGCCGGCATCGACCTGGCCGCCTGCCAGGAAACCTGGAGAGTACACCTCGCCGGAGGCAGTCAAACGGTTTGCCTGACGCCAGCAGGGCCCGGTGTGCTCAGGCTGGCCGGTGACAGCCAGGACGGTCGCGCCGTGCGGCTCTGCCTGCGACGCTGGCTGTCGCAGCGCGCAGCTCAGGTGCTGGAGCCCGCGCTGAAGGCACTTGCGCACGAGCTCGGCTACCACTACGCAAGGGTGCTCGTTCGCCGCCAGAGGACCCGATGGGGCAGCTGTTCCGCGCGCGGTACCATCAGCCTCAACTGTTGCCTGTTGTTTCAGCGGCCGGCCGTCGTCCGGTATCTGTTGATCCACGAGCTGGCCCATACCGTGCATATGAACCATTCACGCCGGTTCTGGCAGATCGTCGGCCGGCACTGTCCAGGCTATGGGGATCTCGATCGGGAGCTTCTGGCCGGCTGGCGCCGCGTGCCATCCTGGGTATTCGGCGACGACGAGCGCCATCAGCCATGACCGCTCGGGAGTACGACAAGTCCGAGCGCGTGGACCTGTCCGACGAGGGCGTGCACTGGGAACTCGGCTCCTCGCTCTCTTATGCAGACTATCTGCAACTCGGCAAGGTTCTCGATGCGCAAAAGCCTCTGACCTACGCGCACGACGAGATGATGTTCATCATCGTGCATCAGACCTCGGAGCTGTGGATGCGGTTGATGTTGCACGAGTTGCGCGGCGCGCTCGAGTGCATCCGCCGTGACGACCTGGATCCGTCGTTCAAGATGCTCGCGCGCATCTCCCGCGTTCAGGCGCAGCTCATCTCCACGTGGGACGTCCTCTCCACCATGACTCCGTCGGAGTATTCCGCATTCCGCAACGCGCTGGGCCGCTCATCGGGATTTCAGTCGGTCCAGTACCGCATGCTGGAGTTTCTGCTGGGAAACAAGCACGCGCAGATGATCGAGGTGCACCAGCGCGATCCCGATGCCTACCAGGGACTGCAGCGTGCGCTGCAGGCTCCATCGCTGTATGACGAATCGCTGCGCCTGCTGAGCCGCCGCGGCTATGAGATTCCCGAAAGCCACCTGTCGCGCAACTTCGGCGAGCCGTATGTCGCCAGCAAACACGTGGCCGGCGCGTGGCTCGGCGTCTATCACAACGCGGAAAAGGACTGGGATCTGTACGAGCTGGCCGAGAGCCTGGTGGATCTGGATCAGAAGTTTCAGCTATGGCGCTGTCATCACCTGAAGACCGTGGAGCGGATCATCGGCTACAAGCCCGGTACGGGCGGCACGGGCGGGGTGTCCTACCTCGCGAAAGCCCTGGAGCTGAAGTTTTTCCCCGAGCTGTGGCAGATCCGGACAGCCATGTAGAAGGAGCCGCGGCTCGCGAGGAGTGCTCGCGGCCCGGATCCCAGCCTGCGCGTGACGCGGAACGGTCGGGCGCAACGCCTCAGGCGCGGGCCACGAACGAGAGCGCCACTGAATTCATGCAGTAGCGCAAGCCGGTCGGGCGCGGACCATCGTCGAAGACGTGGCCCAGATGAGCCTCGCAGCGCTTGCAGGAAACCGCAGTGCGCTGCATTCCGAAGCTGCTATCCGATCTCTCCACGACATTCAGTCGCGAGATGGATCGCCAGAAGCTGGGCCAGCCCGTGCCGGAGTCGAATTGGGTGCGCGAGTCATACAGAGTCGTGCTGCAGCAGATGCAGCCGTAGAGACCGTCGGCGCGATTGCGATCGTAGGGGCCACTGAAGGCAGGCTCGGTGCCCTCATGGCGCGTGACGGTATACGCCAGCAGCGAGAGCTGCTTGCGCCATTCGGAGTCGGTCTTGATGACACGCGGCACCGCCTGCGTGCCCTTGCTCAGGCCATTGGGCGCAAAGATCTCGATCGTCACGGTACCTGCGGGCTGCGGGCTCGACAGGAGCGCGGCGCGCGAGGCTCGACTCGCGGCGATACCCAGTGGCAGTACACAGGCGAGCAGGGCTCTGCGTGAGAAGCTCTTGCACGGGGGGTCATTCATTGCCGGCACCTCCGTCAGCCGAAAGTGAACGAATAGGCCTGCACGCCCGGGTCGAGAAACTCGATCTCGAACGTGTGATCGCTCTGAGGTTGGGACTGTCGCAGCAGTTGATACAGGCGCTGTTCGGTGACCGTGCCCGTCCCATCGCTTTGCACGTCCGAGCCGTGATCGGCCCCCGGAGCGCGCCCATCGATCGTGACCCGGAATCGCACCGGGTGCCCCGGACCAGGCGGTCCGAGCACCAAATGAAGATCGCGCGCATGGAAGCGAAACAAAATCCCGTCGTGCGCCGAGACGGCCATGGCCCTCTCGGCGTCTACTTTCCAGACACCCGAGAGGGCCCATTGGTTCAGTCGCAGCCGCTCGGGCGCCGAAAAGGAGTGTTCCTCGTCGTGCACCAGAGCACCGGGCGAGGCGAAATTCTGCGCCCGCTCGTAGCCGATGTAAGTCTCGGGCGAGTCGATGTCAGACTCGTCCGCCGAGGCCTGCACGCCAGAGCCTTGGACCTCGTGGCCGGCCGTCCCCGCCAGATGCGGTACGCCGGCCTCCGTGAGCAGCTCCCGGATGAGCTGCTCGGATTGGGCGTAATCGCCCTCGCCGAAGTGGTGCCCGCGGATGCGACCCTGGGCGTCGATGAAGTAATGCGCCGGCCAGTACTCGTTGTTGAACGCCTTCCAGATCGCGTAATTGTTGTCCAGGGCCACGGGATAGGTAATGCCCAGATCGTGCACCGCGCGCGTCACGTTCACCGGATTCTTCTCGAAAGCGAACTCAGGCGCGTGCACGCCAATAACTACCAAGCCCTGATCGCGATAGCGCGCATACCAGCTCTTCACGTACGGAAGAGCGCGCAGACAGTTGATGCACGAGTAGGTCCAGAAGTCGACCATGACCACCTTGCCGCGCAGCCCCTGCGGCGTGAGCGGTGGAGAGTTCAGCCATTGCACGGCACCGGCCAGCGAAGGCAGCTCGCCTTCGACCGGCAAGTCTGCGCCCGCGGCACTCGCGCTGGCCCCAGCCCCGGTCGTGGCGCTTCCCGCATTCGAGCCGCTCACGGCGCCAGTCATCGCCCCAGTCATGGCCGCATCCGTCGGACCGTGCATCGTCCCCTGCATCGCCCTGGCTCCGGCCGAGGCTGTTCCAGGTGCCAGGCTATCGATGAGAGCCTGCTCCACATGGTTAGTACCGGTTTCCGACAGGCTGGTGAGAACACCGGTGTCCCAGCCGAGCGCGATGGCTAGCACGGCCACGAGCACTGCCGCCCCCAGGATGCGCCGCAGCCACTCACCTGCGGCAAACGAGCGCTTCATCGCAGCAATCACGCGTGTGCTCGCCGCAGCGATGAGCGCGAGCGAGCAGGCAGCGCCCAAGGCATAGGCGAGCAGCAGAACCGTCGTCGTCACACTCGGGCCCCTTAGCGCTGCGCCCGTGAGAACCAGGCCCAGAATCGGGCCGGCGCAGGGCGCCCAGAGCAAGCCCGTCGCGACACCGAGCAGCACGGAAGCGAGGACACCGCCCCCCGTAGCAGTACTGCGGCCCGAGCTCAGGCGGGCGCCGAGAGCGACCACGGGTCGAGTGATCCAGTCACCGAAGCGCCGCGAAAGCAGGGCCAGCGCGCTCAGGCTCAGCAGCACCATCGCCACGATCCGGCCGTAGTCGTTTACGTGGACCGCCCAGGCCCCACCGACCGCCGCGAGCGTCGAGATGACTGCAAAGGTCGCGGCCATTCCAATGAGAAGCGGAAGCGTGCTGCGTGTGAAGGGCTGCTCGGTGCGCGCCAGGACGAACGGAACCACGGGCAGGATGCACGGGCTCAGGATCGTCACGACGCCGCCAAAGAACGCCAGTACCGCCAGGATCATTCACGCTCCGCTGTCACAAAGGGTGGCCATCGGGGCTGGCCGCTCCGGGATGGAGTCACCCGAGCAGACCCGGACGGGGTGGCTTTTATTACAGGACCGGCCAGCAGGGCGCCGAACTCCATGGAGCCACAGTCGCAGGCCTCAGCGCCAGCGGGCACAGGCGATGCCCAATCGTTCGGCCGCCCGGCGCGCCCGGATGGAGCCGTTGACAAGCAGCGGACGGTCAGCGAGGCGCAGGTGCTCGAGATCGCTTGCGGCATTGCCATAGGCCGCACTGAGGAGTCCGGGATACTCCTGGCGCAACATCTGGAAGCAGCGTGCCTTCTCCGGCCCGCGCCGATTCGGTGTCGTAAGATGCCCTTCGAGGCGATCACCCTCCCAGCGCACGCCCGTGCAGATGACCCTGTCGAATCCCAGAGCCTGACCGATCGCCGGCACGTACAGATCCGTGCTCGCGCTCAGGAGAATCAGCCTGGCGCCATCCTGCTTGTGCTGCTTGATCGCATGCAGTGCCTCGGCGAACGCCCCGCGAGGCAGCAGCCGCTCGATGAACTGGGCCGTCCAGGAATCGATCTGTGATCGGTGAGCCCCGCCCAGTGTGCGCCGGATGAGCGCCGATTTCAGGGCGCCGCGATCCGACAGCCCACACACGAAGAGCACCACGGATGGCACGAACAGCAGCATGCCCACCATGCGCGATGGTCTACGGCGCAAGAACCCGAGGACGAACGGCAGCAGGGTGTCGTGGTGAGTGATGGTGCCGTCGAGATCAAACACCGCAAGCCGTGCCGCCCCCGTATCCCCCACGGCGCCGCCGCGCCTGCTCAGGCCGCGCGTCCGGGGGATGCGAGTTGTCTGAGCACGTATTGCAGAATCCCGCCGTGCCGGAAGTATTCGCGCTCTTTGGGCGTATCGATCCGGACGCGCGCGCCGAACTCGATCGGCTTGCCCCCCGGGGCAGTGCCCGTGACTTTGACTTCCGTAGATTCACCGCTTCCCAGACCCGTGATCTCGAAGACCTCGCGGCCTGTGAGGCCCAGCGACTGGGCATTTTGCCCCGCCTGGAACTGCAGCGGCACGACCCCCATACCGATCAGGTTGGAGCGATGGATGCGCTCGAAGCTCTCTGCGATGACTGCCCGGACGCCGAGGAGCATCGTGCCCTTCGCTGCCCAGTCGCGCGAGGACCCCGTCCCGTATTCCCGGCCCGCTATGACGATCAGTGGTGTCTCTTCCTTCTTGTAGCGCATCGCAGCGTCATAGATGGAGGTCTGCTCGCCAGTGGGAATGTGCACGGTGACGCCGCCTTCCACCCCAGGTACGAGCAGGTTGCGCAGGCGGATGTTCGCGAATGTGCCGCGCATCATGACTTCGTGATTGCCGCGGCGCGCCCCGTATGAGTTGAAATCTACGGGCTGCACTCCCTGCTCGATCAGATAGCGCGCCGCCGGACTCGTTTTGGAGATGTTGCCCGCCGGAGAGATGTGGTCCGTGGTCACGGAGTCACCCAGCACCGCCAGCGCTCGGGCGCCGTGAATGTCCGCCAGCGGCGCCGGTGTCATCGTCATGCCTTCGAAGTAGGGCGGGTTCTTCACATAGGTGGATTTCGTATCCCAGGTGTAGCGCTTGCCCGCCGGTATCTGGATACTCGTCCAGTTCACATCGCCCGTAAACACGCTGGCATAGCTGCTCTGGAACATCTGCGAATCGATCGAGCGCAGCAGCGACTCCTGCACTTCCCGGTCGCTCGGCCAGATGTCAGCGAGCCGTACCGGCTTGCCAGCCTTGTCCACTCCGAGCGGCTCGGTGGTCAGATCGATATCCAGTGTGCCGGCGAGCGCATACGCGACCACCAGCGGCGGGGACGCCAGGAAATTCATGCGCACTTCCGGATGTACACGTCCCTCGAAATTGCGATTGCCAGAGAGCACCGAGCAGGCCGTGATATCGCCAGCCTTGACCGCGGCAGAGATCTCCGGCTTGAGCGGACCCGAATTGCCGATGCACGTGGTACATCCGTAGCCCACCAGCTCGAATCCCAGTGCCGCCAGATCGCCGAGCACACCCGCCTTGTTCAGGTAATCCGTCACCACGCGCGAGCCGGGCGCAAGACTGGTCTTGACCCAGGGCTTGGAGAGAAGTCCGCGCTCGCGAGCCTTGCGTGCCAGCAGTCCGGCTCCGATCATCACGGAGGGATTGGAAGTGTTGGTACAACTCGTGATGGCCGCTATGAGGACCGCGCCATCGCTGAGCGCAAAGCTCTGTCCATCGAGGGTTACGTTGGCAGCACCCTTCGCCGCCGGATTGCGCGCGGTGCGCTCCTCTGCAGACTTCTTTCGGTTCAGCTCGTAGACCTTGCGTGCGGCTTGCAGCGGAACCCGGTCCTGCGGACGCTTGGGGCCGGCCAGGCTCGGCTCCACCTGGGCCATATCGAGCTCCAGCACGTCGGTGTAGTCAGCAGCCTTGTCGCCGTTGTTGCGCCACATCCCCTGGGCCTTGGCGTACGTGCTCACCAGCTCGATGCGCTCGCGCGGGCGGCCCGAGAGCTCCAGATAGCGGATCGTCTCCTCGTCAATCGGGAAGATGCCGCAGGTGCTGCCGTACTCGGGCGCCATGTTGGCAATCGTGGCGCGATCGGCGAGCGGCAGGTTGGCCAGCCCGTCGCCAAAGAATTCCACGAACTTGTCCACCACGCCTTTCTTGCGCAGTATCTCCGTGACCGTCAGCACGAGGTCGGTGGCCGTCGCTCCGGGCCGCAGACGGCCATTGAGTCGGAAGCCGATGACCTGCGGGAGCAGCATGGTGACCGGCTGCCCGAGCATGGCGGCCTCCGCCTCGATTCCGCCAACGCCCCAGCCGAGTACACCCAGGCCGTTGATCATCGTCGTATGCGAATCAGTGCCCACGAGCGTATCGGGATATGCGCGTGCGACACCGTTCACCTCGGCGTCGAAGACGACGCGGCCGAGATACTCGAGATTCACCTGGTGGACGATACCGGTGTTCGGAGGCACGACCTGGAAGTTTCGGAATGCAGACTGTCCCCAGCGCAGGAAGGCATAGCGCTCACCGTTGCGTGCGAACTCGATGGAAGTGTTGGCCGCCAGTGAGCCGGGCTTCCCGTACTCGTCCACCTGCACCGAGTGATCGATCACGAGCTCCGCGGGCGCGAGCGGGTTGACGCGCTCGGCATCCCCACCCAGGCGTACGATCGCATCGCGCATCGCGGCCAGGTCGACGACACACGGCACCCCGGTGAAGTCCTGGAGGATGACTCGGGCGGGCGTAAAAGCAATTTCGTGGGACGGAGGCGCGGTGGGCTGCCACTCGAGCAGGGCCTGGATGTCGGCCCGCGTGACATTCACGCCGTCCTCGAAACGCAGCAGATTCTCGAGCAGGATCTTCAGCGAATACGGCAGCCGCGCCACCTTTTCCCGGGGCAGGGCGGCGAGACTCCAGATCTCGTAGGAACGATTACCGGTTTTGAGCGCCGTACGCGCTTTGAAGCTGTTCGTCATGCATCCTCCGCAGGCTCTGGCCGCGCCACGAATTATATCGGATGCGCCCTGTCCGAGCGGGCCTGCCGGGCATCAAAACGGCTCTACGCGGCGGCCTGCGTCCGCGAAGCCGGCAGGACGGATTCGATCACTGCGCCGCCCAGACAGAGCTCCTCATCATACGCAACCGCGTACTGGCCCGGCGTGACCGCCCGCTGTGGCTCATCAAAGAGGATCCGCGCAGTGCCGTTCGGCAACGATTCGAACAATGCCGCCTGATCGGCCTGCCGGTAACGGACCTTCACCGCGCAGCGAAAGGAGCCGCGGCGGGCATCCACCAGCCAGTGAACGGGGCCCGTCGTCAAAGCGGAACTGGCCAGCAACGGATGATCGTGGCCCTGCACCACGATGAGAGCGTTGCGCGAACCGTCCTTGACCGCGACATACCATGGCTGCTCCGCCCGGCCGCGCTGGCCCCCGATGTGCAGGCCCTCGCGCTGACCCAGCGTATAGAACGCCAGACCCTGGTGCGTACCGAGCAGCTCACCGTCAGCGGACTCGATGGGCCCCGGACTTGGCTCGAGGAAACGCCCCAGGAACTCGCGAAACGGCCGCTCGCCGATGAAGCAGATGCCGGTGCTGTCAGGCTTGTTGAACACCGGCAACCCCGCCCGGCGCGCGATCTCGCGAACGGCCGTCTTGCTCAGCTCGCCCAGAGGCATCAGCGTCTGGGCGAGCTGAGCAGAGTCCACCGCGTGAAGGAAATAGCTCTGGTCCTTCAAGCCATCGCGTGCTTTCCACAACTCCACGCCACGCGCACCCTGGACGAGCCGGGCGTAGTGCCCGGTGGCGAATCGCACGCCCCCCAACCGCTGCACATACTCCAGCGCCACCCCGAACTTGATTTCCCGATTGCACAGCACGTCAGGGTTGGGAGTACGGCCAGCACTCTGCTCCTGCAGGAAGTGCTCGAAGACCTTCTCGCGGTAGTACGCGGCGAAGCTCGCCCGGTGAAGCGGTATTTCCAGCTCACGGGCGATTGCACGGGCGTCCTGGAAGTCCTGCGCCTCAGTGCAGTAGCCGTCATCGTCTTCCCAGTTGCTCATGAACAGACCCTGGACGGCCCAGCCTTGCTCCTTGAGCAGCAATGCGGCCACGGCGGAGTCCACTCCGCCGGAGAGTCCTACGATCACGGGATGCGCGCTGCGGTTGGACATCACAGGTGAACGGCCGCAACGTTCCGGGCCGCCAGCAGATCCAGTGCGGCCACCGCATCGAGCGGCTGGCGCTTGCCCAGGAGATAGTCTTCTATGCAACGCAATACCAGCGGGCTGCGCAGATGGGCTTCCCGCTGCTGCAGGTCGGTGCGAGTCAGCCAGTGCGTTCGGACAATACCGCGGTCGAGTGGCTGGGCGGCATTGTGCTCGAGAACGGTGCCTGCGAATGCGAAGCGCATGGTCGAGCGCCCCGAGGCGGGATTGCGCCACAGATACACGCCAATCAGCGCATCCGGGTGAAAACCCCAGGCGGTCTCCTCTCGAGTCTCGCGCACGACGGCGGTCAGGAGTGACTCACCCGGCTCGACATGGCCGGCAGGCTGATTGAGAACGAGTCGCCGGTTGATCCGCTCTTCCACCACGAGAAAATGCCCGTCATTTTCCGTGACGGCGGCTACGGTGACCTCGGGCTTCGTGGAAGTCATGGCTGGAATTATAGCCAGACGTGTCGCAGGACGGGTTGGACAAACCCGCAAGCGGGGCGGCAGCGGCGCGGATCAGATCAGACGGACCGGGATGATACGGGCCGCGCGCTCAACCGCGCCGGGCGACGCGTAAGCCGTGGTCCATCGCGCTGGCATTCCAGATGCCGTCGAACTCCTGGAGGTAGAGCCGGGCAACGGGAGGGTTGTTGACGTCCGCGATGCCATCCCAGGTGTCCGCGCGCATGCGGTACATGATCGCGCGGTCGTCGGCGATCAGATAGGCGGATGCGCGCTGCGGCGCGCGCGTGCCCACAAAACGAATATCGATACAACTCGACAGCCTGCGCCCCATCGCAACGAAGCGGTTACTGTCACGCATGACTCGCGTGGGCTCGGCCAGCAGGACGCGCACTTTGGCGAAGCTATGCGTGAGCACGAAATGCTTGATGAGCTCGAGGAAACTCGACTGGTCGTAGAGCTCAGGCTCGAGATCAGGGGTGTAGATGGAGATGAGGCGCTTGGCGCCGCCCGCAATTTCCTTTACTGCGGCACGAACCTCAGCGAGGGCAGTCAGCACCACTAGGGTTTCGGACCCCTGGCGCAGCGTCGTGCTAGGGGTGGGTTCTCCGAACGTCTCAGGCACATATCGCGCGTTAGCGAGCTGTGCGAGGGTTCCGTTGACGTCTATTTCCCCGATCATTGGTGACAGCGGCACTGGCGTCTGCACCTGCGCGTGGCAGGCGACGTAGATCTTAGCCAGCGAGCCTTACAGGAGTTGTCGAGCCGGTCACGCTTTGGCCGCGGACGGTCGTGGCGAGAAGTCAAATCGAGCCGTAGTTCGCATTTTCAGGGTCTTACGGCCCGTGACTTATGGGCTCGCCGAGACGGCACACCCCGTGGGGGTCTCCGGGGCGAGGACGCGCGGACAGAACAAAACGCCCGAGGAATCAGCCGCCAGAAAGCGCCGCGAGGGAGCCCGGGTCAACCACAAGCTTGGCCGGTTGCCGGCTTGCTCCGCTCAAAGCTCTCGCGCGAGGCGCGCGGCAAGCCCTGTATACCCTTCCGGGCGCAGCGCCTTGAGGCGGCTTCGGGCCTCCTCATCCAGCGGTAGGGTGTCGATGAGGTCGGCCAGTGACTGCGCATCGATGGTCCGTCCGCGCGTGAAGTCCTTGAGCCGCTCGTAGCCGTCGGGCGAGCCGACGGCACGGAGCACCGTCTGTACGGCCTCTCCCAGCACTTCCCAGGCGTCGTGCACATCGGCGGCCATGCGCTCAGGGTCGGCCGCGATCTTTTCCAGGCCCCGACCGAGCGCTCGCCAGGCGATCAGGGAGTGACCGAGGGCGACGCCCAGGTTGCGTAGCACCGTGGAGTCCGTGAGGTCGCGTTGCCATCTCGAAATGGGCAGCTTCTCGGCGAAGTGCCGCAGCAGGGCGTTGGCGATACCCAGGTTGCCCTCGGCATTCTCGAAATCGATGGGATTGACCTTGTGCGGCATGGTCGATGAGCCTACTTCGCCGACCACCGCACGCTGGCGCAAGTACCCCAATGAGATATATCCCCAGACATCGCGGCTGAGGGCGATCAATACGACGTTGACCGCCGCCAGCGCATCGCAGTATTCGCCGATCCAGTCGTGCGGCTCGATCTGCGTGGTATGGGGGTTGTATTCGAAGCCGAAGGATTCCACGAACTGACGGCTGATCGCGGGCCAATCGATGCCGGGTGCCGCGGCCACATGGGCGTTGAAATTGCCGACGGCGCCATTCCACTTGCCCAGTATCGCAACCGATTCCCAGCGCTCGCGCATCCGCAGCAATCGAGCGGCGAAGTTGGCAATCTCCTTGCCGAGGGTCGTCGGGCTCGCCGGCTGCCCATGTGTCCTCGCCAACATGGGCAGCTCCGCATGACTCGCCGCAAAGCGCGTGAGCTCTCCGATACGCGCTTCGAGTGTTTCGAGCAGCGCCGCGCGCGCACCCTGCAGGAGCCTCGCATAGCTCAGATTGTTGATGTCCTCGGACGTACAGCCGAAATGCACCAGCTCGAGCGAAGCCTCGTTTGCCCCGGCCAGCGCGAGCTGCTGGCGCACGTAGTATTCGACGGCTTTGACGTCATGATTGATGCGCGCCTCGATCGACTTCACGGCCGCGGCGCAATTCTCATCCGGCTCGTGCGCAAGCCGCTCCGCCCGCGAAAGAGCGCCGGGCGCGAGGCCCGACCCGGCAAGCTGCGGCACGGCCTTCGCGAGGTGCAACAGCCAGCGTGCTTCCACGCGGATGCGCTCCCGAATCAGCCCCGCCTCGGACAGCAGCTTGCGCAGGGGCGCGGTTGCAGGGCGATAGCGGCCGCCGACCGGGGACAGTGCGTCGAGCGGCCCGAGGATCTCGCCAGTGGAAGCCGTCATGCGTTACCGGACGCCTCGAAGTGCTAGGATTTGCATGATAACGCAGCGCGCAGCCCGGCACCGCCGGCAGGCATCGGCCGTGCCGGACCCCATGGCGGGCTTCAGCCCCGCGCGGAACCGGAGAGCCTTGCATGACGAATTCGTTTCGGATCGAGCGCGACAGCATGGGGGAGCTGCAGGTACCGGCCGATGCGCTGTGGGGCGCGCAGACCCAGCGCGCGGTGCAGAATTTCCCGATCAGCGGGCTCCCGATGCCGCGGGCCTTCATCGCCGCGCTCGGCCTGCTCAAGCAGGCGGCCGCCCGGGCCAACGCCCGCCTGGAGCTGCTCGATCCTGCGCTCGCCCAGGTCATCGACGCCGCGGCGGCCGAGGTGGCCGCGGGCCGCCACGACGCGCAATTTCCCATCGACGTCTTTCAGACCGGCTCGGGAACGAGCACGAACATGAATGCCAACGAGGTGATCGCCACCCTGGCGACCCGCCGACTCGGCCGGCCCGTGCACCCGAATGACCATGTCAACATGGGACAGAGCAGCAATGACTGCATCCCGACGACGATCCATGTAAGCGCCGCTCTCGCGGTCCGCAAGCAGTTGATCCCCGCCCTGGAGCATCTGCGGGATACCCTGCGCCTGAAGGAACGGGAAGTCGGCGGTATCGTCAAAACCGGCCGCACGCACCTGATGGATGCGATGCCCATTACGCTGGGCCAGGAGCTATCTGGCTGGCGCACGCAGATCGAGCAGGGGCTCGAGCGCCTGACCAGCGTCGAGCCGCGGCTGCTGGCCCTGCCACAGGGCGGCACTGCGGTCGGTACCGGGATCAATGCTCATCCGCAGTTCGGGCTGCGTTTCACGCAGGAGCTGTCGGACCTCACCGGGCTGCCGTTCACGAGCGGGCGCAACTTCTTCGAGGGCTTGTCGTCGCAGGATACGGCCGTGGAGCTCTCGGGCCAGCTCAAGGTGATCGCCGTCAGCCTGATGAAGATTGCCAACGACCTGCGCTGGATGAACAGCGGACCGCTGGCGGGCCTCGGGGAGATCGCTCTGCCAGCGCTGCAGCCGGGCAGCAGCATTATGCCCGGAAAGGTCAACCCGGTGATTCCCGAAGCCACGACCATGGTCGCCGCGCAGGTGATCGGCAATGACCTGACAATCACCATCGCCGGTCAGTCCGGCAACTTCCAGCTCAACGTGATGCTGCCGGTGATTGCCCGCAACCTGCTGGAGAGCATCCAGCTGCTGGCAAGCGTGTCGCGCGCTCTGGCGAACAGCACGATCGCAGGCTTCAAGGTGAACGAGGCTCGCATCGCCGAGGCGCTCAACCGCAATCCCATCCTCGTCACCGCGCTCAATCCGGTAATCGGGTATGAGAAGGGCGCCGCAATCGCCAAGAAGGCCTATGCCGAGGGGCGCCCCATTCGCGAGATCGCCCAGAAGATGACCGATCTGAAACAGGAAGAGCTGGCGCGACTGCTCGACCCCGCCGAGCTGGCACGGGGCGGCATCAAGGGTGGTGGCACGAGCGGCGGCGGCTGATGATGCAGGGCTCGGGCCCGGACCGCGGGGCGCAGAGCAGCCCTCTGCCTGCGTTCGACTGGCGCTCCTGCCTCGTGGCGAAACTTGCGAATACGCAGCCTCGCCATGCCGAGGACGAGTGGCTCATCCCAGGGCTGACCGCCGAGCAAAGCCGGGTCTACCGCGACTTCTTTCCGCCCGCGCCCGTTCCCGCCGCCGTCCTGATCCCGCTCATCGAGCGCCCCGAGGGCCTCACGGTTCTGCTCACTCAGCGGGCCAGCCAGCTCAAGCGACATGCCGGCCAGATCAGCTTTCCCGGCGGCCACATCGAGCCCGGTGATCATGGACCTCTGGCTGCCGCACTCCGCGAAGCCCGCGAGGAGATCGGACTCGACGCTCGCTTCGTCTCGGTGGCCGGATACTTGCCCGATCACATTCTGCTGAGCGGCTTTCGCGTGACGCCCGTGGTTGGATTCGTGCAGCCGGGCTTCGAGCTGCTGCTCGATGAGCGCGAGGTCGAAGATACCTTCGAAGTTCCACTGAGCCATGCCTTTGAGCCTGTGAATCATCGGACGCGCAAACGTCGCTTCGGACCTGACAGGGTCGATGTCGAGGTGTGGGACATCGCATACGGTGTGCGCAATATCTGGGGCGCCACGGCGGGCATGCTGATCAACCTGTATCGCCTGTGTGCTGCGCAGACCGGCCAGGACGTCGGAGCGGGTTCGCCGGAGCAGGGCGCATCCGATCCGGATGAGGCAGTGGAGTCGGCCGATGAGTGATGCCGCGCATGCGACCGCCGCTCTACTGCAACTGATGGCGCGATTGCGCGATCCCGTGAAGGGCTGTCCATGGGACCGGGAGCAGACCTTTGCCAGCATCGCCCCGTACACCGTGGAGGAAGCCTACGAGGTCGCGGACGCCATCGATCGCAACGATCCGGCGCAGCTGCGCGATGAGCTCGGCGACCTGTTGTTTCAGATCGTGTTTCATGCCCGGCTGGCCGAAGAACGCGGCTGGTTCGGCTTTGCACAGGTCGCCGAATCCATCCATGCAAAGCTCGTCCGCCGCCATCCACACGTGTTCGCCGGCGCCAGCGTCGAAGACTCCCAGCAGCAGAGTGCGCGCTGGGAGGAGCTGAAGGCACAGGAGCGTGCTGAGCGGGCAAGCGGGCAGGAAGTGCCCGACACGAGTGCGTTGGCGGCCATACCCAAGGCACTGCCGGCCCTGGCGAGATCCGCCAAGCTCGGCAAGCGAGCCGCGCGTGTGGGTTTCGACTGGCAGGAGTCGGGTCAGGTACGCGAGAAGGTCCTGGAGGAATTGCGCGAGGTCGATGAGGCTCTCGTTTCCCCCGCATACGCGGACCCGGGGACCCGGGCGCACCATGTGGCCGAAGAGCTGGGCGATCTGCTGTTTGCGATCGCCAACTGGGCCGTGCATCTGAAATTCGACCCCGAGGAGGCGCTGCGTGCGGCGAACGCCAAGTTCGAAAGGCGCTTCCGGCTCATGGAGTCGCTGATCCGCGATCAGGGGCTGCAGCCCGAATCGCTCAGCGCGGCGGAATGGGATGAGCTGTGGCGCCGTGCCAAGAAATGTTGAGGCCGCCGCACCCTGTCGCGGCGCAGCGCACGCGTTCAGTCCGCATTCACGGGCGCTTGGCTACGCTCGCCGGTGAGGTCTTCTGAAATGGCGATAGGCAATCGCTGCCTCCGGCGCGCATGCGCCAGTCTGCAGGGCAACCGATGACGGGTCCGCATTTCACATCCTGTTGGCCGCGCCTGGCGCTGGTGTTGCTTGTAGGGCTCCCCGCCTGCCTCTGCGCGCAGGCCGCCGCCACCCCGCCGGTGCAGCCTATCGGGCTTGCCGCGAAGGGCATGTCCATGGATCAGGCCGTGAAAATGGCCGAACAGCGTTTCAAGGCACGTGTCGTCCGCGCCGAATCCCAGCAGAGCGATGGCCGTACCATCTACGTCCTGCGGATGCTCAACGAGTCCGGGCGGGTGTGGACGGTGCGCGTTGACGCCGCCAGCGGCGAAGTGTTGTAGGAGTCCGTGTCATGCGGGTTCTGGTCGTCGAAGACGAATTGTCGTTGCGCGAGTCGCTCAAGGAGCGCCTCATCGAGGCCGGCTTCACGGTCGATGTGGCAGCCGATGGGGAGGAGGGTCTGTTCGCCGCCGCGGAATTGCCTCTAGATGTTGCCATCGTCGATCTCGGGCTGCCCAAGCTCCCGGGACTGGAGTTGATCCGCCAGGTGCGCGCCCGGCGCAAGAGCTATCCGATCCTGATCCTGACTGCGCGGGACCGCTGGCAGGACAAGGTGGAAGGGCTGCAGGCCGGTGCCGACGACTACGTGGCCAAGCCGTTTCATTTCGAGGAGGTGCTCGCACGGGTGCAGGCCCTGTTGCGACGCGCAGGGGGCTGGGCAAGCCCCGAGCTGGTCTGCGGTCCTGTGACGCTGGATACGCGCGCCCAGACGGTCCGGGTGAGCGGATCCGCTGTGGAGCTGACGACTTTCGAATATCGGATCCTCGAGCACCTGATGCTGCGGGCAGGCGAGGTGATCTCCAAGACCGAGCTGACCGAGCGCCTCTATGATGAAGAATCCGAGCGCGACAGCAATGTGATCGAGGTGCTCGTCGGCCGGCTGCGGCGCAAGCTCGATCCGCAGGACACCGTCCGCCCGATCGAAACGCTCCGCGGACGCGGCTACCGTTTCGCACTCCCACGCTCCTCGACTGCCTGAAGCGCCCGCGTGCATTCTCTCAGCCGGCGGCTGCTCGTCTCGGTATCCCTGCCGCTGGCGCTGTTCTTCGGCGTCATGATGGTGGTGCTGGACACCGGCTTCCGCGCGCTCTCGGAGCGATCGCTGCAGGAGTTGCTGGGTGCGCAGATGGTGGCTTTGATCGCGGCCGCCGAGCCCCAGCCGGGCGGGGGCTATGCGCCACCGGTACGGGATCTGGCCTCGCGCCTGCGTACACCACGTTCGGGACTGTATGCACAGATTCGATCCGCGGGCGGTCGATCGGTCTGGCGGTCACCCTCCACCGCCGGAGCGCCCATCGACTTCGGAGCGCCGCTCGATCCGGGCGCGCGCCGGTTCGCCTACGGTACCAACGAGCGCGAGCGGATTGCCATCGAGAGCCGCGGCATTCAGTTCGAGGACAGCGAGGGCAACTACGAGCTCACGTTCAGTGTCGCGGCGAGCCTCACTCCCTACGAGCAGCAGCTGTGGCGCTTTCGAAGCCAGCTGTTCGGCTGGTTCATCGGGCTGCTGCTGCTGCTGCTGGCCACGCTGGCGGGGCTTCTGCGCTGGGTGCTCGCCCCCGTACGCCGCCTGGAGCGCGAGATCCACGAAGTGGAGGAGGGCCGGAGCGAGACCCTCGGTGACGGCTACCCCCGCGAGCTGAGTGGGGTCGCCACCAACCTCAACACGCTCCTCATTGGCGAACGCAAGCGGGTCGCGCGCTATCGGGACACGCTGGGGAACCTGGCCCACAGTCTCAAGACTCCACTCGCCGTCATGCGGGCCGCTCTCAGCGGCAACAGCGCCTCCGAAACAGTGCTGGGTCCGGAGATCGACCGCATGAGCGGGATCATCGAGCATCAGCTCAAACGCGCCGCAGCCTCCGGTGGCGCACTCCTGGGTCAGGCGCCGGTGGAGGTTGCGCCCATCGCAAGGGAGCTGCGCGTTGCGCTCCTGAAAGTCTACGCAGGCAAGGACCTGTCCATAGAGCTGCAGGTCGCCCCTCAGGCGCAGTTCATCGGCGATCGAGGCGACCTGACGGAGCTGCTGGGAAATCTCCTCGATAACGCCTGCAAGTGGTGCAACGGAATCGTCCGCCTGAGAGTGGACGCCGAAGCGGCCTTTGCGACGCGGGAGCGCCTCAGTATCCTCGTTGAGGACGACGGCCCCGGAATCTCCGCGGAGAATCGCGCCAGAATCGGCCAGCGGGGTGTGCGGACCGATGAGAACGTCCCGGGCCACGGCATCGGGCTGGCGATGGCGCAGGACACCGTCGAGCTGTACAGCAGCAAGCTGACGATCGACACCTCGCCGCTCGGCGGCGCCCGGTTCTCCCTGCGCCTGCCGGGCCGTTGATTGAGCTGGCCGCTGATGGACCTGGCCGTTGCTGACCTAGCGCATCAGTCGATCTTGAACTCGATTCCCTGCGCCAGCGGCAGCTCACGGCTCCAGTTGATCGTGTTGGTCTGGCGACGCATGTAGGCTTTCCAGGCATCGGAGCCGGATTCACGCCCACCGCCCGTGTCCTTCTCGCCGCCGAATGCCCCGCCGATCTCCGCTCCCGAAGTGCCCAGGTTGATGTTCGCGATGCCGCAATCACTGCCGTTGGCGGACAGGAAATCCTCCGCGTGCTGCAGGCGGTCGGTGAACAGCGCCGATGACAGCCCGTGCGCCGAGGCATTGTGCTCGCCGATGGCCTCCTCCAGGGAGTCCACCGGGATCACATAGAGAATCGGTGCGAAGGTCTCGGTCTGTACGATCGGCCAGTCGTTGTGCGCCCGGATGATCGTCGGCTCCACGTAGTTGCCGGGCCGGGACAGCACTTTGCCGCCGCATAGGACTTCGCCTCCGGCGGAGCGCGCGCTGTCGATGGCTCCCCGGTAGCGTTCCACCGCCTGCGGGTCGATGAGCGGACCCATCAGAGTTTGCGCCTCGAGGGGATTGCCGATGCGAACCTGCGTGTAGGCATGCACCAGGCGTTTCTCGAGCTCCGCCAGCCGGGAAGTATGCACCAGCACCCGGCGAGTGCTCGTGCAACGCTGACCCGCGGTGCCCACGGCGCCGAATACGATCGCCGGCACCGCCAGGTCGAGGTTGGCCGTCTCGTCGACGATCACGGCATTGTTGCCACCCAGCTCGAGCAGGCTCTTGCCCAGTCGCACCGCAACGCGCTCGCCGACCCTGCGGCCCACGGTCGTGGAGCCAGTGAAGGACACCAGGGCGACTCGCGGATCATCGACAAAGCGCGTCGCCAGCTCGGTGCCAGCGTCGATGAACATCTGGAAGATCGGCGGCAGGCCATGCGCCTCCATGGTCCGGTTGCACAGCTGCTGCACGGCGAGCGCGCTGAGTGGAGTCTTCGGCGAAGGCTTCCACACCGAGATGTTGCCGCAGATCGCCGCGAGGCAGGCGTTCCACGCCCAGACGGCCACCGGGAAGTTGAACGCGGAGATGATTCCGACGACGCCCAGCGGATGCCACTGCTCGTACATGCGATGCTGGGGCCGCTCGGAGTGCATGGTGAGGCCGTAGAGCATGCGTGACTGGCCGACGGCGAAATCGGCGATGTCGATCATCTCCTGAACCTCTCCGAGGCCCTCGGCGAGGATCTTGCCGTTCTCGAGCGATACGAGCGTGCCGAGCTCGGTCTTGTGACGACGCAGCTCCTCGCCCAGCAACCGCACTGCCTCGCCTCGCTTGGGTGCGGGCACACGGCGCCAGACCCGCGCGGCCTGCGTCGCCGATGTCAGGACGTGCTCGTAATCCTCCGCGCTGGCCGGACGCACCTGCGCGATCAGCGTGCCGTCGGCAGGGTTGCGGACATTGACGAGTGCATTGTCGCGCCCCTGCGACCAGCCATGCGCGCCGGACCACGCGCCGGGGTTGGTGCCGGCGAGGCCGAGCTTTCCGAGCAGTGAATGGATGTCGAGCGAGCTCATCGTGCGGCTACCTTCTGCAGCTTGCGCTGATTGCCGGCTTTGCCCGAGACGACCACCTGGCTGGACAGATCCTTGGTGCCGCCCGGGGCGAAGTAGCGGCCGAAGCGATTGGCCAGAATCTCAGGCAGCCGAAACTGCTCCTGCGCAATGAACCCGCTGTACTTGCCCCGATGCTCCAGCACGAGATCCACCACCGCCGTGATCCCCGCAGCCGTGGTGACCTGGATCGCCGACCACAGCCGGCCGGCGATCACCTGCGGATAGACCTTGTTGACGTAGTTCTCTTCCCGCAGCTCGCCGTTCTGCTTGCCCGTGACTGCCGCGTAGACGATGACCACATCCTGCAGCGTCTGGGGTACGGCGTTCTCCAGGACCCGCTTGAGCGTGCCGCGGTCCTGGTTGAGTTTCAGATCGTTCATCAGCAGCCGCATCTGCTCGCAGTGTCCGGGGTAGCGGATGGTCTTGTAGTTCATCGACTCGCAATGCGCGCCCTGGGTCTCGGCCAGGGAGCCGAGACCGCCCGAGGTGTTGAAAGCCTCGTACAGCGTGCCGTCGATCTCGATCTCCTCCAGGCCCTCGAGCGGTGCGACATCGAGGACCTGACCATCGACGATGGCCTGGCAGGGATTGCCGTACTCGTTGATGAGGCCCTCGGTGGACCAGGTGAGGGAGTATTTGAGGACGTTGTTCGGGTGCTGAGGCAGCGCACCCACGCGCAACTTGACGGCCCGCAACTCGTCGAAGTGGGTGATGAGCTCTGCGGCCGCAATGCTGATGAATCCCGGCGCAAGTCCGCACTGCGGCACGAACGCCTGGCTGGCGCCCGTGGCGATCGCCCGCACGCCGCGTGTCACGGCGACATCCTCGGTGAGGTCGAAGTAATGCGTCCCCGCTTTACGGGCCGCCTCGGCGACCCCCACATTGCAGTAGAAGGGAAGACTGGAGATCACCGCGTCGACCGGGTGATCGGCCAGGTGCCGCGACAGCGCCGCGGAGCTGCTGGCATCAAGAGTCGCGGCCGAGAGATTCACAGCGCCATGCGCCCTCACGACGGCCTCCGCCGCGGCGCCATCCACATCCGCCAGCTGAACCTTGTAACTGCCGGATTCTGCAAGTAATCCGCAGATGAGCGCGCCGATCTTGCCAGCGCCCAGAATGAGTACTCGATGCATCGTCGTCTTCCCCTGCAAGCGGCCCCGAAGCGTGCTCGCCGGGGGGCTCAAAAGGCGCGCATTCTGCGCCAACCGGACACTCCGGCGCCAGTTGCCCCAAGGCGTCCGGGTTGTGCCCCTGGCTGGACGAATAGGCCATCCCGTTGCCGCGCGACTCGCTCATTCCGTGGGCGCCCCGCTCGGCCCTACCGTTGGGCGTGCGGCAGCGGAGTGATAGCATCGCGCGCCATGCGTTCTCCCGAAGCCACCTCCTGGCACAGTGCGAGCTGGCAGACCCGGCAGGCGCAGCAGCAGCCCGTGTATGCCGATCCCCCGGCACTGCAGCGAGCAGTCGCGCACCTGGCACGTCTGCCGCCAATCGTCGTCTCCTGGGAAGTCGACGCCCTGCGCGAGCGCCTGGCCGCCGCGCAGCGCGGGCAGGCCTTCCTCCTGCAAGGCGGCGACTGTGCCGAGACCTTCGTCGATTGCGAGTCCGACCAGATCGCGAAGAAGCTGAAGATCCTGCTGCAGATGAGCATCGTGCTGCTGCACGGTCTCAAGAAACCCATCGTGCGCGTCGGCCGCATGGCCGGCCAGTATGCGAAGCCGCGCTCCGCCGACACCGAGACGCGTGAGGGTGTGACGCTGCCCGCTTACCGCGGCGACCTGGTGAATCGCCCCGAATTCACCGCGGAAGCCCGGGCTGCGGACCCCGCGCTGCTGCTGCGCGGCTACGAGCGGGCGGCACTGACCCTGAATTTCGTCCGCGCGCTCGTCGATGGCGGCTTCGCCGACCTGCACCACCCTGAATACTGGGATCTGGGCTTCGTCAAGCACGCGCCCCTGAAGGATGCCTATCAGCGAATCGTGCGCTCCATCGGCGATGCGCTCGACTTCTTCGAAGGCATCAGCGGTCGGGCGGTTCACGAGGCGCGACTGGTCAACTTCTACTCAAGTCACGAAGGGCTGCACCTGCTGTACGAGCAGGCGCAGACGCGCTTCATCCCGCGGCAGAACCGCTGGTACAACCTGTCAACTCATTTCCCCTGGATCGGGATGCGCACCGCCCAGCTGGATGGGGCGCACGTGGAGTACTTTCGCGGAATATCCAATCCGATCGCCGTCAAGGTGGGCACCGCGATGGATGCCGCGTGGCTGCAGGGCCTGGTCACGACCCTCAATCCGCAGAACCAGCCTGGCCGCTTGACGCTCATTCATCGCTTTGGCGCCCGCGATATCGAGGCGGCTCTGCCACGGGCCATCGCGGCGGTCCGCGAGACCGGCCACAGCGTCCTGTGGATCTGCGATCCG
This sequence comes from Steroidobacteraceae bacterium, assembly GCA_036501985.1. Taxonomy (GTDB): domain Bacteria; phylum Pseudomonadota; class Gammaproteobacteria; order Steroidobacterales; family Steroidobacteraceae; genus 13-2-20CM-66-19. The sequence goes on along the minus strand of DASXZI010000030.1, from coordinate 1,924 downwards.
ATGCATGGCAACACGGAGATCAGCAGCGGGGGCCTCAAGACTCGGCGCTTCGAGAACATCCTGAAGGAGCTTGAGCTCGCCGCGCGCATCCACGCAGAGATGGGCTCCTACCTGGGCGGCGTGCACATCGAGCTGACCGGGGAAGATGTCACCGAATGCACCGGCGGTGCCCGCGGGCTCACGGATAACGATCTGCAAAGAGCCTATCGCTCACAGGTTGATCCGCGCCTGAATCACGAGCAGGCGCTCGAGCTGGCCATGCTCATCGCCGAGCGCAGCCGCAGCCGCCGCGCCGAGCAGCGCGGCCCAGCCCCCTGAGACAGGAGCCTCATGCAGTACGAGCACATCGTCGTCCCCTCCGGGGGGCACCGGATCACCGTCAACACCGATTCGACTCTCAACGTCCCCGACCGACCCATCATTCCCTTCATCGAGGGAGACGGGATCGGCATCGATGTCACGCCGGCGATGCAACGCGTGGTGAATGCCGCGGTTCGACAGGCCTACGGTGAGCGCCGCGCGATCGAGTGGATGGAAATCTACAGCGGCGAGAAGGCCAGTCAACGCTATGGTCAGTGGTTTCCCGACGAGACGCTGCATGCGCTGCGGGCATTCGTCGTCTCCATCAAAGGGCCGCTCGGTACCCCGATCGGCGGGGGCATCCGCTCCCTGAACGTGGCGATGCGTCAGAGCCTGGACCTGTATGCCTGCGTACGCCCGATCCGGCATTTCCCCGGAGTCTCGAGCCCCATGCAGGATGCCAGTCTGACCGACATGGTGGTGTTTCGGGAGAACACGGAGGACATCTACGCAGGCATCGAGTGGCCCGCGGGATCGGTGGAAGTTCACAAGCTCATCACCTACCTGCAGCGGGAGTTTGGAGTCACGGGCATCCGCTTTCCGGCGAGCTCGGGTATCGGCATCAAGCCCGTCTCGAAGGAGGGCAGCCAGCGGCTGATCCGCAAGGCCATCCAGTACGCGATCGACAACGACCGGGTCTCCGTCACGCTCGTACACAAGGGCAACATCATGAAGTTCACGGAAGGCGCCTTCCGGAACTGGGGATACCAGCTCGCGCGCGAGGAGTTTGGTGCCAAGGAGATCGGGGACGGCCCGTGGCTCGTGTTCCCCAACCCGGCGAGTGGCAAGGACATCGTGATCAAGGATGTGATTGCCGACAATTTCCTGCAGCAGGTGCTGCTGCGACCGGAAGAGTACGACGTCATCGCCACCCTCAATCTCAACGGCGACTACGTCTCGGACGCCCTGGCAGCCCAGGTGGGCGGTATAGGCATCGCCCCGGGAGGCAATATCGGCGACGGCCTGGCGGTTTTCGAGGCCACGCACGGCACGGCGCCCGGGTTTGCCGGCAAGGACCGGGTCAATCCCGGCTCCCTGATTCTCTCCGCCGAGATGATGCTGCGCTACCTCAAGTGGAACGAGGCGGCGGACCTGATCATCAAGGGCATGACGAACACGATCGCCAACAAGGAGCTGACATATGACCTGGCGCGCCTGCGCGAGGCCATCCGCACGCCCAAACGCGAGCTCGCGGCCCGCAAGAACGTCGAGGAGGACCTCCAGAGGCTGATTCCGGGGGCCACTCTGATGAGTTGCGCCGGCTTTGCGAGCGCCGTCATCCGGCACATGGATGACTGAGCGGTCTTAGTCGGAACTTCCCAGCCTAGAAAACAGCTCTATTTCAATCGTTTTTAACGGTTGTAGTCAAGGGCCGTAAGCGGTATTTTTCCGTACGTTTCCGTACGAGGGTGCCCCCGCATGCCTGACCTGACTCGCAAGAGCCGCCGCCTGGAGCTCCGGGAGCGGCGCGAGCCGTATTGGGTGAAGCTCGGCAAGGGCGCTTATCTCGGCTTCAGGCGCGGCCCGAACACTTGGATCGCACGCTTCCGCGATCGATCCGGTG
>DASXZI010000029.1:0-340361 GCA_036501985.1 Steroidobacteraceae bacterium | reverse complement strand
ACGGCGGTATGATTGGAAGGCTGGTCGTCGACAAAGCGTATTGCCAGGGCCCCGTGATAGGTGGCGGAGGCGGACACGCGGCGCCGCCGGGCATGCCGCATTGCCGAGGGAAGGAATGTGGTGTCGCGCCATACCCCGTGCGTGCAAGCAACAGCGCAGCGAGCGCAATAGCGGCAGCGCAGTACCCAAAAGAACCGAGTGTGCGAGCCAGTCGCATGTGACCTCCCCAATTTTTCTTGGGCGGTGCCCGAGACTCCATGGAGGTCTAGCGGATTCACCGTCCGTGGCGAAGCGCAAGCCTGATAGCGTTCACCGGTGGCTTGCAAGAGGAAACAGAAATATTTTGGGTCGCTGAGATATTTCGGCGGCTCTTGTCAGAGTATCCGTTTCTACGAGGCGCGATGTGCGCCGACTCAGACTCGGGAAGCCAGGCTACTTTCCGATGCAGAAGCTCGAGAAGATGCGCCCCAACAGATCCTCGGTGGTGAACTCGCCCGTGATCTGGTTGAGCGCCTGTTGCGCGCCGCGCAGCTCTTCAGCGACCAGCTCGCCGGCGCGCTGCTCGCGCAACTGTCGTTCGGCTTCCGCGACCTGTGCACGCGCGCGCTGGAGTGACTCGAGGTGCCGCTGGCGGGCCGAGACCGTGCCCGTATCCACGGTCTGATAGCCCATGCACTGTTTGAGGTGAGCCCGTAGGCCGTCGAGCCCTTTGCCAGTGGCGGCCGATATCGTGACGCTGGGCGGTCCGGTGTTCGTGTCGGCAACGGGCAGGCCCGCGGCCAAGTCACACTTGTTGTAGACCAGAGTGACCGGCACATCGGCCGGCATCCGTGCGGCTTCCGCCCGGAATGCGGAGCCACCGGGATCCGCGACCAGATCGATCACGAACAGAACGCGGTCGGCGCGGACCATCTCTGCAGTCGCACGACGGATGCCTTCGGCCTCGACGAGGTCGGCCCCCTCACGCAGTCCCGCAGTATCCAGCACATGCAGGGGCATTCCGTCGATGTCGATGCGCTCACGCACGATGTCGCGAGTCGTGCCCGGGATCGGTGTGACGATCGCGGCGTCGTATCCTGCCAGTCGATTCAGCAGGCTCGATTTTCCGGCATTCGGGCGCCCTGCGATCACGATCGTCATGCCTTCGCGCAGCAGGCGGCCCTGGCGGGCGCTCTGCTCGACGCCCTCGAAATGCTCATTCACCGCGCGGAAGCGCGCGGCGAGCTCCTCATCGGCAAGGAAATCAATCTCTTCCTCGGGAAAGTCGATTGCGGCCTCGACATAGGTGCGCAGTTCAATGATGGCATCGGTCAGCCCGCGCACCATCGCGGAGAACTCCCCTTGCAGCGAGCGCATGGCGGCACGGGCGGCGGCGCGCGAGCCGGCATCGATCAGGTCGGCGATCGCCTCCGCCTGGGTCAGATCGAGCTTGTCATTGAGGAAGGCCCGCTGAGTAAATTCGCCGGGGAGAGCTCGCCGACCGCCGATCTCGACGAGCCGCGAAACGAGCGCCTCGACCACGAGCGCACCGCCGTGGCCCTGCAACTCCAGCACGTGCTCACCTGTATAGGAATGCGGCGATGGAAAGAACAAGGCCAGCCCGACATCGATCGTTTCTCGCTGCGCATCGAGAAACCGCGCGAGGATCGCTCGCCGAGCAGGGGGCAATTCGCCCAGGATCACCGCGGCGATCTCCGGAACCTTCGGACCGGACAGCCGCACGATGGCGATGCCGCCCCGTCCCGGCGGGGTCGCCGCTGCCACGATGGTATCCGTGCGCCTCATGTGCCCGCCCCTGCTTCACCAGGCTCACGCCAGCATGAGCGCGATCGGTCCTGCTGGCCACCCGGCAAGCGCGAGTTTCCAAGAATAACGGCCCGGGCCGAGGCGGAAAACCGCAGCGCGAGAACGCAAATCCGACAGGCCGCTAGTTTTTCCGGGCGGCGGCCGCGGCGGCGATCCGGCGGTTGATGTTCCACTGCTGCGTAATGGACAGGATGGTGTTCGTCACCCAGTACAGCACCAGGCCAGCGGGGAAGAAGGCGAACATGAAGGACATCACCAGGGGCATGAACATGAACACCTTGGCCTGCACGGGGTCGGGCGGCGCGGGATTGAGCTTGTATTGCACGAACATGGCGACCGCCATGATGGCCGGCAGGATGAACAGGGGATCGCGCGAGGAGAGATCGTGGATCCAGAGCGCGAACGGCGCCTGGCGCATTTCCACGCTCTCGAGGAGCACCCAGTAGAAAGCGAGAAACACCGGAATCTGGATGATGATGGGCAGGCATCCGGCCACGGGGTTGACCTTCTCCCGCTGATACAGCTCCATCATGGCGCGACCACGCTTCTCCGTATCCTCCTTGTACGTCTCCTGCAGATTCTTGATGCGCGGCGCGAGCTGCTTCATCTTGGCCATCGAGCGACCGCTGGCCTCGGAGAGCGGGTAGAACGCGAGCTTCAGCAGGAAAGTGACGAAAATGATCGCCACCCCCCAGTTGCCGGTCATGGCGTGCACCTTGGCGAGAAGCCAGAACAGCGGCTGCGCCAGGAAATAGAGCCGACCGTAATCCGCGGCGCGGGCCAGCTCGGGAGAGGTCTCCTTGAGCTGACTCTGCAGCTTCGGACCAATGAACAGCGCGCTGCCGAACGTGGCCGAGGCTCCCGGATCCACCGTGTGGTCCGGGCCTGCGGCCGCCAGCCGGTACTGATCACCCGAAGCGGCCAGCGTGAACCGGTAGGGCATCCCGACCGGAGGCACGATCGCGCTCACGAAATGATGCTGCAGCGCTGCGATCCAACCGTTCCTGACATCGACCGCAAGGTGACTGTCGTCCTTGTCGGCTGTGTCCAGCTTGCGATATTTCGCACCGTCCCACAGCGCAGGACCATGAAACGCATAACTCTCGACGTTGAACATGGAGCGCTTCGTGCGTGGATCGTTTCGCAGGATCTGGGCGTAGGGAGCACCGGTCCAGGGAGCCTCAGAATGATTCTCGATGTTGTATTCGATACCGATCCGATACTTGCCGCGCTCGAAGCTGTAGGTCTTGGTCACCGTGACGCCGTGGTCATTTGTCCAGGACAGCGGAACTCGCAACGTCTGTGCACTTCCCATGCGGTAGTCGCTGCGCGGGCTCGTGAAGGTTGTCAGGTGAGTTGGGGTGGGCTGAGGCCCCGTCAGACCGGACTGCAGTAGATAGAGGGTTTGCGGGTCGTCGTGATTCTCGAGCCGCACCGGAGTCGCCTCTCCCTTCACCAGCGGGTACTTCGGCAGATCCACGCGTTGGATCGTCCCGCCCTGAGTGCTGATGTCCAGGTCGAGTACGTCCGTCTGCACGTGGATCACGCCCGCACCGGCACTGGCCGCTCCCGCGGGGATCGCCCCTGTGGAGGAGGAGGAGCCTGCGGCGCTTTCGGGCGCGGCGGGGACCGTAGCGGTGGCGGCCTGCGCAGTCGGCGAGCCAGGCGGACCTTTCTCGGCCTGAGGCACTTCGTTGGCGAGGTCGATCGAAGCGGACGGGTGCGGTGCGTTGCCGGCAACGTTCGCCAGCTGCGTCGAGGCGACCGGGGGCTGCTCGCCATAGTCGCGATTCCAGGCGACGAAATTCAGCCAGAGCATGGCCGCCAGCGCCAGCCACAACAGCAATCGCGGGTTGTTAATCATGGGCCGGATGCCTGCAGGTCAGCTCGCTCTGCTCGAGCGGCACGGGATCCAACCCTCCGGGATGCCAGGGATGACAGCGCCCCAAGCGCTTGGCGGTGAGCCACAGCCCGCGCGCGGCACCGAAACGGCGAACCGCCTCGAGCGCATAGCTGGAGCAGGACGGATAGAAGCGGCAGGTCGGCCCGAGCAACGGACTCACGGTCCACTGGTAGAGCCTGATCAGAAGTGTGACAACCTGACGCATTTACTCGCTGATCCGCTCCGGGCGGCCCGTTGGGTGCTGGTCCGCCACGCTTCTCCAGAGCGCTGCGAGGCTGGCGTGCAGCTTCTCACCTTTCGCGTTGCGCGCGCCGCTTCGCGCGCTGACGACCAGATCCATCGGCGGCAGCTCGTGCTGATGCAGCCTGAAGGACTCGCGAATGATCCTGCGGATGCGATTGCGCTCGACAGCGTTGCCGGCAACGCGAACTGCCACGGCTAGACCGAGTCGCGGACCGCCCGTCTCGCTCCAGATCGCTACCACGCCGAACAGGGCATTACCCAGTCTTTTTCCGCGCGCGTAAGCGGCTTCGAAGTCCGACTTGCGACGCAGGCGCCGCCGCGCAGGAAGCGTCAGTCCGGCCGGAGCCGCGCAGACGCACATCAAGTGTGGCCCCTTTTGAGTATGCGTGCCGAAGGCGTGGCGCAGCCGCTCCTGCTTACGGAATGAGCCTGCGTCGCCCCTTGGCACGGCGTCGTGCCAGCACCTTGCGGCCGTTCTTCGTAGCCATGCGAGCGCGGAATCCGTGAGTGCGCTTGCGCCTCACTTTGCTCGGCTGGTAGGTACGCTTCATACGGCTGGGCTCCGTGGCGAGAGTCTAAGGGTCCAAGTGAGCGGACAAAAGTCACGCCTTTTGTCCGCAGATTGCACGAGCACTCGTCGCGGCTCGCCTCCGCAGCCCGAAGCGGCCGACGGCCGCTTGCGGTCATTGCAAAGGGCGGCAAGGCTAAGCCGTTGAGCGCCAAGGTGTCAATATTTTCTCCTCGCTGACAGCTTCAGCACACGCGCCACTAGGTATAGACTGCGCAGCCCTTTTCCCAGGTCCCGAGGCGATCGCGGAGGCCGCACGCGTGGAAGCGTCTCATTGGACTCAATGCATGTGCGCCCTGGAAGCCGAGCTTCCCGAGCAGCAATTCAATACGTGGGTGCGTCCGCTGCAGGTCCTGGAGGGTGCCGGTGCGCTCAAGCTGCTGGCCCCCAATCGTTTCGTGGTCGATTGGATCAATGCCAATCTGTTGCCACGCATAGGCGAGCTGCTGCGCAATCAAAGCGCCGGGGACGTGCCGATCGTCACGGTCGAGGTAGGCTCGCGTGCGAGCGGCAACAGCCCGGCCGCGGCTCCCAGCGCGCCCGCACGCGGGCGACGCGCGGAAGGGTTGGTAGTCGGCGCGCGACTGAATGCCGACTCCACTTTCGCCACCTTCGTCGAGGGTAAGAGCAACCAGCTTGCCAAGGCCGCATCGCTTCAGGTAGCGGAAAATCCAGGCCGCGCCTACAACCCGCTGTTTCTGTACGGCGGTGTCGGTCTGGGCAAAACGCATCTCATGCACGCCATCGCCCACCTCATCAAGGAGCGTGATCCGGAAGCACGCATTGCGTACGTGCACTCGGAACGGTTCGTTGGCGACATGGTGCGCGCTTTACAACATAACTCGATGAACGAGTTCAAGACCGCTTATCGCTCTCTGGATGCGCTGCTCATCGACGACATCCAGTTCTTCGCCGGCAAGGATCGCTCGCAGGAAGAATTCTTCCACACCTTCAATGAGCTGCTGGAAGGCCAGCACCAGGTCATTCTCACCTGCGACCGCTATCCCAAGGAAGTCGCCGGGCTGGAGGAGCGGCTCAAGTCGCGTTTCGGCTGGGGACTGACGGTCGCGATCGAGCCGCCCGAGCTGGAGACCTGCGTCGCGATCCTCATGACCAAGGCGCAGTACGCGGGTGTGACGCTGCCGGAGGAAGTCGCCTTCTTCATCGGCAAGCGTATCCGCTCGAACGTACGCGAGCTCGAGGGCGCATTGCGTCGGGTGATCGCCAACTCACGCTTCACCGGTCATCCGATTACCGTCGAATTCACCAAGGATGCCCTCAAGGATCTGCTGTCTTTGCAGGCAAAACTGGTCACGATCGAGAACATCCAGAAGACCGTCGCCGATTACTACAAGGTGCGCATGGCAGACCTGCTGTCCAAGCGCCGCAGCCGTTCGGTAGCTCGACCGCGCCAGGTCGCGATGGCGCTCGCAAAGGAGCTCACCAGCCACAGCCTGCCGGAGATCGGTGATGCCTTCGGCGGCCGCGATCACACCACGGTGCTGCACGCCTGTAAGCGGATCAAGGAGCTACGCGGCTCCGAGCAGCGCATGAGCGAGGATTATTCCAATCTGCTGAGAACGCTGGCGGGGTAGGAGCTCGCCGTCCACCGCCGCTCGCGCTGGCGGGACATTGTGCGGAAGCGTGTGGATGTCCTGTGGAGTATTCTGGGGATAAAGTTACGCACAGGACGTGCACAGCTCCTAGTCAGGTCGTCACCGGACTTATGTCGCCGAATCAGGCTGTAGTGCGTTGATTATCCGCGTGAACTTCATTCATCAACGGTATTCACAGGCTCTACTATAACGATAGTCTTAATACTTAAGATCTAAGAAAGAAGACGGAAAGATATGAAGCTGACAGCCGCCCGCGAGGATTTCCTCGGTCCCCTCCAAAGTGTCATCGGCGTAGTCGAGCGGCGGCAGACGATGCCCGTGCTTGCCAACGTGCTGCTCTCGGCGAAAGAGGGTCGATTGAGCCTCACGGGGACGGACCTCGAAGTTGAGCTGGTGGCCAGTGGCGAAGTCAACGTCCAGCAGGGAGGAGACCTCACGATACCGGGGCGCAAGCTGCTCGATATTTTTCGCTCCCTGCCCGAGAAAGTCAGCGTGACTCTCACGAGCGAGGGGGACCGTGTCTCGATTCGTGCAGGCCGCAGCCGGTTCACCCTCTCGAGCCTTCCGGCTGCGGAGTTTCCTCTCGTCGAGGAGATCAATGCGCAGCAGACCCTTTCCGTGGCACAGGGAGAATTCCGGCGCCTGATCGACAAGACCCACTTCTCCATGGCGCAGCAGGACGTGCGGTATTACCTCAACGGCCTGCTGCTCGAGACAGATGGCGCCTCGCTGCGCGCGGTCGCTACCGATGGCCATCGGCTGGCGCTGTGCGAAATGGCCCTCAAGGAGAAGGCACGCACGAACCAGCAGGTCATCGTGCCCCGCAAGGGGGTACTGGAGCTGCAGCGCATCCTGGGGACGGAGGGCACGATCGAGCTGGCCATCGGCACAAATCACGTTCGAGCCCAGATCGGTACAATTCGCTTCACTTCGAAGCTGATCGACGGGCGTTTCCCGGAGTACGGGCGAGTCATCCCCGCGAATCCGGCCCGCCGGGTGGAGGCGGACCGGGAGCTGCTGCGCCAATCGCTTCAGCGTACCGCCATTCTGTCCAACGAAAAGTACCGCGGGATCCGCCTCACCGCTCGACCGGAACTCCTCACCCTGCAGGCCCACAACCCGGAGCAGGAGGAAGCCGAGGATCAGGTGGAAGTGAGCTACCAGGGCGAAGAGGTCGAGATTGGCTTCAACGTCAACTACCTGCTCGATGCGCTCAGTGCGATCGAGAGCGATAAGGTCGAGATCGGGTTGACCGACTCGAACAGCAGTTGCCTCATTCACGCACCGGGTGTCACGCACACGCGTTATGTCGTGATGCCGATGCGTTTGTAGACGGCTGCGAGACGGAGATTACAGCGGACTTTGATCGGGGCCATGACCTCCTGAGCCGGGTTCGGATCCTGGGAGCCGGTCTGCAGAGCCGGGGGGCAGCTTCCACCGCGCGGGCGCGCCAGTCCGGCGAGATACCCTACCCATGAGCTTGCTTCAGCTCACGGTCGAACGCCTCCGGTGCCTCGAAAGGGCAGAGCTCTCACTGCATCCGAAGCACAATCTCGTGTGGGGACCTAATGGGTCGGGCAAGACTTCGCTGCTCGAGGCCATCTTTTTGCTCGGTCGAGGCCGCTCCTTCCGAACCCGCAACTCCGAGAAGCTGATTCAGCACGGCCTGTCGGCTCTCACAGTCTTCGGGCGGACCGATGGGGTGCCACCCGTGTCGTTGGGTGTCGAGGTTACCCGGGGTGGCGGGACCGTGGGCAGAATTCAGGGAACCTCGACGGCCTCCCTCGCAGAGCTGTCACAGGTATTTCCCGCCCAGGTGATTGACCCGGGAGTGCATAAGCTGGTTGAGGAGGGAGGCCATCGCCGGCGGCGGTGGATGGACTGGGCGGTGTTCCACGTGGAACCTTCCTTCGTCGATCAGTGGATTCGCTACACCCGGGCGCTCAAGCAGCGCAATGCAGCACTGAGGCTGCAGCCAAATCAGGCCTCTGCCTGGGACCCCGAGGTCGCTCGACTGGGGCAGATCATTGCGGATTCCCGCCGCCGCTTCATCGAGGCGCTCCAGCCTCTGTGGCAGCAGACCGTCATGGCGCTGAGCGGCCTGGAAGTCGAGCTTCACTATTCACAGGGTTGGTCGCAGGACCTCGCCTTGCTGCAGGCCCTCACACAGAGCCGAGCGAGGGATGAGGCGCGGGGGTTGACCCACGCAGGGCCTCATCGGGGCGATGTCGTACTCCGGATATCCGGCCGCCCCGCCCGGGAAGTCCTCTCCCGGGGCCAGCAGAAACTGGTGGCCATCGCTATGACGCTCTCGCAACTGCATCATGTTCAGCCGTGGATGGTGACCGTCCCGACGCTACTGCTGGACGATCCCGCTGCGGAGCTCGACGAGAAACACCTGCTGAGGTTCATCAAAGAAGTCCAGCGAGCGGATTGTCAGCTCATCCTGACGGCTCTCGGGGCGGGCACGGGGCCTTTTGGTAAGGCGGATAGAGTGTTCCACGTGGAACAGGGGAGGGTCCGACCGGTATAATGCGCCCTCAACTACCGGGCTTTTTCATGGCATCTGAAGACGTCTACGATTCCAGCAAAATCAAAGTTTTAAAGGGCCTGGACGCAGTTCGCAAGCGGCCTGGCATGTACATCGGGGACACCGATGACGGCTCGGGCCTCCACCACATGGTTTTCGAGGTCGTCGACAACTCCATCGACGAGTCGCTCGCCGGCTATTGCGACCGGATCATCGTCACCATCCATGCCGATGAGTCCGTCACGGTCTCCGACAATGGGCGCGGGATTCCGGTCGATATTCACCCCGAAGAGGGCCGCTCCGCCGCCGAAGTCATCATGACCGTCCTCCATTCGGGGGGGAAGTTCGACGATACCTCATACAAAGTATCGGGCGGCCTTCACGGCGTCGGGGTTTCGGTGGTCAATGCCCTGTCCGACTACCTTCAGCTCACGGTCTGCCGGGACGGGAAGGTCCATCGACAGGAGTACCACCTGGGCGAGCCGGCTTCGCCGCTAGCCGTGATCGGGGACACCCCGGAGCGTGGCACCGTCATCCGGTTTCGACCCAGCAACAAGATCTTCACGAACATCCAGTTCAACTACGAGATCCTCGCGAAGCGCCTCCGGGAGCTGTCATTCCTGAATTCGGGGGTGCGCATCGAGCTGGTGGACGAGCGTGAGAACAAATCGGACGTGTTCAAGCATGAAGGTGGCCTGCAGGCCTTCGTGAAGCACCTCAACCGGACCCGAACGCCGGTGCATGACTCGGTTTTCTGGTTCAAGACCCAGGAAGGGCCGGTGGCGGTCGAGGTGGCCATGCAGTGGAACGACTCCTATCAGGAGAGCATGTACTGCTACACGAACAACATCCCGCAGAAGGATGGCGGTACGCACCTCGCTGGCTTCCGGAGCGCCCTGACCCGCACACTCAACGACTACATCGAGAAGGAGATGTCCGGGAAGAAGGACATCCCGACAACCGGCGATGACTCTCGCGAGGGCCTTACTGCCATCCTGTCCGTGAAGCTGCCCGACCCGAAATTCTCGTCGCAGACCAAGGACAAGCTGGTCTCCTCCGAGGTCAAGGGCGTGGTCGAGACCGTGGTGGGCGCGAAACTTCAGGAATTCCTGCTCGAGCATCCCCAGGAGGCGCGTGGCATCGTCGCCAAGCTCATCGAGGCGGCCCGAGCCCGCGAAGCGGCGCGCAAGGCGCGTGAGATGACGCGCCGCAAGGGCGCGCTCGACATCGCGGGGCTGCCCGGCAAGCTCGCCGATTGTCAGGAAAAGGATCCCGCGCTCTCGGAGATCTTCATTGTCGAGGGCGACTCCGCCGGCGGCTCCGCCAAGCAAGGTCGCGACCGCCGAACGCAGGCGATCCTGCCGCTGAAAGGCAAGATTCTGAATGTCGAGAAGGCGCGCTTTGACAAGATGCTCTCCTCAGCGGAGGTCGGCACGCTGATCACGGCGCTCGGCTGTGGCATCGGCAAGGATGACTTCGACATCGGCAAGCTGCGCTATCACCGCATCATCATCATGACCGATGCGGACGTGGATGGCAGCCACATCCGTACACTGCTGCTGACATTCTTCTATCGGCAGATCCCCGAGCTGATCGAGCGCGGGCATATCTACATCGCGCAGCCGCCACTGTACAAAGTGAAGCGCGGCAAACAGGAATCCTACGTCAAGGACGACACGGAGCTCGATGCCGTGTTGCTCAACACTGCGCTCGAGAGTGCCGAGCTGCATGTCAACTCGGAAGCACCTGCGTTGCAGGGCTCCGGCCTCGAGATGCTTGCGCGTCAGTACATGGGGGTTCAAGCGATCATCAAACGCTGGTCGCGGCGTTACGACGATCGGTTGCTCGACCAACTCATCTACATGCCCGTGGTGACGCCGGCGGACTTCGATCGCGCCGAATGGTTGCGTGGCTGGGCGCAGGAGCTGCACCAGCGACTCAACGGCCTGGATGACGGCACCCGAACCTACAGTGTCGAAACGCGTCTCGCGACTGACGGACACGGCGCACGCGTGTTGATTCACAAGACCGAGCACGGAAGCGCAACCAACAAGTATCTGCCTCGCGAATTCTTCGAGAGCGCCGAGTATCAGCGGATTGCGGATCTGGCGCGTACGCTCGCGGGTCTCATTGGCGAAGGCGCGTACGTCGTCCGCGCGGGCGAGCGTCACGAGATCGGCTCGTTCAAACAGGCGATGAAGTGGCTGTTCGATCAGGCGCGGCGTGGACAGAGCATCCAGCGCTACAAGGGACTGGGAGAAATGAATCCCGAGCAGTTGTGGGAGACCACCATCAATCCCGAGTCGCGCCGCCTGATGCAGGTGAGGATCGATGATGCAGTCGCCGCCGATGACATCTTCACCACGTTGATGGGCGATCAGGTCGAGCCGCGCCGCGAGTTCATCGAGAAGAATGCGCTCTCGGTGATGAACCTGGACGTGTAGCAATCTCCTTCAGGCCTGGCGCGCCGCGCGCAATGCGCTGAGGCAACGGGCGTGAGCGGACCGGCGTTACCTTGACTCAGAAATGCTGCGAGACGAGCCGCGTGACCGGCTCATCGAACAGAGCCATCGTGCCGGCCGCCGTGAGTGCTTCGCTGTAGAGGCCTCCCTGGCCCTGCGCAACGCCTCCCGCATCAGTCCGGCGGCGAGAGCGTGGATGACCCCGTTTCCTCGGCGATCGGAACGAATCGCTGCGGCCGGATCAGGCCGAGTCTCGGATGATTCCGCTGCAGCGCCGCCCCGAATCCCACCAGATCTCGATTTCGCAGGTTGAATCTGGGGCTCGAAGAAGCGCATCGCCGAGCGCCTCTGCGCTTTGGCGCGATAGAGCGCACCGTCCGCCTTGCGCAGAACCTCCTCAGGGCAGGCGGCTCGGCTGGGGGATTTACGCGGTAATAGCGCCCCAAACCGCCTCAATCGTCTCATTAGCGAATCAATCTGCCTCGTTCTCTTTGGGAGTGAGGCTCGCTACGGTCGCTTCGATCCAGTCCTGTACCTCGCGATTGGTCTCTCGGATGTCCCGGTTAACGGCCGGCACTGCGGGTCCGATGACGACGCGGATGGTTCCGGGTTTCTTTCGCAGACCTCGGCGAGGCCAGTAACTACCTGCGTTGTGCGCCACGGGTACCAGGAACTTGCCAGTCGCGGAAGCGAGCAGGGTACCGCTGACCCCGTACCGGCGGGTCTGACCCTGCGGCATGCGCGTGCCTTCCGGAAAGATGATGATCCAGTCGCCTTCGGCCAGGCGCTGCTTACCCTGCTCGACCACCTGCCCGACCGCCGAGTGCCCTGACTTGCGGTCGATGGCGATCGCGTGGAGCTGCCGGATTCCCCACCCCACGACCGGGACCCACAACAACTCACGCTTGAGCACCCATACCTGCCGCGGGAACACCACGGCCATGGCGATGGTTTCCCAGGAAGAGGAGTGCTTCCAGAGGGCAATGTGATTGCCCGGAGGAAGGTTCTCCCGGCCCTCGATCCGGTAGTCGAGGCGAACGGTCCACTTCAGCACCTGCAGCAGGACTTTGCCCCACACGCGCGCGAGCACGAATCGGCGTGGAAAGGGCAGGAACAGGCACGCGATGACGAAGAAGATCGCGTAGAAGAACGTCCACGCGAACAGAAAAACCGTGAATGTCAGCGAACGGGCGAGCTGCATGGGTCGCTAGCGGTGAGAGTTCCTCAGCCAGGCAGGCGCGACAGGTCTGCGATCCCGACGAACAGACCATGAAGCTGTGCGAGCATCGTGAGTCGGTTGGCGCGCAACTTCGGATCCTGGTCCATCACCAAAACCTGCTCGAAGAACGCATCGACCGGTGGGCGCAGCTGCGCGAGCCTGCCTAGAGCGCTGGCGTACTCGCGCCTCGCGACCGCGGTCGAGACCGAATCGCGCAGAGACTGCATCGCATCGAACAGCCGCACTTCAGCGGCTTCACGCAACCATTCCACGTCAACCTCCGACTGCGGCCGCTCGCCCGCCTTGCGCAGAATGTTGGCGATGCGTTTGTTGGCCGCGGCAAGACTGCCCGCTTCAGGGAGCTCGAGAAACGCACCGAGCGCCGTGAGGCGGGCGTCGAAATCCAATGGCGATCCGGGACGCGTGGCCAGCACGGCATCGAACATCTCGCTGCTGAGCGTGGCGGACGTGCCTGGCCCGCTCGCCGTCACGCGTTCGAGGTAATAGGCACGCAGCCGTTCCATCATGAAGTCATAGATCTGGGCTGCCGTCATGTCGGCCGGATTCGCGCCGGGTTCGGCGCCTGGCGCGCTCGGCACGGGGGCCGGCGCAGAGGCGCCCCGGATTCTCGCGATGTCTTCCCGGACACCTTGCAAGGCCATGGCGATCAATGGCCGCAGGTCCAGATCGAGCCGTTTCTCGATCACAATGCGCAGCACGCCGAGGGCGGCGCGGCGCAGCCCGAACGGATCCTTGGTTCCGCTCGGCCGCTCGCTGATCTCGAAGATGCCGGCCAGCGTGTCGAGCTTGTCCGCAATCGCGAGCGCGACGCCCGCATGCGTCTCGGGGAGCGAATCGCCGGCGCCCCGCGGCAGGTAGTGCTCACGGATGGCGACCGCCGCTTCTGCAGGCTCACCATCCGCCAGCGCGTAGTAGGTGCCCATGATTCCCTGCAACTCGGGAAATTCGCCGACCATCGCGCTCAGCAGATCGCACTTGCACAGTTCCGCCGCACGCTCGGTGATCGCCGCGCTCGCACCGCTGGCGGGTGCGATCTGCGCAGCCAGCGCGCGCAGGCGCCGGGTCTTGTCGCCGAGCGAGCCCAGCTTCGCCTGGAAGGTCATCGCGTTCAGCGCTTCCTGGCGCGCTGCCAACGGCACCTTTCGATCCTGCTCCCAGAAGAACGCCGCATCAGCGAGTCTCGGGCGCACCACTCGCTCATTGCCCTCGCGCACTTTTGCTGGATCGCGGCTCTCGATGTTACTGACGGCGATGAAGCCGGCCAGCAGATGGCCGCGCTCGTCCTCGACAGGGAAGTAACGCTGATGGTCCTGCAGAGTTGAAATCAACACCTCGCGTGGCAGCCGCAGGAACCGCTCTTCGAATCGGCCGGCGAGCGGCACGGGCCACTCCACCAGGGCAGTGACTTCCTCCAGCAGCTGCGGATCCAGCAGAGCCCGCCCGCCGAGCACGGTTGCAATCGCAGTGACGCCTTCACGGATGCGCTCGCGTCGCGCTTCGAAATCGGCCAGGACGTGGCCGCGTTCGCTCAGGATTCGCTCATATGCGCTTGGCGAGCTGACTCGAATCGGCTTCGGTGCATGAAAGCGGTGGCCCCGGGTGTGCGCACCGGCTGCCCTCTCGAGCAGCGTTGCGGCAACGATGTCCTGGCCGTAGAGCATCAGCAGCCAGTGGACCGGACGGACGAACTCCGCGCTGCCCGATCCCCAGCGCATCCGCCTGGGAATCGGCAAGCTATCGAGCGCCGATTGGACGATCTGCGGCAACAGGTCCGTCACGGCGGCCCCCGAGCGGGTGCCGTGATAGAACACGAAGGTTCCCTTGCCCTCGTCGATTCGCTGCAGCTCATCGAGCCCGACGCCGCAGTTCTCGGCGAACGCGAGCGCCGCGCGGGTCGGATTCCCGGCGCTATCGAAGGCAGCGCTGACCGGAGGGCCGCGGCGCTTGATGACCTGGTCAGGCTGATGGGCCGTCAAGCGTTTGACCAACACTGCCAGACGTCGCGGAGTCGCGAAGGAGCGAACCTCGCCATGCGCGAGCCCTGCTTTGCCGAGGCCGCTGCGCATTCCCTCCGCGAACGCCCGTTCCAGCGCGCGCAAAGCCAGCGGCGGCAGCTCTTCCGTGCCCACCTCGACGATGAAATCACGCCGCTCACCGCTCATGGCGCTATCTGCGCCACGCGGCGGCTGTCGGCGGCAACCGCCGGCGCACGGGCGGCGTCCGAGGTTTCCAACAGCGGGAAGCCGAGCGACTCCCGGCTCGCGTAGTAGGTCTGCGCAACCGCACTGGCCAGAGTCCTGACTCGCAGAATGTAGCGTTGCCTTTCGGTAACCGAAATCGCGCGCCGTGCGTCCAGCAGGTTGAAGGTATGCGAGGCCTTGAGCACCTGCTCGTAGGCGGGTAACGCGAGCTTCGCCTCGATGAGGGCTCTGCAGGCCTTCTCGTGATCCTCGAAGTGCCGGAACAGCATCGGCACATCGGCGAGCTCGAAGTTGTAGGTGGACTGCTCCACTTCGTTCTGATGAAACACATCGCCATAGGTGACCGGGCCGTGCGGACCGCGTGTCCAGATGATGTCGTAGATGCTCTCCACGCCCTGCAGGTACATGGCGAGCCTCTCGAGGCCGTAGGTGATCTCGCCGGTGACCGGGCGGCAGTCCAGGCCGCCGGCCTGCTGGAAGTAGGTGAGCTGGGTGATCTCCATTCCGTTCAGCCACACTTCCCAGCCCAGCCCCCACGCACCCAGCGTCGGGGACTCCCAGTTGTCTTCCACGAACCGTACGTCATGGACGAGCGGATCCAATCCGAGCGCCCCCAGGCTGCCCAGATACAGATCCAGGATCTGCAGGGGCGAGGGTTTGATCACCACCTGATACTGATAGTAGTGCTGCAGGCGAAAGGGGTTGTCGCCATAACGGCCATCGGTGGGCCGCCGGGAGGGCTGCAGGTAGGCGGCGCTCCAGGGCTCCGGCCCGATCGATCTCAGGAAGGTGGCCGTGTGGAATGTCCCGGCCCCGACTTCCATGTCGTAGGGCTGCAGAATCAGGCAGCCCCGATCCGACCAGTAACGCTGCAATCCGAAGATGAGCTCCTGAAAAGTGCCCGGCGCCGTGCCGATCTTCATGCGTGGACTCGCGACTGAGAGTGAAACGGACGACAGGACGCACCGGAAGGCGGCTTGACGTTCGAGCGAGTATAGCGACTTAGCTGCGCGCGCTTGCCGCGGCGGGCGGGCCGCCCCTCCGGACCGATCCCGGCCGCCAGGATGCACCAGGGCGGTGCGGTATCGCGTGCAGGATCCCGGCATCGAGAGCCAGACGACGCCGTTGGACGGCCAAGGAGCTCTCAGCGGATGCCCTATCCGATCATTGTGTGCACATCGTCAGTGCAGGCGAGCGGCCGTCCGCACTAAACTCGTGCACCGCCCGATCTTGGGGCGGGCTAACCGCTTGATTTCCTGGGGCGCCAGGTCTGGCATGGGGCCTGCACAGGGGGTCGGCACCATCCTTCTTCCGGAGGCGACATGACCCCGTCCGATGTTCTCAAGCTGATAAAAGAAAAAGACGTCAAATTCGCGGATCTGCGCTTCACGGACACGCGCGGCAAGGAGCAGCACGTGACCATTCCGGCGCGCCTGGTGGACGAGGATCTGTTCCGCGACGGCAAGATGTTCGATGGCTCCTCGATTGCCGGTTGGAAGGGGATCAACGAGTCGGACATGATTCTGATGCCCGAGGCAGCGACGGCGATCCTCGATCCCTTCTTCGAGGAGAGCACCGTCAATCTGCGCTGCGATGTGATCGAGCCCACTACCATGCAGGGCTACGAGCGCGATCCGCGTTCCATCGCCAAGAGGGCTGAGGCCTACCTGCGCTCCACAGGGATTGCCGATGGCGCCCTGTTCGGCCCCGAGAACGAATTCTTCATCTTCGACAGCATGCGCTTCGGCAACGACATGCGCGGCTCGTTCTATTCCATCGACTCCGTGCAGGGGGCGTGGAACTCCGCCACCGAGTACCAGGAGGGCAACAAGGGGCACCGGCCCGGCATCAAGGGCGGTTACTTCCCCGTCCCTCCGGTCGATGGCTTCCAGGACATCCGTTCGGCCATGTGCCTCGCCTGCGAGGAGATGGGCCTGAAGGTCGAAGTGCATCATCACGAGGTGGCGACCGGAGGCCAGTGCGAGATCGGGATCGGCGCCGGCGGGCTGGTCACCAAGGCCGACCAGGTCCAGATCCTGAAGTACGCCGTGCTGAATGTGGCGCACGGCTACGGCAAGACCGCGACCTTCATGCCGAAGCCCCTCGTCGGCGACAACGGCAGCGGCATGCACGTGCATCAGTCGCTGCAGAAGGAAGGCAAGGCGCTCTTTGCCGGCGACAAGTACGGTGGCCTGTCCGACACCGCGCTCTACTACATCGGCGGCATCATCAAGCACGCCAAGGCGCTCAACGCCTTCACCAACGCGGGCACCAACAGCTACAAGCGCCTGGTGCCCGGCTTCGAGGCGCCCGTGATGCTGGCTTACTCCGCGCGCAACCGCTCCGCTTCGATCCGCATTCCGTGGGTGTCGAGTCCGAAGGCGCGGCGCATCGAGGTGCGCTTCCCTGACTCGAGCGCCAACCCGTACTTTGCCTTCACCGCGATGATGATGGCGGGGCTGGATGGCATCCAGAATCGGATTCACCCCGGCGACCCCGCCGACAAGGATTTGTACGACCTGGAGCCCGAAGAGGCCCGCCACATTCCGACCGTCTGCCATTCGCTCGACATGGCTCTGGAGCATCTGGATCGGGATCGGGAGTTCCTGACGCGTGGCGGCGTGTTCACCAACGATGTGATCGATGCCTACATGACCCTCAAGATGCAGGAGGTGACCCGGTTCCGCATGTCCACGCATCCCATCGAGCTGGAGCTCTATTACAGCTGCTGAGGAGACGGGTGAGGTTGCGGAGCGGCCCCTGGAATCGGCTGGACCGGCAAGCCCGGGTGGCGGTACTTCACGGATATCGCCACCCGGGTTGGTGGCGCGCGTGCGACGGCGCTATCCTGGGTTGCCATGCGCGCCCTATTGTTTACCTTAATGTCGGCAGGCTTCCTGGCCACTGCCGCGGCCACCACCGTTTACAAGTGGGTGGACGACAACGGGGTCGTTCATTACAGCGATCAACCCCACGAGAACGCGCAGAAGGTGGAACTCAAGGCGCCCCAGACCTACTCCGCGCCCAAGATCAACGACGTGCCCTCGACCGCTCCGGCTTCGACGCGATCCGCGCCGCAGGGGCCTGCCTACAAGAGTTGTCAGATCTCTGCACCGACCAACGATCAGATGTTCATGAACACGGCCACGGTGACTGCGGGCGTGAGCCTGCAGCCGCAGCCCCGCCCCGGCGACCAGCTCGTGGTCACTCTGGACGGTCAGCGCGTTCCGGGTGTGCCGGCCGAAGGCGGCCAGTTCACCATCTCCCCCGTGGACCGCGGTACCCACTCGTTGCAGGCCACCGTACTGGATTCGAGAGGCCTGCCGGTGTGCCAGTCGCAGAACGTGACCTTTCACGTCCATCAGCCTTCAGTGCTGAGTCCGAACTCGTCCGCGCCGACCGCGCCCGGCGTGGTTCGGCCGCGAGGCTGACCACCTCCGTCCAAGGCACCGAGCCCGAGGAGCAGCAGCGCCGCTCCCACCGGCAGGGATCAACCGCCTGCGTGCGTGCGGTGGTGTAGCGTGGATGCTGAATCCAACTCGCCGTCTGTCCTGTCGCACTTCGATCCGACGGACCTGCTCGACGCACTCTCGACCGGCATCGTCATGCTGGATGCGCAGCTGTGCGCCATTTACGCAAACGTGGCGGCCCAGGATCTGCTGGCCTTCAGTCTCAACCAGGCGCGCGGTCGCCCGTTCGCCGATTTCCTCCAGGACGCCAACGGGCTGCGCGGCATCCTGCAGCGTGCGCTCGATTCCGGTGAAGGCATTGCGGATCGGGAGCTGGCCGTGCGTGCAGTCGGTGCGCCCCGCGACACTCGAGTCCTCGACGTCACGATCACGCCGCTCGCCGGCCAGATCACCGGAACCCATCTGTTGATGGAGCTGGCGGATGCGACTCAGCGTCAACGCATCTCCCGTGAACGGGATCTGCTCGCACGCCTCGACGGCAGCAGGCTGATGATCCGGCAGCTCGCGCACGAGATCAAAAATCCGCTCGGCGGCCTGCGCGGCGCGGCCCAGCTCCTCGAGCGCGAGCTCCAGGCCGCCTCGCTCAAGGAATATACGCGCGTCATCATCGGCGAGGCCGACCGGCTCGCCGCTCTCGTTGACTCGATGGCGGGCCCGAGTCGCGCGCCGCAGAAGGTCCTGCTCAACGTCCACGAGATCTGTGAGCACGTCTATCATCTGGTGCGAGCCGAAGCGCCCGCGATGATCAGCGTCGAGCGCGATTACGATCCCAGCCTGCCTAATGCGAGGCTGGACCGCCACCAGACGATCCAGGCGCTGCTCAACGTGGCGCGCAATGCGATGCAGGCCATCGCGGGCTCGGGGCACATCGTGCTGCGCACCCGGGCGCTCTCCAATGTCAGCATCGGTACTACCCGGCATCGTCTCGCGGCGAGCGTCCAGGTCGAGGACGATGGCCGCGGCGTGCCCGCCGAGCTGCGCTCGAGCATTTTCTATCCACTCGTGACGGGACGCGCGAACGGCAGCGGTCTCGGCCTGGCGGTTGCCCAGGAGCTCGTGACACGCAACGGCGGATTCATCGAGTTTGAAAGCGAGCCCGGCCACACTGTCTTCACTCTCATCCTGCCACTCGGAGAATCCCCATGAACGTCCAGGCTCTGCGCATCTGGCTCGTCGACGACGACGCCTCCATCCGCTGGGTGTTGGAGCGCGCCCTGCGTAACGGCGGCATGGCGCCGCGCGCGTTCGAATCCGCCGAGCCGGCGCTGGATGCGCTGCGGAGGGAATCGCCGGACGTGCTCATCACCGACATCCGCATGCCCGGACAGTCGGGGCTCGAGCTGCTCCGCAAGATCCACAGCGCCCGGCCTGCACTTCCGGTCATCGTGATGACCGCGCACTCTGATCTGGGCAGCGCCGTGTCGGCCTATGAAGGGGGCGCATTCGAGTATCTGCCCAAGCCCTTCGATATCGATCAGGCGGTCGCTCTCGTGCGCCGCGCGGCGGACGCGCATCCCCAGCCGGGCGTTGACTCGGCCTCCGCGCCGCGAATCCCGGAGCTCCTCGGGCGCGCGCCGGCCATGCAGCAGGTCTTCCGCGCGATCGGGCGCCTCGCGCGCTCGAGCGTGACCGTGCTGATCACGGGCGAGTCCGGTACCGGCAAGGAGCTGGTCGCCCGGGCGCTGCATGATCACAGTCCGCGCGCGGGTAAGCCCTTCATCGCCCTCAATACATCGGCGATTCCGGCGGACCTGCTCGAGTCGGAGCTGTTCGGTCACGAGAAGGGCGCCTTCACGGGCGCGGACGCGCAGCGCCGCGGACGCTTCGAGCAGGCCGACGGCGGTACCCTGTTTCTCGATGAGATCGGCGATATGTCCATGCCGCTGCAGACCCGTCTGTTACGTGTGCTGGCCGAGGGTGAGTTTTATCGGGTCGGAGGCCAGACGCCGATTCGCGTGGATGTACGCGTGATCGCGGCGACGCATCAGAATCTGCAGGATCGCGTGCAGCGCTCGCTGTTCCGCGAGGACCTGTATCACCGGCTCAACGTCATCCGGATCGAGCTGCCCCCGCTGCGCGCTCGCGCGGAGGACATTCCCGCACTCGTGGGGCACTACATGGTCGTCGCCGCACAGGAGCTGGGGGTGGAGCCCAAGGTGCTCGCACTCGAGGCGCAGAAGAAACTCGAGGCTTACACGTGGCCCGGTAACGTGCGCGAGCTGGTGAATCTGTGCAGGCGCCTGTCGGCGCTGGCCCCGGGAAGTAAGGTGCGCCCGGAGGATCTGCCCCCCGAGATCAGCTCCTCGCAGCACGATGGGCCGGCCGATACCGACTGGGCCAGAGCACTGGCCACCTGGGCGGATCGCGAGGCGCTGCATGCCCGGCGCCCGTTGCTCGAGGAGGCGTTGCCCGAGTTCGAGCGCGTGCTCATCCGCTGCGCCCTGAAGCGCACGCAGGGTCATCGCCAGGAAGCTGCGAAGCTCCTGGGATGGGGGCGCAACACGCTCACCCGCAAGGTCAAGGAGCTGGGCATGGACGAGGCGCAATAGTTGCTGTGATAGATTCCGCGCATGCAGGACTGGCATGCGCTGCTGCGCTACGAGTTTCTCGGCAATGACCTGGCCGCCTGGCTGCTCGCCGCGCTCACGTTCTTTGTCACGCTGACCGTCCTGCCGCTCGTCAAGGGCTACATCAGCGCCCGCCGGCGCCGTTCGGCCGAGGCGGGCCGGCCCCAGCTGCATACGGCGATCGACCTCGCGACCCTGCTGGTCACCCGGACAAGCCGCCTGTTCCTTCTGGCGGTGGCCCTGTATTTCGCATCCCGCGACCTCGAGTTCACGCCCCGCCTGGAGCGCGCGCTGACGATCACGATCGTCGCGCTGTTCTGGCTGCAAGTCGGTCTGTGGGGAATGGCCGCCGTGCGCTTCGGTATCGATCGGCGCCGCGCCCGCTCCGCGGGCCTGGATACGCTGCTGAGCAGCTCCATGGATGTGATCCTGTTCTGCGCCGGGTTGATCGTGTGGACGATGGTCCTGCTGCTCGCGCTCGATAACCTCGGCGTGCAGATCAAACCACTGCTGGCCGGTCTCGGTATCGGCGGCATCGCCATTGCGCTCGCGGTCCAGACCGTGCTCAGCGACCTGCTGGCCTCGATGGCCATCGCGCTCGACAAGCCATTCGGCATCGGGGACTTCCTCACCGTGGGGGACTACCAGGGCACGGTCGAGCACATCGGCGTCAAGAGCACCAAGCTGCGCAGCATCAGCGGCGAGCAGATCGTGATCGCCAATGCCGACATCGTGAAAGCCCGCGTACGCAACTTCGGGCGCATGCGCGAGCGACGCGCGGTGTTCCAGTTTGGTGTCAATTACGACACGCCGGTGGAGGCCCTGGCCGCGATTCCGGCCGAGGTGCGCCGGATCGTGGAAGCCCAATCCAACACACGCTTCGAACGGTGTCATTTCCTGACTTTCGGGGATACGGCGCTGCAGTTCGAGCTGGTCTACTTCGTGACCCGCGCGGAGTTCAATGTCTATGCCGACATCCAGCAGGCCGTCAACCTCGCGGTGCTGGAGCGATTCAGAGCCATGCACGTGCAGCTTGCGGCGCCCACGCGTGCCATCGTGTATGTGGAGAATCCTGCCCCGGCGGGGCAGCCGCCTCAGAGCTCCAGGTGAAGGCGCAGTCCCCAGAAGCGCACCGGCCCAGGCGCCTGGTTGAAGCCGGGATTACGGACGTACTGGAAGTCCGGGCTGAGCTTCTCCCAGATGCGGGATGCCGACCTCGTCATGACAGCGAATGTGCAGCCAGCGCTCCGAACGCGCTCTAGCGCAGTGTTGTCCCATAACGACCAGTTCATGAACTGGGTCCGTGTCGAGCCCGCGTAGCGGTTGTGATCGAAATCGTCGCTGGCTGCCAGCGCGCCGAATTTCAACTCCAGGCGCTGCGCGGCCTCGTTGCCGCCTGTCTGATCCTGGGCCCGCTCGAGGTGGCCCACCTGGCGGCCCAGCCGAAATACAGGCCGATCGTGTGGGTGGACTGAGTGTCGCCATCGGGATCCAGGCTCAACCGCCCACGATAGGGAGAAACCAGCCGGGTCTGTGTCTGGCTCACGTACGTGTACTGCGCGCCGACCAGCTGCGGCCACTGCGAATCGGCACAGGCCTGCGGCGGATTCACGCCGGGCTCGCAGCCGAGCGCCCGCCCGGCCGGCAGCATTATCAACAACGTTGCGAGGCGCCCCGGCGCGCGATGGGCAGCGCCTACCATGATCAACCAGCGGGTGTCTCGGAAGGTTCAGAGCCCGCCCGAAGTGTCCCGACCAGCTCGGTAACGCTGCTGAGCCCGTGAGTGCGCAGGTAGTCGCTGATGCCCGAGTTGAGGCGGCGGCAGATCAGCGGGTCATAGAACAGCGCCGTGCCGATGCCGATCGCGCTCGCGCCGGCGATGATGAATTCGAGTGCATCGGCCACCGTCGTGATGCCGCCCTGGCCGATGATGGGCACCTGATGGCGCCGCGCGACCGCGTAAACCTGGTGCACCTTGAGCAAGGCGATGGGCTTGATCGCGGGCCCCGAGAGTCCGCCCTGGATGTTGCCGAGCGCCGGGCGGCGCGTGTGAATGTCGATCGACATTCCCATGATCGTGTTGATCACGGCCAGCGCATCCGAGCCGGCCTCGATGCAGCGGCGGGCATTCTCGCCGATGTCCGTCTGATTGGGAGAGAGCTTGGTAATGAGGGGCTTGCGCGTGACGCGCCGGCAGGCCTCAACGACCTGTGCCGACATGTCCGGATAGTTGCCGAAGGCGACCCCGCCCTCCTTCACGTTGGGACAGGAGATGTTGATTTCGATGGCATCGATCGGCGACTGATCGAAGCGGCGGGTGACCTCGACGTACTCCTCGACGGTCGAGCCTGACACGTTGGCGATGAAGCGTGTCTCATCGAAGTCCAGCTCGCCCAGAATGCGGCCCACGACCTGCTCGACGCCCGGGTTCTGCAGTCCGATCGCGTTCAGCATGCCGGCAGGCGTCTCGTATACGCGGTGCGGGGCATTCCCGGCGCGGGCATTCAGCGTGGTGCCTTTGAGCACGATGGCGCCCGCATCGCGGTTCGAGAATCCCTCGATGCGCGTGTATTCCTCGCCGAAGCCCACACAGCCTGAGAGCAGAACGATGGGCGAGGCGAAGTCCAATCCGCAGAAGCTCTGGCGCAACCGCTCGTCAGTGGGGTGTGCAACACTGTCCATGGGCGGCATTATGGCCGAACACCCCGTCCGCGTCCCCGAGCCGGCGACGATGCTGCATGTGATCCTGTTCCGACCGCAGATTCCGCCGAATACCGGCAACATCATCCGGCTGTGCGCCAATTCGGGGTGCGTTCTTCATCTGGTGAGGCCACTGGGTTTCGATCTGCAGGCGCGAGCCGTGCGCCGGGCGGGACTCGACTACGACGAGCTCGCCAGCGTACGCGTGCATGCGGGCCTGGCGGCGTGTCTCGATGAGCTGCAGGGTGCGCGTGTGTTTTCAGTAGAGACGGGTGCAACGCGCCTGTACACCGAAGTGGCGTTCGAGCCGGGAGACGCACTGGTGTTTGGATCGGAAACCTCCGGCCTCCCAGTACGCGTGCTGCAGAGAATTCCCGCGGGGCAGCAGCTTACGATCCCCATGCGGCCCGGAAACCGCAGCATCAATCTGTCCAATGCGGTCGCCCTGGTCGTCTACGAGGCCTGGCGCCAGAACGGCTTCTGCGGGCGCGCGCCGTGAGAGGAAATCGGCTGTAAGGGGGTGGGCCGGGACCGCTTTTCGACCGCCGCCTAATCCGTCTCGGACCGGATTGGCCGGCTCATCAGATCGCGGACGGCCTCCCTGGCAGGCACGTTCTCATGGAGCACGCGGTGCACGCCCTCGCAAAGGGGCATCTCGACATTCATGCGGCGCGCCACGCTGAGCGTCGCTTGCGCAGCGGTGTAACCCTCGACCACCTGCCCGATCTCCCCCAGTGCCTCCGAGGGCGTGCGACCCGAGGCGAGCAGCAACCCGAAGCGGCGATTGCGTGACTGGTCATCGGTACAGGTGAGCACCAGGTCGCCCAGGCCGGCAAGACCCATGAACGTGTCTCGATGCGCACCTGCGGCTACTCCGAGGCGCATCATCTCGAGGAGGCCCCGGGTGATGAGCGCGACGCGCGTGTTGGCGCCGAAGCCGAGACCGTCAGACAGTCCCGCGCCAACGGCCAGCACGTTCTTGACGGCGCCCCCCACCTCGACACCCGTGATATCCGTCGAGGTGTAAGCACGAAAGTTCGCGGAGGACAGCTCCTGCGCGAGTGCGGTGGCGAATGCCGGGTCGGGTGAGGCAATGGTCATGGCGGTCGGCAGACCCGCACCCACCTCGCGCGCGAACGTCGGTCCTGACAGGACTGCGATGGCGCGCTCGCTGCCGAGCACTTCGCGGGCCACCTGGTGGGGCAACTGGCCGGTATCGAGCTCGAATCCCTTGGTTGCCCAGGCCAGCGCGGTCTCGGAACCCAGCCGGGGACCGGCCTGCAGCAGGAGTGCGCGAAATGCATGGCTCGGGACGGCGATGAGTGCCTCGCGCGCGCCGGCGAGAGCCGCATCCAGGTCTGGCTCCACCACGAGCGCAGCCGGGAATTCGGCCGTCGCGAGATAGCGCTCATTGCGCCGTGCGCGAGCCATCGCCAGAAGCTGTTCGCGGTTGCGACCCCACAGGCGGGTCGGGCGTCCGCTCCGGGCGAACTGAATCGCCAGGGCCGTCCCCCACGATCCGGCACCCAGGATGGCCACCGGCGAAGCGGTTGGCCCTCGGGGGACACGCACGGGGTTGCCCGGCTCTGCGCTCATGAGACTCCCGGGCCGCTGGCCGCGGCCTCAGTTCGTCGTAACCGGCTGTCCCGGGCTGGCGCCTTGTGCATAGAGCGCATCGAAGTTCACCGGCGGCAGCAGGAACTGGGGGAAGCCTCCCTGGGTGACCAGGTGAGACACGGCAGCCCGCGCATAGGGAAACAGAACGCTCGGGCAAACACTGCTGACGGCGCGCTTCACGTCGGTCTCGGAGAGGTTGCGCATCAGGAAGACTCCCGCCTGCTTGACCTCCACCAGAAACACCGTCGCATCGTTCTGCTTCGCCGAGACGGTGACCGTCAGAACAACTTCGCGAAGGTCCGGCGTCAGGCCGCTGGCACCCGTGTGCAGGTCGAGGTTGATCTGCGGGTTCCAGTTGCCATCGACGCGAGGCCCGTTCGGTGCCTCGTACGAGCAGTCCTTCAGATAGACGTTCTGCAGGGCCAGCATGGGGCCGACGTCGCTCTGTGCATCGGGGACAGGCGTACCGCCGGTCATGTCATTGGTCATTTCAGGCTCCAGATTTGAGTAGTGGGTCCAGGCCACCCGCCGCATCCAGAGCGTGCAGGTCGTCCGAGCCTCCAACGTGGATATCGCCGACGAAGATCTGCGGGACAGTGTGTCGGCCGCTGCGCGCCATCATCTGCGCTCGCGCCTCGGGGACCGCCTCGATGTTGATCTCCTGGAACAGTACGCCCTTGCCTTGCAGGAGCGCTCGTGCCCGATCGCAGTACGGGCACCAGCTCGTCACGTACATCAATACCTGGGGCTCTCCCATGCGGCCCCCGGACTATGCCTTGGAGAGCGGCAGGTTCTCCGCGCGCCACGCGGCGAGACCGCCGCGCAGATTGAAGGCCCGGGTGAATCCCTGCGCCGCCAGCTGCCGTACCGCTGAAGCCGACAGGGAACCCGTGTCGTCGTATACCACGACCGTCTTTTCCTTGTACTTCTTCAGGGTATCGGCCGCTTTCAGGATCTGTTCGCCACTCATCTGGCGAGCGCCGGCCAGGTGTCCGCTCGCGAACGCCTCGGCCGGGCGCAGATCGAGGAGCAGGGCACCCTGGTTCATGAAGCGGATCAGATCCTGCGGCGAGACCGCGGCGAAGCTCTCCTTGCGCGAGCGGAGCTCGAAGACGAGCACCAGCGCGGCGGCGACCGCCGCTCCGCTGACATACCAGGGATGATGCGCGATGTATTCGAGTAGTCGGTCCACGAAAGCTTCCAGGTCCGTTTTGCAAACCGCTGTCGGTCGAAAAAAGGGCGCGCATTATAGCGCCCCTATGCTTTGGCTGACCTCCCGTCGCTGTTTCCGCACGCTCGCGGGGTGGCTCCCTCCCGTGGCGGCCGGTGGCATCGTCCTGCTGGCCGGTATGAGGGCGTTGCCGGCTGCTCCGGACCGCCCTGAATCGGATGCACGCAAGACCGAAGCGCAGCTCCAGGCGGTCAAGAGCGAGATCGATCGCATCACCCGCGAAGTTCGCCAGGACCAGGTCGAGCGGGATCGTCTTACGCGCGATCTGCGTTCGGCGGAAGTCTCCGTGGGCAAGGCCCGGGAAGGGCTGGATGAGGTCCGGCGCAGTCGCGCACAGACCGCCTCCCGGCGGTCGGCGCTGGCCGGGGACCGGCAGGCCCGCGAGACCGAGCTGGCGCAAAACCGCGGCGCGCTGGCCGCGCAGTTGCGCGCCGCGTGGCTCATCGGGCGCGAGGAGCCCCTCAAGCTGCTGCTGAATCAGAAAGACCCGGAGCGCGCCGGTCGCATGTTCGTCTACTACAGCTACTTCGGCCGGGCGCGGGCACAACAGATTCGGCTCATCGAGAACGATGTACAGGCCATCGCCGCGCTCGATGGCCAGCTCGAGTCCGAAGACGGCAGACTCGCCGAGCTCGAGCAGCAGCAGCGCTCCCAGCTCGCCGACCTCGAGGCCGCCCGGGCACGCCGCTCGGACGTGCTCGCGAGCCTGACGGCTGAGTCCAATACGCGCACCCAAAGCCTCGAGCGCCTGAAGAGCCAGCAGAGCGGGCTCGAGAAGTTGCTGAGCGAGCTGCGCCGCGCGGTCGAGCAACTGCCCGTGAACCCCAACGATGCCTTTGCACGACTGCGGGGCAAACTGGCGTGGCCGGTCAGTGGCAAGCTCCTTGCCCGGTTCGGGGAGCAGCGCGCCGGCGGAGTGAAGTGGGACGGCATCCTGGTCGCAACCGATCGCGGCGCGCCGGTGCGCTCCATCTACCGGGGACGGGTCATCTATGCCGATTGGCTCCCCGGGCTGGGCCTGCTGACCATCGTTGACCACGGGGACGGCTACATGAGCCTGTACGGGCACAACGAGCGGCTGTACAAGGCCGTCGGCGAGCGCGTCAGCGCGGGCGACACGCTGGGGACCGCAGGCGACAGCGGGGGCAGCAGCCGACCCGAGCTGTATTTCGAGATCCGCAAGGCCGGCAAGCCCGTAGATCCCCGTCCCTGGTTCAAGGCAGCCAGTCCCTGAGTGGCCGATCCCTCAGCGGCCAGACCCCGAGCCGCGAGACCCAGGGCCCGGGCCCGGAGCCACCGGGCCCTGAGCCGCCCGGTGCTGGAGCCGCCGATTGCCCCACCGGCAGGCCGCCGCCATGTGCCGCGGGCCGCGCAGATGTGAAGAGGTTCAATCTTTGCCCACCCGTCGGCGGCCGATTTCTCGGAAACCGCCAACTCGCGCAAGGACCTGTACCGCTCGCCTCTGAGATTGTGCAGGCAAGCCCAATACCCTTGGACACCAAGGCCCTCGGGGATGACTGATCTGCACCAGACCGTGACTGCTCCCGACCCGTGGGGCTCCTTCGAGCCCTACGTGCAACTGGTGCGATCCCTGCTGCCGCGCGCCAATAGCGTGGCGCTGTACGACGCGGCGGGCGAGCTGCGCTGGTCCAGCGAGACGACCACGGGGCCGGATCTGCACGATCTGGTCGAAAACGCGCTCGAGGCGAGCGGCGCGAGCCCCCAGGGCCCGGGCCTGATGCGCACGCTCGAGGGCAATCACCCCGTGTACCTGTGCTGGGTGCGGGACGACTCGGAGCTGCTCATCGGCGTGGTCGTTGTGGTGTGCCGCCAGTGTGGCGATCCCGAGGCCGAAGGCCGCGGATTCTCCTTCGCCCATGCACTGCTTCGACCGGCGCTCGAATGTCTGCGCCGCGATCTGCTCTCGCGCGCCGCCATCGATCAGCTGCACCGCACCGTCTCCTCGCGCGACAAGGACCTCGAGCTGCTGCTCGCGGACGGGGCCCCCGATCGCCCCGCCGGAGATGGCGCCGACGAGCTCAAGGGAATCCTGCAACAGGCCATCGAGCACGTGGGCGCCACCACCACGGCGCTGATCGTGCCGGACAAGAGCATCGCGTTGCTGCGCTCGAGTACTCAACGCCCGGCGGACACTCAGCTGGTCGCCCGTGCTCATCGCCAGCTCCTGTCGATGGCGCAGATCCGGCGCGAGCCGGTCATCATCAACAAGCTCGCGCCCAACAGTGCCATGGGCATCCTGCCCTACAAGATCCTCTCGTGTGCGCTGCGATCGGCGGCCGGCAAGACCATCGGCGTGCTCGCCCTGTTCCGCGAGGAGATCGGCGAGATCTTCTCCGACCGCGATGCGCGGCTCGCCGAGATCCTCGCTCGCAAGGCCGTCGGGATCATCGAGAGCAGCTTTGATGCGCTCAGCGGCCTGTATACCCGTCCCGCTTTCGAGCAGCGTGTCCGCGCGGTCGTGACCGGTGTGAACAAGTCGCGCCAGTGGACTGCTCTGTACATTGACGCCGATCAGCTTCATGTCATCAACGACAGCTTCGGGATGCATGTCGGTGATTCGGTGCTCGGGCAGCTTGGCGAGCTGATCCGGCGCCGGCTACCCCCCGGGGCATTCGCGGCACGCATCTCCGGCGACCGCTTCGCAGTACTGTTGCCGACGCAGCTGGATGACGCGGAGGAGTTTGCCGAGTCGTTGCGCGAAGGCGTGGAGCAGCTCGGCACCTCGCACGGCGATTCAAGACTGCACGTGTCGATCAGCATCGGCGTGGCGCTGTTGGATACGGACTCGGGCGAGCTCATGCATTCACTGGCTGCGGCCGAGACGGCCTGCAAGGCCGCCAAGGACCGGGGCCGCAATCGAGTCGAGGTCTACAAGTCCAACGACGTGAGCCTGGTTCGTCGCTTTGCGGATATCAACATCGCGGGCGAGTTGCGTGCGGCGATCGACGCAGGACGGCTGCGCCTGGACGCTCAGCTGATTCTCCCGTTCGCCAGCGCCGACAGTCCCAGGCCGCATTTCGAGCTGCTGTTGCGCATGGTGGACGAAGAAGGCCACACCGTCGGGCCGGACAGGTTTCTGTCGGCCGCGAATCGCTACCAGCTCATGCCTGAGATCGATCGCTGGGTGATCAACCGCGCCATCGAGCTGCTCAAGCCGCAAGCCGCGCTGCTCGCGGGCCGCTCGGTGTCATTCGCGATCAACTTCTCCGGGCAGTCGCTCAACGATGAGGACTTCGTGGATTTCGTGCTCGATGCGATCGGCACGAGCGGTCTCGATCCGGCGCTGTTCTGCTTCGAGCTGACGGAGAACGCCACGATTGCCAACATTGCGCGTGCCGAGTCGCTCATCCGCCGCCTGCGACGGCTGGGCTGCGGCGTCGCGCTGGACGATTTCGGCACCGGGCTGTCCTCGCTCGCGTACCTGCGTCAGCTGCCGGTCACCATGCTGAAGATCGACGGCAGTTTCGTTCGCGACATTCTCAAGGATCCGCGCGCCGAGTCGATGGTGCGCGCGATCGCCCAACTCGCTCGCAGCATGTCGATTGCGACGGTAGCGGAGTACGTCGAGACGGACGAGATCCGCACACGACTGGCCACGCTCGGCGTGGACTATGGTCAGGGTTTCGCCATCGGCCGACCGGCGCCATTTGTTGATCTGCTCGCAGAGCTGCCGCTGCTGATTGCCACGGAGCCCGGAGGTCACCTGGTCGGCGATGCCACGGGGATCAATCGCGGCACCGAAATTGTGCACTGATCCGCAGCTTCGGCAAGTGCACCGTGCACCGGCCTGTCGATCGTGCATTGGGATTGACCCGCGAGAGATGCCTGTAGTATCCGTGCTTTGTCCAAGCCGGGGGGTTTACCGGAGATGATGTCTACGCGATCGCGCACGCTGATCGTTCTGGCCGCGGGAGCCGCTTTCGGCTTTTCCGCCGCGACGACCAGCGGGGTTCTCGCCGAGCGCCCCGGTCAGTCGGCGCAGCCTGCCGGCGATTCCACATCGCTTCCCTGGCAGGAGGCGCGCCAGTTCGCCGAAGTGTACGAGCGAATCAAGCGGGAGTATGTCGACGCTGTCGATGACCACGCCTTGATGGACAAGGCGATCCGCGGCATGGTCGCGGCGCTGGATCCGCATTCCGCCTATCTCGACAGTGAAGAGTTCGAAGAGATCCGCCTGAGCACGATGGGCTCCTACCCGGGTGTCGGCATCGAGGTGGTGGCGGAGGATTCCGCTGTGAAGATCCTGCGGCCCATCGAAGGCTCGCCCGCCGCACTCGCCGGGCTGCTGCCCGGAGATCAGATAGTCAGGATCGACGACAACGACATCGGTGCCGATCTCGCGGGCGCCATCGCAAGAATGCGGGGTGCCTCGGGCAGCGTCGTGAAGCTCACGATCCGGCGGCCCTCGACCGCACAGACGCTGGACTTTTCGCTGCGTCGCGCTAAGGTCGAAGTACATAGCGTGGCAGAGCAGGACCTCGAGCCTGGCTATGGTTATGTCCGGATCACCGGGTTCAGCGAGACCACCCCGGATGATCTGGATCGCGCGGTGGCCCTTTTGAAGCGCGACAATCCACACGGCCTGAAGGGGTTGGTGCTCGACTTACGAAACAATCCGGGCGGTGTGTTGGAAGCCGGCGTCGCGGTCGCCGATGCATTCCTTGACCAGGGCGTCATTGTGACAGCTGACGGACGCACGGCCGATGCGCGCTTCCGCATGGACGCCACGCCGGGCGACCTGCTCGATGGCGCACCATTGGTAGTGTTAGTCAACGGCGGCTCCGCCTCGGCTTCGGAGATCGTGGCCGGCGCCCTCAAGGACCACGGTCGCGCCGAGCTGATCGGCCACAAGACTTACGGCAAGGGCTCCGTGCAGACCGTGATGCCGCTCTCTCACGGCGGCGCGGTCAAGCTCACCACGTCCCGCTACTTCACTCCTTCCGGTGCCTCGATACACGGTAAGGGCATCGTGCCGGACCTCGTGGCGGAGGGCCCCGAGGAACCACCGGCCGAGCTGATCGGCGCGAGCTCATCCGTAGCGCTGCAGTCGCGAGACAAGGAAGTGCGCCTGGCACTGCACGAGCTGAAGGAGCAGCGTGCCAGCGCACGCGCGCCCACTACGGGCGTCGCGCTGATGCGCGCTGCCTTCGTGCCGTGAGCGCCGTTGCTCGCCTGGTTTCTTGATCTCGTACTGCACCTCGACCGGCATCTGGTCGAGCTTCTGGCCCGCTACGATCTGTGGATCTACGCGATCCTGTTCGCGGTGATCTTCTGCGAGACCGGGCTGGTAGTCACCCCGTTTCTGCCCGGCGATTCACTGCTGTTCGCGGTCGGTGCGCTCGCGGCGGCTGATACCAGCGGCAAGCTGAGCGCCCCGCTTGCATTCGTTCTGCTGGCCTTCGCGGCCGTGCTGGGGAACATCGTCAACTACTCCATCGGCCGCGCGATCGGTCCGCCCGCCTTCAGCGGGCGTTACCGCCTGCTGAAAGTGCAACACCTGCGGCGGACCGAAGAGTTCTTCGTGCGTTACGGCGGCATGGCCGTGGCGCTGTCACGGTTCATGCCGATCATCCGGACGTTCGCGCCCTTCGTCGCGGGCGTCGGCCGGATGCCCTATGCGCGCTTCCTGGGCTACAACCTGCTGGGCGGCGTGTCGTGGGTCGTGCTGTTTCTGTG
The DNA here is from genome assembly GCA_036501985.1 of Steroidobacteraceae bacterium. GTDB lineage: Bacteria > Pseudomonadota > Gammaproteobacteria > Steroidobacterales > Steroidobacteraceae > 13-2-20CM-66-19. The sequence goes on along the minus strand of DASXZI010000029.1, from coordinate 308,510 downwards.
GGGCGGCTACCTGTTCGGCAACATTCCGATCGTCAAGCAGAACTTCGGGATCGTGACGATTCTCATCGTCGTCGCCTCCGTCATTCCCGTGCTCATCGCTTTTGCGCGCCGGTGCACCGCACCCGCGAGATAGAGCAGGCGGCCGCCGAGCACGCTCGAGAGTATCAGCCCACCGCGAGCCCGTGCGTGGTCCTCAGCGGGCCAGGAGCGCCCGCGCGGCGCCAAAGATCCCACCGGCCAGCAGGATCGCGGTCGGCAGGATCGACAGGGCGAATCCGAGCTCGCGCTTGCGGGGGTCCGCGATGTAGCGGACGAAATAGAGAATCCGCCCGAGCAGGAACACGGCCCCCAGTCCAGCCGCCACCAGGGGATTGCCGTAGAGGGCAAACAGGAGCAGGGCGGGCACGAAGATCACCAGCTGCTCGAGTGTGTTCATGTGCACCCGGAAGTAGCGCTCGAAGATCTCGTGGCCGGTCGTCGCCGGCGCGCGAACCTGATACCTCGCCCGCGCCCGGCCGACTGCGACGCCGAACAACAGGAACTGCAGCAGCGCCAATCCGATGACGAGGTGGACCCACGGCATAGTCGTTCTCCTCGGGCGCAATGGGGATGCGCGTGCAGTGCCCCTCGGTAGCGGGCTCAGGCACTGGGGGCTGCCCCACGCGCGCGTCCGGCCGTACTCGAGTGATGCCACGCTCAAGCAGCATATCAGCCTGGTACCCACCCCGCCCCCTCTGGGCGGGCCCCGCAGGTTCTTCGGGTCGCGAGCGGCGTGGTTTTGGCAGAATGCACGCATGAGCGAGAGAGCCCGCGGTTATGCCCATCGTGTCGACATTGCTGCCGATGTCCGCCAGGTCTGGCGGGCGCTGACGGAAGTCGAGTGCCTGGTCCGGTGGTGTGCGCCGGGCGCCCAGATCCGCCCGAAGCAGGGAGGGCTGTTTCGCGCCAGCGTGGACCGGGTGACGGAGCTCGAAGCGCATATCGACGTGTTCGAGCCGGCGCGGCGGCTGCGCCTGATTCATCTTCCCTCGGGCTCGCTGCCGCCCGCCGACAGCGCTATCGTCGACGACTTCATCCTGGAGCCGGCAGAGCCCGGCACCATCCTCAGGCTGCTGGGCTCAGGGGTGCCCCCCACGCCCGAATGGGACACGCAATACCGTCGGATGCGAATGGGATGGCAGCAGGCGATCACACGCCTGAAGGTGTTTGTCGAGAAGCAGCTTGGAGGGGGCAGCTCATGACAGGGTTCATACTGCGTGCCGTCATCAGTGCACTCGGCCTCTGGCTCGCCACGCGTCTGGTCTCCGGGATCCGCATCGATGACCCCGAGAGTCTCGTACTGGCCGGATTGCTGCTCGGCGTGGTCAACGCCGTGGTCAGGCCCATCGCGATCATTCTGACGCTGCCCATCACCATCCTGACACTGGGCCTGTTCCTGCTGGTGGTGAACACCGCCATGGTGGCTCTGGTCGCAGCCATATTGCCGGGATTCCACATCTACGGGGGCTTCCGGGCCGCGTTCCTGACAGCGCTGATCGTCGGGCTGACGGGGTGGATCGGCTCCTATCTCATCGGTCCGCGCGGCAAGATCGACGTCTACGTCCGGAGGTTCTGAGCGCGGCGCTTGTCCGCCAGGGCTTCCTCGATCACGCCGGTGAGGGGCTTCAGAAAAAACGACTCCTCGGGCATGACGCGGGCCTGCACGCCATGTCTGCGCAGCGCCTGGGCGACCACCGGTCCGACGGCGGCGACGACGGTTCGGGCCAATGCCACCACCACAGATTCGGCGGGGGCTACTGCGAACAGCCGCTCCACCTGAGGAGTGCTCGTGAACGCCATCGCATCCACTTCGCCTGCGCGGACTCTCTCGAGAAGATTCAACACCGCCTGATCATCGGCGGCATCCGCGTACACGTAGGGCGCGACAGCAAGAACACGGGCGCCGGCGCCCTCGAGAAACTCAACCAGCGGTCGATTGGGAGCGGTGCCGTACAGTTGCAGTCCCACGCGACGGCCCTGGAGATCGTGTGGCCGAAGACTCGCGATGACGCCCTCGGTGGTCGGCGGATCGGCGGCGACATCGCTCTTGAGGCCCAGCTCGCGCAGCGCCCGGGCAGGTTTCGGTCCGCGGGTGACCCGGCGGACGCGACCGAGCGCCTGGATGAAGTCCGCCTCGAGCGCGGGCTCGTGAGACTGTAGACAACCGAGGAGTCGCCGGAGCCCCTCCCCCGTCATCAGGATCAGATCGTCGCAGCCGCCTCGTGCGAACTCCCGGGCCCACTGCAGCACGGGGATCGGATCCGGTGCATCGCGGATGGCCACCAGGGGGCAGCGCAGGACGGTGGCACCGCGCCTCTCGAGCATCGCCGCGAACACCTCCGCTTCGCGCATCTCCGGGATCGCGACCGTGCTGCCTTGGAGCGCTGGGATTTCCATCAGCCTATCCACAACCGGTGTGAGATGAGGTCGGCATCGAGCTCTAGCGGGCTTCGGACATCAGCCGCTTGAGCAGCGGGGTCAGTAGCAGCATCAGCCCTCCGGCAAGCACTCCCCACCAGAAGATCTTCATGAACAGCGCTGGCAGGGAGCTGAGCTGGGTCGCATCGTACTGGGCGGAGAGCTGGCCGGCGAGGTTCTCGCCCAGCGCCGTGGCCATGAACCAGATTCCCATCACCTGGCCCACGAAGCGCGCAGGAGCGAGCTTGGTCATCGACGACAGTCCCACCGGCGAGAGGCACAGCTCCCCCAGTGTATGCAGCAGGTAGGTGCCGATGAGCCAGAACGGCAGCACTTTCTGGCCGGCCAGTACGTGCTGTGAGGCGAGATACATGACCATGAAGCCGCCTCCCATGAGCATCAGTCCGATGCCGAACTTCGTCGGCGCCGATAGATCCGCGCGGTTTCTGTCCAGGCGCACCCACAGCGCTGCCAGCAGCGGCGCGAATACCAGAATGAAGAAGGGGTTGACCGCCTGGAACACCCCCGGCGGGATGTGCACCCCGAGAATGTCGAGATCGGTGTAGCGCTGGGCAAAGAGGTTGAAAGAGTTGCCCTGCTGCTCGAACCCTGCCCAGAACGTCGCGCAGCCGAGAGAGAGCACGGCCATGACCGCGACGCGACGGCGCTCGAGGCTCGTCAGACCCGCGAACAGAAACAGGTAGGCGAAGTAAGCCACGGCGAGCGACAGGATCAGCCACGTCGTCGCGGCCGAGGCTGCCACCGGATTGATCCGCAGATGGCCACTGACTGCGAGCGCTGCGATGAGCGCGACGATTGCGGTGAAACCGATGACCGGCAGCCAGGATCCGCGGGCATCCGCTTCCACGGCGGCGCCTGCCGCTCCGAGGTGATTGCGCGTCAGGTTGAACTGAGTCAAACCGATCAGCATGCCGATGGCCGGCAGTGCGAAACCCCAGTGCCAGCCAAACCGGGCCGCGAATACCGGCACGAGCCAGGAGCCCATGAACGAGCCCATGTTGATGCCCACGTAGAAGATCGAGAACCCGGCGTCGCGTCGCGCGCCGCCTTCGGGATAGAGCGAAGCGACGATCGCACTCACGTTGGGCTTGAGCAGACCGACGCCGAACACGGAGACCATGAGCCCCAGGAAGAACACCTGCGGGTTGCCGAAGGCCAGCATGGCATTGCCGACCGTGATGAACACTGCGCCGCTGATCACGGCGCGCTGCGCGCCGATCAGCCGGTCGGCGATCCACCCCCCGAGCAGCGACAGGAAGTAGGTGCACGCCATGTACAGGCCGTAGATGGAGCTCGCGGCCTTGTCCCCGATTCCCAGTCCACCTCCTGTCACCGTGCTGGTCAGGAAGAAGATCAGGATGGCGCGCATGCCGTAGTAGCTGAAGCGCTCCCACATCTCGGTCAGGAACAGGGTCGCCAGTCCCCGCGGCTGTCCGAAGATCTCCGTGGGTGCGGCGATGGCCTGCGCCGACCCGGCCGTCTCGCTCATCTCAGGCGCTGGCCTCTTCGTGTCCGGAGGACTCACGCCGCATGCGCGACAGGATGCGCGCCATCAGGATGCCTCCCTCGTAGAGGGCATACATCGGCACCGCCATGATGGACTGCGAGAGCGCGTCGGGGGGAGTGAGGAAGGCGGCGAGAATGAAGATCCCGAGCAGCACGTAGCCGCGATTCTGCTTCAACTTCTCGATTTTCACGATGCCCGTCAGCACCAGCAGCACCACCGCGATCGGAACCTCGAATGCGGCCCCGAACGCGAGCGACATCGTGAGCACGAAATCCAGGTAAGCGGAGATGTCCGTCATCATCGCAACACCCTTCGGCGTCGTGTTGGCGAAGAACTGGAACATGACCGGAAAGACGAAGAAGTACGCGAAACACACCCCCACATAGAACAGCACGATGGAGGAGACCAGCAACGGGACCGCGAAGCGCTTCTCGTGGCGGTAGAGTCCGGGCGCGACGAAGGCCCACAGCTGGTAAATGATGTACGGCATCGCGATGAATACCGCCACGAACAGGGAAAGCTTGAACGGCGTGAGGAATGGGGACATCACCGTGGTCGCGATGAGCTGCGTGCCCTTGGGCAGCTTGTCCTTCAGCGGTGTCGCGACGAAGGTGAAGATCTGATTGGAGTTGAGCACGCAAGGGATGAAGACGAGCGCCACGACCACGAGCGCCCGGATGAGCCGATCCCGCAGCTCCAGCAGATGCGAGATCAGCGTCCCTTCGGCAAGCTTTTCAGGTTCCTCGCTCATGAGACTGAGCCGGGGCCGCGTCGGCGGCGGCGTGGGTGGCAGACTCCATCCCCGTCACCCCGCTCACCCAGTCCTGCTGGTGCGGGTCTGTCGAGGGAGTTTCGACCGGCGGGCTGCCAAGGGCTGTCGGGCGACCCTCCGGGTCGGTGGGATGGGCGTGCGAGTAGGTATCCGGGTAGGACGGCGGTGGCTCAGGTGGCGGCCCGGACGGCACCTGAGTGATCGGTGGCGGCGGTTCGTGCGGCTGCAGCTTGCGGGCCTGTTCCAGATTGACCTCTTCCTCGAGCTGGTCCCGGAATTGTCGCGCCATGCCCCGTGCGCGGCCGATCCAGCGGCCCACCTGGGCGGCAACTTTCGGCAGCTTCTCCGGACCCAGCACGATGAGCGCCAGGACGAAAATGACCAGGATCTCGGAAAAGCCGACGTCGAGCATGCCGGCGCGGAGACCTCAGGCAGTCCGGTCGCTCTTCTGAGCGGCATCCGGTGACTTCGCCGCCTGGGCGAAATCGGCATCCGGGGCGTCCGAACGAATCTGCCGGGGAGGGTTCCGCTCTTCCTCCTCGCCGTCGTTCATGGACTTCTTGAAGCCGCGCACCGCGGCACCGAGATCCTCGCCGATCGTGCGCAGCTTCTTGGCACCGAACACCAAGAGCACGACGAGCAGGATCACCACCAGCTCGCGCATCCCGATACCCATAAGCTTGAACTCCTGCTAGTTGCGCGGAAAACCCATCGATCATAGGGCAAAAGAGCGGACCGAACCGAGAAAGTTCGCCGTTTTGACTAGCCCTGGGCCGCCCGGTGCGCGCTCTCCAGCCAGAATGTGACGGGGCCGTCATTTACCAAAGATACGCTCATGTGCGCTCCGAAGATGCCCCCTTCCACGGGGGTGTGCAGGCTCCGCGCCTGCTCCACCAGGCCCGTAAAAAGCTCGCGTGCGTGGTCGGGCGCTGCCGCCGTGCTGAAGCCGGGCCGCGTGCCTTGGTGGGTGTCGGCGGCCAGGGTGAACTGGGGTACCAGCAGGAGTCCGCCCCCGACATCGCGCACAGAGCGATTCATGCGGCCCTGCTCATCGGCGAAAATTCTGTAGCCGAGCATGCGCTCGAGCAGGCGCCCGGCGGACTCCCTGGAGTCGCCGCGCCGGACGCCGATCAGAGCGAGCAAGCCGTGTCCGATCGCACCCACCGTCTGCTCATCGACCCGCACTGCCGCTTCCGTGACGCGCTGTATCAGGGCAATCATCGAGGCACCCTCGCGAAGAGACCGGTGGGAAATTAAGCCATCGAGCCGTCCTCGTGTGGGAAAACGCCGACGTGGGTGTGTGCCGTGGACAGAGCGGTGCTGTGGGTGAGCGGGGGCTGATGTGGCAATTGGGAGGGCGAGTCCGTAAGATTCGGGGCCGTTTTTGCTTCGGGTTGCGGAGTAGTCGATGACGCTGCAGTGGCTTCCGTCGGGTGTCCGTCTGGGCCTAATGATCACTGCGGCTGCTTTCGCAGCCTGGACCACCGCACCCGCCAGCGCGCAGCAGCCGGCTCCTGAGGGCAACCCTGCGCGCGGCAAGGCGTTGTCGTACACATGTCTGGGCTGTCACGGCGTCGACGGCTACAAGAATGCGTACCCGAACTACAGCGTCCCCGAGCTCGAAGGTCAGCATCCCGAGTACATCATCGCCGCGCTGCATGAGTATCGCGAGGGGGACCGGGCCCACATCACGATGCACTCCCAGGCCTCCACGCTCAGTGATCAGGACATCGCCGATATCGCGTCCTACTTTTCCGGCAAGCCGCTGACACCCGATGCGAAGCCGGTCGGCACCGTTCCACAGGTGGCGCAGGTCTGCACTTCGTGCCATGGCCAGGATGGCGTCGGAATCACGCCTCAATACCCTTCACTCGCGGGCCAGCATCCGGACTACATCGTCCGCGCGCTCCAGGAGTACAAGAAGGGCGGCCGCAAGAATCCCATCATGAAGGGGTTCGCCTCGCAGCTGAAGGACGAGGACATGGATGTCATCGCCGAATACTTCAGCAAGCAGCGGCCAGCGTTGGCCACCGAGAGCCGCCCGTACACGATACTGGAAGAGCCCGGCAAATAAGGCGCGGCGCGCGCGTCTGCCGAAGCTCAATGCGCGAGCTTCTGCAGAAACATCGCCATCGTCTCGAGCAGCGCGTCCTGGTTGCTCTTCTTGCGAAAGCCGTGCCCCTCGTCCTTGGCGGCGAGATACCACACCTCCCCGCCCCTGCCGCGCAGCCGCCACAGCAGCTGCTGGGACTGCGCCGCGGGTACCCGCGGGTCATTCAGGCCCTGCACCACCAGCAGCGGCCGCCTGATCGAGGCCACGCTGTTGAGCGGCGAGATGCGATTGAGGAAGGCACGCGTCTTGGGGTCTCTCTCATCGCCGTACTCGGCGCGACGCAGGTCGCGTCGATAGGGGGAGGTGTTCTCGAGAAACGTAACGAAGTTGCTGATTCCGACTTCGTCGATGCCGCCCTCGAGCCGGTCGCTGTAGGCGGCCAGCGAGGCGAGGGCCATGTAGCCCCCGTAGGAGCCGCCCATCACCGCGACGTGCTCGTGGTCGAACATCGGCTGAACGTCGATCCACACGATGAGCGAGCCGATGTCCTTGACGGCGTCCTCGCGCAGAAGACCATTGTCCAGCTTGAGAAAGGTCTTGCCGTATCCGGAGGAGCCGCGAACGTTGGGCGCGATCACGGCGTAGCCCAGCTCGTTGACGACGAACTGGATGAACGGATCCCAGTGAGGGCGGTACTGCGATTCCGGGCCGCCATGGATATCGATGAGCACCGGATGCGGTCCCGCTGTGCGGGGCCGGTACATGTAAGCGGAGATCATGCGCTGACCGCCGTTCGCGCGGTCCCACGTCGGATAGCGAACGAGCTCCGCGGGCACGAACCTGCTCACATCGAGGGGCCCGACCTCGCTGCGGGTCCAGCGCTCGAGCGAGCTGTGATTGAGGTCGTAGACATACACGTCACGCGGGGTTTGAGCCGATTCGGCCGAGAAGGCCAGGCGGCGCCCGGTCCGGTCGAACCGTAGACCCTCGATGCGTCCATTCGGGATGCCCGCCGGCGCCTGTTCGAGTTTCTGCACCGTATCGGTGATGGTGAGGCGATTGCGGCCGTCCTCGTTCGCGACCCACGCCACGTAACGCCCGTCGTTACTGACGTCGAACTCCTCGACGTCCCAGGGAATGTCAGCGGTCAGCTTGCGGACCTCGTGCGAGACCGGGTCCAGGTAGCGCAACTGCGCGAATTCCCCATCCTCATCGGTAGAGAGGTAAATGCCGCGGCCATCCGGGGCGAAGCGGGCGGCGCGGATGCCGTTCTTGCGGGTGCTGTCCGCTACCGGGGTCAGGGTCCCGGTATAGACGTCGGCGATATACAGGTAGCTTTCGTTGATCGAGACGTATTTCCACAGGAGCAGCTTGCGGTCGTCGGGTGACCAGTCCAGGGGAAACCAGGTGTCCTGCTGAGCGCCTGCGACGAGTCGGGGAGCGGCTGTCGAGCCGATGTCCACGACGTAGATGTCGTAGCCGATACCGTTGCGCTCGTTGCCATAGAAAGCAACGTGCTTACCGTCGTGCGACCAGATGGGACTGCCATGGATGAACTTCCCCGACGTGAGCTGCTGCACCTGGCTGTCAGGGGCATGGTAAAAGAGCTGGTCGTTCTCGTCGCCACCCTGGTCCTTGAGAAAGACGAATCCATCGCCCGAGCCGGTCTGCGGCGCGCGCGCGATGCTGACAGGCTCGCTGTAGAAGGTAAGCTGCTCACGCATCCCGAGCGGGGCTGCGACACGATGAACCTGCTCGACGTCACCGAAGCGCGTCGCCACCAGCATGGCGCCATCGGGCAGCCAGTCGAGAAACGTGGCCTGTCGCGATTGACGGTATTGCGACAGCCGTTCGGCAAGCGTGGTATCGAGCGCCGGGACCCCCTCGAAGATCAGGTTGCCATGCTCGCGGTGCGACACGGCGGGTGACTCGGCCGAAGGCGCGGGAGCCGTCAGCAGGGCGAGCGGGCAGAGCAGGGCGGCAAGGGCGCGCGGAGCGTGTCGGATAGGCATTGCGTGAATCGATAGCGCTGTGAATTTTTGCTATGTTGCCCGAAAACGCGCTCAACCATGAACCTCAGCTGCACACCGCGAGTGATCAGACATCCGCACGGCATCTTTGCCGTCGATGCGCAATACCTGTACCCGGGCCATGCGGCCGTCCACCTCATTGTGCACAATGGCCGCGCCGCGTTCGTGGACACGGGGACGAGCCATTCGGTTCCGTATCTGCTGGCGGCACTCGATTCGCTGGGTATTGCGCGGGAGGCGGTGGATTACGTCTTCCTCACGCACGTGCATCTCGATCACGCGGGCGGCGCGGGCCGGCTCATGCAGGCGCTGCCGCGCGCGCGCGCTTTGGTTCATCCGCGTGGCGAGCCTCACATGGTCGATCCGGCCAAGGTCATTGCCGGCTCCGCAGCAGTCTATGGCGAGGAGCGTTTTCGCCGCCTTTATGGAGAGATTCTGCCGATCCCACCGCAGCGCCTGGTGGCGGTCTCCGACGGGTTCCGCTGTGAGCTGGGCGGCCGGGGCTTCGAGCTCATCCATACGCCGGGGCATGCACTGCATCACTATGCCATCGTCGATGCGCCCCACTCGCTGATCTTCGCGGGCGATACGTTCGGCATCTCCTATCGTGCACTCGACACGCAGCAGGGTGCTTTCATCCTGCCGACCACGAGTCCCTCGCAATTCGATCCTCAGCAGCTCCTGGCCTCGATCGACCGGCTGCTCGGGTTTGCGCCCGAGTCCGTCTACCTCATGCACTACAGCCGCGTGACAGGCGTGCCGCGGCTCGGTGCGCTGCTGAAGACGCAGATCCACGAGCTTGTTCGCATCACGCGCGAGCATGCTCACTCGGCGGATCCCCATGGGGCCATTCGTGAAGCGATGCTCGAGCTGTGGTGGACGCTCCTGCGCCGTCAGGGCAGCCCGCTCACGCGTGCCGAAGTGGCGGCGCACCTCGAGTCGGATCTGGAGTTGAATACGCAGGGTCTGTTGATCTGGCTGGAGCGGTCCGAGCGCGGCCCTCCGCCTGGCTGACGGCGCAGAGCGCCAAGGGAAATGCCATGAGTTCGTTCAAGGCGTACCGCATCCACGAGGAAGGCAAGAAAATCAGCGCACGCTTCGAGCGGCTGAGCCTCGAGGACCTTTCGCCGGGCGATGTGGTGGTGCGGGTCACGCACTCGAGCATCAATTACAAGGACGCGCTGGCCGCGACCGGCGCCGGGCGGATCCTGCGGCGCTATCCGCTGGTGGGTGGCATCGATCTGGCCGGGGTCGTCGAGTCCTCCGCCGATCCCCGTTACTCGCCGGGGCAGGCCGTGCTGGTCACCGGCAGCTCGCTCTCGGAGACACACGACGGTGGGTATGCGGAGTACGCGCGCCTCGAGGGCGACTGGGTGATTCCGATGCCGGCCGGCCTGGACGCCACCACGTCCATGGCGCTTGGCACGGCTGGCTTCACTGCAGCGCTGGCGATTCACCGCATGGAGCGCAACGACCAGCACCCCTCGCGTGGACCCATCGCCGTGACCGGGGCCACCGGTGGAGTCGGCAGCATCGCCATCGACATGCTCTGCGCGCGCGGCTACGAAGTCGTGGCCGTCACCGGCAAAGCCGCGGCCAGCGACTATCTGCACTCGCTCGGAGCCCGCACTTTGCTGGCTCGCCAGCAGATCGACTTCGGCTCGAGGCCGCTCGAGGGAGTGCGCTTCGGGGGCGCGATCGACAGCGTCGGTGGTGAGATGCTGACATGGCTGACGCGCACGGTGGATTTCTGGGGCAACATCGCGAGCATCGGGTTGGCCGGCAGCGCCGAGCTCAAGACTACCGTTCTGCCGTTCATCCTGCGGGGCGTGAGCCTGCTCGGAATCAATTCTTCGGCCACGCCACGCGAGCTGCGCCTGGAGGTCTGGAAGCGGATTGCGGGCGATCTCAGACCCCGCCACCTGGACCGGATCCATACGCAGACCATCGCTTTCGAGCAACTGCCAGGGGCCTTTCAGGCTTACCTCGACGGCAGCGTCACGGGACGCACCGTCGTCAGGGTTGCGCCTGAGTAGAGGCCGCCTGGCTTGTTCCCGGCGGTCATGGGCAGAGCCCCGCCGCTGGACAGTTTTTCCACCGACTAGCCTCGCGAGTAAGCAGTCTACTGGCGGGTCAAATTCATCCCGGCGGGACGCGGCCCGTATACAATGTGGCGGTCCCAGTCGAGGTCAGCCATGCCGAATGCACTATCCGCCGGCGCGCGTCTGCGTGCGGCGGTACAGGCGGAGCGTCCCCTGCAAATCGTTGGCGCCATCACCGCGTATGCGGCTCGCATGGCCGAGGCCACCGGTTTTCGCGCACTGTATCTGTCCGGGGGTGGCGTCGCGGCCAATTCCCTCGGCATGCCGGACCTGGGCATCTCGACCATGGACGACGTGCTGATCGACATCCGTCGCATCACCGAGGCGAGCTCGTTGCCGCTGCTGGTGGACGCCGACACGGGATGGGGCAGCGCATTCAACATTGCGCGTACCGTCCGCTCCTTCATTCGCGCCGGCGCCGCCGGCCTGCACATCGAGGATCAGGTTGCGGCCAAGCGCTGCGGCCATCGCCCCGGCAAGGAGATCGTCCCGCAGGAAGAGATGGTCGATCGGATCAAGGCCGCGGTGGACGCGCGCAGCGACGAATCATTCGTGATCATGGCGCGCACGGACGCTCTGGCGCTCGAAGGTATCGAGCGCGCGATCGAGCGCGCCCACGCGTGCGTGGCCGCCGGTGCAGACATGATCTTCCCGGAGGCGATGACGGATATCTCCATGTACCGGCGCTTCCGCGCAGCGCTGCGGGTGCCGATTCTCGCCAACATCACGGAATTCGGCCACACACCGCTCTATACACGCGAGGAGCTGGCCGCCGTGGGCGTGGACATCGTTCTGTACTGCTGCTCGGCTTACCGCGCGATGAACGCCGCGGCGCTCAGAACCTACGAGGCCATTCGCCGCGATGGCACGCAGAAGAACGTGCTCGATACCATGCAGACCCGCGAGGATCTGTACCGGTATCTGGATTATCACGAGTACGAAGACAGGCTGAACCGGCTGTTCGCAGCGTCGAAGGAGACCAAAGCGTGAGCGAGGCACAACCCAACATCGGCGGACCCAAGCCGAAGAAGTCGGTGGCGCTCTCGGGCGTGGCAGCGGGCAACACCGCCCTGTGCACGGTGGGAAGGACCGGCAACGACCTCCACTACCGCGGCTACGACATCCTCGAGATCGCCAACACCTGTGAGTTCGAGGAGATCGCCTACCTGTTGGTTCACGCCAAGCTGCCCAACCAGGTGGAGCTGACGGCATACAAGGCGAAACTGAAATCCCTGCGCGGGATTCCGGCGGCGGTGCGCTCCGCGCTCGAGGCGCTGCCGGCGGCCTCTCACCCGATGGATGTGCTGCGTACGGGTGCTTCGGTGCTCGGGTGCGTGTTGCCGGAAAAAGAGGATCACAACGTCGCCGGCGCCCGCGACATCGCCGATCAGATGATCGCCTCGTTCGGGTCGATGCTTACCTACTGGTACCACTACAGCCACAACGGGCAACGCATCCACGTGGAGACCGAGGACGACTCGGTAGGCGGCCACTTCCTGCATCTGCTGCACCGCCGGCAGCCCTCGCCCTCCTGGGTGCGCGCCATGCATACCTCGCTCATCCTGTACGCGGAGCATGAATTCAACGCTTCGACGTTTGCCGCACGCGTGATCGCCGGTACGGGCGCGGATATGCATTCGTGCATTGCCGGAGCGATCGGCGCGCTGCGTGGCCCCAAGCACGGCGGCGCCAACGAGGCGGCATTCGAGATCCAGAGCCGCTACGAGAGGCCCGAGGAGGCGGAGGCGGATATCCGCGCGAGAGTCGCCAACAAGGAGGTCATCATCGGGTTCGGCCATCCCGTCTACACCATCAGCGACCCGCGCAACGAGCTCATCAAGGAGGTCGCTCAGCGCCTCGCGAAGGAAGCGGGCGATCTGAAGATGTTCGCCGTGGCCGATCGCATCGAATCGGTGATGCGCGAAGTGAAGAAGCTGTTTGCCAACCTCGATTGGTTCTCCGCGGTGTCCTATCACATGATGGGCGTGCCGACCGCGATGTTCACACCGCTGTTCGTCATTGCACGCACCTCCGGCTGGTCGGCTCACGTGATGGAGCAGCGGGCCGATGGCAAGATCATCCGCCCGTCCGCGAACTACGTAGGGCCGGAGAACGTCCGGTTTGTTCCGATTGACAAGAGAAAGTGACGGCTCGCCAGCATGTCCTCATACGACGCCAAATCCGCGCAGCGCCCCGATCCGGACGCCGTGCTGACGGCGATTGCCGACTACGCCCGGACTCATGCGATCACGAGCCCGCAAGCGTACGACACCGCGCGCTTCTGCCTCATGGATACACTGGCGTGCGGCTTCCTGGCGCTGAAGTACCCGGCCTGCACCCGGCTGCTCGGACCGGTCGTTCCCGGGGCCGTCATGCCAGGCGGCGCGCGAGTGCCGGGGACCTCCTTCGAGCTGGATCCGGTGCAGGCGGCATTCAACATCGGCGCAATGATTCGCTGGCTCGACTTCAATGACACGTGGCTGGCGGCGGAATGGGGCCATCCGTCCGACAATCTCGGCGCCATCCTGGCTGTAGCGGACTATCTGGCGCGGAAGGCCGTCATGGAGGGCAAAGGCCCGCCGACGGTCCGGGACGTCCTGACGGGCATGATCAAAGCGCACGAGATCCAGGGAGTCCTGGCACTCGAGAACAGCTTCAACCGGGTGGGCCTCGATCACGTCATTCTCGTGCGGGTGGCCTCGACTGCGGTGGTGACTGCAATGCTGGGAGGCTCGCGCGATCAGCTCATCAACGCGGTCTCCAATGCCTGGGTCGACGGAGGCGCGTTGCGAACCTATCGCCACGCACCCAACACGGGCTCGCGGAAGAGCTGGGCCGCAGGCGATGCGACGAGCCGCGCGGTGCGGCATGCCCTCATCGCACTGAGCGGGGAGATGGGGTATCCGTCGGCGCTCAGTGCCAGGAGCTGGGGCTTTTACGACGTCCTGTTCAAGGGCAAGCCGTTCTCATTACCCCAGCCGTTTGGCAGCTACGTCATGGAGAACGTGCTGTTCAAGATCTCCTTCCCGGCGGAGTTCCATGCGCAGACCGCTGTCGAGGCGGCCATGACGCTTCACCCTCAAGTCAGCGGCCGGCTGGAGCAGATCGAGCGGATCGTGATCGAGACTCAGGAGCCGGGGGTCCGCATCATCGATAAGACCGGCCCGCTCGCTAACCCGGCCGATCGCGATCACTGCATCCAGTACATGGTGGCCGTACCGTTGATCTTCGGCCGGCTCGGCGCCGGGGATTATGAGGATCCGGTGGCAGCCGATCCCCGGATCGATGCGTTGCGATCGAAGATGCAGGTTCGCGAGAACGCCCGATTTACCGAGGAGTACTACGCCGCCGACAAGCGCTACATCGGCAACGCCATGCAGGTCTTCTTTCGCGACGGCAGCTCCACGCCGCGCATTCAGGTGGATTTCCCGATCGGCCACCGCAAGCGGCGGCAGGAGGGCATGCCGGTGCTCGTGCAGAAATTCGAATCCGCGGTGGACGCCTGGTTTCCTGCCAGGCAGGCGGAGCGGGTCAAGGCGCTGTTCCGCGACCCGGCGCTGGAGAGGCTGCCCGTCAATGAGCTCGTCGCAGCGATGGTGACCAACGGCGCGACGTGAGATGGACGGATCCTCACGACAATAGACGAGGCCGGCAGGGGTCTCCCCGCTGCCGGCCCCGGGTGGCCGATATCCTGATGGCCCGATGTGCCGGGTCGGGCTTCAGCCCACCCGCACTGGAACGAAGAGCTGCGTCTCGCCACGCTGTACGAGCAACGCAATGTGGCTCTTCGACTTCTCGATGGCGCCACGCAGGTCCGAGATACTCGAGACCGGCGTGCCGTTTGCCGCCAGCACGATGTCGCCCTGCTGCAGACCGGCATCGGCAGCAGGCCCCCTCGCCTGCTCGATCAACAGACCTCCGTGCGTGTTGGCCTGATGCTGCTCTTCGCTTGTCAGCGGCCGCACCGCCAGGCCGATCTTGCCGCCGGAGTGTGATTGATCGCTGGAGTTGGACGCGGTGCGGTGATCCTGCATCTCGCCCAGCTTGACGCTCACGTCGCGCGTGGCGTGCTGCCGCCAGATCTCGAGCTTCACGCTCGTTCCGGGTTGCAGGCTCGCAATCGTGGCCGGCAGCTCGTTCGAGGAGTTCACCGGCTGGCCGTTCAGCTTGAGAATCACATCGCCCGCGTGGATGCCTGCCTGATCGGCCGCTCCACCCTTCTCCACGCTGGAGACCAGCGCGCCTTCAGGCTGGGGCAGGCCGAATGAATCCGCGAGGCCCTGATCCACCTGCTGGATCACCACACCCAGTTTGCCTCGCGTCACGTGTCCATGAGTCTCGAGTTGCTGGCTGACGCGCATGGCCACATCGATCGGGATCGAGAACGACACGCCCTGGTAGCCCCCCGAGCGCGTGTAGATCTGCGAGTTGATGCCCACCACCTCGCCCTGCATGTTGAACAGGGGGCCGCCCGAGTTACCTGGATTGATCGGCACGTCCGTCTGGATGAAGGGAACGTAGCCGGAATCCGGTAGCGTGCGCCCTTTCGCGCTCACGATACCCGCGGTCACGCTGTTGTCGAATCCGAACGGCGCGCCGATGGCGACGACCCACTCGCCAACCCTGAGGCCGCGATCATCGCCCAGCTTGACCGTCGGAAGGTTCTTGGCGGGAATCTTGATGACCGCCACGTCGCTCTTGGTGTCCACGCCCACGACCTTGGCCGTGTACTCCCGACGGTCGGTCAGGCGAACGGTGACCTCGCTCGCGCCGTTCACGACGTGCGCATTCGTCAGGATCGTGCCGTCCGGGCTGACGATGAAGCCCGAGCCCTCACCGCGTACCTGCTGCGGGGGTTGCGCCGGGAGGCCGCGGAAGAAGGGACCGAAGGGGAATGCCCCAAATGGACTCTGCTCCGACGGGCCGTTGTCCTCGGAGTCGCCTTCCTGCGAGTACGCAGTCGGCACTTTCTGCACGACCGTGATGTTGACGACCGCGGGACCGTATTTCTGCACCATCGTGCTGAAGTCCGGCAGCACCGCGTTGGGGTTGCCGGTCGCGGGCGCCGGCACGGTCGGGGCGGGCCGCGGCGCGCTCATGGGCTGTGAGCCGGCTCCCAGCGCGTACAGCGCGCCCACGGGTGCTGCGACTGCCGCGGCACCCAGCAGGGCCGCCGCGATCTGGCTCTTGAAAAAATTCCTGGAAGTCATGGGAGTCTCCAAAACCGTTTCCTCTGGACCGAAAGGGCCGTGTACGCACGATAGGGGGACAGCCTTAAGAGAGGCTTAAGGGCCACGGAAAGCGGGCTGAGTGCATGAGCCGCTGAGCTATTGGACCTGGTGTGACGGTGCGCAATCCATTCACACTGGCGGTGTCGGAGGCGAATGCTGGGTACGTCGCCGCACCCGCTTCCCGGCCCTATCGCGGGCGTGGACGGCCAGGACGCTCCAAGCCTTTGCTGAATCCGTGGCAGCTCAGGTGGGCGCAAAGGTGATCGTCACGGCCAGGCCGAGCCCGCCGGGTCCCGAGTCGAGCCGCACCTCGGCCTCGTGCGCGTCCGCGATGGCTTTGACGATCGCCATGCCCAGGCCGCTCCCCGGAGGCGCGGTGCCCGGTTGACGATAGAAGCGATCGAACACGCGCCGGCGCTCGTTTTCCGGGATGCCCGGCCCGGTGTCGAGAACCCGCAGAAGACTGCCCGGGCTGTTGGCTGGAGGGTCTGGCGGCCTGTTGGCTTGAAGGTCGCCCAGGCCGTTGGGTTTTAGCTCGCCCAGGCTGTTGGGTTGCAGCCCGCCTGTGCCCTCCTGTTCAGGTCGCGTGGCCACGGATACATCAATCCTGCCTCCTTCCGGCGAGTAGCGCACAGCATTGTCGACCAGGTTGCGTATCAGCGTGCGCAGAGCATCGGCGTCACCCAGGACGACAGCCGGCTCCGAATTCGAGATGCCGAGGTCGATGTGCCGGGCATCGGCCAACGGCACCATTTCGGCGACGACAGCGCGCGCGATCTCATCCAGCCTGACTCGTGCCCTGGGAGGGTCTGTGCGCGGCTCCTGGCGCGCAAGTGACAGGAGCTGCTCAACCAGGCGGATCGCACGTTGGACTCCCGCGGTTAGCCGCTCCATCGCATCGACACGTTCCGCCTCGCTACCTGCGCGCGCCAGCGTGCTCATTTGCAAATGCAGAGCCGTCAACGGTGTACGCAGCTCGTGTGCCGCATCGGCCATGAACCCCCGCTCGCGTTCCAACGCCGCACCCAACCGTTGCAGCAGATCATTCAGAGCCGCCACCAGCGGTTGCACCTCGGCGGGGAGCCTTTCATCGGGCAGAGGAGTCAGGGCCGTCACCCGCCTGGCTTTGACGAGCTGCGTGAGCCCTTGCAGGGGCCTCAACGCATGTCCGACGACGAACCAGATGAGCATCGCGAGCAGAGGCATCAGAAAGGCGAACGGGAGCAGGGTACGCAGTGCGAGGTCGGCTGCCTGTCGTTCACGCACGCTCATGGGTTGCGCGACCTGGATGACTCGCGTCACAGCCTGTACGCCGTAGACACGCCAGCGCCCTTCACTGGTGGAGGCGGTCGAAAAGCCCAGCGTCGTGATGGCCGGCAGCACGGCGTGCGGCCTGGACAGATAAACCAGGATGCCGTTCAGGGACCATACCTGCACCACGAAGTCATAATCCGCATCCGCCGGCGGAATCCCCGAACCCAACATGTACTCGACCGGTTGATCGCGCAGCAGCAGGGCGGTCTGGCGCAGGTGATAGTCGAAGAATGCGTCCGCTTCCGCGAGGGCGTTGCGATATACCATCCATCCGCCCGCGGCCCCGAGCAGTATGACACCGCCGAGCAGCCAGACCAGCAGCCGGGTGCGGAGCGATTTCATGGCGCCGGTCGCACGCGGTAGCCGACGCCCCGCACGGTCACGATGAAGTCGGTCCCGAGCTTGCGGCGCAACGCATGGATGTGCACTTCGACGGCATTGCTTTCGACTTCCTCGCCCCACCCATAGAGCCGCTCCTCGATCTGGGAGCGCGAGAGGATGTTCCCAGGACGCTCCAACAGAAGCTGCAGAAGCGCAAACTCCCGCGGGGACAGCCCGATCGCACGACCGTCGCGAGTCACGTGATGCGTGGCAGGATCCAACACGACGTCCAGATGCTCGATCTGCGGGAGTGTCCGGCCCGACTTGCGGCGCAGCAGCGCCCGGATCCGGGCGCCCAGCTCATCCAGGTCGAAGGGTTTGACAAGATAATCGTCGGCGCCCGCGTCGAGTCCCTGCACCCGGTCGGAAACGGCGTCCCGGGCGGTGATGATGAGGACCGGCAGGGCCTGCTGCCGCGCTCTTAAGCCCTGCAGGACCTGCAGACCGTCCCCTCGCGGCAGGCCCAGATCGAGCAGCAGTAAATCGAACTGCTCGGTCCGCAACACCTGCCGGGCCGCTTCCGCATCGTGTACCCAGTCCACGGCGAACCCATCGCGGCGCAGACCGGTGCGGATTGCCTCGCCGATCATCGAGTCATCTTCAACGAGCAGCAGTCTCACGATCCGACTTATCCTACCGGCATCCTGCCAGCCATCCGGCGGAATTCATTGTCGAGCATTGTGCAACGCCTGGTCCACGGTGCAGCCAGCCTCGGGGTCGTCCTGGCGGAACGCGATGCGGATCGGCTGCTTCACCTGCTCGATGAGGTCGAGCGCTGGAACCGCACGTACAACCTCACCGCCATTCACGGGCGTGAGGATATGTTGACCCACCACCTGCTGGACAGTCTCTCGATCCAGCCGGATCTGCGCGGCCGCAGGGTGGCCGACCTGGGCACCGGCGCCGGATTTCCCGGACTTCCCCTGGCCGTTGCCGATCCCGACAGGCATTTCACGCTCATCGATTCGAACGGCAAGAAAGCACGCTTCGTCCAGCACGCAGCCCGGGAGTTGAATCTGAGCAACGTCGAGGTACTGCACGGGCGAGTGGAGTCCGTGAGCGCGGCCGAGCCGTTCGACTCGGTCCTGGCGCGCGCGTTCGCGCCTTTGCCCGACCTGCTGCACGCCGCGGCCCCGCTGTGCGCCCCTCTCGGCCGGGTGCTGGCGATGAAAGGCAAGTGGCCCCAGGCAGAGATCGATGCGTTGCCCGCAGGTTGGCGCGCCGAGGGCTCTCACGAATTGGCGATACCGGGCCTCGATGAATCCCGCTGCGTCATCGTCCTCGAAAGGAGCTGAGCGTGGTGCCCGGGCGCCTAGCGCGATGACACGTTGGCCATGGAGGCGAGCGGCAGCGCAGTGGTCTCCTTGATCACGGCGAGCGCGATCGAGGAGTTCACCGACTGCACCCCCGGAAAACGCGACAGATGATCGAGGAAGAACGCCTCGTACGCCTTGATGTCCCGGCAGACGATCCGTAGCAGGAAATCCGTCTCGCCCATCAGCGTGTAGCAATCCAGGATCTCGGGATGCTCGCGCACCGCCTGCTCGAATCGCAGCAGCGCATCGCGGCCGTGGCCTGCGAGCTTCACGTGCGAGAACACCATGACGTTCAGTCCGATCTTTTCGCGATCCAGCAGCGCCACGCGGCTCTTGACCACCCCCAGCTCCTGCAGGCGAGTCACCCGGCGCCAGCAGGTGGAAGCCGTCATGCCCACCCGCTCGGCCACGTCCGCGGCGGACAGGTCGCCGTGCTGCTGCAGCACATCCAGGATCCGCACGTCCCCCCGATCCAGCTCCACCTGCATTGCTCATCTCACTCTGAGGCCGAAAAGTGAGATGAATACTTCACCAGACAAGGCTTTGGAGCAACTTTTGTGAGGCGACTTGCGCCGGCCGGCGGGTAGGCTCCACGAAGTCGGCACAGGGCTTCAGCGGGCGCAGCGGCCGGGAGTGGGCGATGGACGTGTTCAGCATGCCGGATTTCGATGGCCACGAGCGGGTCGTTTTCGGATACGACGAGCCGAGCGGACTGCGCGCCATCATTGCTCTTCATTCGACGCGACTAGGCCCGGCGGCCGGGGGTTGCCGGATGTGGCCGTACGCCACGGCAACGGAAGCACTCACTGACGTCCTGCGCCTTTCGCGCGGGATGAGCTACAAGAATGCGATGGCCGGTATCCCTTTCGGCGGCGGCAAGGCCGTCATCATCGGTGACTCCCGCAAGGCCAAGACTCCCGAGCTCTTCCAGGCCTATGGCCGGCTGGTCGAGTCCCTGGGAGGGCACTACGTGACCGCGGAGGACGTCGGGACCACCACGTCAGATTTGGAGCAGGTGGCGCGAGTCACCCGGTTTGTGAGCGGACTCGGCCGAAAGCCCGGCGAAGCCGGCGGGGATCCGGCTCCGAAGACGGCCCTGGGCGTATTCCTGGGGCTGCAGGCCGCGCTCCGATTCCAGCTCGGTCGTTCCGATGTCCAGGGCCTGAAGGTCGCGGTGCAAGGTGTGGGCGGCGTCGGCTATCACCTGTGTCGGCTATTGGCCGCCGAGGGCGCGCAGCTGCATGTGGCCGATCTGCAGCCCACCGCCACTCAGCGGGTGCATGACGAGTTCGGCGCCCGAGTCGTGTCGGCTGAGACCGTGCTGTATGAGGATGTCGATGCGGTCGCACCCTGCGCGCTGGGTGCGGTGCTGAACCCGCAATCCATACCGCGATTGCGGGCCCGAGTCATAGCGGGTGCTGCCAACAATCAGCTTGCGCGAGAGACCGATGGCTTCGCGCTCCACGCCGCGGGGGTACTGTATTCCCCCGACTACATCGTCAATGCCGGTGGGATCATCAGCGTCGCGCGCGAGTACTACGGGGGAGCGACCGAAGCGCAGGTGACAGCGCAGATTCACGCAATCCCGGCACGACTGACCGAGATCTTCGAGAGGGCACGCCGGGAGAATCAGCCCCCGCACGCGGTCGCGGATCAGGTGGCCCGAGAGCGGATCGGCCGAGGCGAGAGCCGCAAAGTCGCCTGAGGCACGGGCGGGGGCAGCCGCGTACACTGCGACCCATGAAGCGGGTCATTGCGGTAGCCAATCAGAAGGGCGGCGTCGGCAAGACGACCACCGCGGTGAATCTGGCTGCTTCGCTTGCGGCCACGCGCCGGCGCGTGCTCCTGGTGGACCTCGATCCCCAGGGAAACGCCACGATGGGCAGTGGCGTGGACAAGTCGCAGCTCGAGCGTAGTGCCTGTGAGGTTCTTCTTGGGGAGATTCGCCTGGCGGAGGCCCTGGTTGCGGTCGAGCCCGGCGGCTTCACGCTGTTGCCGGCGAACCAGGATCTGACCGCCGCGGAGGTCCGCCTGTTGACGATGATGGCCGGGCGCGAGGTGAAGCTCCGCAACGCGCTGGCTCCGGTGCGGGATTCGTTCGACGTCGTGCTGATCGACTGCCCGCCCGCGCTGAACATGCTGACGGTGAATTCGCTGGTCGCGGCCGACAGCGTCCTGATTCCCATGCAATGTGAGTACTACGCGCTGGAAGGGCTGTCTGCACTTCTGGCCACCGTCGATCAGATCCGCACCGCCGTGAATGAGCGGCTGGAGCTGGAGGGAATCCTCCGGACGATGTTCGACCCCCGCAACAACCTCGCCAACGAAGTCAGCGCCCAGCTCATCATGCACTTTGGCGATAAGGTCTTCCGCACCATCATTCCCCGCAACATCCGCCTTGCCGAGGCGCCCTCATTCGGCCGACCGGTCCTGTTTCATGACAAGGAATCGCGTGGCGCCCTGGCGTACCTCGCACTGGCGGGCGAGATGATCCGCCGGGAAGAAGAGAGTCGGGAGGAGCGCCTGCAGGGGACCTCGTCCGGGGCTGCAGCCGGGCCAACATCGATGGGCCCCGGCCCCGCCGAGAATGGATCGGCGCCGGCACAGTCCGAGGAGGCGGCTGCCCACGCCGCGGCGCAACCCGTCGAGCAGTCGGAACCGTCTCCGGGGCCGAGCCTCGAGGTCACTCACTCGAACGGTTGATCGCGCGGATTCGTGCGCCCTGGCGCGGAGATTCGTGCCGCGCAGCCTGCCTCTCGCTATGATCCGGCGCCATGATGCACAAGAAACCCACGCTGGGCCGCGGGCTGGCGGATCTACTGGGCCAGACAGCCTCCCGCCCCGCACCCCCTTTCGCATCCAACGAGCCCGCTCCGGCATCGTCCCCGCCCGCCGAGCAGCTTGCGAAGCTGCCGCTTGATCTGCTGCAGCGCGGTCGCTATCAGCCCCGTATCGACATGCGGCCCGAAACGCTGCAGGACCTCGCCGACTCCATCAAGGCTCAGGGCGTGGTGCAGCCGATCGTGGTGCGCCCGGTCGACACCCCCAGGCCGGGCGAATCGCAGCGCTACGAGATCATTGCCGGAGAGCGGCGCTGGCGCGCGGCGCAAATCGCCGGGCTCAGTGAGATTCCGGCCGTCATCCGCCACATCCCGGACGAAGCGGCGATCGCGGTGTCGCTCATCGAGAACATCCAGCGGGAGAACCTCAATCCGCTGGAGGAGGCCCGGGCGCTGCAACGGCTGATCACCGAGTTCGCACTCACCCATCAACAGGCGGCAGAGGCCGTCGGCCGCTCCCGGGTCGGAGTGACGAATCTGCTCAGGCTGCTCGAGCTTGCGCCCGAGGTATCGGAACGGGTCGAGCGCCGTGAGATCGAGATGGGGCATGCGCGGGCGCTGCTGGCCTTCGCCAACCGACAACACCAAGTCGAGGTATCCACGCTCATCGTGACCAAGGGGTTGTCCGTGCGTGAGACCGAGGCGCTCGTGCGCCGGATGCAGCACTCCCCTGCCTCCCCCGATGCGCCGGCGCGAGGCGCGGACCCGAACGTGCAGCGCCTGGAGCAGGACCTGGCGGACAAGCTCGGCGCCCGGGTGGCGATTCAACATACGACCGCGGGCAAAGGCAGGCTCATCGTCAGCTACAACAGTCTGGATGAGCTGGACGGTATTCTGGGACATATCCACTGAGGCTCGGGCCCTTCGCAACCCCTTGATTGCCCTGCTCTGGGGAGCATCTTGGAACACTTTCCGGGCCAGAGCGGCGGGCCGCAAAACCGCCTCCCCGAGCTGTGGACTGGCGGACCTCCGGTCTCTATAATCCCGCGGCTTTTTTGACCGGGCCGCGCCCTCGAGGCTACCGAGGCTGGGCGGCGGCGGGCGCAGGCCGCGGAAGCCGGCTCGTCCGGAGTGGGCCGCTTACGTCCGGGTAATTTAAAAGCGAGACCGCTGCCCTCATCCTGTCAGGATGGGTGTGCGGGGTTCGCCTGCGCGAGCGGGATTAACGGTGATCGAGACTGACCTGCCCAATGCGCGGCGGCTGGCATTCAGCGTCGTGCTGGGCCAGGCCGCCGTGACCGTGATCGCCTCGCTGTTGTGTCGGGCGCTTCTCGATCCTCCTGCCGCTGAGTCGGCGGCGATCGGTGGCGGGATCGGCACCATTGCGAGCCTGGTGATGGCGCTGGCCAGCGTGTGCGGGACCAGCACGATGAGTCCCGAGCGGGCGGTGCGCGCTCTGCTGCTGGGTGAGGCGATCAAGGTCGCTGTCATCGTCATGCTGTTCGTATTGGTGCTGAGAGTGATGAGAGTGGCGCCGCTGGCGATGTTCGCCGCGTTCGCTGCAACCTTCGTGGTGTACTGGATTGCGCTGCTGAGCGCGCGAGCCGCCTGGGGCGGTGCGCGCCGCGGCGCCTGGCGCGGCGGATAGAAACGGGTATGGCAGCAGCAGAGCAAACCGGCGGCGCGACGGAGTACATCGTTCACCACGAGACGTTCCTGTCGAACCGGGGCGCGCACGGGATCATCGATTTCTCGGTGATCAACTATGACACCGTCTTCTTCTCGGTGCTGCTGGCGCTGGTGTTTTTCGGACTGTTCTGGCTCGTGGCCCGCAAAGCGACCACTGGCGCGCCGGGCAAGCTGCAGAACTTCATCGAGATCATCGTCCAGTGGGTCGATGGGCAGGTGCGCGATACCTTCCACGGCTCGAGCCGCCTGATCGCGCCACTGGCGCTCACCATCTTCTGCTGGGTCTTCCTGTTCAACTTCATGGACCTGCTGCCGGTGGACCTGCTGCCGGCCGCGGCGCACCAGGCCGGCTTCCAGCATCTGAAGATCGTGCCCAGCACCGACGTGAATGCGACGTTCGGGCTCTCGCTCACCGTGTTCTTCCTCATCATTTTCTACAGCCTGAAGATGAAGGGACCCGTCGGGTTCATCAAGGAGCTGACACTGCAGCCCTTCAGCAGCAGCAACGTGTTTGTTCAGGCCGTTCTGGTGCCGGTGAACTTCATCCTGGAGTCGGTCACCTTTCTCGCGCGTCCCGTGTCGCTGTCACTGCGACTGTACGGCAACCTGTACGCGGGCGAGATGATCTTCCTGCTGCTCGCGGCGCTCACACTGTCCCACGGCCTGCACAGTCTGATCACCATCGGCGGCTGGCTGGGAATCATCGGGCAGTTTGTTCTCGGGCTGGCCTGGAGCATTTTTCACGTGCTCATCATCCTGATCCAGGCCTTCATTTTCATGGTGCTGACGATCGTCTACCTGTCGATGGCGCACGAGCATCACTGAGCGGCGAGCGGCGGCATTCGGGTCTTTGCATGGGTTTGCTCTAGGAGAGTTGAATGGAAAACGTTGCACACATCCAGGCCATGACCGTGCTGGCGGTCGGCATCATCTTCGGCATGGGCGCGCTCGGTACCGCCATCGGCTTCGGCATTCTGGGCGGCCGGTTCATCGAGGGCTCCGCGCGTCAGCCGGAGCTGCTGCCGGTGCTGCGGGTCCAGATGTTTCTGGTCGCGGGACTGCTCGATGCGGTCGCCATGATCGGCATCGGCTTCGCGCTGTTCTTCACGTTTGCGAATCCGTTCGTGAGCGCACTCCAGGCGGCTCACTGAAGCAGACCGGCGATCGTCCGCAGCAGGAGACAGGACCGTGAACATCAATCTGACGCTCATCGTGCAGATGCTCGTCTTCGCCACCCTGGTCTTCGCGGTGATGAAATGGCTCTGGCCGCCGATTCTCAACGCCATGGACGAGCGTTCGCGCACGATCGCCCAGGGGCTCGCGGCTGCCGAGAAGGGCCAGCAGGAGCTGTCAGAGGCGCGGGAGCGAGCCGAAGCCATCGTCCGCGAGGCGCGGGAGCGAGCCAACCAGATCATCGACCAGGCACAGCATCGCGCCAACGACCTGGTGGAGCACGCGAAAGGTGCGGCCACGGCCGAAGGGCAGCGCCTCGTTGAGGTCGCCCATCAGCGCATCGAGCTGGATACGACGCGCGCGCGGGAGTCGCTCCGTCAGGAAGTCGCGCAGATTGCCGTCAGTGCCGCCTCCAAGCTGCTCGAGCGCGAGATCGATCCGAAGGCGCATGCGCAGCTGCTCAGCCAGCTCGCGGCGCAGATCTGATGGCACCCGGCGGCGGGCGGAAACGATAGACCATGGCTGACAAGACCACCATCGCACGACCTTACGCGAAGGCCGCATTCGAGGAGGCTCGGCGCGCGAACACGCTTGACCAATGGTCGCAGACGCTGCGCACCGCTGCGATTGTCGTGCGGGACTCGCGGGTAAAGAGGCTGCTCGGCAACCCCGCGGTCAGCAAGGCGGACCTGGCTGCCTTCGTCAGCGATCTGACCGGACCGGAGCTCGATGAGCGACGCCGTAATTTCGTGCGCACGCTGGCCGACAACCGCCGCCTCGTCTATCTGCCCGAGATCTCGACGCTGTTTGATGAGCTGAAGAACGAGGCGCAAGGGGTGATCGACGTGACAGTCACCTCCGCGGCGCCGCTGGCGAACGGGCAGCTCGAGGCGCTCTCGAGCGCTCTGCAGAAGAGGCTCAAGCTGCAGATTCGTCTGCAGTGTCAGGTGGACCCCGCGCTGATCGGCGGCGCCGTGCTGCGCGCGGGCGACCTGGTGATCGACGGCTCGCTGCGTACGCGCCTGGAGCGCATCGCATACGACCTGACCGCATAACGAATGGGCATAGGACACTGACATGGCCATCAAGGCAACCGAGATCAGCGATCTGATCAAGCAGCGGATCGAGAATTTCAAGGGCGTCACGGAGGCCCGCAACGTCGGGACCATCGTGTCGCTCACCGACGGCATCACCCGTATTCACGGCCTCGCGGACGCGCGCTACGGCGAGATGCTGGAGTTTCCCGGCAACGTCTTCGGGCTGGCGCTGAACCTCGAGCAGGATTCGGTCGGCGCCGTGGTCCTGGGCGAGTACAAGGATCTGGCGGAAGGCGGCACGGTCAAGACGACGGGGCGCATCCTGGAGGTTCCCGTGGGACCGGAATTGCTGGGTCGCGTGGTGGACGCGCTCGGGGTACCGCTGGATGGCAAGGGGCCCATCAAGGCGACGCGCACCGCCCCGATCGAGCGGGTGGCACCCGGCGTGATCTACCGCAAGTCTGTCAGCCAGCCGGTTCAGACCGGCTACAAGGCCGTCGATTCCATGGTGCCGATCGGCCGTGGGCAGCGCGAGCTCATCATCGGCGATCGCCAGACGGGCAAGACGGCACTTGCGGTCGACACGATCATCAACCAGAAGGACTCGGGCATCAAATGCATCTACGTGGCGATCGGCCAGAAGCAGTCAACGATTGCCAACGTTGTCAGGAAGCTCGAGGAGCACGGCGCGCTCGCGCACACGATCGTCGTGGCGGCATCCGCATCCACTCCGGCTGCGCTGCAATACATCGCCGCGTACTCGGGCGTGACCATGGGCGAGTACTTCATGGACAACGGCGAGGATGCGCTCATCATCTATGATGACCTGTCCAAGCAGGCGGTCGCTTACCGGCAGATCTCGCTGCTGCTGCGGCGTCCGCCGGGTCGCGAGGCGTTTCCCGGCGACGTGTTCTACCTCCACTCGCGTCTGCTGGAGCGTAGCGCGCGCGTCAACGAGCAGTACGTCGAGATGGTCAGCAAGGGTGCCGTAAAGGGCAAGACCGGCTCGCTCACGGGCCTGCCGATCATCGAGACGCAGGCCGGCGACGTGACCGCTTTCGTCCCGACCAACGTGATCTCGATCACCGACGGCCAGATCTTCCTGGAAACCGATCTGTTCAACAGCGGTATCAGGCCTGCAATGAACGCCGGCATCTCCGTCTCCCGTGTCGGTGGCGCCGCCCAGACGGACATCATCAAGAAGCTCGGCGGCGGCATCCGCCTCGCGCTCGCCCAATTCCGCGAGCTCGCCGCGTTCTCGCAATTTGCTTCCGACCTGGATGAAGCGACCCGCAAGCAGCTCGAGCGCGGGCAGCGGACCACGGAGGTCATGAAACAGAAGCAGTACACCCCGATGTCGGTGGCCCAGATGGCGTTATCCATCTACGCGGTCAACAACGGCTACATGGACAAAGTCGAGCTGAAGAAGGTCGTTGACTTCGAGGCGGGTCTGCAGGCTTTCGCCGACACCAACTACCCCCAGATGCTCGACAGTGTCAATGCGACCCCGAAGCTGACCAAGGAGAACGAGGCGGCGCTCAAGAAGTGCATCGAGGATTTCGTCTCGACGGGCACCTACTGAAGAGCGCTGCACGATGCCCGGCACCAAGGAAATCCGCACCAAGATCTCGAGTGTGAAGAGCACTCAGAAGATCACCAAGGCCATGCAGATGGTGGCCACCAGCAAGATGCGCCGCGCCCAGGAGCGCATGAAGCAGGCGCGCCCGTATGCGCAGGAAATGCGCAATGTGATCGGACACCTGACCGAGGCGAATCCTGACTTCCAGCATCCGTTCCTCGTCACGCGCGAGCCGAAGAGCATCGGCATCATCGTCGTCTCCACCGATCGCGGCCTGGCCGGTGGCATCAATGCCAACGTGTTCAGGCAGACGATCTACCTGATGCGCGAATGGCAGGAGAAGGGCGCGCAGGTCAGCCTGGCCACCATCGGCAGCAAAGGCCTGAGTTTCTTCCGCCGGCTGCGAGTGCCGATTCTCGCCAACATCACCGGCCTCGGCGATCAGCCGCACATCAAGGATCTCATCGGCACCGTCAAGGTCATGCTGGACGCTTACCGCGAGGGCAAGGTGGATCGGGTGTTTTTGATCAATGCCCACTTCCTCAGCACCATGACGCAGAAGCCCACCGTCGAGCAGCTCGTGCCTGTGCAGGGCCGCGATACCGACCACCTCCCCGAGCACTGGGATTACATCTACGAGCCCGACGCCCGGGACATTCTCGATGGTCTGCTGATGCGCTATGTGGAGTCCCAGGTCTATCGCGGCGTCGTCGAGAACGTGGCCTCCGAGATGGCCGCGCGCATGGTGGCCATGAAGGCCGCCACGGACAACGCGGGGAAGCTGATCGGCGAGCTGCAGCTTGTCTACAACAAGGCTCGCCAGGCCGCCATCACCAAAGAGCTGTCGGAAATCGTGAGCGGAGCGGCGGCGGTATGAGTTTTGAAGCTATCCGAGGAATGAATCCATGACCAACGCCGTCGAAGGCAAGATCACGCAGATCATCGGGGCCGTCATCGACGTCGCCTTTCCGCGTGAGTCCATCCCGCATGTCTACGAAGCCTTGAAGCTGAAGGATGTTGACCTGACGCTCGAGGTACAGCAGCAGCTGGGCGACGGTATCGTGCGAACGATCGCGATGGGCCCCTCCGAGGGCCTCAAGCGCGGCCTGGCGGTGCTGGCGACCGGCGCGCCAATCTCCGTGCCGGTCGGCAAGGGCACGCTGGGCCGCATCATGGACGTTCTGGGAAGACCGCAGGACAACCGCGGCGAGGTGCAGGCCAAGGAGCATCTGCCTATCCATCGTGCGCCTCCGTCATTCGAGGAGCAGGCCGGCGGGCAGGATCTGCTCGTCACGGGCATCAAGGTCATCGATCTGCTCGTGCCATTCGCCAAGGGCGGCAAGGTCGGGCTGTTCGGCGGCGCTGGCGTGGGCAAGACCGTCAACATGCTCGAGCTCATCAATAACATCGCGAAGCAGTACAGCGGCTTGTCCGTATTCGCCGGCGTTGGCGAGCGCACCCGCGAGGGCAATGACTTCTATCACGAGATGATCGAGTCGGGCGTCATCGACAAGGACACCCTGTCCAACTCCAAGGTCGCCATGGTCTATGGCCAGATGAACGAGCCGCCGGGCAACCGGTTGCGCGTGGCGCTCACGGGCCTGACCATGGCCGAGTACTTCCGTGACGAGAAGCGCGAGGACGGCGGCCGCGGACGAGACGTCCTGTTCTTCGTTGATAACATCTATCGTTACACGCTCGCGGGCACGGAAGTCTCGGCGCTGCTGGGTCGCATGCCCTCGGCGGTCGGTTACCAGCCCACCTTGGCGGAGGAAATGGGAGTGCTGCAGGAGCGAATCACCTCCACCAAGACGGGCTCGATCACCTCCATCCAGGCCGTTTACGTGCCCGCCGACGACCTCACCGACCCCTCACCCGCCACGACTTTCGCCCACCTCGATGCGACTGTCGTGCTGTCGCGGCAGATTGCCTCGCTGGGCATCTATCCGGCTGTCGATCCTCTCGACTCGACCAGCCGTCAGCTCGACCCGCTGGTCGTCGGCGAGGAGCACTACCAGACCGCGCGCGGCGTGCAGGCCGTCCTGCAGCGCTACAAGGAGCTGCAGGACATCATCGCGATCCTGGGAATGGACGAGCTGTCGGAAGAGGACAAGCTCACTGTCTACCGCGCGCGCAAGGTACAGCGGTTTCTGTCGCAGCCGTTCAATGTCGCCAAAGTCTTCACTGGCCAGGATGGCAAGATCGTCCCGCTCAAGGACACCATCCGCGGCTTCAAAGGCATCATCGGCGGCGAATTCGACTCGCTGCCCGAGCAGGCGTTCTACATGGTCGGTGGCATCGACGAAGCGGTTGCCAAGGCCAAGACACTGCAATAGGAGCCGGGCCCATGGCCGAAGCACAACCGAGCACGCTAGCTGTCCACATCGTCAGCGCCGAAGGCGAGCTGTATGCGGGGCCC
Organism: Steroidobacteraceae bacterium; assembly: GCA_036501985.1. GTDB lineage: Bacteria > Pseudomonadota > Gammaproteobacteria > Steroidobacterales > Steroidobacteraceae > 13-2-20CM-66-19. The sequence goes on along the minus strand of DASXZI010000029.1, from coordinate 278,649 downwards.
GCTGCCGCGGTGTTCGTTTCGGGCTGCATGGGGGATCTGGGCATCCTGCCGCGCCATGCTCCGCTGCTCAGCCTGCTCAAGGCAGGCGAATTGCGCGTCCAGACACCCGACGGCGAGTACCACTCCTACTTCGTGGGCGGGGGCGTGCTCGAAGTGCAGCCGCAGAAGGTGATCGTGCTGGCCGACACCGCCGCCCGAGCCAAGGACCTGGATGAGGCGGCAGCCCTGGAAGCCAAGCAGCGCGCCGAGGAGGCCCTGCAGGACAAGACCGGCCACATAGATCAGGCGCATGCTCTGGCCGAACTAGCGCGCGCCGCCGCGCAGCTAAAGTTGATCGAGCGACTGCGTAAGTTGCGGAGCTGAACGCGAGCGCTTTACCTCCCGACACCCTGCGTCCGGGGCTGCTTCGCAACCTGGGGGGCGGCTGGAAACTCTGCTGGCTGCGGCGAGTGCCCCCCGAGCGCTTCGCCCGCAGCTTCGATCAGCTCGCGGGCCTGCTCCTCATCAACCTGCTCGTCTGGGCCACGCTCGACACACTGCATGCGGAAGCGGGCTCGCAGCTCATGCTGGACGGGCTCTACACGTGGGCGTTCTACCTTCTGGTCGCGCTGTTCGCCTGCGCGCTGGTTGCCCGCGCGCAAAGCAATGCCGCCGACACTCGCGGCCTGCTGATACCGGCGCTGTCCGTTGCCCCCTATGTGCTGGTCGCATTCTGGCTGCTGAGCGATCTGCCGCGGGTCAGCGCCCGGCCGACCGTCGAGTGGGTGATCGCGATCGTCTATCTGCTGCTGCTCGCCCTGCGAGTGCTGCGCGCCGCCTATGAGAGGCCAACAGCCTGGGCGATGCTGATTGCGGCGATCTTCGTGGTGGCAGCGCCGTGGAGCCTGCAGGCTCTCAATCTGGATACCCGACTGTGGCTCACCGCAGACACGGACGAGGAGCAGTCGGATGATGCCTCTGCGGAGGCATTGCTGTATGACCAACCCGCGCGCATCGTCGCGTCCGTCGAGCGCATGGCGGCGCGACAGCCCGGTCAGCCCAACGTGTTCTTCGTGGGCTTTGCGGGTGACGGCGAGCAAGGCATCTTCAAGCGCGAAGCGCTCTACGCGGAGCAGGTGTTCGCCGACCATCTCGGATCGGGCGAGCACTCCGTGGAGCTCATCAACGATGAGGATGACCGCGATTCCTTTCCGATCGCGAGCGCCTCGGCGCTCGAGCAGACCCTCAAACTCCTCGCCTCACGGATGGATACGGCGCAGGACGTCCTGGTGCTCATGCTCACCTCACACGGCTCGCGGGATGGCCTGGCGGTCGTAAATGGGTCCCTGCCCCTGCAGAGGCTCGCTCCCGCCGACCTGCGCCAGGCCCTCGACCAGTCCGGCATCCAATGGCGCATCCTCATCGTCTCGGCCTGCTATTCGGGCGTGTTCATCGGGCCACTGAAGACGGATGACACTCTCATCGTCACCGCCGCCGACGCGACCCACAGCTCCTTCGGCTGCGACGACGAGCGGGACCTGACCTGGTTCGGCGAAGCCTTTCTGCAGGACGCCATGCCCCGCACGCAGACGCTGGAGGAAGCCTTCGCCAAGGCCACGGATCTCATCAAGCAGCGGGAAGCGGCCGCCCACGAGGTGCATTCCAATCCGCAGATCTGGGTCGGCTCCAGAATCCGCCAGAGGCTGGCTGCGCTCGAGGGGCCGGGTCACTCACGACGCCGCGGTACAATCGTGGCCAACTGATGAGCCGGGACGATTCACGGACCTGATGAACATGGCCAAAAAATCCAGCCTGCCCCTCGTCGTACTGATTCTCGCCGCCGGCCAGGGCAAACGGATGCATTCCGATCTGCCCAAGGTGTTGCAGCCGCTGGCAGGCCGACCTCTTCTCAAACACGTCATCGACACTGCGCGCTCCCTGCAGCCAGCCTCCATCCACGTTGTCTACGGACACGGTGGCGAGCTCGTGCGGGACACACTGCAGCAGGAGGCCGTTTCCTGGGTTTTGCAGGCACAGCGGTTGGGAACCGGTCACGCCGTGCAGCAGGCGATGCCCGAAGTGCCCGATGAGTCTCTCGTCCTGGTGCTGTATGGGGACGTGCCGCTGATCAACGGCAGCACTCTGACGCGCCTCGTGGCCCTCGCTGGACCGAAGAAGGTGGGCATTCTCACGGTCACCCTGGATGATCCGACCGGCTACGGGCGCGTGATTCGCAATTCCCGTGGGGAAGTGCGCCGCATCGTCGAGCAGAAGGATGCGTCGAAGAAGGAGCTGCGCCTGAAGGAATGCAACACGGGCGTGCTCGCGGCGCCCGCCAGGTCGCTGCGGAAGTGGCTGCACGCCCTGCGCAACGATAACTCGCAGGGCGAGTATTACCTGACGGATGTGATTGCCATGGCCGTGAAGGACGCAGTGGCCGTCCATCCGCTCAGTGCCGAGAGCCTCTCCGAGGTCCTCGGGGTGAACGACAAGTGCCAGCTTGCGGCGCTGGAGACAGCTCATCGGCGCGACCTCACGCGCCAGCTCATGCTCGCCGGAGTCACGGTCACGGACCCGGAGCGGCTGGACGTGCGTGGTTCGCTGACTCACGGCCGCGACGTGGTCCTGGACGTGAACGTGGTGCTCGAAGGTGCAGTGAAGCTCGGTGACCGCGTCCGCATCGGTCCCTTCACCGTCGTGCGCAACAGTGAGATCGGTGATGACACCGAAGTGTTCGGTCACTGCGTGATCGACAGCGCGGTCATCGGACCCAACTGCAACATTGGTCCGTTTGCGCGGTTTCGGCCCTCCTCCACGCTGGCCCGCGGCGTGCACATAGGCAATTTCGTCGAAGTGAAGAATTCCCGTATGGGCGCGGCCTCGAAGGCCAATCACCTGGCTTATGTCGGGGACGCCCAGCTCGGAGAACGGGTCAACATCGGCGCCGGAACGATCATCGCGAACTACGACGGCGCGAACAAACATCGCACGACCATCGAGAACGACGTGCACACGGGCTCGAACAGCGTGTTGGTTGCGCCCATCACGGTAGGCGCCGGCGCGACGATCGCCGCGGGTTCCACGGTCGTAAAGGCAGTGCCACCCCGCAAGCTGACCGTGGCACGTGCGCGCCAGGTCACCATCGACCAGTGGCAGCGACCTGCCAAGCCGCGGAAGTAGCGCAGAAAGACGGCTGGTTGGCCGTCACTTCGAGGGTTGGGCGGGCTTCGGCGCGGCCGGACCCGCCGGTTGCGCGGTACCCGGGCTGCTCAGAAGCTCCTCGAGCTCCGCGGTCGAGATCGCACCGGCTACCCGCCGGCCGTTGCCGAAGAACAGCGTGGGTGTGCTGTTGACGTGCAGGGTCTCACCCAGCTTCTGCAGTTCCGCAACCGGATCGCCGGCGCAAGTGCCGGCCGGAGGCAGCTTTCTCTCATGCATCCACTCGGTCCAGGCCTGTGATCGGTCCTTGGCGCACCAGATGGCGTGTGCCTTGGCGGGGGCTTGTGGATGGAGCGAGCCGATCGGGAACAGAAACACGTACATGGTGAGGTTGTTGACGGACAGAAGGGACTTCTCGAGCTGCTGGCAGAACGGGCAATCCGGGTCCGAGAACACCGCGAAGCGGCGGCTGCCGTTGCCCTTGACCACCTTGATGGCGCGTGCAAGCGGAAGCGAGTCGAAGTTGATCCGGCCGTGCTCGTTCAGCCGGGCCTCGGTGAGATCCTTTCTGGTCTGGGTGTCCACCATCGGACCCATCAGGATGTAGTCCCCGCTGGCATCGCTGTAGACGATCTCATCGCCGAGGAAGATCTCGTACACCCCCGCCATGGCGGAGGGCTGGATGTCGAGCACGTGGGTGCCGGGATAACGCGCCTCGATGTTTTTGCGGATCGTGGCTGCGGCGTCTGGCTTCGGCTGATCAGCCAGTCCCATGATGGGCAGCACGCAGGCGAAGAAGGCGGCGAGCAGCAGGCGCCTGAAAGGGATCGGGCCGGATTTTTCTGTTGGCATCCCCCACTCTAGCCTTTACCTTGCGGAGTTGGCCAGTCACAGGCCCGAGTGGCGAGGGTGCGCACTCGGACGTCCCGGTTGCGGGTTAGCCAGTCACAGGACAGGACAGGATGGTGGGGTGGGCCAGGCACGGCCCTGAGTTGCGGGGGTTGGCAAGCCCCCGGGCCGCGCCACCGGTTCTCGACTGCCGCTCCGGATAAGCTCCCGCGGGGTGCCTCCCTCGGACCCTTGGGCGCGCGGTTTCCGAAAACGTGGCCCCTGCCACGCTTCCGCGACCGCAATTCGCCTGTGCCGGGGCGTTTCAGGCAAACTCGCAGGCCAGGTTGGCCCTCGGGGCACCCGGCCACAAAGAGGCAATCCAGGTCATGTGCGGAATCGTCGGAGCCGTCGCTGAGCGCAACATCGTACCCATCCTGATGGAAGGGCTGCGGCGGCTCGAGTACCGAGGTTATGACTCTGCGGGAATTGCGGTCCTGAACGGAACCCAGCATCTGAAGCGGCTGCGCACGGTCGGCAAAGTACGAATGCTGGATGAAGCCCTCGAGCAGCAGCCGACCACCGGCAAGATCGGGATTGCCCATACTCGCTGGGCCACGCACGGCATTCCAAGTGAGCGGAACGCGCACCCGCACGTCTCGCGAGACGGGCTTGCCATCGTTCACAACGGGATCATCGAGAATCACGAGGAGCTGCGCGAGGAGCTGAAACGCTCGGGCTACCAGTTCGCCTCCGAAACCGACACGGAGGTCGTGGCGCACCGTATTCATCGACATCTGCAGACGACGAAGGATCTGTTCAAAGCCGTGCGCGCTACGGTTGCCGAGCTCGAAGGCGCCTACGCTCTGGCGGTCGTGAGTGAGCACGATCCGGAGCGCATCATCCTCGCGCGTGAAGGCTGTCCGGTCGTCATTGGCCTGGGCGTCGAGGAGAACTTCGTCGCCTCCGACGTCGCCGCGCTGTTGCCGGTCACCCGCCGGTTCATTTTCCTGGAAGAGGGCGACGTCGCGGAGATTGGCCGCCGCAGTGTCCGGATCCTCGACAAGGAGGGCAACAAGGTCGAGCGCCCCGTGCGCGAGAGCGACCTGTCCGCCGATGCGGCCGAGAAGGGAGCTTATCGCCACTTCATGCTCAAGGAGATTCACGAGCAGCCCCGGTCGATCGCGGACACGCTGCAGGAGCGGGTGGCCAACGGCCGCCTGCTCGAAGCAGCCTTTGGCCCAGCGGCCACCGAGGTCTTCAAGCGCACGGCGAATGTGCATATCGTGGCGTGCGGCACGAGTTATCACGCGGCTCTGGTCGCGCGCTATTTCGTGGAGCAGATCTGCAAGCTCCCGTGCAACGTGGACATTGCAAGCGAGTACCGGTATCGCAGCCCGTTGGTACCGCCCAACTCGCTGTTCGTCACGATCTCGCAGTCTGGCGAGACCGCCGACACGCTCGCCGCACTTCGGCTGGCGAAGCAATCCGGCTACCTGTCGTCGCTTGCGATCTGCAATGTTCCCGAGAGCTCACTGGTACGCGAGTCAGACCTCGTGATGCTGACACGTGCCGGCCCGGAGATCGGCGTCGCCTCGACCAAGGCCTTCACCACTCAGCTCGCAGCGCTCGATATGCTGGTCGTTGCGCTGGCGAAGCACAACGGCGCGGATGCGGAGCGCGAGCGGGGCCTGGTTTCACGGCTGATCGAGCTTCCCGGTCTCATTGAGAAGACGCTCGAGCTGAATCCCACGATTCACAAGCTCGCGGAGCGGTTCGCCGACAAACACCATGCCCTGTTCCTCGGGCGCGGCGCGCTCTACCCCATCGCACTCGAGGGCGCCCTGAAGCTCAAAGAGATCTCCTACATCCACGCCGAGGGCTATCCGGCGGGTGAGCTCAAGCACGGGCCCCTGGCACTCGTCGATGCCGACATGCCCGTCATCACCGTGGCCCCCAACAACGACCTGCTCGAGAAGCTGAAATCCAACCTCATGGAAGTGCGCGCCCGCGGCGGTGAGCTCATCGTGTTTGCCGACCCCGAGGCGGACATTCGTCCCAGCGATGGCGTGACGGTCATCGAGATGCCCAAGCACGTGACCTACTTCCAGGCACCTGCGGTGTACACCGTCCCCCTGCAGCTGCTCTCCTATCACGTCGCAATCCTCAAGGGCACCGACGTGGATCAGCCGCGCAACCTGGCGAAGAGCGTCACGGTCGAATAGGCCCGCCAGCCCGCCAGCGCGTCAACCCGCCGAGACGATGATGCCTACGCGACGTGCGTAGCCGGCGGTTTGCACCCGAGCCTGCCGCCTTGAGCTTGGGCTCACCGTCATCGGCGCATACCGTTGACTGGGCAGCGAGGATGCTCGCTCACGCCCGCGCTTCGCCTCGTCCGCGCGCCGCACCAGCCTCCGCCCAAGTTATCGTAAGCAGTTGATCCATAGACGTTTTGTGCGATCGCACAGGTTGTGGAACCATGCGCCGCCCGAGGCTTTGAAAGGCAGAGTAGGGCCGCTTTGAGGTCCGTAGCGGGAGCTGATCATGTGCGACTCGGGTGCCTCTGCGTGCCGCCTTAATGCTCTTCTGCTCGTGGTGGTCGTGATGGCGACCGGCTGCGCTCACGGACGGCGCCACGAATCCGATGAACGTTTCAGCGCGATCGCGCCGTTCAGCAAGACAATTCCGGGCTCGGGGGATGCGGTCTGCTGGAGCGTCAAACGCGCGCTCCTCAGCCAGGGCTACATGTTGGATCGCGTGTCGGATTCGGGCGTCCTCACCGGCACGATGGACTCTCAGCCGAAGCCGAAGCTCAATGTCACGATCCATTTCCAGGCGACCTGCGCCGACAACCGCAATGGCACCAGTATCGTGTTTGCGACAGCGACCCGTGAGGAGAGTCAGCTGCAGAAAATGAAACAGTCCACCAGTGCGGGCATCGGGCCGGCCACGATCACCATGCCAGCCGGCTCTGCCAAAGTCCTCGGCGTCGTCCGCCGCGAGACGATCCAGGATCCAGCCTTCTACAACGGCTTCTTCGCATTGGTCGAGAGATTCACTGCCCAGGAGCCCCGGTCGCATGGCACCGAGGAGCGGCATGCGCAGCTGCGCGATCCCCAGCACCAGGAGTCCCAGGCGCAGTCGCAGCACTAGTTGCGGGCGGCGCCGCTTGATGCGGGGCGCGGCCCGTACGACTGGATTATCCCCCATTGTTTTCTGGAAGACACCCCAGAGGAGGTGCCATGAGAGGTAGCAACCTGATTGCCACAGCAGTTGGATCGATCATCATGTCGGCGGTGCCGCGGGCGTTCGCAGCCGGTGAGCCGCAAAACAGCGCGCCACCGAGTGATCAACAACCGGCTCCGGCGGCCGCAAGCGGCGCGCATGCGACCAACGATCAGCGCGATATCACTCGGGATCGGACCGATATCGGCAGCGATCAACGTGACATCACTCACGACGGGAGCGACATTCGTTCGGATCGTAAAGACATCCGGTCTGACGCACGGGATCTGCGCTCCGACCGGGCGGACGTAACCAAGGATCGCGCCGATCTGCGCACGGACGAGCGCGACCTGTATCACGACGAGCGTCAGCGGGACGCCGGCTCGCCATCCGAGCGCAGCGACATCGCCAAGGACGAGCATGACATCGCCCGCGACCGCAGCGACATCGCGAGTGACGAGCGCGACATGGCGAAAGACCGATCGGACATTCAATCCGACCGCAAGGACGTTCGCTCGGATGCGCACGAAGTCCATGCAGACCGCAAGGATCTGACGGCGGACGATGTTGATCTGCGCAAGGACGAGCACGATCTGTCACGTGACCGGGACGTGCCGCAAGACCAGCATGACGCAGTCCATGACCAGGCTGCGCCCAGGGACCGGTTCGCGGTGGCAAATAACCCGGACAACCGCAAGGATGAGCAGGACATTACTCACGACCGGGCAGACATCGGCAAGGATGAGCGGGACATCGCTCATGACAGCAACGACGTCCGCTCCGACCGCAGGGATATTCGTGCAGACGCGCGGGATCTGCGCTCGGACAGAGCGGATGTTGCGAAGGACCATGCTGACGGACGCGCGGATCACAAGGACCTGCCTCAGGAGGACATGGACGGCCGGCACGGCGCCCCCGACGGACAGTCGCAGCGCGTTGCCCGCAACGACTCCTCCGCCGATCGGCGCGACCTCCGGCATGACCAGACTGATATCCGGACAGACCGCACGGATCTTCGGACGGATCGACAGGATCTGCATGCCGACCGCAAGGATCTGACGCGGGATCAGGCGGACCTCCGCGGGGATCAGCGGGATCTGCGGGCGGGTCAGCACGATTTGCGCAGTAATCCTGGCGATGTCCGCCACATGCAGCCAGGGAGCATGGCCGCTCGCAACAGCGCTGGCGATGTGCACGGCAACCCGCACGCTGCCGCTACTTCATCAGAACAGTGGCGGCGGCCCGGCATGACCCCGACGACGCTGGCGAACAATACGGCAGGCCAGCAGCACAAGACGGATACCACGCACTCGATTCACCAAGCGTGGTACCACTACCTGTGGCCGTTCTGATGCCCATGGCTGAAAGCGCAAGCAGCTGAGTAGCTCAAGGAACCACTGAGGTCACGAGGAGTTGTGGGCGCCCGTACGGACCGGTTCGTCCGTGCGGGCGCCTACTGTAAGGACCTACCCGCCTGCCTACCCGCCTATAAGGACCTGCCCGCGTCTGCGCCACGATTGCCCCACAGCTCTGCCACAAGGGGCCGCCAGACTGACGTCATCGGCAATTCGACGATCAGCGGGAGTACGACACATGTCCGGGCGCTTCGCTGCTTTACGGGATCTTCTCAGACGAGTGCTCATCACGCCGCTGGGGTTGCTGGCAGGGCTGGTGGCGGGAGGGGCCCGCGATCTGGCGGGATCAGTCAGTCGCAGACGCTGGGGCATCGTCCTTGCAGCACTTTGCGTGCTGGCAGCTTACGAGCTGTACGAGCGCCCACTCTTCGCCACCGTCCGGCGAGGTGAGGTGGTCGTACGTACCAATGTACTCGACAGTTCGGTGAGCGCTTTCAGCGGCGGCACCGTGCTGGTGATCCCCGGCCTGCAGGTCGCACGCCACTACTCCACCCGCGACCAGGACTATCGGCCCGTGGAGAGTGCGAGTGCCACCGGTCCGGCGCCGTTCCAGTCGAACGAAGGCCTGTCGATCGGTGTCGATCTGACGGTGCGCTGGGCCATTGACCGTACGCGCATTGCGCGGCTCTCGCAGGACCTGCCCGACGATCTCAACGCCGATCTCGTGCGTCCCGCCGTTCAGGGAGTTATCTATCCGCTGTTTGCCCGGCATTCCGTTCGCGAGATTTTCTCGCGGCGCCGAGCCGAGATCCAACAGGAGATCTTCGCCGAGCTGCAGCCCAAACTGGCCGCGCTCGGCCTCCTGCTGCGCGGGGTCGACATGGGCAAGGTGGATCTGCCTCAGGATTACCGCGCGGGCATGGAGAAGCTCCTCGAGGAAGAGCTCGAGACCGAGAAGATCCGCTACACGCTGGAGCTCAAGGAGGCACGGGTCAAACAGACTCAGCTCGAAGCCGAAGCGGACAAGGTGCGGCGGCAGAAGGCGGCCGAAGCGGCCGGGGAGGAGCAGGTCATCGCTGCACGGGCTCAGGAGGAGACCATGAAGCACGTGCTGCCCTTCAAGCAGAAGCAGATCCAACAGCGGCGGCTCGAAGCCGAAGCGGAGAAAGTGGCACGCATACGCACTGCGAAAGGAGCGGCGGAGGCTCGGCGTATCGAGGCCAAGGGCGAGGCAGACTCCCGGGAGAAGCTCGCTGATGCGGAAGTCTACAGGCTGGATCTCGTCGGCAGATCCAACGCTGGTCAGATGGCGCGTGAAGGCGCCCTCATTGCGCAATATCCACTGCTGATCCAGAAGACGCTGGCCGACAAACTCTCCGACAAGCTCCAGGTCATCATTGCGCCCACGCCCGATCCCGGGCACTTCATCGGCTCGAACCTCATCGGCACGCAGGTTACGCCGAGCGGCGCTCCGGCGGCAGTCGCACAGAACGCACCACGGGAGGCAGCCCGAGCGGAGCACCCCTGATGACATTCGCTCTTGCTGCGCTGCTCGCCATTGTCGTCCAGGATCACACGGCGCTGCGCGCGGCGCCTCAATCGACGGCCAGCGAGCTGACTACGCTCTGGCAGGGCGACCTCATCGAGATCAGGGGCGAGCGGGCAGGATATCTCAAGGTATATGACTATCGTCGCGAGCGCGGCGGTTATCTGCGGCACGAGGAGGTCAGGCCGGTGGCGCTCACCGAGGCCTACGCGCCGGAGTTGCTAGCGGTGCTGCGTTTCCTGCGCGATAGCTCCGGGTCGGAAGCCCTTGGGATCAGTTACGGTGCTGCCTACCTCCGGGCAGTGCCCGCCAGGTCTGTGACGGCGGAGCCGCTCGAGGCCATTGCGAGCATGGCGGAGAGGCTGGCAGATCGCGCTTCCAACGGCCGGTTTCCCAATACAGCCGCACATCTGGAAGTGGTTGAGCAGTTTGGCATCCGCATGCACAGTTTCGAGCGAAACGGCCGTGCCAGGATGTGCTACGAGGGACAGTTGTACAGGCGCGTTCTGCAGCTCTCCAGCGCGAGCTCCGAGCAGCGGGCGCGCGCCGCTCTCGCCCTCACACGTCCCGACTGCATCGATCCTGACATGGGAACCGCTGCACGCGCCTCGTACGACGAAGAGCGACACAAGGAATTGGAGGGGATCGACGAGCAGCCATTGAGCGGCGCCACCAGAAGCCGCCTGCATGCCCGGCGGGCCGGCGTGTGGGCATCTGTTGCCTTCGAGCAGGCACGGCGCGGCGAAGTGGCTGCGGCGGCGGCCCAGCGCGCGCTCGCGGAGCTGCTTGCCGTCAATGCAAGCGACCTCGGACAGGACATGCGCGCTGAGTATTCGGAGGCGGCCGTGCGTGTCGGTGCCGTCCGCTGGGCGGCAGTACCGAGCACCACTTCGACAGGCCCGCTGCTTCTGAGCACCGCTGCCGGTGAACCCGGCCAGAGGTGTCTGAGCCTGAGGTTGGCGGCTGAGCCGCGCTCCACACCACTGCTGAAACGCTGCACCTACGGCGTCGTGTGGCTCGCTTCGGCACAGCCATTTGCGCAGAGCGGGGCGCTGGCGCTCGCCGTGCAGCCGCTGGAGAGCTGGCGCGAGTTGTGGATCTTCCACCCGGTCCACGGCAACTGGCGAGTGGATATCCTCTCGCCCGGCTCGGATGAGCCCGAGGAAGGCTATATCGAGTATGCGGGCTTTGCCGCCGGCAAGCGCCGCCTCCTCATAGCGCGGGAAGTGAAGGAGAAGGGCCGATTCCTGCGGCGCTTCGAGGAGCGCCGGCTCGAGGACCTGGCACTGATCCGCCAGGCCAGCTCCCCGGATCTGCTGGCCGATTTTGGCACGTGGCTGGATGTGAGCTGGCGCCGCGACACGCTGGCGCTGCGCTAGAGAAAAGTCGCCGCGGAACGCGCCCCCGTCGCCAGCCCAAGCAGGCGCAAGCCCAGCCCCAAAGAAACCTGGCGGCCCGCACACTAAGCCCGCATCCTCCCGCTCTTTCTTAAGAATTCTCTAGCTGTACCTTTCAGAAACCTTTCAGCTCCTGTGGTTCACTCTCCTGAGATGGAGAGCGAAACGAAGCCGTCGGCCGCAGCACATCCGACCCAGCGCGGGCCCCGCCAGCCGGGCGAAACCCTCGCTGGGCCCTCCCGCTGGCCTCACCTTTTCCTGCACGGCGGATGGCGGTGCGGGAGCACCTATATCTGGAGCAAATTCAGGGGGCTGCCGAACGCGGCGTGCTTCTACGAGCCATTCCACGAGGGCCTCTCCCGCGCCACGCGCAAACGGATCCGGCGCAATACCCCCGTCGCGTGGAAGTCCCGGCACCCGATCCTCGAACGGCCGTACTGGGATGAGTACCTGCCCCTGCTCCGCAAGGGCATCCGGCGGGGTGTTCGCGGCCACCGGCGTGATTTCGCCGTCGGGCGATACTTCCCCGGTGCGGAGGGCCTGGCGCCGGAGCTGAGCTACCTGGAGACACTGCTGGGTCGCGCGCAGGGCCTGGGAAGACAAGCTGTCCTCGGCTTCTCCCGCTCACTGGCGAGAGCTGCCCCGATCAAGCAAGTCCTCGGGGGCTATCACGCCGTCATCCTGCGCGATCCCCGGCAGCAGTGGCTGTCCGGCCGGTCCTATCGGATCGAGGACGGCTCGGTGTATTTCGAGCTCGGGCATTTCCTGATCCTGGCGCTGGCGGCCGCCGGCTCGCCCGCGGCGCTCTTCGCGCAGCGCCTGGGCCTGCCCCGTCCGCCCCCCGGAAGCTTTCGACAGCAGTTCGATTTTCTGCGCGCGGCGCTGGGCTCGTGGAGCGACGATCTGTCTTACCGTGCCTTCCTGGGCGTGCTGCTACTGTCGCATGCGACGGCGCTGCCGGCCGCCGATCTCACTATCGACATGGACAAGTTGAGCCACTCGGCCGTACACCGCAAGGCAGTGCACGCATCTATCCTCCTGAACATGGGTATGGACGTCGATTTTCGGGATTGTCGGATGCACGTTCACGACCCAAGTCAGGTCGATCTTGATTTCGACGCCGTCGAAGAAAACGTGTCATGGATGTTGCGTTCGTGCGGTGCAACGCCCGTTGCATTAGAGGCTCGCGAACGAGCCACCGATCCCGGTGATTCCGAAGTCCATGCAGCGGCTGTCGTCCCGCGGTGGAGCGAGATCGCCTGAGCTTTCAGCCTTCGGTCAGACGCGCGTGAAGGTCGTAGGCGTCCGAGGAGATGATCTCCACGTCCGCCCACTCTCCGGGATGCACCTTTCCAGCCTCCCTGATTCTCACCACCCCGTCGATTTCCGGTGCATCCGCTTCACTGCGCGCGATCGCAGTCCTGCCTTCGATGGTATCCACTAGCACGCGGATGCGGTGGCCGACGCGGGCGGATAGTCGTCGAGCGCTGATGGCTGCAGCCCGTTCCATGAAGCGGGTATAGCGCTCCTCCTGAACCGAAGACGGAACCGGATCGGGCAATGCATTCGCAGCAGCCCCGTCGACGGGTGAGTACTTGAAGCAGCCGACCCGGTCCAGCTGAGCCTCCTCCAGCCAGGCGAGCAGCTCCTCGAACTCCGATTCGGTCTCTCCGGGAAAGCCGACTATGAACGTGCTGCGCAGCACGAGGTCGGGGCATTCGGCGCGCCAGCGACGAATCCGGCGCAATGTGTCCTGTCCGTGCGCGGGACGACGCATTCGCCTGAGCACCGTCGGGCTTCCGTGTTGGAAAGGTATGTCGAGATAGGGCAGTACGCGCCGCTGCGCCATCAGCGGGATCACTTGGTCGACGTGAGGGTACGGATATACGTAATGCAGCCGCACCCACACACCCAGGGAACCGAGAGCCTTCGCGAGATCGATGAAGCGAGTCTCGTACGTTTCACCATGCCACGAGGCCGGAGCGTAGCGAAGATCCGCGCCATAGGCGCTGGTGTCCTGGGAGATCACCAGTAACTCGAGGACACCGGCTTTCACCAGGCGCTCCGCTTCGCGCATCACGTCGTCGATGCGGCGGCTCGCCAGGCGGCCCCGCATGGACGGAATGATGCAGAAGCTACATTTGTTGTTGCAGCCTTCGGAGACCTTGAGGTAAGCGTAATGACGCGGGGTAAGCCGCACACCCTGCGGCGGCACGATGTCGAAGAACGGGTCGTGTTGTGGGGGGAGATGTTCGTGAACTGCCCCGACGACGTCCTCGTATGCATGCGGGCCCGTTACTTTGAGAACCCGCGGATGCCTTTCGAGGATGCGCTCCGGTCTCGCTCCGAGACAGCCCGTCACGATGACCCGCCCATTCTGCTCGAGCGCCTCGCCGATCGCCTCGAGCGACTCGTCCACGGCAGCATCGATGAAGCCGCAGGTGTTGACCACGACGACGTCTGCGCCCGCATAGGTCGGGGAGACGGCATAGCCCTCGGCGCGAAGATGCGTCAGGATCCGTTCGGAATCGACGAGCGCCTTGGGGCAACCGAGGCTGACGAAACCGATTTTCGGGGCGCGTTGTCTGGCAGTAGGAGGCATGCTCGGGAGCCGCGGTAGGTCCCTGCGGGGACCTGGCGGAACGGGGCTAGGGAATCGTGGAGTCGGCTGGACTGCTGGCCGCGCTATCGGAGCCGGAGTCGAATGTCTGGGAGGCCGGTGTCATCTGATGCAGCCGGTTGAGGGCGAAGAACATGGCCAGCGTCACCAGAGGCATGACGAGCCAAGGCCAGATGGCGGGTCGTCGCTCGACCGGTCCGGCAGAGATCATCGGGTTGGGGGAGGCAGCCACCATGGCGCGCAGAGCCTACCCCCACCCCCGCCAGACCGGCAATAGGTATCAGGCCGATCGTGATGCGGCCGGCCGGTGGCGGGCCCGCCATAAGGCCCTCATGACCTCGGGGCGTACCGACTGCACGGCCGCGAGCGGACCGAAGCCCAGCCGCCGCAGGCTGCGGCTGAAGATCCGGCGCCAGGGCGAAATCTGATACTCGAATAGCGGTTGCTCCAACATGCCGCCGGGCCACATGACCCGGCTGCGGAACGGCGGCGCATTGGCAAGTTTCACCTCCAGCGAGCTGCCAAGCCGTACACTCAGCCAGTGCAGCAGGTCGTTGCGTCCTTCTGCCTGCAGCGAGCCCTCGAGCCACTGACCATGCGGGTCCGTGATGAAGCAGATGTGCCAGCCGTCCTCGGCGGGTCCGGATTCCGTCGTGGCCTCCCCTATGCAGAGAATCTGCTCGGCGATGAGCTCCCAGTCACCGCCGGCACTCTCGTAGCGCAGCACGGTTCCTCCCACGATGAAGCGCTCGCCCGGCGCGGTCGAGTACATATTGGAGGGCCGGTACGATCAGTCTCGCCGCGGTCGCTGCGTTCACCTTGCGTAGAAAGCCGTGATCTGCGCTTCCCCGGTCGCCCCTGTATCCTTGGTTGTCGAACGCATGTTCATGGCCACGATCCTCCCCTGAAAGCCGATTGAGAGTGCGAGTGTGAGCTTCGATCGAGACTACTACAAACTCTACTATTACGATCCCCGCACGGCCGTGACGAGCCAGCGGGAGATGCGCGCCCGGGCGCGCCTGATTGCGGCATTTGCCGAGCACGCGGGGCAAACCGTGCGTCGAGTGCTCGATGCCGGTTGCGGAACGGGCCTGCTGCGGGGGCCGCTGAAACGGGTGCTGCCGCGAGCCAGCTACACCGGCATCGAGGCCAGCGAGTATCTGTGCCAGCGCTACGGATGGATGCGGACCCGTATCGAGAGCTATCGTCCACAGCGCCCGTACGATCTGGTGGTGTGCTATGACGTGCTGCAGTATCTGGATTCGAAAGTGGCCACTCGCGCGCTGGCCAATCTCGGCCGTCTGTGCCGCGGCGTGTTGTATTTCACCGCGCTGACCCGCCTTGACTGGGACCTCAACTGTGATCGCAGCCGGACGGACCCGAACGTTCACCTGCGCAGCGCGCGCTGGTACCGGACGAGGCTCAACCGGAATTTCCGCGAAGCCGGCGCCGGGTTCTGGCTGCGGCGCGGCGCGGCGCTGCACTTGTGGGATCTCGAGTCGGTTTGACTTCAGCTTGCGGGCGGCAATGGCTCCGAGGGTGCGAGCGCCAGCGTGCGCCGCCGACGGAACAGCGGGTACAGCGGAAGACCCAGGAGGATCAGCGCCAGCGTCGCTGCGGACTCCAGCGTGCGCGTGACGAGCTCGTTCACCGCTATCCAGGCCATTACGAGCACGAACGCAAGCGGCACGAACGGATAGCCCCACACGCGGTAGGTCCGGGGCGCATCGGGAAGCTTGCGCCTGAGGACGATCACCGATAGCACCACGGGGATCCAGAAGATCGCGTAGGACAGCACCGCCATGTTGGTCAGCTGATCGAACGTCCCGGAGACGGCGAGCAGCACCGCCCAGAGCGTCACCCACACAATCGAGATCACCGGCACGTGCGTGCGCCGGTTCAGCCGCCCGAATTGCTCGAAGAACAGGCCGTCGCGTGCAGCCGCGTAAGGGACGCGAGCCCGTCCGAGGATGGTCCCGTTGAGCGCGCCGATGGACGAGATGAGGAAGATGAGGGCGGCGACCGGGGCCGCGCGGGTGCCCAGGAAAGTCTGGACGGCTCGCGCGGCTACTGAAGGGGCATCCGGGTATGCGGTGGAGTTGGCGCTGCTCACCTGCCAGAGGGGCAGGGCATACAGATAAGCAACGTTGATGAGCAGGTAGATCGCCAGCACCAGCAGCGTGCCGCCGACGATCGCGCGCGGCAGGTTGCGCTCGGGGCTCTGGACTTCGCTCGCTGCCATGGGCAGGAACTGCCAGCCGCTGTAGGCCCACAGCGCGGCAAACATCGCCGCGCCGAATCCGCTCAGACCCCCGCTGCCGGCGTTGTGCTCGCTCGCCAGGTTGTGCCAGTCCGCTGACCCGCTGAACAGGAAGATCCCGCCTGCCACGGCGACCACGGAAGCAACTTTGACCGCTGTCAGAAGGGTCTGCACCCGGCCGCCGAGCAGCACGCCGGCGCAATTGATAGCGGCAAACAGCACGATGACACTGACGGCCACGACCTGTCGCATCCCCAGCTCGAAGGTATAGCTGGTTCCAAAGAGGTGCGCCGTGCGCTCGAACCAGACATTACCGAAGTGATGGATGTCGGCGAGAAAGATGGCCACGGCCGCCCCGTACGCGGAGATGCTCGCTCCGCCGACCAGGAAACTGTTGAAGACATACAGAAAGCCGGGCACCTCACCGAAGGCAGCGCGCAGATACACGTACTCCCCGCCCGCGTGCGGCAGTAGTGCACCGAGCTCGGCGAAACTCAGAGCGCCAAACAGCGCGATGACACCTGCGACGATCCAGGCCCCCAGCACCAGTGCCGGGGTGCCCACTGCCTGGGCCATGACGGCGGACTTGAGAAAGATACCCGTGCCAATGGTGATTCCCACGACCAGTGAGGCCGCGTGCAGCAGGGTCAGTCCCCGGCGGGGCTCGATCTGGAAGGAGCTCACGGATCGTCGTCTCCGGCACGGCCGATGGGGCAAGGCTCTGCAGCCTACCGGATTGAACGTACAATGGCCTCACTCATGACATTCAAGGATCACTTCTCCCGCCTGGCGGCCCAGTACTCCGCGTTCCGTCCGTCGTATCCCGACGCCCTGTTCGGCTACCTCGCGGGTCTTTGTCGGCACAGAGAGTGCGCGTGGGATTGCGCATGCGGCAGTGGTCAGGCCTCGACTCGGCTCGCCGCACACTTTGCGCAGGTGGTTGCAACGGATGCCAGCGCTCAGCAGATCGCGGCCGCAACGGACAGCCCGCGCATCACCTACCGCGTGGCTCCGGCGGAGCACAGCGGACTCGAGTCGGCTGCGGTAGACCTGGTGACCGTTGCACAAGCCCTTCACTGGTTTGACCTTGATGCGTTCTATCGCGAGGTCCGGCGTGTCCTGCGACCTTCCGGTGTACTCGCTGTGTGGACGTATGGTGTGCTGCACGTTGAAGGCGATGCTGTTGATGCGCTGGTGCAGGAGTTCTACACGGACATTACCGGTCCGTATTGGCCGCCCGAGCGCCGGCTCGTGGACGCGGGTTATCGCGGGGTGAGCTTCCCGTTTGCGGAGCTCGATGCGCCCCCGTTTCAGATGCAGGAGCAGTGGGATCGGCAGCACCTGCTGGGATATCTGCGCACCTGGTCCGGGACCGCCCGATACGTAGAGAAAGTCGGCCGGGACCCGGTGGAGGAACTCGAGAGCAAGATTGCAAGGCACTGGTCTGATGCGAGCAGCCGCAGGCGGATCAGCTGGCCGCTGGCGATGCGCGTGGGCCGATGAGCGAGCCGCAGCAGATCGTGGCGTTCCGTGGGCCGGTTTACTGCCGGCAGGAGGATGGCCCGCTCGCCCTGACCCTCGAGGGACGGTCCGCTGAGCCTTTCGAGCGGCAACTCAGCGTGGCCTTTTCATTTGCGGTGTGCGCGCCGCCCGCACTTCCCGATACGCTGCAAGAGGTCAGCGTCGAGCGGTTGCAGACCATGGGGGCGGGTAGTGACGGCGACAGTGACCTCGGCTCCCGTGCGGGCCAGGATACGATCTGTTTCCGCTTGCGCAGCGGTCAACAGGCATGGGAGTTTCGGGCCGCCGCCTGCCATCTGCACCGCGAGGTGTCCAGCCAGTTTTATCGTGCGATTCCGCCGCGGCAAGCGCCATGGAGCAAGCGGATGTTCTGGCGAATGATCCTGGCACTGGCGGCCTGGCCGATCGGCAAGCGGCTGTTGCTGGCTATGCGGCGCTGACATCATGCAAGTCATGCTGTATTCGCTGGCATTCATCGCGGGGTTGTTTCTGACCGTGCAGGTTGGGGTGAACGCCACGCTGCGTGCGGGGCTGGGAACGCCCGCCATGGCGGCGCTGGCCAGTTTCCTGGTCGGACTCCTCGGGCTCGGTCTCTTCCTGTTGTTGACCCGCGCCAGCCTGCCGACGCGCGCCGCCCTGTCCGCAGTGCCTCTGTGGGCATGGACTGGCGGACTGCTCGGTGCCTTCTATGTCGCGAGCACGATCATCGTTGGCCCGCGGCTCGGCGCCGCGGCACTGCTCGCGTTGAGCGTCCTCGGTCAACTGCT
The DNA here is from genome assembly GCA_036501985.1 of Steroidobacteraceae bacterium. GTDB lineage: Bacteria > Pseudomonadota > Gammaproteobacteria > Steroidobacterales > Steroidobacteraceae > 13-2-20CM-66-19. Next base: position 259,992 of record DASXZI010000029.1, on the reverse strand, counting down.
CGCCTCGCTGGTCGTCGATCACTTCGGATGGCTGGGCTTTCCCCAGCACTCGATCTCGATCGCACGCCTCGTGGGCGCGGTGTTGCTGTTCGCAGGGGTCTTGCTGATCGTGCGCGTGGGTTAGGCGGAGGGACCCAGCTCGATGACCCGGCGCGGTGCCAGGGCGGGCCGGCTTGCGCCGAGCAGTGAGGTGTAGGTGCTCATCTGCAGGTGGAACGCCTGGTTCCAGGTAAACCGCTGCATGACCTGGGCTCTGGCGGCGGCTCCGAGCTGATCCAGGTCACGCTCGTACAGTGCTGCGACCGCATCCGCCATGCCGCGTGCGCTGTGGGGCTCGGCGAGCATCCCGACGCTCCCGTCCACGAATTCCGGGATGGCGCCCGCGCGCGTGGCCACCACCGGTCGACCGCAAGCCATTGCCTCGAGTATCACGAGCCCGAACGTCTCCTTCGTCCCCGCGTGCACCAGCGCATCTGCGGAAGCCAGCCATCCGGCGAGCTCCGCACTGTCCCTGCGGTAGGGAAGCATGGTGATGTTCGGGGCAGGTCGGGCCGCCCGCTCACCGCCGATCATCAACAGATGGTAGGGCCGCCCCAACATCTGCATCGCCTGAAACAGTACTGGCAGATTCTTTTCCGCGGCGAAGCGTCCGGCATACACCAGCACGCGCGCCTGGGCTGACAGCCCAAGACGCCGGCGCAGGTCGGTCGTGCGCGCTGCGGGACTGAACACTGTGGCATCCACCCCGAGGGGCTGGTGAACGGTGTGGTGCACGCCCAGGTCGCACAGGAATGCGCACATCAGCCGGCTCGGCGCGAAAACCACGTCAAATCGCTCATAGAGCCAGCGTACGTAGCGACTCAACACGCGCTCGCTGAAGCTCCCGATGCGCCGCCCGATGATCTGCGGCAGGTTGGAATGATAGAAGGCGGCCAGCGGAATGCCGCGCCGGCGTGCCACCTGGGCCGCGCACCACGCGGGATGGAAAGCGTCGCCGGCCTCGATGAGGGTCGGCGCGAGTGAATCGAGGAGTTGGGTCCAGCGTCGCGGGCTCAATGGCAGCCGGTAGTTGAATGTACGCGGGACGCGGCCGCCCCTGAGAGTGCACACGCCGCCGCGATCAAGTTGATCCTCGGCCCCGGGCACGACGATCGTGTGCTCCCAGGCCGTATGCGCGGCGAGCCACGCATGCTTGGCGTTCAGGTATCGCTTGACGCCCCCGCTCGTGGGTGAATAAAAGAGTGTGGTATCGACGAGATGCATTCACTCACCATGCCTCTGGCGACCCCGTGTCTGCCAGCAAGCAGTGGGCCCGCGTTGCCGGATTCAGCCCGTGCGCCACTGGCGCGAGCCCGACTCATTCAGCACGGTATTCAGTACGTCGTGCTCGACGGGCTTCACCAGGTGGGCATCGAAGCCCGCCGCCTGAGTTCGCCGCCGGTCATCGGGCTGACCGTACCCGGAGAGCGCGATCAACCGCACCTGGCTCAGTTGCGAGTCGGCTCGGATCGTCCGCGCGACCGCATAACCATCCATGTCCGGCATTCCCAGATCGAGAATCATCACGCCCGGTACGAAGTCGCGTGCGGTCGCCAGCGCCTGGCGCCCGCCGTGGGCCACACGCACGTCATGGCCGGCATACGCGAGCATCGTGGCGAGGCTCTCCGCCGCGTCGATGTTGTCGTCCACTACCAGAATGCGCTGGCGTAGCCCCTGGGGCCTGCCCGTGTCTGATCGTGATTTCACCGTCTCGGGAACCGCCGCCGCGGGCAGCCGCAATACGAACTCACTGCCCTTCCCGGGGCCCGCGCTGTGAGCGTTCAGACGCCCCCCGTGGAGATGGGCAATGCTGCGCGCAAGACTCAGGCCCACGCCCAAGCCTCCCTGCATGGCATGCGCAGGGCCCACCGCCTGGGCAAACAGCTCGAAGACATCCGCGAGCGCCTCGGCGGTCATACCGATGCCAGTGTCACGGACGGTGACAACGACATCCTCCTCCAGTCGCGCCGCCGCCAGCGTGATGCGGCCGCCCTCGTCCGTATATTTCGCCGCATTGTTGAGCAGGTTGGCCAACAGTTGCGGCAGCCGGATACGATCGGCATCGGCCCACAAGGATTCGTCGGGCAGCACCACTTCGAGCTCGTGTCGCCTGGCATCGATGAGCGGCCGCGCGAGCTCGACGGCGCTGGAGACGAGGGCGGCCATCTCGAGCCGCTCGAGCTCGAGGACAATCTTGCCGGAGCGGATGCGCGCGACATCGAGGAGGTCATCGACCAGGCGCACCAGATGACGCAGCTGCCTCTCCATGAGCTGTCGGGCATGCGTGACGAGCGCCGGGTCGGTGCCGCCCAGGGCGAGCAGCTCCAGTCCGTTCTGCAGGGGCGCCAGGGGATTGCGCAGTTCGTGGCCGAGGACAGCCAGGAACTCGTCCTTGCGCCGATCGGCTGCCGCCAGCTCGTCGGCTTGCCGGGCCAGTCTTTCCTCGCTCACTCGCAGCCGTGCGTAGTCCTCGGCACGGCGACGCTCGGCACGATTACGTTCGGCGGTCGCAGCGCCGAGAAACAATCCCGTGACCGCCACGACCGCCATGAACAGCGCGACCTGCAGCAGGCTGGCGCCGATATCCCACGTCACGAAGGGTCCGCGCCCCGCCAGCGTGGCGACGACCGTCAGCGACATCGCGCTGAACACCAGCGTGGCTGTGGCCTGCTGCCCGAGTCGCAGCGCCGCCCAGATGACTGCCGGAAAGATCAGATAGTGCACGGGATAGGGAATGGTGGTGCCGTGATCCACGAAGATCATCAAACTCAACAGCAACATGCAGCAGAGCAGGAGCGCCGCCTCGCCCAGGCGCCGCAGCGGCCAGCGATTGCGCACCTGGTCGGCCCAGACGAACAGGAACGGCGCCGTGACCAGGTTGCCGATCGCGTCGCCGATCCACCATGTTGACCATAGTGAAGTGAAACCACTCCACGGCACGACTCCCGTCAGACAGAGGCTGAGCGCACCGATGCTCGCGCTGGCGAGCGTGCACAGGAACGCCGCCAGCAAAAATACCGAGGCGACATCGTGCAGCCGTCGCAGCGAGGGTTGAAAGCCAACGCGCTGCAGCAGAGTCGCGCCGAGCACCGCCTCGAGTGCGTTCCCCATGGCAATGCCGAATGAGGCGATCGCCGGGGTGTCATTGAGCAGATTCGCCGCGAAGGCGCCCAACAGGATCGCCGGCCAGAGATTTCGTCCGCGCAGAACCAGGCATGCGAGCGCGACTCCCGTGGCCGGCCAGATGATCGACACCTGCCGCGACACCACGGCCAATTCCAGGCCCAGCCGGGCCACCGCGCAATAGACGATCGCCACCCCCAGCACTTCGAGCGCCCATGCCGGCCGTCCGGCAGTCGAAGTGGGGGACGCTTGCATGCGTGAGGCTCTCCTCGCCTGTGCGGGATGCGGAAACTGCGGCGAACCGATGTTACGAAGGGACGGGTTGCATGACAATGCGCGCGACATGTTCCTTACAATGCGGCAGGGCACCTGGAGAACGAATGAGCACCCCCCAAGGAGGTTTGGCCCCTGCCCCCGCTTCGCGTGTCGCCATAATCGTACACCGGCTCGTCGTGGTGCAGCCCGGGGAGCTGCCGGCGCTGCTGGCCGCCTTCGCGACCCTGCTGTGCATGTTCTCCAGCTACACGATACTGAGGCCGATTCGCGACACGATGGGTGTGACCTCCGGTCTGGAGAGTCTGCCTTACCTCTTTTGGGGGACGTTCGTGGCGATGCTGGTATTGCAACCAGTGTACGGCTGGCTGACCTCGCATCTGCGCCGTCCGGTATTCCTGCCCTGGGTATATGCCTTCTTCACGGCCAACCTGGTGGGCTTCTACCTGTGGTTCCACCTGCAGCAGGACCATACGTGGATCGCGCGCACCTACTATGTCTGGGTCAGTGTGTTCAATTTCTTCATCGTGGCGGTCTTCTGGAGCCTGATGGCGGATGTCTTCACGCGTGAGCAGGCGGGCCGCATGTTTGGGTTCATCGCCGCCGGTGCCAGCACCGGCGGCGTGCTCGGCCCGCTGATCGCCGGCCGCCTGGCGGTGCCGCTCGGCACGATCAACCTGCTGCTGCTCTCCGCGGGCCTGCTCGCCAGCTCGCTGATCTTCATGATGCGGGTGATTCATTGGCACCGCGAGTTCGGCGCCACCGGCCGCGGCGCCGCGGCCGACACCCCGCTTGGAGGCAGCGTTCTGGCCGCCTTCTCCCAGGTGGTGCGCTCGCCGTATCTGTTTGGAATAGCGCTTTTCGTGATCCTGCTTTCCTGGGTGTCGACATTCCTTTACCTGCAGCAACAGGCCTTCGTCGCCAGGGTATTCGCGAGCGCGGACGAGCGCACACGCTTCTTCTCGGATGTGGACTTCTGGGTGCAGTGCTGCTCTCTGGTCACGCAGCTATTCCTCTTCGGACGCCTTTTCAAGCGTGTGGGTCTTCGTGTGATGTTGGTATCCGTGCCGCTATTGATGACGGCCGGTTACATGTTGTTCGCACTGCTGCCGACCTTCGCTGTGCTGGTGGGCGTGCTCGCGGTGCGCCGCGTCGCGGAATATTCGATCACGCGGCCGTGCCGCGACTCGCTCTTCACGGTCTGTGCTCGTGAGGAGAAGTACAAGGCGAAGAGCCTGATCGACACCTTCATCTACCGGGGCGGCGATGCCACGAGCGCCTCGCTTTACAAGCTGCTGACTCACGGACTCGGTTTGGGGCCGGCCGGGATTGGCTGGGTGGGCGCAGTCATTGCCGCGCTCTGGGCGCTGCTGGCACTCGCCCTCGGCAAATCGCAGGAGCGTGCCGGCCAGCTCAACCTCGAGGCCGGGTATGTGGATCCGGAGGAATCAGGCCGCGCTTGACTGTGCGGGATCGCCGCGCAGCGCGGCGATGGCCGAGAGCACGTCGGCGGCGGTGGCAAAGCGCTCCTCGCGCGACTTGGCGAGCAGTTTCGAGAGCACGGGCTCGTTGTGCGCCAGCGCTTTCGGGAGCTGGGGCACGGGCGCATTCACGTGCTGCTGCAGCACATCCATGGCCGAGGCGCCCGTGTAGGGCTTCCGGCCCGTCAGCATCTCGTAGAACATGATCCCGAGGCTGTAGAAATCCGAGCGGGTGTCGAGCAGCTCCCCGAGCGCCTGCTCCGGGCTCATGTAATAGGGTGAGCCGCGCAGAACGCCGGTCCGCGTACTCGGGGTGCTTCCGTCGAGCGCCCGGGCCAGGCCGAAGTCGATCAGCGCGACCGCATCATCCTCGCGCAACATGACGTTTGGCGGCTTGAGGTCCCGATGGATCAGACCCGCCTGGTGAACGACCTGCAGCGCCGCGGCGATCTGCTCCACATAGCGCACGGCCTCCTGCTCGCTCAGTCCCTTCTGCATCCGCGTTTTCAGATCGCCACGCTGCAGATACTCCATGACCAGATACTCGTAGCCGTCGTGCACGCCATAGTCGTAAATCTGCACGACACAGGGGTCGTGTATGGCGGCGATCGCGGTGTATTCCCGCTCCAGAAATTGTCGGCCCGCGGTGTCATCGCGCAGCGTCTTGCTGACTTTGACCGCGACGTTCTGGCCGCGCGCGAGGCTCGTGGCCACATACACCGCGGCCTTCTCGGATTCCCCGATGGTGGCGTGCAATGTGTAGCCGGGAATGAAATCGGCCGGGATGAATTCCCCGCCTGGCGTGGTGGCCGATGCGGGCGGCGGAGATGTCCGCCGCGCGGGCTCGTTGCCTGCCTCGGAGGCCGCTTCAGCCGCCGCCGCGGAACCCTCGCGGTCTGCAGCGCCGGCCGCGGACTCCCCCGCCTCGAGCATGCCGTTGGCCTCGGCGGATGCGCCATTGAACCCTTGGGCCAGACTGGCCAGTCGGCGTGCGACGCGCTTCTCGATCCGCCGCAAAGCCAGGCGCACCGCGGTCTTCAGCCTCTCGGGTGTGAGCAGGCGCTTCGGCAGGTAATCCACGGCTCCGAGCTGCAGCGCCCGCACCGCTGTGAGCTCGTTACCTTCCTCGGCAACGGCGATGACGACCGGGAACTCCGCCTGCTCGCGCAGGCGGCGCAGCAGCTCCAGCCCCTGCGCCTGCGGATCCTCGGGACTCGAGCCGAAGGAGGCTGACAGCATCAGCACGTCGCAATCGCGGCTGGAGAGCTCTTCGCTCCAGCGGTCGAAGTCCGCATGGTTCAGCAGGGTCACCGTCGCATCCGGGCACAGCACACCCAGGTGATGCCTGAGCCATTCCGCATAGCGGCTATCGCGGTCGGCGACCGCGAGTCTCGAGGGCACGCTGTAGGGCTTGGCCATCAGTTTTCCAAGGCGAATTTCATGCGCAGGCGGGCGCGTTGCTGCACGGGAGCGCCCTCGCGAACGACGGGCTGATAACGCCACTTCCGCACGGCATCGATAGCCGCCTGCTCGAAGATGCCGCTCGGCTCGGCGGCCGTGATGAGCACCTCCGAGACGCTGCCATCGGGCTTCACGACGAACTCCATTTCGACCCAGCCGCTGATTCCCCGCTCCCGGGCGCTGACCGGAAACTTCGGCGCGGAGTAATGGGTCTGGTGAAGCGTTCCGGCGCCGACCGGCTCGCTGGCGCGCCGCGCGGCATCCTGGGCTGCAGCCACCTCACGCTCCACCGAAGCGGTGCTGGCGTCGGCTGCTCCGGCCTCATGAGCCTCCGCCAGCCAGCGGCGCGCGCCTGTGAAGTCCTGATGATGCAAGGCGCCCCTGGCCTCATCCAGCGATCGATTGGCCAACGCCGTGCGCGCCAGCAGCGTGGACGGATTCGCGGCATCCGACTGCATGAGCTGCCTCAGATAGAACTTCGCGCTGTCGGCAGGCGGATCGACCACATCCCCTTGGGTCATTCGCTGGTTGAAAAGCTGGGCGAGCCGCGCCAGGGCGTCCGCCTTGGCGGCCACCTGCAGCTGCTGGGCGTCGTGCGAGAGCGCGGCAACGACATCGCTGCTGACACCAGAGTCCGCAGCTGCCTCTATCCAGTGCTGCGCCTGCGCTGAATTGCCGGCGGCCAGAGCACTGCGCGCTTCGGCCGCTACTCGGTCGGCCAGCTCGCCTTCCGCCCGGTGCACGCCCGGGTTGTCGGGGGCCAACGTGCGCGCCGATTCGATGAAGAATCGCGCACTGTCCTCGGCAGGCTCAATGACCTGTCCCCCCTGCAGGCGATCGGCGGCCTTGGCCAGATAGTCTGCCACCCGCTCATTGAGCTTCTGGTGCTCGAACTGCTGGCGCGCTTCGGCCACGAGCGTCGAGCGCTGATCGGTCTGACTGGCGCCATCCAGCACCGCGATCGCCTGCTCCAGCTTGCCGCTCGAGGCCGCCTTGCGAGCCTGAGTCAGTACGGCGCGCTCGCGCTCCTTGGCCAGGCGCGCCGACAGAAAAGCAACGCGGATGTGATCGGGCTTGAGGACGCGTGCCCCCTCGATGAGCTTCTGCGCCTCTTCCAGATGCTGGGCAGCGAGCTGCTCCTCCGCAGCGGAAAGCAGCTTGTCGATCTGACTCTGCACCTGCGCATCTCGTGCGGGCCCTGCGGACCCCGGTACGGCTGCCGGGGCGGGCCTCGCCGTTAACGTCTCGGGCTTGCGTAGGAGCAGCCACGCGCCCAGTGCAATCAGCACGCCGAGCAGGGCACCCCCGGCGACAAGCGTCCCGGGAGAGATCCGGTGGCGGGGCACCGCATGCGCACCGGCCGTGGCGCGCAGGTCGCTCGTTTCAGCCTGCTCTTCGGTGTGTCGGCGCCAGGCAGCCTCCACGAACAGTGTCACCCGCTGCTCGGAGACGGGCTTATGCAGGAAGCGGTAGACGGTTCCGAGGGTGATCTGCCGGGCCAGCGCGCTCTGATCCCCGGTGCGGCCTGCCACGATGAGAACGAGATCCGGGAACTGGGCTCGCAGCCGCGCGGTCAGCTGCTCGATGGGGTTCGAGGTGGCGGCGGCGTCCAGGATCGCGACCCCGGTATGTCTGCCTAGAAGTGCCTCGTCCAGGTCGGCTTCTGCGGTGATCGTGATGATATCATGCTCGGATCCCAGCACTTTGAGGGTGGCCGCGAGGGCCGCTTCCTGGGTCAGGACCACCAGGCTTTCCACGCCCAGCTTCCACCCTCGCGGCGGCTCGGCCACGATCGGTGCTTCGGCATTCGTCTGTGCAAGAGAGCGGCTAGCCAAGGGTCCCTCGTTCCAAAACCCGCCCCGTCGCCCCGGCCGAGGCGCCGGTGGGGTCGGCGGCGAAGCCGACCCGGCCCAATGGCTCAGTTTAGGGTGCCCGCAGCCTGCCGGACGATGACGCAGGCAGCGGATTCTTGTCGCTACCCAGACCGGATTCTGTGAATCGCGTCACTGCCGCGGGAGCAGGAACTTCATCCCGTGGTGCGACATGACCACTCCGTCCGGAATGATGGCTTCGACCCGGACGCCCTGAGGCAGGGTGTCCCCCTCCCGGACCTTCTGCATGTTGACCAGCGCGAAGCGGTCTTCGGGTTTCGCGGCGTAGACGTGCAGATCCAGGCGCAAGGCCGGGATGTTGGCTCCCGGGACGACTGCCGCATCCTGATACAGGATGTACCCGCTGGAAGTGCCGACCTTGACGTGGTTCGCCAGTCCCTGGCCGGGACTCGGCTCCTTGGCCGGCGCGTAGTCATCGGGATTGGCCGTCGGCTCCTGGCCAGCGAGCGAGGCAGGCGTCTGGCCGGAGGCGGCCAGGGTGGGCTCCCCGCGGCCGCCGGCGCCGATCGCCGCACTGCTGCCCGCCGCGACAGACCCGCTTGCGGGGGAATTCGGGGCCGTGGCGGAGGGTGCTGAAGAGCCCGTCGACGCGGTTGTGGCAGCCGACGCCGCCGACTGGTGTAGTGGGGGAGGTGGGGCCGTTGAAGAAGCCTCCACGGCCGGCGCAGGCGAAGCCGCCACGGCTGATGTGGGCGCGGGGCCGGGAGGCGGGGTCGGTGCGGGTCCGCCCGCTCCTGCAGGTCCGGTCGTGGAGACCTGGTCCGCAGCCGCCGCCGACTGCGGGGCCGCAGAAGCGGCAGCGGACACAACGGCCGCCGATGTGCCCTCAGCTCCTGACGGATGTCGCAGCAGATACCACGCCCCGATCGCGGCATTCACACCGAGCAGCACCGCCAGCGCGACGGCCCAGATCGGAAACCGGCTTTTCGGCGGCGCAATCTTCACCTCGAAAAGGGCCGGCCCGGTCTGGCGCTGCCGGTCGCTCTCGGATTTCTTCAGTGCATCGAGTATGAACGACATCGCTCAGCCGCCGTGTGCGTCGGCAAGGTACAGCAACGGTGTATCGGGCGAGGCGACTGCGCTGGCCAGCACGACCTGCGTCTGCACCCCGGCGATCCCGTCCACCGTGAGCCGGTGGTGGCGCTGAAACTCCCGGACCAGTCGGCCCAGGTCCGCATCGAACACATCGCTCACCGGCTCGTCGCTGTGCTCGCCCTCGGCCTTCTGCAGGCTCTGGCGCAGCCAGCGCACCTCCTCGCCCCGCATGCCTTCGGCAAGCGCCTTCACCTGGCCCGTGCCAGGCCGCCACAACATGACGAAATCTCCGAACCAGTAGCGCGAGAGCTCGCCGATGCTGACCTCACGGTTGGCACCCCCCAGCTCGATCGAGGCATGCTCGTCATCGAGTGCGGTGAGCACGACCTGGTGGCTGCTGCCGGCCTCGTCGTTGAGCATCAGGATGGCGGGGCGGTTGTACAGGCGCAGCTGCCCGAACGAGCCGCGCTGATTGAGGCACGCCAGTCCCTGGCCGGCCGCTTGCGTGCACGGGTCCACTGTCGCCGGAACATAGCGGACCCGCCACAGGCCGAACAGCTTGCCGAATGCGCTGTCGGTGTCGGTTTCGCTGGCGTGTTGGGCCAGCAAATCGGTGAGCTCGTGGCCTGTCAGAGTGAGCTTTCGCCCGCTCGTGCCTTTCCCGGTCTCTGCGGCCGTGACGGCGGGGGAGGCTCCGGAGGCGGAAGCGCCCGTGCCCGTGGAAGCCGTGCGGACGATGGGTGCCGCAGCGAGCTTGGCAGCCTGGGCCACCGCGGCATGGGCCGTCTCGAGGGGAGCGCCGTGACTGCTCCAGGGTTTGAATGCCCACAGCATCGAGACCGCTCCCACGAGCAGCAGCGCGCCGGCGGCTCCGCCGATCCACGGCAGCCAGTGCGGAGTGAAGCGCCTTCCGAAGACCTCAGAGGCTGCATCCCGCACCAGGCTTCCGGTCACGCGATGCCGATCCGTCGAATAACCCCCCAACAGTGCCCGATCGCATACGACGTTGATTACGCGCGGGACACCGGCGGAGAGCCGATAGACCTCCGCCAAGGCCGGCGGCGTGAAGAGCTCGGTGGTCGCACCCGCGACGCGTAGCCGATGCCGGACATAGGCTGCGGTCTCCTCATACGTGAGCGGATTGAGGTGATAACGTCCGGTGATCCGTTGTGCCAGTTGACGCAGCTCGTTGCGGGCGAGCAGCTCACGCAGCTCAGGCTGGCCGATGAGAATGATCTGCAGAAGCTTCTGTGTGTTGGTTTCGAGGTTGGTGAGCAGGCGCACCTGCTCGAGGACCGCGGGAGCGAGGTTCTGGGCCTCGTCCACGACCACCACCACGCGCCGGCCGTTGGCGTGGGCGCGGAGCAGATAGCCGCTGAGGATGTCCACCAAATCCTTGAGGCTTTCGGTGGCCGAGTCCGGCACGCCGATCCCCAGCTCCTCGCAGATCGTGAGCAGGAACTCCGTGGCGGTCATCTTCGGATTGAGGATGAGCGCGATTTCCGCGTTCTTGGGGGTCTGGGCCAACAGCGAGCGCACCACGGTGGTCTTGCCCGTGCCGACCTCGCCCGTGAGCTGTACGAAGCCGCCCGCCTCGTTGATACCGTACAGCAGGTGAGCGAGGGCTTCGGCGTGGCGCTCGCTGAGATAGAGATAGCGCGGATCGGGGGTGATCGCGAACGGCTTCTCGTTCAGGCCAAAAAAGGACAGATACATGCGCCGATGCTACTTGATGCTGTTGCCACGCCGCAGGGCGTGGGTTCCGAACCGCGCACAGGCCTCATCCAGGGCAGCGTCCAGGGCACTTACATGCGGGCTAGCCTCGAACAGGCCCAGCTGCGAAGCGGGGCTGAGGTCACTCAAGACCACGCCCAGCAGCCTAAGTTTCGCGCCGGGATTGCCTGCCAGCCAACGCGCGAGCAGCTCGTTCGCCACGTTCGCGATGGTACGCCCATCGTGGGTAGGGGGCGCCACGGCCCGCTGACGGGTGAAGGTTGAGAAGTCCGAGTGCCGGATCTTGATGCCAATACAGCCTGCCATGAGGCGACGCTGGCGCATGCGGCTGCAGGACAGGCCCGCCAGTCGGGAGACTTCGGCGTGCAGCGTTGGGGTCTCCCCCACATCCTGGTCGAATGTGTCCTCGGCGCTGATGGATTTCTCCTCCAGGTCCGGGTGTACTGCGCGATCGTCGATGCCCGAAGCCCGGTCGCGGACGCGCTGCGCATAGCGGCCGAACAGGGGCCAGAGGAGGGCGTCCGGCGCGCTGCGCAGTTGAGCCAGCGTCTGGATGCCGCATTCTTCGACCCGAGCACCGGTCTTGCGGCCGAGGCCGGGGAGGCGGCGCACCGACAGGGGATCCAGGATCTCCCGTACCCGGCTCTCCTCGACCACGGTCAGCCCGTCGGGCTTCGACAGCTCGGAGGCGATCTTGGCGACGAGCTTGTTGGGTGCAACCCCGACCGAGGCGGTCAGCCCCGTGACCTCGCGAATCCGACGCTTGATCCGTCGGGCAATGGCGATCGCATCTCCGAACAGGGCGGCGCTCGCGCTCACATCGAGGTACGCCTCGTCCAGCGAGAGCCCCTGTACCAGGGGCGTGATCTCATGGAACACCTGGAATACCTGCGCGGACACCTCCTTGTAGCGGCTCATGCGCGGGCGAATGCAGATCGCATGCGGACACAGGCGCAGCGCCGTGCTCATCGGCATGGCCGAGCGGACTCCGAACCGGCGGACTTCGTAGCTTGCGGCCGCAACCACACCCCGGCCACCCAGCCCGCCGACGATGAGCGGCTTGCCGGCGGTGGACGGATCATCCCGCTGCTCGACCGATGCGTAGAACGCATCCATGTCAACATGCAGAACAGCGCGATTCACTGGCGAGTGCGACACGGTTCCCACGCTGTGATTACCCGGCCATCGCAAGAGTCCCTGCCGAAGCTTAACACTGCCCTCGCGGTGGCGTAGGGGTCTGTCCGGGCGCGCCGGTCAGGACGTCCAGACACTGTAGACTCCGATCAACCCGATCGTGAGAGCCAGTCCGATCAGGTAGGCGAAGGAAAGGACTATCAGTTTCGCGGCGGTCCGCGCTCGACCCTGGCGATACACCCGACGCATCGCCACGAACAGGTAGTACGGAATGTACAGCCAGGCGGTCAGGGTCAGCGTATCGCCCGCCGATTCCGGCAGGACCTGTGTCAGCAAAGCCAGCAGCGTCAACAGCAGGAATGCGAAGGCATGGTTGTGTATGAAAAAAAGCAGGTGCTCCACGTAGTAGCGACGCGGGCGCCAGTACATCCCCCTCATGACGATTGCCAGCACCGGCAGGAACAGGAACATCGCGCGCGGCGCGTTGTGCAGGAAGACCTCCCGGATGTTGCGTCCGCCGTCCTGCACCATCGCGTGGCACCCTTTGCGCAGAAGCGGGCTCATGAAGGACTTCGCCGGGCCGTTGAAGTGGGGATCGCAGACGCGCTGCTGCGTCTGCTGCGGGGTCTCGCCCGGCCGCGGGGTCAGATCAATTGATTGCACCGGCGCGACAGTGACTGTGGACGTGTCCAGTTTTGTGGAGACCCGCACCACGCGTGTCTCCTGGGGCAGCGCGCCGATGACCAGGAAGAACACGACACTGAGAACCAGATACAGCCGCAGCGGGGGCAGATACCGGGCCCGGTGACCTGCGAGGAATTCGCACGTCAGGAATCCAGGTCTGAACATCAAACCGGCGAGCGTGCGCCAGAGTCGCGAATCGGCGTGAGTCAGGTCCTCCGTCGCCTCGCGAGCGAAGTGCCAGAGCGAATGCACCTCGGCCCCGCGTCGTTGGCCGCAATTTCCACAGTACGCCAACGGCACCGCAGTGCCGCAGTTGGCGCACAGGGGGATGCTGTCCTGTGGGTGTGGAAGCTGCACTGCGCGGCCGGCGCCAGATTCAGCCGCAGTGCCGGCGCTGCCGGAGGAAGGCTGCGGCACCGCGACGGTGCCGCCCGTCTCAGGCAACATGCACGCTGGTGCGAGCCGCCGCCTGCGGCACGGGCTCCGCTCGCGTGCCCAGCTCGTGCTGGGCGAAGTCGTCCACGCTGATCAGCTCGAGCACCTTGCGGTCGTATTCCCGCAGAGCCGCCCCTTCGGTTTCGGAGATGATTCCCGCGGCCACCGCCTGTTGGATCTGCGCGGGCAACTCCAGCGCCGTCACCTTGCCGGTCTTGACGCCTTCGACACGAATGCGCTTCTCGATCGGCTCGACGTTCTGTGCGAGCAGCAGAGCTTCCTGCAGCAGCCCCAGCGGGTTGCCCGGCTCGAGCGTCCAGTAGATGTATTGGCAGAGCCGCTCGCGCGTCTCCGTCGCGTTGATCACGAGCTCTGCCACGCGGCGACCGAGCCGGTCGCCAGGCGCGGAGTACGTCCGGCCACGAGGGAAGATGAACAGCCGCATCGCGCCAGCGAGGAAACGGTTGGGGAAGTTGCGCAGGAAGCCGTGCATCTGTTCCTGCGCGTGATACAGCAGGTTGCGGCAGGCCCACTCGACGATTGGCAGATCCTCGGCGCGGCGCCCTTCGTTCTCATGATGCTTGAGCACCATCGATGCGAGGTACATGCAGGAGAGCACGTCGCCGAGCCTCGCGGAGAGGTTCTCTTTCTTCTTCAAATAGCCGCCCAGCGTGAGCATCGCCACGTCGACTGCGAACGCGAAGGAGGCGCTGAATCGGACTATGTGCTGAAAGTATCTTGCTGTCTGGCCCGACACCGGTACGCGCGTGAAGCGCGCGTGCGTGAGCGCCATGATGAATGAGCGTACCGCGTTGGAGATCGTGAACCCTACGTGGCCGAACAGCGCGCGGTCGAATTCGTCCACGCCGCGGGCGCGGTCCGGATTGCGCGCCGCAGTCATCTCCTTGAGCACGAATGGGTGGCAGCGCACGGCTCCCTGCCCGAAAATGATCAGGCTGCGCGTGAGCAGATTCGCTCCCTCGACGGTGATGGCCACCGGGACCACTTCGTAGCCGCGCGCGAGATAGTTTCGCGGTCCGAGGCAGATCCCCTTGCCGCCGTGGATGTCCATGGCATCGTTGGCTACCTGGCGCCCCATCTCCGTGACGTGATATTTGAGCATCGCCGAGGGCACGGAAGGCTTTTCACCGCCGTCGATCGCACCAGCAGTCACGGAGCGCGCCGCATCCATCGTGTAGGTGAGTCCCACCATCCGCGCGATTACGGCCTCGACGCCCTCGAACTTGCCTACCGGCATGTTGAACTGGCGCCTGATGCGGGCGTACGCGCCAGTCGCCCACACGCCAGCCTTGGCGCCCCCGGTGGCGTTGGAGGGCAGCGAGATGCAGCGACCGACGGAAAGCTGCTCCACCAGCATGCGCCACCCGGCGCCGGCCATCTTCGGGCCGCCGATGATGACATCGAGTGGCACGAACACATCCTTGCCCTGGATCGGGCCGTTCTGGAACGGCACGTTGATCGGAAAATGCCGCCGCCCGATGGTGATACCCGGCGTGTGTCGCGGAATCAGCGCGCAGGTGATGCCGATATCCGCCTTGCCTCCGAGAAGACCATCCGGGTCAAACATCCTGAAGGCAAGGCCGACCACCGTTGCGACCGGCGCGAGCGTGATATATCGCTTCGAGAAGTTCAGTCGCAGCCCCGTGATCTCGCGCCCTTGCCACGAGCCGCGGCACACTACGCCGGTGTCCGGAATGGAGGCCGCGTCCGACCCGGCGCGCGGTCCGGTGAGCGCGAAGCACGGCACTTCTTCGCCGCGGGCCAATCGCGGCAGGTAATACTCCTTCTGCTCCTCGGTACCGTAGTGGTTCAACAACTCCGCGGGGCCGAGTGAGTTTGGGACCGCCACCGTGGAGGAGGCCGTCGCACTGCGGCTCGCGATCTTTGCCAGCACGCACGAGTGGGCGTAGGCGGAGAACTCCAGGCCGCCATACTTCCTCGGGATGATCATGGCAAAGAAGCCGCGGGTTTTCAGGAACTCCCACACATGCGGCGGCAGATCGCCGAGCTCATGCGTGATGTTCCAGTCATTGAGCATGCGGCACAGCTCTTCGCACGGGCCATCGATGAACGCCTGCTCCTGAGGCGAAAGCTGGGGTGCCTTGGCCGAAAGGAGTTTCGGCCAGTGCGGGGCGCCGGTGAAGAGCTCGCCATCCCACCAGACGGTCCCGGCCTCCAGGGCTTCCCGCTCCGTCTGCGACATCGGGGGCAGCAGTTTCAGGTAGGCCCTCATGAACGGTCGCGTGAGCAGCACCTTGCGCAGCGGCCGCAGGTTGAGCAGCCAGAGCGATGCGAGCAGCACCCAGAGGAATCCCTTCCACAGTCCCGCCGGCGCGCTCGATGTGCCCAGCCAGGTGTAGGCGACCAACAGCACGGTGAACGTCGCCGTGAACACCAGGAGCGACAGCCGCCGATAGGCCAGGAACAGCACTGCCGCGACGAACACCAGCGTGATGACGCCGCCGATCTGGGTCAGGGCATAGGCAGCGGCTGCTACCAGGAGAAGCGTGATGATAGCGCCGAGCATTAGGGCTTCCTTCCGTTCAGGCCAGGCCGGAAACGGGGTACTACGCTGGAGCGTGCGCGCGCGGTCGCCGGGGAGTCAACTCACCCGCCAAGAAGATCCTTCACGCCATCCCGCTCCTCCCGCAGCTCCTTGTCCGTGGCGTCCATGCGCTTGCGGCTGAAGTCCTCTACGTCGAGCCCCTGGACGATCTCGTAGTTCCCGTCCTTGATGGTGACGGGGTACGAATAGATGACGCCTTCGCGAATGCCGTAGCTGCCGTCCGCCGGCACAGCCATGCTCACCCAGTCTCCCGATGGGGTCCCGTGTACCCAGTCGTGGATGTGATCGATCGCCGCGGAGGCAGCCGAAGCCGCGGAAGAGGCCCCGCGCGCCTTGATGATGGCCGCGCCCCGCTGCTGCACGACGGGGATGAAGGTTTCCTCGACCCACTTGCGCTCCACCAGGGTCGGGGCCGGCTTGCCGCCGACCAGCGTGTGACTGATGTCCGGATACTGGGTGGAGGAGTGGTTGCCCCAGATGGTCATCCGCCGGATGGCCGTGACATGCGTCCCGGTCTTCTCCGCGAGCTGGCTGAGCGCGCGGTTATGATCGAGACGCGTCATGGCGGTGAAGTTGTGCGGGTTCAGGTCGCGCGCATTGGCTCTCGCAATCAGCGCATTCGTGTTGGCCGGATTGCCGACGACCAATATTTTCACGTTACGGTCGGCAACCTCGTTCAGAGCCTTGCCCTGCGCCGAGAAGATCTGTGCGTTGGCCAGCAGGAGATCCTTGCGCTCCATGCCCGGGCCACGCGGACGCGCCCCGACCAGCAAAGCGGCCCGGCAGTCCCGGAACGCAACCCGCGCATCGTCCGTCGCCAGCGCCTTGTTCAAGGTGGGAAAGGCGCAGTCGTTGATCTCCATGAGCAGCCCCTGAAGCGCCGGCAGCGCCGCGCTGACCTCCAGCAGGTGCAGGTTGACTGGTTGATCGGGTCCGAGCATCTGTCCCGAGGCGACGCGGAAAGCGAGGGCATAACCGATCTGGCCCGCGGCGCCGGTGATTGCAACGTTGAGAGCTGGCTTCATGGTGGTCTTTTCGTGACGGAGCAAGCCCCCGATTTTACTGCACGCGATGCTCCTTCGGTGGATCGTGCGCGGCGGGCGCAGGCGCGCTGAGCGGATAATCCGGGAAGGCTGCGCGGAAACGGCGCAGCTCGGCGTCGGCCTCAGCCGTCTCACCCCGGGCGCGCAGGGTCTCGATGTGCCGCAGCCAGGCCGCGGGATCACGCACTTGCTTCGCAGGGGTGCCCGTGGCAGCCCGCGACTGCAATTCGGGGAGCGGTGCCGAACGCGCCGGGCTGTCCGCCTGTTCCGCGCGATCCGCAGATGCCACTGCGGAGCGCGAATCGCTACCGGCCGATGGGGTGGCCGCGAGCGCCGATGCCGCTCCGGCCGGCGCTGAGACTGAAGGCCCAGGCGCCATCCTTGCGGTGGCCGCCGCCCCGGATTTCATCGCGGGCCCTGCTTCGGAGGGAGTCTGCAACGGCGCAGTCGCGGTAGCCTTCGACTGGGGCGCGCGCGAGGCCAGCGCCTGCGAGGCCGGAGGCGCGACCGCCGGATCAGGCGCAGTAGCGGGCGCAAGTGCTGTCGAGGCAGAAGATGCCTGCTGATCGCGCGGACGCGTCGTGAGGCCAATGTTGAGTACGATCGAGAATGACAACAGTATCGTCGCGGCGAGGGCGACCGGCAGCGCCCAGCGCGGCGCGCGATACAGGCGCAGCTCAGGCCCTGCGTGAATCGCCTGCCGCGCTTTGCCCAGCACGAGGGCGTCGAGGTCTTTCGGCGGCTCGATTCGCTGCGCAGTGCTCAGGCGCCGCGGCAGTACGGAGCGCTCGCGCAGATAGGCTTCGAAGTCGTCTTCGTGTCCCGCGCCGCTCATGTGCCCGGCTCCTCGATGGGGGTGGCGGCGCGCGGAACCTCTTCGCGTGCCGTCAGCGCGCTGCGCAACTTCGCCACGGCGTAGCGCAGCCGGCTCTTGGCCGTCTCCGGACCAACGCCGCTGACGATCGCAATCTCCTCCAGTGACAGTCCGGATTCCTCGTACAGAAGGAACACGTCGCGCTGCTCGGGCGGGAGGGCCGCGAGGGCTGCGCGGTAACTTGCAGTCAACTCCGCCTGCTCGGCACGCAGGTCGGGCCTGTCTTGATCCGGTCCCGGCAGCGAGCTTTCCGCGTTCGCATCGATGGTGCCGGGCCGCTCGCGCGCGGCCGAACGGCGGTAGTGATCGATGAAGCAGTTGCGTGCGATCCGATAGAGGAAAGTCCGGAACTTCGCACGCGGCTCATAACGCTCGCGACTGGCGATCACCTTGCCCCAGACCTCCTGAAAAAGATCGTTGGCGGTGTCGGGGTTGCGCGTGTGCCGCGTGAGATAGCGATACAACGAAGTGCGATAGCGCGCGTAAAGAGTCTCGAAGGCACGCATGTCGCCACGTGCGTAGCGAAGCATCAGCTCGCCATCTTCGTCGGTGGCCATTCACCGTCACTGTACGCGCTGTAGAAGAGCGGCGCCAAAAGCCCGGGCTCCAACCTTTTGGGCTGCCGCCTCCTCCAAGTGAGCGCAGGAGGGGCCCTTCAGGAGGCAGGTGACAAGCAGGGGAGCCCTGCGCAGGCCCCCCGGTTCGCAAGGGAGATCGGGCCGCTCGGAGGGCCTGCCAGGCCCGCCGGGGGCTCGGGACGGCACTTTCCCAGCCCCTGAAAATATTTGGTGAACTGGCTTGACACTAGTGTAGTGATGTAGTTAGATAGAACACCAGACGAGAGGGGATCGCATCGGGCGGTCCTCAAGGCAAAACGAAGGAGAGGACGATGAGCACTGTAAACAATAGTCTGAAGGCACTGGCCTGTGGTTTTAGCGCCCTGGCGGTCACAATGGTTCTGAGCTGGAGCTTCGTCGAGTCCACGACGGCGGCCCCCGGCGTGACCCTGGTTGCCCCCACCACGCATATGGCAAAGCTGGCGATCCAGCCTCGGCATATCTGGTTTGGGCAGTCCCAGCCGGCCGTTTTGGTAGATTAGTTGGCTATTCCTCGGTTACGGCATGGGCTCCGGAGCACTAATGGATCCGCAGTGGGACGACAGCGTGCCGATTTATCGGCAACTGCGGGACCGAGTGGTGGCGATGATTCTGGAAGGCGCCCTCAAGGAAGGGGACCCGCTACCCTCGGTCCGCAGCGTCGCGGCCGAATTCCGGCTGAATCCGCTGACCGTGCTCAAGGGGTATCAGCAGCTCGTCGATGAGCAACTGGTGGAGAAGCGCCGCGGACTGGGGATGTTCGTCAGTCCGGGCGCCAGCAAGGCGCTGATGAAGGACGAGCGCCAGCGCTTCCTCGAAGAGGAATGGCCGAAGGTTTACGCCACGATCCAACGCTTGGGGCTGACGCCCGCTGAGCTGCTCAAAGCCGGAGCGACAGCCCCGAACGCGCCCTGGCCCTCCACGCCCGGACAAAGCAAAGATGACTCCAGTAATTGAGGCCCGAGATCTGAGGAAGCACTACGGCGCCGCCCGTGCCGTGGACTCCGTGAGCTTCAACGTGGCTCCCGGTCGCATCGTGGGCCTGATCGGCCCCAACGGCGCCGGCAAGACCACCATACTGAAGGCGATCCTGGGCCTGACCCGGTTTGACGGCGGCCTGCAGGTACTCGGACGCAAGCCCGATTCACAGCGTGACGATCTCATGCGGGACGTGTGCTTCATCGCCGACGTCGCCGTATTGCCAAAATGGCTGCGTGTCAGCAACGCGCTTGATTTCGTCGCGGGCGTGCACCCACGCTTCGATCGCTCACGCGCAGAGGATTTCCTGCGCAAGACCGATATCCGCTTGAAAAGCCGCGTGCGCGAGCTCTCCAAGGGCATGGTCACCCAGCTGCATCTCGCCCTGATACTGGCGATCGATGCGCGGCTGCTCGTGCTCGATGAGCCCACTCTCGGGCTCGATCTGCTCTTCCGGCGGCAGTTCTACGACACACTGGTCAATGACTATTTCGACAAGGAGCGCACGATTTTTCTCACCACCCATCAGGTCGAGGAAATCGAGCACCTGCTGACGGATGTGATCTTCATCAACCGCGGCCGGGTCGTCCTGGACAGCGCCGTGGAGGATCTGACCGGCCGCTACACCCAGGTCACGGTCCCGGCAGACCACGCGCCGGCGCTCAGAGCGCTCAGACCGTTCTACGAGCGCGAGGTATTCGGGCGGGTGGCTCTGTATTTCGAGGGGTGCCCGGCCGCGCAGCTCGCCACTGCCGGCGGCCCGCTCGCGGAGTTGCGGACGCCTTCGATCGCCGACCTGTTTGTGGCCAGGATGCAGGGAGCGGCCTCATGAGCACGGCAGACACGAACCTTTCCAGCTCCGATCAGCCGCTGGCGCAGGCACCGCGGGCATCCGGTGCCCTGGACAGGAACCGCATGCTCAGCACGTTGCGGGTGCTCATGCAGCGGGAATTCTGGGAGCATCGCGCCCTGTGGATGGCGCCTCTGGCGACCTCCGTGCTGCTGCTCGCCTGCGCCTTTCCGGCGCATATCGACTTCCCCGAGTTCAGCCGGGCGGGCTCCAACGCGCACTTCCGCCTGATCACCTGGTTTGCGGCGATCCAGTGGGGCCTCACCCTCATCCAGTTCCTGATCGCCGGGATCGTCCTCAATTTTTATCTGCTCGACTGCCTGTATGCCGAACGCAAGGACCGGAGCATTCTCTTCTGGAAGTCCCTGCCCGCCTCGGACGGCGCAACGGTTACTTCCAAGCTGCTCGTTGCGCTGCTGATCGTGCCCCTGGGCGTCTACCTGCTGTCGGTCGTGACCAACCTGTTGTTCTCCGCCGTCTGGTTGAGCCGCGCCGCCCTCGGGCACCTGCCGGCTGGCGTGGCCCTCTGGGACACCGTGGCATGGGTGAAGGTCGAGGTGATCATGTTGCTCACCCTGATCGTCGCGTCCCTCTGGTTTGCCCCCCTGTCGGCGTATCTGCTTCTGGTCTCGGCGTGGGCGCGCCGCAGTGTCTTTCTCTGGGCGACGTTGCCACCGGTGCTCGCAGTGGTGCTCGAGCGCGTTGCCTTCGGGACCCACCACGTGTGGGACCTGCTCGAATACCGCACCGACGGCATATTCACGTACGTGGACATGCACCGGGTCATCGAACAGACGATTTTCTCTGCTGGCAGCGCCGGCCCGATCCCGCTCGGCGCGCTCAGCCTCGAGCTGGCCCGCGCCCTCGGCAACATCGATCTGTGGATCGGTCTGGCAGTGACCGTGGCTTTCACGTATGCCGCCGCCCGGATCCGCCGCTACCGCGACGATACTTAGTCCGCGGCACCGATCGCGCTTATCATCCCGACCCGGGCTGCTCTTTGTGGGTCGCGTTGCCGGGTGATCGACACAAGCGTCGGGATCGGTGAGTCTTGAGCACTCTCCTGCAGGTACATCGTGCCGGGGAGAGCCTGCAGCTCGATCTGACCGGAGAGTGGCGCGCGCTGCAGCTGGCCGACATCGATGCGGCGTTGAGCACCCTCGACCTCGGCGGAGTACACCGCGCGCTCATCGACACGGAAGCTCTCACCGCGCTGGATCTCTCCGGGGCCTGGCGCCTCAATGAGTTTCTGCGCAGCGCCCGTTCCGCGGGTGTCGAGGTCTCCTTTCGCGGAGCTCCGCCCGATCAGCTGCGGCTGGTCGCCGCCGCACAGGGCCAGGTGACCCCCCGACCGCCGGCGCACTCCGCCGACGACGAGCTGCCTTTTGCCGAGCTCGGCCTGGTGGAGATCGGTATCAAGTCCGTGCGCTTCGTACGCGACCTGCTGGCGACGCTGGCATTCGTGGGGCGTATCGGCGCGACTGCCGGCCGGGCGCTGACCAGACCCAGGCGTCTGCGACCCATTTCGGTCGCCCGCCACATATACGAGACCGGCATCACCGCGATGCCCATCACGGCCCTGATTGCGTTCCTGATCAGCGTGATCATCGCGTACATGAGCGCCCAGCAGTTGCGTCGTTTCGGCGCGGAGATATTCGTCGTCGACCTGGTAACGATCGGCGTGTTGCGGGAGATGGGTGTGTTGCTGACCTCCATCATCGTCGCGGGCCGCTCCGGGAGCGCCTTCGCGGCCGAAATCGGCTCAATGCAACTCAACGAAGAGGTCGATGCCCTGCACGCGATCGGCGTTGACCCATTCGAGGCGCTGGTGCTGCCGCGCCTGCTCGGCCTGGTGATTGCGCTGCCGCTCCTGACGGTCGTGGCGGATATCATTGGCCTCATGGGTGGAGCATTGTTGTGTCGGCTGCTGCTCGACATTCCCATCAGTCAGTACGTGACCCGCGTGAACGAGGCGATAGCGCCCACTACTTTCTGGGTGGGGCTCACGAAAGCGCCGGTGTTCGCCCTGCTGATCGGCATGGCGGGCACGTACCGGGGCATGCAGGTGCGCAACTCCTCCCGCGAGCTGGGCCGGTTGACCACCGTGGCCGTGGTGCAGGCTATCTTTCTGGTCATCCTTGCGGACGCCTTGTTTGCCGTGTTCTTCATGAAGCTCGACATCTGAAGGCGTCGCGGCAACGATGCAAGGTCCCATCGAAATCAGCAGTCGGGCGCCCGTGACGCAGGCCGTGCTGGAGGTGCGTGGACTGGTCAATCGATTCGGCAACCAGGTTGTGCACGACGGTCTTGACCTGGACGTGTACGAAGACGAGGTATTCGGCATCGTGGGAGGCTCGGGTACCGGCAAGTCCGTCCTGCTGCGGAGCATCCTCGGCCTGCAGCGTCCCCAGGCGGGCACCATCCGCCTCGAAGGTCTGGACATCACCCGGATGTCCAGCGTGCAACTGCACGCCATCAAGGCACACTATGGCGTGACCTTTCAGCAGGGCGCCTTGTTTTCGGCGCTGACGGTCCTGCAGAACGTACAAGTCCCCATGCTGGAGCATCTCAGCCTGCCTCCCGCCGAGCGCGATGAGTTGGCCATGCTCAAGGTACGGCTCGTGGGGCTGCCCTCGGATGCGGCCCTCAAATATCCCGCCCAACTGTCCGGAGGCATGATCAAGCGCGCCGCCCTGGCTCGCGCACTGGCTCTGGATCCGCGCCTGCTGTTTCTGGACGAGCCGACCTCCGGACTGGATCCGATCAGTGCCGCGGGCTTCGACGAGTTGATCCTGTACCTGCAGAAGGAGCTGCGGCTGACGGTCGTCATGATCACCCATGATCTGGACACGATCTTTCGTACCTGCAATCGTGTAGGGGTGATCGTCGATCATCATATGGAAGTCGATACTCTCCAGCGCATCGTCGAGCATCCGAATCCGTGGATCCAGGCGTACTTCCATGGAGAGCGCGCGCAGGCGCGCGCCGTTGCCGATGGAGCGTGAAGCCAACTACGCGGCCGTCGGCGCCTTCGTGCTGCTGGTCGCTTTGGTCGCTGCCCTGTTTGTGTACTGGTATGCGGATACCCGCGAGCATCGCGTCTACCAGCGTTACGAGATTTACTTCTCCGGGAGCGTCAGCGGGCTCGAGCGGGGCTCGGCGGTGCGCTACCTGGGTGTCGGCGTCGGCCGCGTCCTCGAGACCCACATCGACCCCCGCGACGCGGGCCGGGTGCAGGTGGTAGTCGGGATCGATTCGACCACCCCGATATCCGACCGAACGCTCGCGCAGCTTCAGATGCAGGGCGTGACCGGCTTGCTCTATATCGACCTGCAACGCATCGGCGCCGGCACGCAGTTGCCGCCGGCTGTTCCGGGGATCCGCTATCCGGTCATCCGCTCCACGCAGTCGCGCTTCGACCTGTTTCTGGCGAGCCTGCCGGACGTTTTGGCCGCGGTGGGCGATGTGGTGGACCGCGCCGACCGGGTGTTGAGCGACCGGAACATCGCGGCGATCTCCAGTGCGGTGCAGAACATTGACAAGGCCAGCTCGGGCCTCCCGGCGACATTGCGCGATGTCAATGCGCTGGTCACCGAGCTGCGCGGCGCGGCCTCGGAGCTGCAGGCTTCGGCAAAAGGTGCGCACGAGGTCGTGAGCAATGCGGGACCTGAGGTCGTTGCGGCCGTGCAGCGCGTGAGAACGGTGGCCGACAATCTCTCGAAGGCGAGCGATCAGCTCGAGCATCTCATCGACGATAACCGACAGGACCTGCGCACGTTCACCCGGGACGGTCTGCCCGAGCTCGAGCAGTTCGTGCGCGAAGGGCGCGCCGCCGCCCGGCAGATCCAGGATCTGTCGAGCAGTCTGCGTGAGAACCCGTCCCAGCTCATCTATCAGCCGCCGCCCCAGGGCGTGGAGATTCCGAGGTGAACAGCGCCGACCGGATCCGCTCGGTGCGCCCCCGAGCCGTCTTGATGAGCCTGACGGTCCTGTTGGTCGTTGCCGGATGCACTGCCGGATTCCACAGCAACGCGCCCGCGACCCAGACCTACGTTCTCAGAGCCACGAGCCAGTCGGGAGCCCAGCACGCGAGGCCGCCCGCCTACTCCGTGAGTGTCGCGCGCCCCATAGCGGGTCCGGGTTTAGGCTCGGACCACATCATGCTGGTCCAGACGGATCACCGGATGAGCTACTACGCGGCCAGCCGCTGGCCCGCCGACCTTCCGGAAGTCCTCGAGGCACTGACCGTGCAGACGCTGCGGTCTTCCGGCGACTGGAGCGATGTTCAGGATCCTTCCGGTACCTTCCGTACCGACTATCTGCTTCAGATCGTGATCCGTCGCTTCGAGGCGGACTACACGACGCATCCGGACGCACCGGAGGTCCATGTGGTCCTCGAATGCACGCTCGGCAGGCGGATCGGACGCGAGCTCACGGGCAGTTTCGTCGCTGAAGGAACCGCCGTGGCAGCGGCGAATCACCTGAGCGAGGTCGTCTCCGCGTTCGAAGCGGCAGCCAACCAGGCGCTGGGATCGGTCGCTGAGCGCAGCGCTCAGAATATCGACACGCCGGTCCCCTCGAGGAACCGGTAGAGCCAGTAGTGTAGCTGCGAGGGGTCCGAATAGAAGCCGAAGTCGGCGGTGTACTCGATTCCGAGCGGCGCTCGATTGCTCCACAACGTGTCGAAGTAATCGAGCACCTGCAGTGCCAGGGGCGAGTTGCGCTCGAGGTCGACCGCGATGTTGGCTTCCAGGTCATAGTCGAGGAGATTGCGGCGTGTCAGGCTCGCCGAGCCCACCGTAAGCCAGAACCGTTCCGCGCCGTACACCATGGCGAGCTTGGTGTGAAACGCCTCGCCGTGAGTGCGATACCAGCGAACGTGGATGGCACCGTCGCTGGAGGCCACCAGCTCGCTGGCCACAGGCTGATTGGGAATCCCTGCACGGGCGTGGCCGTAGGCGTCCTTGTTGGGATCGAGAATGAGGCGGACCGCCGCGCCCCGGCGGCTCGCGGCGAGCAATGCCTGCACGATGCCGCGATCGGCGATGTAGAACATGGCGATGTCGATGCTGTCGCCACGGTTGCACGCTTCGAGGCGGCTGAGCAGAGCGGAGCGGATCGCCCCTTCGGTCAGCACCTTGGCCCGGTTGCCGACCGGCGGTGCCTCGGTAGCCGACAATGGCGAGGCCGCAAATGTAGCGATGAGCTCATCGGGCCGGAAGCGGCCCTGCCAGCCGGACAGGCGCGCCACGGCCAGCTCGCTACGCAGCAGCGGCAGCAGCGCCGGTCCCGCAACCTTCAGAGCGGCGTTGGAATGAGCGGCGCTCGCATCGTGCGGACTGGCGGAGCCGACAATGCCGACCAGCCCCCCTCGGCCGTCATCCGCCAGCAGCACATTGCGGTGATCCGATTTGAAATTCAGCAGGCGCAGCCAGGCCTGCAGGCTCACGGGCACATCGCTCTCCAGAAGCGGATTGGGTATCCACCCCTCGACCGGGGGACCCTCTGTGCGAGCCCTTCCACGCCACCAGCCGAGAGTCAGCCGCCACAGGCTGGAGTACAGGAAGTTGGGATCACGCAGCCGGCCGAGGTTGGCGACCGTTACCTGCACCCCGGCGGCCTGCAGGAGCCGCAGGTCCGCTGAGGGCCGATCGCCATACAGCTCGCTGATCGGATCGGTGATGAACAGAACGCGAAGATCGGGCTGCGCGCGCCGCTGCTCGATCAGCGCATCGCGCAGCTCCGCGGCCAGCTGCCGCGGCAGGACACCGGAGGGCGGGTCGGCGCCCGGCGCCTCGTCGGGCTGCGCCGCGCTGCCGTACAGGTAATAGTCCAGCACGATGAATTTGCGGGCGGAATGGATGACGCTCAGCACCTGGTCGAAGATCGCCTGGCTGACGATAGGCCTGCCGTAGGCGTCCGCCGAGGTAACATCGGCGATGAAGGTGACATCCCGCGTCCCCACGGGATACCACGGAGAGTCCACATGAAGGCCGGAAGGCAGCGGCTTGTTGGTTTGCCAGAAGGCCGTGCCGGCCCAGATCGCAGCGAGGATGAGCAGGGCGACCCGCCTCCACACACGCCGACGTATAGCGGGCACGTCGTGCATCGTCGAGGTGAACGGCATGTCGGGATTGTAGCTGCAGCGCAGCGGTTACGCGCGCAAGCTCCCGCTGCGAGATAACTTAATCAGGCCGACCGGCTCGCCAGCTCATCCGCGTGATGCATGAGCTGGGAGAACGGCGGCGCGCCGCCCTCCTGCCGGGTCAGCAGTGCCAGCAGATCCTCCGCCGTGCACGGCTCGCCGAATAGCTTGCCCTGGGCGTAGTGACAGGCATTGCGGCGCAGGAAGTCCAGGTGGCGCAGCGATTCGACACCCTCGGCCACGACTTCCATGCCCAGGCTGCGACCCATCTCGATGATGGTCTTGACGATCGTCGCATCGCCCGCGTCCTCACCGACATCGCGGACGAAGGACTGGTCGATCTTGAGCGTGCCGATGGGGAACTGCTGCAAGGCCGACAGGGAGGAGTACCCGGTGCCGAAATCGTCGATCGACAGATGCAATCCCATCGCGTACAGCTCATCGAGCAGCCGCACGGTGCGCTTCGCATCCGCCATCAGCGTGGTCTCGGTGATCTCCAGCTCGAACGAGGTCGGAGACACCGAGTGGCGGCGGAATACCGAGCGGCAGCGCAGGATGAAGCTCGCCTGGCGCAGCTGCTTGAGCGAGAGGTTCAGCGAGATGCGTCCGGGGTTGGCTCCCTCGCTCTGCATGCGGCGATAGTCGAGGCACACGCGATTCAGCACCCACTCGCCGATGTCCAGGATGAGGTTGGTTTCCTCCGCGAGCGGGATGAACATCGAGGGCGGAATGTCGCCGTGTCCGGGCAGCCGCCAGCGCAGCAGCGCCTCCGCGCCGATGATGCGGCCGTTGCGCAGATCGACCTTGGGCTGATAGCGGATCACGAGCTCGTCGCGCTCGAGTGCGCGGCGCAGCTTGCTCTTGAGCATCAGCCGCTCCACCGCGGCGGCGTTCATCTCCGGCGAGTAGAACGCGAAGGTGTTGCCGCCGTTCTGCTTCGAGTAGTACATCGCCGCATCCGCGTTGCGGATCAGGTCGATGACGTTCTCCGCATCACGCGGGCAAAACGCGATTCCGATGCTGGCGGTCAGGAAGACCTCGTGCTGATTGAGCTGGAAAGCGCGCGCCACCTCGGTGAGGATCGAGCGGGCGAGATGCGCGATCGGTCCGCGATTGTCGGCATCGGCCGGCAGGCCGTCCACGAACATGGCGAACTCATCCCCCGCCAGCCGTCCGAGCACCGTGTCCTTCGGCAGGATGCGTGTCAGTCGCTCCGCCAGCACCTCCAGCAGGCGGTCGCCGGAGGCGTGTCCGAACGTATCGTTCACTTCCTTGAAGCGATCCATGTCCAGGTACAGCAACGCCAGGACCTGCCCGCTGCGCAGTCCCCGGGCGATCGTCTGCTGCAGCAGATGATGGAACTGCATGCGGTTGGGGATCTTCGTGAGCGCGTCGTAGCGGGCGAGGTAGCGGATGCGCCGCTCGGCGCGCTTGCGGTCGGTGATGTTGCGGGCGACGAAGATGTTTCCCTGGAACTGGGGATCGTCCGTCTCGATGCGCGAGCCGGTGAAGGACACCGGAATGGTCTGTCCGCCGCGGGTGCGCACCACGGTTTCCCGGGTCTCCTGCGCTGCCTGCAGCAGATCGAAGCTCTCCCGCTCGCGCTCATCGAGCACTGCCACGATGCTGCGCCCGAGAAGCTCCTCTTCCGCATAGCCCAGAAGCTTGCAGGCGGCGGAATTGGCGACCTTGACCACGCCATCCGGAGAGGTCACGAAGACCGCGTCCGTCATGCTGTTGAGGACGCTGTGCAGATAGTTCTTGTGGACGGTCGATTGGCGCAGGCGGCCGCGCATCCGTTCCAGAGCCTTCTGCAGCTCGCCCAGCTCATCCCGCCGCCGCACATCCACGGGACGGGTGTAGTCGCCCTGCCCGATGCGCTCCGCCCCCCGGATCATGGCGACGATGGGCTGCTCGAGCTTGCGGCCGGCGCGCCAGGCGAGCGCCGCGCCCAGCAAGCCGCCCCCAACGGCCAGGCCCGCAGCGATCAGCAGTGCCACTTGCATCTGCTGCGTGTTGGCCGCCGTGAGGCGGTTACCGAGGGTCGCGCCAGGCGCGGGCGCGACCTGCTCCACCATGATTCGCAGCTCGCCGAAAGTCTTCGGCGTGGCCGCACCCGGAATGCTTTCCACCATCTCGCGGATCGGCTGGGCTGCCTCGAACTGCACCGCTGTGCGCGGCGGCGTGCTCCGGCGCCAGTGATACAGGGTCATGCCGTCGAGGTCGGTCACGGAGACCGCGATGACGGTCCTGTCCTCGATGAACGGCTGCAACCGGTGCGCGATCGAGTCCGGGTCCCGGGCGCGGACGGCCGCGGCCACCGAGTCAGCCGCATGCGCAGCCGTGGACTCAGCGCGCGCCCGTAGCTCAACCGCCACACGATCACGTGCGGAATTCTCAGCGACAGAGCCAAGTCGTCGCGTTCCTACATCAGACTGCCACGCCAGCACCGCCGCCACCAGGACAGTGGCGAGGAGCACGACCACGAAGGCCGCGAGGGCATACTTCAACTTCAGGCTGGCGGCGGTCACTTGCATACGGCAGCCGCTCGCGCAGCTGGCCGGATCCCCTTGTGATGGCCTCTCCGATATTACCCGCCGTCAGCCCCCCGGGCTACCCGCAGCTTGGTGGGATTCGTACGGATGTACGGGGTTCTCCCCTAGAATGCCGTCCAAATGCTCAATGCGCTGGAGCTGACCGGACGCGCCGCGACTCACGTGGGGGAGATCTCCGGGCTGGGGTGCGCGCTTCACGCGGACGCCGGGCGAGCTTTGCTGGCGATGCGCGAGGCGGCTCGTGGGGCCGGGATCGATGTTGGAGTCGCCTCCGGATTCCGGGATTTCCCGCGCCAGGTCGCGATCTGGACGGCAAAGTTCAAAGGGGAGCGGGCGCTGCTCGATCGGCACGGCCTCGAGATCGAGCATGCCTCCCTCGACGAGGCCGCGCTGATCCAGGCCATTCTGCTGTGGTCCGCCCTGCCGGGTGCCAGCCGCCATCACTGGGGCAGCGAGGTGGACGTCATCGACCTCGCCTGCCTCCCCGCCGGCGGCCGGCCTCGACTGGTGCCGCAGGAGTTTGCCCCCGGCGGCTGCTTCACGCGCCTGGATCGCTGGCTCGCCGACAACATGGCACGCTTCGGGTTCTTCCGCCCCTACACGACCGATCGCGGTGGAGTACAGCCGGAGCCGTGGCACCTGAGCTATCGCCCGGTCTCCGTGCCCGCGCTCGAGGCCCTGTCAGTGGATGTTCTGGCCGAGGCGATTGCCGGAACCGACATGCCGGGACGCGGCCAGGTGCTCGAGGGGTTGCAGGAGATCTACGCGAGATACGTACGAGCCGTTGACACGCCGTGACGGCTCGGACTGTCCGCTGCTCGCCGCCGTCAGGTCTTCTCGTACTTGCTCGCCCAGACCCGCTTGATGTAGCCGAGCATCAGTCCCCGCATGGTGGACATCGGATCCTCGGTAGCGGCGAAGATGGGCGGGTTCCGGCGCAGCAGACGCCAGTTCTCGCTGCGCAGGATCTGGCGCAGGTACTCGACGTTGCGGTCGATTGCCTCCATGTACGGGTTGCGGCCGCCGTAGAGAATCTCGAGATTCCGGTAGACGCTGTGAAACTCGCCGTCGAGACGTTTCGTGCGCACTTCGGCGATGAACTCCGGCGTCTGGCGCAGCAGGTCGAGCCCTGAGGCGTATTTGACTTCGCGACCGCCGTTGGCGGCGATGGGCAGCGCGACACCGCCGAGAACGAATTCGGCGTACAGTCGGTCGCGGCATTTCTCCAGATAACAGCGATCGGCCATCTGGGCGATCATGTCCGCGGTGCCGAGCAGGTGGCCGATCGTGATGTCGCGCGGGTCGGTGACCTTGATCTGATTGAACGGCACTTCGTAACCGGTGAAGTGGATGATCTCGCAGGCGACCGGCACCGAGTCGCCCAGGCCGATCTCGGGCAGATATTCCTGCAGGAAACGCGCGCCGCGTGACACGTGCGTGCGGGTGAATTCCGCGCCGTTGCGGATGGCCAGGTCATCCAGCCGGCGCAGATAGCCAACATCGTGGAACAGTCCGGTGATGAGGCCGACCAGGGCGCGGTGTCCGCCGAGGCGGCTGGGCTCAGCGTGTTGACGCTCGTAGCCGACGAGCATGCGCGCGAGCGCCAGCGTGATATCCAGCGTGTGTTGGCGGTCGTGATAGACGGTGTCCACGCCGCAATAGCCGGGGACTTCGCCGGCGAACAGGCGCTCGAAATGCGCGAACGCGAGATCCAGCGGCTCGAACGGGAGCCCCGGCCACGTCGGCCCGAACAGCCTGCGCACCTCCGCCAGAACGGCGTGCGGCGAGCTGACCTGCACCGTGTTGGTTACATCGAAATCGCTGCGCCGAACGCTTTTCATTCTCGTGATGTCCGCGCGGCTTTCTGGCCGTCCCCAGGTTCAACCCTCGACCCGCCGGCAGTCTAGGCCAGCCTTCGAGCACAGTGCCAGCGACACGGCGCACAGTTTTGAGGGCGAGCGGGGTCGGCTCGTTACCCGCCCGGCCCCAGGCAACGTAAGCGCTTGATCCGCAGCTACTATGTTGCTGCGCGATGTATGTCAAAGCCCGTGGGAGCGATGCCTCCCTCGAGGGCGGCGCACAGCGGGCAGCCTCAGGCGGCGGCTGGACTCTCCGGCAGGATGCCGTGCTGCTTCAGCAAAGCCCGCACATCGGGCTTTCGCCCGCGGAACTCGATGAATGCCTCGAGGGCATCCCGGCTGCCGCCGCGGGTGAGGATGGCGTCGAGAAAGCGGTGCGCGGTGCGGTCATCGAACACGCCGTTCTCCTCGAACGCCGCGAAGGCATCGGCCGCCAGGACCTCCGCCCACTTGTAGCTGTAGTAGCCCGCCGCGTAGCCGCCGGCAAAGATGTGCCCGAAACTGTTGGGGAAGCGGTTCCAGGGCGGTGCCGGCACCACGGCCACCTCGCGCCGGACCGACT
This sequence comes from Steroidobacteraceae bacterium, assembly GCA_036501985.1. Classification (GTDB taxonomy): domain Bacteria; phylum Pseudomonadota; class Gammaproteobacteria; order Steroidobacterales; family Steroidobacteraceae; genus 13-2-20CM-66-19. The sequence goes on along the minus strand of DASXZI010000029.1, from coordinate 228,652 downwards.
CGAGCACCTCGCCTATGCGGCCGCCGCTTTCCGGGGAGTACTCCGCATGCAGGCGGAAGTCGAAGAGGGCGAACTCCAGCTGACGCATCATCTGCAGACCGGCGTGGAAGCTGCGCGTGGTAATCAGCCGGGACTGCATCTCCTGCGGCAGCGGCGCGCCCGTCTCGATGTGGCTGGAAATCTGCTGCAGCACCTCGGGATGCCAGGCGTAGTTCTCCAGGAACTGGCTCGGCAGCTCCACGGCGTCCCAGGACACTCCGTTGATGCCCGCGATGCTGGGATAGTCCACGCGAGTGAGCAGGTGGTGCAGCCCGTGGCCAAACTCATGGAACAGAGTCAGCACATCGTCGTGGGTCAGCAGTGCCGGATGACCCTGGCTGGGCGGCAGGAAATTGCAGACGAGATAGGCGACGGGCAGCGCCGATCCGCTGGCCAGGCGCTTGCGTCCGACGCACTCGTCCATCCACGCACCGCTGCGCTTGTTGGGCCGGGCATAGGCGTCGAGATAAAAGCTGCCGACCAGATGGCCTTCGGCGTTCTCGATCTCGAAGAAGCGCACATCGTCGTGCCAGACCGGGACTCCGCGACGTTCATGGATCCGCAGGCCAAAGAGCCGCTGACCCACTTCGAACAGGCCCGTCAGCACGCGCGGCAGCGGGAAGTAAGGTCGCAGCTCCTCTTGCGAGACCGAGTAGCGGCTGCGCTGCAGACGCTCGGCATAGAACCCCACGTCCCACGCGGCCAGCTTCCGGCCGGCAAACGATTCCAGCTCCTCGAACTCCGCGTGCGCGGCATCGCGCGCGGAGCGCGCCAGCTCGAGGAGAAACTGCATGACTTCCTGCACGCTGTGGGCCATGCGCGTGGACAGTGCATATTCGGCATAGTTGTGGAAGTGCAGAAGCTGCGCGGCCTCGTGACGGAGTCGCAGTATTGCCTCCATCACCGGGGAATTGTCCCAGCGGCCGGCGTTGGGTCCCTGGTCGGACGCGCGGGTCGTCCACGCCTCGTAGAACGAGCGCCGCAGACTCTCGGATTCGGCGTCCGTGACCACCGCCACATAGGTGGGCTGATCGAGACAGAGTATCCACCCGGCCACTCCCTGGTCCTGTGCGCGCCGCCGCGCCTGCTCGATCAGGGATGAATTGAGTCCACGCAGCTCGGCCTCGTCCGCGATGGGATGACTCCAGCCGTTGGTCGCATCGAGCACGTTCTCTTCGAACTTGGCCTGCAGTTGGGTGAGTTCGAGCATGACGGCCTTGAACCGCTCCTTGCGCGCGGTATCCAGTCCCACGCCAGCGAGACGAAAGTCCCGCAGCGCATGCTCGATCACCTGGCGCTGCACCGGTCCCAGCGCCGCTCCCTCCTGCTCGGCAATCGTCCGGTAGGCGCGGTACAGCGGCTCGCTCTGTGCCAGATCCGTCTGGTAGGCCGACAGCAGGGGCAGGCAGGCGTTGTAGCCGGTCCGAAGGGCCTCTGAGTTGAGCACGGCATTGAGATGGTTCACCGGCGACCACGTGCGGGTCAGCCGATGGTGCAGCTCTTCCAGAGGCTCCACCACGGTGGCGAACGTCGGCTGCTGCAGAGCGACCAGCTCCTCGAGCCGGGCGCGGCTGGTCTGTAGAAGCTCCCGCATTCCCGGCTCGACGTGCTCGGGGCGAATCCGTGCAAATGCAGGCAAGGGCTCCAGGCCCAGCAGGGGATTGTCCATGCGTCTCGCGTCCCAGGAAGGAGTCGCATTCTATGGCTTTGTGGGCATCCCGCGTAGCGGCGAATGGGGGATGGCGGGGAGGAGGTACCCGCCCCATGTAACATGGCAGCGCGGCAGAGGCGGCACGGGTGAGGTATGGCTGACCAGTTCGACTTCGTGGTCATCGGTGGGGGCAGTGGAGGCCTGGCGGCCGCGCAGCGGGCGGCCGAATGCGGCGCCCGGGTGGCGCTGGTGGAATCCGGCCGGCTCGGGGGCACCTGCGTCAATGTCGGATGCGTTCCCAAAAAGGTTATGTGGAATGCGTCCGCTATCGCCGAGTGCCTCGGCGATGCCGCCGAGTACGGCTTCCGCCTGGGTGCGGCAGAGCCCCATGACTGGGCGCTGCTGAAGAGCAAGCGGGACGCCTACGTTGCGCGGCTGAATGGCATTTACGAGGCGAACCTCGCCAAGCGTGGCGTCGAGCTCGTACGCGGAAGGGGACGATTTCTCGACTCACGCACGGTCGAAGCCGCCGGGCGCCAGCTCACCGCCGCCCACGCGCTTATCGCGACCGGCGGACGTCCCCTGCTGCCCGGCATCCCGGGAATGCAGCTGGGGATTACCTCGGACGGGTTCTTCGATCTGCAGAAGCTGCCCGAGCGAGTCGCCGTCGTCGGCAGCGGCTATATCGCGGTCGAGCTCACGGCGATTCTCGCGGCGCTGGGTGCGAAGGCCACACTCGTGTTGCGCACCCAAGCCGCCCTGAAGGAATTCGATCGCATGCTCGGCGAGGCCACCCTGCGGGTCATGCAGGATGACGGGATGGAAGTGATGACCAACGCCTGGCCTCGGGCGCTCGGGCGAGCCGCGACCGGTGCGTTGGATCTCGAGATGCGCGACGGCCGCAGACAGACGCCCCTGGACGCGGTCATCTGGGCGATCGGGCGGGTGCCTGAGGTCGAAGAGCTCGGGCTCGCGCAGGCAGGCATCGGTCTCGATGAATTCGGATACATTGCGACTGACAAGTTCCAGGTCACCACTTGCGCCGGCGTCTATGCAGTTGGGGATGTCACGGGCCGCAAACAGCTCACCCCGGTCGCGATCGCAGCGGGGCGTCGGCTCGCCGACCGGCTCTTCGGTGGTCAGCCGGACCGCTATCTCGACTATGAATACATCCCGACGGTGGTCTTCGGCCACTCGCCTGTCGGGACAGTGGGACTGACGGAGGAGGCAGCCCGCGCCCGGTACGGCGATGCGGCCGTCACCGTGTACCGGTCGGGGTTCATTCCGATGTATCACGCGCTGACCACCCGCAAGCCTCGCACTGACATGAAGCTGGTGACCGTCGGTCCGGAGCAGCGGGTCGTGGGCGTACACGTCATCGGACAGGGCGCGGACGAGATGATGCAGGGATTCGCGGTGGCGGTGCGCATGGGGGCAACCAAGCGCGACTTCGACGATACCGTGGCGATTCACCCCACGAGTGCGGAAGAGCTGGTCACGATGCGCTAGGCGTTCTCGATTTCGAGGGAGCGCTCTCACGGGCGAGCTTTTCAGCCGGACCCGGAGGGCGTGGCGCGAGTGCCCGCTCTTTCAACGCGGTGAGCACAGAAGTCGTGCCCGGACGGATTCCACGCCAGACCCGGAAGGACTCCGCGGCCTGCTCGACGAGCATCCCCCAGCCCTGAAATGCCCTGGCACAGCCAAGATTGAGCGCCCACTTGGTGAACGGCGTGTCGGTCTTGCCGTACGACATGTCGTAACAGATCGTCTCGGGTCCGAGGATGCCGGGATCCACCGCCGGAATTGCGCCGCCGAGGCCGGCGGAAGTCGCATTGATGATCAGATCGTAGGGGCCTCCGGAGATCTCCTGCAAGCCCGTGCCACGTACCGGACCCAGCTTGGAGAACCCCTCGGCCAACGCCTGCGCGCGCTCGGGGGTCCGGTTGGCGATGACGATCTCGGAGGGCTCGAGTGCCAGCAAAGGCGCGAGGACGCCGCGCGTGGCTCCGCCGGAACCGATGATGAGGATCCTGCGACGCGTGACGACGAGCCCCAGGTTGTCGCAAAGATCGCGCACGAGTCCGACGCCGTCGGTGTTGTCTCCGAGCAGCGAGCCATCCTTCTGCACTGCCAGGGTGTTGACGGCCTGGGCGTGAGTCGCCCGCGGGGTGAGCTCGCTGGCGATTCTCACCGCCGCGCCCTTGTGCGGCAGTGTCACATTCAGCCCGCGGCCTCCAAGGGTGAAAAAATCACGCACCCGCGGCTCGAGCTCTCTCGGCCGGAAGTCATACAGCCGGTAGCTCATGGTCTGCCCCGTGTCGCGTGCGAACAGGCCGTGGATGAATGGCGACCAGCTGTGACCCACTGGGTGGCCGACGACTCCGTACCGATCCTTTTGCGGCTCCATGCGCAGATTCTGCGCCCGCCGAGCCGGGGGGTCACGCCGCGGATGTCAACTTCGTGACGCTTGTACCGCCCTCGTGTCCGGTATCGAGCAGAGCCTGCAGCTCGGGAAGCCAGGTGCGCATGCGCTCGAGCAACTGCCATGGAGGATTGACGACCAGCAGTCCGGAGCCGTTGAGAGCAACTCGCGAGTCGCGCGGGTACAACCACATCTCGCTGGCGAGCATCTCGCGGCCGGCCCCCGGCATGATTCGGGAATGCCAGGCGCGAACCTGCCTCTCATCCTTGATCGGATACCACACCATATAGACGCCGGTCGCGAAGCGTCGCAGGGCATCGTTGAGCGCAGCCGTGACTCGCTCGAAGTCGCGGAGGGTCTCCTCGTACGGCGGATCGATGAGCACCAGGGCGCGCCGCTCCGCCGGCGGCATCCATGCGCGGAGGCGCTCGAATCCGTCGCCCTGCTCGACGCGCAGAAGCATGTTTCCTTCGAGTTCCCTTTCCAGCGCCCGCGCCTCCGCGGGGATCAGCTCGCCGAAGAGTGCGCGATCCTGCGGGCGCAGCTCGCTAGCGGCGATGACGGGGGATCCTGGGTAAGCGCGCTCATCTCCGCGGGAGCGGCGGAATTCCAACACCGCGGCGGCGAACTCGCGCAGCTCCGGCGCATCGTGCGCGCGCGCCATGAATCTGCCGACCCCGTGCGCGGTCTCGGGGGACTCGGGCGAGAGGTGATAGGCGCCCCGGCCAGCATGAGTCTCGAAGTAGGCGAAGCCTTTGTCCTTGCGCTTCATCGACGACAGCAGCGCGCGCAGGGTCACGTGCTTGTGCACGTCCGCGAAGTTACCCGCGTGATGGCTGTGTCGGTATTTGGCCATTGGCGAGCGCCGCGCAAAGTGTTGAGGGGCGGGCGGAGCGCTCTGTAACGGGCGCCCCGCTACTTAACGCCGCGGGACCGATTCGCTGCGGACTTGCCGTTCTTCCTGGAGCCTGGCGGCTTGCTGGCAGCAGTCGGTCGCGTCGCCGGCATCGTTGCGGCGGGAGCGCGCGGCACCCGGGTGTTGGAACCGCTCGCGCGAGCGCGTGCCGCCGTACTCTTTGCCGCAGGGACCGCTCGCGCGGTCGCTGCGGATTTGGCCGAGGTGCCCGCCTTTGCTGCGGCCGCCGCTGTGGACGGAGCCCGACCCGCAGCGCTTTTGGCGCCTGCGGCAGGTGTCACTGCGCTCTTTGCCCGCCTGCCGCCGGCTGGCGCAGCGGCGGCCGTGTTGGCGGCGGCCGTGTTGGCGCCATTGCCTTTGCGCTGGCCGTTGCCCGCGCGCTGCTGACCGGCGCCAGCTCCTCCGCGCCTGCCCCGGCCGAAGCGCGCGCCCCTGGCGGGAGCCTGCTCGAGCAACTGGCGGCAATCCGTCAGGGTGAGCGACTTCGGGTCGCGATCCTTCGGGATCTTTGCGTTCTTCGTGCCGTCCGTGACGTAGGGCCCGTACCGCCCATTCAACACCTGGATCGCCTCGGCGGCGAAGTCCGTGATGATCCGATTGGCATCCGCCTCCTTCTTCAGGCGGATGACTTCGAGCGCCCGTTCGAGGCTCACGGTGTAGGGGTCGTCTTCCTTCAGCGAGACGTACTTGCTGCCGTACTTCACGTAAGGGCCGAAGCGACCCACGTTGGTGATGATGGGCTCACCCTCCGCGGTCGCTCCGAGCGTGCGTGGAAGCTTGAAGAGCTCCATGGCATCGGCCAGCGTCAGCGCGTCCATCTTCTGGCCGGGCCTGAGGCCCGCGAACCGGGGCTTTTCCACGTCGTCCTTCGTGCCGATCTGCACAAAGGGCCCATAGCGGCCCATGCGCACGGTTACCGGCTTGCCGCTGCCCGGATCCTTGCCGAGCTCGCGTGCCTGCGCGACCTGCTCGCGGGTCACGTTCTTCTCTATCTTCTGGACCTGGATGATGAAGGGCTTCCAGAACTTGCCGAGCGGAGTCGTCCAGTCCTCTTCGCCACGCGAGACGGCATCCAGCTCGTCCTCCATGGCGGCAGTGAAGCCGTACTCGACGTAGTGATGGAAATGATCGGTGAGGAAACGATTGACGATCTTGCCGATGTCCGTGGGGATGAAGCGTCGCGCGTCCATCTCGACGTACTCGCGATCCTGCAGCGTCGAGATGATCGTCGCGTAGGTCGAGGGTCGGCCGATGCCGTGCTCCTCGAGCGCTTTCACCAGCGAAGCCTCCGAATACCGTGGCGGCGGCTCAGTGAAGTGCTGCTCGGCCTGCAAAGCGGTGAGTGTCACGATGTCACCGACCTCCATGGGAGGCAGTGCATGATCGGCGTCGTCCACCTTGGCATCGTCGCTGCCTTCCTGGTAGACGGAGATGTACCCCGGCTTGATGAGAGTGGAGCCATTCGCGCGCAGCAAATGCCGCTCGGGACCCTCATTGCCGGCCAGCATGTCCACGGCGACGGTGTCGAAAATCGCGTGGCTCATCTGCGAGGCCACCGCGCGCTTCCAGATCAGCGAATACAGCTTGTGAAGATCCGCGTCCACCTTGCCTTCCAGCTGTGCGGGAAGAATCGAGGCGGAGGTGGGCCGGATGGCCTCGTGAGCCTCCTGCGCATTCTTCGACTTGGTCTTGTAGATCCGCGGCTCTTCGGCGACTTCGTCCTTGCCGAATTCACGCGCCGCGACCTCGCGCATCTCGCTGACGGCTTCGGCGGCCAGTGATACCGAATCGGTACGCATATAAGTAATGAGTCCGACGCTGCCGTCGCCTATGTCCACGCCCTCGTAAAGCTGCTGGGCGAGCCGCATCGTGCGCCGCGCATTGAAGCCGAGCTTGCGCGCCGCCTCCTGTTGGAGCGTCGAGGTCGTGAAGGGAGGCGCAGGATTGCGGCGCCGCTGCTTGCGGTCGATGGCGATGACCCGCAGCTCGCCGAGGCCCGCGCTGCCGGGTCGTGCCGCCGAACGAGAGGCGGCCTCGATCGTCCGCTCGACCTCGCGGGCCTGGGACTCGTTGACAAAGCTGAACTGCTCGACCTTCCGCCCCTGGAATTCGAGCAGCTTGAGCGGGAAGGACAGGCCGGTGTGCGAGCCTTCGCCGTCGATCGTCCAGTATTCCTGCGCGATGAACGCCGCGATCTGCGCCTCGCGCTCGCAGATCATCCGCAGCGCCGGGCTCTGCACGCGACCGGCCGAGAGTCCGCGTCGTACTTTCTTCCACAGCAGCGGAGAAAGATTGAATCCGACTAGGTAGTCGAGCGCTCGCCGCGCCTGCTGTGCGTTCACCAGGTCGAGCGAAAGATCCCGTGGCTGCCCCACGGCGGCGCGGATGGCGTTGCGCGTGATCTCGTAGAAGGCCACGCGATGCACGCTTTTGCCGCTGAGCTCGCCGCGCGACTGCAGAATCTCCTTCAGGTGCCAGGCGATCGCCTCGCCTTCGCGGTCCGGGTCGGTTGCGAGGTACAGGGACTTGGATTTGCGCAGGCTGCGCGAGATCGCCTCGACATGGCGCTCGTTTTTCTCCAGTACCTGGTACTGCATGCGAAAGCCGTCATCCGGGTCGACCGCGCCTTCCTTGGGAACCAGATCGCGCACATGCCCGTAGGAAGCGAGCACCTCGAAGTCCTTGCCCAGGTACTTCTTCAGGGTTTTCGCCTTGGCGGGCGATTCGACTATGAGGAGATTGTCTGGCATGAGCTGCGGCTGAAAACCCTGTTCAGCGCGGTGTCCGCCGTATCGCCGTGCGCGCTCCGCTCAATGCGGCGTGCCGGGATAGACATCGCAGACCAGGTCTTCGAGGCGGGCGAATGCCTGTTCCTGACCGGGCTGGCTGGAGAGCACCATCAGCACCACCCATTTCAACTGCTCCGTGTCCAGCTCGTCCGCATCGAGAGCCAGCATGCGATCGATCACGATCTCGCGCTGCTGCGGAGAGAGAATGCCCAGTCTCTCCAGGGTCACCAGGAAACCGCGGCACTCGGTGGACAGACGGGCGAGCTCGCCATCGGAGAAGATGCGCACGGCGGGGCCCGCATTCTCTCCGGTCAGCGGCAGCGCCGGGCGGTCACGCTCGCAGGCGAGCTCGGCGAGCCAATCGAGCGCCCGCTCGACGTTGGCATGTCCGAATCCCACCCGCTCCAGATCACGCGCCAGATGCGCGCGCTCGGGCACCTCCGGTACCTCGTCCAGCATATAGCGGTCAAACACGTAGATCAGAATGTCGAGAACGGTACCGGTCATCATAATTTCCGCAGGAAACGCCTGCGGCGCTGTCAAGGTATGCGGCCATAGCGGCCGCCCGCACAGGGCGCGATCCGCCCCTCGAGCTCGAGCATCAGCAACATTGGCGCGATCACTTCGCCCGCAAGTCCCGTGCGGACCGCGATCGCATCCACCGTCGCGGGTTCGAAACCGACGGCATCTAACAGCATTTCATACTCCTTGTCCAATGCCGAGCCTACGCCGGGCCGTTTCGGAGCGGTTATAAGTGCTTCTTCCTGAAAGGGAATTCTCAGCTCCGCGAGCACGTCTGCGGGCCCCTGCACGAGGGTGGCGCCATCGCGGATCAGCTTATGACAGCCGCACGAGTGTGGGCTGTAAATCGAGCCGGGGATCGCAAACACTTCGCGCCCTTGATCGCCCGCATGCCGGGCGGTGATCAGGGAGCCGCTGCGGCGCGCAGCCTCCACCACCAGCGTGCCCAGAGCGAGGCCGCTGATCAGCCGGTTGCGCCTGGGAAAGTTCGACCCGCGCAGCGGGGTGCGCGGCGGGAACTCGGAGATCAGCGCGCCCTGCCGGCGGATGCGCGCCGCCAGGTCCGCATGTTGAGTTGGATAGATGCGGTCGAGGCCCGTGCCGCACACGGCAATGGTGTCGCCCCCGACGCCCAACGCACCCTCATGACTTGCCGCATCGATGCCAACTGCCAGGCCGCTCGTGATGGTCAGGCCGGCGCGCGCGAAGCTGGCGGCAAAGTCACGCGCCGTCCGGCGGCCGCAGGGGGTTGGGCTCCGCGAGCCGACCATCGCGAGCTGGGGCTGCCCCAGCGTGCGTGCATTGCCCAGGACAAACAGGGCCGCGGGTGGTGCGGAGATCTGTAGCAACTGGGCCGGATAGAGCGCGTCGGTGCTGAGCAGCAGGGCAGCGCCGCTCGCGCGCAGCCATTGCAGATCCATCCGTAACGCGGCTGTATCGGGACTCGAGAGGCAACCACGCGCCTGCGCAGGGATCTGTGCCCGCGCGAGTGTGCCGGGGTCCAGGGCGTGCTCCACGCGATCATCCGCGGCGGCAACGAGAGCCTGCACGTGCGAGGCGCCGAGACCAGGCGCTCTGGCGAGCAACGCGCGGACGGCCAGGGCATCCATGCCCGCAAGCGTAGTCCGGCTCGCCGCGCGGCACAGTCAGGAGAAATCGGTCCGCATGCGCAGATTTGCGCCCCGCCGGTATGCAGGGCGCGCGGCTTCAGCCCGCGCCGGCCGGTCAGGACGCTCGGATGCAGCGCTTCAGACTAAGGGTTGTGGACGACGTCACCCACGTGGATCGCGTTGGATGCGCCGATAATGAGAGCGTAACTCACGCGGTCGAACGACTTGAAGACGAGCATGGTGCCGGCGCGCTCATCGGGCAGTCTGACCTTCGGAGCGAGCGACGAGCCTACATGGCCGAGATAGCGGGCCAGTTGGCTGTTGCCCCCCCCATAGAGATCGTGCACCACTTCGCCGGCCTGATCGATCGCCAGCACGTGGCCGGCGTCGATGCCGTGGCGCTTGCCGCGGTTGATGACGACGATCTGGTACTGCCCGATGACCTGAGTGCCGTCAATCACCGAGATGATGCGCCCGTGCACTTCGTTGCGCGGGGCGCGCAGCATGAAATTCAGCGGGACGTCGAGGTCCTCGGCCAGGACCTTGTCACCCTGGAGGGTCTCGCGGGCAGCGTCGATGAGCAACGCCTTGGTGGGACTACCCGGCCGCGAAACCAGGGCCGTCGCGGTATAGACGCCCTCGTAGCCGACGACCTTGCCGTCGTCCGGATCGCGCAGCTCATCGTCGATATGCACGATGCTGTAGCGCGCGTTCGGGGCCGCCTTCAGATCACTGATGTAGACCTCGTGCCCGGTGCCGGCAACCACATGCTGGTCGCGGAATGCGACGACATGCGCGGCATTGCGCACCTGCTCCGCCGACAGCACCGTGGGCCGCGACAGAAACGCCGAGATCGCAGAGTAGGGGATCGTGGGAATTGCCGCATCGAGCGGCGTGCTGCGCAGGCGCGGCTCCAGGCGGGCGGCGCCGGCCTGCTCGAGTCGGATCTGCGGGTGCCCGTCCGGTCCATAGCCCAGCGCCAGCTTGTCGCCGGGATAGATCAGATGAGGGTTGGCGACCTGGGGGTTGATAATCCACACCTCAGGCCACAACCACGGATCCTTGAGGAACATCGTGGCGATGCCCCAGAGCGTATCGCCCCGCTTGACCGTGTAGCTCTTGGGCGCGTTGGGATTGACGATGCCGCTGGTGTCGGCCGACGACTGAGCGGGCGCGGACTGCGCGGAGGCCACGCTTCCTGCGCCGCTTGCGGCCGATTCGGTGGCCGTGAGTTCGTCCATCGGAGGCGCTTCGGTGGAGTCTGGAGGCGGCGCAGGTGCCGGCATGGCCTCGACGGGGGGGCTGCTGTTGCCGCGATGCAGCCAGGAGCAACCGCCGATGACGAACAGCGCCAGGAGCAGGCCCGCATAGATACGAGCCCGGGATAAGCGATTTGAGACCATCTCCACTCCTCAATGGGCTGCGCCCAGGTTCCCGGCGGCTGGCGCAGCGCCATATACCGCCTGACTCGCCATGCGCGCGCACGGTGAATCGGTCATCCTGTCGGGCGTCCGACCCTGCCGCCTCATCGGCGATTGTTATACTGGCAGCCGCCCCGCCCGCACATGATTTAATGTCAACTTTGTGCACTGGATCACGGGAAGCGCCCCGACGGAGGCCGGCTGTACCGGCACTCTGAAACTCCCTGCAAGCCATTGAACATTAGCAGTATTTTCATCTCGAATAAACACACGGCGTAGTAGTTTGACTCATGGCGATCCGTACCATCCTGGAATTTCCCGACCCCCGGCTGCGCACCCGCGCTCAGCCGGTGACCCATTTCGATGCCGGGCTGAAGCAACTCATCGCGGACATGCTCGAGAGTATGTATGCAGCACCCGGAATCGGACTGGCCGCCACGCAGGTGGATGTCCACCAGCGCGTGATCGTCATCGACGTCTCGAAGGACCGGAACGAGCCGCTGGTCCTCGTCAACCCTGAGATTCTCGCGCGCGAAGGCAAAGCCCAGTCCGAGGAGGGCTGCCTTTCCGTGCCCGGCATATTCGAGGATGTCGAGCGGGCGGCCCGGGTTCATGTCCGCGCGCAGGATGCGAGCGGCCAGAGGTTCGAGAAGGATTGCGAGGAGGTGCTGGCGGTTTGCATCCAGCACGAGATGGACCATCTCGAGGGCAAGCTCTTCGTGGATTACCTGTCGGATCTGAAGCGTCAGCGAATCCGCAAGAAGCTCGAAAAGGAACGCAAGGAAAAGGCCTCGAAGAGCGCCGAAGGGTCCAGGCGGCCGGGCCGCACCTATTGAATGGTCCGGTGTGACCACCCTGCGCGTCGCCTTCGCCGGCACACCTGATTTCGCCCGACCTGCGCTGCTGGCCCTGCTGGCTTCGCCCCACCCGGTGGTGGGCGTCCTGACGCGGCCTGATAAACCCCGAGGCCGCGGCCAACGGCTGGCAGCCAGCCCGATCAAGTTGCTCGCCGCCGAGCGCAGCCTTCCTCTCTCACAGCCCGTGACACTGCGGACGGAAGCCGACCGCGCGGCGCTCACATCCTGGCGCCCCGATGTGCTGGTCGTGGTGGCTTACGGCCTCATCCTGCCTGGAGAGGTCCTTGAGCTGCCGGCGCTGGGCTGCCTCAACATTCATGCCTCCCTCCTGCCGCGCTGGCGCGGAGCGGCCCCGATCCAGCGTGCTCTGCTCGCAGGCGACAAGCAGACAGGTGTGACCATCATGCGTGTGGATGCCGGGCTCGATACCGGTCCGATTCTGCGCCAGCAGGCCGCGGAGATCGCCGCAATGGAAACAGGAGGCTCACTGCACGACCGCCTTGCGAGCCTCGGAGCCTCGGCATTACTCGAGGTGTTGGAGGACCTCGCTGAGAAACGCGCACACGAATCTGCGCAACCAGCGGTTGGCGTGACCTACGCGGCCAAGGTCGGCAAGGCGGAGGCGAGGATCGACTGGAGTCGGGATGCCGGGAGCATCGAGCGGCAGATCCGTGCCTTCAATCCGTGGCCCATCGCCGAGACTTCCCTGCAAGGCGAGCAGCTGAGGATTTTCGCGGCCTGCGCGGCCAGTGGCAGCGGCGGTGCCGGCTCGCCGCAGAGCTCGGGTGGAGTCGCGAACCCCGAGTCTTCTTCCACAGAAGCTTGCCAGCGGGCTTTACCCGGCACCATCGTCGCCGCTGGGGATCGGGGGCTTGTGGTGGCGTGCGGACAGGGCGAGCTCACTGTGAAAGAAGTGCAGCGCCCCGGGCGCCGTCGCGTCGCGGCAAGCGATTTCGCTAACTCACTCGGGCTGACAGGTCAGCGGCTTGGTTGAGCGAACGCGATGGGCCCCCGGAGCGGCTGCTCTGGCAGACTCGGCACGGGCCGTGGCGTCGATCGCGTTTGGCGGAAGCTCGAGCGAGGACGCTCTGCGCCCCTACGAAGAAGCCCGCGAGCGCGCCGCGGTCAAGGCGATCACCCTCGGCTCGATCCGCTGGTTCCTGCGGCTCGCCTCTGCACTCGAGCCATTACTCTCCCGACCGCAGACCCTTGCAGAGGAAGTCCGCGCCCTCCTCGTGGTGAGCGCTCACCAGATCGAATACTCACGCAACGTCCCCCAGGCGACCGTGCACGCGGCAGTGGATGCAACAAGACTCCTGAAACATGCACGCGCAAGCTCCCTCCTCAACGCAGTCCTACGCCGCTTCGTCGCCGAGCGCGTCGGCCTGCTCGAACACGCGGACCGGAGCCTCGAGACCCGCACTGCACACCCCTCGTGGCTGGTGCAATCCCTCCGCCGGTCATGGCCAGCCGAGCTCGAGCAAATCCTCGAGGCCAACAACGTGCACCCGCCCCTGGTGTTGCGGGTGGATCTGAGCCGTCGCAGCGCAGCCGACTATGTGGGCGAGCTGGCGGGGGCGGGACTCCAGGGGCACGCCATGGGTTGGACGCCCGCGGCGGTGTGGCTGGAAAGGCCGGTCTCCGTGCACACGTTGCCGCTGTTCCGCGAAGGGGTCGTGTCCGTGCAGGATGCCGGTGCCCAGCTCGCCGCTGGACTGCTTGACGTACAACCCGGCATGCGGGTGCTGGACGCTTGCGCGGCCCCGGGAGGCAAGACCGGCCATCTGGCGGAGAGCGCCCCGGAGGCCAGCGAGCTCGTCGCGGTGGAGGTCGATGAGGCGCGTCTCGGCCGCGTCCGGGAGAACCTCGAGCGGTTGCGACGCCGCGCGACGCTCCTGAGAGGGGATCTGCGGGAGCCCGCCACATTCTGGGATGGGCGCCCATTCGAGCGGATCCTGGTCGATGCCCCCTGTTCCTCGACGGGGGTGATCCGGCGCCATCCCGACATCAAGCTGCTGCGCCGCAGCAGCGATATTCCGCAGTTCGCGGCGACCCAGTTGGAGATCCTCCGCGGAGCGTTCCGGCTGCTCGCCCCGGGGGGCCGTCTGGTGTATTCGACGTGCTCCCTGCTGCCCGAAGAGAACGAAGAGGTTGTGAGCCGGCTGCTGATTGCGGAGAGTTCCGCGCGCGTGGCGCTGATGCCCGCGGCAGACCGGCTAGCGCCCGGAGCCACCGCCCGTCCGGTGGGGATCCAGCTTCTGCCCGGCGCACAGGCGGCCACGGACGGCTTCTATTATGCTTGTCTCGAAAAGACAACGGCCGGAACCTGACTCCCCGGCTGAGGTCACAGCTACGGTTCTCTTTCGTTGTATCCATGCTACGAGCCATCCCGATAGGCATGCGGCGCAACCCCGGCAGGGGCCGGCGCCTGTTGAGCCTCCTTTGCCTGCTCTTCGCTGCGTGGGCTGCGACCGCCCTGGCCGATGCGCTGGATGGCGTCCTCGAAGTGCGCTCCGCTTACGTGGACATCAACAACGGAGTCTTTCTCCTGCATGCACGCGTGGAATATCCCGTCAATCCGGATATCCGCGATGCGTTGCGCAACGGGGTCACACTGACTTTTGATCTGGACACGCGGGTGGAACGGGAGCGGCGATTGTGGCTCAACGCCACGATTGTGGACCTCACGCTGCGTCGCGAGCTGACCTACCACGCCGTCAGCGATCGCTACGTGGTGAAGGATGTTCGTAGCGGCGAGCAGGAGAATTTTGCAACGCTCGATGAAGCGCTGAGCTTTCTCGGCAAGGTGGACGGCTGGCCCATACTGGTGGAGCCACAACTCGATGGCGGCAATTATCTCATCAGCGTCCGCGCGGGCGTGCGGCGCGGGCGAATGGCGGCCTCGCTGCGCGCGCTGCTCTTCTGGACCAATGACTGGCACCGCGTAAGCGAGTGGTACTCATGGCTGCTCCCGGTCTGAACGACGGACAGGCGAAGCCGCGACAGTGGCGCGGGCCTGCGCTGGTGGCCCTGTGGGGCGCCATCGGCGTGGGCGCCCTGCTGCTGCTCGCCAAGAGCGTGCAGAACTCCACCGCATTCGATCGCCTCGAGCCCTGGATACTGCTGCTCAACCTGACAGGCGTCGTCGCACTGACGATCCTCCTCGCGCGCAAGCTCTGGCAGCTCATCCGCGACTACCGCGAACATGTCCCGGGCTCGCGGCTGACGGCCCGCACCGTCAGCATCTTCGGCGCGCTCGTGGTCGCGCCGCTGCTCATCGTGTACCTGTTCTCGCTGGATTTTCTCAATCGTGGCATCGACAGCTGGTTCAAGGTGGAGGTCAAGCAGGGCCTGAGCGATGCCCTCGTGCTCTCACGGGAGGCGCTGGATCTGCGCATGCGGGAGTATTCCGCGCACACCGAGCAGCTTGCGCGCACGCTCAGCGGCAGCTCGCCGACGGAGATCCAGCAGCGCATTGAAGAAGAGCGGCGCATCACCGGGGGAATCGAGGTCGTTCTGTTCGGCGAGCACGAGCGCATCATCGCCGTCAGTGTCGAGAACCCGCTGCAGATACTCCCGTCGAGACCGCCTCCGGATCTCGTGCGACAGATCACGCAGCATCGGCCCTACGTCAGTCTCGAGCCACAGGCGAACGGGCAGTACTTCATCCGCACGGCGGCACCGCTCAACGACGGCGGGACGAACTCCGAGATGCGCTATGTCGTCGCGCTCTATCAGGTGCCTGCGCAGCTCTCGGCCCTGTCGGAGGCTGTGCAGCGCTCGTATTCGCAGTACGGAGAGCTGGCCGCTCTGCGGGAAGCGCTCAAATCCGGATTCCGCCTGACGCTGACGCTGGTCCTGCTGCTGGCGATGCTCGCAGCCATCTACGGCGCGATCTTCTCGGCCCAGCGGCTGATCCGCCCGGTGCAGGATCTCATCGCGGGAACGCGTGCGGTCGGCAAAGGCGATTTCGCCACGCGCCTGCCGCTGCCCTCGCGCGATGAGATGGGATTCCTGGTTCATTCCTTCAATGACATGACCAAGCGCCTGCGGCGGGCTCACGAGGAGGCCACCCGCAGCCAGCAGGCCGTCGAGCGCGAGCGCGAGCGGCTGGCCATCATCCTGGCCCGCCTGTCCACGGGCGTGCTGGCCGTCGATCGCGTGCTGATGGTGCGCATCGCCAACCACGCGGCGGGCGCCATTCTGGGATCCGATTTGTCGGCGGCCACGGGTCACTCGCTGCCGGAGCTGGCCGCCAGCAACGAGCGGCTCGGGCAGTTCGTCGCCGCGATCGCCGTGCGGTTCGCTGCCGGCCGCGATGAATGGCGCGAGCAGATCGACCTGGACAGCGAGGCGGGCCGGCGCACCCTCATGTGTGCCTGTACGCCGCTTCCCGGGGAGGGAACGGACATGGGCTATGTCATCGTGTTCGATGACATCACCGCGCTCCTGCAGGCGCAGCGGGATGCTGCCTGGGGCGAGGTCGCGCGCCGGCTGGCGCACGAGATCAAGAATCCCCTCACGCCCATCCAGCTCTCGGCGGAGCGCATGCGCCGGCGCTTTCTCGGGAGCATGTCTGCGCGCGATGCCGAAATACTTGACCGCTCGACCCGGACCATCGTCTCCCAGGTCGAGGCCATGCAGCAGATGGTGAACGCGTTCAGCGAGTACGCGCGCGCGCCGGAGATGAAGATCACGCGCTTCAGCCTCAATCAGCTCGTGACCGAGGTGGCGGACCTGTATCGCTCACAGGACCCGCGTGCGACGATCCGCCTTGACCTCGGTGAGCAGGTCGATGCCATTGAAGCCGACCGTGGCCGGGTCCGGCAGATCCTCAACAATCTGGTGACGAACGCGCTCGAGGCGCTGGATGGCACGGAGCATCCGAAACTGGAGATCGCCAGCCGGCTCGAGTACGGCGGCGATGCGGCGTACGCTGTGGTGACCGTATGTGACAATGGCCCCGGCTTCCAGCGAGAGCTGCTGGGACGGGTGTTCGATCCCTATGTCACCAGCAAGCCCAAGGGGACCGGCCTGGGACTTGCGATAGTGAAGAAGATCGTCGAAGAGCATGGCGGGCGGATCGACGCGGACAATCGTCCCGAAGGTGGCGCACGCGTGCGGGTCGTCCTTCCTGTGAAGGACAGTACGAGATCGGCCACAGGAGGGGCGCGCAACCGAGAGTTGAGGAGGGAAAGGGCATGACAGTTCCACACATTCTGGTTGTCGACGATGAGGCGGACATCCGCGGGCTCTTGAAGGAGATCCTGTCCGAAGAGGGCTATGAGGTGGATGTCGCCGCCAACGCCGCGCAGGCACGCGCCTCGCGCGCCCGGCAGACACCAGACCTGGTGTTGCTGGACATCTGGATGCCGGATGTGGACGGTATCAGCCTCCTGCGCGAGTGGTCTGTCTCCGCCACTGACGGGTGCCCGGTGGTCATGATGTCGGGTCACGGCACGGTCGAGACTGCGGTCGAAGCGACGCGCCTGGGCGCGTTCGACTTCGTCGAGAAGCCGCTTTCCCTCGCCAAGCTGCTGCGTACGGTGGAGCGGGCGCTCGATGCGGGGAAACGCCGCCGGCAGTCGGGCAAGCTTCTGGTGCCTGCGCTGATGGCGCCCGTCGGCAAGAGCAAGCAGATGCAGCAGCTGCGCACTGAGCTGCAGCAGATTGCGCACAATCCCTCCTCGGTGCTGTTGATCGGCGAGCCGGGATCCGGCCGTGAAGCGTTCGCACGCTACCTGCACGAGCGTGGGCCGCGGGCGAGTCGCGCGTTCGTCACTCTCATCGCCAGCAGTCTGCGCGAGGCGGATGTCGAGGCTCGCCTGTTCGGCCGTGAGAGCACCGCCACTGGCAGGCAGGTGGGGGTTCTGGAGGAAGCGGCCGAGGGCACGCTCTTCATCCACGAGATCGAGGATCTGCCGCCCGCCGCCCAGCGGCTGCTGGTCGGCGTGCTCGAGGCCGGGCAGTTCACGCGCCTCGGCGGCACCGAGTCCGTTGAGCTCAGTGCCCGGGTGTTGTCCTCAGCGCAGCCGGGCGTCGAGCACCGCGCGGGCGCCGAGGGTCTGCGTCGCGACCTGCTTGCTCACCTGAACATGCTGATGGTGCGGGTACCTCCGCTGCGCGATTACGCCGAAGATGTCCCGGAGTTGCTGCGCCATTACGTCGATCGACTGGTCGATGCCGAGGGGCTGCAGTTCCGCCGCTTCAGCGTGGCTGCGCAGAACCGCCTGCGCAACTACCCTTGGCCTGACAACGTGCGCGAGCTGAAGAATCTCGTGCATCGGCTGTTGATACAGGGCGGCGCCGAGGAGATTCGCCTCGAGGAGATCGAGCGGGAGCTCGCCGTGCAGGCGCCCCCGGGCGAGCCGCTGGTCAAGCAGGATCTGCTGGCGCTGCCGCTGCGCGAGGCCCGTGAACAATTCGAGCGGGCCTACCTGCAGCAGCAGCTGATGCTGTGCAACGGCAAGGTCGGCCAGCTGGCCAAACGCGTCGGCATGGAGCGCACGCACCTGTACCGCAAGCTTCGCTCTCTCGGGGTGGACTTCCGCAATATCAGCGAGGACTGAGCCGGCGGCTGTCCGCTGCAGACTTCTTGTTGACTCGCGGCTGAGATATTCGCGCGAGTCCCGCCAGTACTCCTGCGAGAGGCCTAATACGGCCGATGCCGGGCTGCGCCTTCTGCCCGATGAAAGGAGAGTCGCGCAACTTGCAGTCGCAGGGTTTACGCGTGCTGGTGCTCGAGGATGTGGTTGTCGAAGTCGATCTCGCGATCCAACAACTCGCCCGTGGGGGCATCCGCTGTGTCCACAGCCGGGCGGACTCCGAGGAGAGCTTTCGCTCGGCCCTGAGCCGCTTTCGCCCTCACCTCATTCTCTCGGACTTCAGCCTGCCGGGCTTCGATGGGCTGAGCGCCTTGCAGATCGCGGTCGCGGAGGCGCCCGATGTGCCGTTCATCTTTCTCTCCGGCACGATCGGCGAGGAGCGCGCGATCGAGGCCTTGCGTCTGGGGGCGGTGGACTACGTGCTCAAGAGCAATCCGGCGCGACTCGTGCCGGCGGTGCGCCGCGCCCTGCGGGAAGTCAGCGAGCGCGCCCGCCGGCGGCTCGCCGAGCGGCAGATCCGGGAAAGTGAGCAGCGCCTGCGGGACATCGTCGACACCTCGCAGGACTGGATCTGGGAGATGGACTCCGGCGGCGAATTCGTCTTCAGCAGCGAGTCCGTGCAGGCAACCCTGGGCACCGGGGTCAACACTGTCGTGGGAGCGCGGTTCGAGGCTCTCATCCACGAGGACGACCGGGCGGCCTTCGGCGGGGCGCTCGCCAGACTGAGCGCCGCTCAGAGGACCGCCGCCGGGATCCTGACTCGCTGGGTGCACGTGAGCGGGGAGTACCGCTGGCTGGAATGCAACCTGACGGCCCTCATCGGCAGCGGTGGCCAGGTGTATGGATATCGCGGGACGCATCGAGACATCACGGAACGGAAGCAGCAGCAGGAGCGGATCCTGCGCCTGACCCGGATGCTGCAGATGCAGAGTGGTATCAACGCTGCGGTGGTTCGCATCAATGATCGGGACGGCCTGCTGCGCGAAGCGTGCCGCGTGGCTCGGCAGGTCGGCGGCTACGAGCAGGTCATGGTGTCGCTCGTCGAGGCGGACGGTCGGCACGTGGCTCCCTGGTACCGGCTCGGCCTGGATTCCGAGCCGATGGAGCCGGAACGATTTCCGATCGGCGACGGATCCGAGGCGGACACCAGCCTGATCGGTCGCGCGCTGCGCACCGGCGAGATCACCATCTGCACGGACCTTACTCGGTCCGAGCCGGTGGTTGCACAGCGCGCGCGACTGCTGGCGCTCGGTTTCAAATCGATCGTCGCGCTGCCGTTCAGCGTGGACGGCGCGCCGGTCGGGGTGCTGTCGCTGGCCTCCAGGGAATCGGATCAATTGCGTGACGAGGAGTTGCTGCTGCTGCAGGACATGATTGCCAATCTGTCATTCGCCCTGCAGTACCGGCAGAAGGAAACGGCGGCGCAGTACCTGGCCTACTTCGATGCTCTGACGGGACTGGCCAAGCGGGCGTTGTTCTGCGAGCGCCTCGATGAGTTGCTGCGCAGGCTCGTCGGGCTCAAGGGCGAGCCGACCGTAGTGGCCTTCGATGTCATGCACCTGAGCAACGTCAACGACACATTCGGCAGGCATGTGGGAGACCTGCTGCTGCAGCGCGTGGCCGAGCGACTCAAGCAACACATCGAGGCTGACACTCGCCTGGGCTATCTGGGTGGGGGCACCTTCGTGCTGGTGCTGGTGCAGCCCCAGTCGTCGGCGGAAAATGCCACCACTTTCCTCGATAACACGGTCTTTCGCGACGCCTTCAACATCGAGGGCCGCGCCATCCGCACCTCGTTTCGTTCCGGGATCGCGCGCCATCCGCTCGACGGCGAGGATGGCAACACCCTCGCCCAGCGAGCGGAGACCGCGCTGAAGCAGGCGAAAGAGTCGGGCGAGCCGTATCTGCACTACCAGATCCATGCCCACAGCGAGCTGGCCGAGCGCCTCGCCCTCGAGCACCACCTGCGCAGCGCCCTGGATGACAATCAGTTCGTTCTGCACTACCAGCCGCTCGTCAACCTTCAGACCGGAAGAGTCGAAGGCGCCGAGGCGCTGCTTCGCTGGAACGATCCTCAGAGCGGCCTGACTTTACCGAGCCGCTTTCTGCCCGTGCTCGAATCCTCCGGGCTGATCGTTGCCGTCGGCGACTGGGTGCTGCAGAGCGCTGCAGCGGATTGCCGCCGCTGGAACCAGGCGGGACTCGGTCCCGTGCGAGTGGCCGTGAATGTTTCGGCACAGCAGATTCGCCGCCGCACGTTCGTCGAGCAGTGTCTGAAAGCGGCGGCCGCCTGCATCGGCCGGGGCGGGATTGACCTGGAGATCACCGAGACGGGCCTGCTCCATGATGTCGAAGGCGCCAGCTGCAAGCTGCGTGAGCTGCGTGCCGCCGGCATGCGGGTGGCCATCGATGACTTCGGCACCGGCTATTCCTCGCTCGGGCTGCTCTCGAAGCTGCCGGTCGATGTGCTGAAGATCGATCGGACGTTCATCAGCGGGCTGCCCACGGATGCGGCGAGCGTCACGCTCGTCTCCAGCATCATTGGTCTTGCCGCCGCATTCGATCTGATCGCGGTCGCGGAGGGCGTTGAGACGCCGCAGCAGCTCGAGCTGCTGCGCGAGCTCAAATGCCACCATTCACAGGGCTATCTGCACTCCAGTCCGGTGCCGGCCGAGCAGTTCGAGGGCCTGTTGGCCCCGGCGTAGGGATCTTCAGCTCACCAGATCTTGACTCGCTCGGCGGGAGGGAGATACAGCTTCTGGCCGGGCCTCACATCGAATGCCTGGTACCAGGCGTCGAGGTTGCGCACGGTCAGCGCGCGATACGGCGCCGGCGCGAGGATCTCCGTGACGATCTGCCGGCGCAACGCCGCGTCCCGGAACTTGGCCCGATTGTTCTGCGCAAACCCGAGGAAGAAGCGCTGCGCCCCGGTGAAGCCGTCGAGCACGGGCGCCGGCCGCCCGTGCAACGAAAGTTGGTAGGCGTCCCAGGCAGTGGCCAGCCCGGCCACGTCCGCGATGTTCTCGCTGGAGGTCTGCTGGCCGTTGATGTGCAGCCCCGGCAGCGGCTCGTAAGCCGAGTACTGATCGGCCAGCTTGTGCGCTTCGGCCTTGAAGTGGTCCATGTCGGCCGAGGTCCACCAGTTGCGCAGGTTGCCGTTGGCATCAAACAGCGCGCCGTTGTCGTCGAACCCGTGACTCACCTCATGCCCGAGCCCCGCGCCCAGCGCGCCGTAGTTCACCGCCGCGTCCGCATTGGGGTCGAAGAAGGTCGGGGAAAGGATCGCTGCGGGCAAGGTTATGGAGTTCTCGCTGGGAGCAAACAGCGCGTTCACCGTCTGGGGCGTCATGAACCACTCGCCCCGATCCACTGGCTTGCCCAGCTTGGCGAGGTTGCGGCGATACTCGAACAGGCTCGCGCGCTGCCAGTTGCCGTAGGCATCGCCCCGGAAGAGGTGCAGGCCCGTGTAGTCGCGCCACTTGTCCGGATACCCCACCATGACCCGGAAGTTGGCCAGCTTCCTCTTCGCCTGCGCCCGGGTCTGGGGTCCCATCCAGTCCAGGCGATCCAACCGTGCCGCGAAAGCCTGCAGCACGTTGTGGGCCATTTCCTCGGCCTGAGCCTTCGCTTCGGGTGGAAAATACTTCTCGACGTAGAGCTTGCCAATCGCCTCGCCCAGGGCGGCCGAGGTCTCCTCCACGCCGCGCTTCCAGCGTTCTCGTTGCTGAGGCGTGCCCGACACGGCGTGGCCGTTGAACGCGAAGTGCTCGTCGACGAACGCCTTCGACAGGAATGGCGCGCCGTTCTCGACGGTGTGGAAGGCCAGGTAGTCTTTCCACGTCTGCAAAGGCTGGCTCGCCGTCAGCCTCGAGATACCCGCAAGGGCGCTAGGCTGCCAGGCGCCGAACCGCGGTTGGTCGTTCAGGTGGGCCGCGGTCAGGAACGCCGTCCAGTCCAGACCCGGCGCCTTCTTCGCCAGCTCCGAACGCAGCCACACGGTGTTGCCCTTGGTAACGTCATAGGCCAACGGAACGTGCCGCCTGGCGATCGCCATCTCCAGCGCCATGACGCGCTTGGCCCGCGCTTTGGAGTCGGTGAAGCCCGCCAGCCGCAGCATGGTGGCGATGTGCGCCTCGTACTGGGTGCGCAGCTGCGCATAGCGCGCGTTCCGGCCCAGGTAGTATTCCCGGTCCGGCATGCCGAGGCCCCCTTGCAGCAAGTAGGGCCGGTACCGGGCCGTGTCGTCCAGATCCTCTCCGACCCACAAGCCCATGATGCACGGCGTGTAGAAGTTGCCCAGATTCAACACATCCACGTCCGCCCGAATGGACCTGCCCAGAGCGGCCGACAGGTCCTGGTGAGTCTTGATGGCGGCGATTGCCTCCAGCTCGGGCTTCAGCGGGCTCGCGCCCAGTTGCTCGATCCGCGCCTCGTCCATGAAAGTCGCGAAATAGTCGCCGATCTTGCGGGCGTCCGAGCCCTCGGGGGCGTTCGCCTTCACCGTCTCCTCGATGATCGCGTGCACGCGCGCCGCCGCTTTCTCCCTGATCACCGGGACGCTGCCCACGCTGGAGCGGTCCGCCGGGATCTGGGTGGTGTCGACCCACTTGCCGACTGCGTAGCGGAAGAAGTCGTCACCGGGCGCCACGGACTTGTCCATGCCCTGGATGTTGAACCCGAAGGTCCCGACTTCTGGCGTGCGTTGCGGAGGTGGCGGGGGGACCTGAGCTAACGTCCCTTCCGCAACGGGCACGTGATTAGGAAGCACCTCTCTCGGCATCCTGGCGCAGGCGGCAACGAGGAGGGCCGCCGAACAGGCGGTCAGTAGAGGAAGGCTCATGCTGTAAACAACTCCTACTGCCATCCTGCGCCGCCGTTTCCTGCGCTCGATCCTATCGGCGCAAGCCGATAAAGGCGTTGAAAAATTTTCGCTTCCTGATAAAAATTATCGCATGACTGTGCCCGATGCTTTTGACCTCCGGATCCTGACGGCCCTGCAGCGCGATGCTCGCACGCCGGTGCTCGAGCTGGCTGAGGAAGTAGGCCTGTCCGCGGCGGCGTGCTATCGGCGCATCCGCGCGCTGCGCGAGTCAGGGGCCATCGAGCGCGAGATCGCCCTGGTGGCGCCGGGCGTGATGGGATGGTCGGTCACGATGATCGTGTTGGTGAAGCTCGAGCGCGACAGGGCTCGGATCGTCGACGACCTCATACGAAAATTCAGAGCCGCGAAAGAAGTGCTCGACGTCTGGTACGTCACCGGCGACCACGACCTGGTGCTTCACGTCGCGGCCGAGAATATGTCAACTTACGATGCGTTCACGCGGCGAGCGCTCCATGCAGCGGAGCATGTGCGCAGCTTTAAGACGCTCGTCGTTCTGCAGCATCCAGAGCGCGCAGCGCCGCTGCCGCCGCCAGGTTAGTCGCCGACTCGGATCACGAGCGCGTCGACGTCCGCGGCCTGCAGTTGCTTGCGCAGGCGGTTGAGCTCGTCGAGTCGGGTGATCGGCCCGATGCGTACGCGATGCCAGACATCCGCGTCGACGGCGACTCGCTGTACCTTGGCGTCAATTCCCTGCATCGCAAGTTGCGCACGGACCCGGTCGGCATCGGACTCGTTGCGGTATGAGCCTGCCTGAAGGACATAGACACCCGGACGCTCGACCGGTGCGGCCGCCGGCAGATCACGCTTGACCTCCTTATCCTTCTCCGGCACCACGACCTCGAAATTCGGCAGCATCTCGTAGAAGTCGTATTTCTCGTGGCTGGCCGGGGTCGCGGTGGCCTCGGGATCGGCGGGCGCCGGCCGCTGCGGCTCGGGTCGCGGGCCTTGGATCCTCTCGTGGGCCATCCCGTGGTGCGCGCTTACGTAGTAGACCGCCGCCGCTCCGAGCGCAACCCCGAAGAATGCGCCCACGGCAAACTCACGTGAGCGGCCGAGTCGCGCGGTCCGCCGGTGAGACTTCTTGTAATCCCGCGTATTCAGCTTCGGCATTGCGGCCAGCTACCGCTCCCTCTCAGGCCGGGTCCCCGCGCTCACATCGACTCCGGTGCGGAAACGCCGAGCAGTGTCAGGCCGTTACGGATCACCTGCTGCACTGACTGCACCAGCACGAGCCGAGCATTGCGCAGCTTCGAGTCTGCCACGATGAACTGCTCTGCGTTGTAATACGTGTGAAAGGTGTTGGCGAGATCACGCAGGTAGTGCACCAGAGCATGAGGTGCGCGAGTCGTTGCGGCCAGCTCGAGCGCTTCCGGGTAGCGGCTGACGGCGCCGAGCACCGCCTGCTCCTGCTCCCCCGAAAGCCTGTCGATGCTCTCGATACCTTCCGTGAGATCGAATGAGAAGCCGCGGGCGGCGAGCTGCTTCATGACGCTCGATACGCGCGCATGCGCGTACTGGATGTAATACACCGGGTTCTCGTTCGTCCGGGATTTCGCCAGCTCGAGATCGAAATCGAGCGGCTGCTCGTGACTGCGCATCAGATAGAAGAAGCGACACGCATCGTTGCCGACCTCTGCGCGCAGCTCGCGCAGCGTCACGAACTGTCCCTCGCGCTTGCCCATGGGGACTTTCTCGGTGCCGCGATAGAGGTTCACGAACTGGACGAGGTTCACTTCCAGACAGTTCCCCGGCTCGCCCATGGCGATCAGGCCTGCGCGGACCCGCGCCACATAGCCGTGATGATCGGCGCCCAGCACATCGATCAGTCGCTCGAAGCCCCGCTCGCGCTTCTCCAGATGATAGGCGATGTCCGATGCGAAGTAAGTCTTCACGCCGTTCTCGCGCACCACGACCCGATCCTTCTCATCGCCGAATTCGGTAGCGCGGAACCAGGTCGCGCCATCCTTCGAGTACAGCCGCTCCTGTTGCCGCAGTCGCTCCAGTGCGCGCTCGATGGCTCCGCTCTCACTCAGCGCGCGCTCGGAATACCAGCGGTCGAAGCGCGCGCCGAACTGCTCGAGGTCAGAGCGGATATCGGCGAGCATCTGCTCCAGCGACAGCTCCACCAGGTGCTGGAAGCTCTCAATGCCCAACAGTTGCCGCGCGCGATCGATCAGGGCATCAATGTAGACTTCCTTGTCGCCCGCCGGAGCATCTGCAGGCAGCTCCGCGAGCACGGCGTTCGAAGGCCGCCGCAGCCGATCACCGACCTTCACTGAGATATAGCGGGCGATCGCGCGAATGTATTCGGCGCGATAGCCATTGGCAGGAAACGGCAGCTCCTCCCCGCTCAGCTCCAGATAGCGCAGCCACACGCTGACGGCGAAGATGTCCACCTGGCGCCCGGCGTCATTGATGTAGTACTCACGGTTGACGCGGAATCCCACGGCCTCGAGGATGTTGGAAAGCGTGGCACCGTAGGCAGCCTGGCGTCCGTGTCCCACGTGCAGCGGCCCCGTTGGGTTTGCGGACACGAACTCCACCATGACGCTCTGCCCGGCTCCGAGGGTGCTCTCGCCATACCGATCAGCCAATTCGTGGATGCGGGCAAGCTCCTGCGCGTGAGCGTGGGAGCTGAGAAAGAAGTTGATGAAGCCGGCCCCGGCCACTTC
This sequence comes from Steroidobacteraceae bacterium, assembly GCA_036501985.1. Classification (GTDB taxonomy): domain Bacteria; phylum Pseudomonadota; class Gammaproteobacteria; order Steroidobacterales; family Steroidobacteraceae; genus 13-2-20CM-66-19. The sequence goes on along the minus strand of DASXZI010000029.1, from coordinate 202,767 downwards.
CGTCCGCGCCACGAGGTCGTTCGCCGGCAACGAAGAGGCGATGGCCTGCGCGAGTTCGCGAGGATTGCGCTTCGCGCTCTTGGCGAGACGTAAAGCGACGTTCGTGGCGAAGTCACCGTGCCGGGCATCGCGCGCCCGCTCCACGCTGATCGGGCCCGTGTCCAAGCCTGGTGGCAGAAGGCCGCCTGTCAGGGCAGTCACGGCCGCCTGAAGAAGTTGCTCGATTTGCTGCTTCAAGGCCTTGAGCGATCCGAGGGCAAAAAGGGGGCGGCAGTTTACCCCAAGCTGCGCCTAACACGGTCGCCGGGGCGAACACCCTTGATCCAAACGCTCGATTTTCCGGGCCCGCTTGCCCGCAAGCTGGAGCCGGCCTTCACTGTGGCGGGGCCTCGCCGAGGCGATTGCAGGCTCAAAGCAGCTCGAGCGGGTCCACGTCCAGCGCCCAGCGGACCCGCCGGGCATTCGGGAGCTGCTCGACATCCGGCAGCCAGCGGTCCAGAAAGCGATGCAGAGCAACGCGTTCGCGGCTCTCCAGCAGCAGTTGCGCATGATGACGGCCGGCTCGCTTTGCCATCGCCGCCGGAACGGGGCCGAGCACCTGCACCTCGCGCGGCTGGTGCGCAAGATTGCGTGCCTCAGTCAGGAAGGCGAGGGTGGCGGCGGCGGTCTTGGCGGACGCGCGCACCGCAGCCAGGCGGCTGAACGGTGGCCACTGCGCTGCTTGCCTCTCAGCCAGCGCGGTGCGGGCAAAGCCGTCATAGCCCTCTTTCAGCAGGCTCTGCAACATCGGATGGTCCGGAAATTCCGTCTGAATCAGCACCTCCCCGGGCCGGGACGCACGTCCTGCGCGGCCGGCGACCTGCACGATCGTCTGCGCAAGACGCTCCGGGGCCCGGAAGTCGGTGCTGAACAACCCCTGGTCCGCATTCAACACCACGACGAGCGTGACGTTGGGGAAATCGTGGCCCTTCGTGACCATCTGGGTGCCGATCAGAATGCGCGCTTCGCCCGAGGACATCTGGCGCATGACCTCCTCGAGGTCGCCGCGTTTGCGCACGACATCGCGGTCGAGCCGGACCCGCGCAACCTGTGGAAAGAGGGCGGCCAGGGACTCCTCGATCCGTTCGGTGCCCTGGCCCACGGACCGGGTCTTGAAGCCGCACTGAGGACAGCGCTCGGGCAACGGCGCATCGGCGCCGCAGTGGTGGCACTTCAGCCGCCCTGCCGACAGGTGCACGGTCAGTCGCGCATCGCATTCACTGCAGGGCGCGACCCAACCGCAGGCGGTACACAGCAGTGTCGGCGCGTAACCGCGCCGGTTCAGGAAGACGAGAACCTGCCCCTCCTCCTTGAGATGCCGCTCCATCGCCTGCACGGCCTGAGTGGAAATCCCTGCGCGCACCGGACTTGCACGCAGGTCGATCAGCACCATGCGCGGAGGTTGGGCCTGCTCCGCGCGGCGCGGCAGGGTCAGACGAACGTAGCGGCCCGCGCTGATATTGTGCAGGGTTTCCAGCGCCGGCGTGGCGGACCCGAGCAGGACCGGTACGTTGGCTTTCTGCGCGCGCAGCACCGCGAGATCCCGCGCCGAGTACCGGAAGCCGCCTTCGTGCTGCTTGAACGAGGCATCGTGCTCCTCGTCGACGATGATGATGCCCAGGTCGGCAACGGGTGCAAATACCGCTGATCTCGTGCCGAGCACGATCCGCGAGCGACCGCTGTAGGCATCCCGCCATGCCAGCAAGCGCTCATGATCCGTGAGCGCGGAATGCAGGACGCTCATCGGAGCGTCGAACCGCTCTCGAAAACGGCCGACAAGCTGCGGAGTGAGCCCGATTTCCGGTACCAACACCAGCGAGCCTCTGCCCTGCGCGAGCACGCGCTCGACGAGGCGCAGGTACACCTCCGTCTTGCCGCTGCCGGTGACACCGTGGAGAACGAATGCGCCGAAATTGCCCAACGCCTCCCCCACGCACTCGACGGCGACTCTCTGCTGCTCGGAGAGCGCAGGTGCCGTTTCGCGGACGCTCACGGGACCCTCCCCGGTTTCTGGAGGCACATCGACCGATGCAATCCAGCCCCGTGCGAGCAGGGCACGCGCGGGGACACGCCAGCCTGGCAATGCTTCGGTGAGAGCATCGGCGGTAGTGCTGCGGTGCTCGATGAGGTAGTCCAGTAGAGCTCTTTGACGGGGCGCGCGACGCGGCTCTCCGCGTGCATACCCGTCGTGCCCCTCCGACGTCGCGCACCATCTTTCCTCCACCGTCGTTGCCCGCGCACCCAGGCGTAGTGCCTTGGGCAACGCGGCTGCCACTACCTCGCCGAGCGGATGGTGGTAGTAGTCCGCGGACCAGCGCAGTAGCTCGAGTGCGGTCGGATCGAGGACCGGCGAGGGGTCCAGAACCTCCAGCGCCGCCTTGAGGCGCTCCGGCGGCAGATCCGAGGAGGTTGCCAGCTCCATGACGATTCCCACCAGGCGTTGTCCGCCGAAAGGCACCCGTACCCGGCTGCCGGCCTGGACCTGCGGTCCCGCCGCTGCCGCCTCGGCCGGGGGAGCCGCAGGCGCCCAATAATCGAACAGGCGCCGCAGGGGCATGTCAAGCGCCACCCGAAGAACCCGATCTGCCGTCATGGGGTATTCTGAATCAATGATTTGCGCGTGCCGCGGCGAGTCAACCGGGCCCGGAGCATCCGCGTTATACATCCCATGTCTGGGTTTGCTACGCTCGCGCCGCCTTATAGCATGCCGTCGGCATCCCACGGCGACGTGAAACTGTCGGAATCGACCTCAAACAGCCAATCGCGTGCGCTGAACCAGTTTCTGGCCGGCGTCGAGGTCAAGGCTTTCAAGATCGCCCAGGCGGCGCTGCGTCATGAGGACGACGCGCTCGATGCCGTGCAGGATGCGATGCTGCAGCTCGCCCGCGCCTACGCCGACAAGCCGGCCGATGAGTGGAGGCCGCTGTTCTACCGCATTCTCGAGAACCGGATCCGAGACATGCAGCGCCGGCGAACGGTGCGCGGGCGTGTGATGTCTTGGTTGCCGCTGCGCGGCAACGAAGAGGACGACGAGCCGGATCCCATCAACCAGGCGCCCAGCAACGATCCGCAGCCACCCCGCAAGCTCGAGATCGCCGAGGCCATGGGGGCGCTTGAGCGTGCACTGCAGCAACTTCCCCGCCGCCAGCAGCAGGTATTCATGCTGCGCACGCTGGAGGGGCTGGACGTGGCCGAGACGGCGACTGCCATGGGTTGCTCGGAAGGCAGCGTCAAGACACATTATTTCCGCGCCCTGCAGAGTCTGCGGGCGCAACTCGGAGAGTTCTGGACATGAGCCCGATCGAAGAACAACTACCCAGCGAGCTCGAGCGACGGCTGCAGGGCCTGCTCGAAGAGAGCGTGGCTCATGTGGACGGACGTATCCGCTCACGTCTCAACCAGGCGCGTCAGGCGGCGGTCACGGAGGCTACCCGCCGCCGCCCCTTGGTGCTGCGTCCCTTCGTGCTGATGCCCGCCGCGGGTGCACTGGCGGCTGCGGTGCTGGTTGCATTTGTCCTGTGGCCGCACTCCCCGCAGGCCGAGCTGCCAGTGAGCGCTGAGGCCGGGCATACGATGGAGGACCTGGACCTGATCGCCGACGGAGACGGGCTCGACCTGGTTTCGGCGGAGGAGTCGGACGGCTCCTTCTTCGAATGGGCAGCAGATCAGACCGAGAGCGGTGAGACCAGTACCTGATGAGAACGCGAGGCGTCCGCCTGCTGCTGACGCTGGCCGCTCTGAGCCCGGCGTGCGGTGCCGTGCTCGCGGACAACAAGCCCGCAGACCCGCAGACCGATGTCGAGTTGCTGGAGTTTCTGGGCAGCGTGGATTCGGGTGCGGACTCGCAAACGGCCGCGGACGATGAAAGCTGGATCGATTACCTGTCGCAGACCGATATCGGGAAGGTGGCCCAGTCGGCCGATCCGAACGGTCCACCCCGGGCGAAACAGGTCGCGACAGGCGCGCAGCCGCCGGCGACCGGAGACAAGAAAGATGAGTAAGGGGCAATCGCTCGTCCTCGCGCTGCTGCTGGCGGCAGCGCTGCCGGCGCTGGCACAGCCAGTCCCGCCGGCGCCATCCGCTCAAGTGCCGGCCCAGGCCTCCGCTCAGGGCGTGCCCTGGGCAAGCCTCTCGCCCGAGCAACAGAAGCTGCTGGGTAAGTTTGGAGGCAACTGGAGCACGCTGCCGCCGGAGCGACAGCAGGCGCTGGCCCGCGGCAGCCAGAGGTGGCTCGGCATGACGCCGGAGCAGCGAGGACAGGCACAGCAGCGCTATCAGCGCTGGCATTCCCTGCCCCCCGAGCAACGGCAGATGCTTCGCCAGCGCTGGCAGAGGTTCCAGTCGCTGCCGCCCAACGAGCAGGCGGCCGTGAGACAGAGCTTCAAGCGTTTTCAGCGGTTGCCGCCGGACAGACGAAAACTGCTGCGCGAGCAATGGCACAACGCCTCGCCGGCCCAGCGCCAGCACATGGTGCAGGAGGCGCGGGAGCATCGAATGCGCCGGATGCAGATGCATCCGCCTCCGCGCCATTAGTCCCGAGCGGCGCAGTCTGCCGCGAGTCCCGACCGGCGCAGTGTGCCGCGGGCTACGGCACGCGAGAGAGCGGAATCAGGCTTCGAGCGGACTCAGGATTTTGGCGACCCAGCCCGTGAGCGTACTGGGACCGGGATGTTGCATACGTCCACGCGTCCAGCCGGCACCTTGAACCACTCCTCACGCCGGTTGCGGCGCGATTCAACGTATGCGGCGAAAATTGGCGTGTCGGTGCGCATGACTTCCAGCTCGGTCCTTTCGGCCGGGGGAACTTCGCTTGCCAGCCGGATGGATTTGATCGGTACGCGTTGCTCGGGTTTCTCATAGAAGCCGAGGGGCCCTGTGCCACGCGACAACGAGGACAGCAGCTCCATTCCCTGTACGACGCGCCCGACCAGGGTGACGTTGCGATCCAGATGGCGTGGAGCCTGGCCGATCACGGCGTAGAGCTCGGTGCCGCCCCCGCTGTCCACGTCATTGTCTCGGCCCGCTCCGACCATTCCGTAACAGTGCACGAGCCACGCGCGGCCGAACTTCGGGTCCAGCGCAGCAGGAAAGCCGTCCGAGAAGCCAACTTCAGGGGCATAGGTGTCCGGATCGGGAAGCGGATTGAACGGCACACCACGGGAAGGACGCTCGAACTCCGCGGACAGAGTCTTCTGCGCGTTCCTCACCGGGCGTTTGCCTTCCGGGTCCGCCCACTGCACGACGTAATTGTCCTGCGCACGCACGATGGCCAGCCCGTCGTAATAACCTTCGCGCGCCAGCGCTTCGATGTTCGCAACGTGATGGGGCGCGAATTGCGGCGCGAGCTCAATGATTACGCGCCCCGTCGGCAGCTCCATGTAGAGAGTGTGCTTCGCATCGAGCGCTCGCCAGTCGGATGCGCTCGAGGCCGCGATCACCTCGGCCGCCGTGGGGGGCCTGCGGGCGGCTTCCGCCGGCTTCGGCGGTGGCGCCGCCAGGGCCATCCAGGCCGGGCACGACAGCACCACGGCCAGCGCGAATGATCTCGGTTTCCATGGTTTGTTCATGCTCGGTGCGCTCCCGGATCGCCGCCCTAGGCGTCATGCTCGTCGCAGTGGAAAGTGTGCAGGATCCTGTGCAGCACGGGGGCCAGCAGGACGGTTGCCGTTCCGATGAAGACTATACCGGCGTACAGCGCATAGAAGCCGGCGAACAGCTTGCCGGCCGGAGTCTTCAGCGGGTCAACCGGACCCATGCCTCCCAGCAGCATGGCGCTGTTGAGGAAGGCATCCCGCCAGGGCAGATGCTCGAAATACTCGTAACCGGTCATGCCGACAAAAAGGGAGAACATCATGATCAGGCAGGCCACCAGGGCGTGCCGGGCGAGGCGTCTGAAAAACTCGGCTCGCGGGATGAGGCGCTCGGAGCGGTGCTCGAACAGACCCCGCGCACGGAGGGAGGCAGGCTCCGCGTGAGGGGTGCGACTCATCCCACGGCTTTGATGGCCTGGATCAGCTCAGCGCCGGCCTTTTGCGCATCGCCGTACAGCATGCGGGTGTTGTCGAGGTAGAACAGCGCATTCTCGATCCCGGAGAATCCGGCGCCCTTGCCGCGCTTGATGACGATCACGTTGCGGGCCTTGTCGGCATTCAGGATGGGCATGCCGTAGATCGGGCTCGACTTGTCGTTGCGCGCCACCGGATTCACCACGTCGTTCGCGCCGATGATGAGAGCCACGTCGGCCGTCTCGAACTCCGAGTTGATTTCGTCCAGGTCGGCGATCAGGTCATACGGGACGCCCGCTTCGGCGAGCAGCACGTTCATGTGCCCGGGCATGCGTCCCGCGACCGGATGGATCGCGAACCGCACCATCACGCCGCGGTCGATCAGCAACTGACACAGCTCCCAGATCTTGTGCTGCGCCTGCGCCACGGCCATGCCGTAACCGGGCACCACGATCACCTTCTGCGCGAAGGCCATCATCACGCCGACATCGGACGCCTCGATCGGCTTCAGGCTTCCGGTCACCTCGCCGGTGGCCGCGCCGCCGGTGTCGCCGAAGCCCGAGAACAGCACGTTGCCCAGGGAGCGATTCATCGCCTTCGCCATCAATTGCGTCAGCAGCGTACCGGCGGACCCCACGACCGTGCCGGCGATGATCATGGCGGCGTTGTTGAGCACGAAGCCCTCGAAAGCGACTGCCAGGCCCGTGAGCGCGTTGTAGAGCGAGATCACGACGGGCATGTCGGCACCGCCGATCGGCAGCGTCATCGTGATGCCCAGCAGCAGCGCCAGCGCGAAGAATGCCGTGATGACGGCGGGCGCCGCGTTGATGTGGAAGGCGACCACGGCGCCGATGAGCACGGCGGCGGCCAGCAGGATCAGGTTGAAGATCTGCTGTCCGGGAAATCGCACGCTGCGCGTGATGAGTCCCTGCAGCTTGCCGAACGCGATGGCGCTGCCGCTGAATGACACCGCGCCGATGATGCCGCCCACCACCGCCAGCGTGGAGATGGCGTAACCCTGGCTCTCGCCACGGTAGAGCTCCACCGCCGCAATCGCCGCCGCCGCGCCACCGCCCATGCCGTTGTAGAGCGCGATCATCTGCGGCATGTTGGTCATGGCCACCCGCTTGCCGCTCCACCATGCGAGCAGCGAGCCCACCACGATCGCCGGGATCATGAGCTCGTAATTGCTCATGCCGGGGAAGGTGAAGGTGACCAGCGTGGCGACCAGCATCCCGGCGCCTGCCCACCAGATGCCGCTGCGTGCCGTGACGGGCGAGCTCATGCGCTTGAGCCCGAGAATGAACAGCGCGGCGGTGACGAGGTAACTCGCCTGAATCAGGGTCCCCGCACTCAAGGGAGCAGTGTCCGGCGGCATCAGTGCGCCCCTTTCCCGGGCGCACCCCGCCGTGCGCCGCTCGACTTGAACATCTCGAGCATGCGCTCCGTGACGACGTACCCGCCGACTGCGTTGCCGGCGGCAAGCAGTACGCCGAGGACCCCTATGCCCTTCTCGAGCGGCGTATGGGCCCCGCCGAGCGCCACCATCGCGCCCACGAGCACGATGCCGTGCACGAAGTTCGATCCGGACATCAACGGCGTGTGCAGGATCACCGGTACGCGCGAGATGACCTCATAGCCCGTGAAAGCCGCGAGCATGAAAATATAGAGCGCAACGATACCCGTCATGTGCGGCTTCTCCCCACTGGTTGCAGCATGCCCGGCTCGTCCGGGCGGCGAATCGAAGGCTTGCGGGTGCCGATGCCCTCAGCCCTCGATGGCCTTGCGTGTCGCTTCATGTTTGATCGCGCCGGCGTGCGTGAGGCAGGACTGCGCGAAGACCTCATCGTTCCAGTCAATGGCCAGCTCGCCCTTCTCGAGGGCGGGCTTCAGAAAGTTGAGCAGGTTGCGCGCGTACATCTCGCTCGCGTTGTATGCCAGGGTGGCAGGCAGATTGACGGCCCCGACGACCTTCACGCCCTGATGCTCGAGGACTTCACCGGCTCGCGTGAGCTCGCAATTGCCGCCCTGCTCGGCGGCGAGGTCCACGATGACCGAGCCGGGCCTCATCCGCTCGACCGTCGCACGGGAGATGATCTTGGGCGCGGGACGGCCGGGCACCGAGGCGGTCGTGACCACGGCGTCCGCCGCCGCGATGCGTGCGTCCAGGACTTCCTGCTGCTTTTTCTTTTCATCCTCCGTCAGCTCGCGCGCGTAGCCACCCGTCCCTTCGGCACTTACCCCGGTGTCCACGAACTTCGCGCCCAGAGACTTCACCTGCTCCCTGGTTGCCGAGCGAACGTCGTACGCCTCGACAACTGCGCCCAGGCGCCTCGCGGTCGCAATGGCCTGCAGGCCCGCGACGCCGGCGCCGATCACGAGAACCATCGAGGGCCGGATCGTGCCGGCTGCCGTGGTGAGCATGGGAAGAAATTTCTGCAGATGGTTTGCGGCCAGCAGCACCCCCTTGTAGCCGGAGATCGCGGCCTGGGAAGAGAGCGCGTCCATCGACTGCGCGCGCGAGATACGCGGCACGAGCTCCATGGCGAAGCTCGTGACGCCGTGTTCCTTGAGCGCCTTCACCTCCTCGCGGCGCGTGTACGCCTGCATGAACCCGATGAGGACCGCTCCCTTGCGCAAGTGCTGAATCTGCTCGACCGAGAGCGGCTGCACGGTGAGGAGGACCTCGGACTGCTCGAGCACCGCGGTGGCCGAGTCGGCCCACGTGACGTTCTTGAAGGAGGAATCGGGAAATTGCGCCCGGACTCCGGCGCCGCGCTCGAGCAGGATGCGCGCACCGGCCTGCGCGAGCTTGTCGGCCACCTCGGGCACCAGGCTGATGCGGGTTTCCTGGGGCGTGCTCTCACGGAGCGCACCAATCGTGACTGGCATGCGGGGCCCTTCCGACGTGTTTATGCGATCTTCCGTGGCCGGCTGGCCACGCTAACGGAAATCCTCAAGCGAATTAAGCGGTTGCAACGTTGAATTCTTGCACAATTCTGCTTTATCTTACAGCGCCCATGCTAGGCATAGATCTCGATCGAGCCGACCACGGTTTTCAGGACGACCTGCGCATCGTCGCCACCCCTGCGGCGCGTGGGTTGTCCCAGCTCGTCCTGCGGACGGACGTCGCCGGCATGCCCCTCGAGTGGATCGACTACAAGGAAGCCGCGCGGCTGTACCATCAGGAGCAGGTAGCCTATACGTGTGGCTCGCCGCTCTACAAGCTGTTTGGAGGAGTCAATGCCGCGAGCGGCCTGCGCACGATGCTCGAGGTCAACTCGATAGTGTCGACCGTCGGGCATACGGGCAATCCGGGTAACACACGTCACGATTACATTCCGCCGCTGAACAACCAGACGCTCTTCCGGCGGGACGCCTACCTGTGCATGTACTGCGGCATGCGATTTCCTTCCCGGGAGCTGTCCCGGGATCACATCCGGCCATTCAGTCAGGGCGGACTCGATATCTGGACCAACGTGGTGACGGCCTGCCGCCGTTGCAACAATCAGAAGGCCTCGCGAACGCCCGAGCAGGCGCGGATGCAGCTCATCGCGGTGCCGTTCACACCAACGTACGCGGAGTACATCTTTCTGAAGGGCCGCCGCGTGCTGGCGGATCAGATGGAGTATCTGCTGGCGCACTTCCCGCGCTCGAGCCCGCTGCACGCCCGCATCCAGTGCTGGCTGACGTGAGCTGCGCCGGCAAGGCGTGTCCGCCCGCCGAGGCACCGCCGCCCGGCCGCTCGGCCGCCAACCGGGCGAGCCTCGCAACTGACATCGGGGAGCAGTTTTGATTTTCCTGATCGATGCCTCGGTGTATGTCTTCAGGGCGTATCACTCCGTGCTGCCGGACATGGCCGACCGCGACGGCAACCCCGTCCATGCCGTGTTCGGTTTCACGCGCTTCATCGGCGATCTCATCGAGCGCGTTCGCCCCCGCTATGTCGCGGTTGCATTCGATCAGCGATTGAGCAACTCCTATCGCAGCCGGATCTATCCGGCATACAAGGCGAACCGCGAGCCGCAGCCGGTGGATCTCGTGGCGCAGTTCGAGTGCTGCCGTGAGGTCTGCCGTCATCTCGGGCTGGCCGTCTTCACCCACCGCGAGTACGAAGCAGACGACATCATCGGCACGCTCGCCTGTCTGATGCGCGAGGAGGGAGTCCGCTCCGCCTTCATCACACGCGACAAGGATCTGGCTCAGCTGGTGCGCGATGGTGATCTGTTCTGGGACTACGGCGCGCGCGAGCAGTTCGGCTATCACGACATCGAACGGCACTACGGAGTCGCCCCGGAGAGATTCGCGGACTACCTCGCGCTGACGGGCGACTGTTCCGACAATATTCCCGGCGTCCCGGGGGTGGGGCCGAAGACCGCCGCGGCTCTCATGAAAGAGTTCGCTTCACTGGATGATCTGTACGCGAGTCTGACGCGTGTCGGGGAGCTGCCGCTGCGTGGAGCAAAGCTCCTTGGCGAGCGGCTGCGCGAGCATCGCGAGTCGGTGTACCTCGCGCGCCAGCTGACCCGCATCACCTGCGATATGGAGCTCGGTGTGGATGCCGAGGGGTTGCGTCGCCGCCTGCCTGACATGCGCGCACTCTCGGGTCTTTACGATCGACTCGGCTTCGGGCCTTTTCTGCGCCGCCAGGGCGAGCGGCTTGCGCAGCTCCCCGCGGCCTGAGAGCGCCTGCTGTGCACGCGGTTGTGCCGAAGGTCCGGGCGTTACGGCTGGCCGGGCTCCGGCGCCGGTGTCTCGCCGGTCACACATCCCAGGGGCTCCCTTGAGCCGTTGGGCCCACGCGCCTCGAGCTGAACGCTGCCATCTCGCAGCACCTGCGGATCGAAGCGCACCAGACGACTGCCGTCAGGCTGAGTCCGTGTGGAATATTGTGCCGGCGAAAGCTCGCGTCGTTGCGCATCGAGAGCGAGGAGCTCCTGCTCGCGGGAGAGACCCGGTACCCGCAAGACCGCCGCCTGAGTGTCGCTTGCAAAGCGCAGCGCCGTGCAGTCATCCCCGCGCGCCCTCGAGGGCATGCTGAATACAGCGGTCCGTGACGAATCGAGGTCGGTGACCTGAGTGCTCTTGCCCACCCAGCCGCCGGCTGCACCGACGACCCCGGCGCCGAGCAGCGAAGCTGCCATGCGCCAGTCGGAAAAGGCCGGCAGGCGTGGCCGGCGAGGGGTGCTGTGGCTCGCCGCGCGCGGCTGATGCATGTCTAGCCGGATGGCACGCCAGATCTCCACATCGTCCACGCACTCGGCGCAGCCTATCATGTGCAGCTCGAAAGCTTCCTGGGTCGCCTCGTCGAGGCCGTCGGCGACGTAACTGGCCGCCGTCTGATTTGCCTTGAAGTGTATGTGGTCCATGGTACTCCTTACCCTTGGGTCGATTGCGCAGCTTCCGATTCGCCGATGGCGAAACCGTGCCTGCGCAGGATGTCGCCAAATCGCTGGCGCGCGCGCCAGAGGACCTGATTGAACTGCATGTCCGTCAGTTGCAGCGATTCGCGGATCGCCGTCCGGGGCTCCTCGCGAAGGTAGTACCGCTCGAGCACTTCGCGGTCGCGCTGCATGGGCAGTTGGCCCATCAGTTCGCGAACACATTTGGCGAGCTGCTCGTGATCGAGACGCTCCTCCAGCGAAAGTGCCTCATCCTTGAGGCTGGAGAGTAGCTCCAGATCGTTGTCATGCCGGTGAGACAGCTCTCCTCGCCAGTACGCGGTAGCGAGCTTGCATGCCGTGCGATAGAGATAGCCTCCAAGATTGCTCGGGTCATCCAGACCTTCCGTCCGGATCTTCTTGATCGCCTGCAAAAATGTGCGCTGCAACAGGTCCTCGGCGGCATCGCGAGCGATCCGCCTGTGCAGGAATACCTGCAGCAAGGGCCTCCGATATCTCACGTACAGTTGGTTTTGGAGACTATTGCGCCCGGCAATGGCTTCAACGAGTGACATATCGCCGCCCTCGGCCGCCTGCTGGGGCTTTTCTGAGCAAAGCGCCGGGGGGGATACGGTATATGTCATGGATGCTGTTCCCGCGTCGTTCCTGACGAATGGCACGCGCGTGCGGTCCGGCTCTCCGTTTCCAACAGGCAGGCGTCAGCGAGCGGCACCCCGTTTTTATATGGCGTCCGCGCCCCAGGCTTGGAACGGCGTGGAGTCTCGAGCATGCGTCCTTGTACGACCCTGGCCAGGAACTCGTCAGTACTCAATCTATCATAGGGCGGCCTTGCCCAGATGCCGGCCAACAGCCCGGCCAGAATCGCGGTGGAATTGGAGCTCCCCTGCTCCAGGCGGTATCGGTCCGGGGGCCTCCCGGCGCCGATAACACACGCACTGGGGGCTCCCAGATTCAGTCCGGGCGGCGCCGGGCTGGTCCCGGGGGAGATCATGTCCTCGTTCCCGATGGGGATGGCCCGGACGATCCGCCGGAACCGGTACGCCGCCGGGTAGCCGGCCGTCGGCTCGCCCTTGTTGGGCACGCTCGCCACCACTATCGCGGCGCGGGTCGAATCCGGCCGGTCCGCGATTTCTGCGAAGGCGGCGTCGAGCTCGGGCGTGGTGGCGTTCCAGTGGGCGCTGAAGCTGAGGATCTTCGCACCCATGCGTATCGCATAGTCCAGCGCGCGGATCAGGCGCTTCGGATCCGCCAGGTCGTCAACTCCCGACTGGCAGCCGACGACGCGCAGGATCATCAGGCGTGCGCCGTCCGAGCCGGGTGCCGCAATGCCTGCCTGGTTGTTGCGTTCGGCGCCGATCAGGCTCGCCATCAGCGTGCCGTGGCTGATCCTCGAGCGACATTCGCCTTTTGGCGCAACATCCGGGCTGTCATCAACGAAATCCCAGCCGTGAATGTCATCAACGTAGCCGTTGCCGTCATCATCGACTCCCGCTCGGCCATGCGCCTCGGCCTCGTTGGTCCAGAGCTGATTGCGCAGCTCCTCGTGATCCACATAGGCGCCATCGTCGAACACCGCCACGATGACGGGCTTGGTCGGTTTGGGGTCACTCCAGGCGAGTGACCCCGCAACATAGTCGACCCACCACAAGTTACCGGCACGGTAGGCACAGTCGTTCGTGGCAGCGTCGTCCTCCGCTGCGGCGGGGATGAGGGAAGAGCAGGTTAGCGGCCGGCACTGGAAATCCGTCGGACCCTGCGCGCGGAGCGGGGCGACACTTGACAGAACGCAACACAGGGTAGCGGTGGAGGCTATGGGGCGCCGCATACCCAATTCTAAGCGCGGCCGCTCCGGCTGACTCCGGAACTGGATCCCCACACAGGGCGAGGAATCCGGGACTGAGTCACCAGGTGCCGGGGCGGTCCCTGCGGGCCTGCTCCCCCGGTAGCCCGTGCGGCCAGCTTTCCCCGCCGTGCGGCTAGGTCTACTCGCTAGCGTTTGTGGCCAGCTCTTCCTGCTAGCGCTTGCGGCCAGGTCTTCCGGCCGGCGTTTCCCGCTGCGCTCGGGGAAGGTCAGTCACTGCTGTGAATCACGCCGTCGTCGTCGAGCTGCACCGTGCTCGCGGCCGTGACGGAGGCCATCACGATGATGGCAGAGGAAGCACCCTTCACTTTGCGGGGAAAGATCAGGACATGCTCGAGCTGACCATGGATGGTCGCGAGTCCGTACCAGTGCTGCTGCTCGTAGTAGGGTTCCGTCGCCTGCGCGTAGCCTGACATCGCCAGAAACGGCGAGCTCGATTCCTGTCCGGGAATACACTCGAAATCCGCTGGCACGCTGCTCATCGGCGTACCCGGGCGGTACTCGAGCCGCAAGCCGTTCCAGTTGGCCGCCCAGTGCTGAGTGCCGGCATCCTCCGCCTGGAAGAGGTAACTGCCGTCCGCCTTGGCGGAATTGCGGGCGATCCGGAATTTGAGTCCGGAGGCCACCCGGGCGGCCAGGCCCGCATGCGCTTCGGTGCAGTTCTTCGTCACGGTCCATTCCCGGAAGAAGTAGTCAGGAATGTCCGCGGCGCTGACCGGGCCAGCAGCCGCGAAGGCGGCAATCAAGCACTGTCCGGCGAAGGCGGCGGACAGAGTCGCTTTGTGGGGAAGGGCCATGGGAGTCTCCTCGGGTGGGCGGTGGTACGAATCCGCTCCACTTCACTGCTGTGAGGAGGCCGCTTATCTCAGGAGACCTTCCACAGGGCGCCCCGCTTGTCGCTATCTGGTGGCTTCCTCGTGGAGTGCCCTGTCAGCGACTGCGGTCAGAGCGCCCTGTCGAGCGCCGCTTCCAGCGTGTCCTGTCAGGGGCTGGCACCCGAACAGCCCGATCACAGACTGCTGCCAGGCCACCCGTACAGAGCAAACGCCGCCCAGTCGTCCGAGAATGAGCTCGCCGCTTCTTCGAGCTGCGCCTGTCTGAGCGCACGGGAAGCAGGCAACCGCTCTCCAAGCAGGTGTCGGTAGAAGCGTTGCATGAACTCCGCGGTGGCCTGGTCGTCCACGCGCCAGTAACTTGCGATCACGGCGGCCGCCCCCGCCTGCAGGAAGGCCTGTGCGGGACCCAGCACACCCTCGCCGGGCAGCAGACGGCCGCGCGAGGTATCGCAGGCGCTCAGCACGACCAGGCTCGAGGTCAACTTCAACCCCAGGATGTCGAGGAGCCCGAACGTAGATGCCGCCTCGCTGTCCGCTTCGGGTGTCAACGCCAGGGCGGACAAGCGCGGCCGCTGTGCATCGACGCGCGCATGAGTTGCGATATGCAGCAGGTCGACCTGATCGGCTGCCGCGCGGCGCAGAACGCCTGGCACCGCTGCGCAACCCAATGCGGTCCCGACCCGGGCAGCGGGGCGCACCTCGCGCGCCAGTCTGGCGATTCCGAGAACTTCCGCCCGGCTGCCAGGCAACCGGGGGAGCGATTCGACCCAGTCGAGCGACGAGCGTGTCCGATGTTGTACCAGCGTCTCGGACACCTCGCCGTTGAGACATTCGCGTCGCCAGTTCGCAAGGCCAAACACCGGGTCACCTATCAGCTCCAAGCGCGGCGCCTCGGCGCGCCGGGCGACACGTGCGGGCTCATGCATCAGAAACAACGCGGATGGCATGGTGGAGACTTCCGCGTGTTGCAGCACGAGTTGGTCCGAAGAACTGGCTGACCATGGGAGGATGCTGAATGGGATGGTGTGCAGCGCGCCGTCAGGCACGAACACGATGCGTTTTCCCGCGAGCCTGCCGGTCAGCGGCCAGAGCACCAGGCGGGCGAGCTGGGCCGCCGCACTGCGCACGGCACCGGGCGGCGTTTCCGGATCGCGTAGTTTTTCGAGCAGCTCTGCCGCGGCTGATGCAATCTGATGCCGGTCGGCGACGCGCACGACCTGTACGCTGCCGCTGCTGCCGCTGACGATGAAGGCGTACATGTCGTGTGCCCCGGCGGCGTATTCCACCAGGCTCGCATCCAGTTGACCCAGCGTGCGCCTGAGCTGATCAGGCTCGAGGGCCTCGTACGTGCCCCGTTCCTTTTGGGCCAGGGTATCGAGCTGCTGCACGAGATCGTCACCGCCTGCCGCAGAGCTCGCGCGGCTGAGCTGCGCCATCTGGCGCAGCATTTCCCGGTATCGCGCGGAGGGTGCTGGATCGAACGAGTCCGCGGCTGCGCGGGTGGCTTGTGTTACGGCGTACCGCAGGCTACGCGCTCGGCCGCGCTCCGATGTTGTAAAGGCAAGCCAGGCAAGGTCCGGGTTGGTCTCGGCCTGCGATCCGAGCAGGTCCGTGAGATCTGCGAAGACACTGTATTGGGTTGCCAGGTACGTGGCGCGCTTCTCGCCATCGAGCTGATCGATGGGCACTGCCTCGATCAGGTTCGCGGCGGTGAGCAGGGTTTGGACGGCATCCGTGCGCCGGGTTTCCCGATAGCCCGCGGCGAGGAGACGCAAAGAGGTCACCGTCTGATCGATGTCCCCGCGCAGGACACTCGACTGCAACGCCTGGTAGGACCGCTGCAGCGTATCGGCCGGGTTGCCCGACAGCACCGCCGCTCGCAGCATTCCCAGGCGCGCCACGCCGCGGTGCTCGTAATTGGCCGACAGATGCGCCGCATCCGCGATCCGCAGTGCCTGGCTGAAAGCCGCGCGCGCACCTGCGGCGTCCGTCTGCTCCAGCAACATGGCTCCATTCGCGTTCTCGAGGCGAATCTGCGTACGGGAGTCGATCGCATAGGGGCGTGCGGCTTGGAGACAGCGCTGCGCCTGAGGTAACTCCCCCTCCATCGTGAGTACATTGCTCAGCGACAGCAGCGAGTTGAACACCACGGCCTTGTTCTCGTTGGCCAGATTCGTTGCATCGAGGGGATGCGTGCACAGACTCCTGCGTCCGCTCAGGGTTGCTGTGGTGAGGCTTGATGCCATGTCACGGCGCTGGGTGGGCGCTTCTGCAACCGCAGCAGAGCCTTCCGGCGTCTGCGCGGCCTCCGCTGTCGCGAGCAGGTCAGTGCAGTCGAGCGCGGCTGCGCGCTGCAGATCCGTCTCCGCATCTCCCACCACACCGAGCTGAGTCATGAGGGTGCCGAGCCGCGAGAGGCTGCGACGCACGCCCGGACAGTCCCTGAGCTTTGCGTACTCGCGCATGGCCGCCTCGTGCGAGCGCTCACTGGCGCTGAACAACCCCGCAACGCCCTGCAGTCTGCCGAGGTTGTTGAGAATGTCGGCCCGCAATCGGGGTTCGAGTCCGGCCGGAAGCTGGCGCAAGGCATCCGTATAGGCCGCCATCGCCGACTCGTAATTGGTGCTTTCCTGGAGCAAGGCGAGATTCTGGCTTGCGACGGCGTAACAACCCCAGTCCTGGGTCTGCCGGCAATGCTGCGCCGCTTGTGTGAACGCCGCGCTGGCTCGCCCGGGCGCGTCCAAAGTGTATTCCAGATACCCCGTCATGATGTCCAGGCGCGGCAGCTCGCGCGCTCCGAATGGGCTCGCCTCATCGAACTGCCGCGCTTTGCTCAGCAATGTGCCCACATTCGCCGCGACGGTATGCGGATCGCTGCCGGGCATGGCGAGCAGGGAGTTGGCGCGCAGACCGGTGAGCAGTCCCGTGAAGATGGGATCGCCGCCGACCCCGTAGTCGGCCAGCGCCTGCCCGGCCAGTGCGTAAGCGTCGCGCTTGCGGTCAAACCGCCGATAGGCCAGCTCGGCCATGGCCTGTCGTGCCGCACCTGAGTCGCGCCCGCGGCCCAGTCGATCGAATCCGCGTGCCGCGGCGAGGTAGCCATCGAAAGCCTCAGCCCAGTCCTGCTCCTGCGTCGCGCGGCCGCCCTTGGCGAAGGCGGCGTCCGCCTGCGCCAGCGCGCGGCTGGAGCCCGGCACCAGCTCGGACCTCACACAGACTTCGCCCAGTACACCCGGAGAGTCGTGCGCTCGGATCCGGATCAGGTGCGACTGTGCGCCGAGCGTACCGGTCACCAGGAAGATGCTGCCAAAGCGCTCGACAGGCGAAGTCGCTTCGGTTGCGAGGTCATCGTCCACAGTGGCTACCAGCGTCACACCCCGCTCAGCAACCCCAACGCGCAGCGTCCCCGCCGCCGGGGCGACGATACTCAGCGTGACCTCATGCTGGCCGTCCACCGGCCGGCATCCGGCGGACACCAGCGTGGCGGGCGGCGCGTGCGGGCTGCAGCCAGCCGACAGCAGGCTCAACAGAGTGATTGCCGGCGCGCTAACCGTGCGGAGCAAGCGCGGCAGCAGCGCGCGGTGAAATGTCCACATGCGTCGATGGCGGGAGGAGAGCGACCGGCGCAGTCTTTCTACGCCATCCGGCCGGTACCTGCCAAGACGCTTGCCGCCACTTGGGGCTCGGCCTCGCCCGGCGCCGTCGCGGCACTGTCGATTCCGGGCGCCGTTCGGCTACCCTATGCTGGATTGCGGCTCTGCCTGCCGGAGAGAACAGCCATGGCAAACAAGCATATCGAGTCCGTGTTGCTGGAGGAGCGCTCCTTTCCTCCGCCTGCGGACTTCGCTGCGAGTGCAGGCCTCAAACCCGCCGATGTGCAGCGCCTGCAGCAGGCCGCGGCCGCGAATCCCACCGCATTCTGGGCCGACCTCGCACGCGAGCAGCTCTCGTGGCAGCGACCATTCAGTGTCGTACTGGATGATGCCGATGCTCCCAACTACCGCTGGTTCAGCGACGGACGGCTGAACGTCTCCTTCAATTGCCTGGACATACATCTTGCGAAACGCGGCAACAAGACCGCCCTCGTCTTTGAAGGTGAGGATGGCAACAGCCGGCGCATCAGTTATCGCGAGCTGCACGCCGAGGTGTGCCGTTTTGCGAACGCACTCAAGGCGCAGGGCGTGCGGCATGGCGATCGGGTCATTATCTACATGCCACTCATCCCGGAAGTCGTCGTGGCCATGCACGCCTGCAACCGGATCGGCGCCATCCACTCGGTGGTATTCGGGGGTTTCTCCGCTCCGGCGCTCAAGGACCGTATCGTGGACACCGAGGCCCGGCTCGTGATCACCGCCGATGGTGGTTGGCGCGGCGGACACGTCGTGGAGTTGAAGGCTGCGACCGACAAGGCGTTGGCCTCCGGCTGTCCGAGTGTCGAGCGAGTGATTGTGTTTCGGCGCACGGGCAAGCCGGTGCCCATGGAACCCGGCCGTGATCGCTGGTGGCACGAAGTCATCGAAGGCCAGTCCGATATCTGCGAGCCCGAATGGGTGCAGTCCGAGCACCCGCTGTTCCTTCTGTACACCTCCGGGTCCACGGGCAAGCCGAAGGGGATCCAACACTCCAGCGGCGGTTATCTGCTGGGCGCGAAGTTGACGACTCAGTGGGTTTTCGATCTGCGGGATGACGATATCTTCTGGTGTACCGCCGATGTCGGCTGGGTCACCGGTCACAGCTACGTTGCATACGGCCCGCTTGCGCTCGGCGCGACGGTGGTCCTGTACGAAGGAGCGCCTACGACTCCGGACCCGGGCCGATTGTGGAAGATCTGTCAGACTCATGGGGTCACGATCTTCTATACCGCCCCGACCGCCATTCGTGCGCTGATGAAGCTCGGGGAGGAGTGGCCGGCCCGGTACGATCTTTCCAGGCTGCGGTTGCTCGGTACCGTGGGCGAGCCGATCAATCCCGAGGCATGGATGTGGTATCACCGGGTCATCGGGCAAGGCCGCTGCCCGATCGTCGATACGTGGTGGCAGACGGAAACCGGCGGCATCATGATCTCCCCGCTGCCAGGGGTGACCGCCACGAAGCCGGGCTCGTGCACCAGGCCGCTTCCAGGCATCGAGGCGGACATCGTGGACGAGAGTGGCAAGCCGGTCACACGGCCCGAGGCCGGGGGCTACCTGGTGATCCGAAAGCCGTGGCCCTTCATGTTGCGAACGCTCTGGCGTGACAACGACCGCTACCTGGCTGCCTACTGGGAAAAGTTCAAGAAGCGCTATTACGTAGCCGGCGACAGTGCGCGGCGGGACAAGGACGGCTACTTCTGGATCATGGGACGCATCGACGATGTGCTGAACGTCGCGGGCCATCGTCTGGGCACCATGGAGATCGAGTCAGCGCTCGTGTCGCACCCGCGCGTGGCAGAGGCTGCCGTGGTCGGTAAGCCGCACGAGATCAAGGGTGAGGCCGTGTTTGCATACGTGGTGCTCCGCGGACAACGGCCAACCGGCGACACCGCCGCGCTGGTGCAGGAGCTGCGCAACTGGGTGGCGGAGCAACTGGGCGCCATCGCACGGCCCGAGGAGATCCGCTTCGCGGACAATCTCCCCAAGACGCGCTCCGGCAAGATCATGCGCCGGCTGCTGCGCTCGATCGCACGGGGCGAGGAGATCACGCAGGATGTCTCGACCCTCGAGAATCCGGCGATCCTCGATCAGTTGCGCGGTGTTGATACGGGCGGTCCTGCGCGCATCCCCGCCTCGAACAAGCCCCCGTCCTCGACCCGGACGGGCCGTGCGAAGGGCGGAGCAGCCGCAGGGGTGCGGCACCGGAAGCCGGCCGCAAAAGCCCGGGTCAGCTCGTCGAAGAGAGCCGAGGCGGCGCATGAGCCGCATGAGAAGGGCACAGCGAAAGCCGCGGCCAGGAAAGCGGGTGCCGTGAAAAAGACGGTGGCGAGAAAGGCCGGCGTTACGATAAAGACCCGCGCAAAAAAGACCCCTGCGAGAAAGACCGGCGCCACAAGAAAGTCCCGTGCGAGACCGACTGGCGTCGCAAACAAGGCCCACGTGAGAAAGACCGGCGCTGCAAAAATGGCCCGCGTGAGAAAGACAGGCGTCGCAAGAAGGACGGCCGCCGCGAGAAAAGCCAGCCGCAGACGCGGCAAGCGAACGTAAGCAGCCGAGAGATGGCTATGTCACTGAAGAAACCTGCACTCGATCCGCTGAAGGTCGAGGCTGTCAACAGGACCGGTTATCCGGAGCCCTACCGAAGCCGGGTCATGCCGCGGGAGAAACGGTGCCTCGGAGATGCGCTGGGACTCACGAGCATCGGGATCAACCGGACGACCCTGCAGCCCGGCAAGGAGTCCTCGATGCGCCACTGGCACACGCATGAGGACGAGTTTGTTTTCGTACTCGAAGGCGAGGTGGTCCTGCGTACCGATGCGGGCGAGCAGGTGTTGACGGCAGGAATGTGCGCGGGCTTTCCAGCCGGCGCCGAAGATGGGCATCAGCTCGTCAATCGCAGCAGCCACCCCGCGGTGTACCTGGAGATCAGTAACCGCAACGCTGAGGACACCGCTTACTACTCCGATCCCGATGTCGATCTGGTCCACAGTCCGCCAAACGCGCGTGGCCGGATGACTCGGCGTGACGGAAGCCCTATCTAGACAGCCTCGCGCAATTCGCTTCTCCGAGCCGCGGGCGGTACGGAACTTGCGAAGTGTGAGTCATGGGCGAGGTTATATACGCAGCCTTCGGTACCGAGCGCGAGTGGGAACAGACCCGCGTGAAGACCGCCGACGGACTGGTCTCCATCGGCTCATTGTTTGGCGACGATGAAGAGCTGATGCGCGCCAAGGCGGACTGCGTCTACCAGATACTGCGTGAGATCGTGGAGGAGGTCCCTGCCGTCCAGATCACGACGAAAATGCCCGAGAATCTCTCCGAGGAACAGCTCGAAGCGCTGACCCGCGCCATCAAGGAGGCCGCGCTCAAGGGCATCGAGATCGCGATGAGCCATTCCGTGCAGGTGTTGATGAGCTCGATCTACGATCTGTGTACGTCGAAGCTGAATACCTGCTCTCAATGAAAATACCTGCCCAACCTCAACGAGCAGCACTCACCAGCCGCAGCGAGTACGAGACGACGACATCGCCCCCTACCCATTCGGTTGACTTCCAGTCGCCCTGACCAACACCGAACTCCAGCCGCTTGAGCGTCGTTTTGCCGGTCAGATAGCCGACCGTCCTGCCCTGCTCCTGCGCCGTGCGGAACGTGAACGCCACGCGCTGCTCACGGGTCACTCCCCGAATCGTCAGCTTGCCCACCGCCTCATAACCAGCAGCGCTCTTGCTGATCTGAGTCGAAGTGAAGCGTGCCTGTGGGAACTTCGCGACATCGAACAGATCCGGGCCCCGCAAGGTGTCATCGCGCTCCTTGTCGCCGGTGTCGAGCGAGGTCATCTGCACGAGCACGTCGAGCTTGCCGCCGGCGGGGCTGTCGGATAAGAGCTCGAGACTGACGGGGAATTTGCCGAAATGCCCTTTATTCTGGGCTCCCGCCTGGACGAACTGGAACTCGAGCGCGCTTTTGGCCGGATCGAGCGTGTAATGCGTTGCGGCGGCGGGCTCCGCGGCCGCAGCGAGCTGGAAGAAGGTCAAGGCAAGCACAGCAGTGCCCAGCATCGCACGCGGGGTCAGGGACATCGGGGTTTCCTCAGCCAGATTTTCTTGCAGTGGGCAGCATCCGCCGCAGGACATCGTCCCGCAGCACGAAGTGGTGTTTCAGGGCGGCGGCCACATGTAGAAACACTACGGCATACAAAGCGTAAGAGAGGGCGTGGTGCGTTGTCTTCATCGCATCGTAGAGCCCTTGGTTCTTGGGAACGAAATCAGGCAGCTGGAAGAGATTGAACCAGCTGACCGGAAAGCCGCGCGCGGAGGTCATCATCCAGCCCGTCAGCGGCATGGCAAACAGCAGCAAATAAAGTGCTGCGTGGGTGATGCGCGCAAGCGTGCGCTCGTACGGCTTCAGGTCGTTGGGTAGCGGCGGCGTCGGGTTGGTCCAGCGCCACAGCAGTCGGATGACGGCCAGCGCCAGGATCGTCAGGCCGAAGGATTTATGCCGCGCGAACATGGCAAGCTTGCGAACGCCGATCGGCAGGTCCATTGCGATGTTGGCCAGGATCACCTGTGTGATGATCAGGGCGACGATCAGCCAGTGCAGAAACTGAGCGATGCCGCCCCAGCGGCTGGTGGTGTTTCGAAGGGTCATGCGGCTAAGCTTAGGGGATGAGCGCACGTTTAAACATAGCCTGGATGCGCGCCGGATGCGCAGTCCTGGTCGCCGCGAGCCTCCTATCAGCCTGTCGCACGGGGCCGATCCGCCCGGGAACGGCGCCGCAGCCAACCCCGGCGACGCAACAGCCGGCACCACCGTCCGGCACATTCGTTCCGGGGCATGAGGGGCGCCCTTTCACCGTCATCCCCGGCGAGTCGCTGCTGACCATCCTCGCATTTCGCGGTGGCGCGCTCTCCAAGGCTGGCCACAATCACGTCATCGCCGCGCACGACCTCATGGGCACCGTGTATGTTCCCAGCGATCCCCTGCGTGCCTCGTTCGAGCTGCGCTTCGCCGTCGCTCAGCTGACGGTGGATGAGCCGCAGTTGCGCGCGAAAGAGGGTGCGGACTTTGCGGCGGATGTGCCCGATTCGGCCCGGGACGGCACACGGCACAACATGCTGGGGGATGCGTTGCTCGATGCGGGGCAGTTTCCGGAAATTACCCTGATCAGCGAGCGCATCGAGCGCGAGGAAGCGCATGCTGCTCAGGACAGCCGCGACGCGGAAGCCGATGGGCACGCTTCGCAGACCAATCAGGGCGCGGGAGCGGAAGCGCACGCGCAGGTGCATGTGAACGTCACCGTTCGGGGACAGACACATTCGTTCAGCGTCCCGGTGCGATACCAACTGCGGCTCGATCGCGTCACTGCGGACGGAGAGTTGCCCATCCGGCAAAGCGAGCTCGGCCTCAAGCCCTTCAGCGCCGTGATGGGTGCCCTGCAGGTGCAGGACGAGTTGCATGTGAGGTTTCACGTGGTGGCACGGCTGGCCGCCGTGCAGGGTAGCCAGGGACACTAAGCACTCACCGCAGCGCTCACTGCAGACCCATCTCTTTCAACAGCTCGGTGGCTTTGTACACGCTGCGCAAAGACTCCAGCATGATTGCCGGATGGACTGCGACCGTGCGGTTGAGCTGCGGGTCGAACCAGAAAGCCCCGGCGATCGAGTGAATGTTGCCGTCGAACACCAGGCCAACGAGCCTGCCGTCTGCGGCAATCAGCGGGCTGCCTGAGTTGCCCCCGACGATGTCGTTGTTGGTCGACAGATTGAACTTGGTGTCCGGATCGAGCACGTCTTTCACGGCCAGCCAGCTTGGCGGGACCTTGAAAGGCTCCTCGCCCGTATCTCGCTCGAAGAGCCGGCGCAGATGCGTGAACGGCTCGATCTGCCTGCCGTTCTCCTGCCATCCCTGGACCGCCCCGAAGTTCAGGCGCAGTGTGAAGGTGGCATCGGGGGGCACGCTCGTGCCGTAGACGCGGAACCGCGCCTGCCCTATCCGCTGCTCGCCGGAGCTCTCCGGTGCCTCGACTTCGCCTTCGTAGCGCTTTCGCACCGCACGCGCAGCGGGATCCACGCGGCGGGCCAGCGCGATCATGGGATCATCGGACAGCGCGAGTGCCTGCGCGCCGCCGTTCCACAGTTGCAGGCGAACTGCCGGGTCGCCGAGCTTCGTGCCATCGACCAAGCGGGCGGCCAGGGTGTCCGGGGTGTCGTGCGCCAGGAGCTCGTGCACGGATGGCTCGTCCGGGCCCAGCCTTTCCCGCATGCGCTCCAATGAAAACGACAGGGTCAGTTTCTCGAGCTGCGGATGAACTGGGATCGCGGCGCCGAGCCGCTGCTCGAGGCGTGGCAGCGCCGTGTCGCGATATTCGCGCAGTCGTTCGGCGCTCGGCTTGGCCCGCTCCTCGGCGCCCCGCACCAGCAGTCGCGCGTAATTGAACAGGCTGCTGTTGAATCCCGCGCCGGCCTCGAGGAATGTGTAGGCAAGCGCGATGGCTCGATAGACCTGCTGCGCCGCGCTGATCTGCGACCAAGGGTCGCCGACGCTGCGGGCCAGGGCTGGCTCGGTCGCTATGCGCACTCGCAGACTCGCCTCCTCCTGCCGCTTGCGCTGTAAGAGGCGGTCATCGAGCAGCGCTTCGAGCTGGACTCGGCGAACCTTGATGGCATTTTCGAGGCTCTCCAGGGGCGCCTCCACCAGGCGCTGCGGCTCGGCACCGCTCTTGCCGAACTGGATATACCGGCCGCGCAGCTCAGCGGCACGCAGCAGCCAATCGGGCAGGTCGACGTCGCGCAGTGTCTCGAGCTGCGACACCGTCAACATGCGTTCGGTCGCGCCGGGATCGCCGGCCACGAACACGAGCTGTCCTGCGTCCGGCCCGCCCGGATTGATCTCGAAGTGATCCGGGGTCTGCGCCGGCTTACCGTTCGCCTCGTACGCGCGCAGCATCGCGAAATCCAGGCACCAGCGCGGGAACTGGAAATTGTCGGGATCGCCCCCGAATGCGGCGATATCCTGTTCCGGAGCAAACACCAGGCGTACATCACTGTAGCGACGGTACTTGTACAGCCAGTACTGGCCGCCCTCGTAAAGCGTGACCGTCTCGCATTTGAGCGGTCCCTCGCGGCCATGGGCGCTGGCCTGCTCGCACTGCTGCTCCAGCCGAGTCAGGGCCTTCTTGCGTGCTTCGTTCGCAGCCTGGTCGTTGCGGTCGCGGCCGGCGGATAGCACCTGCTCGGTAATATTCTGTGTGCCCATCAGGACGTCGGCGATCTGGGCCCCGCAACGCAGCTCCTCCTCATGGCCACGAGCCAGAAATCCCTGCTCCACGAGACTCTTGCCGCCGTCGGAGTGCTGGTCCAGGCAAGGCACTACGCAATGACGATTGGTCAGCATGAGCCCGGCGGAGGAGACGAAGGAGGCGGTGCAGTTGGTCAGCCGGACGGTCGCCCCGCGCACCCGATCCAGCCACACGGAGGTGACATCGACGCCGTACTGCCGTTTCACGACCCGAGCGGGGAAGTCGTGGAACGTCCACATCCCCTCGTCGCCCAGGGCAGGCATGGTGGCCAGGCACAGCAGCAGCCAGAGCTTTCCAGGGCGCATGGCTATCCTCCGGCAGGCGCACTGCGCAATTGGTCAGGCCGTGAGCCGTGAAGTTCCCACCCAGACGCACGGATCGTACAGATCCGTCACGCGTCACCTTCCATCAGCAGCAGTGCCATGCCTTCCGGTGATTCCAGCAGGGCGCTGCCGTCCGGTGTCAGCCCGCGGGGAAGCTCGGGGGAGACCGCGACACCGAGATCGCGCAGTCGCGCGATCCGTTCACGCATGTCTGGATCGCGAAACACGAGCATGGGTGCATCGAACGTACGCGGTCGATGGAACGCGATGTCGATGTGATCGCTGGTCAGAGGAAGGCGCGCAAAGGGGTCCTCCGTCTGTTCGATAGCGACGAAACCCAGGGGCTCCCAGAACGCGCGTGACGCCTCGAAGTCACGCGCTGGCAGGCCGATCTCGGTGAAATAGCCGCACAGAGAGACCTCCGCGGCATTGCGGGCGACCGGTGAGTAAGTGCGGGCTTCGATACCGGTCACGGCGTGCCCGTCCGGATCGAGGAACCCGATCTCGTTGAATACTTCCTCGCCGGTGCGGCACAGACTCAACTCGATTCCGAGGTCGCCGAGCTCGGGCAGGTGTGCCGCCAGGTTGGGCACGACGAAGGTCAGGGCGGGCGATGGCGCGTGCCGCTGATGCAGCCCGACGAACAGCCTGCCGTCGGTCAACACCCCGTACGGATGCGGCCACGCATCCGTGGTCGGCGCCTGCGTGAAGCCGAGCGACTCATAGAACTCCACCGACGCGCGGATGTTCGTGGTCGCCAGGCTGATCTCGTGGAAGCGCCCCAGGGGCAAGTCGGGTGTCCCGTCGCGGCGGTTCGCCGATTCAGGCGGAGGCGCCGCGCGCGGCGCCCGTGGCGCGCAGGCCGAACTCGACATGGGTCCAGCCCTGGCAGTGGCGCGCGATCAGATCGGCGAGGAAGCGCGCATGCTCAGGCCGGAAATTCAGTGCCGGCACATACTGAAAGCGCTCGCCGCCGGCCGCCAGGAACCGATCACGATTGTCGATCTCGATTTCCTCGAGCGTCTCCAGACAGTCCACCGCGAAGCCCGGGCAGACCACGGTGACTTCGCGGGTACCCCGCACGGGCATCTCCTGGAGGACCTGGCTGGTGTAAGGCTTGAGCCAGTCATTCGGCCCGAACCGCGACTGGAAGCTCACGCTCCATTCCTCCTCGCGCAGCATGAGCTCGTCGGCCAGCAGGCGCGCAGTCTTCTGACACTTGCAGAAGTAGGGATCGCCCTTGTGGAAGTGGCGCTCAGGGATGCCGTGAAAGGAGATCAGCAGATGTTGCGTCTTGCCTTCGCGCTCCCAGTGCTGGATCACACTCGCCCGCAGCGCCTCGATGTAGCCGGGCTGATCGTGGTATTCGGCGACGTAGCGCAGCTCGGGCAGCCAGCGCCAGCGCCGCAGCTCCGCATTGACCCGATCGTACACCGCACCGGTAGTCGCACCGCAGTACTGCGGAAACATTGGTACGACCAGCATGCGCTGGGCGCCCGACTCGCGTAGACGGGTGAGTGCCTGGGGCACGGTGGGCTCGCCGCCGTAGAGCATGCCAAGCTCGATCGACAGAGGCGCGAGCATGCGCTGGGCGAGCGTGCTGATCAGCTCGCCGCGCAGTCGCTGCGACAGATCGAGCAGGGGCGACCCGTTGGGTGTCCAGATCTTGCGGTACTTGCGCGCCGAGCGCCCCGAGCGCGACGGCAGGATGAGCCCGTAGAGCAGCGGCAGCCACAGCAGCCGCGGCAGCTCGACCACGCGAGGATCGCCCAGGAGTCCGGCGAGAAAGTGGCGCACGTCTCTGGGGTCGGGCGAAGCGGGTGTTCCTGAATTGACCAGCAGGATGCCGATACGCTCGGCGGCATCGCGGTGGAAATCGGGTGAGCTCACATAGCGCATGGGTGTCACGATACCGCAAGCGGGAGGTCGGGGACCACTTGTCGCACGCAGCCCGCGCAAAGCATCAATATGTCCCGATGCCGATGCCGATGCCGATGCCCATGGGGGTGCCCCTGGGCGCGCCTCCTCAGGCGATGCCGCCGACGCACACGTATTTCATCTCGGTGTAGTCCAGGATGCCGTAGCGCGAGCCCTCGCGACCGAATCCGGATTCCTTGACACCCCCGAAGGGTGCGACCTCCGTCGAGATGATGCCGGTGTTGAGACCGACGATCCCGTACTCGAGCGCTTCGGATACTCGCCACGAGCGGGCCAGGTCGCGTGTGTAGAAGTATGCGGCCAGCCCGAATTCCGTGTCATTGGCCATCCGGATCGCCTCGGCCTCCGTCGAGAATCGGAACAGCGGGGCCACCGGACCGAAAGTCTCCTCGCGTGCGACCAACATGTTCGGGCTGACGTTGGTGAGGACCGTCGGCTGGAAGAACGTGCCGCCCAGAGCGTGGCGCTTGCCGCCGTGGGCGATGTGCGCGCCCTTGGCGAGGGCGTCGGCGAGGTGCTCCTCGACCTTCTCCAGCGCCTTCGTATCGATCAGAGGTCCCTGGTCAGTCGGCCCCTGGAGCCCGTCGCCCACGCGCAGCTTCGAGACGGCCGCGACCAGTTTCGCCGTGAAGGTGTCGTAGACCGAAGCCTGCACCAGCAGCCGGTTCGCGCACACGCAGGTCTGCCCGGTGTTGCGGTACTTGCTCGCGATGGCTCCGGCCACGGCCGCATCGAGGTCCGCGTCCTCGAAGACGATGAAGGGAGCGTTGCCACCGAGCTCCAGTGACAGCTTCTTGAGCGTCCCCGAGCTCTGCGCCATCAGGCGCTTCCCAACGGCGGTGGATCCGGTGAAGGTCACCTTGCGCACGATCGGATTGGAGGTCATCTCGCCGCCGACGGCCGCCGAATCCCGGCTGGTGACCAGGTTGAAAACGCCGGGCGGAATGCCTGCGCGTGCCCCGAGCTCGGCCATCGCCAAGGCCGAGTAGGGAGTCTGCTGCGCGGGCTTACACACGAACGTGCAGCCGGCGGCGAGTGCGGGACCGGCCTTACGCGTGATCATGGCCGCCGGGAAATTCCACGGCGTGATGGCGGCCACCACGCCGATCGGGTGCCGCAGCACGAGCAGCCGCTTGTCTGCCTGATGCGCGGGGATGATGTCGCCGTACAGGCGCCGGCCTTCCTCTGCGAACCAGTCTATGAAAGCCGCAGCGTAGGCGATCTCGCCTTTGGATTCCGCCAGCGGCTTGCCCTGCTCGGCGGTCATGATGCTCGCCAGGTCCTCCTGGTTGGCCATCATCAACTCGTACCAGCGCCGCAGGATGGTGGCACGCTCCTTGGCGGTCTTCGCGGCCCAGGCGGGCAGGGCGGCTGCGGCAGCCTCGATCGCGCGCCGCGTCTCCACCGTGCCCATGTTGGGAATGGTGCCGAGCTTTTCGCGGCTGGCGGGGTTGGTAACCTCGAGGGTTGCTCCATTGGCGGCATTGGTCCACTGGCCGTCCACGTAAGCCTGCATGCGCAGCAGATGCGGATCTTTGAGTTTCATCGGGGTTTCCTGCAGCTCAGGGGCGCGGCTGCTCGCCCGTCAGGCAGCGGGCGAGGAACTGCAGCGTGCGCTCGCGGGCCAGCGCGGCAGCCTGGGGATTGAAGCTCTCGCGCTGGTCACAGTTGAATCCGTGGCCGGCTTCGTACTCGTAGATCATGCCCTGCGGGTGCGCGGCCCGGATCTTCTCGACCTGGGTGAGCGGAATGCTCTTGTCCTGCGTCCCGAAGTGGTACATCACCGGGCACTTCGGGTGCCGATCGAGATAGTTGGCCACCTGGCCGTAATACACCACGGCGCAGGCGATCGGCAGCTCGCTGGCCGCCACGTACGACATGGCGCCCCCCCAGCAGTAGCCCACCGTGCCGATGCGACCGGAGTGCTTGACGACCGCCACGGCGGCCGCGAGGTCCTTGAGCGTGTTCTCCAGCTGCAGCTGTTTCATGTAGCCGGCGCCCTCCTGCATCTGCGGCGGGGTGTACGCGAGCTCGATGCCCCGGCGGATGCGGTCGAACAGGGAGGGAGCGATCGCCGTATACCCCTCGGCTGCGAACCCCTCCGTTACCGAGCGGATGTGGGCGTTGACGCCGAAAATCTCCTGGATGACGACCACGGCCCCGCGCGGCTTTCCCGGGGGCGCAGCCAGGTAGGCCTGAAACTCGTGACCGTCGCGAGCCATGATCGTGCTGAACTCGGCCATGAAGAGCGATCCGCTGGGGGGTGGGGCGTGGGAGAATACCGCCCCGGGTCCATGCAGGGAAAGCTGGGCGGGATCGGCTTCACCGTGGCATTCTTTTCGCTCCGGTCGCGGCGCGCCGCAACACCGGCAATCTATCGAAGCGAGGGGACAACAGATGCTCGTCGGCTCAGCAGTGAGGCGCGTCGCCATCATCGGTGGTGTGCGCATTCCGTTCGCCCGGTCGCACTCGGCTTACGCCAGGGCGAGCAACGAGGACATGCTCACCGCGGTATTTCGGGCCGCCGTGGAGCGATTCAAGCTGCACGGCGTGCGCCTCGGAGATGTGGCCGCCGGCGCGGTGATCAAGCACACCAAGGACTACAATCTCACGCGCGAGTGTGTGCTCTCCACCGGGCTCGATCCGCAAACCCCGGGAGTGGATCTGCAGCGCGCCTGCGGCACGAGCCTCGAGGCCGCCATCCTGATCGGCAACAAGATTGCCCTCGGGCAGATCGAGTGCGGACTGGCCGGGGGCACCGACTCGATCAGCGACGCGCCCATCGTCTATCCGCGCTCCTACCAGCAGCTGCTGCTGGAGAGCTTCCGGGGCCGCAGCTCCTGGCAGCGCATGGCGCCGTTCCTGCGACTGCGTCCGCGTCACTTCAAACCCGTCCTGCCAGCCGTCCTCGAGCCCAGGACGGGGCTGTCCATGGGGCAGAGCACCGAGCTCATGGCCAAGCGCTGGAAGATCAGCCGCGAGGAGCAGGACAAGCTCGCCTTCGACAGTCATATGCACGCGGCCGGCGCATGGCGCGAGGGTTTTTACGATGACCTGGTGACCGAGTTCGACGGTCTGAAAACCGACAACAACGTGCGGGCCGATACGAGCCTGGACAGGCTCGCCAAGCTGCGGCCGACCTTCGATCCGAAGGCAGGCACCATGACGGCGGGCAACAGCACTCCGCTCACCGATGGTGCGAGCGCAGTGCTGCTGGGTACGGAGGAGTGGGCGCGCCAGCGCAACCTGCCGGTCCTCGCCTATCTGACTCACGGCAAGGTGTGGGCCGTGGACTTCGTGAGCGGTCACGAAGGCCTGCTCATGGCGCCCGCTCACGCCGTGCCGGCGATGCTCCGTGATGCGAACCTGACGCTGCAGGACTTCGACTATTACGAGATCCATGAGGCGTTCGCCGCGCAGGTGCTGTGCACACTCAAGGCGTGGGAATCACCGGAGTATTGTCGCGACGTGCTGCAACTGCCCGCGCCGCTGGGCAGCATCGATCGGTCGCGACTCAACGTGAAGGGGGGCAGCATCGCCGTCGGCCACCCCTTTGCGGCTACCGGCACCCGCATTCTCGGCTCGCTGGCCAAGATCCTCTCGGGCGACCCCACCGCCCGGCGCGGCCTGATCTCGGCCTGCACCGCCGGGGGGATGGGAGTGACCGCCATCGTCCAGCGTTGACCCGGCTCCCGGCCCGCGGTGGGCGGAAGTCACATCTTTTGCCTGCTGCAGTAAGCCCCGGCACGACTTTCTGTTAATAGTTAGGGATGGAGGGGGACCTTCCCGAGGAAACCGTTCTGCGCCGCGCCAATCTGGGCGTGGTTTTGAGCGGGCTACCCCTCTTCAACGGCCTGGACGAGACCGTCCTCACTGACATCGCCGCAGCGGCCGAATGGCTCTCGCTTCCCGGCGGCGGGACCCTGTTCGCCGCCGGAGAGCGGCCCGATGCGCTGTACGTGGTGCTGAGCGGGTGCCTCGGTGTCTTCTCCCCCGACAACAGCCGCGACCGGCGCCGCTTCATGGGGCGCGTGGTCTCCGGCGATACCGTCGGAGAGATGGGACTGATCTCCGGCAGGCCTCGCTCGGCGCACGTGGTCGCGCTGCGTGACAGCGAGCTGGTCAGGATCCCGGCCGACGCCTTCAACCAGATCTTCGGGCGTCATCCGCAGGCGATGCTGCGGATCGCGCGCCTTACCGTCGATCGGCTCGAGCTGTCGCAGTCGCAGGTGCGCGGTCCCCGTCACGGTGCGCGAACCTTCACACTGTTGCCGCAGAGTGTCGAAGTGGACGTCGGCGGCTTTGCCAGCGACTTCGTCAAGGCCCTCGGTCGCTTCGGCCGGACCGAGCTCGTGTGGAGCGTGCGGGCCGAGTCACACACCAGTCACTGGTTCCACAAGATCGAGAGCGCCAACGACTTCGTGGTCTATGTCGGCGATCCGACGCCAGGGCGCTGGAGCAACCTGTGTGTCCGGCAGGCGGATGCGCTGCTGCTGCTGGCGCGCGCCGAGGGCGCGCCTGGCAGGTGGGCGGCCCTGGCCAATCAGCGTGACTCCAGCATGGCCCCCCAGCGCTCGGAGCTGGTTTTGCTGCACGATGGCACCCTCGCCAGGGGCGCCGCTGCACGCTGGCTGGCCGACCAGCCCTCCACTCCGCACCACCACATCATGTCCGAGACCGACATCGCCCGGTTGGCGAGGATGCTCACCGGGCGCGGTGTAGGGCTGGTGCTCTCCGGTGGCGGAGCGCGGGGCTTCGCGCACATCGGGATCGTGAAGGCACTGCGCGAGGCGCGAGTTCCGATCGATCTCGTCGGCGGCACCAGCATGGGAGGCATTCTCGGTGCCGGCGTCGCCCAATGCTGGAGCGTCGATGAGCTCACTCACCGCTTCCGGCATGCATTTGTCGAGGCGAAACCCCTGCGCGACTACACGCTGCCGTTCGTGTCGCTCGTCTCGGGGCGCAAGGTCAGCAGACTTCTGCGCAATGACTTCGGCGACATCACGATCGAAGACCTGCCGCTGACCTTCTTCTGCGTGTCCTCCAATCTCACCACGGGTCATTCGGAGGTGCATCGTCGCGGCGAGGTATGGCGCTGGCTGCGCGCCTCCGTGGCCATCCCGGGCGTGCTGCCGCCCGTCATGCACCGGGGCGAAGTACTGGTGGACGGGGGCACCATGAATAATCTGCCGGTGGATGCCATGCGTGAGCTGGGGCGTGGGCCAGTGATCGGATGCGACGTCGGCGCGGACCGGGCATTCACCTCGGACACCGATGGACTTGATGTGCCCCTTCCCTGGCAGCTGATGAGCTGGCTTCGCGTCCGGCGTCATCGTCCCAACATCTTCCAGATCCTGTGGCGCTCCGGGATGGTCAACAGCAGCGCGATGACGGCAGCGCATCGTGAGAAGACCGACCTGCTGTTGCAGCCGCCGCTGGCCCAGATCGACATGCTCAACTGGTCGGCCTTCGAGCGCGCGATCGCTTCCGGATACGAGTATGCAGTGCGCAGGCTGGAAAAACTCCCAAGCGACTCGCCGCTGCGTCAGTGCATGGAAGCAACGTAGCGCCTGAGCGCTGCAAGGCGCCGCGCCTTGCGGTGCGCGTGGCCGGCCCGCACAGACGCCTCAAACGGACAGGAAGCTCACCAGCGCACGCTGGTCGGAGGACATCTGCTCCCGCGGAGTGATGATCGCCTGGTGCAGGGAGTGACGGCACGGGCGCGACTCGTCGTCCGCGTACTGTCCAACGACCTGGCCAACGAGCTCCTGAACGCGCTCCAGGTTGCTGCGGAACAGGCTGCTCACCTGCTCCAGCGAGACGTGGTGAGCCGAGTCCTCGAGCCAGCAGTCGTAGTCGGTGGCAACGGCTATCGTGCAATAGCCGAGCTGTGCCTCGCAGGCGAGGAAGGCCTCCGGCACGTTGGTCATGCCGACGAGATCCGCGCCGGCGGTGCGCAGGAAGAAACTCTCGGCGCGCGTGCCGAAACGAGGGCCTTCGATGCACGCATACGTTTTGTCCTCGTGCACAGCCAGCTCGAGTGAGCGCGCCGCACGAGCCACGAGCGCCGCGGTGCTCGAGCAGGTGGGGTGCGCGGTCGATACATGCGCCACGAGGCCACGGCCGAAGAAGGTGGATGCACGCAGGCCTCGGGTGAAGTCCAGATACTGCGAGGGCACCGCCAGATCGCCCGGGCGGATCTCCTCGCGCAGGCTTCCAACCGCGGAGATGCCGAGGATGGTGCGCACTCCGAGGCTCTTCAGCGCCCAGATGTTGCCGCGGTAGTTGATCTCGCTGGGCAGCAGGCTGTGGTGCAGGCCGTGCCGGGCAAGAAACGCCACGTTCCGCTCCTGGAGGACTCCCAGCACGATGGGTGAGGAGGGGGCACCGAACGGCGTGGTCAGCTCGCGTACGTCGCTCACCCGCAGCTCATCCATCTGGTACAGCCCGGTCCCGCCGATGATGCCGATCATTGAGAAGCTCCCATGCAATGTCCTGCGGCTGCGAGCGCGCTCGTGCCCGGCCCGCCGCCGCACCTCGGGCGCGAGTGGCATCGCAGCCCGCAACACGGCAAGATGCCTGAAGACCGCCGCAAGATGCCCCAAACCCCCGCCGCACAACAAGTCGAAGATGGCATCCAGGTCAATACCTCTGAATGTGGACGTCGCCCCGGCGTGCGCGGGCGGTAACATGCCAGGGACCGCAATGCCGCCCGGACCCGGGCGCGGTCCCCGGCGGCAAGCGTGGGCAGTCCAATCATGAGCAGACCCGGAATCGATCGCGTCTTCGAGCGGCGCCTCTCGGCCCTGGTCAACAGCGGGCAGCCCCAGATCCTGCAAGGAGGCCGCAAGGGTGTCGAGAAGGAGTCCTTGCGCGTTCGGCCCGATGGCATGCTCGCCGAGACGCCGCATCCGCGTGCGCTCGGCTCGGCACTGACCAACGTCCACATCACCACGGACTACTCCGAGTCGTTGATCGAACTGGTCACGCCGCCCTTCACGGCGAGCTGGGAGCTGCTGCAGTACCTGCTCGACCTGCATCAGTTCGTCTACCGCCATCTCGGCGATGAGCTGCTATGGGCGACCAGCATGCCCTGCGCCATCGAGCGTGATGAGGATATTCCGATCGCCGAGTATGGGAGCTCCCACGTCGGCCGCATGAAGACGATCTATCGGCGCGGCCTGGGCTTGCGGTACGGCCGGATGATGCAGGCGATCTCGGGGGTGCACTTCAACTATTCGTTCCCGATCCCTTTCTGGGAAGTCTACGCGGACGTCCGTGAGTCGCGCGGGCGCGGGACCGATTTCATCTCCGCGAGCTACTTCGAGCTGCTGCGCAGCTATCGCCGCTACGGCTGGCTCGTGCTGTACCTGTTCGGTGTCTCGCCGGTCGTGTGCAAGTCGTTCCTGCGGGGGCGGAGTCTGCAGCTCGCCGAGCTGACCCGCGGCACCGCCTATGAGCCCTATGCCACGAGCTTGCGCATGAGCGATGTGGGCTACCGGAACCAGGCCGGGCTACGGGTCTCGGTCAACAGTCTCGAGGAGTACGTGCGCGATCTGACACACGCGATCACGACCGTGCATCCGCCTTACGAGGCGCTCGGGATCCGCGATGCCGGCGGCGAATATCAACAGGTCAACGCGAACGTGCTGCAGATCGAGAATGAATACTACAGCTTCATCCGTCCCAAGCGAGTGGCGCGCTCGGGCGAGAGGCCGACGAAGGCCCTGCAGAGGGCCGGAGTGGAATACGTCGAGGTGCGGGCGCTCGATGTGAGCGCTTTCGATCCGGTGGGCGTCAATCAGAACAAGCTGCGTTTCCTCGAGGCGTTTCTCGCGTTATGCCTGATGAAGGCGAGCCCGCCCATCGAGGATGCGGAGCAGAGCGCACTCGACCAGAATCACGTGACGGTCGCCAGGCGGGGTCGCGAGCCGGGACTGACTCTATGGCGCGAGGGACGCATGGTGCCGATGCACGGCTGGGCGCAGGAGCTTCTCGATTCCATGACCGGCATCTGCGAGGTGCTTGATCGGGGCGATCCCGCGCGGCCGTACGCGCAGGCCCTGGCCGTCCAGGCTGCCAAGCTCCAGGACGTGTCACTGACCCCTTCCGCGCGCCTCATGGCCGAGCTGCAGGAGACCGGGGAGTCGTTTTTCGACCTGGCGCTGCGGATGTCGAGGACCCACAAGGCCTACTTCCTGGAGCTGTATGCCTCGAACGAGGAGCGGCTCGCGGATTTTGCGGCGCAGGCTCAGGAGTCACTCGACCGGCAGGCGGCCATCGAGGCCGCCGACCAGGGCACCTACGAGGAGTATGTCGCCCGCTATTTCGCCAATTGATGCGCGCTGCTGGCCGACGCGCCTTGCGAACCGAGCCTGCAGACCCGATCCTTCCCCCATGAATGCACTTTCCGTCCGCGCCCTCACCAAGACCTATGGCAACGGTGTCCAGGCGCTCAAGAGCATCGATCTGGATGTCGAGCAGGGCGATTTCTTCGCGCTGCTCGGCCCGAACGGCGCCGGCAAGACCACCCTCATCGGCATCGTCACGTCACTGGTCAACAAGAGCGGCGGCCAGGCGAACGTGTTCGGGCACGATATCGACCGGGAGCTGGAGGCTGCCAAGGCGTGCATCGGCATCGTGCCGCAGGAGATCAACTTCAACATGTTCGAGACCCCGTTCACCATCGTGGTGAACCAGGCGGGTTTCTATGGCATCCCGCGGCCGGTCGCGCGGCAGCGCGCCGAAAAATACCTCAAGCAGCTGCAGCTCTGGGACAAGCGCGACAAGATGTCGCGCGGCCTCTCGGGCGGCATGAAGCGACGGCTGATGATCGCCCGCGCGCTGATGCACGAGCCGCGGCTGCTGATCCTGGACGAGCCGACGGCCGGCGTGGACATCGAGATCCGTCGCTCCATGTGGGAGTTCCTGCGGGAGATCAACGCGCGCGGCACGACGATCATCCTGACCACGCACTATCTGGAAGAGGCGGAGACTCTTTGCAGGAACATCGCGATCATCGATGGCGGGCGCATCGTGGAGCGCGATCGCATGAGCAGCCTGCTGCGCCGGCTCAACACGGAGACGTTCGTCCTCAACCTGCGCAACGTGCTCGAGCGCGCGCCCCTGCTAGATGGTTATCACGCCACGCTCGCCGACCCCCATACCCTGGAGGTGGAGATCTCCAAGGAGCAGAATCTGAATGAGCTGTTCCTGAAGCTGTCGGCCGCGGGCATTGAGGTCCTGAGCATGCGCAACAAGGTGAACCGGCTCGAGGAGATCTTCATGCGGCTGGTCGAGGGACGCGGCGCAGGGCCGGCGAGCGCGGCGGAGCGAGCCTGATGGATACGGTAGTGAAGAGTGCCGTGGCCCCGCCTGTCCGACCGGGCACGGTGCGCTGGATCGGCTACAAGACGATCGTCATCCGCGAGTACGGACGCATCATGCGCATCTGGGGTCAGACGATCGTACCCTCCGTGGTCACCGCCACGCTGTACTTCGTGATCTTCGGCAGTCTGATCGGCCGGCGCGTGGGCGCGATGGGCGGCTTCGACTACATGCAGTACATCGCACCCGGACTCATCATGATGTCGGTCATCACCAACTCCTATGCGAACGTGGTGTCCTCGTTTTTTGGCGCGAAGTTCGGCAAGCACGTGGAGGAGATGCTGGTCTCGCCGCTGCCGAGCTGGATCATCGTGTCCGGCTATGCCACCGGGGGACTGCTGCGGGGCATGCTGGTAGGCATCGCGGTCACCGCCGTGTCGCTCGGGTTCACGCACCTGCACGTGCATCACGTGTTGATCATCATCTCCGCCGTGGTGCTGACTTCCCTCGCTTTCTCGCTCGGGGGCTTCCTGAACGCGCTGTTTGCGAAGAACTTCGACCAGGTGAACTTCGTTCCGGTGTTCGTGCTCACCCCCCTCACCTACTTCGGCGGGGTGTTCTATTCGGTGAGCCTGCTGCCACCGTGGGCGGTGAAGGTGTCCTATCTCAATCCGATCCTGTACATGGTCAACGCATTCCGCTATGGCTTTCTTGGAGTCTCCGACGTGCATGTCGGCATCTCCTTCACGCTCATGATCGCTGCGGCCCTCGCGCTCTTCACAGCCGGAGTCGTGTTGATGGAGCGCGGGACCGGGACTCGGGAGTAGGCAAGCGGTGGCGCTCGGCAGGGGTGGGCGAAGCCCATGAGGATCGCGTTGGTGACGGCGCGTGCGGCCCGCGGGCTGGACGAAGACGAGCCTCCCCTGAGAATGGCTCTTCAGGCAAGCGACTGCGAAGCCGTGACGACCGAGTGGGATGACCCCGGCGTCGACTGGGCGGCCTACGACATGGTGCTGCTGCGCTCGGCCTGGGACTACGCCGAGCGTCTGACCGAGTTTCTCGCCTGGGCCGAGCGCACCTCGTCGGTGACGCGCGTGCAGAATCCGTTGCCGGTCGTGCGCTGGAATACGGACAAGCATTACCTGGCGCAGCTTTCGAAGACCGGCGTGGCCATCGTGCCCAGCCGTTTTCTCGAGCCCGGCGAGGATCCGGCGCGCGCGATTGACGAGTTCCTCGCGATCTGGGAGAACGCGGAGCTGGTCATCAAGCCGGCCGTGGGCGCCGGCTCTCGAGATGCCCAGCGTCATCGCCGGGCGCACGTGGACGGCGCGGTCGCCCATGCCCGTGGGCTGCTGGATGGCAATCGCAGCGTGCTGCTGCAGCCCTATCTGCACCGCATCGAGCAGGACGGTGAGACCGCCTTGATGTTCTTCGAAGGGCGCTTCAGCCACGCGATCCGCAAGGGTCCGCTGCTGCCGCCCGGCGGTGCGGCCACCACCAGGTTGTTTGCCGCCGAAACGATCCATCCCCGCGCGCCGGGCGCCGATGAGCTGCGCGCGGCCGAGCGGATCATCGCTGCCATCCCACACGGCGAGCTGCTGTATGCCCGGGTCGATCTGATTCGCGACGACGGCGGGGTGCCCTGCCTCCTGGAGCTCGAGTTGACCGAGCCGTCGCTGTTCCTCTCGTACGCTTCGGGGTCCGCCGAGCGGCTGACCGAGGCGCTGCTGCGCCGGATGTGAGTTGACGGCGTAGTCCTCCGGCGGCGGGCCGGATTATGTGAGACCCCACACCCGCAATCCGCTCCAACTGCCTGTCGCAAAAAAACTTTCACACTTCTGTCATCGGGTTGACACGCATCCCGGCGAAGCTGGTACGGGAGAAGCCATGCGCCAGCATCCGGAAGGCTGATATGAAGGCGACCGGTATCAACCAGTTCATCGCCCGCGTGGATGCGGTTGAGTACGGCATTTGCCGCAAGTTGAATCGAGGCGCCTCGCTGCCGATTCCGCGGGCCACGTTTCAGATCGCGAGCCGGCTCGGCGACGGCATCCTCTGGTACGTACTCATCCTCTCGTTGCCCATTTTGTACGGTCCGGCCGCCACGAAGCCGGCCGTGATCATGGCGCTGACCGGGGCACTGGGCGTGGTGCTGTACAAGCTGCTCAAGCAGGTCTTTCTGCGGGAACGGCCGTTCATCACCCACTCGTCGATTGCGCTCGCGGGGGCGCCGCTCGACCGCTACAGCTTTCCCTCGGGGCACACACTGCATGCGGTGTCGTTCGCCTGGCAGGCCTCGATTCACTTTCCGGAGCTCGCATGGGTGCTCGTGCCTCTTGCCATGCTGATCGCAAGCTCGCGGGTCGTTCTGGGGCTGCATTACCCGACTGATGTTCTCGTGGGCGCCGCCATCGGCGCATCGTTGGCCCAGCTCGGATTGTCACTGACCTGACATCGCGTGCGCGTTCTATTCGTTTCGGATGTTTATTTCCCACGAGTCAACGGGGTCTGCACATCCATCCGCACCTTCCGCGAGGATCTGGCCGGCTGTGGAGTGGAGACTCTCCTGGTCGCTCCGCACTACGACCTGACCGCAGAAGAGGAGTCGGGCGTGACTCGCGTCGCCTCCGCGGGTGTACCGGGCGATCCGGAGGATCGACGAATGCGATGGGGCCCGCTCGTGCGGGCGCTCGAGAGCTTGCCGCGCGGCTGCGTGGATGTCGTGCACGTGCACACACCTTTTGTGGCGCACTACGCCGGGACCCGGTTCGCGCGGCGCGCGAAGATCCCGTGCGTCGCGACTTATCACACGTTCTTCGAGGAGTACCTGCACCACTACGTCCCCGTCATGCCAAGGCGTCTCGGCCGCTTTCTGGCGCGCGCTTTCACGCGCTCGCAATGCGATGACGTTCAGGCACTGATAGCGCCCTCTGATCCGATGAGAGACATCCTGCTCACCTACGGCGTATCGACTCCCGTGTACGTCGTGCCCACCGGCCTCCCGGCGGATCGTTTTCGGCCCGGTGATGGCGCTCGTTTCCGCGCGGAGGCGGGGCTGCCGGCCGACCGCCCACTCGTGACCTACGTGGGCCGGGTCGCACATGAGAAGAACATCGACTTTCTCGTGAAGGTGTTCGTCGAGGTCAGGCGGACGATCCCCGCCGCGGTGCTGGTGATCGCGGGTGAAGGGCCCGCCCGGGAGAGCCTGAAGTCCCAGGTCGCCCGGCTCGGTCTGCAGCAGGAGGTGTGTTTTGCGGGTTACCTCGATCGCAACACGGGGCTGCTCGACTGCTATGCCGCCGCAGATGTCTTCGTGTTCGCCTCGCGTACCGAGACACAGGGCCTGGTGCTCCTGGAGGCCATGGCGCAGGGAGCGCCGATCGTCTCGACCGCGGAGCTGGGAACCCGTTCTGTCCTGAAAGCCGGCAGTGGCGCCCTGGTCGTTGATGAGCGTCTTGATGAGTTCGCCTCTGCCGTGGTCCGGGTCCTGCAGGACCCGGAACTGCGCCGGGATCTGTCGGAGCGCGGACGAACCTACGCCCGGACGTGGTCCTCGGCGGCAATGGCTCACCGACTTTCCGAGCTGTATGGATCCATCCAGCTTCCTTCGGCACCGGCGCGCGCGCTCGCCTGAGCGCCCGGCCAGTTGATCCGTGACGTGGTCGTCGCCCGCGCGCGACAGCACTGGCATGCGAGGCGTTCTGCGCTACACTTTTCAGCGTTGCTGAAAGTTCCCCGGGGTGCTTTCGGCACCGCTAAACTGCCGGTCGTCGCCAGGTGTTGGAGCAGGGCATGGGGGCCAAGCGCGCGCTGATCGTGGACGATTCGAAGTCCGCGCGGCTGTTTCTGGCGCGGATCCTCGAAAAATACGAGATCGACGTCGACAGCGTCGAGAACGCCGAATCGGCGATCGATTACCTGGCCAGCCACCGGCCGGACGTGATCTTCATGGACCACCTGATGCCGGGGATGGATGGCTTCCAGGCCGTTCAGGCCATCAAGAACAACCCGGTGACCGCCACCATTCCGATCATGATGTACACCTCTCAGGAAGGGGAGCTGTACCTCGGTCAGGCCCGGGCGCTGGGCGCGGTCGGCGTGCTTCCCAAGCAGATCAAGCCCACCGATGTCTCCAAGGTGCTCTACCAGCTGCACCTGCTGGCCGAGCGCCGCAGCTCCTACCAGTCGAGCTTCCGGACCCTGACGTTGCCGCCACTGGATGGCCCGGGGCCGGAGCCGAGTGCCGCGAACGACTCGGGAGTCCTGCCCAAAGTGCTGACCGAGACCAGCCTGCGCGAGCAGTTTGCGGAGCTGCGGCGGGCGCTGGTCGCCGGCGTGGACACCCAGACCGATCGAATTACTGCCGAGGTGCGCGCCCTGCTGCTCGAGGCCCTGCCACCGTCTCCCCTGGAGCAGGCCCCCACGCACCTGCCCGCGCGCAAGTGGGAATCGGGCTGGGTCGTCGCGGGGATCGCACTCGCCATCGCGCTGGGCACCACCGCACTGTGGTGGCGCCAGGCCACCCAGCTCGATGCCCTGACCGCCCAGGTCGCACAACTCCGGCGTGATATAGTTGCGCGGCCCGCTGCGGCGACGGGTGTCGTGTCACCTCCGAGGCCGCGCGCAGCCGTTGCCAGCGCAGGCGCGAGCGGTGCGGCAGATCTGGGAGCCGGGGGCGGCGCCCCGGTGGAGACCTCCCGGACGGCGGTCGGCCCGGCCCCCGCCCGAGCCCTGCCAACGGAGAGCAGACCGCTGATCGTGACGGTCCCCTACGGGGCGGACGCGTTGGGCGGTCCGCGCCTGGAGATCCTGCGCCAGCTCCTCGACCGTCTGGTGAAGGAGGGTCGCGCGCGCGAGGTGGATAT
Organism: Steroidobacteraceae bacterium; assembly: GCA_036501985.1. Lineage (GTDB taxonomy): Bacteria > Pseudomonadota > Gammaproteobacteria > Steroidobacterales > Steroidobacteraceae > 13-2-20CM-66-19. The sequence goes on along the minus strand of DASXZI010000029.1, from coordinate 161,242 downwards.
CAAATCTTTTGCAGGACGTTTCTGTCTCATGGGCAATGCAACGGATGGTTTCTCGCTGGCACCGGATGAGACCCCCTTCACGCGCTGCGATATGGTCGGTAATCCTGCCGAGGAAGGCCTGTCGGCCGCGCAGCGCATTCCGCTGCCCGTGGCCAACCTCATCGGGGCAGTGCGCAACTCCTCGCACGGGACCCTCGACGTGCAGCCCACGACCGGGGATGCGACCGTCACGGCGACCCCGTATCCGCAGATTTCCACGGGTCTCACGGCAGGGGAGTGGAATCGTGCCGGTAGTGCCAACAACCGCATCGAGATCCGGGTGCACTGATCGCTCACCCGCTTCCCGTGTTGTTTCGACCTGAAGAGCAGTTTCGTCCGCCTCGCTGGCTGCGCAATCACCACGTGCAGTCGATGCTGGCGAGCATGGCCGTGCGTCGCGGCGGCGTCGGGCGCCGGTCCGCGGCCCTGGTCGCCGCTGAGCAGGAGTTGATTCTGGACTGTGGCGATGGAGTGCGTCTGCAGTGCTTCAGATCCATTCCACCGCGCAGCAACGGACGTCCCGCCGTCATTCTGCACGGCTGGGAAGGCAGCGCACAGTCGCTGTACATCCTGTCGCTTGCGCAGCTGCTCTTCGAGCGCGGCTTCGAGATCATGCGACTCAACCTGCGCGACCACGGCGAGACCCATCATCTGAACCGGGAGTTGTTTCACTCCTGTCGCCTGTCGGATGTCGTCGGCGCGCTGCGTGCCTTGCAGAGCCTGTATCCGCAGGAGGCGCTGCGCCTGGCCGGCTTCTCCCTCGGGGGCAATTTCCTGTTGCGTGCGGCAGCTCTGGCTGCGGAAGCCAATCTGCGGATCGCCCAGGTCGTGGCCGTCTCGCCAGTGCTCGATCCCGCCGAGACACTCGTGGCACTGGAGCAGTCCTTTCCAGGCTATCAACTCTACTTCGTGCGCAAGTGGATGCGGTCGCTGTGGAAGAAGCAGGCGCTCTGGCCCAGCGACTACGATTTCAGGGAGCTGGCGCGGATGGCGAACCTGCGGCGCATGACCGCGGAGCTGGTGCGGCGGTTCACTGAGTTTCCGACGCTCGAGGATTATCTGAACGGATATGCCATCACGGGCGGCCGGCTGGCACGCCTCGAAGTACCCACGCGCATCATCACGTCGCTGGACGATCCGATCATCCCCGCGCGGGCGCTGGAGAAGCTGGCACGTACCGCCGCGCTGCGCTTGACGGTGACCCGCTACGGCGGGCATTGCGGGTTTCTCGAGAAACTCGCCGGACCCACGTGGGTGGAGCGTCGGATCGTCAGCGAATTCGAGGCTGCGACGCTCGATCAGGCGCGGCCTGCGCTCCGGGAGAGTGCCTAGCAAACGGGAAAAACTGGCCTGCGCGGTGTCCGCGGAAATCTTGCGGGCCGGCTCAGGCCGACTGCCTCTTCTCCTCGAAGTGCACCACGGCCTCCTCGCCGGTCACGGTGATTTCACCGTCCACCACGGCTCCCCGGGCGATGACAATGTTGCGTGCGACGATGTCGGCACGGACGACCGCCGTCGCCCCGATTTCGACCTTGCCCTCGACCACCAGCCGACCGGAGATGCTGCCGGCGATCACCGCCGCCTGCGCGTGGATCTCCCCATCCCACTGCGACCCAGCCGCCATGCTCAGTGTCCCGCCGACCCGCCCGTCACCCCGGATGGAGCCGCTCACGATCAACGCGCCAGGTGCTTCCACGTCGCCGGTGAGGCGACAGCCGGGCGCCACGAACGTCGGGGAGCTGCCGAGCTGATCGATCAACCTGCGCTTCGGTGCGCTCATCAACGACTCCTCAGGGCCGGCCGTGCGGGGGGACTAGAATAGCCCGGGGGTCATGGCCTGCATCAGCAGAGGGTTGGGACGATGTTCACAATCCGGACAGGAAAACTGGCCTGCATCGCCTGGCTGGCCCTGCTGGGCGCCGGTTGCAGCCGGGAGCAGCAGGACTGGCGCGGCGCCGAGGCAGCCGACAGCGCCGAGGCCTACGATCAGTTCATCCAGCATCATCCTGACAGCGAGCTCGTCACCGAGGCGCGCACCCGGATTGCGCAGATCGGCGAGGAACGGGACTGGCGTGAGGCGGGTACCGTGGATACGGCCGATGCCTACCGTCAGTTTCTGACGCAGCATCCGAACGGCAAATGGGCGCAGGAGGCGCACATTCGCATCGAGAGTTTCGCTCTCGATGGTTCGACGCCAACCCGTGCGACTACCGGGGGAGTCTCGACGCCCGCCTCCGCGTCCAGCTCAGGTTCGGGCGGCGCTGCACGGGGTGACCCGTCCCGCGCCGCGGTTCCGCTCGGCCAGCCTCGCGTGGGTGTCCAGCTCGGTGCCTTCAACACCGAGGCGGGGGCGAGAAAGGAGTGGCAGGCTCTGGAGAGTCGCTTCGGCTCGCAGCTCAAGGGGCTCGGACCCCACATCGTCACGGCGGACACCCGCTCGGGCCGCCTCTATCGACTCCAGGCGATGCTCAGGGACGAGGGGCAGGCTCACGCCTTGTGCGAGGCGCTCAAGCAACACGGACAGGGCTGCATGCCGGTGTTGCTCCGCTGACCAAACCCGGTGTCGGCCGTCCAAAGGTGACAATTCCCGTCACCCCGATGCGCGTCTCAGAATTTCCGTAAGTCCTTGTTTTAGCTGATTATGAAGGGGCTGGCACACGCTTTGCTCTAGCTACAGCGCAAGTCTTGAATTGCGAACAACTTCCCCGGTGTTCGCTCCTTAGGCGCCGCGACGCGACTTCCCCCGCCCGCGGCGCTTTTTTCTGTCCGGCCCGGATCGGGAACCTGGCGGCGGTGTTATACCTTGTAGGGGGTGCAGCCCGCTCCCACTATGTCGCTGTACACCCGCCCAGGTACGAAAGTGCTGCCGGCGCGCAGCCCTTCCGGCACGGCTTTGTTTCCCCATCCATCGACAGGCTTCGCAGGCTATGAAGAAGAGCTTTGGGTCGCATCCGCTTCCTGCTGGACCTCCCGGTGGCGTGGCCCGCGCCATCCCGGTGGTGCCCGGCCGCGATGTGGTGCGCGCCCGGACGCTCGGCAACGGCCTGCGCGTGGTCGTCTGGCCCGTCCACGACATCCCCAACGTGGCGCTCTACAACTGGGTCCGCGCGGGCAGCCGCAACGAGGCACCGGGAATCACCGGCCTGGCGCATTTCTTCGAGCACATGATGTTCAACGGCACGACGCGGCGTCAGCCAGGGGAGTTCGACCGGCTGATGGAAGCGCAGGGCGGGGCCAACAATGCGTTCACGAGCGACGATGTCACGGTGTACGAGGACTGGTTTCCGCGCACCGCCCTGGATCTCGTCCTCGAGCTCGAATCCGATCGCATCGCCAATCTCGCCTTCGTGCCGGAGGTGATCGAGAGTGAGCGCGGCGTCGTCGCCTCCGAGCGGCGACTGCGCGTGGACGACAACAACCAGGGCCTGCTCAGCGAGCAGGTGCAGGCCAGCGCATTCGTCGCGCATGCATACCGGTTTCCCACTATCGGCTGGCCGTCCGACATCGCGTCCTGGCGGATCGAGGATCTGCAGCGATTCTTCAGGACCTACTACGCGCCGAACAACCTGACACTGGTTCTGGCAGGGGATGTCATACCCGAAGATGCGTTTGCGCTCGTCGAACGACACTTCGGTGCGATCGCCCCGCAGGCGCCCGCGGATCTCGTACGGGCACGCGAGCCCGAGCAGCTTGGCGAGCGGCGCGTGGTATTGAGGCGCAAGGCGCAGACGCCGCTCCTGCAATATGCCTTCAAAGCACCCGCAGCCGCCGATCCGCGCGGGCCGGCCGTCAGCCTGCTGCTCTCGAGTTTGGTTGATGGAGACTCCTCGCGCCTGCACAGGAAGCTCGTGGAGGAGAAACGCTGCGCGGTGGAAGTGGGTGGTCACTGGCACGAAGGCTTCGACCCTGGACTGCTGTGGTTGTATCTGACACTGCCGCAGGGCGCCGACGTTGAGCAGGTCCAGGCCGTCCTCGATGCAGAGCTGGCCGAAGTCGCCGCGCACGGTGTGACCGAAGCGGAGCTGGTGCGGGCGAAGAACATGACTGCCGCCGGCTTCTGGCGCAAGCTGGCCACCATCGACGGCAAGGCTCAGTTGCTGGGTGAATACGCAGTGTTCCACGGCGACTGGCATCGACTCTTCGATGCGCCCGCGCAGTTCGAGCGAGTGACCTGCGCCCAGGTACAGAGCGTGGCGCGCGAGATCCTCGACCGCCGCCGCCGCACGGTCGGCGTACTCGTTCCGGAGGAGTCGGATTCGTGACCGCTCAGAGCTCCGGGGTGCGCGTTCCGGCCCACGAGCGCTTCGTGCTCGAGAACGGCTTGACGGTGATTCTCGTGCCGCGCCGCGAGGTGCCGCTGATTGCCTTCAACGCGGTCTTGCGCGGCGGCGAGTCGGGATCCCTGGCCGCGAAGCCGGGCGTTGCCTCACTCATCGCCGGGTTGCTCGAGAAGGGCGCCGGCGAGCGTGATGCGTTCGGCTTTGCCGACGCCGTCGAAGGGGTCGGCGGAACGTTCACCGCGGGCGCGGGCCCGGAATCCATCACGGTCCGCGGCCAGTTCCTGGCGCGCGACCAGCATCTGATGCTCGAGCTGCTGGCCGATGTCCTGTTGCATCCGCGTTTCGAGCCGCAGGAGCTGGAGTACCTGCGGGCGCGTCAGATCGAGCTGATCAAGGCCGCCAAGGATTCGGATCCCGCCGAGCTGATCGGTATCTACGGCCGCGCGCTGCTCTTCGGGGATCATCCCTACGGGCGGCCGATGATCGGCAGCGAGCGCTCCCTGGCGAGCATCGGCCAAGAGGATATTCTGCGCTATCCGCGCGAGCACTTCGGCGCGGATCGGCTGACCCTGGTGTTCGCCGGTGACATCGATTCGGCGTGGCTCATGCGGGCCGTCTCCGAGTCTTTCTCCTCGTGGCCGCGCGCGCGCCGATCGGCAGCGCAGCTCGCCCAACCACAGCGTCTGCGGCAGCGGCGGGTTCTGCTGGTGGACTCGCCGGGATCCGCGCAGACGTACTTCTGGATCGGCAATGTGGGTGTCGACCGGCGCTATCCGGAGCGAGCGGCGCTCGATCTGGTGAACACGCTCTTCGGCGGCCGGTTCACCTCGATGCTCAACACGCAGCTGCGGGTGAAGTCCGGCCTGTCCTATGGTGCCCGCTCGGGCTTCGCGCGCGGCAGCGTCGCGGGGGAGTTCGCGATCCGCTCCTTCGTTCAGACACAAGACACGCGCGCCGCTCTCGATCTGGCGCTGCACACCCTCGGAGAGCTTCACCAGCCCGGCGCGATCAGCGTCGAGATGTTGGATTCGGCCCGGGCCTACGTGCTCGGCCAGTTCCCCCTGCATTTCGAGACGGCCGCCGACTGGGCTGCGGCGTTGGGGGAGATCGAGCTTTTCCAGCTCGCAAGCTCCGACATCGACAGCTACGCGCCGCGGCTTCGCGAGGTGACGCTGCCACAGGCACGCTCGGTCATCGCCGAGGCTTTCCCGGTGCCGCAGGAGGTAGCCATGGTCCTGATCGGCGATGCGGCGCGCCTGAGCGATCAGGTGACGGACTACGGTCCGGTGACTCGAATGACGTTGCGGCACCCAGAGTTCCGCGCCCCGCAGGCCTCTCGCGGCGAGGAGCTGGCGCTGACTCCGTAATGCCCGAGCTGCCGGACATCACGGTCTACGTTGAGGCGCTCGAGCGGCGAATCCAAGGCGAACGCCTGCAGGGCGTGCGCATCACCCATCCCTTTCTGCTGCGCACCTTCGAGCCGACACTCGAAGATCTGCAGGGTCGGCGCGTGCTGGGAGTCCGGCGCGTCGGCAAGCGAGTCGCGCTGGAGCTCGAAGGCGGCCGCTGGCTCGTGTTTCATCTGATGATCGCCGGACGCCTCCACTGGTTCGCAAGCGGCGTGCGTCTGGCGGCGAGGAAGGCACTGGCCTATGTCACGTTCGACAGCGGGACACTGACGCTCACCGAAGCCGGGTCCAAGCGGCGCGCCTCCCTGTACGTGTTTGCGAGCGCCGCCGCGCTGGCCGGGCACGATCCGGGCGGCCTGGAGGTCCTGGAGGCTTCGTACGAGGATTTTCGTGTGAGCTTGTGCCGTGAGAATCACACTCTCAAGCGCTCACTGACCGATCCCCACACGTTCAGCGGCGTCGGCAACGCCTATTCCGACGAGATTCTGCATCGGGCGGGCCTCTCTCCGGTCGCACTGACGCAGAAACTCGATGGCGAGGCCATTCGCCGGCTGTACGAGGCGACCCGGGCGGTGCTGACCGAGTGGACTGAGCGGCTGCGCGCGGCAGCCGCAGGGGAGTTTCCGGAGAAGGTCACCGCCTTTCATGCGCAGATGGCGGTCCATGGCCGATTCGGCAAGCCCTGTCCGACATGTGGTGCGCGTGTGCAGCGGATACGCTATGCCGAGAACGAGACGAATTACTGCCCGCGCTGTCAGACCGGCGGCCGGATCCTGGCAGACCGGTCCCTGTCCCGTCTGCTCAAGGACGACTGGCCCCGCACCATCGAGGAGCTGGAGGGATGATCAGCCTGCCTCGCGCGCCAGTGCGGACTCGAGCCAGCGGCCCAGAGTGGTGGCGTCCACGGCTCCCGACTGCCGCGCGAGCTCCCGGCCGCCACGGAAGAGGATCAGTGTTGGGATGCTGCGGATGCTGAAGCGGTTGGCCAGATCCGGCTGCTCGTCGGTGTTCACCTTGGCCACCCGCAGGGAGCGGGCGTGCGCCTGTGCCGTTCGCTCCAGAACGGGTGCCATCATCCTGCAGGGACCGCACCACGATGCCCAGAAGTCCACCAGCACTGGCAGGCCACCCTTGCCTACGTGCGTGGCGAACGACCCGGAATCCAGACTGACCATCTGGCCGCCGAGGAGCGCTGCCTTGCACTTCGGGCACTTCGGATGCTCCTCCAGCCGGCCGGCAGGGGTCCGGACCAGGCTGTGGCACTGGGGGCAGGCCAGCAGAATAGAATCCACTTGCGAAGGGGTCGTAGCGCTCATACCTCAGCCACGGTCGATCTGTCGGCAAAAAGGGTGGGGACGAGCGGGCCGGTTTCAACCTCTTGCCCCGGGCATCCGGCGTCCCCATCTCAGCGCCACTATTGAGGCTGCAGGCACTCATGGAATACCGCGACTATTACCAGGCACTCGGGGTCAATCGGAACGCGCCCGCCGAGGAGATCAAGAAGGCCTATCGGCGCCTGGCGCGCAAGTACCATCCCGACGTCAGCAAGGAGCCGAAGGCGGAGGAGAAGTTCAAGGAGGTCCAGGAGGCCTACGAGGTACTCAAGGACCCCGAGAAGCGCGCGGCGTACGACCAACTCGGCAGCGACTGGAAGTCCGGGCAGAATTTCCGGCCGCCGCCGGACTGGGGCAGCGGCTTCGAATTCCGCGGCGGTCCCCGCGCCGGCACGCGCCAGCGCAGTGCTCATCAGGAAGAGGCTTTCGGGGACGCTGCCGGCTTCAGCGATTTCTTCTCATCGCTGTTCGGCGCCGGCGGCTTCGAAGGCGGCGCACCTTTCTCATCCTCCGCGCGACATGCGGCTCGCGATCATCATGCGCGCGTCGATGTCGATCTCGAGGAGGCGTATGCCGGCACGCAGCGGACGCTCGAGCTCAAGCGTCCCGAGCTCAAGGCCGACGGGACGCTGGAGCTGAAGACGCACACGGTGCGGGTCACCATCCCGGCAGGGGTCACGGAAGGACAGCTCATCCGGCTCGCCGGGCAGGGCGAGCAGGCGCCCGGAGGGGGCAAGCCGGGCGATCTGTATCTCGAGGTGCGCATCAAGCCGCATCCCCTCTTCCAGGTGGACGGACGGGATATCACGCTCACGCTGCCGGTCGCGCCCTGGGAGGCCGCTCTGGGGGCGAGCGTCACAGTTCCCACACCGGGTGGCCCCGTCGAGATGCACATTCCAGCGGGCGCGCAGTCGGGCCAGAAGCTGCGCTTGCGCGGTCGCGGACTTCCGGGGCAGCCGGCAGGCGACGAGTACGTCCAGCTCAAGGTCGTCGTGCCGCCGGCCAACTCGCCCGAGGCTCGCGCGTTGTACGAGCAGATGCGTGAGCAGATGCCATTCGATCCGCGTGCACAGCTCGGGAGGTGACATGTCTGAGCCCAACAGAAGTGCGGACGTGCGCGTGCTGGGTGAGAGCGACTGGATCGCGGCCGCCGAGGTGTGTCAGCTGTGCCTGATTGACCTGACAGTCGTGGTCGAGCTCGTCGATCTGGGCGTGGTGCCTTCGCGTGGGCGCGCGCCGGAAGACTGGCTCCTGCCCGCGACCTCGCTTCCACGCCTGCGTATCGCCGGCCGACTGATGCGCGATCTGGGCGTCAATGTGACGGGAGCCGCCCTTGCGATCGAGCTGTTGGAGTCGCAACACCGGCTCGAACGGCGAATCCGCCACCTGGAGCGCCTGCTCCAGGACTAGGCCGGCGCCCGCGGCCCTCGCGGCGCTCCTCCTACACCACGATCACTGGCCGAAGGCCGACGGATTCTCCTGCAGCCACGCGGCTTCCTCCGGAGTGCTGCTGCGGCCGAGAATGGCATTGCGGTGCGGGAACCGGCCGAAATGCCGGACGAGCTCGCGATGCTTGTGGGCAGACTCGAGCGAGTCCTCGAAGGTGGCGCGAAGCTCCATCGGCGCCTCGCCCAGCAGGCGGGTGAAAGCGGCGACCGACTCGTCCTGCACTTCGGACTGCTCAGCGTGTTGCAGCGGCATGTAGAAGAAGATTCGCTCCACGACATTGAGCGCGGCATCCGCGGCCGACTGCATTCCGGACAGAGCGAGCCCGAGCGCCTGCGTGTCGCAGGCGAATGCTCGCGCCGTCCCACGATGAATCTGCCGCGAGAACTGATCGAGCAGGATGATGAGGCTGAGACGCCGCCGAGGACTGTCGGCCCAGCCCGCGAGCTCACCCCGCGCGGCCCGATCGAGCAGGTCCGAGAATTCCACCCGGATCAGCTCGTCACGCTGAGGTTGGGAGGGTGAATGAGAGCCGAACCACAGAGTAGCGCGCCGCGCCAACGCGTTCCCCCGTGTCGCGGCGTCGCCGAGTGAAGGCAGCGGTCCCGTCCAGGCCTTGCTGAACCAGAACTCGCGGATCTTGAGCGCCTCGTCCAAGCCTCACTCCACCTTGATCTCGTCCGCTTCGAACAGCTTCTCGAGCTGCTGCGCTGCTTCGCGCGTGGCGGACATGAACTTCGTCTCATCCTCCTTGACGGCATACTGCGCTTCGAACGTGTCCGCATCGTGCTGGCGGAACTTGCGGATCGCCGCGCGCGCCGTGGCGGGTGGCTCGCCCAGTGTCTCGAGCACTGCGGCGGCCATTTCCAGGCTGGAGACCAGGGTCTCGCGAATGATGTACGACACTCCGGTGTCCTTCAGGGCAAAGGCATGCTGGCGGTTGCGGGCGCGGGCGAAGATTTTCACTCGGGGAAACTGCTCGCGCACCAGAGCCGCCGTGCGGATCGAAGCGTCCACGTCATCGATCGCAAGCACGAACACTGAAGCCGTCTCGGCGCCGGCGGCGCGCAGCAGGTCCAGTCGCGAGGCATCCCCGTAGTAGACCTTGTTGCCGAACTTGCGGACGAAATCCACGTGCGTCTGATTGGAGTCCAGGGCGGTGAAGGCGATATGCCTGGCGTGCAGAACACGGGCCACGATCTGACCGAAGCGGCCGAACCCGGCGATGATGACCCCGCTGTCGTGCTCGTCGATGCCGTCAAAGGGGCGCTCCGGCTCGGTTCCCCAGCGGCTGCGCAGCCAGTCATAGAGGATCAGCAGCAGCGGTCCAAACATCATGGAGAGCGTCACCGCCAGCACGAGCAGATCGGAGGTCTGCTGGCTCAGGAGCCGTTCACGGACTGACAGGGTGAACAGTACGAACGCGAACTCGCCTCCGGCCGGCAGCGTGAACCCGAGTCGCCAGGCGGAGCGCGCCGATTGGCCGCCCGCGCGCCCGAGGACCGTGACGGCCGCGAGCTTGATCAGCAGGAATCCGACCGTGACGGCCAGCACCTGCAGCGGCATGGACACGAGCAGCCCGAGATCTGCGGCCATGCCAACGGCCAGGAAGAACAGGCCGAGCAGCAGTCCCTTGAACGGCTCGAGATCGGCTTCGAGCTCGTGGCGGAACTCGCTGTCAGCGAGCAGCACGCCGGCGAGGAACGCGCCGAGCGACATCGAGAGGCCTGCAGCGTTGGCGAGCAGCGCCGTTACGATTACCGTGAGCAGCGACGCGGCCGTGAAGACCTCGCTGATCTTCAGACGCGCCACGATCCGCAGAGCTGGCCGCAACACCAACCGGCCTCCCGCGACGATGGCCGCCATGACGACCAGCAGCTTCGCCAGGGTGAGCAGCCCATTGCCGCCCTCGGTCGGGGTGCCCGAATGTGACAGCAGGGGCAGTGCCGCGAGCACGGGAAGGACCGCGAGGTCCTGGAACAACAGGATGCCGAACGCTGCGCGGCCATGCGGACTCTTCAGCTGCGTGCGCTCTGCCAGCAACTGCAGGACCAGCGGGGTGGAGGAGAGCGAGAGTCCGAAGCCGACGATGAGGGCCGAGGCCGGCGGCAGCCCGACAAGCCACGCCGCGCCACCCAACAGCGCCGAGCACAGGCACACCTGCGCCAGTCCCATACCGAAAACGACGCGGCGCATGACCCAGAGCCGGGTGGGCTGCAGCTCCAGGCCGATGATGAACAGGAGCAGCACGATGCCGAACTCCGCGAAGTTCATGATGTTCGGCACTTCGCGCACCAGGCCGAACCCCCACGGGCCGATGACCATCCCGGCGGCAACATAACCCAGGATGGAGCTCAGTCTCAGCAGGCGAAAGACCGACACCGCGAGGACCGCGGCGCCGAGCAGAACGGCAGTCTGGGCGAGTGAGATCATGAGGCTTCCCGGGCGCGTCGTACTGCGCAGCGGACAGATAGTATCGCGTCACCGGATCGGGCAGCGGACGTTCCGGCTTGAGTTCGCCCGGCACAGGCCCCATGCCTGCGCTTCTATGCTTCATGAAGTGGACTCTCCAGGTGGGACCGCCGAATCCCCGGATGAGATACTGGACGCCTACTCACAGGCCGTCGTCGGCGCAGTCGAGAGCGTTGGCCCTGCGGTCGTGAGCGTCTATGTCGGCGGCGCCGGCGAGGCGGCCAGGGCTCGAGGGGGCGCCGGATCGGGTGTCGTCGTGACTCCGGACGGATACGTCCTGACCAACGAGCACGTCGTGCAGAACGTTGAGGACGCGCGCGTGGCCTTCGTGGATGGCCGAAGCGCCTCTGCAACGGTCGTCGGCCGGGATCCCTCGACGGATCTGGCGGTGCTGCGTGCTCAAGCTGCCGCGCTTCCGTACGCGCGCCTGATCACGACGCCACCGCTGCGTGTCGGGCAACTCGTCGTCGCGGTGGGCAATCCCCTCGGATTCGAGTCAACCGTCTCGGCTGGCGTGGTGAGTGCGTTGGGACGCTCGCTGCGCAGCCGTCATGGTCGGCTCATCGAAGGGGTCGTGCAGCACACCGCCGCACTGAATCCGGGCAATTCCGGCGGGCCTCTCGTGGATTCCCGGGGACGGGTCGTCGGTGTGAACACGGCCATCATCGCGATGGCACAGGGCATCGGCTTCTCGGTGCCCGCCGGGACCGCGCAGTGGGTCCTGACGGAGATCCTCACAAAGGGACGTGTTCGACGCGCGTACCTGGGTGTGACCGTGCGCGACCGGCCGCTCGACCTGCGGCTCGTGCGGGCTCTGGGCCTGTCGGTCACCCGCGCAGTGCAAATCACGAGCCGGGACGAGCAGGGCCCGGCGGCTCAGTCCGATCTGCACTCGGGAGACCTGATCGTCGGGGTGAACGATGCGCCGGTCGACGGCATCGACGCACTGCACCGTCAGCTCAGTCGCTGGCCGGTCGGTGAGCCGCTGTCGCTGAATATCGTGCGACGCACGCAGAACCTCAAAATATCACTCCTGCCGCGCGAGCCTTCCTGACACCGCGGCGCGCCCGGCTATTGAAAGCGCTCGGTAGGGCGGTATGATTCGGCACATAGTGATGGCATAGTCAGGCGACTTCCGCACGGGTCAGATCGATCCCCCACCCGAGCGATCCCGACTGATGGCCCGCGGGTTGCGAAGCCCGGCCAGGGCCCCCTGAGCGCAGGTTTTTCATTTTCGCCCCCGAGCGAGCGCAGCGTGTGAGCTGAGGCGCACGGCGCGCGCACGCTTGCCTTCCAGTCGAATCAGCACAGCACTCGAGGCCGCCACGATGAGCCCTGCCGACACCGGACTGCACAGAGATGCCTACGAGCGCGATAGCTGCGGCTTTGGCCTGATCGCGCATCTGGATGACGAGCCGAGCCACTGGCTGGTGCGCACCGCGATCCTCTCGCTCAATCGCCTGACTCATCGCGGCGCCATCGCCGGCGACGGCAAGACGGGCGATGGGTGCGGTCTGCTGCTCAAGCGCCCCGAAGGCTTTCTGCGCGCGGTGGCCGCCGAGTGCGGCATCGAGCTCGCCGAGCGCTTCGCCTCCGGCCTCGTGTTTCTCGGCTCCGATTCGCACTCGGCTCAGCGGGCGAAACAGGTATTTTCGCAGCAGCTCGTGCGCCAGGGGCTGGAGCCGGCCGGCTGGCGCCGGGTCCCGATCAACACGGATGCTTGTGGCGAGCAGGCGCTGAGGACTCTGCCCCGTATCGAGCAGATCTACGTCAACTGCCGCCCGGCCGAGCTCGATGAGGCCTCGTTCAATCGCAGGCTGTATCTGGCCAGGCGCCAGGCCGAGAAGCTGTTGCAGGAAAGCGATCCGGCGTTCTACGTGCCGAGCCTGTCGGCCAGCACGTTCGTGTTCAAGGGCATGGTGATGCCGCAGTACCTCACCCGGTTCTTCCCGGACCTGGAGGACGGCCGGCTGCAGACTTCGGTGGCGGTGTTTCATCAGCGCTTCTCCACCAACACCCTGCCGCAGTGGCGCCTGGCGCATCCGTACCGCTACCTGGCCCACAACGGCGAGATCAACACGGTGCAGGGCAATCGCAACTGGGCCATGGCCCGCGGCCCACTGTTCCGCTCTGCCTTGCTGCCCGAGCTCGCCGAGGTGCAGCCGCTGGTGAGCATGACGGGCTCGGACTCGCAGAGCCTGGACAACATGCTCGAAGTGCTGCTCATGGGTGGCCTGGATGCGCTGCATGCCATGCGACTGCTGATCCCGCCCGCCTGGCACGGGCTCGATTCCATCGATGCGGATCTGCGCGCTTTCTACGAGTACTACTCCGTGCACATGGAGCCGTGGGACGGCCCGGCAGGGATCGTTCTCACGGACGGCCGCTACGCGGCCTGTACCCTCGATCGCAACGGTCTGCGGCCCGCGCGCTTCGTGATCACCCGCAACCGGATCCTCACCATTGCCTCCGAGACCGGAGTCTGGGATTACGCGCCGGATGAGGTGGTGCGCAAGGGCAAGCTCGGCCCCGGCGACATGATCGCGCTCGATCTGCAGACCGCCACGCTGCTCGAGTCTCAGGACATCGATCAGATCCTGAAGGCGCGCTACCCCTACAAGGCATGGCTCAAGAAGGGCGTGCGCTACCTGGAAAGCGATCTGGTCGATCCGCGGCTCGCGGCCGAGCCGATGGATCGCGAGACGCTGTCGCTGTACCAGAAGATGTTCAACGTCACCGCGGAAGAGCGGGACGAGATCATCCGCGTGCTGGCCGAGGATGAGAGCGAAGCCGTGGGCTCGATGGGGGATGACACTCCGATGCCGGTGCTGTCCCACAAGGTCCGTTCGCTGTATGACTACTTCCGGCAGCAGTTCGCGCAGGTGACCAACCCGCCGATCGATCCGCTGCGCGAGTCGATCGTGATGTCGCTGCAGACGCAGATCGGACCGGAATGCAACATCTTCGTGCCCGCTCCCGAGCACGCGCGCCAGATCGTCCTGGGCTCCCCGATCCTCTCGCAGCGCAAGCTGCGGCAAATCCTGGGTCTCGATGAGGTCTCGCATGAGTTCATCGACCTGCAGTACGAGCCCTCGGAAGGCCTGCAGCAAGCCATCCGGCGCATGTGCCGGCAGGCCGGGAGCGCGGTGCTCGAGGGAAAGCTGGTGCTGCTGCTGTCGGACCGTTATCTGATCAAGGGGAAGCTTCCGGCCCATGCGCTGCTCGTGACCGGCGCTGTCCATCAGCATCTGGTGCAGGCGGGCCTGCGCTGCAAATGCAACCTGCTGGTGGAGACCGGGACCGCCCGCGACCCGCACCACTTCGCCTGTCTCATCGGCTACGGTGCCACGGCGGTCTATCCCTACATGGCCTACCAGGTGCTGTTCGACATGATGCGCAAGGGACGGGTGAAGCTGGACTTCGCCACACGCCTCGAGCTCGGCCGCAGCTACCGCGCGGGTCTGCGCAAGGGACTGTTCAAGATCATGTCCAAGATGGGAATCTCGACGATCGCCAGCTATCGCAGCTCGCAGCTTTTCGAGATCGTGGGTCTCGGCGCCGAGGTCGTGGACCTTTGTTTCACGGGCACGGAGAGCCGCATCCAGGGCGCGGATTTCGCCGACCTCGAGTCGGACCTGGCTCAGCTTGCCGCACGGGCCTGGGATGCACGCCAGCCGATCGATCAGGGTGGCCTGCTCAAGTACATGCACGGGGGCGAGTACCACATGTACAACCCCGATGTGATCGCCACACTCCAGGGCGCCGTGATCGCCGGGGAATACGAACGCTACCGGCTGTATGCGCGCCTGGTGAATGACCGGCCGCCCTCGGCCTTGCGCGACCTGCTGGGGCTGCGACCGGCGCCTTCCCCGGTGCCGCTCGAGGAGGTCGAGCCGGTGGAGGCGATCCTGGCGCGTTTCGACAGCGCCGGCATGTCACTCGGGGCGCTGTCGCCCGAGGCGCACGAGGCATTGGCCACGGCGATGAACCGGCTGGGTGCGCGCTCCAACTCGGGCGAGGGCGGTGAGGATCCGGCCCGCTATGGCACGGAGCGCAATTCCAAGATCAAGCAGGTCGCCTCGGGCCGCTTCGGCGTGACGCCGGAGTACCTGATCAACGCGGAGGTGCTGCAGATCAAGATCGCGCAGGGGGCCAAGCCCGGAGAAGGCGGCCAGCTTCCCGGGCACAAGGTGAACGACATGATCGCCTCACTGCGCTTCGCGCGTCCCGGGGTAGGACTGATCTCCCCTCCGCCGCACCACGACATCTACTCCATCGAGGATCTGGCTCAGCTCATCTTCGACCTGAAACAGGTGAATCCGCAGGCGCTCGTCTCCGTGAAGCTCGTGGCCGAGCCTGGGGTCGGCACCGTCGCGGCGGGCGTTGTGAAAGCCTACGCCGACCTCATCACCATCTCCGGCCATGATGGCGGCACGGGAGCGAGCCCGCTCTCGTCCATCAAGTATGCCGGCACGCCCTGGGAGCTCGGGCTTGCGGAAACCCACCAGACGCTGCGCGCCAACGATCTGCGCCACCGGGTGCGACTGCAGACTGACGGGGGCCTGAAGACCGGGCTCGACGTCGTGAAGGCCGCTATCATCGGCGCGGAGAGCTTCGGGTTCGGAACGGCGCCGATGGTGGCGCTGGGATGCAAGTACCTGCGCATCTGTCATCTCAACAACTGCGCGACCGGCGTGGCGACCCAGCACAACGTGCTGCGCTCGAAGTACTTCATCGGACTGCCCGAGATGGTCATGAACTACTTCCGGTTCGTCGCTCTGGAGGTGCGCGAGCTGCTCGCGTTGCTCGGTGTGCGGCGCCTGCAAGAGATCATTGGCCGCACGCAGTACCTGCAGATCCTCGAGGGTCAGACGCCGCGACAGCGCAAGCTCGACCTGTCACCCATTCTGTCGGCAGGGGCTCTGGCACCGGAGGTGCCGCACTACTGCATCACCCCATCGAACGCTCCGTTCGACAAGGGGGAGCTCGCCGAGCGCATGGTCCGTGACATGTTGCCCGCAATCGAGGCGAAGAGCGGTGGCGAGTGGGAGTACGAGGTCCGCAACTACAACCGCTCCGTGGGAGCGCGCCTTTCGGGAGAGATTGCGAGGCGCTGGGGCAACTACGGGATGGAAGACGCGCCGGTGACCGTTCGTCTTACCGGCAACGCCGGGCAGAGCTTTGGCGTGTGGAATGCCGGCGGCTTGCACCTGCATCTGGAAGGGGATGCGAACGACTATGTGGGCAAGGGCATGGCCTCCGGCAAGATCGTGCTGCGCCATTCACGCCATGCGCGCTTCGTGACCCACCAGACCATCATCATGGGTAACACCTGCCTGTACGGGGCGACTGGCGGCCAGTTGTTTGCCGCAGGTGTGGCCGGCGAGCGTTTCGCGGTGCGCAACTCGGGAGCCGTGGCCGTTCTCGAGGGCGCCGGCGATCATTGCTGCGAGTACATGACGGGCGGTGTGGTCTGCGTGCTGGGCCGCACGGGAGTGAATTTCGGGGCTGGTTTCACGGGTGGCTTTGCCTACGTGCTCGATCTGCAGCGCGACTTCGTCGATCGCTACAACCACGAGCTGATCGACATCAGCCGCATCCACGCCGAGTCGATGCAGTCGCACCTGCAGCACCTCGAAGGGTTGCTCGAGCAGCATGCTGCCGAGACCGGCAGCCTTTGGGCGCAGGAGATCCTGAACGACCTGCGCACGTACATCGGCAAGTTCTGGGTGGTGAAGCCGAAAGCCGCCTCGATCGACTCGCTCCTGGAAAACCTGCGGCGGGCGGCGTAGGCATGGCGGGCCGCCCTCTGCAATTTTTGGACATTCCGCGGGCGGATCCGGCGAAGGCGCCCGTGGAGAAGCGCATCGCGCATTTCGGCGAGATCTACTCCGACTATGACGCGCCGTCGGCGGCTGCGCAGGCGGGCCGGTGCCTGGCCTGCGGCAACCCGTTCTGCGAGTGGAAGTGTCCCGTCCACAACTACATTCCCAACTGGCTGAAGCTGATCGAGGAGGGCAACCTGTTCGAGGCAGCCGAGCTGTCCCACAAAACCAACTCGCTGCCCGAGGTCTGTGGCCGCATCTGTCCGCAGGACCGGTTGTGTGAGGGCGCCTGTACGCTCAACGACGGCCTCGGGGCCGTCACGATCGGCTCCATCGAGAAATACATCACCGACGAGGCATTCCGGCGCGGCTGGAAGCCCGACATGTCGAATGTGCGACCAACGGGAAAGCGGGTCGCGGTCGTCGGGGCGGGTCCCGCCGGTCTCGGCTGCGCGGACATCCTCGTGCGCAACGGGGTGAGGCCCGTGGTGTTCGATCGCCATGAGCGCATAGGAGGGCTGCTGACCTACGGCATCCCACCCTTCAAGCTCGAGAAGCGCATCGTCGAGAAGCGGCGCGAGATCATGGAGGGGATGGGAGTCGAGTTCCGGCTTGGGGTGGAGGTGGGATCCGATGTCCCCTTCGAGAGCTTGCTGGCGAAGTACGAAGCGGTGTTTCTGGGAATGGGGACCTACACCTGCGTGAAGGGCGGTTTTCCGGGCGAGGACCTGCCCGCTGTCCATGAGGCGCTGCCATTCCTCATCTCCAACATTCGCCATGAGCTGCGCGCTCCGGGAAGTGCCGAGCGGCTCATCAGCATGCGCGGCAAGCGGGTGCTCGTGCTGGGTGGCGGCGACACGGCGATGGACTGCAATCGCACTGCGATCCGACAGGGCGCCCAAACGGTGACCTGCACTTACCGGCGCGATGAGCCCAACATGCCGGGCTCACGGCGCGACTATCGCAACAGCCGCGAGGAGGGCGTGGAGTTTCTGTTCAACCGGCAGCCGATCGAGATCGTCGGCGCTGAGCGGGTCGAGGGCGTCAAGCTGATCGGGACGCAGCTCGGCGTGCCGGATGCGCGCGGCCGGCGCGTCCCCGAGCCGATTCCCGGGTCCGAGCACGTGCTGGCGGCGGATGCGGTCATCATCGCGTTTGGCTTTCTGCCCAGTCCACCGGACTGGCTTAGCCAACACGACGTCCGGCTGCATGAAAACGGGCGCGTGCGTGTCTCCGCTGCACGGCAGACGTCATTTCAGACGACCAACCCCAAGATATTTGCCGGAGGGGACATGGTGCGCGGTTCTGACCTGGTCGTGACCGCCGTGTTTGAGGGGCGCGCGGCCGCGGAGGGAATCCTCCGATATCTGCAGCTTGGCTGAGGAAGGAGTATTCGACTCCCCGGGAAAACGGGCCCGCAAAAAAAGCCCCGCCTGGAAGGCGGGGCGGTAACTGTTTCCCATATATCGTCCCGGTCTATCGCTGTCAGCTTACGGCCGGGCGCGGGCAAAGATTCATCCGAAAGATCGCCCAATCTGCGCACCGGCGTGTCGCGTCATCACGAGCATCTATTGCTTGCGGCTGGAACCTTGGAGCTCGCCTCCGGCTTATTGCAACGCCCGCGTGTCAGTTCACGCGCCAGTGATTCCGGACAACCACAAAAAGTTAGCGATTGTCGTTACCCGTGCCCGCGCCGATTACCCGAGTTTCTTGCGTTCTTATCTCTCCCACTTGTGCGCTTCACGCATCAGTGGCGTGTGCGCGCTGATCTGACCCCTTCCCTCAACCCTGGTGCTGTATCTGCCGAAAATCAATTAAAACCGGCAGTTGCAGAACTTCAGGGCCTTTCCGACGTGAGCTATATCCTACGCTTCTCGCCTTTGGAATACATGTCGTATTTAGCAAACAAGCGACGTCGGGCGGGATCTGCAGCGAAGGTCTCTACGCTTTATCGAGCCAGGCGGATGCAGAAGCGGGCGCCTGCCTCTCCCGGCAGGCTGACGGCTGAGGCATCGCCCCCGTGGAACTCCGCAATCAACCGCACTATGTAAAGTCCGAGGCCGAAATGGGGCCGGCTGTCACCGCCGGCGCGAGACTGCCAAAGAGACTCGAACAGGCGGCTGCGGCTCGGCCCCGAGAGCGGAGGCCCCGGATTCTCCACTTCGAGCACGGCTGCCTGAGGCTCGAGCCTCAGCCGCACAGTGATGGTGGACCCCGCCGGACTGAAGTCCACGGCGTTGTCGATCAGCTTGTCGAGCATCTGCACGATGAGATCCGGTGCGCCCTGGATCGCAACCGGCGCAGCGGGTAGCTCAGTGGCGAACTGCCGCTGCGGAAAGGCGATGCGGTAGGCGGCGGCGGCGGAGTCCAGGATCGGCACCAGATCGAAGCGGATCCGCTCGGCGCCGTTGATGGCTTCTTCGACGCGTGTGGCCGCGCCCATGGCGATGAGGATCGAATTGAGGCGCTCGCTGCCTTGCCGGGCGCGATCGAGGTAGATGCCCGCGGCCGGCGATACGCCTTCGGATTCGAGGTTCTCGAGCGACGATCTCACGATGGTGAGGGGGGTGCGGATCTCATGAGCCAGCTTGCCAGCCAGTGTGCGCAGATAGCCGGTGTACTCGTTCAGGCGGCCGAGCAGTGTGGAGAACCCACGCGCGACGTCGCCCAACTCATCGGCCGCCGCGGTTTCCGGGAACGTGGTCACTAGCCCGGCGCGCGTCAGAGCTGATTCGCTTGCGGTCCGCAGGCGCGATAGGCGCATGGCCAGTCGTGCCGCGAAGATGAGGATGGCCACGACCGCGATCGCGCTGATCAGCAGCGTGCTGTTCAGCATCCGCGTCAGCGCACGATCCCGCAATGTCAGCCAGCGGTCCTCGGTCTGTGAGACCTTGAGCGAGCCGATGCTCTGTCGGTGCTGCCGATCGTAGACCGTGGCTGTGGCGTCGATGACGCGCCGCGCATTGGCGCGGTCCACGAAGCGCCGATACAGTCGAGCCAGCAGTCCTCTGTCGGGGCCCAGCTCGGTGACCTGTGCGAGCGCATCTGCCTGAGCGAGCAACCGGCCGTCGGGGCCCGCGATCGACAGCCGCAGGCCGGGCTGAATGAACTGCTGCAGATACGTGCTCAGATCGGGTGAGGCGAGGATGAGGCGGCCCACCGTATGCAAATCATCGCTGCGCAACGTGCCGTAGCTGACCGGCAACGCGCCGCGGGCGTTGCGATCATCCACGAGCACGCCGAAGTGCTCGCCCAACATCGATAGTGGTACGCGCAGCTCCACTCGGTAGCCCTGGGAAGTGGGTACCCAGGCGCCGACGATGCGAGGCTCGGTCACCGCGCTCTGCTGTCCGTATTCGCCCGTCTCGATGCGTCTTCCCGTGAGGGAGCCGGGTCCCGTTGCCGCCAGGAAGACCTGGTGTTGGGTTCCCTCGGCATCATCGAAGCCCAGCCAGACACGATCGCCGAAGGTGCCGGGATCCAACGCACCGGCGCCAGGGGAATCGTAGACGAGATGCTCGTCCTGCACCTCGAGCAGTACGTAGAGCATGCGCTCGTAAACGCCCGTCAGGATGCCGAATCGATGCGGGCCCCGACCGAAGTAACGCCAGGCCGATCTGTCCTGGGGCCAGTCCTCGGTGTAACCGTCAAGAAACGGCTGCGCGAACAGCAGGACAGGCTTGATGTCGTACGGACTCGACGGCTCCGGCGGTGGAGCTGCTGCATCGTCCGAGTCAGGGTCTTGCGTCTCGACCGCAGGAGCCTCGCGATACAGCAGATCGCGTCGGCCCTGCAAAGAGGAGGCAATCGTTTCCGCTACGGACGACAGGGAGTTCTGCTCGCCCTCGCGCAACGCCGACTCCATTTCCTGCGCGTACCGGCAGCCGGCCCACGGCAGCACCAGCGTCGCCAGGGCGAGCAGGAGCAATTTCAGGCGCAGCGACATGGGGATGCGGGCGATACGAGGCGGGCTTGCTCAATCGACCCATCGATAGCCCATGCCGTAAACCGTCTGCACGGCATCGAAGCGGGGATCGATGCTCTGGAACTTGCGGCGGATGCGTTTGATGTGGGAAGTGATGGTGTTGTCATCCAGTACGACGCTGGCGGCGTCCATGAGCTGCTGGCGATTCTTGACGTGGCCGGGATGCCGTGCAAGCGCAAACACGATCCAGAACTCCGTCAGCGACAGCAAGACGACCTGCCCTTCCCATTCCACCTGCATGCGCTCCGCATCGAGAGTGAGCGGACCCCGGCGGATGATCTGGGTGGCCTCGAGCGGCCGACGCAGAGCCTCCACCCGTCTGAAGAGTGCGTTCACCCGGGCGATCAGATGAGCCAGGCTCAGGTCCTTTGTGAGGAAATCGTCGGCGCCGAGACGCAGGCCCGAGACCGCATCGAGCTCGGTGTCGCGTGCCGTCAGAAAGATGATAGGTAACTCGGCAGAGAGACTCCTGAGCTGCCGACACAACTCGAACCCACCCTCCGGCTCGTCCTCGAGCGAGATGTCGATGACCGCAAGGTCCGGCAGGCGCGCACCGAAAGCCGTCATCGCCTGCGTGCGATTCGCGTACGTGCGTACGACGTAGCCTTCGCGCGTGAACGCAGCCGCGTAGTTATCCCGAATGGCCGGCTCGTCTTCGACTATCGCTACCGTGCGCTTCATGGTCACAGGCTACAGGGACAGGGGCGCGGGTGAAAGCGTAAGGGGTGGGGTTTGGCGCATGTTGTGAGCGGGTTCGCGGGACGTACGGAGGGAGGTTGGGGCCGCCTGTTTGCGTGCGGGGTCGCCCCCCTGGAAAAAGGCTCACGCGCAAGGGTGCTGCCCCCACACGCAACAGGCGCCCCGTCCCGCGCCACACGGGGCAAACGCCCGACACCCCAACCTCGCGCACCTGCTAAACGATGCCCACCGCGAGGAGCACGAGGAGGGCGAGAACGTTAAGCCACCACTCGCGTCGTCGTAACCGAAGCGCCGTCATTCCCGATCTCCACTGTGCGTCCATGGGAGATCATTTCACGCGGTGTCCCGCGCGGTGCCGGGGCGAGGAAGTGGCTACTCAGCGATCAATTGTGGCGAAAGATGGCCGGATGGCACGCACAGGACGATGCGTGCCCCCTCAGAAAGCGCTATGCCCCGTGAGCTCACGTCCGATCGTGAGCTGGTGAATGGTCTCCGTGCCCTCATACGTGATCACGCTTTCGAGATTGAGCGCGTGACGAATGGGCACGTATTCGGCACTGATGCCAGCGCCGCCTAACATGTCGCGCGCGTCGCGTGCGATCCGCAATGCCATGCGGCAGTTGTTCCATTTGGCGAGCGACACCTGCGACGGTGTCATTCTGTCCCCCTCCTTGAGTCGGCCGAGCTGCAGCGCCAGGAGCTGCGCGCAAGTGATCTGCCGGGCCATTTCGGCCAGCCGGATCTGGATGGCCTGCGTGTGAGCGAGCGGGCGGCCGAAGAGGCTGCGGGTGGCGGTGTAGTCGAGCATCTGCGCAAGGCAGGCCTGCGCCGCGCCGATGACGCCCCAGGCAATGCCGTAGCGTGCCTGGGTGAGACAAGAGAGTGGGCCTTTCAAGCCGACCACTCCCGGCAGCACCTGGGAATCGGGGATGCGCACCTGGTCAAAGAACAGAGCCGAGGTGACCGAGGCACGCAGCGAGAACTTGCGTTCGATCTCCGGTGCCGAGAATCCCTTCGTGCCTTTCTCGACGATGAAACCGCGGATGCCTTCATCGGTGCGAGCCCAGACGACGGCCAGATCAGCGATCGCGCCATTGGTGATCCACATCTTGGAGCCGTTCAGTACCCAGTCGCCGCCGTTTCGCTTGGAGTGGGTATGCATGTTGGCGGGGTCTGAGCCGCCGTGTGGCTCGGTGAGGCCGAAGCAGCCGATGAGCTCGCCTCGTGCCATGCGCGGAAGATAACGGCGCTTCTGCTCCTCGGACCCGAAGGCATAGATCGGATACATGCACAGCGACGATTGCACGGAGACGAAGCTGCGGATACCAGAGTCACCGCGCTCGAGCTGCTGGCAAATGAGTCCGTAGGAAATGGCGTTGAGCCCGGCGCAGTCGTAGCCGTGGAGCGAGGAGCCCAGGAGACCCAGCGAGGCGAGCTCGGGTATGAGCTCCTTCGGAAAGCGATGGTCCTCGAAGCACTTCTGGATGATCGGCAGCACCTTCTCGTCAACGAGGCGGGCGACCGAGTCCTGCACCATGTGCTCTTCCTCGGATAGGGCGCTGCGGACATCGAACAGGTCCAGGGGATCCAGCTTCGTTGAGGAGCTCTTCGCCACGCGTTTCTCCGGCCTTCGACAGGAAAGGGGGGATCCGCATGATAAACCATGCTCGATCCCTGGCCATGACCGCTACCGTGCGCAGGGTAGGGCCAGTCGGCGCCCTGGCGGTTGGCTGCCGGCAGCCGCGCCGCTGCCCGGGTCCAACGGTCGCCCGGGGCGCTGCTGAGCTGGCACCGAAGCCCCGTGCGGGCGTCTGCGTGGATTACCATTGCGGCTTCGATAGACCAGGGAGGCTCGCGCGTGAAGATTCCGGAAATTCTGCTCATCGAGACGATTCATCAGCCCGGCAGCCTTGCCCGCGTTCTGCAGGTGATCGCCGATGCAGGCCTGGCCATCGAGCACCTGACCGCTCTGCGCCGCGATCAGGGCCGGACCCTCTGGGAGATCACGCTCGAGATGGACGAGGAGGCCGATCGCAGCCTTTACCAACGCAT
Source organism: Steroidobacteraceae bacterium (assembly GCA_036501985.1). GTDB lineage: Bacteria > Pseudomonadota > Gammaproteobacteria > Steroidobacterales > Steroidobacteraceae > 13-2-20CM-66-19. The sequence goes on along the minus strand of DASXZI010000029.1, from coordinate 137,701 downwards.
CGATCAGCTCCCCACTGCGCGCTTCGTCGGCAAGTCCGATAGGGTGTTCAATCGACATCGCGGCGGCAAGATCAAGACAGTGGCGAGCCTTCCCATCAACACTCGTCAGGTATTACGGGACATCTACACGCCCGGGGTCGCGCGCGTGTGCCTCGCTATCAAGAGCGATCCACAGGCCGCCCACGAGTTCACCAATCTCGACAATACCGTGGCGATCGTCACTAACGGCACGGCCGTGCTCGGTCTGGGTAACATTGGCCCGCTCGCGGGGCTTCCCGTCATGGAGGGGAAGGCCGCTCTGTTCGCCGATCTGGTGGGACTCAGCGGAGTGCCGATCCTGCTGCGGGAGACCCACCCGGCCCGCGTCGTGGAGACGATTGCGGCGATCGAGGCCTCTTTTGGTGCGATCCAGTTGGAGGACTTCGCCGCGCCCGAGTGCTTCGAGATCGAGCAGAAGCTGCGCGAGCGGGTCGCCAAGCCGGTCCTGCATGATGATCAACATGGCACGGCGGTCGTCACGCTCGCCGCATTGACGAATGCCGCCCGCCAGGCTGGCCGAAACCTGCGTCACAGCGTCATCGGTCAGGTCGGACTTGGCGCGGCGGGCAATGGCATCGTACGACTGCTGCGGGCCTGCGGCGTCGAGCATGTGTTAGGAGCGGACCGAAATCCGGACGCCGTCGCGCGTATCGTTGCGCTGGGTGGTGAAGGCACGACACTGCAGCAGATCATGGCGCGAGCGGACATCGTCATTGCCACGACGGGTGTGAAAGGTCTCATTCGACCCGAATGGGTGCGGCCCGGCCAGATCATCCTGGCGTTGTCGAATCCGGATCCGGAGATCGAGCCGCTCATGGCGCGCGAGCGAGGGGCGGCATTCGCCGCGGACGGCAAGGGGATCAACAACGTGCTGGCCTTTCCGGGGCTGTTCAAGGGAGCCCTCAGCGCGCGGGTGAGTCACTTTTCGGACGCGATGCTCATGGCGGCCGCGGACGCCATCGCGGGGCTTGCGCGTGGCGATGAGCTGGTGCCCGATCCGCTCGACAAGACGGTGCACGAGACTGTCGCCGAGGCCGTTCGCGCGGCAGCCACGAGCTAGACGGCCGCTGCCTCAGTAAGTGAGGCCGAGGCGCCGATAGGCAGCGGCGAGCAGCCACAGCGGCCCGATGAGCAGGAACTGCAGATCCTTGAAAAAGGACGGCCGCTTGCCCTCGATGGCGTGGCCGATGAACTGCCCGATCCACGCCGCGACGAATATCACCAGCGATGTGAGCCATAGCGGCCAGGGCAGGCTCCCGAGCCATCGCGTGATGAGCAACAGCACAATGAAGGCGATCAGAATTCCCACCGCCAGGGAGGGGGACAGGGCGAGGTAGTAGATCAGCGCGGCGGCGGCCGTGAGGGTCCCCCAGTTGAGCCAGGAGGAAACCTCCGAGAAGGCCTCGGGCACCGGCAGCGACCAGAGCAGAATCAGGCAGCCGCCGCTTCGCCCATGAAGCCGCGCAGCTTGCCCAGGGCATTCGACTCGATCTGGCGGATGCGCTCGGCCGAGACGCCGTACTTGTCAGCCAGCTCGTGCAAAGTGGCCTTGTCGTCGGTCATCCAGCGTTTCTGCAGAATGTCGCGGCTGCGAGCGTCCAGGCGACCCATCGCTGCCTGCAGACGGTCGGAGGAGTCCACCTCCCACTCCGCGTTCTCCACGCTCTCGGCAGGGTCTGCGTCCGTCGCCGGGAGATAGGAAGCAGGGCTGTAAACCTCGTCCTCCTCGGATTCCGGCGTGGGATCGAACGACATGTCGCGGGCGGCGAGGCGCTTTTCCATCTCGGTGACTTCGCTTGGACTCACGCCCAGGTCACGGGCCACCGCAGCGGTCTCCTCGGCCGACAGCCACGTGAGGTTCTTCTTCAACCTGCGCAGGTTGAAGAACAGCTTGCGCTGCGCCTTGGTCGTCGCGATCTTCACGAGGCGCCAGTTGCGCAGGACGTATTCATGGATCTCGGCGCGGATCCAGTGCACGGCAAAGGACACGAGCCGGACGTTGATCGTGGGATCAAACCGCTTCACCGCCTTCATCAATCCGACGTTGCCTTCCTGGATCAGGTCGCCGATGGGCAGTCCATATCCGCTGTAGCCGCGGGCGATATGCACGACGAAGCGCAGGTGCGAGAGCACTAGCTCGCGCGCAGCGTTCAGATCGCTATCCTGGCGGAAGCGTTCGGCCAGCCGATGCTCCTCCTCACGGCTGAGAACTGGAATGCGGCTCACCCGGTCCAAGTAAGCGTCGAGGCTTCCCAGCGGACCGGCCAGGGCCAGGTCAGTGTGACGGGCAACGATTGCGGTACTGGTCATCAGGTCTCCCGGGTTGGGTGAGAATTCTAGCACTCGGGTCATTGGAGTGCTAAACACCTCGGAAAGTTCCGCACGGTGCATGGCAGTTTACCTTGGGAAACAGGGGGTTATAACTGGGCGGGAGGGGCACGGCCGGCTCCCTCGAAGGAGGGGGAACGACCGGCCCGGCCAGGAGTTCCCCTACACTAGCGGAGGCGCTCGGCGGATCTCCCAGACCCGGCGCCTTCGGGAGCCTTCCTTGGATCCGCATGCTCTGCTGCTCGCCCGCGCCCAGTTCGCCTTCACGATCAGTTTCCATATCGTCTTTCCGGCCTTCTCCATCGGGTCCTCGGCGTTTGTCGCGACCCTGCTGGTTCTGTGGCGACGCACCGGTCACAGTCACTACCACCGCCTGGCGCGCTTCTGGACCAAGATCTTCGCGGTCTCCTTCGCAATGGGGGTGGTGTCGGGCATTCCGCTGTCTTACGAATTCGGCACGAACTGGTCGCGGTTCTCGCTGGCGACCGGCAACGTCATCGGCCCCCTCATCGGTTACGAGGTCCTGACTGCTTTCTTCCTCGAGTCGACCTTTCTGGGGATCATGCTGTTCGGCTGGAAGCGGGTGCCGCCCTGGCTGCACGTGACTTCCGCTGTGCTGGTCGCGCTCGGTACCTGCATCTCCGGCTTCTGGATCATCGCCGCCAACAGCTGGATGCAGACCCCCGCAGGTCACATCGTGCGGGATGGGATTGCCTATCCGGTGGATTGGTTCCATGTAATCTTCAATCCGAGCTTTCCCTACCGTTTCGTGCACATGATGACGGCGGCCTACCTGACGACTTCGGTCGTCGTGCTCGCAGCCGGAGCCCGCTATCTGCTGGAAGGGAAGTTCGAGGCCGAGGCGCGCACGATGCTGCGCATGGGCATCGGCATGGTGGCGATTCTCGGCCCTGCGCAGTTGTTCTTCGGCGATCAGCACGGGCTTAACACACTGGAGTATCAGCCGGTGAAGGTGGCGGCGATGGAGGGCCACTGGGAGAACGACGGGCCCGCCCCGTTGATCCTGTTCGCGGTGCCGGACTCGGCCCATGAGCGCAATCGCGCCGAGATCGCGATACCGCATCTGGGAGGATTGATCCTCAAGCATGACTTCAATGGCCGCTACGCCGGCCTCAAGGACTTTCCGGCGAACCGGCGGCCACCAGTGGTGCCCGTGTTCTTCGCCTTCCGCATCATGGTGGGCATCGGTCTTTTCCTCATTGCCCTGGGTCTGACGGGTGCGTGGCTCTGGAAGCGGCAGAAGCTGTTCACTGCACGCTGGTATCTGCGCGTGGCCACCTACACATGGCCGCTCGGATTTCTGGCCATCCTCGCGGGCTGGGTCACCACCGAAACCGGCAGGCAGCCCTATGTCGCCTACGGAATCCTCCGCACCGATCAGGCTCTCTCGCCAGTCAGCGCGGCGACCGTGGCGGGCTCACTGGTGGCTTTCGTGCTCGCGTACACGATCGTCTTCTCGATCGGCGTCTACTACATCCGCCGACTCGTGCTCGGTGGCCCCCAGGATGCGGCCGTCGAGCCAGGCCATCTGCCGCAGGGACTTCCCAATCGACCTCTGTCGCTGGGAACGCAAGCGGGCGAGCCGGGGCCGGCGGACACGGGGCAGCCGCGGACATGAATCCTTCCGCCCTGCTCAATCCCGCAGACCTGACTGGCTATGCGTACTGGCTGCCGTTGGTCAGCACGGGCATCGCGGGGCTCGCGGTGGCCATGTATGTCGTCATGGATGGCTTCGATCTGGGCGTGGGAATTCTCTTTCCATTCTTTGCGCACGAGAGCAAGCGCGACCAGATGATGAACTCCGTCGCGCCGTTCTGGGACGGCAATGAGACATGGCTGGTGCTGGGCGGTACATGGCTGCTCGTGTCCTTCCCGCTGGCGTACTCGATCATCGCACCGGCCCTGTATGTGCCCCTGATCGCCATGCTGCTTGCACTAGTCTTCCGGGGAGTGGCGTTCGAGTTCAGGTGGGTGGCGAAGCCTCACCACCGCAAGTGGGACGTGGCCTTCGCCGCCGGCTCGACGGTCGCGGCGTTTGCGCAGGGATCGATGGTGGGCGGTCTGCTCGGGGGATTTCGTATCGAGGCGGGGCGATTTGCGGGAGGGCCCTTCGATTGGCTGACGCCCTTCAGCCTCATGTGCGGAATCGGACTGGTCGTCGGCTATGCACTCATCGGCGCCTGCTGGCTGGTCATGAAGACATCGGGTGGTGTCGAGAAGGACGCGCGCCGCCGGGCGAAGCCGCTGCTGATCGCGCTCATGGGTTTCATCGTGCTGATCAGTATCTGGACGCCTCTGCAGTTCCGCCACATCGCGGTCCGCTGGTTCAGCTGGCCCAACCTCCTGTATCTGTCGCCCGTTCCCCTCATCACGGCAGCGCTGGCCGTCTCCGCCTGGCGCGGCCTGACCGGACGGCACCCCACGCTTGCATTCAACTCTGCGGTGGGACTCTTCATCATCTCGTTCATCGGCCTTGCGATCTCCACGCTCCCGTATCTCGTTTTACCCTCCGTGACGCTGTGGCAGGCCGCCGCCTCCCCGCAGTCGCAAACGTTCATGCTCGTGGGAACCGCGGTGCTGATCCCGTTCATTCTCGGCTACACCGTGTTCGTGTATCACACCTTCAGGGGAAAGGTGCGGCCTGGCGAGGGTTATCACTGAGATGGAACCTCCCACAGCTGCCCATTGTCGTACCATTTCCCGAGCAACCCCGCGGCCGGCGGTCGCCGACCATGGACGGAGGGACGATGCACGTCTCCTGGCGCAAGAGACTCTCACGGACCCTCCGGGGCCGGCTGCGATCGACTGTTCTGGCCAGACATGGCGTCGGGGTAGTGGCCAACACGCAGAACGGCCTGCTGGTCGTCGATCCGCACGATTTCAACGTATCTCGCGCGCTGCTTGCGCAGGGCGCCTACGATTGGTCCGAGGTCTGCTGGCTCTCGGGACTCCTCCACGAAGAGTCCCGGATGGTGTTCGTGGGGGCTCATATCGGCGCGCTGCTCGTGCCGCTCGCCTTGCGAAGTGGGTCGCGTGCCATCGTTGCGTTCGAGCCCAGTCCGCGTAACTTCACGCTTCTGAAGATGAACCTGGCGCTGAACGGCCTCACTGCGGTCGCGGCATGTCAGCGTGCGGTCGGCGCGGAAGCGGGCAGCGTCCGGTTCACCGAGAATCGTCTCAACACGGGCAACAGCCGCCTCTCGGAGCTGGGAGAAGTCGTCGTCGAGATGACGACCCTGGACGCGGCGCTTTCCTCCGCCAAGATAGATCTCCTGGTCATGGACACCGAGGGCTCGGAAGCGCGGGCCATTCAGGGCGCCCCCCGCTCGCTCAATCAGACACGCTACCTCTATGTGGAGTACGGACCCGAGCAACTGGTTGAGCAGGGCAGCAGTCCCGCGGCCTTCATCGACCTCGTGGCAAGTCATTTTGGGTCCATGTATCTGCCCGGAACGAGCTCGACAGATCCGCCGGGAAAGAACGCAACATTCTTCCCCTCGAGAACTTACGTGCGGTATCTGAGGGAGCTGCCTTCGCACCGCGGGCTCCTGCTCAACCTGCTGTTCTCGAACGACACCGAGGCGAACGGGGCACTGCTGGAGACCCCCGCTCCGGTCACCCCACGGTAGCCGATTGCTCCAGCGTACTCAGGCCCTCGGCTCAATGCGCCACAGGTGACGCGCCGCGGAGATCCAGGCTCCCAGCCAACCCAGTGCGAAACCGGCGGCGAGAAGAATGCCCACGTCACGGGCCGAAGGTCCCTGCAGGCTGAAGCGGGTGCCATACAGCTGTGCGAGCGTGGCGATCGACTGGCTCAGCACGATGACGGCGATCTCCACTATGGCCCAGGCGAGGAGCGCGCCGCCGAGTCCATAGAGCGCTCCGGTATAGAGAAACGGCCGGCGCACGAAAGCATTGGATCCGCCTACCAGCTTGGTGACCTCGATCTCGGAGCGCCGATTGAGGATCTCCAGACGCGTCGTGTTGAATATGACCGCCAGCACACCCGCGCCCAGCAGTACCGCCACGATGGCGAGCAGCCTGCGCACTACATCGAGTATGCCGTTGAAGCGCCTCACCCAGTCAGTGTCTACCTGGACGATGTCAACTTCCGGCCACGCGGCAAAGTAGCGCCGCAGCGTCTCGACTGCGGCTGGAGATCGAGAGTCACTGCGAGGGTGCACACGGAGCGTGTGGGGAAGAGGGTTCTCCTTCAGAGCATCGAGTGCTGCACCGAAGCCGGAGTAGTTGCGGAATTCCTCCATCGCCTTGTCGGACGGGATGAGCTCGACCGAGTCGACGTCGGAACGTTCGCCAGCGCTGCGGGCGAGCTGCTGGGCCTTGGCAAGCGGCACATCCGTCTTCAGGTATACGGAGATGTCTACGGCACTCGTGAAGCCGCCGGTGGCGAGCTGCGCGTTCAGGATGAAAAGCCGCAGAGCGGTCGGCAGCGAAAGAGCCAGTCCGATCACGAGCAGCGTCAGGGCGGTCGAAAACGGATTGCGCGCCAGCTTGCCGAGCGAGCCGAGTAGAGCCTGCAGGTGCCGCGTTCCGGCCACGGCGATGCTCATCGGACGGCGATGACGCTGGGCAGGTGATCGTCCACGTCGTCGTGGATCTGGCCGTTGTCGATCACGAGCTCACGCTGGCCAAACTCGCGTACGACATGCAGATCGTGTGTAGCGACTACGACAGTGACGCCGACGTCCTGAAATCTGCGGAACAGACGCATGATCTCCAGGGCGAGATAGGGGTCGAGGTTGCCCGTGGGCTCATCGGCTATCAGGAGCGGAGGCTTACTGACTACGGCACGTGCTATGCCGACCCGCTGTTGCTCACCTACGGATAGCTCCATTGGGAGCATGCGCTCCTTGCCTAGAAGTCCCACCTGATCCAGCGCGGCGCGTACGCGTTTGTCGGCCTCCTTGAGTGAGGTTCCGGCTACGATCAGGGGCAGCGCCACGTTGTCGAACACCGGCCGGTCGGCGAGGAGGCGATGATCCTGGAAGACCATGCCGATCTGACGGCGGAAGAGCGGAATGTGCCGCGACTTCAGCGTCGTGGTGTTGCGGCCGCTGACCAGAACGGTGCCACGCGTGGGGCGCTCGAGCAGGGCGATGAGCTTGAGCACCGTGCTCTTCCCGGCGCCCGAGCGGCCGGTGAGGAAGACCATCTCGCCGGTGTGGATTTCGAACGTGACGCTCGTGAGCGCTTCCCGGCCGTTGGAATAACGTTTGCTGACATGGTCGAAAGCAATCATGACTTCGGTCCCTCGACCAGGGCCGCCGTGAAGGCTTCGGCGTCGAATTCCCCGAAATCCTGCAGCTGCTCGCCGATGCCGATGTAACGGATGGGCATCCCCAGACGCCGTGCGATGGCGACCACGATACCCCCCTTGGCCGTGCCATCGAGCTTGGTGAGGACGAGTCCGGTGACGCCCACTGCTTCGTGGAACTGGATTGCCTGCGACAGCGCGTTCTGACCCTGGTTGGCATCGAGCACCAGGAGAATCTCGTGCGGTGCGGAGGGATCGACTCGCTGAATGACCCGTTTGACCTTCTTGAGTTCCTCCATCAGGTGCGACTGGCTATGCAGGCGACCGGCCGTGTCGGCCAGGAGCACATTCACTTGCCGCGAGCGGGCTGACTGCAGTGCATCGAACACAACCGCACCGGGATCTGCGCCGGCCTGCTGAGCGGCGAACTCGGCGCCGCTGCGCTCGGCCCAGACATTGAGCTGCTCGATCGCGGCGGCCCGGAAGGTGTCGCCGGCAGCCAGCATCACACTGCGACCTTCCTCCGTCAGGCGGTGGGCGAGCTTGCCGATGCTCGTCGTTTTGCCTGACCCGTTCACGCCCACGACGAGGACGACGAAGGGAGCACGCTGATCGTCTATGCGCAGGGGTTTCGCGCAGGGCGCCAGGATCTCGACGATGGCCGCCTCGAGAGCCGTGATGAGGGCGGCGACATCCGCCAGCTCGTTGCGCGCGACGCGCTTCTGCAGCCCGGCGAGGATGTGCTCGGTCGCTTGCACTCCCACGTCGGCCATCAGCAGGCGGCTCTCGAGCTCCTCGAGGATCTGAGCATCGATCTTGCGGCCGCGAAACAGGTCCGTGAGGTCATACGTCAGCCAGGAGTTGCCGCGATTGAGCCGCGTACGCAGGCGCTGGAAGAAACCCTGGCGCTCTTCGGTCTGTGATGGGTTGTGGGCGGGGGCGGGGCGCGAGCGTCGGAACATGGGGTAGGGTAGGCTTGCCGCGAGAACAGAGGCAAGCGGCCGGGGACGCAGCGCGAGATTGACAAAGATCCGAAAACCGGACCCGAGCGCCGGTCGCCTGCCGCGGCGTTCGTCGCAATCCCGTCTGTTACGCATCATCGGGGGCTCCTGGCGCGGCCGGCGCTGGCGATTTCCGCCACTGGACGGGATCCGACCGACGCCCGACCGCGTGCGTGAGACGTTGTTCAACTGGCTGGCTGCGCGCGTACCCGGCGCGCACTGCCTGGATCTGTTTGCGGGCAGTGGCGCGCTCGGGCTCGAGGCCCTTTCACGGGGAGCCGCGCATGCGACTTTCGTGGAAAGGGAAGCGGCGGCCGTGCACGAGATCCGGGCGCGGCTCCTCGAGTGGGGCGCGACGGGTGCACAGGTCGCGCAGGCCGACGCCCTGCACTTTTTGGAGGGCTCCCCAGGCTCGCCCGCGGGCCATCCGTTCGACATCGTTTTCCTGGATCCCCCGTTCGACTCGGGCCTGCTGGGTCCCGCGGCCCGGTTGCTCGAGGAGCGGGGGTGGCTTGCGGGCAGCGCCCGTATTTATGTCGAGACGGCGGCCAGTGAGGGGCTGCCGGCGCTGCCGCAGAGCTGGAAAGCCGTGAAAGCCAAGCAGGCCGGCGCGGTCGGGTATCATCTGCTGGAGCGCACCGGGTTGCGGGCACATGAACGGGGGGCCGTCAGCGCATGAAACGCTATGCGATGTATCCGGGTACGTTCGATCCGATCACGAACGGTCATCACGACCTGGTCCGCCGCGCTGCCGGCATCTTCGACCGCGTCTTCGTCGCCATCGCTGCCAATCCGAACAAGACGCCCATGTTTCCGATGGACACCCGCATCGATCTGGCGCGCCGCGTCCTGCACGATCTGCCGAACGTCGAGATCGTCGGTTACTCCGGACTCACCGTCGAATTTGCTCGTCAGCACAACGTCTCGATCGTCGTGCGCGGCTTGCGCGCGGTATCCGACTTCGAGTTCGAGTTTCAGCTCGCCAACATGAGCCGCCACCTCGCAAGGGAGATCGAGACGGTGTTCCTGACGCCCCAGGAGCAGTTCACGTTCATCTCTTCCACGCTTGTGCGGGAGATTGCCGTCCTCGGCGGGGACGTGGCCGAATTCGTACACCCGATAGTCGAAGCGGAACTGAAAAAGCAACGGCGCGTTTGAGGGTGGATCCGCCAAACCGCACCATGAGCATCGCAGCGCAGTGAACCCAGTTCCCACCGCCGACCGCAGAGCCCGCGGCCTGGAAGGCGCGTGGGTTCCCGTAGCGGCCAATGTCTCGGGACAGGACCTGCTCGTGCGCGAGCTGCGCGTGAAGTACCTGGTTCTCGACGGGCGTGACTACAGCATCGTCGATCAGACCAACCAGATCGTGGACCGGGGCGAGTATCTGGTGGACGCTACGCGCAGTCCGCGGGCGATCGACATTGTCGGGCGCGACGGTCCGAATGCCGGGCGCAGCATGCTCGCGATCTACGAGTTGAGCGGTAATCGCCTGACGGTGTGCTATGACCTCGACGGCACGGCGCGCCCGATCAACATGCAGGCGCAGGAGGATCAGCTCCTGCTCAGCATCACTTACGAGCGCGCGGCGGGCGTGCTCTCCTGAGGGTGGAGCGGCCTTTTCGAGCTGGTTTGCGTGTGGTCGCCTTGCGAGGTGCGCCGCCGCGAGTGGCCTTGCGAGCAGTGCCGCCAGGTGCGGCGGCCTTGCCGAGCGTGCCGCGGCCTGTGGTGGTCTTGCCACGACCGCCCCTACGTGCGATTGACTTTCGTGAGGCTGACCTGCCCGCGGCGATCCTGCGTCGCCGCAGGCGAGGCAGCTTGATCTGCTCCCGTGGCACGGGCAGCCTCCCCGCCTTCTTCAATTCGAGCGCCCTCCACAGATACCACGCAGCGGCGGTCCGATGGGGAGCCCAGCGCTCGCCAAAGACGGCGAGCACCTTTGGCGCAGGCATTTTCCGCAGCCCGTAAGCGAGGCGGAATCCATTGCGAATACCGAAGTCGTCCACGGGCAGAATATCGGGACGATCGAGTTGGAACATGAGCATCATCTCGACCGTCCATCGCCCAATCCCGCGTACCTGCGTCAGGCGCTCGATGATCTCGAGATCGCTGAGGATCAGCAGTGCCTGCCGGTCGGGGACCGTTCCATGGAGTGTCCTGGCGGCCAGATCCTTGAGCGCGGCGATCTTGGAGAATGACAGGCCCGACGCGCGCAGGACTTCCACGGGCGCAGTCATCACGGCATCGGCGGATGGGAATGATCCGTTGCCGCAGGCGCCGACGAAGCGCTGCAGGATGCTTCGTGCCGCACTTGCGTGCAGCTGCTGATGCGTGATGGCACGGGCCAGCGCCTCGAACGGCTCGCAGTTGAGCTCGGCCACCAGCCCATAGGGGCCCTGGGCCTTGATGAGCGCGCCCATGTTGGTATCGACACGGCTCAGATGCTCGATGATCTGCTGGCTCATCGGGGACTCTTATTTCTGACAGGTGGGGCAGTAGTAGGTCGAGCGCTGCCCCTGGGTGAGCTGTCGGACCGGCGTACTGCACACGCGGCAGGGCTTGCCGGCCCGCTCATAGACATAGAGCTTCTGCCTGAAGTAGCCGGGTTGGCCATCAGCTCCAACATAGTCTCTCAAGGTTGTGCCTCCGAGGCGGATTGCACGCGCGAGGACCGTACGAACTGACCGCACCAGGGCGCGCGCCTCTGCGCGAGAAAGGCTGCGCGCCTGGCGGCGTGGGCGGATATGGGCCTTGAACAGCGCTTCGTTCGCGTAGATGTTGCCGACTCCGACCACGAGCTTGCTGTTCATCAAAAGCTGTTTGATTGCGACGCGCCGCCGCCGGGTGACCTGCCAGAGATAGTCCGTGTCGAACGCCGGCTCGAGCGGCTCCGGGGCAAGCTCTGCGAGCAGCGGATGCTTCTGCGGGTCCGCCGTCGTGTAGTGCAGGCTGCCGAAGCGGCGTGGATCGTTGAACCGCAGGGTGTTGCCTGAGTCGAGGATCAGGTCGACGTGGTCATGTCCTCGCCGCGGGGTGTCGGCTGGAAGTACGCGCAGGCTGCCAGACATGCCCAGGTGCCACAGCAGTGTCCCATCCTGCAACTCGAGCAGAAGGTACTTGCCGCGCCGCTTCGCGTGGAGAATGCGTTGGCCGGTCACCTGCTGGGCCAGGTCCGGCTGCACGCGCCAGCGCAGTCGCGGCTCGTGGACGGTGAGTGCCACGATTTGTCGGCCTATCGCGTGCGGCTCGATGCCGCGGCGAGTGGTTTCGACTTCGGGGAGTTCGGGCATACGGGGCAAGAGCATTTGCCGACCGTGGGCCTCAGCGCAAGAGGCCAGCCTTGCTGGCCGCCAGCCGGCTGCCAGCCGGGGAAGAGCCTCCGATCCCGCCGCGGAGGCGGCAGCCGGGTGCTACTTGATCTTCGTTTCCTTGTAGATCACGTGCTTGCGGGACACGGGATCGAACTTGCGCACTTCCATCTTGTCCGGATGCAGGCGCTTGTTCTTGGTGGTCACGTAGAAATGTCCGGTACCCGCCGAGGACAGCAGCTTGACCTTCTCGCGCATGGGAGCTCCTTGCCGCGACGTCGCGGCCGCGTTAGACCTTCACGCCCTGGGCGCGCAGCTCAGCGAGAACGGTGTCGATGCCTTTCTTCTCGATCGTGCGCAGCCCATTGGCCGAGATGCGCAGCGATACCCAGCGCTTCTCGCTCTCGACCCAGAGGCGCTGTGAATGCAGGTTCGGCAGGAAGCGACGGCGCTTCTTATTGTTCGCGTGAGAGACGCGGTTGCCGACAGCTGGGCGCTTGCCTGTAACTTCGCAGACGCGGGTCATACGTGACAGCCTTGAAAACTCAGGAAAAACTGACCGGGCGAGGGCTGGGTGCCCGTCCCGCCGAGTCGCGCTTTATACCAGCCCGGAAGGGGGATCACAAGCTGTAGCTGGACCGGGCAGCCAGCAGCCTTGGATCGTTATGGCGGGCCGTTCAGGACCCGCATGACTGTCATGATGGTGTTCCAATTCCGAGTGGTCGCTGGCGCAGCGTACAGTTTGTCGATCTGGCCCAGATAGCCGATCGTCTTCATGTGCCGACGATACGTTCCAAACACGAACTGCCCCCGGCACGCGATCACCCGCACCAGCCACGCACCCTCAGGCGGAAAAGCGACTGGAAGCGATCCCAGGACGCCGCCCGCTTTCGGCAGGATGCTCACGAATCGAACCACATCTGGCGGAAATGACTCCGTTGCGAACGGATTATCCGTCTCCAGGCGCAGCAGATCCCGGGCATCGCACAGCACGATCTGCGCTACGAATGGCAGCTTCCGCAGCAATGCAGCCCGGAACTTGGCCGGAGATCCTGGCTTACGGACGACAAACGTGCCGGCCGCCCCCACGTTGACGACCCCATAGTCGCTCATCTCTCGTGCCAGCACGCTTGGGCGAAACGTCCGGTGTCCGCCGACATTCACGCCTCGCAGGAAAGCGATGAGAGTCATGGAATTTCCGGCCGCTGACTCCCCATCTCAGATGATCGCGAGCTCGGCCCAGATCCGGAGCTCGGCCCAGATCCGGAGCTCAACTCCCCAAACGGGAGCAGGAGGCCTCAGGGCTTCGACATCAGATCGGGCTTGCCGGTTGCAAGATCCACGGGCACGGACACGTGCTCCTGCACGATCAGCCACTCTCCGTGGATCTTGCGATACACGTCGGTCACCCGAAAAGCGACCTCGTGCTTCGAGCCGTCCTTTCGCGTGAACTGTGGGTGATCGATGCGATGACTGTAAGCGACCGTACCGGCGGTGCTGATCACGAGGTCCGATACAGAGAACTTGAGCGGGCCCGGGGAGGCCGCGAACAGCTCCTGCCAGTCCTTGCGGTAGTTGTCCCAGCCGACGATCTCGCGCGGCGGGGTGACATCGAAGACGAACAACTGTGGGCCGGGCGCGTAGAGCTTCATGATGGAGTCGGCGTCCTTGGCGTTGAACGCCTCCACGAAGCGCTGGGTGAGCGCCTCGATCGCAGCCTTGCCATCCTTGCTGGCTGGCGCATCCGCCGCGCAGGCGAGCGTCGCGGCGCCGCTCAGAGCAAAAGCTGTCAGTGCAACCCACGATGACCTTCGCATGCTGATCATGAGATTTCCTCGTTATTATTTCCGGCGACCCCTGGGCGCCGCTTTGTACACCCGCGGGGGCCCGGGGGTCAACGCGCGCTCCAGGCAGCCCTGAGGCGCTGCTAGCCCTCCACAGAAGAACCGGCCACTTGCAGGCACTCCACGTCTACTTGTCTGACGGCACCTAAGTGAGCCTGCCGCTTGTGAGGAATTCGATCAGTATGCGATTCACCGCTTCAGGTTGCTCTTCGGCGATGGAATGTCCAGCTCCTTTCACCAAGTGAACGCCCTTCAGCCGTCTACATACGGAGTGCATGCTTTCAAATGCGCCCGGGGACTGATAAACGGCCCACTCGCTTGAGCCCCCGATGTAACAGGCCGGGACGTCGATAGTCTTGCCGGCAAAAGCATTGAGCTCACCGTCCAGCCCGGGATCTAACTCGACGCGGTAGTAGTTGAGCCCACCCTGGAAGCCAGTCCTCGTGAATTCGTGGCTATAGACCTGCAGATCGGCTTCCGTCATCCACCTGCAGGCAGCGATCTCTGCCAGGGATGGCTGGTGTTCTGCCATCGTCGCAGCGATCCCCTTGTTTAAATCCATGATGTAATACGTAGGCATCTTCGCGAGCTCCAGCGCTGTCCATGCTTTCAGGGGGAATGGCTTGTTTCCCTTCCAGTCAGCGCTCTTGAAGTAGTAGAACTCGCGCAAAAGGTCATGGACGCCCTGTGGTGCGTGCCACAGATCCTCGTTCGCATCGCGTGTAGCACTATACCTGGCGTAATGTTTTCGTGGCTGCGGTAAGGCAGCTAGTTCCTTCTGTATGTCCGCTTCCGGTGCAGCGGGCGAATGTTCAACTGCCGTGCCTAGCGGCAGACCGGGTGCGTCCAGAAAAGGCGTGCTCATCGACACGACAGACTGAAAGAAATCGGGACGCAAGCGGGCGCACCACTGAGCCGTCGGACCACCCCAGTCATGCCCCACCACGCAGGATACCTTCTCGTACCCTACAGCGCGGATCAGTCCGAGGACGTCGCCTACGCGGCTCATCATGGAGTACGGCAACAGGTTGTCGTCGAAACTCACCGCCTTGGAGGCGCTCAAGCCGTAGCCCCGCAAGTCCGGTGCGACCACGTGAAAGCCGGCGCGCGCCAGCGGGAGCAACTGATTGCGCCAGCAATACGCGAGCTCTGGGAAGCCGTGCAGCAGCACCACACAAGGCCTGCTGGGCGTCTCGAAGCCCGCCTCGAGAATATGCAGGACTACACCATTGTTGGTGTCCACGCGTCGGGACCGCACGCCGCGCGGCAGCGTACTCCTCCCATACTCAACGCTGTCGTTGTCGTGAGCGCCCGCATCGCTCCCTGGTATGCGGGTGCCAGAAGCCAAGGCAGTGTTCGTGGCAAGAAGGCTCAACGCCTGCAACAGATGACGCCTCGAAATGCGGCCGAGGGTGTTGTTCACTGGTTCCATCTGCTCCGTGGGAGTACTTCCCTTGTACCTTTCTAAGTATCGTAGCGCATCAGTACGGGCCGGCCGAAATCCCTAGTCACCCGCGCTGTGCGCGGGAGAACTCCACATATCTGGCCCGCTGGCCCCCGGACTCCTCTGGGTTGTCGTGTGGTTCCGGCGGGTCAAAAACGATCCAGTCATCGAATTACAAATGTTGAGCGAGAGAGGGGGAATACCTCGCTCCCAAGGCTGTGAGGGCGAGGTCGCTCCACATATCAAAGAAGTCCCGCTTCGGCGAAGGAGAAGCAGTTGCCATCACCCACGATGAAGTGATCGAGCACGCGAACGTCCACGAGCGCCAAGGCCTCCTTCAGTCTTCGCGTGACGTGCTCGTCAGCGGCGCTGGGCTCCAGGGCTCCGGACGGGTGGTTGTGCGCGACGATCACGGACGCTG
Source organism: Steroidobacteraceae bacterium (assembly GCA_036501985.1). Classification (GTDB taxonomy): domain Bacteria; phylum Pseudomonadota; class Gammaproteobacteria; order Steroidobacterales; family Steroidobacteraceae; genus 13-2-20CM-66-19. Next base: position 122,023 of record DASXZI010000029.1, on the reverse strand, counting down.
CGTTGTGCAGCAGCGTCTGACGGATCACTTCACGCGGATGCACACTCGCCCCGTCGATCGTCCCACGGAATATTTCCTCGAAGGCGATGAGTCGATGGCGATTGTCGAGAAAGAGGCAACAGAACACCTCGTACGGTCTGTCGCGAAGCTGCGCCACGAGAAAGCGACGCGTCGCTTCCGGCGCGTTGAGTGTCGAGGCAGCCCGCAGCGGCTCTCTGAAGTGACGCCTTGTCAGCTCCATCGCCGCCATCAGGGTCGCGTAACGTGCGGGACCGATCCCCGTCTTGCCGCGCCAGCGCGAGCGATCGGCGCTCAGCAACTCGCGCAACGATCCGAAATCTGCGATGAGCGTGCGCGCGAGGTCGACGGCCGAGCGTCCACGCACGCCGGAACCCAGCAGCAACGCGAGCAATTCTGCATCCGATAGCGCATCGGCTCCCTGCTCCAGCAGCTTCTCGCGCGGACGTTCCGATCGCGGCCAGTCGCGAATGGTCAGACCACGGTGCGCCGGATCGGACGGCTCGGGAGGGACGGCTGCAATCCTCAGGGCTGCGGGGGGCGGATTGGGAGTCAAGTCCATCGGCGTGTGAGTCCAAGCGCGTGTGCGCGAAGTGTGCGGGCCGTTGGATGCCCAGGGGAGGGGCAGAAAGGGCCCCAAATTCCGAGAAAGTCCGCCCTCTGAGGCTCCTCGGTCGCTCACGGTCGCTCGGGATCCGTAATGGCCCGGACATGGGCCGATGCGAATGCACCGCTGAATGTCTCGCTCTCGCTCAAAAACAATATCGAAATCAGCGGTTTAACCCAAAAGTAACCGGCATCATTCCCAAGGGTTGTTTGCACCTTCAGGGAAGCCCGGCCGATAATCGCTCAACTGCGGAACGAGACCTTCAATGCAAGGCAAACGCATTCTTCTTGGGGTGTCCGGGGGCATTGCGGCGTACAAGAGTCCGGATCTCGTACGCCGCCTGCGAGAGCGCGGAGCCGAGGTTCAGGTCATCATGACCGCCGGCGCGCGCGAGTTCGTGACGCCACTTACTTTTCAGGCCGTCTCGGGACGGACTGTGCGGACCGACCTGTGGGACGCGGCAGCCGAGGCAGCCATGGGTCACATCGAGCTCGCCCGCTGGGCGCAGCTCGTGATGATTGCTCCGGCGAGCGCGGATTTTCTGGCGCGGCTGGCGACCGGGCAGGCCGACGATCTGCTGAGCACGATGTGCCTGGCGACCGAGGCCCCGATCGCCGTGGCGCCGGCCATGAATCAGGTCATGTGGGCCAACGCTGCGACACGCGCAAACGTCGCGACCCTCCAGCAGCGCGGCGTACATGTGCTGGGGCCAGCCGAGGGCGATCAGGCGTGTGGCGAGGTTGGTGCCGGGCGGATGCTCGAGCCGCTCGAGCTGGCGGACCGTGCGGCTTCCCTGTTTGTAGGAGGCGGGCCGCTGTACGGGCGGCGCGTACTCATCACGGCGGGTCCGACCCGCGAGCGCATCGACCCGGTCCGGTTCATCAGCAATCGCAGCTCCGGCAAGATGGGGTTCGCCGTGGCTCAGGCCGCTCGCGAGGCGGGCGCCGAGGTGATCCTGGTCAGCGGGCCGGTGAGTCTGCCGACTCCATCGGGCGTCCGGCGCATCGATGTCGAAAGCGCCACCGATATGCTGACGGCCGTCCTGCAGGTCGTGGAGCAGGCCGACATCTTCATCTCCACGGCAGCGGTGGCCGACTATCGGCCCGCCAACGCGGCGGACAAGAAGATCAAGAAAACCTCCGATCGGCTGGATCTGTGCATGGAGCGCACCCCCGATGTGCTGGCAACGGTGGCTGCACGCCCTGGCCGGCCCTTCGTGGTGGGCTTCGCCGCCGAGACCGACTCGGTCGAGCAGAACGCTCGCGGCAAGCTGCTGAAGAAGAATCTCGACATGATCGCCGCCAATGAAGTGGGTCATGACAAGGCGTTCGATTGCGAAGACAACCAGCTCGTCGTGCTGTGGCGAACCGGCCGCCGGGAGCTGGGTCGCGCCTCGAAACTGACGCTGGCCCGGGAGCTGATGAGCCTAATCGCGGAATCCTACGTGGCCGCCCGCACAAACCTGGCGCAGCGTGGTACCGCGCTGGCATGAGCACGCAGACCACGGCCGCCCGCCGCCCGCTACAGGTGCGCATTCTCGATCCCCGCATCGGGAAGGAATTCCCGCTGCCTGCCTACGCAACGGCGGGGTCCGCGGGTCTCGATCTGCGAGCATGTCTCGACAAGCCGCTGTTGCTCGAGCCGGGCAAAGCGGAGCTGATACCAACCGGTCTCGCTATCCACGTGGACCATCCCGGTCTTGCGGCGGTCATCCTGCCGCGCTCCGGCCTTGGTCACAAGCACGGCGTGGTCCTGGGAAACCTCGTGGGACTGATCGACTCCGACTACCAGGGCCAGCTCATGGTGTCGTGCTGGAATCGCAGTCGGGAACCCTTCACCATCCAACCCGGAGAGCGCATCGCGCAGCTGGTGGTGGTGCCGGTCGTCCAGGTCGAGTTGCAAGTCGTGGAAAGCTTCACCGAGAGCGCCCGAGGCGCGGGCGGTTTCGGTCACTCGGGTCGCTGAGGCGGCGGGGCAGAGCTGGCCCCCCAATGAGCCAGCTCAAGACAACCTATTGCGGACGCGCGACGTGCAGTTGTCGGTAGCGCTCGATATCGCCCTGGAACTGCGCTCTGAGCGCTGCCTCCTCCTCGCCTTTCGCCGTCAGTACGCCACTTTGCGTATGCAGCTCATTGAGCGTGCGCACGAGGTCTTCGGCAAGGTCATCGGGCATGCGGTGTGCGTCTGGCCGTGCGCTGTAGGGCTTGAAGAATCTGGCGCGGGTCTGGAGTGCACTCAGCCGCGAGCGCAGGCTCTCGACATACTGGTCGGCGGCGGCACGCTGGCCACGTAACTGATCGAGGCGGACGTCGCGGAGCGCTTCGATATCCGCGACCGAGGTGTAGGTCGTCAGCAGGAAGCTGTCGTGCTGCTTCTGCCGGATGACACTCTGATGCTTGCGCTCATCGAGCGCCAGTTGCTCCGGGGTCTTCTGGGCCTCGAACTGCCGCACCACCACGCCCTGGCTGTTGAGGACGGCCTGCTCTTTCGTCGCGTACTGGGGGGGGACCTGGTCGCCATAGTGCACGACGCCATTCTCATCGACCCAGCGATAAGCGACGCCCTTGTTGTCCTTGCTGTCGGCGGCATCGGCCACTGCCGCTGCGAGCACGGCAAGACCGATCAACATACCGAGCGCTGCGCATGGCCCCCGAGCTGACATTCAAGTGCCCCCAGATGAGGATCTTCGATCCTCACATATTCTGACGCCAGCCGGTGGCCTGGCAAGCTCAACTGACACCATAGCGCTGCCGATAGGCCACGAGCGATGTGAGCTGTTCGGCAGAAATGCGAATCCGCCCGTCGCGGGGCTGCGAGAGGGCCTCGATCAGCTCGGCGAGTGTGATCACGCTCACACACCTCAACCCCTGCTGGGTCTGGATTTCCTGCACTGCGGAAAGCTCCCCGTGGCCGCGCTCTTGCCGGTCGAGGGCGAGGGCCACGCCCACCGGCTCGCCGCCGGCGGCCCGGATAATCTCCAGCGACTCGCGCACCGCCGTGCCCGCGGTGATCACATCGTCAACGATCAGGACCCGGCCCCGCATCGGGCCACCGATCACCGCTCCCCCCTCGCCGTGTGCCTTGGCTTCCTTGCGATTGAACGCATAAGGAACGTTGCGCCCATGGTGCTCGGTCAGGGCAACCGCCGTGGCCGTGGCGAGCGCAATGCCCTTGTAGGCGGGTCCGAACAACATGTCGAACTGGATTCCCGAGCGAGTAATCGCCTCGGCATAGCAGCGCCCGAGCACGGTTGCGGCCTCGCCGTCGCTGAAGAGTCCGGCATTGAAGAAGTACGGACTCTCGCGGCCGGATTTGAGCGTGAATCGCCCGAAGCGCAAGGCATCGCGCGCCAGGGCCAGGTCGATGAAGGTGAGCTGGTAGTCCTGCATGCCTGATTCTGCCGAAAATTGATCCGCTTTGTGCACTCGGCGCGCGACGGTGCCACCGGGGCCTTTGTACTGTCAACGGATGGCATGCCAGTATCCACCCGATGCGACTCCTGATGACGGTTTGCGCCCTTTGAGCGCCACGCGCGCGAGCGCCCCGCCGGCAGCATCCCTGCCGCGGCACCAGCCCTCGATGCGCGAGGTCCTCGCGAGCCCCAAGATGCTCGCCATCCTGGTTCTCGGAGGTGCCTCGGGATTTCCGAATCAGCTCACCGAGAGCGCACTCCAGGCGTGGCTCAAGGACGCCGGAGCGACCAACACCACCATCGGGATCATGTCCTACGTGGCCCTGCCGTACCTGCTGAAGGTGCTGTGGGCGCCGCTGGTCGATCGCTATCCCATTCCTCTTCTCGGACGGCGCCGCGGCTGGATGCTGGCGACGCAGATTGCCCTCGCGCTGTGCATCGGCCTGCTGGGCCTGCAGAATCCGGCCGTCTCCCTGGGTGCCGTGGGCGCCTGCGCACTCGCCATCACGTTCTTCTCGGCGACTCAGGACATAGCCTTCGATGCCTATCGCACGGACGTCTCACTTCCCAGCGAGCGTGGCGCGGCTGCCGCGGCGACCAACCTGGGCTATCGCACGGCGGCCTGGGTAGCCTCTGCCTTCGCACTGATCGTGGCCGATCATTTCGGCTGGCGCCCGGCATTCCTGATCCTCGCAGGCCTCATGCTCCTGTTCGCGGTGGCGACGATTCTCGCCCCCTCTTCGCACAACCAATATCAGCCCCGCTCGCTGCGAGAGTCGATCGCCGAGCCGATCCGAAATCTGCTGGGAACCCCGAGCGCGCTCGCGCTGCTGTTGGTCGTGCTCGTCTTCAAGGCCGGCGATGCCTTCGCCAACAAGCTGTTCACGCCCTTCATGATGGATGTCGGCTTCTCCAAGACCGAGATCGCCGTGATCGTCAAAGCGCTGTTCACGCTGAGCGCGGTGGGCGGCTCGGTGCTCGGCGGCGTACTGATGGTGCGGCTCGGCCTGCTGCGCTCGATGCTCATCTTCGGCGTGTTGCAGGCGGTGAGCAATCTTCTGTATTGCGCGCTGGCGATTGCCGGCAAGAGCTATCCGATCATGATGCTCGCGGTGGTGGTCGAGCACATTGCCGGTGCGATGGGCGGGATCGCGCTGGTGGCCCTCATCATGGCGCTCTGCGATGCGCGCTACACCGCCTTCCAGTACGCGCTGCTGTCGGTCCTCGCTGTGTTGCCGCGCTACAGTCTCGGGTATCCGGCCGGATGGATTGCCGATCACGGTGGCTGGTACGTGTATTACGTCGTCAGCTTCGTCATTGCGCTGCCGGGGCTCGCGCTCGTGTGGTGGAATCGGCGGCACATTAATGCGCTGGATAGCAACGCGCAGATGTGGCGTGAGTGAAGACCTCGGCACCGGACGGGTGAGGCTATCTGGAGGCGGCATGAGTGAGCACGCAGGACGCGAGAGCAGCGGCTCCGCCGTGACAGAGGCCATCGACCTCGAGCGTGTGATCTGTCGCCTGTCGGATCTCGAGCCCATCGGGGCACGGGGCTTCACGATAGGTGAAGGTGACTGGCCCCTGCGGGGCATTGTCGTGCGTGCCAGGGAAGAGGTCCGCGGTTACCTCAATCGATGCCCGCATGCCGGCCATCCCCTGAATCTGCGGCCAAACCGCTTTCTGACCGCGGACGGGGCGTTGCTGCTGTGCGCCTCGCATGGCGCGCTCTTCGACAAGCTTACGGGCCTGTGCATCGCCGGCCCGTGCCCGGGCCAATGGCTGCAAGCCATTGCATTGAAGGTGGCCGACGGCTTCGTGATGTTGGCCGACGGCGTGGATCCTGCCGCCATGGCCGACACGGAACGCTGACAGCGCCCCCACACGGGGCCCGGCTGCGCCGCTAAGTGGCTGGAATGAGTTGCTGCGCCGCGCTATTCGAACAGATCAATGCCGTCCAGCGAGCTCGCGCGCAAGCCTCCCTCATCCGACAGGTCCGACCCGCCCGTTGCATCCTCGCCGGACTCGACGTCGACGGACCCGGTCCAGTCCTCCGGAGGCTCGGCTGCCTCGAGCGCACGCTCCGCCCACTGACCTTCCCAGTCCTCGGTGTCCATCTCTTCGACCGTACCGTCGAAATACTGGATCTCGATCGTGCCGTCGTCCTCGTCGAACGCAACGACCTCGAACAATTCGCCACCACTGTGGCGATACCACTCGCCGATGCCGGGAAGAGGGGCCGTCATTTTGCAACCTCCGGAAAGCCGGTCCGTCGTGCTTCGCACCGCGCGCACCGTCGGGTGCACGCCCACTGCCTCGCTGTTCCGCCGGAGGCTGTCAGGCACTCGGCGCGCGTACTCTCAGTGCGACTCGATGGTGCGCCGGACGCCTGAGGCTTTCAAGAAGTTATTGTGATCACCGAGCGTCATGCTCGAGCAACCCGCCTGGAGGATCCGGATGCGTAGCAAGTTGACAATGGTGGTGATCACGGCCTAGAGCGGCCAACAATGAACTTCGGGTAGCGAAGCGGGCGGCCGGTTGCGGCCGTGGTCGCGATCTCGCTTGCCCGGAAGCGGCTGTCCTGTCCCCCTCAGGTCCGCGTAAAGGCCAGGTCCCAGACCTCGTGACCCAGACGCTCGCCGCGCAACTCGAACCGGGTCGGACGGCGCTCACCGGGCCGGGGAATGAAGGTGTGATCGGCAGACAGATTGCGAAGATCGCGACAGGCGTTCAACACCTCGAGAGTCGCCTGAGCGTAGGGCTCCCAGTCCGTGGCCACGCGCAACACGCCACCCGGCTGCAGGCGATCCGCGACCAACTCCACGAACGGGCTTTGCAGCAGACGCCGCTTATGATGCCGTTTCTTCGGCCACGGATCGGGAAACAGCACCAGCACCTCATCGAGTGTCCGAGGCGCAATCTGTTGAGCGAGCACTTCCACGGCATCGTGGCAAACCAGGCGGACGTTGCGCAGTCCTGCTTCCTCCAGCCGCAACAACAGCCGCCCGACGCCGGGGCGGTGGACCTCGATTCCCAGGTAGTCGCGCTCAGGGTGCGCCGCAGCGAGGGCAGCCAGATTATCGCCGTTACCGAAGCCGATCTCGACACTGCGGGGTGCGCGCCGCCCAAACGTGTTGTCGAGATCGATTGAGAGGGGCTCGAAGTCTATGCCGTACCGGGGCCAGATCGAGCTCAGCGCGCGCTCCTGCGCGTCGGTTATCCGCCCGCCTCGCACCACATAGGAGCGGATCGAGCGTGGGTGCTCACTGGATGGCACGGCCCGTGCGCGGATCAATACGAATGGTGGGGAGTCCGAGCGCCTTCCACTCCGAGATGCCCCCGGCCATGTGAGCCGCAGGCTGACCATGTGCCAACCGTTCCCGGGCGGCCGTCAGCGAGCGGCCGCCGGCCGCACAATGGAAGACCACCTGACGGGGCTCATCGGGCGGAAGGCAGCTCACGTCGAACGTGGACAACGGATAAAGGAGCGCACCCTGGATGCGCTCTGCGGCGAACTCCGCCGGCTCGCGCACGTCGATCAGCAGAATGCGCCCAGCCTCCAGCAGCTCCTTGACCTCCTGGGGCTCTAATTCGGTGATCTCATCGGGTGTCATGTGAGGCATTGGTCGGGGCCGCCGCTTTACTTATCGAGCCCCCGATTCTAGCAACTGGATCCCGCCCGCGCCGCATCCGAACCCGGGGGGAGGCCGTAGTACCACAGACCTCCCGCCTCGGAGGCAGGCAGAAGCGCGCAAATGCAGCCAGATCCACCGGTACATCGCATTACAATGCACTCAGTGACTGCGATCGAGTGACCGACCGATGCCGGACAGCACCCCATCGACGGCCGACGTGGAAGAGCGCCTGCGAGGTTTGCTCGATCGATGTGCGGCGGGCGATTCGACCGCCCTGCAGCCTCTATATGAGCTGGCCGCCCCGCTCCTGTTTGGTTGCCTGACGCGGATTCTCCGGCGCCGTGCTCTGGCCGAAGAGGCCCTGCAGGACGTATTCGTCAGCATCTGGCAGCGTGCCGCTCAATTCAGTGCCGTGCGTGGAAAGCCGATGGCCTGGATGGTCTCCATCGCCCGGTACCGCGCCATTGATCTTCTGCGCCACGAGCGAACGGCGCCGATTCTGGTCGCCGAACTGCCGGAACAGGCCACCCATGAGGGCTCAGCCGAGGAGCTCCCCGGATGGTTGCCGGGTTCGGCACTGCTGGAGCGTTGCCTGCAGCTGCTCACCGAGCACCAGCGTCGCTGTCTGGAGCTTGCATTCGTGGGCGGCAGCTCCCACGAGGACATCTCGCGGCTGACCGGCAACCCGCTGGGGACGGTCAAGAGCTGGATCCGGCGCGGACTGCGGAGTCTGCGGCAATGTCTGGAGTCCTGAGGTGACACCGGAAAATCCGCTGCTCGTCGATCAGCTCGCGGCCGAATACGTGCTCGGCACGCTGCGTGGGCCGGCCCGCCGCCGCTTCGAGCGTTGGCGTATCAGCTCGCCGCTCGTGGCCCAGCGGTGCCTTTTCTGGGAGGAGCACCTCATCCCGCTGGCGCGCGAGCTGCGCCCGATACAGCCCCCTCCTCACCTCTGGCAGAGCATTCGCCGGCGATTGAATCTCACGCCGCCGCGATCGCGCACGCGACCCGCGTACGCCCTGGCAATCGCAGCCAGCGTGTTGATGGTCGTCATCCTGGGCGTCGTGGTGTACTGGAGCACGACACGCCCGGGTACGTTGTCCGAAGTGGCGACCATCTCGGCGCCTGCGGGCGCTGCCGCCTGGCGGGTTGAGATATACGCCGAGCGCGGGCAGATGATCGTGCACGCCGGTCAGTTACCGCCGCACCCGGCGAATCGGGATTTCGAGCTGTGGGCGCTTCCCACGGGGGGCTCACCGGTTTCCCTGGGAGTTCTGCCCGTCGGTGGTACTGCGCGGCGCGAGTTGAGCGAGGCCCAGCGCCAGGCACTCTCGCATGCAACGCAGATCGCGGTGACAGTCGAGCCGACCGGCGGCTCACCCACCGGACAGCCGACGAGCACGCCGATCTTTGTCGTGCCGTTGCGCGCGGTCTCCTGATCTCGCTCAGCGCATGCCCGGACATGCCGATCCGCTCGCCTCACTCATTGGTCTCATCTGGCTGGCGTGGCTGATCTACTGGTGGTTTCTGGCCGGTCGCGGCAAGGCCATCGAGCGCGAGGAGTCGGTTGCTTCACGCCTCTCCCATGTCGTGCCGCTGCTCATCGGCGTGGTGTTGATCGCCACGGACGCCGTGCCTCGCTGGGGTTGGCTGTCGACCCCGATCGCGCCGCGTGGGCTGGTGGGCTACTGGTCGGGCGTCGCATTGCTGCTCGTCGGGCTCGGGTTCACGGTGTGGGCGCGCCACCCCGCGAGGGATGGCGCGCCCGTTGTGTGCACGCCGTGCCGGATCAGAAGGACAGGAACGAGCCGATATTGAAGTTGTTGCTCGTGTTCTGGGCGTCGTTGTGCGCCAGTGTCCTCACGTGGCTCACTTCGCCCAGCAGCGTCAGGTTCTTGGTCAGCGAGTAGTAGATGCCGCCGGTGACCTTGTTGTTGTTGTCCAGCAGGTTCGGCAGGTTGAGTCCATCGGCCGCACTGCCGTAGTCGAGGCGGCTGCTGCCGTAATTCACGCCCAGCTTGACGGGCCCCATGGTGTAGGTGGCCTGAACGAGGTAGCCCTCGGACTTGCGGGAGTGCCCCAGCCCGTCATCGGCGAGCACGAACAGGGCGGTGGTTCCGATGCCATTACCCGTGTAGTAGTAGCCGAAGAACGAGAACGCGGAGACATCGAGTTTCGCGAAGAAGTCGATACCGCGGCTGGAGAAATCACCCGCCACGCCACCCACATCGTAATTCTGCTTCTGCACGATGCCCGCCGCCGAGAGATACAGCTTGTCGGTGCTCCCGCTGGAGAGGGGCATGGTGAAGCTCACCTTGCCGTGGACGCCGGGAGCACTCTTCGGGTTGGCGGTGCCGGGCTCCGTGAGGGAGTTGACGGGATCGAAGATGCCCAGCGTGAAGTTGAAGCCCGAAATGTCCGGCGAGGTGTAGTCCATCTGCGCCAGCGTATCGACGTACAGGTAGCCGAAGCCGATCGACCCGAGCGAGGTATTCGCCGGAGTCGCCGTGGACATGGAGCCTGCGACGCCGACGCCCGGAAGCGTCATGTCGTTGATGATCGCGTCGAAGCCGAACAGCCCGAAATTGCGGCCCAGGGTGAAGGTTCCGATGCTGCTGTTGCCGAAGGTCATGTAGACCTGGCGAACATCCAGTCCGGTCGTGCCGAGTGCCGTGTTGGTCGCACCGCTGGTCGCCTGCAGGTTGGGGCTGCCGCCATCATTGGTGTCGATGCCCGGATAGAGGCCGAAGTGAGCAGCGATATCGAAGCCTGCCTGGGTCGTGCTCATCCCGAAGGTGATTGCCGCCGGCAGCAGGCCGTTACCGACGTTTGAGACGTTGGAGCCGCTGCTGCTGCCTGTGCACGCGCCGCCGACGGTGACGATGGCCTGCGCGGCTCTCTCGCATTTCGAAAAGATGTAATCCACATTCACATTACCGTCGACCGAGAATTTCCAGTCGCCGGCCGTCATGTCGATGGCGTGAACCGGCGAAGCAAAGACTGCTGCCAGGACGGCTGCGACGGAATAGCCGATATGTTGCTGTTTCATGGTAGCGATCCTTCGGGTTGTCGGCGGTGAGCGTGCACCGATAGTTATAGCGTCGCGCGACGCGCTGACACGTTCGTTCCCGCGACGGCGGCGTCCTTGCGGCTGCAACCGCCATGCCAACCGCGAGCCACTCCATCCGAGGCGTGTCTTCGACGCAACAAAAGTCGACGGGGTGGCTTCGAGCTGTTCCATTTGCGCCGGTGTTTGATACAAAGTTGTCACGGTAATGGAACGTGTTGCCCCATCGATGTCCGCTCGGCAGGTCTCTTGCTGCCCGTTCGCAGCGCGAAAGCGGGCTTGCAGTGAGTGCCGTGACGTGTTTCTCTATCGTGACACTGTCACGACACGCTTGCTGCAGTTCAGGGACTATCGAGGGGGAGCTTCGTATGGCAAACGCAACGGGAATCCGCGTCACAGGCGCAGACCCGCCCGCTGGCAGCGGTGAGACGCCCGCAGGCGCGCAGCCTCAGTCGAGCACGCGCGCGCCCAACGACGAGCTCATCGCTATCGCCGCCCACGAGATGGACCGGCTGCATGAGCGAATCCAGGAGGCAGGGTGCGCGCTGCTGCTCACGGACGCGAGCGGCGCGATCCTGCACGAGAAAACCAACGCGATACTGCAGGGCACATTCAGGGTGCATCGAGTTGGGATGCCACTGGCGCGAACGCTGACACAGGAGCGGGAGATCGTGGCGGCGGCTCTCAGGGCATCCCAACATGCGCTGACGCTCGAGGATCTCGCGGGCGAAGATCCGCAGATGCTACGCAACGTCCGCAGTGCCTACCGCATAGCGGACTCCGGCGTGTCCGTACTGATCCAAGGACCCACCGGCTCGGGAAAGGAAGCCTTCGCGCATGCGATGCACCTGGTGAGTCGTCGCGCGGAGCGTCCGTTCGTCGCCGTGAATTGCGCGGCGATCCCGGAGACGCTGATCGAAAGCGAGTTGTTTGGCTACAAGTCCGGCGCTTTCACCGGCGCGCGCAAGGAAGGCATGCGCGGCAAGATCCTGCAATCGGCCGGCGGCACGCTGTTTCTGGATGAGATCGGCGACATGCCGCTCACACTGCAGACGCGGCTGTTGCGGGTCCTGGAGGAGCAGGAGATCGTGCCACTCGGCAGCGAGAATGCGATCAAGGTGGATCTGCACGTGATTGCCGCCTCGCATCGCAACCTGCGCGAGATGATCGCCAGCAACACGTTCCGCGAAGATCTCTACTATCGCCTGAACGGCATTACTCTCGAGCTGCCTGCGCTGCGTGATCGCGCGGACAAAGAGCGCGTGATCCATCATGCCCTCGCGGCCGAGACCGGCAATGGCCGGCCCGCTGCGATCGAGATGGATGCGCTGCAGCGGCTGCTGGCCTATCCCTGGCCCGGCAACGTGCGCGAGCTGCGCAACGTCATCCGTACGGCGCTGGCGATCTGCGAGGGCGGTGTCGTGCGCGGCATCGATCTGCCGCGGGAGATTCGTGAAGTGGACGCGGTCAATTCGGGCGAGCTGAGTGCCGTAGCCTCGCTCCTGCAGGCAACGCGTGCGGCCGTGGGCGAAGGCGGCAGCTCACCTGTCAACCCGCTGCGGGCCGCCGAGCGGGCCGCGCTGGTACGGGTGATCGCCGAATGCCACGGCAACATGACGCGGGTAGCGTCTCAACTTGGTATGAGCCGCAACACGCTCTACCGCCGCATGAAGCGGCATGCCATTGCTCTCGCGCACGGCAGCAGATGAGCACGCGCCCGCCCAGCGCATAGGCTCGAACTGCGTCCCCTGAGGAAGCTCTGGCCCGGACCTTGCACGCTTCCGTTGCGCGCGCGAGCACCTTCGCGCGCATCGACCGTTCGCGAGAGAAGCACGGCACTCGCGTGGCGGAGCCACGGCATGAAGGACAAACCAGCGTCTCGTCCCGGCAGGGTTCGGCTCGCTCCGGGACGCCACTTACAGAAGGATTCCGTCGGAGACGGCCACCTCTTGGCCGGCCCGGGCGGAATCGTTCAACTCAATGAAAGCGCGGCGGCCATTCTGGCGCTGTGCGACGGGACGCTCACCCGAGAGCAGATCATCGCCCGCATCCTGCCTCGCTCGAAGGACGACAGCTTCGCAGAGGATGTTCGCGAGTTCCTCAACGCCGCGCGGCGGCGAGGCTGGATCGTGGAGGACTGATCCGACCCAGCCTCAGGCTCAGGTGCCGCGAGGCGGTGGCGAGGACGATTGACTGGCGTTACTCGAATTGCCCGTGCTGGAGTTCGACGTCTGCGGAGCTGGTGCACTGACGGAAGGTGTCAGAGAAGAGGCGTTGCCCGTCGGGTTCGCGGGCGCCTGAGCGCTGCGGATCCTGCCGTCAGATTGCGGTTGCGAGGTTGTCGAGGACGACGAGCTGGGTGAGCTGCGCTCACCTGTCTTGAACGGGTTGGTCCCCGGCATGTTCGGGATCGCGGGCGCCGGCGTTCCGAGAATAGTCGTTCCCCGGGAGCTGTTCGCGGCGGCGGAGGACGCGCCCGGCGTCTGCTTGGCTGGGGTTCCGAGAATCGTCGTGTTCTGTGCAGGCGGGGTTGCAGCGGGTTGGGAACTCGGTGCGGGCCGCGGCGGGGTCATCATTCCTGGTGCGGTGAGCATCCGCGGAGGCGTGGCCGCGGGACTGCTGGGAGAAGATGGCGGCACGGCAGAGCTCGATGACGGCGTGGAGCCTGCCGTGGACTGTGCCTGTGCAGCGGCGCTCGCCAATGCGAAGGCCACTGCGATCGTCAGGTAGCTGAATCTACTCATATTGATCTCCTGATCGCTCGCTCCGGGAGCATCGGCCGCAATCCCCATTCCCGGATGCCCATTTGCATCGCCGGCACCGGAACCAAAACCCTTCCGGGACCGTTGCCTTGAACCATGTCCGCATCATCGAATGCAGAGCATCGGGCAGTGCGCGAGAACTCGAGCGATAAGGGTGAGCGCGACCGTCAGGACGCCGAAGGCCAGGACGCCGAAGGCCAGGACGCCGAGGGTCACGACCCCGAGGGTCACGACCGCGGGAAAGCGCATGAGCCCCGCAAGCCCTCCCTGCTGCATCGTCCCCGCGCGCTGATCGCGATCGGCGCCGTTCTCCTCGTGCTGCTTGCGGTCGGCGCCATCTGGTGGTGGCACGCTTCGGGTTTCGAGAACACCGATGACGCGTTCATCGATGCGCGCACGGTGCGCGTCGCGCCACGGGTGAGTGGACAGGTCAGCGGCGTCCTGGTCACGGACAATCAATTTGTGCGGGCCGGCCAGGTGTTGGCCGAAATCGATCCGGCCGACACCCAGTCGGTGCTCGATCAGGCCGCGGCCCAGCAATCGCAGGCCGACACGGCCCTCGGCCAGGCGCAGGCGGACGTGCAAGTCGCTGAGACTCAGCGCAAGCAGGCTATCGCTGCCGAATCAGGAGCCGACGCGCAGGCGCTGAACGCAGAGCAGGATTTGCGGCGTTACCGCGCGCTCAAAGCCTCGACACCGCAGGCGGTTGCGCAGGGCCAGTTGGATCAGGCGATAGCGGCGGCACGCAGTGCGGCCGCGCAGCGGGAGTCGGCTCGGGAGCAGATAAGGGGCGCCGACGCTCAAATCGTGGCCGCTCGCGCCGCGGTCGCCGGCGCCGAAGCACGGCTGGAGACTTCGCACGCGCAGTTGCATCAGGCGCAGTTGAATCTCGGCTACACGCGGGTGCTGGCCCCGGTTGATGGGCACATCGCGCGGCGCACGGTGGCCGTTGGCAGCTATGTCGCTCCCGGGCAGGAGCTGCTTGCGATCGTGCCGCTGCAGGTGTGGGTCACGGCCAATTTCAAGGAAAACCAGCTGGCCCGGATACGTCCCGGCCAGAGCGTGACGGTACACGTCGACGCCTGCCCCGGGGTGGACCTCGACGCTCGTGTTGACTCGATCCAGCGTGGTGCCGGTCAGGCCTTTGCACTGCTCCCAGCGGAGAATGCGACCGGCAACTTCGTCAAGGTCGTGCAGCGCGTGCCGGTCAAGATCGTGCTCGAGGACTTGCCGCGCAACTGTCCGCTCGGACCGGGCATGTCTGTCGAGCCGAGCGTCAGGGTTCGATGATATGGCCGAGCGTGACGAGCCGGCGCGCGGCCCACGCCAGCAGAACGCCCGGGGGTGGACGGCGGAGCGCTCGGCGGCCGGCAACCGCAGTCCCTGGCTCATCGCCTCGGTCATCTCGATCTCCGCCTTCATGGAAGTGCTGGACACCGCGATTGCCAATGTGGCTCTGCGTCACATCGCCGGCTCCACTTCCTCCAGCTACGACGAGGCCACCTGGGTTCTCACCAGTTATCTGATAGCGAATGCCATCGTCATTCCCCTGAGTGGATTCTTCGCTGAGGTCATCGGGCGCAAGCGTTACTACATGATGAGCGTGGCGCTGTTCTCCGTCGCGTCGCTGTGCTGCGGACTGGCGCCGACGCTGCCTCTGCTGATCACGGCCCGTATAGTGCAAGGTATTGCAGGGGGAGGGTTGCAGCCGATCACGCAGGCGATGCTGGTGGATACCTTTCCACCCGAACGGCGCGGACAGGCGCTCGCGATGTACGGCCTTACGATCATCCTCGCTCCCACCATCGGTCCGCTCCTGGGCGGGGCCATCACTGATCGGTTCTCCTGGCATTGGGTCTTTCTGATCAACGTGCCGATCGGAGCTCTGTCCTTGTTCCTGGTTCAGATGCTCGTGAGCGAGCCGAAGCTGCTGCAGAAGGAGCGCGCGCAGCGTTTGAAACGCGGCATTCGCCTGGATGTGCCGGGCGCGCTGCTGATCGCCATGGGGCTCGCGTTTCTCGAGGTCACGATGGATCGCGGCCAGCGTGAGGACTGGTTCTCGAGCCCGCTCATCACCAGCTCGGCGGCGATCGCCGGGGTATCGCTGATCGCGTTCGTGGTCTGGGAGTGGTTCCACACGGAGCCGCTGCTGGACATGAAGCTCTTCCGCAATCGCAACTTCGCCGTCGCCAATCTCGTCATCATGATCGTCGGCGTCATCCTGTTTGGCACGACGCAGTTCATTCCGCAGATGCTGCAGGAGGTGTTGGGTTATACGGCCACCGCCGCGGGCGAGGCCATGACGCTGGGCGGAGCCGTGACCCTGATAGCGATGCCGATCGCCGGAGTGCTCTCGGGGAAGGTCCAGCCGCGGGTCCTGATGGCCTGGGCGCTCGTCATCGAGGTCCTGGCGCTGTGGAACATGACGGGCTTCGCCACGACCATGACCTTGCACGATGCCGCGATGGCGCGTCTGTGGCAGGCGCTCGGCATCCCCTTCCTGTTCGTTCCCCTCACCAGCGCTGCGTATGTCGGATTGCCCCCCCAGCGATCGAACCAGGGTTCGGCGATGCTCAACGTCGCTCGCAATCTTGGCGGCACGATCGGCATCTCCATGGTGCAGGCCCTGCTGGCGACGCGTCAGCAATTCCATCAGGCGCGGCTCATCGAGCATCTGGAGCCGCTGAATCCCAGCTATGCCGCCGGGGTGCACACCCTGACACAGACTTTGACGAGCCAGGGGCTTCCTGCCGCGCAGGCCAATCAGTCCGCGCTCGGCCTGCTCTATCAGACCGTTCTGCAGCAGGCGAGCATGCAGGCGTTCATCGATTGTTTCTGGGTGCTGATGCTGTTCGTTGCCCTGGTGCTGCCCACCGTGTTCTTTTTGAAGCGGACCCCGCTGGCGAGCCGGGCATGAGGCGTGACAATCGCAGCCGGGTCGTGCGCGGTGCGCTCATGAGTGCGCTCGCCCTCTGCGGCGGATGCGCAGTCGGCCCGAATTACCGAGCGCCGCAGATGGCGGTACCGGACAGCTACGAGGCCGTGCGGTCGGCTCGCGAAGCGGCGCCGCTGAGTCAACCGCTGCCGAGCCAGGCCGATCTGTCGCAATGGTGGCAGCAGTTCCGGGATCCGAAGCTCGATGAGCTGATCACGCGCGCACTGAAGTCAAACCTCGACCTGCAAAGCGCCGCCTCGCGCATCCGCCAGGCGCGTGAGCAGGAGATAATCGCCGGCGCGAGCCGTTTGCCCAGCGTGAGCGCCACGGGCCTCGCGGCCCGCCTGCATACCAACTCCAACCCGCTTGCGGCGCTCAGCGGCGGTCAGTCAGGCAGTCAGTCCGGAGGGAGCCAATCGGGCAGCGGCGCTTCCTCCGCCTCTTCCGGGAGCACCGCGGCAACCCTGGACCTGTACTCGGTGGGATTCGATGCCACGTGGGAAGCGGACATTTTCGGCGGCGTGAGGCGGGGGATCGAGGCGGCTCGTGCCAACACCGAGGCCGCCACCTGGCAGATGCGGGATGCGCAGGTGTCGCTGAGCGCAGAAGTCGCCAACGAGTACCTGGCGCTGCGAACCACACAGTCGCGCCTCTCGATCGTGGAGCAAGCGGCACGGCATCAGCAGGAGCTGCTGGAGCTGGCGGGCGCGCGGGCACGCACCGGCTTTGTCACGGAGCTGGATGTGAATCAGCAACGTGCGCAGCTCGCTGCGACGACCGCGGAGATTCCCACGCTGCAGGCGCAGGAGCGCGCGCAGGTACATGCCCTGGGGGTATTGCTGGGACAGGAGCCCGATGCCCTGGTCGGCGAGCTCGCCAGCGAATCCGCAGTTCCGGCCGTTCCAACGCAGTTGCCGGTCGGGTTGCCGTCCGAGCTGCTGCGGCGGCGCCCCGATGTGCGCCGCGCCGAGCGCGAGCTGGCCGCCGCGACCGCTGAAGTCGGCGTCGCCGTGGCCAACCTGTATCCGAAGTTCAACTTGCTTGGAGCCGTGTCACTGGCTGCACCCACGCCCGGCAAGGTCTTCGAGGCGAGCAGCTTCGGCAACCTCGCTGCGGGCATGATCTCCTGGCCCGTGTTTCAGGGGGGCAGAGTGCGCGCCAATGTGCATGCGAGCGAGGAGCAGAGGAATCAGGCGTATCTGGCCTACCGCAAGGCGGTGCTGAGTGCACTCGAGGACGCCGAGGATTCCCTGGCCCGTTACACGGCGGAGCAGCGGCGCCTGGTCTCGCTGCGGGACTCCCTCGCGGCGGCCGCCTCTTCGCGGCACATTGCCGAGGAGCAATATCGCGCAGGCACGGTGACGTTCATCAACGTATTGACTGCCACCACTTCCGAGCTGACAGCACAGGATCAGCTCGCGCAGAGCACACAGGCCCTGGCCCAGGATCTCGTCTCCCTCTACAAGGCGCTCGGTGGTGGTTGGACGGAAGAGCCCGTGGGCTAACCCGGCGGCTCGGTCTGCCGAAACACCACCGTGCCCCTGCTTTTCAGCACGCGATGCACGAGGATGAATACGTAGTAAGTGGCGAGACACCAGACGACGCGCATCAGTGTTGGTGTGACTGCGGCCCCGGGCCAGAGCGCGCGGCCGACCAGCGGCGCGGCAAACCAACCGATGACCAGGACGCCGAGCGCCGCGGCGAAGTAGATGCGTCCCGCGGGCTGGAGCCGCAAAGCGCCGCCGCCGCGCTGCGCATAATGCAGCCTGGTGCGCAGCCAGATCATGCCGATGATGAACACGGTGGTAATCGCGATGAGGAGATATTGAGCCAGCATGGGGCATTCACTCTGAAACGCAGAGTACTTGACGGTTTAACTGTCCAACAATACAGTTGAGCACTTGCGGCTTGCCCAGGTCACGGTTCCCGGGCGGCCGGCGCTGGCGCAGGCATCACGCCTCGCCCTGCAGGGAGAACGGTGAGCACATCCAGGCCGGACAATACTGTTGCGCTCGACAGCCACGCGCTGGGGACGCTCAAGTACATTCGCGCCTCCATCGAGGCCGCTGGCGCCTTCGCCGTCCCGGGAATTGCCGGGATTGCCATGGGCGCCGTGGGCGTGGGCGCCACCGTGATCACCTCGATTCCCCTGCTGGCGCCCTACTGGCTGGCGATCTGGCTGTGCGCGGCCGTCGCCGCTTCCGCGCTCGGCGTCGTGCTGGTCGCGCGTCAGCCGGCGCGAGGAGTGACCCTGTACCGCGGCCCGGCGCGCAAGTTCGTTCTCTCCCTGTGTCCCGCTCTGCTGGGCGGCGCGGTTCTCACGGCCGTGCTGTGGCAGGCCGATCAGGAGAAGTTGATTCCGGGAATGTGGCTGCTGCTCTACGGGTGTGCCGTCCTGTCGGCGAGTCTGATGACGAGTGCCGCGATCATGCGCCTGATCGCCACGATGGGGGGCCTGTTCGTCGGCTATGGACTGGTCGCCTTCGAGCTGCCGCCGGGCTGGCACAACTTCATCCTCGGGGTTGGTTTCGGAGCGCTCCACCTGGTGTTCGGTATCCTGATCGGAAGGGCCGACCGTGTCGAATAAGCCTGTCGCCACCAAGCCGGTGCCGCGACGCGAGGAGAGCGTTGGCCGTCCGGCGAGCCGTCCGGTGCCCGTTCCCACCGCATCGCGCGGCAGCGAGGATGCCCGCTTCGACCGCCTCGTGTACGAGCGCGTCCGGTTGGGCATCATGAGTGCCCTCGCGGTGAATGAGCGGTTGACCTTCAATGAGCTGAAAGCACTGTTCGAGGTCAGCGACGGCAACCTGAGCGCTCACGCGCGCAAGCTGGAGGAAGCCGATTACATCGCGTGCTGCAAATCCTTCGAAGGCCGCCGTCCAAAGTCTGAGTACCGGCTGACCGCGCTGGGGCGCAGAGCCCTGCAGCGCTACCTGGAGCATATCGAAGCGGTCATCAAGGCGACTCGCCGGATCTGACAGTCGCTGGGCCGTGAGCTTTGTAAGTCAAAGTAATCCGATGCAAAACCTGCACGTGGCGATCATCATGGATGGGAATGGGCGCTGGGCGCAGAAGCGCGGACTGCCGCGCACGGCAGGCCACATCGAAGGCGCCAGGGCCGTCAATCACATCGTGGAGGCTTCCGTCCGGGCGGGGCTACGAGCTTTGAGCCTGTACGCTTTCTCTGCGGACAACTGGGGCCGCCCCAACGCAGAGGTCGCGGCTCTGATGCGCCTGCTGCGCCGCTATCTTCTGACCGAGACCGAGCGCTGCGTGCAGCAGTCGGTCCGGATCAACGTGATCGGACGGCGGGACCGGCTCGGCTCGAGTCTCGTGCACGCCATCGAGCGCAGCGAGCGGCTCACTGCGGGCTGCGAGGGTCTGCACCTGCGGATCGCAGTGGACTACTCGGCGCAACATAGCATTCTGGAAGCGGCGCGCCGGATGTCCGAAGCCGCGGACGCGCGGGGCTTTCACGACCTGCTCGATGAGGTCGATCACTCTTCAGCGAGCGCCGGGGCGGTGGATCTGCTCATCCGCACGGGCGCAGAGCGGCGCCTCAGTGACTTCCTTCTCTGGGAGTGCGCCTACGCCGAGCTCTATTTTACCGATTGCATGTGGCCGGACTTCGGCGCGGCCGGACTGCACACCGCGCTGGCCGACTATGCCGGCCGGCAGAGACGTTTCGGCAAGGTCGCCGAGGCACGTTGAGCCGCCCGAGCCGGCACTTCCGAGCCGCCCGCACACGGCGCCTGCACATGCCGCCCGCTCGGACCCCTATAATCGCGCTCCATTGCCCTGCACGTTCGCGGCCGGCAGCCCGGCCGGCCGGTAGCGGCGAGCGGGTCCGGCAAAACATTCACGGAGTGGTCATGCGACTTTGCGCGCTGTTTCTGGTTCCCCTGATGGTGACGGCCGCAGCGGCCAGCGCCGCACCGGCCGAGGCACCCTCGCATGCGCTGGAGGGGCGCGATCTGTTCGCTCTGGAATGTGTCACGGATCCGCAGATGCGGCCTGACGGCCACGCCGTGGCTTACGTGCGTGTCTCCTTCGAGATCATGACCGATCGGCCGCGGCGCACGATCTGGCTCGTCGATTTGGACTCGGGCATGCAAGTGCCGGTAGCGGTGGGATCGGGGTCGAACTACGCACCCCGCTGGTCACCCGATGGGAAGCGGCTCGCCTACATCTCGAGCGACGGCGGCCGCTCTCAGCTGTACGTGCGCTGGATGCAGACGGGACAGGCAGCGCGAATCACGGACCTGACCCAAGCGCCGAATGACCTCGAGTGGTCTCCCGATGGTCGCTCGATCGCATTCATCATGTTGACTCCCGACGAGAAGAGCACGCTGGGCAGTGCGCCGCCCAAGCCGGAGGGGGCCAACTGGGCCGAGCCGCTCACGGTGATCACGGAGGTGAAGTACCGGGCGGATGGGCAGGGTTATCTGAAGGCGGGATTCCAGCACGTGTTCGTGGTGCCTTCCGAGGGGGGGTTCCCGCGACAGCTGACCTTTGGCGCGTTCAATGAGGAAGGGCCGCTCTCGTGGACGCCCGACAATCGTTACATTCTGGTGAGTGGCAACCGCCATGAGGGATGGCAGCGTGAGCCCATCAAGTCCGAGCTGTATCAAGTCTCGGTCTCGGACGGGCAGATCAGCGAATTGACCCACCGGGACGGTCCGGATCGCAGCCCGCATGTCTCGCCCGATGGCCGTAAGATTGCGTGGCTGGGCTTTGATGATCACCTGCTGGGCTACCAGGACGTCCGCGTGTATCTGTCCGATCGCGACGGCAGCAACATGCACTCTCTGACCGACAAGCTCGACCGATCGGTGGAGGACGTTCAGTGGGGCGCCGACGGCCGCAGTCTGTACATCCAGTACACGGACAAGGCCATCACGAAGGTGGCCCGGCTGCTTCTGGATGGTCGCGTGGAGCCGGTGGCCGAAGGCCTGAGCGGATCCGGGCTGGACCGTCCCTACACGGGCGGAGAGTTCACGGTTTCCTCCAACGCGGTGGTGGCGTTCACGGCCGGCACGCCCGAGCACCCTTCAGACCTGGCAGTCGCGCGTGGAACGCGCATTACGCGGCTGACCCACCTCAACGACGAGCTGTTCGCCGTACGTAAGCTCGGGCAGGTGAAGCCGCTCGCCGTGACCTCGTCAGTGGACAAGCGACCGATCGATGCATGGCTGGTGACTCCGCCGGGTTTCGATCCGAAGCACAAGTACCCATTGATTCTCGAGATCCATGGAGGTCCTTACGCGAGCTACGGGCCCGTCTTCTCGACTGACGACCAGCTATATGCGGCGGACGGATATGTGGTTCTCTACGCGAATCCGCGCGGCTCGACCTCGTATGGCGAGGAGTTTGCGAATCTGATCCAGCACGACTATCCGAGTCACGACTACGACGATCTGATGAGCGCGGTCGATGCGGCGATCGCCACCGGGTACATTGACCCTGAGGAGCTCTTCGTGACCGGCGGGTCGGGAGGTGGGGTACTGACGGCATGGATAGTCGGCCGGACACATCGATTCCGCGCGGCCGCCACGGACAAGCCCGTGATCAACTGGGGCAGCTTCATACTGACGACGGATATCTCGACCTACGTGCGCAGATACTGGTTCGCCAAGCCACCGTGGGAGGATCCGGACACGTACTGGAAGCATTCGCCCCTTTCGCTCGTCGGCAACGTCAATACGCCCACCATGGTCGTGGTCGGCGGCGAGGACTACCGCACGCCCGTGAGTGAGTCCGAGCAGTACTACGAGGCTCTGCAGCTTCGCGGCATTCCGACCGCTCTGGTGAAGGTACCCGGCGCCTCGCACGAGGGACTCGCCTCGCGCCCGTCGCAATCAGCAGCCAAAGCGAGTGCGACGCTCGCCTGGTTCGATCGCTATCGCCTCGGCGGATCCCATGGCGCACACGCTTCCGCGGGCAGCGCGAGCAGCGGCGACTGACGGTTCGCAGCCTCGCCATGACAATCAAACTGACGGTGAACGATCAGCCGCGTGAGCTCGAGGTCGATCCGGACATGCCGCTCCTGTGGGCGCTGCGGGATCACCTTGAGCTCATGGGTACGAAATTCGGCTGCGGGATGGCGCTTTGCGGTGCCTGCACGGTGCACGTCGACGGTCAGGCCATCCGCTCATGCGTCACGCCGGTCTCCGCTGTAGCCAACAAGACAGTGACCACCATCGAAGGCCTCTCGACCCAGGCGGGCAAGGCCGTTCAGTCCGCCTGGATCCATCTTGACGTGCCGCAATGCGGTTACTGTCAGAGCGGGCAGATCATGTCGGCGGCCGCGCTGCTGGCCGGGAATTCGCGGCCCAGCGATTCGGATATCGACGCCGCCATGGCGGGCAACATCTGCAGGTGCGCCACCTATGTGCGTATCCGGGCTGCGATTCATGAGGCCGCGGCGTCGCTGTCACCAGCGAAATAGCCGCGTCTCGCCCGTATCCAGGACCTGGAACTCTTCCTCGGTTACGCCGTGGCTGTGCCGCGCAGCCGCGAGATCCGTGACCGGCTCGTCGATTCCTTCGTCGGTGAGCTGAAAGCAACCGAAGTGTGTGCCGACTGACGTAGCGGCTTCCAGATCGCGATGCGCGAGTACGGCGTCGTCCGGGTTCATGTGCTGATCACGCATGAACCATCTCGGCTCATACGCTCCTATGGGCAGGAGTGCGAGATCGATACGACCGAGCCGCTCGCGCACCTGACGAAAATGGCCACCGTAGCCTGTGTCTCCGGCGAAGTAGAGCTGGCGCCCGGCGGACTGCACGACGAATCCACCCCACAGGGTGCGATTGCGGTTACGGGGGCGCCGGCTGGACCAGTGCTGGGCTGGCGTCATGATGATCTGCGCACCCGATGGGCTCGCGGACTGCCCGGAGGCGCTTGCCGACTGCCACCAGTCCAGCTCCTCCACCGCATGCAATCCGAATTGCTGAAGGAAGGCACGGTTGCCGAGGCCGGTGATGAAGTGCGGCGCGTGGACGGCCTCGAGCCGCATGAGTGTGGGCAGATCAAGATGGTCGTAGTGATTGTGCGTCACGAGCACGACGTGGATCGGCGGCAACGCTTCGAAGGCCAACCCGGGCTCGCGCACACGCTGCGGACCCACGCTGCGGAAAGGGCTGGCACGCTTGGAGTATACGGGGTCGGTAAGGATGTTGAGGCCGGCGAACTGCACGAGAAAGGTGATGTGATTGATGAACGTCAGGGCGATCTCGCCCGGTGCGAGACTCGCCGGCGGGTCCGGCCGCGCACGATTGACCACCCAGCGAGGCCACGGTTTGGGCTCGCGCGTGCGCTGCCACTTCAGGAAGTCTCCGAAAGAGCGGCGCGTCCGGCTTTCCGGGTTGAAGAACACCTGCCCGTCGAAATGATCCGACGGCGGACCCGCGTAGCCGGGCCCCCCATCGAGGGAGCGCAGCGTGTCTCGCAGGCTCCAGCTGATCTTCGGCTTGCGGCCAGGAGTGCGACCGGGTGAATCCATGGTTTCCTTGCGGGGCCAGGCGCATGAGAATAGAGCGTGTGGAGATGAACACTCAACGAGCGGTCTGTGTCTATTGCGCTTCGAGCCGGACCTCGCACCCGCAGTACCGGCAGGCAGCCTTCCGGCTCGGTGAGGTTCTGGCGGAGCGCGGTCTCCAGGTCGTATACGGCGGAGGCGCCCGTGGCTCCATGGGCGCGCTCGCCGATGGCGCCCTCAGCCGGGGCGGCCGGGTCGTGGGTGTTCTGCCGCGGTTCATGGCTGATCTGGAATGGGGACACCCGGGCCTCTCGGAGCTGGAGCTCGTCGAGGACATGCGGGCCCGCAAGCACTTGATGCTCACCCGTAGCCACGCCGCTGTCGCCTTGCCCGGAGGCTCAGGCACGCTGGAGGAACTGCTCGAGGCGATCACGTTGAAGCGGCTGGGCTTGTACCTGAATCCGATCGTGCTGGTGAACACGCGGGACTTCTTCGCGCCGCTGCTTCACCTGCTGTCGCACGCCATTGAAGAGCGATTCATGGACGAGCGCCATGCGCTCATGTGGGAAGTGGTGGCACAGCCGGAAGAGGTGCCGGAGGCGCTGGCGCGCGCGCCCGCCTGGGACGCCGACGCGCGCAAATTCGCTGCGCTTTAGTTTATTGGCTGAAATCGCCTGCGGCGATTTCAGCGGGCCAGCCGAATCGTGGATCGAGGTACGCGGGCAAAAAGCGTGGTTTTTGCCCGCGGAAAACGGGCCGGTTATGCGATAGGGAGAGAGCGCCGGTTGGCTGAAACCGCCTGCGGCCAGCTCAGTGGGCCAGATCGAATGATGACTCCGGGCATCCGGGCAAGAGCGTGGTCTTTGCCGCTCCGACATCTTCGGCGCCGCGCCGCAAGTGCGACCACGCCTGCTGCCGGGCAGGATCCGGCGAAGTCAGATTCTGAGTCTGGGGGGTACGCGTGCGTTGGTAGCGCGCTCGAAGGCTCTCGCGACTTGCAGGAGCAGGCCGTCCTGGTTGCGATTGGCGACGAGCGTCATGCCGATCGGCAGGCCACAGATGACGCCTGCCGGAACCGTCAGGCTCGGATAGCCTGCGACCGCCGCCGCGGAGGCTATCTGGGAGAATCCCCCATCGTGCCGATCTCCCCAGACTTCGTCGATCCGCTCCGCCGGACCGTTACTCGGAGACAGTAGAACTTCAACTCCCTCGTGGCCGAGCAGCTTTGCGAGCCCGTCTCTGTCGGCTGTCTTCTGTAAAGTCGCGCGTGCCTTTTTGTAGTCGGGATCCGTCAGAGGGCCATGCTCTTCGGCCATCTCGAACAGCTCCTGCCCGAACACGATGAGCTCCCCATCGGCGTGCGCCCGATTGAATGCAATCAAATCCGCAAGCGTGCGGCACTCGACCTGCGAGGGATCCAGCGTGGCGAGGTAGGCGTTGATGGCGTCCTTGAACTCGTAGAGCAGCGCCTGCAGCTCCGCATCCTGCCCTTCGTCGAACGCTTTCGGTTCCGTCAGGTCCACGATCACCGCGCCCTCCTGAACCAGAGCCGCGCGTGCGTCCGCGTAGAGGCGCGTAGTTTGCGGATGAGAGGACTTCGCGACCGGCATGGCGCCAATCTTCACGCCACGCAGCCTGAACGATTCGATGTCCGTGCCATGCGCGCCGAAGCCGAGCGGCCGCTCGGCGATCGCCGCGGCCAGCACCGCGGCGTCGGACACGGTGCGACACATCGGTCCGGCGGTGTCCTGCAGGGGCGAGATTGGGACCACCCCCTTGCCGCTGACGAGCCCGACGGTCGGCTTCAGTCCTACCAGCCCGTTGAGGGAGGAGGGCGAGAGAATCGAGCCGTTGGTCTCAGTGCCGATGGCAGCGGCACAGAAGCTGGCCGCCGAGGCGACCCCCGAGCCCGCACTGGAGCCCGATGGATTGCGCTCGCGGTCATAGGCGTTGCGTGTCTGCCCGCCGACTGCGCTCCAGCCGCTCGAAGAGCGCGTCGAGCGGAAATTGGCCCATTCGCTCAGGTTGGATTTGCCGAGCACGATTGCTCCGGCGGCGCGCAGACGCGCGATCAGCGGCGCGTCGGCGGGGCGCATCGAGCGCGCCAGGGCGAGTGAGCCGGCGGTCGTGGCGACCGGATCCTGGGTTTCAATGTTGTCTTTGACAATAATCGGTATCCCGTGCAGCGGTCCGCGCAATTTCTTTGCTTTGCGCTCGAGGTCGAGGGCTCGCGCGGCCTCCAGTGCATTCGGGTTCAGCGCCAGCACGGAGCGATGCTCCGGGCCATGGTGGTCATAACGTGCAATGCGCTCGAGATAGGTGGCCGCGAGCGCCTCGGAAGTGACCGCACCGCTCTCCAGCGCCTTCTGCAACGAGGTGATGCTTTGCTCTGTCGGATCAAAGGCATGGTCGGCGGCAGCCGCCCGCTCCTCCGCCGAGGAGGCGGCGAGCGACAGTACCGCCGCAGTCTTGATGAAATCTCTGCGATCCATGGGTTCCCTTGAGCTTTCTTATGCAGGTGAGGGGCGGACACAAACCGCCGCGACGGCGAGCGTAGCGCGCCGCCGTGCCGGCGAACAGAAAATGTGACGAGACAGCCCCGCGCTGTCTGACTGGCGGCCATATGAACGGCTCTTGGAAGCCGACCGCAGCTGCTGTAGAGGCAGGGATTCCCGCTCCGTTCAGCGAAGTCGTTGGATGTCCGCGAACGATAGTCGCACCACCGGATGAAGCGGGCTGGCCGGCGCGGTGCGGTCCCAACGCCTGTGGTGGCCCCAAAACTGAGGTGTTCTGGCCACAGTCCGTGCGCGCACGGCGGGAACAATTCGTTCCCTGCCTGTTTACAGACTCTTACGGATTTGTTAAATCTGTAGGGTAGCTTCGTCTATAGTCGGTCGCGACTAAAATACAACACCGTCCGGGGAGAGCTCCAAGTATGAGCACTGTTGGATACCGTCGGCAGCGGGATCTGGCTGCTACCATTTCGCTCCTTCTGCTCGTCGCGACTGCGCATGGGCAGGAACAGACCACCGCGCAGAGAAACGCTCAGGGTACCCCGTGCGTCAACGGAGTCACGCCCGAAGGCCAGCCTTGCACCGAGAAGGTTCAGGAAGTCGTGATCACGGGCTCGCGCATTGCGCGACCGGATCTCGATCGGTTGCAGCCGACGACGGTGGTGGGCGCGGAGACTTTCGACCAGCGCGGCTACACGGACGTTGGTCAGGCGCTGAGTGAGCTGCCTGCATTCGGCGTGCAGCCCACCAGTGCGGTCAACACCCAGAACATCAACGGCATCGGCCAGAGCTTCGTCGACCTCTACTCACTCGGCTCGCAGCGAACTCTGGTCCTGGTGAATGGCCGGCGCTTCGTGTCTTCCAACTCAGCGTCTTTTGCCGGCGCGGGCTCTGCGGTGCAGCCGGGACAGCAGGTCGATCTGAACGTGATCCCGACGAAGTTGATCGACCGGATCGAGACCGTGTCAGTGGGCGGAGCGCCCATTTACGGTGCGGACGCGATCGCGGGCACTGTCAATATCATCATGAAGAAGAACTACGAGGGACTTGACATGGACGCCATGGCCGGCGTCTCGGACGACAAGGACGCATGGAACTACCGTGCGCGCGTGCTGGCGGGCACGAACTTCGCGGACGACCGTGGCAACTTCACGGGGGTCGCCGAATTCAGCAAGAGCGATGGGCTGGTCGGCAACTCACGCAAGAATTTCTCGGCCAACGAGTCATTCGAGGCGCCGTTCACGCCCGGTCCGTTCACTTCCGTGCTGACTCCTGACAGCTCCGTGGCCGAGGTGAGCACTTCGGGCGTCCCCTACCTGGACAACGGTTTCTACCTTCCCGGCGTGCCGCCGAACTCGATCGGATTCGTGAACGGTCAAGGTCAGCCACTGGCGTTCTCACCGGGCTCGAGCCAGCTGTCGCCCTACAATCTCGGTACGCCTACGGGGAACCCCGTCTTCTGGTCAGGCGGCGACGGCATCCGCCTCGGACAGTTCAGCAACCTGCTCTCGCCGATCGAGCGCATCAACATCGACGGCATGGAGAACTTCAAGCTCACCGACCACATCAACCTGTTCGGCGAGTCCTGGTTCTCCGAGACGCATGGCACCAACATCATCGCGCAGCCCGCGTACAACACGACGATTTTCGGTTTCCCGGCTGGCACGGTGAACGGCACCTTCAAGGTGCCGGTGAACAGCCCGTTCCTCTCACCGGGGGACCGCGCGCTGATTGCCTCCCAGCTGGCAGCCTATGGTGCCGCCACCACGCCGGCGACCCGCGCCGATCCCAACTGGAGTCCTGACTTCTTCTACCTGAGCCGCGCGAATACGGATCTGGAGAGCGGCGCAGCCGTCGGTGACCAGGTCCTGCTGCGTCAGGTCGTGGGGGCCAACGGCGACTTCCAGATCGGCGACAGTCGCAACTACACGTGGGAAATAGCCGCCAGCTACGGGTACTCGCGCAACAATTCGACCCAGCCCGCGTACGTGTTCCAGAATGTGCAAAATGCGCTGAATGCCATGGTGAACGCGCAGGGTCAGATCGTCTGCGCACCCAATCAGCCCAACGCGCCGTACAAGACGCTGTCCAGTCAGTGCGCCCCGCTGAATCTGTTCGGCCAGGGCTCGCCGAGCAAGGAGGCGGTCGCATACATCACCCACATGGCGCAAGCCTCTTCGATAGACACGCAGCGCGATGCCACCGCCAACCTGAGCGGGGACATCATCAAGTTGCCGGCGGGCGAGTGGAAAGCCGCTATCGGGTTCGAGAACCGGCGGGAGGCGGCGAAATTCACCGCTGACTCTTTCTTTACGACCGTGCCGTCGCCGGGCCAGCTCAACGCTACCGACGTGAACGGTGCGTATCACACCAACGAAGCGTACGTGGAAACACTGGTGCCCATTTTCGAGCCGGACCAGGACATTCCATTCCTCCACCAGGTGGAGCTCGAAGGTGCGATCCGACGGGTCGACAACTCGATCGCCGGAAGCTCCAACACCTGGACGGCCGGTGCACGCTGGGCTCCGGTGCAGGACGTTTTATTCCGTGGCAACCGCACGGTATCGATCCGGGCGCCGGCGATCACCGAGCTGTTTCTGCCCTCGAGCCGCTCGACGGAGTTTGCGAACGATCCCTGCGACAAGACCTTCGTGGGACAGGGGTCGGTGCCAGGCCTGCGTAAGGCGAACTGCCAGTCTCAGGGAATCGATACGAGCACGTTCGTCTCCAACGTCGTCAACGCGACCGCGACCGGCGTGACATCCGGAAATCCCAACCTGGCCAGTGAGACCGCGGATGCCAAGACCTGGGGTGTCGTGCTGCGGCCTCGCTGGGTCCCGCGCCTCAATCTCTCGGCGGACTACCTCGACATCAAGATGTCCAATGCCATCGAGCAGCTCAACCTGGTTGAGCTGATGGACGAGTGCTACGACGCGCCGGATTTCCCGAACAACACGGCGTGCTCACACTTCACGCGCAGTCCGACGACGCACCAGGTCACGAGCTACGTTGATGGCTTCATCAACGCCGGCTTGCTGCATTTCCAGGGCATCACGGCCAGTGCGGATTACTCGTTCGACCTGCCCGCCTCTTTCGGCAGCATCCAGCTGCGCGCCAACTATCTGGACACCCGGATCCTGCTGCTGCAGGTGGGCTCGGCGGCCCCGATCAACGAGGCCGGCCAGCTTGGCACGGATATCGGAACGCCGAAGAGCCGCGGCTCGATGGATCTGAGCTGGACCAAGGGCCCGTTCCAGTGGTACTGGCAGGGCCAGTACATCAGCGGGATGAACTTCAACAATCAGAATACGCCCACTTCGCAGAACATCCTGCGCGTGAATCCATGGTGGATCTTCAATTCGACGATCACCTACAACGTGACCGGCTCGTTGCAGACCCGGCTGATCGTGGATAACGTCTTCGACAAGGAGCCGCCATTCCCCGCTCTGGCGGCCGGCACCGGCGGCAACTTTGCCTCGGCGACCAGCCTGTACTTCCCGGGCATCATCGGACGGACGTATCAGCTGGAAGTGGATTATCGATTCTAAGATCGCCAGACCATTACAGCGACGAAACCGGGAGCTGCAAGGCTCCCGGCTTTTTTTGGGGGGTGGCGCTGGCGCGCCGATTACCGGCATTCGGCCGGGGGGTGCAGCGCGGGCTCCGCAGGTGCAGCGCGGATGCGGCGCGGCTGCTGGGATTCAGCGACTCAGGGATTCAGAGCATGGAAGCGAGCGAGTCCCGCGGCTCCGACCTGCTCGTCCTGCTCGGACTTCACGCCCGAGACCCCGAGCGCACCCACGAGCTCACCATGAAACAGGATCGGCAGACCGCCCTGCAGCGGCAGTCTCCGGGGCAGGCGGCCGAGGGACGGACGCTCCGTGAGCATGTCCTCCAGCGATTTCGTGGAGAACCTCGACAGCGCTGCCGTCGAAGCTTTCAGCGTGGCGATTTCCGGAGTCTGCAACCCGGCGCCGTCCAGTCGCTCGAGGTGAATCAGATAGCCGGCCTCATCGACCACTGCAATGCTCACGTTCCAGCGGTTGCGGCGAGCTTCTTCCTTGCAGGCCTGCATGATTTCCCCCGCGTCCTGTCCTGTGAGAGAGTTTCGCGTTCTCATCCCGCTGTCTCCGAGATCGGCATTGCCTTGATGTGCCCGAATTGTGCCACCCGTTCTGCACAGACCGCATCCACGATCTGCGGGAGCGGACAACCGGAGCGGAGCACCGAATGAGCATTTACCTGACACGCCGGGCGGCACTGCTCGGAGGCATGATTTTACTGCGCTCGCTCGGCAGTAGCGCCCGAGGCGAAGCGGACTCGGCGAGGTCCGATGGCACCAACGGACGGATCACCGATCTGGAAAAGCGCTCGGGTGGTCGCCTGGGCGTCGCTGTGTTGGACACCGCCAGCCGCGCGAGGCTCCACTATCGCGCCGAAGAGCGGTTCGCGATGTGCAGTACGTTCAAATTCGTGGTCGCCGCCGCAATACTGCAACGCGTGGAGCGTGGCCAGGAGAGGCTCGACCGTTGGATTCCGTACGGCCCCCAGGATCTGCTTGAGTACGCGCCCGTGACACGACAGCATGCACAGCAGCACGGCATGCGACTCTCCGATCTGTGTGCGGCCGCGGTGGAATGGAGCGACAACACGGCCGCAAATCTCATGCTGCGGACCATCGGTGGGCCGGCGGGGTTCACGCAATACTGTCGCTCACTCGGTGATCGGGTAACGCGACTTGACAGGATCGAGCCCATGCTGCATCAGGTTGGCCCGGGCGACAGTCGCGATACGACGACCCCGGCGGCGATGCTCGCTCTATTGAATACCCTTCTGCTGGGCAAAGCCCTGTCCGCCTCCTCGCGCGCGCAGCTCGAGTCATGGCTGGTGAACGCCAAGGTCGGCAAGGAGCGCATTTCGGCGGGGCTGCCGTCCGACTGGCGGATCGGTGACAAGACCGGAACCGGTCGTGATGAAGCCAACGACGTAGTCATCGCGTGGCCAACCGGTAAAACGCCCATACTGATCAGCGCGTTCTACCAGCGCTCGAGCGGATCTCAGGACGAGCGGGACGCCGTGCTGCGCGAGCTGGGGCATATCGTCGCCACCGCGCTTTAGAAGGCTTTGCCGCTCTTCGAACGGGTCACTCACAGTGCATCGACATCGGCATCGGCGTGAAATAAAATCAACAGCAGCGCGGGTGTAGTTCAATGGTAGAACTGTAGCTTCCCAAGCTACTAACGTGGGTTCGATTCCCATCACCCGCTCCATCCTGGGGGCTCCCCCAGGTAGCGCTCGGCAACCTCGCCGCGGCCCACATCCATGATGCTTCGGGTCAGCGGGCGCGCTATGGTGCTCGCCGTGTTAGCAGTCGGTCGTAATGGCGGCTCAGAGACAAGCGCCGGACCGCGAGACAGCTCCGTGACGGTGCGAGATGCCTAATCCAACAAAGGATCTCCGTCAGGCAGTTGATGCGCATACCACGTCGCTAGCCTATGCCGAATCGTCTTCTCGCTGAGCTGATCCTCCGGCATGGGAACGATGACCTTGTCGTGTACGAGCAAGCGATAAATGTATAGCGCCTTGTCGCTCGCGGAGTCGGTCGACTCGAACTCAACCGCTTTGCGGCCCTCCGCATATTGAACGCCGGCGGCCAAGGCCGCCTTGAACAGTTCCGCTTCGTGCTTGAGCTTCTTCATACCTGAGGCCCGCGACGAGCGTCAGCGAGCGACGGAACACTTTGACCGAGCCGAAGGATTTCTCCGAGGAACATAATGGGCACCGGACGAATTTAGGTGGAGTAGCCGCAATTTATCATCAGTCTTCCATCGACTGCACCGAGCGAAAGGCTGCCGGCAGATCTGCCCTCGCATCCACTGCCCATCGATCACCACTGGCACGATGAATGCCAGACCGGCGGCTCGGGCCTACTGGGGCGGCGGCTGGCGCGTTATCGGCGGATCGGCCTTCTTTCCGGCGGCGATCAGGCGCGCACGCACCACATCCTGCTCACGCGAATATCGGGAGCACAGCGCCAGATAATGCTCCGCCACCCGCCGGTCCCAGGGCTGGTGGACTTCCAGGTGCTGCAGCAATTCGGATCTGTATTCGTAGACACTGCGCGCGTGGGCCGCTGCCTTCCAGTCGGGTGAAGTTTCTGGCCAGGCGCTTCGGGCAATGGCGATGCCGATCATCTCCGTGATGTAGGTGTCGCCCCGCTCCATGGCCCGGGCGATCCCGCGACACATCTGAATCTCCTCGTCCAGCGTTGGGTGCCCTCTGACGCACGCATCCGAGATGACCCGAAAGGTGGGAATATCCTGAGCGGAGAGAAGGCCGATGACGGACAGCTCAGCCTCCTGGATGGACATGACACCAACCCGGGCGGCGGCACTCGTCAGTCGGCTGATCAGTGTCGTCCAGTAAATATCGACTCGATCGGTGGCGCTGATGGCCAGCAACGCCGCTTCTTCCGAGTGTTGGTCGCCGGAGAGGCTCGCGCGGGCCAGTAACCCGAACCACCCGGCGCCGTTCGAGGGATCCAGTGTCCGCAGGCGCTCTCCCAGCGGCTCCGGATCGCAGGCCGTCAGCTTCAGGCAGATCTGGATCTGGAGCCAGGCCAGATCTGCCCGCTGTGGCGCGAGCGCGGCCGCCCTCGCCAGCAGGGACAGAGATTGCTGTTGCTGGCCTTCCATGCTGAGCAGCCCCGCTGCGGCTAATGAGTCTGCATCGGCTCTCTTGGAAAGCTCGGCGATGGTCTGCTGAGTATGCTGCGGGGAGAGTGTGACGCGTGAAGGGTGCGACGCGCAGGCTCCAAGCGCCGGTAGAAACAACCAGGCAATTATTGCGCGGCCGCGCATTCACTTCGCTCCATGTCGTGCGCCGTCCCGGACCGCGCCAGGCAGCGTGCGCCGTCCCCCTTTTGACGACCAGGCAATTCGCTGGCCGCTCAGTCGGCGCCCGTGCCTGGGCCGGGCAGCTCGTTGCGATCGTACACCAGCTTGCCCCCCAGATAGGTCTGATCGACCTTCATCGTGAGGTGGCTTCGGGTGGCATCACCGTGAAATGGTCGAGAAACCAACGGCGGTTGGCTCCCGCATGGTCCATTCCGGGGTACCTGGCCAACGCCTTGTCATACGCATGGACGGTCTGCTGGATCGCGGCATCGCCAATGGCGTGCAGGCCCATCTGCCAGCCGAGGCTCGCGGCAGTGTCCACCATGCTCTGCAGCTCGGCGTCGGTGAAGAATCCCTTCCCGTGAAATCCCGGCTGTCCCTTGTAGTCCACCAACGTCCAGGCTGTGGGCCCGGTGAAGCCCCCGTCCACCGGGTTCTCACCAATGGGTCCCAGTCTGACCTTGATGTCCCCGTATCCCGAATGATGAGGATAGGCCTTGAGCCGCTCTGCGCCCGGGTACTCTATATAAAGGGTAGCCCGGGGAATGTCGCTCTCCGTGGCAATTGCCTGGAAGCGGCGGAAGGTGAGCTCGGACCCGGGGTGCTCCATGCCGCCCTGTCCCACCGGCTCATCATCGAGGCTGGTGGTGGCGGATTCGAAGCTCGTGATTGCGAGCGTGAAGAGGTGTTTCAACGAACGGATGTAGCCGCTGCGAACGTCCTCCCACTTATCCGGCGGCACAGTTAGCGGGCTCACGAGCGACGGGGCGCTCGGCGCCCCGTCCCGTGCCGCAATCCCTGTGATGCCGGCGATATCAGAACTGACCGCGCAAGCCGACAGTCACAGCATTGCTGTGATAGTTCGAGTAACTGAACAATATCTCGTCATAGACGAACGCCTGGATACGATTGGCGAACGTCACGGAGAATCCCACGCCTGCTACGCCGTAGTTACCCACCGGCGTATCGGTGGGCAGCAGGAAGTTGCTATCGCAGATGCCATTCTTGCAGCTCGGATCGAACACGTAGTGGGCATCGATCGTGCGCACGCTCGTCTTGAACTCGTGATCCCACTCGACCCGCAGAATCGGAGTCATGACGCCGAATGAAGTGCTCACCGGCTTGGTCAGATCCAGGCCCAGTATCGAGCGCAACGACTCGACCGACTGGTCGTTGAAGAACAGCGGCAGGCCGTCAGTGGGGTCGTTCGCATCATGCTCTGAGAACGCATCGAAGGTCGCCCGTCGGTAGCTGACACTGAGAGAGGGCATCACGTCCCAGGTTGCCGCGCTGGTTTGATATCCCGCCGTCGCGCCGACTGCCAGCGAGCGACCGTCGGGGTTACCCTGCAGAGTGCGGTTGACCGAGACCGTGCAGCTGGCCGCTCCGGGCGCACAACCCGGATCGTTGATGTCTGCCTGCGGGTCGAGGGCCGTGTTGTAGGTCACGCTATATTTGACGGCGCGGGTGAGATTCGTGGTCAACGTGCCGTAGGTCGCGATACCGTTGACGGTCCAGTTCTGACCGAACCATGCGCCGTACAGTGAGCCGCTGGTTCCCTTGACCTGGGCGCTGCCGCCGGAGGAGTTCACACCGGTATCCCGGAAACCTGCATCGTAGTTGTCGTAGCCGATCGAGGCGCCCAGCACGGCGCCGCCAAAGTTGTAATCGATGCCTGCGGTCACACTCGAGGCATGAAAGTTGAACGGATCCTCGTTCTCGGTCTGATCATGGCGTCCGGAGTTATAGCTTCCCTGCACGAAGAGCCCCCAGGGGCTCGCTACCCCGCCGTCCAGGCTGGATCCGCTCGCCACTCGCCCCGAGCCCGAGTCAGACTGCGCGACGTGAATGTAGGAGCCGTCGTTGTAGCTGGTGCCGATCAACGCTCCCGGGTTCTGATAGCTGCCCACGGGCAGCAGTGTTCCGCGGGAAAGCGAGTCCGCTTGCGCGGCCGGATCCACCACGGAGCGATCGATATAGAAGGTCTGCGGACCCGCGGATGCAAACGAGTTGCCGCCCGGCGCGGAGCTGTCTTCGCGGGCCGAGAGCCCCTGCGAGAGCGCGAACGTCGATCCCAGGCGCAGTGCATTCAGCCGGCCGGTGATATTGCCGAACTGACCGGCGCTGACCCGCGTCGCCAGGGCGCCCTGCGTGGAGATCTCATTTCCCGAGACCTGCTGCAACGCTCCGAGTGAGGATGACGGCACCGGTCCAAAACCCCCTTGGCCGGGGTTGAGGTTCGACACCGCGATGGCGTGACACTGGTCGTGCAGGTCGTTCACCTGGACGCTGCCGGATTTATTCGGCAGGTCGAGATCCAGCACGCACATCTTGGCCACCGCGTTGAACACCGCCGCCTGCAGGGCGGTTGCATTCGGTGGAGGCGGCGGCAATTGCGCCTGAGCTGGCGGCGCGAGCAGCGCGCACAGCGCCGTGAGGACCCCTGCCGGCGCGATCAGTCGGAACGGTTTGGTAAACACTGAATCCCTCTCCTATTGCTGTTTTTGGTGCGCCGTCGGTCGGCGAAGCGACCGCGCGCGCAGCGTTGGTTCATCGTGTCAGAGCTGCGACCTGGGTGGACCTGGCCACCGGCAGGAAAAAGAAGTCCCCGAACTTGTGCGCCGGGTCCTGCAGGTTCGAGTAAGTGGGCGTCTGCTTCAGACCCATGCGCGCCGCGAAAACCGCCATGCGGCTGCTCAACTCGTGCGCCAGCATCTCGCCGGACATGAGGATGTCGTTCTGGCGCAGCACCGTTATGAACTGCGATGCGAACAGCGAGTGCGAGGGATCGGCGGCGCTGGTGTCGACCACGGGCTCGTTCTCGCCGGAGGTCAGCACCATCCGGGCACCCTTGCTCCAGCGGATCGCCGTGCTGTGCTCATCGTCCGAGCGTGCCACTGTAGTCGAGGTGGGATGGGTAATGACGCTGGAGAAGCACGAGTCGGCCACCAGCAGAATGTGCCGTGCGTGAATCTCTCCGACCGCATCGGCCACCATCTGCGCAGACAGCCAGCTTCCGCGCAGCTCGGGGTTGGCGTCCACGCCCAGCCAGAAAGCTCGCTCGGGAGGATCGATTCGCGTGCCGCCGTGGCCAGCGTAGTAGATCAGAAGGCGATCGGAATCGGTCAGTGTCCGCGCGTACTCGTTCATGGCCGCCATGATCTGGTCGCGCGTCGCATCGGTCAGCAACTTGACGTCGAAGCCGTACCGCTTCTGCAGCACAGTGGCGATCTCCCGGGCATCGCCGACGGGCGTCTTCAGCTTTTCCATGTACAGGTAGTTGCTGTTGCCAATGATGAGCGCGTGATAATTTGCAGGTCCGAGGCCCCGAACCATGCGCATGAGGGCATCGGGGTTGGCGCCCCCCGGTCCCGCTGTCTGCGCCATCCGATAGCTGACGTTACCCGCCACGGACGGGGGATTCGCGGGGGTGCCGGCCTTTGCCAGCTCGAACCGCAGGTCGGCGATCTGCTTGTCCCGGTCGCGAACGTCCGTCTCGAGCGAGGCAATGCGCTTCTGGTTTGCCTGCGCCTCACTCGAGGGCTGCTGCGCCGCGCTCTGGCGGGCGCGGACGAGCTCGAGCTGGCGTGCCGCCAGCTCCATCTCCAGGTGCTCCAGCGTGTCCTGTTGCTTCGCGATCTTCTCCTGCGCAGCGCGCAGCTCATCCTGCTCGCGTTGCGTCTCCGCGCTGGCCGTCGTCGCATCGTGCTCGTGCGCTTGGCGATCCCGGTTATAAGCCTCACGCAGTTGACTCGCTTCGGCTTGCAGTGCCGCAATGCGCTTCTGCTGCTCTTCGAGCTGCCCCGCCCGGGCGCTCATGCCCGCGGCCATCTGGGCGCTCAGCGCATCGCGATCGGTCTTCGACTGCGATTGCAGATGCGCGAATTGCGAGCGCTGCTCCTGCAGTTCCTGCTGCTGCTGAGCGTATTGCGTGCGCAGCGCCTGCAGTGAGCGCTCCAGCCCCTGATTGCGGGCTGTCGCATCCGAGGCGCTCGAGCCCGTAGCGCTCGCTTGCTGATGAGCGGCTGCGACCTGAGCCTCGAGTGATTTGATCTGCAATTGCTGACCATCCAGCTCGCGCTGCTTCGTCTCGAGCAGCGCCTGCACGGCATCGCCGCCATGCGCCCGGAGCTTCTGCAGCTCCTCGCTGCGAGCAGCAAGGGCGCTCGTTTGCCGCAGGTAGTCCGTGCGTACCGCGCTCAGCTCCTGCTGGGTCTGATTCAGACGCTGCTCGGACTGCGCCAGGCGGGCACGCAGGCTCTCGGTCTCGCTGCGGCCGCTGGCGAGCAGATCGTTGAGGTGAGAGTTCTCCGCTTGAGATTTCGCGAGCTGCTCCGACATCTGGGTCTGCTGGACCACGAGATCCGCGGACAGTGTGCCGATGCTCGCCTGTTTCTCCGCGAGCGTTTTCTCGGTCACGGCGAGCTGTTGCTGCAGCTGCTCGATGCGCGCGACGCTCTGTCCGCCGCTTTCCCGTTTGGCAGACTCGAGCTGCGCACGCAGATCCGCCAGGCGCGTCTGGTCGTGATCGACCTGGGTCGTCCTCTGCAACAATCTTTCGTTGACCTGGCCAAGCTGCGAGCGCAGATCCTGCACGGCGCTGTTGGCGGCATCGAGCTGGTCGGTGACGGCGGCGATCTGCCGGGCGGCTTCCTCGCGGCTGGCCGTCAGCTTCGAGGCGTAATCCAGATCACTGCCGAGCCCGGATGCCTCGCGCTGCAGATTCAGCCCGGCGAGGGCGTCCTGCTGAACGCCCAGGCCCTGCTCGTAGAGATAGCCCAGCTCCTGCATGGCCGGCGCGTATTGTTTCTGGGCAGCGCGTTGATACCACTGTGCGGCTTTGGCGTAGTCAACCGGAACCCCGTCCATCCCGTTGGCGTAGATCCGCGCTACGTAGTACTGAGCCTCCACGTTGTCCTTCTGCGCCAGAGGTAGCCAGCGGCTGAGCGATAGAGTGCCGCTGGCCAGGTCTCCCACCGTGTATTCACCCCCGCGAGTGCGGCAGTCGATGGCGGGGAGTCGCATGAGCGCGCCAGGTGTCAGATAGGTGCGCATACCTCCCAACTGTTGCAGTCTTCCCGGAAGCTGGCAGTCCACGACGAGCGCGTCGGCGAGGTTGGACGCTGCAATCTGGGCGCGCGTGGCAATCTCGGTGGAATACTTCGGGCTGGCAGCGACGGCGGCGGCGCACAGACTCGCACTGCAGACACAGGACCAGAGCCTGCATTGAACTGAGAAGCTGAGCGCTCGCATGAGGACCCCGGATTCGCTCGTCGGCGAGTTTAAAGCGATCTGCGCCGTCTCGCACCACCGTCGGAAGTTGCCTATCGGCAAATAACGTAGAAGCGACGCAAAACCGGACACTCACAACACACATTTTTTTAAGCCGGGTGTGTTGGCCGATGCCTGTGTCCCGCAGGGGGGATTGTGCGCGCTTTCGGCCTTCCCTGCCTGCGGTCAGTGTGGTACAGAATGTCCAATCCCGCTATAGAGCGCGCGCCGTCGGGTGCGAGGCATCAGAAGAGGGGTGTCCAAAATAACAGCACTCGCTCGCTGGCGTGTCCGGATGACAACTGGCTGCAATGCAACGGGCTGCGGTCCCAACTCGGCGTGCTCCGTCGCTCCCCGCGACCTGACAACGTATACCAACCGATGTCCTAACTCCATGATGCGCAAGTCTTTATTGAGGTCCCATGGCAAGCTCCGAGCCCTCTGAGTATCAGCTCGCCATCGTCGGGGCGGGTCCCGCCGGGCTGAGCGCCGCTGCGCGGGCGGCCCTGGTCGATGCCCGGGAGGCCCGCAAGAGCCCCAGCTACGTGCTGCTGGAAGCCTCGGCGAAGGTCGCGAAAACCATCCAGCGCTACCAGAAAGGCAAGCACGTGATGGCCGAGCCGGGCTTTCTCGAATTGCGCAGCGACCTGCGCTTCGCGGCGGGCAGCCGGGAGGCGATCCTGGAGGGCTGGTCGCAGGATGCCTCGCGGTTGCAGGTCAATGTGCTTTACAACGCCGAGGTCAGGAAAATCAGTGGTCAGCGCAATGCTTTCCGCCTCGAGCTCGCCGACGGGCGAACCATCCGGGCGGCGAGCGTGGTACTGGCAATCGGCATGGAAGGCAACCCACGGCGGCTGGGGGTGCCTGGAGAGTACTGCGAGGAAGTCCAGTATCAGCTGGATGACCCCCGGGAATACCTGGATGAGACCATCCTGGTGGTCGGCGCAGGCGATGCGGCGATCGAGAATGCTCTGGCGCTGAGCGAGCAGAACGATGTCTGGATCGTGAACCGCGGCAAGGAGTTCAGCCGCGCCAAGGACGCCAATCTGTCGGCCGTGCTGGCTGCGATCAGCGATCCGCACCGCCGGCTGGCCTCCTACTACGAGACGCGCCCCAAGGCGGTCTCGCGCTCGGAAGGCAGTCCGAAACCTCTGACGGTCACACTGGAGACACCCGCGGGCGAGCGCGTGGTGCAATGCCATCGCGTGATCGCGCGCCTGGGATCCGATCCCGCCCGAGCCTTCGTCGAATCCACGGGGATCCGCTTTCCAGGCCCGCAGCGCGAGGCCATCCCGGCGCTCTCGCGCCAATATGAGTCCAATGTTCCGGGGTTGTTCGTGGTCGGCTCCCTGGCCGGTTATCCGCTGATCAAGCAGGCGATGAATCAGGGCTATGACGTCGCCGAGTACGCCTATGGCAACCAGATCAAGCCGGCGGACTACCCGCTGCTCGAGTGGCAGTTCTGCGGGCTGCCTTTCCAGCGCGAGACCGAGGATCTGCTCGAGCGCTTCAAATCCATCGTCCCCATGTTCCGGGAGCTCAACACCCTCGCCTTTCGCGAGCTGGTCATCGAGAGCGAAGTCATTGCCGCCTATCCGGACGGCCCCGAGCATGCCGAGGCCCGTCGCAGAGTGGACTCTGCACGACAAAGTATCGCCGACAGGCCCAGTCAGCCCCGCGTGACCCGGGTCATACGCGAGGGAGAGGTGATCTATGACACCGGTGAGTTCGGGACTTCATTTTTCACGATCGCCTACGGCGAAGTGACTCTGCAGACGTCCGGGCCCACTCCGTTGACGACAGTTCTGAAGCTGGGCGAGTTCTTCGGCGAGATGAGCCTGCTGTCAGGCCGGCCGCGCACGGAGCGCGCCATTGCGGGCGCGGGCTGCATTCTGATGGAGACCCCGCGCCGCACGATGATCAAGCTGATGAGCTCCAACGAGAGCGTGCGCAACGGCATCGATTGGATCTTCGTCGTACGCGAGCTGCAGCGCCATTTCGCCCCCCAGGCGAGCGCGCGCG
Organism: Steroidobacteraceae bacterium; assembly: GCA_036501985.1. GTDB lineage: Bacteria > Pseudomonadota > Gammaproteobacteria > Steroidobacterales > Steroidobacteraceae > 13-2-20CM-66-19. The sequence continues at coordinate 81,408 of DASXZI010000029.1, read as the reverse complement.
AGCTCAAGGACATCGCAGCCCAGGTGAGCGTGCGATCCGTCAAGGCCGGCGAACCGATCTTCTCGGAGGGGGAGTCGGGGGCGAGCCTGTTCATCGTGCGCTCGGGCGCCGTCACGCTGTCCCGCCGACGCAACGGCCTGGATCTGCTGGTCGCCCAGGTCCCGGCCGGTCAGCTCGCGGGCGAGATGTCCCTCATGGGAGACCCGCAACGGCGCGAGACCGCACGCGCGACGGTCGCCTCCGAGCTGATCGAGGTGCAGCGCCCCGAGTTCCTGAGCCTCTCGAGGCGTGCGGATGCACCGTTGCAGCTGCTGCAGCACGCGGCGAGTCAGCACGTTGCCGAAAGCGCACGCATGGAAGTGCGGCCGGAAGCCAGCTCGATCATGAACTTCCTGATGGCAGAGGGGCTGGGTGAGGCGACCAACGCACTGATCATCGACGAATCACTATGCATCGGCTGCGACAACTGCGAGAAGGCGTGCGCCGAGACACATGGCGGCATCTCGCGCCTGGACCGCAAGGCGGGCGCATCGTTTGCGCAGGTGCACATCCCGATCTCCTGCCGGCACTGCGAGCAGCCGCACTGCATGAAGGATTGCCCGCCGAATGCCATCAAGCGCTCGGCCAACGGCGAGGTGTTCATCGACGAGACCTGCATCGGGTGCGGGAATTGCCAGGTGAACTGTCCTTACGGCGTCATCCGGATGACGTACGAGGCGCCGCGCAAGCCGGGGCTGTGGTCGTGGCTTCTGTTTGGGGCAGGCCCCGGGGTAGGGGAGGAGCGCAACTACCAGCCGACGGCGGCGGGAAAGGCCCACGGCAAGAAGGCCACGAAATGCGATGCCTGCGGCAGCCTGAGCAATGGGCCAGCGTGCGTGCAGGCCTGCCCGACCGGCGCGGCGATCCGGATCGGACCGGATCAGTATCTGGATCTCGCGGATCAGCGCCGCCGATGATTCACGAGAACATCCTGCGCTTTCGCCGGGCGCGTTATGCGTGGTGGGCGCTCGCGCTCGTTGCGCTCTCGGCCATGATCTATGCGACGCAGGGCGGCCGTGAACGACCGGGCGGCGGCACGTGGCAGGGTTACGTGTTAGGCACCATCGGCGCACTGCTGATCCTCTGGCTGACGCTGCTCGGGATCCGCAAGCGCAGTTACCGGGCGACGCTCGGTTCAGTGCAGGGATGGACCTCCGCACACGTGTGGCTGGGCCTCGCCCTCGTGTTGATTGCGACACTGCACTGCGCGGGACTGTTCGGCTGGAATGTGCACACGCTCGCGTATGTGCTGATGTGCCTCGTGATCGCCAGTGGCATCTTCGGCCTGTACGTCTATCTGTCCATGCCGAGACAGCTGGCGGCCAACAGCGGCGGATTGTCGCGTGCGGCGTTGTTTGCCGAGCTGTTCGGGCTGGATCGCCAGGGCCGCGAGCTGGCACGGGCGTGCGATCCGGCTGTGGGCAATGCTGTGCGCAGCAGCATCGAGCGCACATCCCTGGGCGGCGGGGTGCTGAGGCAGCTGCTGGGCCTGGATCGGTCGCTGTTCATGCGCGGCGATCCCGAAGTGACTTCCGGTGGAGCAAGCCTCGCCGGCAACACCGACCAGCGGGCGGTGATTGACTATGTGGCCGTGCGCGTGCCGCAGGCCGCCAAGCGCGCCGAGGCAGGGAATCTGCAGGCGTTGATCGTTCTGCTGTCGCGGCGACAGGCGGTGCTGCGCCGGATCCGCCGCGACATCCAGCTGCAGGCCTGGTTGCAGTTATGGCTGTACGTTCACGTGCCGCTGACTGTTGCGCTGATCGTCGCGCTCGTCGTGCACATCCTGACCACCTTCATGTACTGGTGATCCATGGACGTGCTGCTTCGACAACTGCGCGCAGCTCCCGACGGTGGCACTGAGTACCAGGATACCGAGTTGAGGGGTGAGGGTCTCTCGCTGGGGAGTGCGGCGGACTGCACCATCCAGCTGCTCGGCGAAAGGGTCGAGGCTCAGCACGCGACTGTGCGTGCCAGACACCATGAGCTCTCGGTCACCTCCGTGCGTCGTGCCCGGGTGTACATCAACGGCCGACCGGTGCGCTCGGCGATTGCGAAGCTCGGCGATCTGATCGAGATCGGTGCTCATCGGCTGCGGGTGCTCGACCCCCCGGCCGGTTTCGACTTTGCGCTCGAATGGGAGCCCGATCCTCAGGTCGCGCCCAGCGCCTACGAGCGGGCCTTCCGCACGGATCTGTCCATGACCTGGCTCTCCCGCCGCGCCGCGGCGTGGATCCTGGCTGCCCTCATTCTCCTCGGCGCACTGCTGGTTCCCTATGGCGGCCTGGTGCGACAGCGCAGCGGGGGCCACCTGCCACCGCTGGTGCCGAGCGATCAGCTCTGGAGCGCGGGCCCACTCACGCCCGCTCACCAGCTCGCCGCCGGCCAGCGCTGCGGAAGCTGCCATCAACAGCTCTTCGTCCACGTGCGCGACGCGACCTGTCGCGAATGCCATCGCGGAATAGGCGATCACGTCCAGCCAGCGCGGCTGGCCGAGACCCAGCTCGGGCCCGCGCAGCGCTGCGCGCAGTGTCATCAGGAGCATCACGCGCCCGTCAGCGGGCTCGTGGTGCGCGACAACGGCCTGTGCGTGGATTGTCACGCTCACTCCGATGTCCGATTCGGTGCGCTCAAGGTTCACCCGGTGGAAGGATTCTCTCTCAACACTCACCCTGCCTTCACCGTGAGCCTCCTCAAGCCAGCCGGCACCGCGGATGAGAATGGGCAGCTGCGCTGGGCAGTGAGCCGTGAGCCGGTGTCCACTGCCCGGGAGCAATCCAACCTCAAATTCTCGCACGCCCAGCATCTCGATCCCGAGCATGTCACACGGGCGAGCGACCGCGGTGCGCTCGGATGTTCGGACTGCCACACGCTCGATGCGGATGGCGAGCATTTCATCCCGATCACCATGCAACGCTCGTGCTCTTCCTGCCACGAGCTGACGTTCGACCCTCAGGCGCCCGATCGTCAGCTTCCGCACGGCAAGCCCCGTGACGCAATCCTGCTGATCCAGGACTACTTCGTGCGCAACGCGGTGGCGCCCAGAGCGCCGGCCAGCGGATTTCATCGGCGCCGCATGCCCGAAGAGGCAGAGCCGCAAGCCGCGTGCACCGCAGCTCCGCTCGAGTGCGCAATGAAGCGCGCCCAGGGGGAGATCCAGAATCAGTTCACCGGCCGCGGCTGTGTCAGCTGTCACGAGGTGCGCGATCAACACACGAGCGAGCTGCTCGATCGGTTCCAGGTCGAGCCCGTGAGGCTGACCCGGGACTACTTTCCCAAGGTCCATTTCAGCCACCGATTGCACGCCGTCCAGAAAGGCAAGAGCGGCGATGCCGCCTGCCTGACCTGTCATGCGGTCAAAGCCTCCAGGAGGAGTGCCGACCTCTTCATCCCCAATCTCTCGAAGTGTCTGGACTGCCACAGCGAACGGCTTGCCGTGGATCGTGTTACCCTCCAGTGCTCGAGCTGTCATAGCTACCATCCAATAACAACGTACGATCGCCTCAGGGAGGCCGACGCACAATGAGACGACAGCACGTGTTGGCGGCACTCGCTGCAGCCTGCCTCGTGTCGTGTGGGGGCGGCGCTGACCCGGCAGTAGTGTCCACCGGCACCTCGGGTGGCTGCTCGGGCAACTGCGCCACCGCCAGCTCGCTGCTCACTGTTACCGATGTCGAGCAGGTCATTGCTCAGGGCGTTGCCGAAGCGCAGGCACGCAAAGTCAACGCCACGGTCGGGGTCGTGGACCGGGTGGGCAATGTTCTGGCGGTCTATCGCATGGGCGCGGCGGCGAGCCGCCCCGTCCTGATCGCCAGTCAGGTCGATGCTTCGGGTCATAACATCATCCACACCGGACTGGAGGGCATCCGGCTGCCCTCGCCCGGCTCGCTCGGTGGATTCAACCTGGACGAGCTCGCGGTCATCGCCAAGGCGATCACGGGCGCGTATCTCTCCTCAGAGGGGAATGCGCTCTCTACCCGAACGGCGAGTCAGATCGTGCAGCAGCACTTTGATCCCGGGACGCACGGGGCTCCTGCCGGACCTCTGTTTGGCGTGCAGTTCAGCCAGCTGGCCTGCTCGGACCTGGTCATGGCCTCGCCGGGCACGGGCGCGACCGTGGGCCCCCAGCGGTCACCGCTCGGCCTGTCGGCGGATCCCGGTGGATTCCCGCTGTACAAGGACGGCACGGTCGTGGGAGGAGTGGGCGTGTTGGCCGACGGCATCTACGGGGCCGATACCGCCTTCGACCCTCACAGCGTCGATCTCGATGAGGCCATTGCGATGGCCGCGACGTTCGGATACGGCGCGCCCGCGGATCGGCGGGCGGATCAGATCACCGTCGGTGGACTCGCGCTGCACTACACCAACACGGAGTACGCCGCGCTGGCGTCGGACCCTGGATCGGCACCCGCATACAGTTCCCTTACCACGGCGGTGGGGAGTCTCGTCGCCGTCACAGGTTATGCCGACGGCCTCATCCATGCGGGCACGGCCTTTGGTCAACCGGCCTCAGGTGTTCGTCCGGAGGGCGGCGCGGATTTCCCTGGACAGGATGCGTTTATTCTGGTGGATGCAACCAACACGCCCCGTTTTCCGGCACGAGCAGGGACGGATGGCCCGGACGCGCTGACGCGCGACGAGGTCCTGCAGGTGCTGCGCTCGGCGCTCGCGATCGCTGCAAAGGCGCGCGGACAAATCCGGCTGCCACTGGGCGACACGGCCCGCGTATCGATTACCATCGTTGACACGCTCGGCTCGCCACTGGGATTTGTGCGCTCGCGGGACGCACCGCTGTTTGGCGCGGATGTCGCCTTGCAGAAAGCACGCACCGCGGCGCTCTTCTCCTCGAGCTCCGCTGCCGCATTCCTGGCTTCTCTGCCGCCGGCGCAGTACGTCTCCATCGAATCCAGCGGCCTGACTTCAAACGGTCAGGTCCGGTTGGGCGGTTATATCACTGCAGCGCGGTCCTTCATCGGTGACTCGGGTGCTTTCAGCGATGGAACGATCGCCTACAGCGACCGGGCGGTGAGTAATCTGTCGCGGCCGCTCTTTCCGGACGGGATCGACGGCGCCGCCAACGGGCCATTCAGCAAACCGCTCAGCCAGTGGAGCGTGTTCTCGACGGGGCTGCAGCTTGACCTGGCGCTCAATGCCATCCTGCAACACGTGATCTATGCGATCGGCGTGCCGGGCGCCACCGACGTTCCGGTGGGCTGCGCCGGGGTGGGCCTGAGCGTTCCTCCGCTGTCGCCGAGCGTGAGCATCACGGCCAGCGCCGCGGGCTCGCGCTTGAGAAACGGCTTACAGATCTTTGCCGGCAGCGTGCCCATCTATCGGGGCAGCCTGTTGGTCGGCGCCATCGGCGTATCCGGCGATGGTGTCGATCAGGACGACATGGTCGCTTTCCTGGGCCTTCACGAGGCCAGCCAGGCTCTCAACGGCTCGATCAGCCAGGCTCCCGCGGACCGTCGCGCCGATACGTTGCGTCCGCAAGGGACCCGGCTCCTGTACGTCCAGTGTCCGCAGGCTCCCTTCCTCGACAGCGATCAGGAGAATGTCTGTGAGGGCCTCTGAGCGCCGGGGCCGCTTGCCGAGGGCGCTACTAACCGGGCCGCTCGCAAGCCTCGCATTGCTGGTGGCTGCCCTGGTGCCCCAGCTCGCTCAAGCCGAGACGTGTTACCGCGACGATACCGGGCGCATTTTCAAGCGGCGCCTCCCGGGCACGGTCGAAGTGCCCTGCCCGGGCTCGACTCCCGCGACGCCGACCCCACAGACGGCGCCTGGGCCGGCGGGAGCGGCTCCGGGTCCCTCCGCCGAGGGGGCGCCGTCGGTCCAACGAGGCTTCGATCGGGGTCCCCGGCCGACTCCTTCGCCCATCCCGCTGCCAGGCTTGACCGACTACGTTGAATCCGTACCGTTGCCCGATCGCTGGCGGATCGTCGATGAGCTCGGTTACCCGCGCGATCTGCTCGATCCCTACAACCGCAACCCTCTGAAAGCCGACCGGCCCTTCCACGGCGACTGGTTCTTCAATCTCGGGGTGCTGTCGGATTCGACGTTCGAGTATCGGAACCTCGTCTCCGCGGTGGGCATAGCCTCCACCGCGCGGCCCGGCAGCAACGATGTCTTTGGACACCCGGGCGGCCATCTGCTCTCGGAGAATGTCTCGGCCGACCTGACCTTGTACAAGGGTGACACGGTCTTCAAGCCGCCGGACTGGCAGTTCCGTCTGACACCGGTATTCAATTACAACTACGCCTCGGTGGAGGAAGTGGGCCTGCTGAACATCGATCCGCGCAGGGGCACGACGCGCACCGATGACTTCGTCGGCATCCAGAATGCATTCGTGGAAAAGCATCTGCGCAACGTGTCGGATCGTTTCGACTTCGACAGTGTGCGCATCGGTATCCAGCCCTTCTCGAGCGATTTCCGCGGCTTCCTGTTCCAGGACAACGAGCCGGGGGTCCGGCTGTTCGGCACGCGTGACAACAACGTGTTCCAGTACAACATCGCCTGGTTCCGCCGCCTGGAGAAGGATACGAACAGCGGGCTCAACGACCTGACGCATGCCCCCCGGCACGACGATGTCGCGGTGGCGAACCTCTACTGGCAGGACATGCCGGTGCCCGGATTTACCTCCCAGGGCACGGTCATCTACAACCACAACACCGAGGGCGGCGAGCAGCACTACGATACCAACGGCTTCCTGGTGCGGCCCGCTGCGCTGGGACTCGAGCTCCCGCACGACTACGCGGTGACCTATCTCGGGTACAACGGCGACGGGCATTTCGGGCGCAACAACGCCACCGTGTCGCTGTATTACGTGACCGGTCACGAGCAGCCCGGGGTGTTCTCCGATACCAGGCTGAAGGTCTCGGCCGCCTTCGCGGCGGCGGAGCTCTCGCGCGACTTCGACTGGATCCGGGCGCGCCTGTCGCTGCTGTACGCGAGCGGGGACTCCGATCCCTATGACCGCAAGGCCACCGGCTTCGATGCCATCTTCGAGAATCCGCAATTCGCCGGCGGGGACAACAGTTACTGGATCAGCCAGGCCGTGCCGCTGATCGGCGGGGGCGGGGTGACCCTCACCTCCGGTAACGGTGTGCTCGCGGACCTGAGATCCTCCAAAGGCGAGGGGCAATCCAACTTCGACAACCCCGGCGTGATGCTCGCCGGCGTGGGCGCGGATCTGGATCTGCTGCCGACGCTCAGGGTCGCCGTCAATCTCAACAGCCTGTATTTCGCGCAGACGGCGGTGATCGCGGCGCTGCGCGCGCAGCCATTCGATGACCGGCATATCGGCGAGGACGCCTCGATCGCCCTGACGTACCGGCCGCTGATGTCGCAGAACATCGTGGTGCGCGCCGCCTACGCCCGACTGTTCGCATCCAGCGCCTTCGATGCCCTGTTCCCGCGCCGCAATCCGGATTACTTCCTCCTGAACGCCATCATTGCCTACTGAGGCTGCCGTGCCAGACATGCCATCACTGTATCCCTCGAGCCACGGCCGGCTGGCGTCCCGGAGGCGAGCGGCCGTCCGGGCAGCGGCCTTGTGGTGCCTGCATGCCGCAGCCCTGCTGCTGAGCCCCCTCGCGCATTGCGGCGAACCCGTGGAACGGCAGTACGTGACTGCTCCGCCTTCACCGATGACCCAGTCGCCGCAGATGGCGGAGGAGAAAAGCCGCGGGTGCCTGTCCTGTCATACGCAGACTGACAATGCCACCATGCACGCCAATACGGCGGTCAACCTCGGCTGCACGGACTGTCACGGCGGCAACCAAGCCGCGGCGTTGCCTCACGGGGTGGGTCGCGAGTCGGCGCAGTATCGCCAGGTCCGGGATGCGGCTCACGTCCTGCCGCGTTACCCGGCCGAGTGGCACTACCCTTCGAGCGCGAACCCGCAGCGCAGCTATGCGCTCCTCAACCGGGAGTCGCCCGAGTTCATCCGCTTCATGAACCCATCCGATTACCGGGTAGTTAGCGAGTCCTGCGGCGCCTGTCACCAGGAGATCATCGAGGCCTCGCTGCGCAGCCTGCATGCGACCACCGCGATGTTCTGGGGAGGGGCCGCCTACAACAACGGGATTCTCGATTCGAAGAACTACATTCTCGGGGAATCCTACAACCGCGCAGGCGTGGGCGTGCTCCTCAGGGGCCCGGCACCGAAGGATCCGCAAGCGGCATTCGATGCGGGCATCCTGCCGCAGCTTCTGCCGCTGCCCCCGTGGGAGAGCCTCAAGCCCGGGGACATCTTCCGCATCTTCGAGCGCGGCGGCCGCAACATCGGCAATCTGTTCGCCGAGACCGGTCTGCCGGACGCCCAGGGGGAGCTGCAGCGGCTCGAGGAGCCCGGCCGACCCGACATCCGCGCCTCCAGCCGGGGGCCCGGCACGGGCGCCCGCATCTCCGTGCCGGTCATCAACATCACCAAGACGCGCCTGAACGATCCGAACCTCTGGTTCATCGGGACCAACGATCAGCCGGGTGACTATCGGCAGTCCGGCTGCGCCTCATGCCATGTGATCTACGCCAACGACCGGGACCCGCAGCATTCCAGTGTCTACGCGGCAGCCGGGCATGACGGAGTCTCGCAGACAGTCGATCCCACCATCGCTCACGACCAGCCGGGCCACCCGCTGAAGCACGCGTTCACGCGCTCCATCCCCAGCAGCCAGTGCATGGTGTGTCACATGCACCAGCCCAACATGTTCATGAACAGCATGTTTGGCTACACGATGTGGGACTACGAGTCCGACGCGCCCGCCATGTGGCCGTCCAGGCAGCAGTACCCCTCGAATGCACGGATACACGAGGTGCTCGAGCGCAACCCCGAAGGCGCAGCCGTCCGCGGAAAGTGGGCTGACCTGGACTTCCTGCGCGCCGTCGCGGACCTCAACCCGCAGCTGAAGGACACCCAGTTCGCCGACTACCATGGTCATGGCTGGAACTTCCGTGCGGTGTACAAGCGCGATCGGGCGGGCGACCTGCTCGATGCCAAGGGATCCATCGTCTCCGATGAGGATCCGCAGAAATTCCAGAAGGCCGTCCACCTGTCCTCGGCGCACGTCGATGTGGGCATGCAGTGCGTGGACTGTCACTTCTCGCAGGACAATCACGGCAGCGGCTATATCTACGGCGAGGTCGCCGCCTCGGTGGAGATCGGCTGCAAGGACTGCCACGGCACGGTGAGCAGCTACCCCAACTCGTATACCTCGGGGCCGGCCGCGCTCAACGGTGGGCTCGATCTGCTCAGTCTGCGCACACCCGACGGCCGTCGCCGCTTCGAGTGGATCGCCGGTCAGCTCTACCAGCGCTCGATGGTGGATCCCCAGCTCGAGTGGAAGGTCAGCCTGGTCAAGGACACCGTGACCCCGGGCAGACCGGAGTACAACCCCAAGGCCGCACGGGCGAAGCTCATGAGCCGGGATGTCGCCCAGCAGAGCTGGGGACTGCAGGTTCCGGCGGGCTCTCTGGCGCACAGCGACCAGAACATGGAGTGCTTCGCCTGTCATACCTCCTGGACCACCAGTTGCGGCGGCTGCCACCTGCCGATCGAGGCGAACGCCAAGACGGCGCGCCACCACTATGAAGGCGGCGAGACGCGTAACTACGCCACGTACAATCCTCAGGTCGCACGCGACGACATGTTCATGCTCGGGCATCGCGAGACTGCCGGCGGAGGCAAGATCGCGCCCTTCAGATCGAGCTCGGCCCTGGTGCTGTCCTCGACGAACGCCAATCGAGAGCACATCTACGTGCAACAGCCGCCGATCTCCGCCAGCGGCTTCAGCAGCCAGGCCTTCAACGCCCACTACCCGCACACCGAGCGCAAGGTGGAGACCAAGGACTGCGATGACTGCCACCTCTCCAGCCAGAACGACAACAACGCCATCCTGGCGCAGCTGCTGCTGCTGGGAACCAACTTCATCAACTTCATCGGCTACCATGCCTATGTGGGCGGGGACGGCGAGATCGACGCCGTGCAGGTGAGCGAGTGGGATGAGCCGCAGGCGGTCATCGGCAGCTACCTGCATCGCTACGCCTACCCCGACTGGTATGCCCAGCACCTCAAGCGCGATCGCAAGCTCCAGCATGCCCTCAGCCACAGTGCCGGCGAGGCGCAGTGCCTGCAGCTGCGGGGTGAATTCCTCTACGTCGCCGAGGGCAGTCGCGGAATGCGGGTGTATGACGTCGCGAGCGTCGGCAACAAGGGGGTATCGGAGGGCGTGATCAGCGCACCGTTCAGCCCGCTGGGGGACAACACGCACATCAGCTCGAGCGAGGCGACCTGTGTGGCCTTGCCCACCGATCAGCCGATCAATCCCGCTCGCAATCAGGGGAACAAGATGCGGGTGGACAACCAGGAATCGGCCTTTCATCCGATGTACCACTATGCGTTCATCACGGATGCCCGCGAGGGCCTGATTCTGACCAACATCGACACGCTCGCGGACGGCGAGCCGCGAAACAACTTCCTGAAGCGCGCCGTGACCTGGAATCCCGACGGTGTGCTCAACGGAGCCAGATACCTGACCGTGGGTGGATATTACCTCTACGTTGCCACCCCTACCGCGCTGGTGATCGTCAGCGTGGATGATCCGCTGCACCCGCAGCTCGTGGCGAAGCTGCCCATGGACGACCCACGGGCCAGCGCGCTGCAATTCAGGTATCTGTTCGTGACCGATGCCAAGGGTCTAGAAGTCGTCGACGTGACCCACCCCGAGAGCCCCCGCGTCGTTCCAGATAACGCGGTGCGAATTGCGGACGCACATCGGGTTTATGTCGCGCGCACGTACGCCTACGTGGCCGCAGGCAAGGAAGGCCTGGTCATCGTGAATGTCGAGCGCCCGGAGGCTATCCGTGAGCAGCAACGCTTCAACGCTGCAGGGCAGCTGCAGGACAGCCGCGACGTGGTCGTCGGTTCGACGAACGCCTCACTGTTCGCCTATGTCGCCGATGGCGTGGGGGGGCTGAAGGTGCTGCAGCTCATCTCGCCCGAATCGCAGCGCAAGTTCTACGGATTCAGTCCGGAGCCCCGGCCGCAGCTCATCGCCCGTTACCCGACGCACCGGCCGGCGCTGAGTTTGTCCAAGGGTTTGGATCGGGACCGCGCCGTGGATGAGACCGGGAATCAGATTGCGGTCTTCGGCCGGCGCGGCACGCGCGCGCTCAGCCCGTCGGAGACTCATGAGCTGTATCTCGATGCTGCCGGCAAGCCCTGGTTCGTGAAGGATGCCGCCAAGCAGGCAGACCCCGCGGCGCGCGCCTCGGCAGGCCGGTGAGCTGATCTCATGAGGAGCTTGCAGCGGACCGCACTGGCGATCGGACTCTGTGCCGCGGTGATGTCCGCAGCCGGGCAGCAGTCTTCCCCGATGAGCTACAAGCATCTGGGTGTGGGAAGTTGCGCCTCCAGCGTGTGCCACGGCAAGTCTGCGGCGCAACCGGGCCGCAATGTCGCGTTGAACGAATACACCATCTGGTCCTCGCCCGATGATTTCCACTCGAAAGCCTATCGCACGCTGAGCAGCCCGCGCTCGCAGGCCATCGCCGCCAAGCTGGGCCTGCCGAGCGCCGCGGGTGCCGCGATCTGCCTCGACTGTCATGCGGACAACGTCCCCGTCGGCTTGCGCGGGCCGAAGTTCCAGCTCTCCGACGGTGTGAGCTGTGAGGCTTGTCACGGCGGTGCGGAGAAGTGGATCGAGACTCACACGCAGAAGACCGCGACGCATCGCGATAATCTCGCCAAGGGCATGTATGCGAGCGAGCAGCCGCTCGCCCGGGCGGAGTTGTGCCTGTCGTGCCATATGGGCACCCGTAACAAATTCGCGACACATGTCATCATGGGTGCCGGGCATCCGCGCCTGTATTTCGAGCTGGAGGTGTTCACCTACAACCAGCCGCCGCATTTCGTGGTTGACGAGGACTACATCACGCGCAAGGGCCGGATCGAGCAGATGAACCTCTGGGTGACCGGCCAGATCGAGAACGCGCGCCGCTATCTGGAGTTGCTGCAGACGCGCCTGGTCGTACCCGACACCTTCCTGCCGGAGTTCGCCCTCTATGATTGCTTCAGCTGCCATCACCCGATGGACCGGCAACGCTGGACCCGCGCTCGCGCGGGCGCCGGAATCCAGCCCGGCACGCTGCGCCTGCAGCGCGATTATCTGGTGATGCTGCAGGCCATCACCGAGGTGTTGGCGCCGGGCGAGCTGCCACAGCTCACGGCGGCTGGGGAAGCGCTCCTGCGCGCCGGTCAGAAGGACCCCGGCACGGTGCGCGAACAGGCCCAGAAGCTGCACACGTGGATCGACAGCCACGACGGCTGGACCCGCCGGCAGTACGCCCCGGCAGAGATCGCCCGGGTGCGCAAAACGGTGTTGCGCTATGCCACGCAGGACAGGGCAAGCGATTTCAGCACCGCCGAGCAGTCCGTGATGTGCGTGGAGACTCTCAGTTACGCCCTCGGCGACCATGACCGGCACAAGGCGGCGCTCGATTCCCTGTACGGGGCGATCAAAAGCCCGTCCGGGTTCGATCCGACGCAGTTTGCCGCGGCGGTGCGCGCGGTCGACGGTCAGTTCTGAATTATGTTGCCCGCCCGCGCCCGCCCGGCGCAATTGCCTCCCTCCGGGATCGCCTATACTCTCGCGACGAGGATGGCCGACAAACGATTCACACTGAAAAAGCTGCCCGATGGACCCGAGGTTCCGCTCTCCGGCGAGCTGTCCGTGGGCCGCAGCCCCGAGAGCGGTCTGAAGCTGGTGCAGGGACGGCCATCGCGTAACCACGCGCTGCTGAGCATCTCCGAGGGCTCGGTCTTCGTCGAGGACCTGGGCTCGACGAATGGCACGTTCGTCAACGACCGGCGGATCGACAGCAAGGTCCGGCTCAAATCCAACGACAAGCTGCGCTTCGATGTCGAGCAGTATCTGTTTCGCATCGAGACGGCCGGATCGCCCGCGGACCGCACCCAGGTGCGCGAGGGTGAGCCGGACCTGGTGGTCTCCAGCGGCAAGGTCCGGGTGCCGGAAGGGTGGCTCGAGAACCCGCAGGCCGGCAACAAGACTCTTTATATGTCCCCGGACCAGTTGCGGCAGGAGCGCAAGCGCCTGGCGGCCCTCGGCGCCGTGGACGGCGCGCTGGGCCAGGTCGAGGTGCCGCAGCTCGTGGTTCTGGGGGGCTCGGAGGGGGCGTTGCGCATCCAGCTCCTGCCGACCGACTCAGGCAAGAAGGAATGGAGCATCGGCAGCGAGGGCGAGCGCGAGATCCTGCTCAAACGCGTGGGCGTGTCCGCGCTGCACGCGAAGATCGTGAACGAAGGCCATCGCTGGAAAGTCATTGACGAGCTGTCGGCGAACGGCACGTTCGTCAACGGCCGCCGCTGCACGATGAGCTTTCTCAGCTCCACGGACCGGATCACCTTCGGATCGGTCGAGTGTATTTTCCAGCTGCCCAGGGGCGGTCAGAGCAGCCGACCGGGCGGCGAGCGGCGTTCGCGGAAAAAGCTCGCCATCGGCGCGGGCGTGCTCGTCTTGATCGCTGCCGCGGTGTGGTTTTTCCTGGCTCACTGAGCCGGCAGAGGCGTCTCTGCGATCTGCGGCGAGCGCCGCTCGAGCCAGTCGCGGCTCTGCAGGGCTTCGCTCGCGTGCCGGTAACCCAACTCGATGGCGCGCTCGAATGACTTCCAGTCCAGCAGATTGATACTCTCGGTAGGAGGCTTGAGCAGTAGGTCCGCGAGCTCTCGCTGCCCGATGGTGGTCGCGGCACTATTGACCATGCCGGCCCGCCAGAGAATTTGCATGATGGTGATTCGCGAGCGTCGTAGCCGGCGCCAGCTGGGCAGGCCCCACACGGGTGGCGTCTCTGTCAACTCCAGGTCGGTCGCAAAGGCGCGATCGGCGCCGGCGTCCACCGCGATGACCGGACCGTCGAGCACTTCCCGCATGATGTCCACGGGAAGATTGCTGATGGTCGCCCCGTCTACGTACACCTGTCCGTCCGCGATCACCGGCGGCAACACGCCCGGGATCGCCACTGAAGCACGCGACCACAGCCACACCGGTCCCCGGCGATGGACCGCCGCCTGGCCGCTCGTCAGGTTGGTCGAGACGCAGTAGTAGGGCAGCGGCAAATCCTCGATGTTCGTCTCGCCGAATTCGCGGCGCAGCAACCGGCCCACCTTGCGCCCGCTGAGCAGGGACACCAGCGGGAGTGTGTAGTCGTTGGTCGGGTTGGTATCCACGAACGAGCGACGAATACGTTGCAGCATCTCGGGGTAGTCCCAGCCCGCGGCCCAGCCGGCGCCGATGATGGCGCCGATGCTGGTTGCTCCGATCCCATCGACCGGGATGTGCGCTTCGCTCAGCGCCCGCATGACTCCAATGTGCGCCAGCCCGCGGGCGCCGCCACCGGAGAGCACCAGTCCCACTGCGCGACCGGTGAGAGTGCGAGCGACCCTGGCCACATCCGCTGCGCAGCCGACGTGATGATGTCGACACGGATACAGGTCTATCCACTGGCGGGCCGCCGCGCGCCGGCTCCCCTGGCGATGTTGCAGCACGAGCTCGAATCTCTGCGGCTTGTCGGGCTGCTCATCGCGCGCCAGCAGCGCGGGCCATGCATGTGCGGGGTCGTCACCGCGTGCCAGCAGCAGCAGGGAGTCGGCCTGACGCAGGCAGAGTTTGCTCCAGTTGGATGGGCGGAAGTCGGTAACATAGACCACGAAGTCATTGGCGCGCTCGAGCCGATGGAACCAGTGGCTGGTCTGCTCGCCTCCGGTGCTGCGTGAGACGAGCTCCGCCCGCCCCAGCTCCTTCAGACACTGCAGGAGCTGCCGCCCGAACCCTTCCGCGTCAACTTCCGGGCCGTGCGGCACCACGGCAAAGGTCTTCGAGCGGGCCTTGTGCTGGCGCTCACCGAGTTGGGCTGCTTCCAGGCGCTGCACGAGGATCTTCGCGATCTGACGCAGGGCGGTGGGATTCTTCGCGATGAGCTTCTCGAGGAGCGCCGTCGGCAGGCGGGCCACCTCGGTATCGCGCAGGGCGACGACCGTGGCGGCGCGCCGGTTCCCCGAGACCGATTCGGTTTCGCCTATGAGCTGGCCTCCAGAGACCTGCGCCGCGAGCCGTGAGCCTCCGCCTGAACGCGGCACATACACGCCCAGACCTCCATTCACGACTACGTACAACCCATCCGGGGGGTGGCCCGCTTTGTAAAGCGTCGTGCCGCCAGGAAGGGAAAACCACTCGATCTCGTGCGTGATCTCTCCGAGGAGGTCTCCCGCAAGGTCACGAAGGAGGGGGAGGGCCGCAAACATCGCCTGGACGTTGCGGCTCTCGACGGCGCCTTGAATGATGGTGTCGGTTCCCGGGCTCATGGGGCACGCGAGATGACGGTGTTGGCGCGCGGGCTGGCGCGCGGCTTAAGAGGGCACTTGTTCTGCTTGAAGCGCCGTCGGACGGTACAGCGGGGCCGGGGCAAACGCAAGGAAACCGGAGCATCCGGTGCCTGTGTTAATGTTTTCGCATGAAATCCGCACCTGAGGATGGGACTGGCGGCACCGCACGGCAGCCCGAGCTTGCGCGGCTGGGCGAGTACCGGCTGTTGAGTGTGATCGGTGCGGGCTCGATGGGGACCGTCTACCGGTCGATCGATCCGGGCACGAATCGCGCTCTCGCCATCAAAGCGGTGCGGCTGGAGGCAGCGGGCCAGCCGGACAGTGAGTCTCTTTGCACCCGGCTGCGCCTTGAAGCGGAAGCGACCAGCGCCCTGAGCCATCCCGGGATCGTCACGGTTCACGAGTACGGTGAAGAGGCCGGTTATGCCTTCAGCGTGATGGACTATGTGGAGGGGAACAGCCTGCGAGACTGTTTCGAGCGCGGGATGGCGTTCAGCCTCCCCCGTTCGGTGGAGATCCTGGTGCAGGTGCTCGAGGCGCTGCAGTACGCGCACGATCGCGGCGTATGGCATCGGGACATCAAGCCGTCGAATATCCTGGTAGGGGTCGATGGCCGGGTGAAGCTCACCGACTTCGGCATTGCGCGGCTGCCTGGGCCAACGCCGGGACCTCCCGAGGCCATCCTGGGGACTCCCGGCTACATTGCGCCGGAAAGCTATCTGAGCGACACGTTCGACAGCCGCGTCGACCTGTTCGCTGCCTCTGCGGTCCTGTACCACTTGCTGGCCGGGGTGCCGGCCTTCGCCGGTACCGCGGATCAAGTGATGTTCAAGGTGTGTCATGAGACTCCGCTGCGCCCGTCGATGGTGGCCGGCAAGCCTTCCCTTCAACCTTACGATGTGCTCGTGCTGAAAGGGCTGGCGAGGCGTCCGGAGGATCGCTTCGCCAGCGCCGCGGAGTTTCGCCAGGCGTTGCGGGCTCTCGAACGAACGCGCGAGTGAGCCTCAGCCGAGCGCGCCAGCCAGCTCGGGCAGCGTGACTCCCGCAACCAGGCCGTGCCGGGCGGCAATTCCGGAGCGCAACTCGAGTACACCCCGAGCGCCCGGAGCAAAACGCATGCGTCCGGCTCTGACACGCGGGCATACGCGCAGTACACGCGCTTCGCGGTCGACGAATACCACATCGATCGGGTAGCGCATGCCGATCGTGTGGATGCTCGAGCACGGCGCGATCAACAGGCCCTCGGCCGGATCCAGAGGAGCCCCCACGAGTAGCCCCAACGCGCGAGCCACGAAATTGTCAGCTATCCGCACTCGCAGTGCGCCTTCGGGCGTGGCGCATCGTTGATAGTGGCTCATCACAGCCCCGACCTCATCAACTGCGTGACGATGGGAAATGCGATCACCAGGAATGTGCACGGGAAGATGAAGAAGATCAGCGGGAAAAGCATCTTCACGGGGGCCTCGAGGGCCAGCTTCTCCGCGCGCTGAAAGCGCTCCGTGCGGCGCTGGTCTGCCTGGGCACGCAGGATGGGGCCGATACTGCTGCCCATGAGCTCGCCCTGCACCAGCGCGCTGACCAGGCTGTTCATCGCCTGAAAGTTCAGCCGGGCCGCCATGTCGCGAAGCGCATCGGCGCGCGCCTTGCCCGCGCGCACTTCGCGGAGCAGCCGGTTGATCTCGACGAGCATCGGCCCGGGCGGCATCTTCTCGACCGACTTCTGCAGGGCCGAGGACAGGTTCATGCCCGACTCGACCGCCATCGTCACGATGTCCAGAAAGAACGGCAGGCGCTTGAGGATCTTGAGGTTGCGCACGCGCGTCATGTCTGCCAGCCACTTCTCGGGCAGATAAAAGCCTACCCCGAGACACAGCGCGGCGCCGATGAGTGTGATGCTCC
Organism: Steroidobacteraceae bacterium; assembly: GCA_036501985.1. Lineage (GTDB taxonomy): Bacteria > Pseudomonadota > Gammaproteobacteria > Steroidobacterales > Steroidobacteraceae > 13-2-20CM-66-19. The sequence goes on along the minus strand of DASXZI010000029.1, from coordinate 64,076 downwards.
CTGGAAACTTCATGGTCGTCGCAGCGTAGGCGAACGCAGCCGCAAACATCGCCGCGGCAGTCAGCTTGCCGGCAAAGAACTGCACCGGTGTCAGAGTGTAGTCCTGGCCGGCGCGCCGCAGGGCATCACGGATGCGTGTCGCCGTTGCCTCGGGGAGCGCCCACTCGCAGTAGTGCGCGACACCCCTCACCAGCGGGCCCGCCAGTCTGTAGAAGCGGGGCGGCGGATCCATGTACTGGCGATCCTCGCTGGGAACTTCGACTGCAATCCGGCGGACGGACATCACGCCCAGGACGATCGCGCCTATGACCATGGTGACAACCAGCAACTCGATCATTTTCAGCTCCTCATTCCAGCGGCAGCGTGCGCGCCGGCGTCAATTCAAACGTCGATGGTGACGATCTTGCGGATGAACACGTATCCCAGCGCCTCGAGGAAGCCGATGAGCACGAGCACTCCCCAGCCCATCCAGGTATGAAACAGCGGCGCCATGGCGTCATGCTGCATGTAGGAAAGTGCCAGCATGAGAAAGAGGGGCAGCGAGCCCACGATCCACCCCTGCATCTTGCCCTGGGACGTCAGGGATCGGATCTTGCCTTCCATCGCCGCCTTGGCCCGCAGCGTGCGGGCAAGCTGATCGAGGGTCTCGGCCAGATTGCCGCCGACGTCCCGGGCGATCGTCATGGCCGCCACGACCAGCTCCACCTCCTCCAGGCTGAGGCGCGTGGCCATCGACTCCAGGGCGTCCTCCAGAGCGAGCCCGAGACGCTGCTCGCGCACGACGACGCCCAGTTCCTGCGACAACGGCGCTGGCGTTTCGCGAATCGCGATGTCCAGTGCAATCTGCAGGCTGGTCCCGGCGCGCAGCGAGCTGCCCAGCATGAGCAACACGTCGGGCAGCTGCGTCACGATCTGCAAGCGGCGCCGCTTGTTCTTGAAGCCAAAGTAGTACTTTGGCGCGAAGATCACCGCGACGGCCGCCAGAAGTGGCAGCACGACTCCGCCGAACGCGAACCACACCAGCGCCGGCACGAGCAGCGTGGCCAGGTTGGTCAGCCAGAACAGGCGCTGCGGATCTCTGAAATCAAACGACTCCTCGAGCTTGGTTCGCGCGACGTCCGTGAAGCGCTGCTCATAGGTGCCGTAGCCGACCCTGGCAACCTTCATCAGCAGGATGATGGCGCCCACGACCATCGCGGCAATGACAATCATCATGGTGATCTCGTTCATGCTGCTGCTCCGGTCGGGTCGCGACGCTCGAAAATGCTCAGGTCCAGCGGCACACCGATTCGCCGCAGCGACTCGTAGTACTCCGGCACGAATCCGCAGCCGGTGAAGTAGCCCTGGATCTTGCCGGCCCCGTCGACTCCGGTCTGACGGAACTCGAAGATGTCCTGCAGCTGGATGCGGCCGCTCTCGACACCGGTCACTTCGCAGATGTGCGTGACCTTGCGGGTTCCACAGGCGAACCGCGTCTGCTGCACGACGATGTCGATGGCCGAGGCAATCTGCTCGCGAATCGCGCTCACGGGAAGATCGAGTCCGGCCATGAGCACCATCGTCTCGAGCCGCGCCAGCATGTCGCGGGGGTTGTTGGCGTGTGCCGTCGTGAGGGAGCCGTCGTGGCCGGTATTCATGGCCTGCAGCATGTCCAGGGCCTCGCCGCCGCGGCACTCGCCGACGACGATCCGGTCGGGCCGCATGCGCAGGGAGTTGCGCACCAGGTCGCGGATCGCGATCTGGCCCTTGCCCTCGATATTGGCGGGACGCGACTCGAGCGAGACGAGATTCGGGTGATGCAGTTGCAGCTCGGCGGCGTCCTCGATGGTCACGATGCGCTCGCCGCGCGGAATGAAGTTGGAGAGAATGTTGAGCAGCGTGGTTTTTCCGGAGCCCGTGCCGCCGGAGATCACCACGTTCTTGCGGTGCTCCACCGTCACCTTCATGAACTCGATCATCTCGCGGTTGGCGGAGCCGAAGCGCTGCAGGTCATCCGCTCCCAGCTTGCGCTTGGAGAACTTGCGGATGGTGATGCTCGGTCCCTTGAGGGCCAGCGGGGGGATGACTGCGTTCACGCGCGAGCCATCCTTGAGGCGGGCATCGACCATGGGCGAGCTCTCATCGATGCGCCGTCCGATGGGGGCCACGATGCGCTCGATGATCCCGGTCACCACGCGATCGCTGGTGAAGGCGAGCGGATAGCGCTCCAGCACGCCGGCCCGCTCGACGAAGACCTCGTCGGCACGGTTAACCATGATCTCGGTGACCGATGGGTCCGCGAGCAGCGGCTCGAGCAGACCGAGCCCGATGGCCTCGTCCCGCACCGCGGCCAGCAGTGCGGCCCGATCGATCTGCGCGGGAATCTCGGGAGTTCGCTCCATCAGTTCGCCGATCAGCTGCTCGGCTCGCGCGCGCAGCTCGCCGTCGGCCATCCGGTGCACATCAACGCGGCGTACGTCAAAAGCCTCGAGAAGCCGATCGTGCAGCATCCGCCGCCACAGGAATGTCTCATCCTGCGCAGGGCGAGTCAGCGTATCCGATGATTCGCTTGGCGGTGCCGCTGAGGCAGCAGTCGCGGGCGCCCCTGCCGCCGTGGCAGGTGTCGCGGGTGTGGAGAGCGCTTCTGGCGAAGCGGAGAGCGGCCCCTTTGCGGCGGCCTCGGCCGGTACTCTCGGCTTTGCCTGATCGGCGACCCACGTTGCCGTCAGGGCATGCGGTCCGACCTGGATCTTGTCGCCGGGCGTCAAGGGACCGTAGGTCTTGACCGCCTTGCCGTTGACAAGGGTTCCGGCGGAAGTGGTGCCGAGGTCGCGGAGAAAGCCCTGGTCGTTGGAGACGAACAGCTCGGCGTGCTTATCCCCGACGCGCCATCCGGACAGCTTCAGGTCGCATTCCGCATCGCGCCCGATCCTGACCCGGCCGCAGACGAAGCGCGGATCGGATTGCTGGCCGCTGGATTCCTGCAAATGAATGGTCCACATGGCTCCTACTCCGCCAGTCTGCTGTTGATGTACTTGATGGTCGGCTCGAGGTGAGCGTTGATCTGGTCCGCCTGCTTGATCGCGTTGGCCGTGGCTTCCTTGCCGACCGCCACCGACCGCGGTGTCACCAGCACGACCAGCTCGGTGCGATCGTTCTCGAAGTTCTTGGATTTGAACAGGTTGCCCAGCACCGGGATGTCCTTGGCGCCCGGGATGCCGTTGGCTGCCTTGCTGCCGACATTGCTCAGCAGGCCGGAGATCACCAGGGTCTCGTTCTCCTTCAGGCTGACATCGGTCTCGGTCCGGGTCTTGGTGAAGGCGACGAGACCGTTGTTGCCCACGTTCGAGAACTTGGGATCGGGCTCGCTCACTTCGGCAACGATGGAGGAGCTCACATTGCCTTTGTCATCGGTGACCGGCTTGAACTCGAGGATGATGCCGTACTCCTTGTAGACCACGTTGGTCGTGCCCAGCCCGGCGGCCACGGCAATCGGGATCTCGCCGCCGACCTGGAATTTGGCGGAGCCGCCGCTTCGGCAGCTCACGGTGGGCTCGGCGAGCGTCCAGCTCTCGCCGGCCTGCTCGGTGTAATCCAGCTGGGAGCTCAGGTTGGTTACGATGCCGAAGACGCCGCCGTTCGGAATCTTGGGGAGATTCTTGGATCCGGTCAGGTTCAATCCGAGACCGGGACCCGCGGAGGACCCGTCGGTGCCGCTGACCCAGTTCACGCCGAGCCGCCGCAGCGTGTCCTTGAAGATCTCCACGACGCGGACGTCCATGTAGACCATCCGATCCACCGGCACGTCGGGCGCTTCCTTGTGCACAGGCACCGTGCTGACGATCTGCGGATAGATCTTCATCAGCGCCTCGAGCCGGGTGGCGGTTCGCGCGGCCGTGTAGTCGCCCTCGATCAGGACGTGGCCGTCCACTTGCCGGGCCGAGATTCCCGGCTCCCCGGCCAGCAGATCCTGCACGTCGCGCAGGATCTGCGAGACGTCGAAGCTGCGCACCGTCACTTCGTACGTAAACTGCGTCCCGGCTCGGGTCCAGACGCGCAGCGAGGTGCTGCCGGCGCTTTGACCGATCAGGATTACCTGGCTCGACACGACCGTGGCCTGCAGCACTTCGCCGTTACCCACCGCGAGACGCACCACGTCTGCCAGGTCGAGCACCTGCACCTCACCGTGATACAGGCTGAGCGGAGGCCCGTTGACTACCGGCTTGGATGAGCCGGCGCCCTCATGGGTGTGCGCCTTCGCGGCCCGTGCGCCGGCAGCCGGTTCCGTCGCGCCGGCGGCGGCCTGTGCAGCAGATGCTGCTGGATGGGCCGACGAGGGCTTCTGCGACTGCGCCGCGGCCGAGTCAGAGGGCTGTTCGGCGGGGACCTCCGGCGTGGCCAGCGCAACGCGCGCCACCAGGCTCAGGGCGATCAAGAAACGGTGCAGATTCGCTTTCATGGGAGTTCCTGTTCGGTTCGGGCATCAGGCGGTGCGTCTCGATGGGGTGATCCTGCCTGCGCCGCTGGGCTTGAAATAGTGACCAACGGCATGTGCCGGGCCGGCTGGCGAGCCAAAGTGACTAAAGGCATGAGCAGGACGCATTGGCTTGCATTTGCCGGCGGAGGCCGGCCGCTACAGGCCGCCGCGATCGACGACCGCCACCACCCGGCCGCCACCAACGCCGCCAGCAACGGCCAGGCGACTCGCCCTGCCGCCCCCGGGGGGTGGCCCCGGGCCCCCAAACGAAGACGCCGGCAGCCCCTTAGAGGCTTGCCGGCGTCAACCAAGCGGGACGCGGCCGGAATGGATTGAGCGGCGGCTAGCGGCCCCTCCCACCGACGATGTACTGAACGGGAAGCCGGTGGGCGGCATTCGGCTTCTTGGGCAGCACGTCATCGATGTTCATCGCGGTCGTAGGATTGGTCTTGGAGTCATCGGGATTGCGCAGCACCGCCGTCAGCTTGCCGGAGTTCTTCGCGACCACGATCCGTTCGGCATTCTCCGGGCTCACGGACAGTGTGATGGTGGTGTAGGTCTGAGCCTGGTTGGTGCCATCGGCCTTGCGCGTGATCTGGCCGGTCGCCAGCACCTCGACGTTCGACAGCAGTGGGAAGGTGACTTCGGTCTGGTTCTTGCCGCTGCCATGGGCGGTGACCATGAGATCGATGTGATCGCTCGGCCGCAGCATGCCCGAGATCGAATTGACCTCGTCCACCTCCGTGGTCAGGGCCCGATTTCCGTTGTCCAGCGTGGAAGAGAACACGGCCGTGGTGGACTCCAGATGCAGCTCGAGGAAAGGCTCCCCGTGCTTGATCGGGGCCCCCAGCCGCTGTCCCACGTACTGCCCGAAGTGCTGCGGATCAATCGCAGCGGAGGGGACGTACTCTTTCGGAATCTCGCGCTTGGCGAAGGCGCGCGGGTCGATCTTGGCGCCGCGCGGCAGGTCCTGGTTGGCCACCACGACCTCGACCATCTTGTGAGCGCCGCGCTCCTCGGCGTCGATGTGCGCCTTGTAGTCGCGCATGAATTTCTGGAGCAGGAATAGCGCGCCAATGCCCAGGGCGATGGCGATTCCCAATACCAGGAAGTTGCTGTTCAACTTCGGCAGTTTCAGGGCGAGTTTCATCGGACTATCCTCAAGGTAGGGAAATGAAGAAGGTGAGATCGGAGTAATAGGTCCGCACGGCCTGGGCGAGCTGCTGCGCTGCCGTCAGGTTATTGGGCGGTAGGGGCACGAACAACGTGCCGGCGAGCGCGGCGCAGATAATGATGTAGGCGACGGTGGACTGACCGCGCTGGCCACGCTTGCGAGCCTGGCTGCTCAAGGTTCGGCCCGGGTGGGTGCTGGGGCGGCTCATATGGGTTTCCGGCGTGATGAACGTGGTGGCGACTGTGAAGATCATTGAGCGCCGCGCCCAGTGTCCTTGGTCACGAGGTTGGCCAGCAGTGTCGAGCCTGGTCCCTGCGGGCTATCAACGATGCTCAGTTGCATCTCACTGGCCCCCCGCGAGAACACGGCAAAACTGGTGGTGAACCGGCCGACTCGCCGCGGCGGGACATCCCCCTGGACTTCCGTCCAGCCGGCGTTGACGAACGAGGCCCGGTAGAACTGGGTCACGGAGCTGACCGGCTGGGGAGTGAGAATCAACACCTGGCGGCTCTCCTTGCCGGGGTCGGATGATTCCACCACCGAGACCACGTGAGCGCCCGGCATCAACTGGACTGCGCCCGGATCATGATCCGGCTTGGAACCGAGCACCTGCGCGACCGAGATCAATCCCTTGCTGGTGGCGTTCGGCGCGTCCTCGACCTTGATGTTCATCAGGTAGGGGCCGTGTACCTGCCCGATGACCGTCGCATCGCCGAGTGCGTGTACGGATGGCTTGTGCACATAGCCGCCGGCCCCGTCGCCGGACCAGTAGGCCGCGTAGTACGCGATGACCTCCTGGCGGCTGGCGCGGGACTGGAATTGCATCACGCGGGTGGGAACACCATTGACGCGCATGCTTTGGGCGATCCACTGCACCTTCGCCTTGGGAGGCATCGGCATCTCGGGCCATGGCTCGGCGGCCCACGTGCGCCCGGGGCCCGACAACACGGTCAGCATCACTCCCAGTGCCAGGAGCTCCAGAGCTCGCGTGGCGAATCTGAGCACCGCGGATGCACATCGCGGACCTGGGCAGAACAGTCGGGTCTTTGCGTTCATGGCGGTAGGCTCACCTGTAGCAAAAGTCGTCCGGGGGGTTCGGGTTGGTCGGATCGTTCAGGGGGTTGTAAGGAGCGCCCGGTGCTCCGATCCCCGCTTCCTTGTTAGGCACGATCTCCGGCTTCACGCAGCCAAATTGCGGCGGCTCGGCGCTCGTCAAGGGCGTCGTCAGGGGCGTCAACAGGAGGGTCAGCGCTTCAACCGCCGGATTCCTGGCAGGCACAGCCTCCTGCGTGAGACGGCCGGCGACATCGGCGGCGCCATCCCCATTCCAGGGATCTCCGGCCATGACGGTGGTCGCCCCGATCCTGAAAATCCGGTTCAGCGGCGCGAAGCTCGTGATCGGCGCGACCGACACCTCGACATCGGCCTCGATGGCGGAGCCCGTACCCAGGCCCTTGAATCGCCCTGCTACCGCATCGACCGCCGTTGACAGGGAAGCGCCGTTGTTCCTCAGGGTGACATTGACATCGGAGTACTGCGCCAGCATGGGCGTGCCGTCGAGCTGGCTCCAAAGCGGATTCGCGTCGGTGCGCGTCTGTCCCTGCGCCTGATCGTTGATGCCGATGGAGTGCTGACTGCCATCGCGGAAGAAACGCGCCACCGTCTCGTTCTGGATGATCTGATTGTTCTCATGGGTGCTGTGCGGGTCGAGGGCGCGCTCCAGCGCCGCGTAGCGGCTGGCCTGGATCGCCTGGTGTTTCATGTCGGCGTACTTGCCGAGGTAGATCACACCCAGCACGAGCGGCAAAAACAGCGCCATCGCGGCGACGAATTCGCTCATGGCCTGGCCGCGCTGCAGATTCGGGGTGGTGCGCATGATTGAGCTCCCGGTTCGAGAATGCGAGCGTTGGAGGGATGCGGGGATCACTGGGTTGCCAGCGGGATCAGGCTGCCCTGGCCGATCAGTCCGTACACGGCCGACTTCCACGTGTTGTCCGGCGCGGTCAGGCGTGCCTGCCAGTAGGGGTTGTAGAGGCTTGCGAACTCGTGCTTGCCGTCCTGCCGCGGCAGGGCGCCGCGCGTGGGGTCGACCCCTTTGCCGTCCGGCCGCAGGAAGAACACACACGCCGCGGAGATGGCCGTCAGGCTGTTGTTGTTCTGCAGGTTGTCCGTCATCTGCGGCGAGCCTTGCGCGCCACCGACTGCGACATTGTTGAAGCCCAGATTCTGCGTGCTGAGGGTCGAGCTGCCCGCCTTGCTCACGGCCATGACGAACTGCAGGGAAGGGCTGTCACTGCCGTTGTTGGTCGTGCACGGATCCTTGTTCGAAAGACCGGTGGCGATATCATGAATGACCGGGATGCCGCTCCAGGAGGAAATGCTGTCGCCGTTATCGGTGGCATTCTTGCAGTTCCACGTGGGGCCGCCGAGTATGGGCGAGGTGTCGCCGGGATAGCACAGATTGTCTCCCTGGCCCTCGCCGTTGGCCGTGGCGTCCGTGCGACCGTACCCCATGTCCACGAAGTCGATGAAATCGCTCGAGCAGAAGACGCCCAAAAAGCACGAGTTGTTCTGGATATCCATCGAGTCCTGCGCCGCCCAGTGGTCGAAGTCCTGCAGCTTCGTCTGGCCCGAGGTCTTGATGAACTGGATGTAGTCGCTTCCGCCGCTCGCCACCAGCATGCCCGCTTCCAGGCTGTCATTGAACAGGTTGATGGCCTCGCTGTTGTCGCGCTGGACCGCAAACTGGTCGCGTGAATCCTGGACGAGCTGGCTCGGGACGGTCCGGTCATCGCCCCGGTCTCTGAATGCGAGCCACGCACCCTGATTGGCGAGTTGCGCCGCTGCATCGGCGACCAGCTGCGGGGTCGCATCCGTGCGGCCGCCGAAGGTCGTGGAATTCGCGCTGGCGATGTTGCCAGCAACGTTATTCGCGTCGTTCGCGCCGCTCGCATAGGCTGCATCCGTCGCGAGGGAAAGCGCCTTTTGCACCACTGCCAGTCCCTGAACGATCTCCGGAACGGCCTCCTGGTAGCCCTCCTGCGCATACTGCAGGCCGTCGGCGATGCCCTGCAGAACAGGGCCGGCGAATTCCCCGACGATCGGAATCGCGGAAATGTAGGTCGCCAGATTCTGCGACAGGGTCGCTGCATACTGCAGGAAGGAGTCCGTGCTCACGAGCTGGGCGATCGTCACCTCGTTGGCAATTCTGGCGCGGTTGGCGTAGGCCTGAAAGTTCAGCATCCGGGCCTCTATCATTGCGCCGCTGAGCGCGGCTGCATCCGCGGCGTTGACGGTCTCCTCCTTCTTGTTCGCCACCTGCCCGACGTCGTACACGAGAGCCAGCACGCAGCAGCAGGCCGCGATCGTTGCCAGGAACCAGACGATCGCCTGCCCGCGCTGCTGGCCCCGGGTCGGGCGAGGATGAGTGGCTTTCACGTTCGGGCTCCTTTGGGGTCGATCGGTACGTTGGCTCGGATCCTGCGCGCCGCCGAGGCGGCCGCCAATTGACTTTGGTCGTGCTCTGAAATGACCTTGGTCATGTCCGGAAATGCCTGTGGATTCCGTGCAAGAAAAAAAGCGGCGGCCGATCGGCCGCCGCTTCGCTTGCCTCCTGGGGTTTACTGCGCGGTATCGTTCGCGGTGTAGTTGTTCAAGCCGAGGGTCGTGTTGGCATCCTGCGTGGCGCGCTGCGCGCGCTGCGTTGCCGCCTGGATGTCCGTATTCGCCGCGGCGCCCTGGCCGGCCAGGCCGTTGGCGACGGCAGCGACCTGAGACTGCACGGTGCGGCCGAAGGCGCTGTAGACGCCGATGGCAGCGATGGCAATCAGGGCCACGATGATGATGTATTCGGTCATGCCCTGGCCGAGCTGCTTACGGCTGCCGGCAGTGCGCTTGCTGAGACTGAAACGGTTCATGGTGTGATCCTCCGAAAGTGTGGTTAGGGTTGGTCCGGCACCGTGTTGCGTGCCTTGCTGCTCAAATCGTCGGAGCGCATCGTCCTGCAATCCGTCGCGCGTGCCTATTGACTAAAGTCCTATCGGATTGTTTCCCCGCCACGCCGATCTCGCAGTACGCTCTCTCACAGCCGATTTTCAGTCTCTGGGCCTCTTGTCGCGGCCCGGCGGTGAGCGAGGAGCATCGAGATGAGCACACAGTTGCATGTCAGATCGACCGTCCGGATGAGAGGCCTGCCGGGAGTCTGTGCGCTCGCGGCCTGCCTGGCGCTCGCCGCCTGTGCGAGCACGGCCTCCAAATCGGACCTCGGGCCGCGGGCGGCCGGGATCGCGGCATCTCCTTCCGCCGCGCCACAGACGGTGCGGGCTGCGTCTGCTTCGACAGCGCCCGCAATCAGCTCAGAGCAACTCAACAGAGAGTTTCAGCACGCGCAGGCGTTGTACCTCAGCGGACATCTGCGGGAAGCCGCCGCCGCCTTCGAGGAGCTGTCACGGAAGTCTCCACGTGACTCCAACGTCTGGTTCCGATATGGCAACACGCTGACGAAGCTGAACAACTACGACGAGGCCGCAACCGCTTATAACAACGCGGTGAGTCTGGATCCCGGCCAGGGGCCCGCGGCGCTCAATCTGGCGCTGGTCCGGCTCGCCCAGGCGCAGCAATCTCTCGACCTGGCGCTCGCGCGCCTGCCACCGGGTTCCCCCGAGCACGCGCAGGCCGATGGTCTGCAGCGGCAGATCAGGGCGGTGCTGGGCGCGCCGGAGCGCGGCGCGGCACCCCGTTAGTCCCAACCACGCGATCAAGGTGATGACGAAGGAGTCAGTATGAGAACGTCCTACCGCTTGCCACTCAGGCCTCTGCGCCCACAAGCCGGCCGCGCCGCGCAGGCCGGCGCGACGATGGTGGAGTTTGCCATCGTCATCCCGATAGCGCTCCTGCTGGTTCTGGGGATCATCCAGCTCGGGCTGATGTTCTCTGCCAAGGAGGTCGTCAATGAGGCTGCATTCCTCGCAGCGCGCGCCGGAGCGGTGCAGAACGCGCAGGTCGCTCCCATGACTGCGGCGATGCAGAAGGGGCTCATTCCCTTCTATCAGGACACGACCACCACCGATCCGGCGGCGCGGCTGCTCGCGGCGCTGGCAGCGGCCAGGCAGGACGCCAACTTCCTCACGATCCAGGTGCTCAATCCGACACCGGAAGCGTTTCAGGCCTTTGGTACGACCAGCGACGCCTCCCAGGGCCACCGGTATATCCCCAACGACAATCTGGAATATCGGCCGCACACGCCGATCTCCGGCCTGTCCATCCAGGACGCCAACGCGCTCAGGATCCAGGTGACCTACGGATATCAGCTCAAGGTGCCGCTCATGCAGAGCGTGATCAACGCCATCATGTGCGGAATCGGCGGGGGCCTGAACGCCTTCGGCGCCAACTCAGGTCCCGGCGCGGGCACCGCCAATGACTGCACGACCTATTACAGCCAGGGACGAGTGCCCATCGTGGCCTATGCGACGGTGCAGATGCAGACCCCTGCCTGGCAACAATGAATAGCGAGGTCAGTTTCGGACCCCGCGGGGCGAATCGAGGCTCGGTGGTGAAAACTGGACAAACTCGCCGCGCCGGGGCTAGCCTCCGACCCAAGCATTAGCGAGGGCGCATGGATACGAACAAGAAGGTCCTCCTGGTCGATGACCACGATCTCGTTCGATTCGGGACCAGCCTGTTGCTGGAGTCGCTCGATGAGGTGCGCTGCGAGATTACGCCCTGCCGATCGCTCGATGAGGCTCGTACGGCCTGTCGTGACAAGGGCCCGTTCGATCTGGTGCTGCTGGATCTCAATTTGCCGGATGCGAAGGGCCTGCAAGGGCTGCGCACGTTGCTCGACGAGCATCCGAGCACTCCTTTCGCGATGTTGACGGGCACGCAGGATGAGTTCGTCATCCGCCAGGCGCAGGCGATGGGCGCGGTCGGCTACCTGCTGAAGTCCTGGACGCCCGAGCGTCTCAAGGAGGCGTTGAAATCGCTGCTGCGTCCGCCTTCGGGACCCAAAGCGACAACGATTTCCGAGCGCTTTCCGCGCCTCGCGGGCTCCTCCCACTACGATCGCGTGGCCGAGCTCGGCTCGCGCCACCTGCAGATCCTGGAGTTGATACTCGAAGGCTGCAGCAACCAGGAGATCAGCAAGGCGACCGAGCTGTCGCTGGGCACCGTGAAGAACTACGTATCGGCCATCCTGCTGGCGCTGGATGTTGAGTCGCGCTCGCACCTGATCAGCCTGTTCCACTGAGCCGTCCACTGTCCGCATCCCCTATGCGGGTCGAAACCAATACCACGAAGGGGGCGACAGCCGAGGCCGGCGCAATGGGCGAGGCAGCGCGCATCGCCGCCGCGGCCCCGATACCCGGTGCCGGCGCAATGGCCCAGAGATCCGGTGCCGGTGCTACGGGCCAGAGATCCGGTGCCGGCGCGATGGCCCACACCCCGGATGCGCGTGCGGCGCGGGCAGATCCCCGTATCGCCGAGATCCTCTATAGAACGGCTATTGGCGGTGATCGTCGCGCGGTCCTGATCACGATCCTGGGGTCTCTACTGGTTGCCTTGCTGGTTCAGCAGCAGACGGCGTCCCACGCCGCGTGGCTGTGGTGCGGGGCGTGCGTGGCCCTGAGCGCGCTTCGGCTGTTGTTGAACCGACCGCCGAGCGAGGCGGAGGTGCCGCTGCTGACCAGCGCCGATCAAAGCCGATGGCTGGCATGGCTCTTCGTTGGATCTGCGATCTGGGGCATCGGGCCGCTGCTGTTCCTGATGGACAACCCATCCGCCGACACTCTGCTGACGGGTATCTTCCTGGCAGCGGCAGGATTGTCGGCACCGCTGCTGTCAGCCTGGCGGCCAGCGGTGTACGTGTCGCTGTTGCCGGCGCTCTTACCCCTGCTCGTCACGCTAGCGACGCGACCGCTCACCGGGACTTTGCCGGTCTCGACCAACTCGCTGCTGCTGGCATCGATCGGAGCGGCTTTCCTGCTCGTGCTCGTGCGCCTGACGATGGCCCAGAACGATTCGCTGGCGCTGCTGCTCGCGACCCGCTTCCACAACGAGGACCTGGTGAAGCTGTTGCGCTCACAGATCGAGGTGGCAGCCCGCGCCAATCAGGAGAAGACGCGCTTCCTCGCCTCCGCCGCGCACGATCTGCGCCAACCGCTGCATGCCCTGGGGATGTTCTGCGCCGCCCTCGAGCAGCGATTGAGCAACACGCCGGAAAAGCCGCTCGTGCGCAACATGATGAGCGCAATCGAGTCGCTCGAGGAGTCATTCGGCGCGATGCTGGACATCTCCCGCCTGGATGCCGGCGTGGTGCAGACTTCGCCCCAGACCTTTGCGATCCGGGATCTGTTTCGTCGCCTCTATCAGCAGTTCACCGGCGACGCGGAGGCGCGTGGGCTGGCACTGCGATTTCGCGCCACGCGTCGCGTCGTGCGAAGCGACCCCTTGTTGCTGGAGCGTGTGTTGGCCAACCTGGTACAGAACGCGCTGCGTTATACCCGCAAAGGCGGGGTGCTCGTCGCGGCGCGCCGGCATGCGCTCGGGATCGCACTGGAAGTGTGGGATACCGGTCTGGGGATTGCGGATGACAAGCGGGAGATGATCTTTCGCGAGTTCTACCAGATCGACAATCCCGAGCGCGATCGGGGGCGCGGACTCGGCATGGGGCTCGCCATCGTCCAGCGACTCTGCAGTCTGCTCGAGCATCCTCTGACCCTGGCCTCCACTCACGGCAGGGGAAGCGTCTTCCGGGTCATCGTACCGGCGGGGGACATCCACGCGCTCGATACGCCCACCAGCGAGGCCGATACGCTCCCGCCGCGCACGGCGGGGATAGTCACCGTGATCCTGATCGACGACGAGCGCACGATCCGGGAGGCCACGCGCGAGCTGCTGCGTCCGATGCACGTGAATGTGCTGCTCGCGGGCTCGATTGCCGAGGCGGTGGCGCTCGCTCGCGACTCGGGCGAGCCGATCGAGATGATCCTGTCGGACTGGCGGTTGCGAGGTCAGGAGAACGGCGTGGAGGCGGTTCGGGCGGTCCGCGCGGTATGTGGGCAGGCGACTCCGGCCGTCCTGATCACCGGGGATACTTCTCCCGAGCTGCTGAAGCTGGCGCACGAGAGCGGGCTGGTCGTGCTGCACAAGCCCCTGCAGCCGCGCCAGCTGGTCCGGCTGATCAAGCACTTGCGGCGCTGAGGGGGCCGCTTGGGTGCCCGACTTCCCGTGCCTGCCAAGTCAATATGACTTTAGTGATTTGTGCCGCAGGCCCTGTCCCGGCGAGGCTACCGTGGCGGGGGAGTGGCATCCATGCCCGGGTGTGGGCTTGCGAAGGGAATGACGTATGACCCTTGTGTTGCGAGGCGTGACTCTGAACGAGGAGCCGATCAGCCGACCGCTGGTCGGCCGGTTCGACGAGCGCGGCGGCACGCTGGGACGCTCCGAAGATGCCACGCTGACTCTGCCGGATCCGGAGAGGATGATTTCCCGGCAGCAGGCGCAGATCGTTCATACCGGCGATCACTACTGGATCGAGAATGTCAGCGCCGCCACTGCGATCCTGCACAACGGACGCCCCCTCGGCACCGGCATGAGAGTCGTGTTGCATCACGGCGATGAGCTGCGGATCGGCGGTTACACACTCGAGGCCGCTTTCGAGGATGACGCATCCAACGCCACCATTCTCAGTGGACGCACGATCATCCCGCGCGTGGACACGATTCCCTCCGGGCGGCGGCCGACAGCAGCGCAGCCGGCCCAGCCGTCCCCGATGTCCCCGCCGCCGCCGAGGTCATCGGTGGAATCTTCCGGCGCGTGGTCGGCGCCTCCGCCATCCGCACCGCCCACCGCTCCTGCGCAGGGCGGTGGCGAGTCGCACTCGACACTCAATGAGCCAATGCGGGGCCCGACGGCGCTCGCCGGCGCAACCGGGGATGCCGATTCGCTATGGCGCGCCTTCCTCGAGGGCGCCGGGATCGAAGGACCGGTCGCGCCGTCGCGGGACCTTCTGAGCACGGTCGGCGAGATGATGAGGATTGCGGTCGGCGGCATTCAACGCCTGGTGAGCATGCGCGCCCGGGCGAAGAGCGAGATGCAGGCCGAGATGACGATGATCCAGTCGCGCGACAACAATCCCCTTAAGTTCTCGCCGGATCCGACTCAGGCCCTGCAGATGCTGCTGCAACCGCCCGCGCGGGGATTTCTGGCGGGGCCGGCGGCGTTGCGCGATGCGGTGAAAGACCTGCAGTCGCATCAGGTGGGCATGACCGCCGGAATGCGCTCGGTTCTGCAGGCCGTGCTCGAGCGCCTGGACCCGGCGAAGATCGAGGCGCGGCCCGGCAAGCGCTCGCTGCTGGATCGGCTCAGTCCCGCGCGCCGCCAGGCGCGGCGGTGGGAGCTGTACCTGAAGCAGTATCAGGCACTGAGCGAGGAAGCTCAGGACGGTTTCGAGCGCATCTTCGGCGAGGCGTTCCGGGAAGCCTACGAAGCGCAGGTCCGCAGTCTGGGCTCGGGCGGCGAGGCCGCCGGCTCCCGCGAGAGTGGCCGCCGGTGAGCGCGTTGCAACAGATCTCAACATGTGGGGGAGCGCGCCTGCTGGCGATCCTGCTGCTTGCCTCGGGCGTGCAGGGCAGGTCCGCTCTCGCCGAGCCCGTGAGCGCAGCCCCTGCCACGACACTGGAGCTGACCGTGGTGGGCGGCCCAGCCTTGAATCCCAACAGTGAAGGGCGGCCATCGCCGGTCGTCATACGGATATTCGATCTGTCGGAAGCCGGCAGCTTCCAGTCGGCGGACTATCAGGGACTGTTCGAGCATCCCAAGGATGCTCTGAAGCAAATCATCCTCGCGCAGGAGGAGCTCGTGCTGCGGCCCGGCGACATCCAGGAGCGCAATCGGGGTTTGCCGCCGCAGGTTCATGCGCTGGGCATTGCGGCGGCCTTTCGCGACCTCGATCACGCAGTCTGGCGCCTCGTCGTCCCGTTGAAAGCGGGCCAGCGCAATTTCCTGCTGATCGACCTGGACCGGGACACGGTTCGGCTCGACCCGAGCGATTCGGGCAAGCACTAGCAGAGGCGGAGGCCTGTGAACCGATGTCCCTACGCAGGCTGATCTTCCCGGGAGGCGCGGTCGATGCCGAGCCTGTGGCCCCGCCCCAAGCCGGGGCGCGCGGCCCGCGTCTGCTGGGGCTGGCCGAGCCCGTGCTGCTGCTCGCCAACAGACTTCGCGCCACGACGGCGGTTCAGGACCTGGCGCGACTGCGGGAGCGGATCGCCGATGTGCTGCTGGATTTCCAGGCTCGCGCGCACAGTGCGGGAGTCGAGGGTCCGCGCCTGGCTCAGGCCACTGAGGTTCTGGGCGCCCTGATCGATCACGTGATCACCACCATGCCCTGGGGGGGCGAGACCCTCTGGCAGCCGCTGAGCTCGCTCGCTCCGGCGGGCACGCGAACCCCGGCGCAGCGGCTGCTCGATATCGCGCGCGCGACTTCCCCGGATACGGGCATGGAAGAGTTGATCGGGGTCGCGGTCTCGCTTGGTTTCGAGCGGCGGGGTCGCGCAGCCGAGGATCCGCACGTTGAGCAGCTTTCCGCGCTGCTCGCCGCGCCCGATCAAAAGGCCGGGCTGCACGCTGCACAGGGTCTCTCGCCCGAGGGGCGCTCGCCCGTGCCGCCCTCTGCCGGAACGAGCTGGCTGCCGCTGTGGGTATCGAGCCTGCTGGTGGCAGCGCTGCTCGCGGGACTGTACTTCGCGCTCCAGGTTTCGCTGGGTATCCAGTCGGATCGAGTGTACGCGCGCCTGGCATCGATGAATGTTCCGCAGCCCGCGGCGAACCGTCCGCTCGCGGCAAGTCCGCGCCTCGCGCCGGCGCTCGCCGAACAGATCGCGGCCCATGAAGTGTGGGTCCGCGATGAGGTCGATCGCAGCGTGGTTCGGGTCCCGGGATCGAGACTCTTCGCCGTGGGCACGGCGACGCTGCAACCCGCAGGGGCCGAGCTGCTGCGCCCGATCGCGCTCGCGTTGCATCCGATCGCCGGCCGGATCCGGGTCATCGGGCATACCGATGGCGCCGTGGCCCGCTCGGCGCGCTACCCGTCCGACTGGGAGCTCTCCCTCGACCGCGCGCGCGTCGTTCAGGAAGCCCTGCGCGGCCTCGGGCTCGAGGCGGCGCGGCTCACCTATGACGGGCGGGCCAACATCGAGCCGCTCGCGGCCGCCGAGCGAACGGAACTCACCGGCGCAGACGGTCGCATCGAGATCGTGCTGCTGGTGGGGCGCTGATGCTCAGATCCTGGCTGCTGGCCTGCGCCGGCCTGACCGCCTTCGCCGCGTTGGTGTGGCTCGCCGGCCCGCTGCTCCTCATCGCAGGCCAGGCGCCGCTGGACTCGCCTCAGGTGCGTCTGCTCGTGGTGGCTGTTTTCACGCTGCAGTACTTCGCGCAGAAGCTCTGGAATGCGCGGCGCAGTCGTCTCAACAACGACCGCGTCCTGGCTGGCCTGGCGCCCGCCGTGCAGGCGGGGGCATCCAGCGAGGCGGGATTGCTGCGTGAGCGGTTTTCGACCGCGCTGGCGCAGTTGCGAAGCGCACGATTTGCGGCCCGTGGGCCGTGGAGGTTTGGTCGCTCTTACGTGTACGAGCTTCCCTGGTACGTGATCATCGGTTCCCCCGGGGCCGGCAAGACCACTGCGCTGTTGAATTCGGGGCTGAGTTTTCCACTCACCGACAAGCTGGGGCGCGGTCCCGTGGGAGGTTTCGGGGGCACTCGCAATTGCGACTGGTGGTTCACGGACCGCGCCGTGCTGATCGATACGGCCGGACGCTACACCACGCACGAAAGCGACCGGGTGGCCGATCGGCAGGGCTGGGAAGCCTTCCTGGGGCTGCTGAAGGAAGCCAGGCCCCGCCAGCCGCTCAACGGCGTGTTGGTGGCCGTTTCCGTGGGTGATCTGCTCGAGCTCGGCCCCGCCGAGCTGAGCGAGCACGGTCGCGTGCTGCGCGCGCGGCTCGAGGAGCTGCAGAGCTCGCTCCAGAGGCGCCTTCCGGTGTATCTGCTGGTGACGAAATGTGACCTACTGCCCGGCTTCGTCGACTGGTTCGGCGGGCTCGGCCGTCAGGAGCGCGATCAGGTCTGGGGCGTCACGTTCGGGCTCGATGCTCGGCCAGCCGCTCTCGCCCCCGGCTTCGCCAAGTCATTCGACCGCCTGGTGAGCCATCTCGCTGGCGGGGTCCTCGAGCGAATGCAGGCGGAGCGCGATCCGCAGCGGCGCGCCAGAATCTTCTCGTTGCCAGGTCAGGTGCGCGCCTTGAGCGCGCCGCTGGGCGGGCTCATCCGGCGTATGTTCGCGGCCGAGGGCGGCGCCGGCACCGCGGACGCCGGGGACTCCGCCTTTCTTCGCGGCGTCTTTCTGACCAGCGGCACCCAGGCAGGCACGCCGATCGACCGGCTGCTGTACGCGTTCGGCCGTGAGCTCGGGTTGGAACAGCAGATCCTGCCCGCGAATCAAAGCACCGGCAAAAGCTTCTTTCTGGCCGGCTTACTCAACGACGTGGTGCTGGCCGAGGCGGGGCTCACGGGCGCCGCAGGCTCTCCCAAGTGGCCGAGGCGGTTGCTCGTTGCAGCCGTCGCGGCGATCCAACTTGCCGCGGTGGGGCTGGGTGCCTGGTGGGTAGTTGCCTACTCCCGCGCTGTCCACGATCTGGTTCGCGTGGACGAGGAGGTCACACGGGCGCGATCCCTCGTCCATTCAATACCGTTGAGCAACGATCCGGACCCGAGGACGCTGCTGCCCGCGCTCGACGCGTTGCGGGCGCTTGCCGGCAGGGAGCCGCGATCGAGCCGGGCACGGATGCTTCTGGACATCGGAGCGCGATCCCGGAGCAAATTGGCCGCGGCCGCCCGGGGAAGCTACGAGCAACTGCTGCTCGGGCCATTCCAGGGCCGGCTTGCGAGTGCGATCGATGCGACGCTGCGGACGGGCTCCGACGTGAGCGTGCAATACGAGGCGCTCAAGGCCTATCGGATGCTGAGTGACCCAGCGCACTTCGATGCCGAGGGGCTGCAGATCTTCGTCCTGTCCTACTGGGACTCGGCCTTGACTCCGCCGATGACTCCCGCTGAGCGCGCGGATCTCGCAGGGCATCTGGACGCGCTGGTGAGAGCAGGCGCCGTGGGTTCGGCCATCCGCCTGGATCCCGTGCTGGTGGATTCGGTGCGCAGCCGGTTGCGATCGCAATCGAGTGCGCAACGCGTCGCGTTGCGACTGAACGTGCGACTCAACACTCACCACGATCCGGACTTCACGGTGGCTTCGCTCGGACCCACCGCGAGCGAGTTGTTTGTGGGCGCCGACGGCCAGTCCACCCCCCAGGGCGTTCCAGGTCGCTACACGATCGATGCGTTCCGCGAGGTGGTGAGTGAGCAGATCCCGCGGATGGCGGCTCAACTGGCGACCGAGGCGAAGTGGGTGCTGGGAATTGCACAGCCGGACGCCAATGTGGATGCGGCCCAGGTCCTGTCCGCTTACCGGGCCGAGTATGCGCAGGCCTGGACCCGCTTGCTCGACGATCTGCACCTGAAGGCCGCTGCGGGAAACCCGGAAGCGGCTCGGGAGGCCCAGCTGCTCGCGCTGCCGGAGGGTCCTCTGGCACTGGTGCTGGGCGCGGTCGTTCTTCAGACCCCGCTGCGCCTGCCGAATGGCATCGAAGGTCCCATTGCTCCGACGGATGCCGCGGCGGCTCGATTCACGGCGCTGGCGAATCTGTTCACGCGCAATGCCAGCGGCAGCTCACCGATGGATGCCGTGATGCGATCCTTCACGGGCGTGCAGAGCCTGCGCGCGCCAGCGGCCGCGGGTGTGGCAGCTGCCGGGAGCGCGGAGCGACTCGCGCATGTGATCGCGGATGCCAAGGCCGATCCCGAGCCGATTCGCTCGATGCTGCTGTCGTTGGCTGTGTTGCCCGCCGGCACGGGTGTGGCCGAGTCTCACTCGCCCGCCACGTTGTCGCGCCAGATTGCGGAGCGTCTGGAGGTCAACTGTATCCGCGCGGTCGCGGGCCGGTTTCCCTTCGATCGGCGCTCGGTGCGCGATGCGTCGTTCGAGGATTTCTCACGCTTGTTCGCCCCCAAGGGCGCCTTCGCCGAGGTCTTCGGGCAGCTGCTCGCCGCGCATGTGGACACGGCCGCCGATAGCTGGCAGTGGCGCGGCCCGGGCGGCCCCGGTGCGGCGGAGCTGGAACGCTTCCGTGCCGCCGCCCGCATTCGCGAGGTGTTCTTCCCGCGGGCCACCTCACAGCCCGCCTTCCAGCTCACGTTCCGGCCCGTGGACATGGATGAGAGCATCGACCGCTTTCAACTCGCGATCGACGGGCAGACCGTGCGCTACGCGCACGGGCCTCTCGAGCCGACCGTCGTGAAATGGCCGGGGCCGCAAGGGAGCGCCCGCATCGAGTTGACTCCCTCCGCGGGTGTGGCTCCCGTGGAATACACCGGACCGTGGGCGCTGTTCAGGTTGCTCGATCACGCCGCGGTTCAGGAGGCGGGAGCGCCGGGCCACTTCAAAGTCGTGTTCGATGTCGGCGGCCGCCACGCCATGTTCGATGTGACGAGCGATGCCGGGGCGGATCCGTTCCGGCTGCGCGAGCTGGAGCACTTCGATTGTCCGATTGCGGCCCGATGAGCTCAGCGGGTCCTTCGCCCGAGACTGTCGGTTGGTTCGGGAAGATCCCCGCGCTTGGAGATTTCGTCGGGCGGGGCTTGCCCGCGAGTCTGCTCCGGCCCTGGGACGAGTGGCTGTCGGCCGAGTTGAGCGAAGCCCGGGCGCTGTTGGCCGAGAGCTGGGCGGCCTCCTACCGACAGGCGCCGACGCTGTGTTTTGTGCTCGGGCCAGGCTCGCTCGATGGGCAGGCCTGGCAGGGGATCCTGCTGCCGAGCGTGGATCGGGTGGGGCGCGAATTTCCCCTGACGATTGCCCAGTGTCGGGCGCCTCTGGCCGTCGAAGCTCCCGAGAGCCCCTGGTGGGGCTCTCTGGTCACCCTCGGACAGCAGATCCGGGAGAGTTCACGCAGCGCTGATGCCGTCGATGAGGCTCTCGGGGTGTTTGTCCGCCGGTCACTTCCGCCAGGACAGTCGGTCGAATCGGATGGGTGGCAAACGCCACCGCACCGGGCCGCGATGGAGCCGGGAAAAAGCGCATGGTGGCGCTTCAGTGCCGGGCCATTGGCCGCCGGGTTCCCCGCCGCCTTCGACGGGCTGCCGCGGGGGGCGGCCCTGCGCGGATTGTTCGGCCTGGCGCCCGAGTAGAGCGCGCTCCGCGCCCCGATCGGCCCTGGAGTCGAACTTCAGGGCCCGGTGCGCGAGAATGGGTCGGCCGGGCTGTTGGGACAATCCTCGACCGCCTCGCTACGAATGGCCACTGGGGAAAAGATGGACGAGCTGGGCACTGCGCTGGGCCGCTTCGCGGGCGGTCTGTCCAATATCGATGAGATGCGCAGTGTCTTTCGCGACTATTTGCGCTCTCATCCGGAGAATCGGGAGGCGGTCTCGCGCTGGGTGAGCGAGAGCATCCGGATCGGCCGGATCTCCCCGGCCATCATGTTGACGATCGGTGACCTGATCGAGCCGCTCCCGCGTGAGGTGCTCAGGGAGGACACCGCCTCGACCATTCGCCCCGGCAACGGGCCACCGTTGCCCATCTCCGCTGCGCCGATCTCCGTGCTGGTGCAGCGAGCGGCGCCGGACCCGGACCTCACGGGCGCCCGCCTGCCCGAGAGCACGGTCGCGCCGCCGCCCGAGCGGGAGGATGCGACTTTGGTGGCCGGCGATGTCCTGGACGGTCGCTATACGTTGATCGAGGAGTTGGGACACGGAGGCATGGGCTCGGTGTTCAAGGCGCGGGACCGGAATCGCGAGGCCTTCCAGGACCGCCATCCCTACATCGCCCTCAAAGTGCTCAGCGAGGAATTCAAGCGTCATCCGGATGCGCGCATGGCGCTGCAGCGCGAGACCGTACGGGCGCAGAACCTCGCGCACCCTAACATCGTCACGGTGTTCGATTTCGACTACGACGGCCCCCACGCCTACATGACAATGGAGTTGCTGGAAGGGCAGTCGCTCGAGGACTGGCTGCAGCAGGACTCGAGCGCCTCGGCCCCCATGGCCCGCCGCTGGTCGATCGTGCGCAGCATCGGCGCAGGTCTCGCCTATGCGCATGAGAAAGGCGTCGTGCACTCCGACCTCAAGCCCGGCAACGTGTTCCTGTGCAAGAATGGCACGGTCAAGGTCATGGATTTCGGCATTGCGCGTCCGCTGCGCGCCGTGAGTGATCAGACCGATACGACCCTCTTCGATCCCGCCGAGCGGCTCGGCGGCCTGACTCCCGCGTATGCTTCCATCGAGCAATGGAACCACGAGGCTCCAGATCCGCGCGATGACATCTACGCCTTCGCGTGCGTGGTCTACTACATCTTCAGCGGCCAGCATCCCTTCGGCCGTGTCTCGGCCAAGACCGCCTGCGAGACGCGACTGGTCGCGCAGCGCATTCCCTCGCTCACCCGGCGGCAGTGGGACGCGTTGCGGCGCGGGCTTGCGTTCAAGCGCAATGATCGAATTGCGAGCGTCGATGGCTTCCTGAAGCAGTTTGCGCCGCTGACCTGGTATGAGAAATATAAAATCTGGCTGATGGGGGCGGCGATGATCGTCGCCGCCGTCGTGCTGATATTCGCTGCGCAGTACTACCGAGACTACGTGGAGGATCAGGCCGTCAACGCTCAGCTATGGCCCCGCACCGATCTGCCGGTTCCGCCGATCACCGCCGAGCAGCGGCATGACATCGACGACTACCTGTATCTGGCGCAGGAGGCGCTGCGGCAGGCGGCCAACGCGCGCAACGACGAGGACCGGTCGGCGATCCTGTCGAAGGGCGATAACAATCTGCTCGACCTGCTGAAGGGGCTGCGTGGACTGGAGCCCTCGAATGCGCAGGCGCTGCAGTTGACCGACGATGCCACGCATCTCTACGAGAACCGGGCGCGCGCGCTGCTCGAGGCGAATCAGTTGCCCGAGGCGCTGCGGCTGGTCCTGGAAGGGCAGAAGTTCGAGCACACCCGGACACTGTTCGAGCTCAAGCGAACCATCTGCCGGCGCGATGTCCCGCTGTGCCGGGGGCACTGATTCAGCACGATCGGGAGTTCCGCCCGGGCTGCGCGCAGCTCAGAGACTCAGGAGGAGCTGCTCGCAGGCTGCGCGAGGCAATCGCCAATGCGGTACCAGGCAATGCCCAGGGCGCCCGATCCCAGGTAGACACAGACGAGGTCTCCGGGTTGGGTCGCCCGGTAGCGGCTGGCCGTGACACTGACTTCCTGGCTCTGGGGATACGGCCCCCAGGGCCCGAGCTTCAGGGCCCATGTAGTTGACTTGGACCCACGGGTCACGTGCTTGGTGAGCACGCGCACGGGATAGATTCGCGGATCGGTCGGATCGGCCCGCGCGTTGAGCTCCATGCCCGCGCCGTAGCCATAAGCACATGCAAACAGACCCACCAGCAACACGTTCCAGCGATGCTGACGGAACCAAGGGTCGACGCGGGCTGCGATGCCGGCGAGCGCAATTCCTCCTGCGACCGCGACGAGCACCGGGGCTTTCCAGCTCAATGTATGAATGCTGGCGAGCACCGGCAGCACCATGAGGAGGCCGGGCACCATCAGGGGCAGGGTCAGGTCGGGATGCGGAGCGCCGCGCCGCACGCCGAACCGGTAAAAGGGCTGAAAGCGGGCGACGAGCCCGATGGCGATCCAGGGCAGCACAGCCAGCAGGGCCAGCAGCAGCGGGTAGGAATCCGACACGACCAGGACCGCGATGACGAGGGCCACGGTCGCAGCGTTGAGTCCGGTGGCGAGCTGCCTCAGCCGGGCGATCCGCCGGGCCCTCTGCGCAGGCGACAGGTTGGAATACAGTCGCTGCTCGAGCTCACCCTCGGATTCGGCATTCTTCCGGGTCACAGCACGATCATCATCCAACTGCCCGGGCCGGGCCCCCGGGGCACATGATATCCCGAGGGCCGCTTCTGGCGGCACAAGGAGCCTGGTGACGTGGCCTTCCTTCCATCGTGTGGGGTACGCTGCGACCCATGTCTATCCGGATGCTACCCATCGGAGTCACGGCGCTGTGCCTTTCGCCTGTCGTCCTCAGCCAGTCCGCGAACGCCCCCGAGAGCCCAGTCTACGCCGGCAATAACCTGACGCTACCCGCGAACTACCGCGAGTGGGTCTACCTGAGCTCGGGATTCGACATGAGCTATCGTCCGGGACGGCGGCTGGGCCATCACGATTTCGATAACGTGTTCGTCAATCCCGCTTCCTACCGGGAATTCACGCGCAGCGGGCACTGGCCGGACAAGACGCAATTCGTCCTCGAGGTACGGGGCGCGCAGGGCCGGGGCTCGATCAATACCAGCGGCAACTACCAGGGTGGCGGGATCCTGGAGCTCGAGATGCACGTCAAGGATGAGGCGCGGTTCCCCGGTAAGTGGGCCTTCTTCTCATTCGGCGCCAGCCGGGTGGGGACGCTGCTGCCGACCTCGGCCGAGTGCTATGCCTGCCATGCAGCGCATGCGGCGGTGGACACGACGTTCGTTCAGTTCTATCCCACGCTGCTGCCGATTGCCCGCGATCGCGCCACCCTCTCGGCCGCCTACCGGGCGGAGAATCCCGGCAGCGGCAAGCCGCCGGCCGACCGGAAACCCTGACCAGCGCGGGGCGCCCATCGGCCCGGCGAGGCCGGGCCCTCAGCCGCTCCGGGACTGCATCGCCGCGGCCGTTTTCGTCTGCCCCTGCCGGGCCTTGATCCAGACGTTCGTGCGGGTATCCAGCAGATCGAGGGGCAGGACGCCGCCGTTCAACATCTCGTCGTGAAAGGAGCGGATGTCGAATTTCGGCCCGAGCGCCTTCTTCGCCCGCGCGCGCAACTCGCGGAACTTCAATTGACCGAGTTTGTACGCCAGCGCCTGTCCGGGCCAGGAGATGTAGCGATCGGTCTCTGACTGGATCGTGGGCTCATCGACGACCGGATGGGTGTGGAAGAACTCCACGACCTGCTCACGACTCCAGCCTTTGGAGTGGATGCCCGTGTCCACGACGAGCCGCACGGCGCGGAACATCTCGCTCGAGAGCCGCCCGTAGTCGCTCACCGGATCCTGGTAGAACCCGACTTCCTTGCCGAGCTGCTCGGCATACAGCGCCCAGCCCTCGATGTAGCCGGAGTTGCCGCCATGCCGGCGGAAGTTCGGCAGGCTGGTGAGCTTTTGCGCCACGGACAGCTGCATGTGGTGCCCTGGGATCCCTTCGTGGTAGGCCGTGGCTTCATCGTCGACGAGCGAGCGCTCGGCAAAATTGGACGTAGCCACGACTACGCGGCCGGGTCGCTTACCATCCGGTGTACCCGTCTGATAGTGCGTGGCCGCCGCCGAGTTGAATGCGGGAATCGGCTCGACGGTGACGGGCGAGCCCGGGATGAAGCCGAACAGCTCAGGCAGCTTCGGTTGCATCTGCGCGATGTAATGCCGGAACGCGTCCACGATCTGCTCGGCCGAGGTGGGCCGGTACTTCGGATTGGTCTTGAGCGACTCGCGGAAGGCGGCGAGATCCTTGAAACCCTCCTTGTGGGCGATCGCCAGCATCTCGGCCTGGATGCGTTCGATCTCGTGCAGACCGATCTGATGGATCTGGTCGGGCGTCAGGTTCGTGAGGGTCGTGCGTCGGGCGATATCGTTCTGGTAGCGCTTCTCGCCGCCCGGCAGTGAGCTGATGGCGAGCGTCGTGCGGCCGTGGGGCGCGTAGTCTTCCGAGACGAACTTCTCGAACGCTGTGTAGGCGGGCAACACTTCTTTCTCGACCGCCTCATGGATCGCCTGGCTCAGGCGCTGCTGATCGGCCGCCGAGATGCTCGCGGGGAATTTCTTCGTGGGCAGCAGAAACGGGTCGGCCTTGATGACTCCCTCGCACTGCGCCGGAACCTTCTCCAGCAGGTAGCGCACGGGCATGAGCTGATCCTTCATGCCGGCCCGCAGCACTTCCTCCGTCTGCTTGAATACCCGCGGAATCTGATGCAGGCGGGAAATGTAATCCTCGTATTCCTTGAGCGTATCGAAGGGGACGGCGAGCGCCAGATCGGCCAGGTGGATGTGCGGACCCTGCACCTGGCTCACCGGCATCTCGTATTCCTTGAACTTGTAGTCATCGATGCGCTGCTGCAGCAGGCGCTGCATGACCTGGTGCGAGAGCTCATCCTGCTCCGCCATGCCCGCGACCGGTATCGCCTCGAGGCGCGCCAGGAAATCCTCATCGGCCTGATGCTCACTGTTGGCGGCCGCCAGCGAGACCTCGTTGAGGCGATCGTTGTAGCGGTAATCACCGTAGCCAGTCGCTTGCTCCGGATGCACCTTGAGATCGTATTGATATTCCTCCTCGAAGAGCGCGTTCTGGGCAGCGACACGCTCCTCGAGCGTGAGTGTCTTCGCGCTCAGGGAGGTCCAGGCGGTCAGGCCAACACATGCCGCGACAGCGGCGAGTAAGTTCACGTTACGCATAGCCGACAATGTTAACACCGTTGCACGATCGACCGTTGTGGGCCTTGGGTGCGGCGCCTCCAGCCGGTGCTCGCATTCCGTCGATCTTCATTAACCTCAAGGGCTCTTCATGGGACTTCACCTTGCTTCTGGACTCGCTCCGCAGCGTTGCCGACCGGATCGCGAATGCCGCATCCGCCGCATCCGCCGCGGCCAGCCGAAAGAAGCCGACGGAGCCGGTCCGGCCGGGCAAAAAAGTGCGACGAGCGGAGCGGGCAGCACGACACGGCGGCACTCGCAGGGCGTTCCCGTGCATCGGGGCGTCTTACAATACGGGCATGAAAGTCGGCCTCTCAGGCGCGGTCGCGCTCTGGCTTCTGGCGAACGCCTCGCTGGCGCAGGCGCAGCTGATTCCGGGCTCCATGAACGTGCACTGGAGCGAGGGCGCGGCGAATTGCGCGGCGAGCCCGCAGCCCCCACTTCAAGTGCATCCGTACAACGCCCGGACGTTCATCCTGCGTGAGAGCCTGTGCGCCACCTTCGAGGCGCCGTTCATGTATCTGTTGACCGGCTCGACGAAGGCCTTGCTGATCGATACCGGGGATGTTGCCGATGCGAAGCAAGTGCCCCTGGCGCAAACCGTGTTGGGTCTGCTCCCCGGGGACGGCGCCGCGAGGTTGCCGCTCCTGGTCGTCCACACGCATCGACATCTTGACCATCGGGCCGGCGACCCGCAGTTCGCCGGCCGGCCAGGGGTCGAGGTCGTCGGCTACGACCTGGAGAGTGTGCAGAAGCACTTTGGATTCCACGAGTGGCCGAACGGCCTCGCTCAGATCGATCTGGGCGGCCGTGTCATCGATGTGTTGCCCACCCCCGGCCACAATGCGACCCACCTGTCGTTCTACGACCGCAATACGGGCCTGTTCTTCTCGGGCGACTTTCTCATGCCGGGCCGGCTGCTCATCGAGGATACGGATTCGGACGTGGCCAGTGCGAGGAGAGCGGCGAACTTCGTGAGGGACCGACCCGTGAGCTTCGTGCTCGGCGGTCACATCGAGGAGAACCGCGCCGGCGAGACTTTCCCGTGGGAATCCCAGTTTCATCCGCAGGAGCGCGCGCTGCAGCTGAGCAAGGAAGACCTGCTCGCGCTGCCAGCCATCGTCAGCACGTTCAACGGCCTCTACACGAAGGAGGCCGGCTTTACTCTGCTGAATCCGATGCACGAGATGTTGGCGATCGGGAGTGTGGCGCTGCTCGTGCTGGGATTGGTCGGCGTTGGGGTATTCCGTTACTTCCGGCGCCGTCGCCGGGAAGCCGCTGCGTGATGGCCGCCCGAGCGCCCACTGACGGCCCCGAAGCCCCGGCGACGACGGTCGAGGTGCTGAGCCAACAGCCGGATCGATTCGCAGATCTGGTCGCCTCCCCGCAAGCCGGACTCGAGGAGACCTGTAGCCGGGTCCCCGGTCTGCGCAGCGGACGTTTCTACCGCTCCACGGACGGCAAGAGCGCAATGCTGATCAGCGAGTTCGCCACCCAGGAGGATTTCGAGCGCTTCCTGGGTTCGATGCTGTTGCTTTCGCATCATCACGGGATGGCGCCCCAGCCGCAAGGCAGCGAGCCGGACTCGTACGGGCTCGCCTATGACGCGGAGGACGAGCCCTGAGACGCCGAGGCGCCTCGAAAAGCGGCGGCGAGCATTCGCAGAGCGGCATCCTCGCGACCGCCGGTCGAGCGCGCATGGAGCACGACCTGGGTGCGGGGCAGGCGGGGCAGCTTGAATCGGGTCCCGACGTCGACGCATCCCGTCGGTGCCCTGTGGCGCGCCAGGACAGCAACCGCCAGTCCGGCATCGACTGCCGCTCTCAGTGAGGCGACGCCTCCACCCACGAACACCTCGCGCCACGCAATGCCTGCGCCATCCAGCGCACGAATGGCAATCGCCCTGACACCACAGGGCGGCGCGAGACTTGCAAGCGGCAGCCGTTCGCCGGCGCGCCACTCGAGCGAAGGTGCTGCAAACCACGCGTACTCATCGCGGTCCAACAGCTCGCCACCGCGCCCAGCGTGCTCCTGCCGCACAATCACGACATCGAACTGACCCTTGCGGAATGCCGCCAGCAGTCGCTGCGAGAAATCGACACTGACCTGGAGGACCACTTCCGCGTCCGCGGCACCGAGTCGCGCCAGGACGATCGCCAGTCCTGCGGGCATGACGTGATCGCTGATGCCCACTTTGAGCCGTCGGACCCTGGCAGGCGCCGCCGCGGACAGGGCACGCTGGTTGGCGGCCAGCAGCAGTTTCGCGTGCTCGAGAAAAGCCCGACCATCTGCGGTCAGGCGCACGGAGCGGGGCGTCCGTTCCACGAGGCGATGACCGAGGAAGGATTCGAGGCGCTTGAGCTTGAGGCTGACGGCCGCCTGAGTGGTGCCGGTCGCCTCGGCCACGCGCGTAAAGTTGCCCAGGGAGCTGATCAGGGCGAAGGTCTGCACTGCTTCGAGGTCGAGCGTTTTCATGATAACGATTCGTTATCTCTGATATGAGGGCAATGATCTACTCCTATCACAGGCGTTTGGCTAGATTGGCTCCACCTCGAAACCCAGGAGACCATCATGCCCATGATTGCGGTTCAATTCTCGACTCCGGCCCCACGCGCTGGGCTTACAGCGACCCTCGCCAGGGCGGTGAACGAGCTGTCGGCGCGTATTCTGCACAAGAATCCCGCGATCACGGCCGTCGTGCTCGAGGAAATCGAGCCCAGCCGCTGGTTCATCGGTAACCGCTCGTTGGCGCAGCACTCGCTGGCCGCCTTCTGGCTGGATATCCGCATCGCTGAAGGCACCAACACGCGCGAGGAGAAGGCCGCGTTTGTCGCCGCCGCCTTCGAGAAGATGCAGGAGCTGATCGGAGCGCTGCACCCGGAAAGCTACGTGCACGTCAACGAAGTTCGTGGCGACGCCTACGGGTACGGCGGGCTCACGCAGAACGCGCGGTACTTCGCAGAGAAACCGCACAGGCCGCCGCCTGAGCGGCTCGACCCCTTCGTAATGGAGATGACCCGTGACCGATCGCCCTTCTTCGGCCCCGCCGACCACTTCGCCAACTGCTTCTGCGGAATTTCCGATCGTCCGTCGCGCTCTGCTCGCGGCGGATCTCGGCGGCGCCGAAGTGGCGCGCGTCGAGATTCGGCAGATCGACCTCGAGCCCGCACAGCAGACCGGTCTGCATCGGCATGCGAGCCCTGTGGTGGGTTACATCGTCCGCGGCACCATCCGTTTCCAGATCGAAGGCGGCCCGCTGCAGAGCCTGTCCGAGGGCAGCGCGTTCTTCGAGCCACCCGGC
Source organism: Steroidobacteraceae bacterium (assembly GCA_036501985.1). Classification (GTDB taxonomy): domain Bacteria; phylum Pseudomonadota; class Gammaproteobacteria; order Steroidobacterales; family Steroidobacteraceae; genus 13-2-20CM-66-19. Next base: position 34,555 of record DASXZI010000029.1, on the reverse strand, counting down.
ATACGGATACTGCACTTCGACAACGCCTCCGATCGGCAGCCGGCCCGCTTCATTGCCTTCTACTTGCTGCGCAGCCCGGACCAGGCACTGATCGAGATGCTCGCCTGAGCCGCGCCACCCGCGGGCGTCGTGTTGAACGAACGCGACGTAACGGTGATGAATGCGACGTGGCCATGATGGCCTGGAGCCCACGTGTTCCAGAATGATCGCACACACTGTTATCAGCGCCTATACTGACACCGACAACAACATATAACGGAAGTCCCGGTGGACTTCACGGGGTAAATCAATGAACAACAGACAATTCAGGCTGTCGGTTTGCGTGTGTGCGCTCGTTACATGCGGCGTATACGCCGGGCCGGCGATGTCGCAAACGTCGGAAGCCAAGGAAAAGCCGCCGATGTACACCTACGTTGGCGATTGGGTGATCCCGCGAGCACGCTGGGCGGACGCGGAGAAGGAGCGCGCGGGCACCGACAAGATCATGGAGAAGGCCCTCTCTGCTGGCACGCTCGTCGGCTATGGCGCCGACGTGGCCGTGGTTCACACTGCCGACGGACCAACGCACGATGCCTGGTGGTCCGCCATGTCCATGGCTGGGCTGATGAGCGTCCTGGACGATCTCCGCAAGGGTGGAAACACCACCACGTCGGTGCTCAACAGCGCCACCAAGCACTGGGACGGTATCTATGTCAGCCGGTACTACAATTGGCACTCAGGTCCGCACCACGATGCTTACACACACGTCGCCTCGTACAAGCTGAAGGCGGACGCCCCGGATGACGCGGTAGAGAGCATGAGCAAGAACTTCATCGTCCCTTTGATGGAGAAGCTGCTGGCGGATGGCACGATCCTCGAGTACGAAGTGGACGAGGAGGCGATCCACACGGAGTCGCCATCAACGTTCTGGGTCGATTTCATCTGCGTGAATGCGGAGGGACTGGACAAGGCCAATAAGGCACTGGCCGAAACCTTCAAGGCGAGCCCGCTGACCGCGACGGCCGTGGGTTCCATGCTGGACTACTCGGATCATCGGGACGAGCTGGCCAGGACGGACGCCGTATACAAGTAGGCCTCAGGCACCTTTCGTCAAGTCTGGCGGTGTCGGGCCCGGGCGTCGGCGCCGGCGAAATGCCTCAGCTGCGCGGGTGTCGTCACTCTGGTGGCGACACCCGCGACCGCATCTGCCGGCGTATCGGCCCGGCCCCCTTGAGCACCGCGTGACGCGCGTGATGTAGACCATTACGATTGGATGAGCGCACGGCCTGCGCTCGTTCAGCAACGGTCTCCAGCCCATGTCTCACCAAGCTCCGCGCGGGACGCGCCCCCCAAACACCGATCGGACTGTGAGCCCGGACTTCCGGCAACCCCTCTGGCGGCGGCGCGGCAGTCCGAGCCTCTGGCTGAGGCGCTTGTGCGCCATGATGTGGATCGTTGGTGCGACCTGTGCAGCTTACGCACAGCCGGCTCCGGAGCAGGACTGGCCCGTCTACGGCGGGGATCCGGGCAGCACGAAGTACTCGCCCCTGGCCGATATCAACACCGGCAACGTGTCCCGACTGAAGCTCGCGTGGCGGTGGGCGACGCAGGAGCAGCCTTTTGCGCAGTTCGGCACGAACCCGGGCAAGTTCGAGGCTACGCCGCTGGTGGTAGAGGGCGTCATGTATCTGAGCACGCCCTACAACCGGGTGGTTGCGCTCGATCCGGGCTCCGGAAAGCAGCTCTGGGCCTACGATCCGAAGGCTTACGTTGACGGACAGGTGCCGAACGGCACGGGGTTCGTCCATCGGGGAGTCGCCGCGTGGCGCGACTCGCGCACCGGTGCGCTGCGCATACTCATCAGCTCCCGTTATCGCCTGATCGAGCTGGACGCCAAGACCGGCAGGCTCGTGCCCGAATTCGGCACCGGCGGAATGGTCAACCTGCTCGAAGGGCTGCAGTGGCCGGTCAATCCGAAGCACTACACGAACACCTCGCCGCCGCTGATCTACAAGGATCTCGTGATCGTCGGCAACGGAGTCGCCGACCGGCTGATCTACCGCCACGATCCGCCCGGAGACGTTCGGGCGTACGAGGCGCGCAATGGTCACCCCGTCTGGACCTTCCACACCGTCCCAAGGGACGGAGAGTTCGGCTCGCGCACCTGGGGTGAGGGCTCGAACCACTACACGGGCCACACCAACGTCTGGGCGCCGATGACGCTCGATGAATCGCGAGGCCTGCTCTACCTTCCGGTCAGTACTCCGAGCAACGACTTCTACGGGGGCAACAGGCCGGGGGCCAATCTGTTTGCTGACTCGCTGGTCTGCCTCGATGCGCGCACTGGCCAGCGAAACTGGCACTACCAGCTCGTCCATCACGGACTGTGGGACTATGACCTGCCAGGCGCTCCGCTGCTCGTGCGGATCAATCCGCATGGGAAACCCATCGACGCCGTGGTGCAGCTCACGAAGCAGGGGTATGTCTACGTCTTCAACCGGCTGAACGGCAAGCCGGTCTGGCCGATCGAAGAGCATCCCGTGCCCGGCAGCGACGTGCCCGGCGAGGCAGCCTCGCCCTCGCAGCCCGTGTCCGCCGGTCTGCCGATCCTCGTGCCGCAGGGCGTGAGTCTGGCGGATGCAACCGATCTCACGCCGCAGCTGCACCAGGAAGCGCTCGATGTCTTGCGCCACCTGCGGCTGGGGCCCCTCTTCACGCCACCGAGCAAGCAGGGCACGCTCATGCGGCCGGGCGTCGATGGCGGAGCGGATTGGGGCGGCGGGGCCTTCGACCCGGAAGCAGGTCTTCTGTTCACGAAGGTCAATGACGATCCGACGCTCGTCTATCCGGACCTGACCGATGCGGCGGGCAACGTGCCCGCCGTCGGCCCGAACGACTCGAGCGATGTCTCGCTGTTTCTGCATCACCGCATCCCGGTGCTCAAGCCTCCCTACGCCTACCTGGATGCCATCGATCTCAACCAGGGGAAGATGCTCTGGCAGGTTCCCTTTGGCGACAACGCGAACATCCGCCAGAGCCGGGCTCTCCAGGGGGTGAAGCTGCCTGCGAAGCTCGGCGCCACCGGTGATGGGGGAGTCATCGTGACCCGTGGTGGACTCGTGTTCGTGGGCGGCGGCGATGCCGCGTTCCACGCAGTCGATGAACGCACGGGAGCCGACCTGTGGACCTATCCGACCGGCGAGGCGCAGACCAACGGAACTCCGATGACTTACCGGATCCGCGGACGCCAATATGTCGTGATCACTGTTGGCGGCCCCGGACCCGGCGCTGAGGTTCTGGCGTTCTCACTGTAGAGAATCCTCCCCCGCGTGAAGGAGAGCCCGTTGTGTATCCGACTCGCTGCAGTGGGGGCTGGTCTTTGATGAACTCCCCTGGGCGGCTACGACTCGTTCCCGCGATCGCCAGCTTGATGACTTGCTGCGCGGTGACGGCACAGCAGGCGAGGGGTCAGCAGCCGACAACTCAGCAGCCGGCGACTCAGCCCCCCATCACTCAGCACCAACCTCCCACGCCGCTGCCGGAAGGGGTCGGAAAGGCTCTGGTGGAGCGCACCTGCGCGCAGTGTCATTCCCTGGAGACGGTGACTGGCGCGCGCCTGACCCGCAAGCAGTGGGAGGGACGTATCGATCAGATGGTCGCCAAGGGTGCGAAGCTCTCGGACGATGACATCGACGTGGTGGCCGCCTACCTCGCCACAAACTTTGGTCCGGGGTGAGCTCGCCGTCACCGCGCCCGCAGCCTCACTCCCGTCCCCGGATCGAACAGCAGAATGTCGGCGGCCTGCACGCCCAGGCCCACCAGCTCTCCGGGACGTAAGGCGATTCGCTCTGTAGTGAAGACCTTCAGGTGCTGGTCGGCCACGCTGACATGGACGACGTTCCCGAGCCCGGTAGGCTCGACCAGGTCGACGCGAGCTGAGGTCCCGGCAGAGGGTGCCATGATCGCGATCCGCTCGGGCCGCAGCCCGACGGTCACGCGGCTGCCGCTCGCCGGAGCCTGAGGCGCGCGCCTCCCGAGATCGCCAGATCCGAGATTCGCGCTGCGGCCATCGGCGACCGTGATGTCCCCGATCCGGACCGCCGAGCCGTCGACCCGCGCCTCGAGGAAGTTCATCGCCGGGGAGCCGATGAAGCCGGCCACGAACAGGTTGGCGGGATCGCCATATAACTCAGCCGGAGAGCCGATCTGCTGAATCGCCCCCTGGTTGAGGGCCACGATCCGATCAGCCATGGTCATGGCCTCGATCTGATCGTGAGTCACATAGATGGAGGTGATTCCGAGGTCGCGTTGCAGCTTGCGGATCTCGTAGCGCATCTGCTCGCGCAGGCGCGCATCCAGGTTCGATAGCGGCTCATCGAACAGAAAGGCTTTTGGCTGCCGCACGAGTGCGCGGCCCATCGCCACCCGCTGGCGCTGCCCTCCCGAGAGCTCGCGCGGCCGCCGATCCAACAGGCTCTCCAGGCCGAGCTTCACGCTGGCCGCGCGCACGGCCGCTTCGATCTGCGCTGCAGGCAAACCGCGCAGCTTCAGGCTGAAGCTCATGTTCTCGCGAACGCTCATGTGCGGGTAGAGCGCATACGACTGAAACACCATCGCCAGGTCGCGATCTCCTGCGGCGACCGCGTTGACCGGCCGGCCATCGATGCGGATCTCGCCATGTGTGACCTGATCCAGCCCTGCGATCAGGCGCAACAGGGTGGACTTGCCGCATCCCGAGGGTCCTACCAGGACGATGAATTCACCATCGGCGATCTCCAGATCGATGCCGCGCAGCACTGTGCTATCGCCGTAGCTCTTCTCAACGCCGATGAGGGAGATCGTCGCCACCGCCTATCCCTTCACCGCGCCGGCCGTGAGCCCTTGCACGAGATAGCGCTGCACGAGCAGGAAAAACGCGCACACGGGTAACAGCGCCAGCACCCCGGCCGCCATCATTTGCCCGAAGTCCACCGAGAACTTCGACACGAATCCCAGCAGGCCCACCGGGAAAGTGCTGACCGCCGCCGAGGAATTCAACATCAGCGCGAACAACAGCTCACTCCACGCGGCCGTGAAGACGAAGCCGAGTGTCGCCGCGAGACCGGGAAGGGTCAGGGGCAGGATGATCCTGCGCAAACCCTGCAAACGGGTCGCGCCGTCGATCCAGGCCGCCTCCTCGAGCTCCCGCGGGATGCCCTCGAAGAACGACTGCATCAGAAAGCTCGCAAAGGGAACGTTGAAGGCGGTGTAGACCACGACGAGGCCCGTCAGGCTGTTGGTGAGACCGAGCGGAGTCAGCAAGCGGAAGATCGGCGCCACGATCATGACCAGCGGAAACATCTGGGTCACGAGCATCAGACCGACCAGCCAGGCCTTTCCCCGGAAAGTGAACCGCGAAAAGGCGTATCCCGCCGCACTTGCCACGAGCGATGTCAGCACCGCCGTTACACCAGACACAATCAGACTGTTGCGGAAGAACAGGGGAAACTGGGAGTGGCGCAGGACCGACACGTAGTGCTCGAGGCTCGCATGGGAAGGCCACAGCCGCACGCCCTCGTTGAAGAGAAGGTCGTTGGGTGTCACAGAGACCTTGAGGAGCCAGAAGAGAGGAAAGAGCGCGAAGAGCAAAAAGCCGCCGAGAGCGGCGTAGTGCAGCAGCCAGCCGAGCGCGCGGAGATTGCGAAGATGGTGCATTGGACGTGGCGGCACGATGACTAGCTCCGCACCGCGAATGTCCGGCGCAGCGCGAGGACACACAGGGCGTAAGCAAGCAGCAGTATGAGCAGTGCCGCGGCCACGGCCGATGCGTAGCCGAAATCCAAGCGCTGGAAGGCCTGAGTGAAGATATAACTCGCGAGCGTCTGGGTCGTGTCCGCCGGACCCCCGCGCGTCATGACGACGATCAGGTCCGCAAAGTTGGCGATCCAGACCGTGCGCAGCAGAACGGTGATTGCGATCGTTGGCGCGAGAAAGGGCAGCGTGATCCGTCGGAATCGGACCCACGCTCCAGCGCCGTCCATGACAGCAGCTTCGTAGATATCGCGAGGAATGGACTGCAGGGCCGCCAGCAGCGTGATGGCGAAGAACGGAATGCCCCACCAGACATTGGCGATGATGGGGCCCCACAGAGCATGTTGGGGGTCCGAGAGGAGGTTCTCCGGCCGCTGCATGAGCCCGATCGAGTGAAACCAGTCCGGCAGCGGCCCGATCACCGGGTTGAACAGCCATGCCCAGTCCAGGCCGCACAGAAAGCTCGGCACCGCCCAGGGCAGGAATACACCGAGCCGAATCAGGCCCCGCCCGGGGAACTCACGGTTGAGTAACAGCGCGAGCGCAAGCCCCAGCCCCACTTGCAGCACCACCGAGGCGAAGGTCCACGTCAGGGTGTTGCGCAGCGCGCCCCAGAACCCGGAATCGGTGAGCAGATCGCGAAAGTGCTCGAGGCCAATGAAGCTGCCACTGCGGGGATCGAGGAGCGTGATGTCCCGGAAAGCATACGAGAGGCCAATGACCAGCGGCACGAGCAGGATCGAGGCGATGAGGAGCACCGCCGGCAGCGTGTACAGGTAGGGCTCGAGCCGCCTCATGCGCGCCGGCGCTCGCGGATGTTTGCGAAAGATTCGAGCCTCCTCATCCCCGGCCGCGCTCCTCAGTGTTTGCGACTGGCCAGCTTGCGCCGCGCCTTGTTGAGGTAGGTCGCCCACTGGCGGTTCATCTCTGCGGGTGAAAGCTGACCCAGCAGAGCCTGTTGACTCGTCCGCACCACGAGCGAGTCCGCAAAGTAGGCAAATCCTGGCAGATAGGTCGGCATCACCGTCGGCACCTCGCCCGGGTCCGAGAGCTCCGCGAACCAACCCTGGAACTGCGCGCTCGAGTACAGCGGATCGTTCTGCGCTGACTGGTAGATAGGCAGTGCCCCGACGCGCTGATTCCAGATGCGATTGGCCTCCGGGCCGTCGAGCGCCTGGATGAGCTTCCAGTCGAGCTCCCTGTACAGGCTGCGCCGGAAGATCGACCAGCCCACATAGCCCAGCGTCGGAAACGCCTTTCCCGCGGGGCCCTTCGGCATGGGAGCAATGCCGAACTGCTCCGGCTTCATTCGGCCCGCGACCGCGATGAGCGCATCCGGGTCCTGGTCCATCATCGCGCAGGTTCCGGAATAGAAGCCGGCCACCACCTCGTTGAATCCCCAGTTGACGCTGTCTCGCGGGGCGAGCCCTTCGCGGTAGAGCTCGACCACCCAGGTCGTACCCCTGACCCAGTCGGCGTCGGTGAGCGTGGAGGTGCCATCGGGGCGGAAGAATACGTTGTTGCCCACCATGGCCGCTCCGAAAATGATCCAGGCGTTGAGCCCTCCGGGGCCGCCGCGCAGGCAGTAGCCGGATTTGCCGGGCAACGCCGAGATGCGTTTGGCGTCGGCGCGCAGCTCATCCAGGGTTGCCGGGGGCCCGGCGATGCCAGCCCGCCGAAACAACACCTTGTTGTAGAAGAGCGCCCGCAGGTACAACCCATACGGGAGCAGCCACGCAGTGTGATCGACAGCGCGCGCCACTTCGAGCGTGCGCGGCGTGAGTTGCCGCGTTTCGCTCCATCCGGCGAGATAAGGCTCGAGGCTCTCCAGCATGCCGTTATCGGCGTACAGGGAGACCCATCGGTCCGGCATCTCGACCACATCCGGCGCATCACCCGCGGCGACCATCGTGGCGAGCTTCTCGAACGCCGTGCTCCAGGCGAGCGAGATGATCTCAACATGGGTTCCGGGGTTGCGGCGCTCGAAGGCCGCCACCAGGGATTTCAGGGTCTCGGTCCGCTCGGGGCTCGTCAGCACCTCGACGAGCTTGAGGTCGGTGTCCGCGTAGAGGCGGGCCGTGAGCAACAGGCACGCGGCGGCGAGCAGCAGGCACCGCCTGGGGATCACCCCTGGGCCATCTGGAAGGCGTGCGTGAGATCCGCCCAGAGGGATTCCGTGCCTTCCAGGCCCACATGTAACCGGATCGTGTTGGCCGGCACACCGAAGTCCATTGCCGAGTTCGGCCCGGTCGCCTGAGCGCGCGCGACCAGCGCCGGCACCACCAGGCTCTCGTACCCGCCCCAGCTCACCCCGAGCTGGAACAGCCGCAACGTGTCACAGAACTCGGGAATGTAGACCGTATCGTCTACTTCGAAGGAGAACAGTCCCGACGTGCCCGTCAGGCTCTGCGGGAGGGGACCCTTCAATGCCGGATGATGCACCGCCGTCACGTGCGGATGCTCTGCCAGGCGGCGCGCCAGCGTCAGCGCCGACTCTTCGTGCGCCTTCATGCGGATCGGCAGAGTCCGCAAGCCCCGCACCAGCAGCCATGCCTCAAACGGCGCAAGCTTGGCGCCGATATACGGACACACCGTCCGCCGAACATGCCCGATCAGATCCGCGGGACCGGCGAGCACGCCGGCCACCGTGTCACTGTGCCCGCCGATGTACTTGGATGCGGAATGGATCACCAGATCGACGCCCTGGCCGATCGGGCGCTGAAATACCGGGGTGGCCCAGGAGTTATCGAGGATCGACAGGGCGCCGTGCTTTCGGGCGAGGGCGGCCAGCCCGCGCACATCGTGGGCCTCCATCATCCAGCTGGTCGGACTCTCCAGATACAACACCTTCGCACCGGGCAGCTTCGCTGCGACTGCCTCCAGGTCCGCGCCATTGACGTAATCAACGTGGACCTTGAGCTTCTTCATCAGTGTCTGGAAAAGGCGGTAGGCATCCGGGTATACGTGTCGCACACAGACGATGCGGTCGCCTGGCTCCACGAAGGCGAGGATCGTGCCGGAGATGGCTGCCATGCCGCTGGGAAAGCCGATGGCATCGTCCGTCTGCTCGAGCTCCGCCATCTTCTCCTCGAACTGGGTGACCGTCGGATTGGTCGTGCGCGAATACACGTTGCGGCTTCTTTTGCCGGCGAACGTATCCCGCATCTCCTCGAAGCTCGAAAACGTGAACAGCGAGCTCTGCACGATGGGGGGCGCCACCGCCTCGAAGGCGTACGTCTCCTCGTCATGGGCGAGCAGGCGCTGGGCTCGTGCCAGCGCATCGGAAGCATTCGGAGACTGATCGGTGCTCATGGGTGCGCCACTCGCGGGAGATTCCGTGCCAGGCTGCACGATAGCAGGGACGGGCGCCGACCGGGACCAGCGCCAACCGAACCAGCGTGGACACGAACCAGGCGCAGCTCCCCAGCGGCGTCACTCTGTCGCTTGGCACGGAACTGTTGAATGCGGGGGCCGTTGTAGCGCATTGTTCACGACTGAAAGCGAGTTGGAGGGTCACAGCATGAATGCGAAGAATGGCGATCTCGGAGCTGCTGCAGCGTCGGCGAATACAGAGCAGGTGAAAGAGCATCTGCGCGCTGCCAAGGACGCCGCGGCTGACGCTGCGCGCGCACGGGCTTCGCAGGCTCAGGACTGGGCGCGCTCCCGGCTCGATGATCTGCAGGGCCGCGTCGAAGCCCGGCCGTTTGCCTCCAGCGCCATTGCGCTTGGAGTCGGCTTCCTGGCCGGCCTCCTGGTGATGGGCCTGGTGCGGACCGGCCGCCGCTGAGCGACGGCTCCCCGGCCGGGCTCGGCGGGCCAAAGCGAGAACCCGGCCATCCGGCGTGACCCTTCGGTGACATTCGGGTCCTCGCTCCGTGCTCTGCTTGACCCATGCACCAGATCGGCGTGGTGGGTCTGTCCTATCGGCATGCCAATGTCGATGAGGTGGCGCGATTCGCCGTCCCCAAGGCGGATATTGCGGCGCGCCTGCCCGCATTGCGGGACAGCTTGGGCGTCTCCGAGGTCTTTTACGTCGGCACCTGCAATCGTGTGGAAGTCCTGTACGCCACCGCCGACGGGGCCCCGGCGGGTGATGCCCGGCGCGAGGTTTTTCGCGCGCTGATCGGGCGCGAACCCGAGCCCGGCGAGGCCAGCCGGGTCCTGCGGGCCTGGACCGGCGAAGCGGCGGTCGAGCACCTCTTCCTGGTGGCCTGCGGACTGGATTCGGCTCAGACCGGAGAGCAGGAGATCGCCGCCCAGATCCGCGGCGCCTGGGAAAGCGCGCGGCTCGCCCGGACCTGCGGAGCCACCCTCGACCGGGTCCTGGGCGAGGCCCTCAGCATGGCCAACCGGGTACACCGCATCGAAGCGCGCAAGGCCCGCCCTCCCTCGCTGGGAGACATCGCTGCCGAGCGCGTCCTGCGCCACCTCGGTGAGCAGGCCCCTCGCGTCGCGCTCGTCGCTGACGGATCCTCTCCCGCCACCCCCATCGCTGACAGGTCCTGTCCCGTGGCGCTCGTCGGTGTCTCCCCGATGACCCGCCGCTGTGGCGCCGCATTACATCGCGCCGGCATCTCGATCCTGGTCGTCAATCGCACTCTGCCGGCCGCAGAGGAGCTGGCAAGCGCTTTCGCGGGCCGTGCCATGGGACTCGATGAGTTTCGCTCCCGTCCCCCGGCGGTGGGCGCCCTGGTCCTGGCCGCGGGTGGCACGGAGCGGATTCTCGATGGAGCTGCTCTCGCGAATGTGGCCGGCGCCGCTGCCACGAGCGTCTCCCCAGCGCCTCTTCTCGTCGATCTGGGTGTTCCGCCCAACGCCGATCCCGAAGCCGCGCGTGCGCTGGGGCTGGTGCGTGTTGGAATGGACGACCTCATCCAGGCCGCCCAGGAGCGCCGGTTAACGCAATTGATGCGACTCGCACCGGTGCGAGCGGCCATCGATGACCGACTCAATCACCTGCGCAGCGAGCTGGCCACCCGGGCCATCGGGCGGCGGCTCGCGGACCTGCGCGAGGCCTTCGAGCAGATCGCCGCCGAGGAGACCGAGCGGGCGCTCGAGTCTGAATTCAGCGATCTGGATGAGTACCAGCGCCTGCGGCTGCAGCGATTTGCCTCGACGGTGGCGCGGCGCCTGGCACACCTGCCGCTCGCCGGGCTGCGCGCTGCGGCGGTGCATGCGAGCACGGATGCCGTGGATGCTTTCTTCCGAGAGGCCCGACTGCGACGCAGGCAAAATAAGTAACCATGACAACGCATCCGCGCTCCGCCGAGCTGTATGAACGGGCCTGCCGGGTGATCCCCGGCGGCGTCAATTCCCCCGTCCGCGCCTTCCGGGCGGTGGGCGGCACGCCGCTGTTCATCGAGCGTGCTGCGGGGCAGATGATCGTCGATGCCGATGGGCAAACCTATCTGGACCTCGTGAGCTCCTGGGGGGCCCTGATCCTGGGCCACGCCCATCCGGCGGTCATTGCGGCGATCACGCAGGCGAGCACTCGGGGCACGACCTTCGGCGCGCCCTGTGCGGCGGAAGTCGAGCTGGCGGAGCGGGTGGTCAGCTCCTATCCCGGAATCGAGCAGGTGCGCTTCGTCTCCTCGGGGACCGAAGCGGTGATGAGTGCGATCCGGCTGGCGCGCGCCTACACCTCGCGGGATCTGATCGTGAAGTTCTCCGGCTGCTATCACGGCCATGCCGATCATCTGCTGGTCGCGGCGGGCTCCGGGCTCGCCACCTTCGGACGGCCTTCCTCGGCCGGTGTGCCCGAGGCCTTCACCGCCTGCACGCGCGTGCTGCCCCTGGATGATGAGCAAGCGGTGGGGGAGCTGTTTGGCCGCGAAGGGCAGCGCATCGCCGCGGTCGTCATCGAGCCCGTGCCGGCCAACCACGGCCTGCTGCTGCAGAGACGTGAATTCCTGCAGACGTTGCGCGAGTTGACCCGCCGCCATGGTGCGCTGCTGATATTCGATGAGGTGATCTCGGGATTTCGCCTCGCCCGCGGCGGCGGCGCGCAGCAGCTCGGCATCACGCCGGACCTCGCGACGTTCGGCAAGGTCATCGGTGGGGGCATGCCCGTGGGTGCTTTTGCCGGCCCGGGGCGGATCATGCAGCGTCTGGCACCGCTCGGCGACACGTATCAGGCCGGTACGCTGTCGGGTAATCCCGTCGCCATGACGGCAGGCATCACGACTCTCGACATCCTGATCCGCGACTCGGGCTGGGAGCGGCTGGAGGCCTTGGGTGCGGAGCTCGAGCGCGCGTTGCAGCCGGTGCTCTCGGAATCGCCGTTTCCCATCCATCTGGTGCGGGCCGGCTCGCTCTTCTGGCTGTCCTTTCACGAGTACGGCGCGCCGCGGACGGCCGCGCCCCTGAACGACAAAGCCACCCAGCGGTTCAGCGCACTGTTTCATGCCATGCTGGAACGGGGTGTTTATCTGCCGCCCTCCGCGTACGAGGCGTGTTTCCTGTCTCTCGCTCACACGAGTGCGGACGTGCAGCACTTCTCGAAGGCGCTGCGCGAGTCCCTGGCCGCCATGGCATGAAAGGCACGCGCGTCTTCCAGCTCACTGCGCTGGCGCTTGTGGTCGTGTCCGTCGTGCAGGTCGGCTGGTGGCTGTTCGATCAACGCGCCTATGCGATCGAGAAGGTGGACCGGGCGCGCCAGCTCTACGCCCAGCAGATCCAGGCGGCCCAGGCGCTGGTGGATTCCGGGGCGACGCCGAACAGTGTGAGCGCCATGCTCCCCGACGTCGTGATCGACGGGAAGCATGCATCGCTTTCTCCCGCAGTGGACCGCATGCTCCTGACTGAGAAGGATCGTCGGATCAGACAGTATGCGTGGGAAGGCGGGTTCTTTCTCCTCGCGCTCGCCGTCTGCATCGCTGTGATCGCCCGAGCGCTGCGTGCGGAGGCCCTCGTCCGCCAGGAGCAGGAAAGCTTCCTCGCACTGGTCTCCCATCAGTTCAAGACACCGCTCGCGAGCCTGCAGCTCTCGCTCGAGACGATGGCGATGCGACCACTGTCCACGGATCAGTTGCGCACGTTGATCGATCGGATGCTGGCGGATCTCGCTCGCATGGAAGCGATGGTCACGCAGATTCTGGAGAGCGTGCGGCTCGAGCGGGGGCGGGTGGACTTGCGCCGGGAGCCGCTGGAGCTGGGGGGCGCGGTCACGCGGGTGCTCTCCCACCTGGAGGAGCGCGCGCGCAAGGAGCGCATCACGATTTCAACGGACATCGAGCAAGGACTGTACGTGCTGGCCGATCCGCTGGCGCTCGATGTCGTGGTCCGCAACCTGGTTGAGAATGCGATCTCGGCTGTCACGCCCGTCGGGGGCGGCACGATCACGCTCGGCGCGCGCCGGCTCGATGGCGAGGTGGAGCTGTCCGTGAAGGACACTGGCGTGGGGTTCCGGCCCGCCGATGGCGCGCGGCTCTTCGAGAAGTTCACGCGCCTGCATCCGGGCGGGGGCAGCAGCTACTACGGCACCGGCCTGGGGCTCTTCATCGTGCGCCGCCTGATGCAGCTCGCCGGCGGGCGCGTCAGCGCGCACAGCGCCGGAGTTGGCCAGGGCGCGCAGTTCGTGCTGGTATGGCCGCTGGCCTCGGCGGAGCCGACGTGAGTACGCCCGCGCCACAGATTCGGATCCTCGTCGTCGAGGACGACCCGCATCTGGCCGCCGGCGTCACGGAGAATCTGCGCGCCGAAGGGTACGAAGTCATCTCGATGGGAGACGGCAAGCCTGCGCTCGAGTGGCTGCGCGATCAGCCGTGCAGCCTCATCGTGCTGGATGTGATGCTTCCGGAAATGGATGGCTTCACTCTCTGCAGGACCCTTCGCGAGCAGGGCAACAGTACTCCCGTGTTATTCCTCACCGCGCGCGGCGATCCGGCCGACCGGGTTCGCGGCCTCGAGGCAGGCGGAGACGACTACCTCGCCAAGCCCTTTCATCTGCAGGAGTTCCTGCTGCGCGTGCGCGCGATCCTGCGTCGCTGGGACTGGTATCGATCCTCATCCGATACTCCTTCGGGTGCAGTGCTGCAGTTCGCCGGCAATGAGGTGGACTTCCGGGCTTTCCGCGCGCGCGCCTGGAATGGCGTCGTGCAGGAGCTGACCGAGAAGGAGGCGATGATCCTGAAGGTCCTGGCGGAGCGTCCGGGAGAGATCGTCTCCCGCGAGGATCTGCTGGAGCGGGTGTGGGGGTATGACGTCTTTCCCTCCACCCGCACGGTGGACAACTTCATCCTGCGGCTGCGCAAGCGCTTCGAGCGCGATCCCGCCAATCCGCGCCACTTCCTGACCGTGTGGGGAGTGGGTTACCGCTTCCTCGTGGAAGGCGAGTCATGAGCGCCATCAGGGGCGAGTCATGAGCGCACGCCGCACTCTTCGCATTGGTACCCGCGGCTCCGCGCTGGCGATGTGGCAGGCGCGACATGTTGAGACCCTGATCCGCGCGCAGCCCGACGCGCCTGCTGTTGAGTTGGTCCTCATTAAGACCGAAGGCGACGTGCGCACCGACGTGCCGTTGTGGCAGGTCGGCGGTCGCGCGTTCTTCACCAAGGAGATCGATCGGGCGCTGCTCTCGAAGGAAGTCGACGTCGCCGTTCACAGCCTCAAGGATCTGTCCACCGTGTTGGAGCCGGGCATCGAGCTGGCGGCAGCGCTGAGGCGCGAGGATCCGAGCGATGCGCTCATCAGCCGCTCGGGCGCGCCGCTGGCGGAGTTGGAGCGGGGCGCGCGGATCGGGACCAGCAGCTTGCGGCGGCGGGCGTTCCTGGCGCGAGTGCGGCCGGACGCTCGGCTGTTGGAGTTGCGCGGCAACGTCCCGACGCGCATCGAGCGGCTCGAGCGGGGCGAGTATGAGGCGATCATCCTGGCGACGGCGGGCTTGCGCCGGCTCGGGCTGGAGCAGCACATTGCACAGAGGCTGCCGGCGGATCTCTTTCCCCCCGCCGTCTCGCAGGGTGCGATCGGCGTTTGCGTCAGGACCGATGATGCCGAAGCCTCGCGATGGTTGCGGCGTCTCGAAGATCCCGCCTCGCGCCTTGCCACTACCGCGGAGCGTGCGCTGTTGCGCACGATCGAGGGAGGATGTCAGGTCCCGCTTGGCGCGTTGGGTACGCTGAAGAATGACGTGCTGCACCTCCAGGCGGCAGTGTGCGCGTTGGACGGCTCGGCCCTGCTTCGCAGCGAGAAAGAGCTGGCGGCCTCGCTCGTGAATGCGACCCGGCTCGGCGAGCAGGTGGCGCAGGATCTGCTTTCGCAGGGCGCCGCGAGACTGATCTGCGACGAGCGAGCAGCCAGACGAGAAGTGGAGGAGCCGTGAGCAAGTCAGGTCCAGGTCCGCGAGCGCCGAGTGGCGGTGGCCTCGTGAAGGCGGGCGGCGGATCGCCGGCCGCCGTGGAGGCCAAGCCCGTCGTCGTGACGCGCGCCGAGAACGCTGACGGACCTCTGAGCACCGAGCTGCGCAGCCTCGGCCTGTCCGTGTTGCTCTGGCCGGTGTTCCGCGTGGGGACGGCGAAGAAAGAGCCGCTCGAAGCGGCGCTCAAGGCGATCGGCCACTTCAACTGGATTGTGTTTGCGAGCCGGCACGCGGTGGCCGCCGTCACTGAGCGTGTGCCCACGCCGCCGAAAGGGTTGTTGGTGGCCGCTGTCGGCCAGGCGACCGCCCAGGTACTGCGGCAACGCGGCTGGCCGGTGGAGTTGCAGCCGAGCGAAGCCAATGCGGCCTCGCTCGTTGCCGCGTTCGCCTCGCGGCCGATGCGGGATGCGCAAGTGCTGTTTCCGGCCAGCTCGCGGGCACTGCCCACGATCGCGGCCGGGTTGAGACAGCTCGGCGCGGAGGTGTTGCAGGTGGAGGCCTATCGCACCGAGGGTGCCTCCCTCGATGTAGAGGACTGCCGCGCCTGGATCGCGCGCGCGGGCATCGCGGCCGTGACGTTCGCGAGTCCCTCGGCCGTCATCGAGTTGGAACAGGCGCTGGGCCGCGAGGACTTCGAGCGGCTGCTCTCGAGCGCTCGGGCGGTCGCCATGGGCCCGACCACCGCCCGGGAGCTGGTGGGGCGGGGCTGCACGGCCGTACTGGCCGAATCCGCGACGCTGCACGGCATGGCTCTGACGACTTTCCGATTGCTGGAGACGAGGCACTGATATGGGATTTCCGTTGCACAGACCGCGGCGGACGCGACAGTCCGATGGATGGCGGCGCATGGTGCGCGAGACCCGGCTGACGCTGGACTCGCTGATCTACCCGCTTTTCGTGGTTCCCGGCCGGGCCGTGCGGCATCCGGTGCAGAGCATGCCGGGCATCTGTCAGCTCTCGGTGGACGAGTCGGTCGCGGAGGCGAAGAAGGTGGCCGCCCTCGGCGTGCCGGCCGTGCTGCTGTTCGCGGCGCCGTCCCAGAAGGACGCCCAGGGCAGTGCGGCGGTCGATCCCAAGGGGCTTGCGGCGCAGGCCATTTCGGCCATCAAGGACGCGTGCCCGAACCTGCTCGTGTGGGCGGACGTCTGTCTGTGCGGATCGACCGATCACGGGCACTGCGGCCATGTGCTGCCAAACGGGCGGATCGACAACGACTCCTCGGTCGAGACGCTCGCGCAGGTCGGGCTCAACTACGCCCGGGCGGGAGCGGATGCGGTGGCCCCGAGCGACATGATGGATGGCCGGGTGCTCGCGATGCGCAAGCTGCTGGATCGTGAGGGCTTCGACACGACGCCCATTGTTTCGTATGCGGCGAAATACGCGTCATCTTTCTATGGACCGTTTCGGGAAGCGGCCGAATCGGCTCCGGCTTTCGGTGATCGGCGCTCCTATCAGATGGACCCCGCCAATGCCCGCGAGGCCCTGCGCGAGGTTCTGCAGGACGTGGAGGAAGGGGCGGATCTGGTGATGGTGAAGCCCGCCGGGCCGTACCTGGATGTGATCCGCCAGGTCCGCGACGCCGTGCATCTGCCGGTGGTGGCCTACCAGGTCTCGGGCGAGTTCAGCCTCCTCAAGGCGGCCGCCGAGCGCGGCTGGATCGACGAGAAGGCTGCGGCGCTCGAGACCCTGACCGGCATCAAGCGCGCCGGCGCCGACCTGATCATCACGTACTTCGCGCCCCAGATGGCGCAGTGGCTGGCGGGATGACTGCGGCAGCGCCCGAGACATCCGCCTTTCTCGCTGCGTGCCGGCGGCAGCCAGTCGCCCACACGCCGATCTGGGTCATGCGCCAGGCCGGGCGCTATCTGCCGGAATATCGCCAGTTGCGCGCCAAGGTCGATTTCGAAGCCCTGACGCGCCAGCCGGAGCTGGCAGCGGAGGTGACCCTGCAACCTCTGCGCCGCTTCGAGCTCGATGCGGCCATTCTCTTCAGCGACATCATGACGCCTGTCCAAGGCATGGGAGTGGATCTCACCTTCGAGCCGGGCCCGGTGGTCCGCAACCCTATTCGCACGGAGGCGCAGATCGAAGCCTTGCGCGAGCTCGTGCCTGAGCGGGATGTCCCCTTCGTGCTGCAGTCCATCAAGCTGATCCGGCCCGAGCTGCCACGGGGCGCACCCCTGATCGGCTTCGCGGGCGGTCCCTTCACGTTGCTGTGCTACCTCGTGAGTGGCAGACCCTCGAAGGAATTCGACATCGCGCGCGCTTTCCTCTACGCCACCCCAGAGTTGGCCGAGCGGTTGCTCGATCATCTCGCCGATGCGATGGCCGCCTATCTGGGCGCGCAGGCCGCCGCGGGGGCCCAGGCGCTGATGCTGTTCGAATCGTGGGCGGGCCTGTTGGGACCGACTGCGTTTGATCGCTTCGCCCTGCGCGCGGTGCGCCGAACGATGGCGGCTCTGCGCCGGCAGACGCAGATCCCGCTGATCTACTACGTGAACCAGGGGTCGGCACTTCTGGAGCTCGTGGCGGGACTCGATGTGGATGTCATCGGAGTGGACTGGCGGACTCCGCTCGGGAAAGTGCGCCAGGTGCTGGGGTCGGGTAAAGCGGTGCAGGGCAACCTGGATCCGGCCGCCCTGTTCTCGACGCCCGAGGAGCTGAAGCGTCACGCCGATGAGGTGCTGCGCGCAGCGGGTCCAGCTTCTGGCCATATCTTCAACCTCGGGCACGGCATCTGGCCCAACACCGACCCGGACGCCGTAGCGCGCCTCGTGGATCACGTCCATGAGCGCACCCGCTGACCTGGTCGAGTCGGCCGCCGCGTACTTTCGCGATCTGCAGGCTCGGATCTGCGCGGCATTCGGAGTGTTCGAATCGGACAAACCGTTCGAGCCGCGCAGCTGGGCGCGGCCGGCCGGGCATCGACTGCAGGGCGGCGGCGAGTCGCGCCTGCTACGCGGGGACGTGTTCGAGAAGGTCGGCGTAAACTTCAGCAATGTGTGGGGCGAGTTCTCACCGCAGGCGCGTGCCCAGGTCCCCGGGGCCGACGAGTCGGGCGGTCAGTTCGTCGCGTGTGGGATCTCGCTGGTGGCGCACATGTGGAACCCGTACGTGCCCGCCGTTCACATGAATCTGCGCTATCTGCGCACGAGCCGCGGGTGGTTCGGCGGTGGATCGGATCTCACTCCAACGTTTCCGATCGCGCAAGACACGGCGCAGTTTCACCAGGCGCTGCAGGGCGCCTGCGATACCTACCGCCCCGATGCCTATGCCGAGTTCAAGGCCTGGTGCGATCGTTACTTTTATCTTCCCCACCGGCAGGAACCGCGAGGCGTGGGAGGAATTTTCTTCGACGAGCTCGCGAGTGCGGACCCGCAGGCGGATTTCGCCTTTGTGAGGGCGGTGGGTGAGGCGTTTCTCGCCGTCTACCCGCAGATCGTGGCTCGTCGCAAGGACACGCCGTTCGATGACGGCGCGAGGGAGAAACTGCTCGTGAAACGGGGCCGCTACGTGGAATTCAACCTGGTCTACGACCGCGGCACCAAATTCGGCTTCAGTACGGATGCGGACCCGGAGGCTTACCTCATGAGCCTGCCGCCGCTGGTCAAATGGTGACTTCGCTCTCCGGGCTGTCGTGCTCTTCGACGAGCGGCGCCGTGGGGTCGACGAGGCGGTTTGCCTGCCGGCGCAGCCAGTTCGCCGGGCGCGTCCACAGTGTTTCGGGCTGCAGCGATTTCGCCGCCGCCCAGTGGGCGCTGAGCACGCCTGCGATCGCATCGATGGTCTCGCCGGGCGGCTGCCACAGCCGCCACGGGGTCGTCTTCTTCGTCGTCACCGCCGCATCGCTCCCTTCTTATGTCGTATGTAGGAGAGAGCCTTTTACTCTGCGTTGGGTTCCGTTGAAAACTGTCTCTGCGTCGCGACGTGACAGGGGTCGCAACCGACGGGCGGGAGCGTTCAGCTGGCGTTCAGTTCCCGTTCAGACTCGACCCGCCTTTCGGACGTTGGGGATGGACGGCGAGTGGGGGACAATGCAGCTCAGCCAGGCAACTCAGCGGCGGGGGCTTGAGATCCGATGAGTGCTCCGACGGAACGGCCATCTCAGCAGGAAACGCTGTTCACGCAGGCGCGCATTCTCGAGACGATGCGCGAAGGGGTCGTGCTGATCGATACCAGCACGCATTTGATCACGCTCACCAACGCCACGTTCGATCGCATGTTCGGCTACGGCGGACATGAGTTGCTCGGCCAGTCCATCGACCCCCTGTTCAGCGTCTCGGCGCTGCAGCGTCGGCGTTTCGAGCGTGCACTGCGGGATGGCACGGAGGTGGTCCCGGTGGAATTCGAATGCTCCCGCAAGGACGGCTCGCGCTTCGTCGCCACCTGTGTCGTGACCCCACTGCGTATCGGGGGATCGGAGCGCTTGCTGGCGGTGCTCAACGACGTGACCGAGCGCAAGCGACTCGAGCGCGAGATCATCGAGATCGCCAGTCGTGAGCAGCAGCGCATCGGCAGCGATCTGCATGATGGGCTGGGTCAGGATCTGACCGGGATCGCGCTCATGCTGCGCGGCGTGGCCGCGCAATTGCGCAACGAGGGCTCGGGCGCACGTCACGAGGTTGAGGATGTCATCGCGCTGGTCAACAACGCGATCGAGAGCACGCGGGCTCTGGCCCGGGGCCTGTCTCCGGTCGGCGGCGAGCGCGGCGGTCTCGCGGCGGCCATGCAGGATCTGGCTGCTCGCGCCAGTGATCGCTACGGGGTTCGGGTGGCGTTTCAGGGGACGTTCGATGAACCTCTGCGCCTGAGCGAATCCTCGGCCACGCACGTTTACCGGATCGTGCAGGAAGCGCTCACGAACGTGCTGCGTCACAGTCGCGCGACCGAGGTGCTCATCAGCCTGGAGTCCGCCAGCGGCGAGCTGCATCTGCGCGTCGATGACAACGGCCGCGGCCTCGAGCAGCCCTCGCCGGACAGCGCGGACGGGTTGGGGCTGAAGATCATGCGCTACCGCGCCCAGATGCTCGGCGGAGACCTGGTGCTCGAGTCCAGTGCCAACGGGGGCACATCGGTGCGCTGCACGTGCCCGCTCGATGGCGCCGCGCGCGGGGAAACGTCTTCGCTGGCAGACACCGCGGCGCTCCTCAACGGCTCAGTGCTGGCGGATGCCTCATGAAAGCCTCGCTCCGGGCTCCGGGTCTCTCCGGCGGCGCCGCCCAGCGGCGGGTGCTCATCGTCGATGATCATCCGATCGTGCGGCAGGGTCTGCGGCGCATGATCGAGCTCGAGCCGGATCTGGTGGTGTGCGGCGAAGTGCAGAGCGACCGCGAAGCGCGGGCGGCCATCCGGGCGCTGTCCCCGGATGTCGTGATCGTGGATATCTCCCTGGGTCAGAGTGATGGCCTGGAGCTCGTGCGCGATGTGCACGCGCAGCTCCCGGACCTGCCGATGCTCGTGCTGTCGATGCACGATGAGTCGATCTACGCGGAGCGCATGCTGGCCGCCGGCGCCAGCGGCTACATCATGAAGCAGGCCGCCTCCGAGCTGCTCCTGGTCGCCCTGCGGCAGGTCCTGACCGGCGGCACGTATCTCAGTGAGTCCTTGTCCGGCCACCTCGTCCGGACCGAAGGCACCCCCGGTCAGGGCGCCGCGGCGGACCCGATCGAGCGTCTCAGCAACCGCGAGCTGCAGGTGCTGAGCCTCATCGGCCGGGGGCTGTCCTCCCGTGAGGCGGCCGAGGGCCTCGGACTCTCGGTCAAGACCGTGGAGAGCCATCGGCAGAGCCTGAAGCGTAAACTTAACTTAATGACGAACGCCCAGCTCCTGCAGTACGCCATCAACTGGTACGCCAGCCACAGCCAGCCGGCTTCCCAGGCTGCCGAAACAGGGGCTTAGCGAGGAGCTTAGCGAGGGGACCCGGGCCGCTAGGCGGGCGCTTCCAATAGGTATAAACGTCCGGGCCATCCGGCGCCTCTAAGCAACGGAAGCAGAAATAGCTGATGGCACAGGTAGAACCGCAGGACGGACGGATCGAATGGGAGGGGGCGCTGGTTCAGCGCGCCCGGTCCGGGGACACCCGCGCGTTCGAGCGCCTCTACCGCGAGCACGCCGGCAAGGTCTATGGGCTTTGCCTGCGGATGACACGGGACCCCGCCATCGCCGAGGACTGCACGCAGGAGACCTTCATTAACGCATGGCGCGCACTGGATCGGTTCGAGACCCGCAGCTCGCTGGGGACGTGGTTGCACCGCATCGCGGTCAACGTGGCTCTGGCGAAGCGGCGCAAGGCGACCCCGGTTCTCGACAGCGCAACGGCCGAGGACGAGGCCACCGAGAGCGAGTGGACTTTGGAGACCCCCGTGGAAGTCGAGGAGATCGAAGCCGCCATCGCCAAGCTGCCCGAAGGGGCGCGCGATGTATTGGTGCTATACGCAATCTACGGCTACTCACACGCGGAGGCCGCCGAGATGCTCGGCGTGGCCGAAGGCACCTGCAAGGCACAGCTTCATCGCGCGCGCGGCCTGTTGCGCGAGCGGTTGGGCGTGGAGGTTCACTGAGATGAGCAGAAAAGAGGGGACCATCAGCTCCTTGCGCGAGCTGCCGCGGGACATCCCCCCTGCGAGGGATCTGTGGCCGGCCATCCAGGCGCGCCTGACGGAAGAGTCGCGCGCGCCGACTGCTGCCGACACGAGGGTGCGCAATCGTCACCTACGGATGCGCTTCATCGCTGCGGCGGCCATGATTGCCATGTTGGCCGTCGGCATCTGGATCGGGCGCTCCGGGCTGCCACTGGTCGGCCAGCGGGCGCGGCCGGTGCTCACCGCCAGCACCGCCAATCCGGGCACCGAGCAGGGTGCGGTGCAGACCGCCTACACGATGGATCCCAAGTACCTGCGCGACCGCGCCGAGTTGGTGAAGTCTCTGGAGGGCCAGCTGGCCACGCTGCCCCCGCAGACGCGCACCAAGGTCATGGCGAGCCTCGCGACGATCCAGAAATCCAAGCAGGACCTGGAAGCGGCCCTCGGACACGATCCGAGCAACGCGCTGCTGCAGGAGCTGCTGGTCAACACCTACCAGGATGAGATGCGCGTGCTCACGGCCGTGCAGGAAGCCGGTACCGCCGGCAAGGGGATCTGAGATGCGCACTACGACTGTCATGTTGTGTCTGGGTATCTGCGTGAGCGGGCTCGCGCATGCCTCCAACCGGATTTTCGATCGCAGCGTCGAGGCCGACCCGAAGGGCACCGTCGAGATCTCGAATGTCGCCGGCCGCATCGACGTGACGGGCTACGACGGCAAGGAAGTTCAGGTGCACGGCGAGCTCGGCGAGGGCGTCGAGCGGGTGGACGTGGACAGCAGTCGCGGGATCACGACCGTCAAGGTCATCGTCCCGAGCCATACTTTCCACAGCGCCTCGGCCGACCTGCGCATCCGCGTGCCGCGCGACAGCGAGCTCGAAATCTCCGGGGTCAGCGCGGATGTCAGTGAGACGGATGTGCAGGGTGGGCTGCAACTCAAGACGGTGAGCGGGGACGTCAAGGCCGACATCTTCAAGGGGACCTCCGAGATCAAGACGGTGAGCGGCGATATCGTGCTGCGCGGGCGCGCGGACGGAGCCCAGCTGCACGTCACCTCGATCAGCGGCGGCATCCGCCTCGATCATGGCTCGGCGGATATCGAGGGCTCCACGGTCAGCGGTGACCTGCACATGCGCGTGGATGCCACGCACTCCGTGCGTGTGCGCACCACCTCCGGCGACGTGCGAATCGAGGGCAAACTCATCAGCGGGGGTACGATCGAGGCCGAGTCGGTCAGCGGGGACGTGAACGTCCGGGCCGCGCCGGACGGCGGCTACGAGTACGAGCTCAGCAGCTTCAGCGGGGACATCACCAACTGCATGGGCGCCAACGCCGAGCGTGTCAGCAAGTACGGTCCGGGCAAGCGTCTCAATGGCACCGAGGGCACTTCCAGCGGCGCACGGATCCGGGTCAAGACGATGAGCGGCGACGTGGAGCTGTGCGACAAGAACTGAGCCTTTCGGTGTACCATGCCACCTCATCGTGGGGTGGCCAGTGTGAGATCGGAAGCAAGCGTCGCCGCCGCGCTGATCGAGTGGCACACCCGGCAGGGTCGACACGATTTACCGTGGCAGTTGAATCGGACTCCATACCGGGTATGGATCTCCGAGATCATGCTGCAGCAGACCCAGGTCTCGACCGTCGTCCCGTACTACGAGCGCTTCATGGCTCGCTTCCCCGAGATTCGCGCGCTCGCCGACGCATCCGTGGACGACGTGCTGCATCTGTGGTCCGGGCTGGGCTACTACGCGCGAGCGCGCAACCTCCATCGGGCCGCCCTCCGCATCCGCGATGAGCTGGGCGGAGTCTTTCCGACCACGTTCGAGGAGGTCGCGAGCCTGCCGGGAATCGGCCGCTCGACCGCCGGGGCCATCCTGACATTCGCGTGCGGACAACGGCATCCGATCCTCGATGGCAACGTCAGGCGAGTACTCACCCGCTACTTCGGTGTGCAGGGAGTCCCCTCGGATCGGGCAGTCGTGGAGCAGTTATGGGAGCTGTCCGAGAGTTGTACGCCGCACGAGCAGGTCGGCATCTACACGCAGGCGATCATGGATCTCGGCGCCACGGTGTGCACCCGCCACAAGCCGCTGTGTGATTATTGCCCGCTCTGCGCGGGTTGCTTCGCGAAACAAA
This sequence comes from Steroidobacteraceae bacterium, assembly GCA_036501985.1. Classification (GTDB taxonomy): domain Bacteria; phylum Pseudomonadota; class Gammaproteobacteria; order Steroidobacterales; family Steroidobacteraceae; genus 13-2-20CM-66-19. The sequence goes on along the minus strand of DASXZI010000029.1, from coordinate 10,714 downwards.
CTGGCCGCCAACAGGAGCTGCCGCCCGCGCGACGGACGCGTGCGAAGCGCAATCGCGAGGTGTTCATGCTGGTGGCCCTGCGCAAGGATGGCAGCGTGTTGCTCGAGCGCCGGCCGGAGACCGGGATCTGGGGCGGCCTGTGGTGTTTGCCGCAGTTCGATACGGCCAGCGCTGCGAGCGTCTACGCCGAACAAACACTGCGTGCCGCCGATTCCGAGCCGACCGCCCTTGGCGTCGTGGAGCACGGGTTCACGCACTTCAATCTGGTCATCCGACCTCTGCTGATGCAGTGCTCCGGCCAGATGCGCGTCATGGATTCGATCCCGACAGTCTGGTACGACACGCGGCACCCGGCGCGCATCGGGCTGCCCGCGCCGATCAGGAGCCTGCTGGAGAACCTCGCGACCCCGACGATGTTCGAGTCTGGAACATCCGGCGCGCCGTCCGCGTGACGTATACGTGGCAGCGACGGCGCGAATGCACAGTGTGTCACCATGCCCGGTGCAGAGTGTCGCGATGCCCGGTACAGAGCGTCACCAGCGTGGTGCATAGTCGCCACGCCCGCTGCACAGTGTCGCCATTGGCCGACGTTCAGGCCGCCGCCGTAATGTGTCGCTTGGTCCGCCCCGTCAACGCATCGCTTTCGTATACGGCGCCAACCTTTCTGCGAGCTTGCAAATAAGCGTTCTCCCTTAAACCTTCATACAACCCCGATACACTTACACGTCGTGAGGAAGAATCATGTCCCGTACCGTGCAGTGCGTGCTGTTGAAGCGCGAAGCGCCAGGTTTGGATCGCCCGCCTTATCCGGGCGAGCTCGGCAAGCGCATCTACGAGGGCGTCTCGCGCGAAGCGTGGGCGCACTGGCTAAAACACCAGACGATGCTGATCAACGAATATCGCTTGACACCGATCGAGCCCAAGGCGCGAAAATTTCTCGAGACAGAAATGGAGAAATATTTCTTCGGCACGGGTTCGCAAGCACCGGAAGGATTTCAGCCGCCCAAGGTTTGATACAATTGATCTGTCATCCTTGTGCGCGCACAGGCGTTGAGCAGGGAACGAAAATCGCCGGACACAGTCTCTACCGACGGAGAGAGCCATGGAGACCTCGATGCTCGCAGAAAGCGGAATGACAACAGGTACCGAGCGGCAACCCCTGCAGAGCGAGGAACGGCTGCGCACCTGGGCGGGCCATGGAAACGGCGCCCTGTGCAATGGCTGCGGGGGCTCCATCCAGGAGCACGAGATCGAATACGAGGTGGAAATGCCCCAGGGGAGTGATGTGCCGACCCTGCACTTTCATTTCGCCTGCTACCGCACGTGGACGGGGCGGGGCGCTCGCTGAGTGGTTATTCGCCGATCGGCGACAGTGTCCGCGATGCGACAGTGTCCGCGCCAGCTCCCGAGGCGCCTGGCGCGCCGAAGCTCCCGAAGGCTCAGCGGCTCAAAGTCGGATCATGCCCCGCTTGTGGGCTACGGCCACTGCCTCGGTGCGACTGATGGCATCGAGCTTGGTCAGGATGGCCTTGACATGAGTCTTGGCGGTGCCTTCGGTGATCGACAGACGCCGGGCGATATCCTTGTTGCTGCGTCCCTGGGCCACGAGTTGCAGCACGTCGAGCTCGCGCTGCGTGAGGCTCGGTTTGGCCATTCTCTGCAGGGCCTTTGCAGCCACCGACGATGAGGTGTACGGCCGGTCCTCGCTGACCGCGCGGATCGCCGAGAGAATCTCCTGGCGCGGCGCATCCTTCAGCAAATAGCCCTTCGCGCCCTGGCTTAGACACTGAAAGATATCTTCGTCGCCGTCATACGTCGTCATGATGAGCAGACATGCCTTGGGGTTCTGCTCCAGGACGCGCTGCACCACGGCAACGCCGTCTCGCTTGGGCATCCGCAGGTCGAGCACCATGACATCGGGTCGGTGCTGCTCGTACAGGGTGATCGCTTCCTCGCCGTCACCGGCTTCCGCGACCACCTCCATGTCCGACTGTTGGTTGACCATGGCCGCGAGTCCGTCGCGCACCACGGGATGATCATCCGCGAGAATGACGCGGATCTTTCTCTTGAGAACGGCAACCATCAGGCTCTCCGCTTGGGCAGCCGTACGCTCACTCGTGTCCCGGCGCCCGGTTGACTATCGATCCGCCATTCCCCCCCGATGGCCCCTGCTCGCTGACGCATGCTGGTCAGCCCGAATCCTTCGCCCGAGTACGCCTCGAGATGCTTCTCCATGCCGACGCCGTCGTCGGCCACCGACAACTGCCAGTGAGCTGGCTCGTCGGCCATCTTGATCTGTACGTTGTTGGGGTGCGCATGACGCACCGCGTTGCTCACGGCTTCCTGGGCGATGCGCAGCAACTCGTGCTCGTGTTCCGGCTTGAGGCCCGTGGAGAAGTCTCCGCCCTCGAACGTGCAGTTGAGGCGGCCGGGGATCGTCGAGCGGTCTGCGAGCTGCCGTAGTGCGATTTCCAGGCCCGCTCGGCGCGTTTGATCCAGCCGCAGCGCCATCACGGAGCGGCGCGCTTCCGACAGGCCATCCCGCGCCAGATCGCGGATCGTGGTCAGAATCCCGCTGAGCTCGGAATTCTTCTTCTTGCAGATCGGAAACTCCTCGGCGGCCCCGAGCTGCATGAGAATGCCGGTGAAGGCCTGCGCCAGGCCGTCATGTATCTCCTGGCCGATGCGGGTGCGCTCCACCAGGACGGCCGCTTCCTTCGCGGAATAGGCGAGCCGGGTAAGCTGCACGGCCAGTGTTGCCTGCTGAGCGAGTGCGACCAGCAGCTCGCTGTGCTGAACTTCGGGCGCCTCGCGGCGGAAGGACAGAACAAAGAAGCCCACGTTGCGGGCGCCGAACACCAGCGGATAGATCAGGACGCTGACAAAGGCTTCGCGGCGGTGGTAGTCGAGGGCGCCAGGCCAGATCTCCCAGTTGCCCTGCTGCACGTTCATGTAGGCGGCCTTCGGACTGCGGCCGAAGACTTCCGTGAAAGGCGATCCGGCAAAGGGCACGCTGGCGGCAAAGGGCGGCGTCTCGAGCTGGCCCTGGCGGACATGGGCCAGGACGCGCCACTCCTGCAGAGAGTCCTTCGAGACGATGACCGAGCCGGAGGCCGCATCGAACTGGCGGGTGGTCTCCAGCAGCATGTGACCCATGAAGCTGTGCAGATCCGGCTCGCTCGCGAGCCGCTCGAGGTTGCCGCGGATGACCGCGTTGGCCTTGGCCAGCTCAGTGACCTTCTCCTCCGCAGCCCGCTCGCGGGTCCGCCGCACGTCGTCCACCAGACGCTCGCGATGTAGTGCGGCGCCAATGACGCCCGCAGCGGTTTCCAACGCCGCAAGCTCGGCCAGATCGATCGCGCGCCGCTGGCGCGTGTTGTCGAAACCCACGACGCCGGAAAACTCGCCCGCCACGAAGATCGGCACGATCGCCTTCGTCTTGGTGCCGCGGCCCTCGAAACGGCCGGCGCCTTTTGCACACTCCTCCATGCTCAGGCACACGCTCCGTCCGGCGCGCAGCTCGGAGCAGAGTGTGGAGAAGTCCCTTTCATCACAGGTGCACATGGAGGGGTCTTCGAGGTAGGGCGTGACGCCGTCAGCGACCCACTCACTGGCGACAACGAGCAGTGGCTCGCCGCCCGGGCCCGCCTGCGAGAGCATCAGATTGACGCGATCCACCCCAGCGGATTCGCCGATCAGACGTAACACGTTGGGTACCACCGCCCGCACGTCCGGCGCCTCGAGCAGCAGGCGGCTTGCCTTGGCGGAGGCGGTCAGCAGGGCTTCGCGCCGCTCGAGCGACTCATTGATCTGCGTGAGCTGCTCCGCGCACGGGGACGGGAGACTCGGGGACGCGGCGGGGGCGGTCAGACCCCGGGCCGTGAGATTCGGAGCCGCGAGCCCAGGAGTGGCCGGCGCTGGCGTGAGGAGACCCGGGGAGCCCAGGTCAGCCGGGGCTACCAGGCCGGGAGCCGCCAGGCCGGGGGTCGCCAGGCCCGAGCCCGCTAGACCGGGGCTGGCCAGGCTTGGCGTGGCGAGATTGGGGGTAGGCAGATCCTCTTTTAAAACAGGCAGTTCCGCGACGTTGGCGTTCATGGCACGCTCTCCGGCCGAAGGCAGGGCAAGAGGGAAATCTGGGGTCGGGAGGAGCTCAGGGCAAGCTTTGGCATGGTGAATTCAGGGGTTTTGGGCTCCGCCCAACCTGGGGGATCGATCACGCTAGTGGGCTCGAGTGTAACGCGGGAGAGGCGCTCCCTCCCAACCGCCACCCAGGGCCTTGTACACCGCCACCAGGCTCGTGGCCGCATCGGTCCGGCTCTGGGCGAGCCGATCCTCGGCCTCGAGCTGGGTCCGCTCCGCATCGAGCACTGCCAGGAAGTCCACGGCGCCGCCCTCGTACCGGACGCGCGCCAGATGGGCGGCTGTGGAGCTGGCTTGAGCGGCGTCGGCAGCGTGAGCCAGCTCGTCGCGAGTGCGGTCGTGGGTGACCAGGGCATCCTCGGTCTCTTCCAGGGCGCGCAAGACAGCTTGCTCATACTGGGCCAGAGCGGTGTCATTGCGAGCGTGCGCACCGGCCACTTCCGCATGCACGCGGCCGAGGTCGAACGCGGCCCAGGAGATGCCGGGACCGATCTGATAGGCGCGGCTCAGCGAGGTCCCCAGTCCATTGGGGCTTGCGGCGTCGTACCCGAAGCTGCCCGTGAAGGTCACCTTGGGGAAGTAGTCACCGATCGCCACCCCGACGCGTGCGGTGGAGGCGGCCAGCTGTCGCTCTGCGACGCGGATGTCCGGTCGGCGACGCAGCAGATCCGCGGGGTTGCCCACGGCCGCGACTTCCGGAAGCGGTGGCAGGTCATGCGGTGTGCCGAGTAGCCCCTGCAGGGCATCAGGGTCTCGGCCGGTCAGCACACTGAGCCGATGGATCGAGCGTGAGACGGCCGCCTGAAGCGGTCCGAGCGTCGAGAGCGTGGTGCTGAGCTGTGCCTTCGCGCGAGAGGTGTCGAGCTCCGTGCCCCGGCCGGCATCCAGCCGCGCGGAGGTGAGCTGCAGCGTCTCCTGTTGGTTGTGCACGTTCTGCTGCGCAACGGCGAGCTCGTTCTGCTGGCCACGCAACTCGAAATAGGTCCGCGCGACCTCGGCGGTTACCGAGACCTGGACATCCCGCAGGTTCGCTTCCGCGCCCTGCAGGTCCGCAAGCGTGGCTTCCGTGTTGCGTCGGACGCGGCCGAACAGATCCAGCTCCCAGAAAGCATCGAAGCCGGCATCGTAGAAGGAGGTCTTGAACGGGAAGCCTGCCTGGACGGCCGGCAGTTGCTCCGTGGTGTGGCCTCCGGAGGCCGTCACGGTCGGACCCAGATCATAGAGTGACTGGTGCCGTGCCGCGCGCGCCTCCATGAGGTGGCCGAGCGCAATCCGCAGATCGTGATTGGCCGCGAGCGAGTCGTCGACCAGCTTGTCGAGCGTCGCATCGTTGAACTGTTTCCAGAACTGCGCCTGCGCGTCCTGGGTCGAATAGACGCTCGACTGGGCGTCCGCAAACGGCTGAGCGCCCGCAAAGCTCTTTGCAACGGGAGTCTGCGGAGGCTTGTAGTTCGGCCCGACGGCGCAGGCCGCCAGCGAGGCCGCCACCAGGAGTGCGATGGTGCTTTTGACGTGCAGCCTGAGGCTGCCCTGGATGTTGAGTTTGCTCATGGTCGCTCTCAAGACTGATGGGCTTCGTGGCCGATGGAGCCGGACGGAGCACCCGGATCCGCCGAGTCTGTCTCGGGGGCGGCGTAGGCACCGGATCGGGACGCGAGGCGCCGTACGAGGACGTAGAACACCGGCGTGAGCAGCAGCCCGAAGAGGGTCACGCCGATCATGCCGGCGAACACCGTGACTCCCATGGAATGGCGCACCTCGGCACCGGCTCCCTGAGCCAGCACGAGCGGGATGACACCCATGATGAAGGCGATCGAGGTCATCAGGATCGGACGCAGTCGCAGGTGAGCGGCTTCGAGCACCGCTGCCTTCGCATCCCGTCCCTGCTCCTCCTGCAGATGCTTCGCGAACTCCACGATCAGGATGGCGTTCTTGCAGGCAAGTCCGACGAGCACCAGCAGGCCGATCTGCATGAAGATGTTGTTATCGCCGTGGTCGAGCCAGACACCCGTGATCGCGGGCAGCAGGCACATCGGCACGATGAGAATGATGGCCAGCGGCAGGCTCAGGCTCTCGTACTGGGCCGCCAGCACGAGGAACACGAACAGCACGCACAGCGGAAACACGAGGTACGAGCTGCCACCCGAGAGAAGCTGCTGGTACGCCAGATCCGTCCACTCGTACGCCATGCCGTGCGGCAGCGTCTCGTCCAGGATCTTCGCCATCGCCTCCTGCGCCTGGCCCGAGCTGTATCCCGGAGCCGGCCCGCCGTTCACGTCCGCGGCGCGATAGGCGTTGTACCGCTGCACTACGTCGGGTCCGAAGGACTGCGATACTTTGAGAACGGAGCCGAGCGGAACCATCTCGCCGTTGGCATTGCGCGTCTTCAATGGCAGCACGTCATCAAGATGCGCCCGAAACGGCGCATCCGCCTGAGCCACGACCTGGTAGGTGCGGCCAAAGCGATTGAAGTCGTTCACATACAGCGAGCCGAGATACACCTGCAGCGTCTCGAACACATCGGACAGCTTCAGGTTCTGCCGTTTCACCTTGACGCGATCGACGTCCACGTTGAGCTGCGGCACGTTGATCTGATAGGTGCTGAAGGCCCCGCCGATGGCGGGATTCTTGTTGGCTTTGCCGAGCGCGGTGGAGAGCGCCGCGAAGAGTGCCTTATCGCCGGCGTCGCCGCGATCCTCGACCTCCAGCTTGAATCCGCCGAGGGTTCCCAGACCAATGACCGGGGGTGGGGTCACCACCATGACGAAGGCGTCCTGGATGGAGGCCATCTTCTTATTGAGGGCGGCGGCGATGGCGGTGCCCGACAGGTCTCGGGCGGTGCGCTCGTGGAAATCGTCGAGCGGCAGGAAGACGAGGGCCGCACTCGAGCTCTGCGTGAAGCCATTGACGGACATGCCCGCGAACTCGACGGTGTGTGAGACGCCCGGCTGCTTCAGCGCGATCTCGGAGATCCGCCGCGTGACCGATTCGGTGCGATCGAGCGAGGCCGCGGGTGGCAGCTGCGCGACCGCCACGAGGTACTGCTTGTCCTGGGCCGGGATGAAGCCTCCCGGCACGGCGTTGAAGCCGAAGTAGGTCAGCACGATCAGCCCGGCATAAATGACGAGCGCGATCCCGCCGTGCCGCATCGTGATAGTCAACGCACGAGAGTAGCCGTCGCCTGCCTGCGTGAAGCCCCGATTGAAGCGCTTGAAGAAGCGGCCCAGGACGGAGTTCATCAGCCGTGACAGGAAGTCCTGCTTCGCGCCGTGGGGCTTGAGCAGCACTGCGGCGAGAGCGGGGGAGAGGGTGAGAGAGTTGAACGCCGAGATCACCGTCGAGATCGCGATCGTGAGGGCGAACTGCCGATAGAACTCGCCGGTCAGGCCCGGCACGAAGGCGACGGGGCCGAACACCGCGCACAGCACCAGCGTGATGGCGATGATCGGGCGGCTCACCTCGCTCATCGCCTTTTTCGTGGCTTCACGTGGGGAGAGCCCTTCGGCGATGTGCCGTTCGACGTTCTCCACCACGACGATCGCATCATCGACGACGATCCCTATCGCAAGGACCAGGCCGAACAGCGACAGCGTGTTGATGGAGAAGCCGAAGCCCAGAAGAACTGCGAAAGTGCCGATGACCGAAACGGGCACGGCAATCAGGGGAATCAGCGAGGCGCGCCAGGTCTGCAGGAAGACGATGACAACCAGGACCACCAGAGCAACCGCTTCGAGCAGGGTATGCAGCACGGCATCGATCGACTGCCGCACGAACTGGGTCGGATCGTACAGAATCCCGTAGTCCAGGCCCTCGGGGAAATTCTTCTTCAGCCCCTCCATGGTCTTGCGGACGTTGGAAGAGAGCTCGAGCGCGTTGGCGCCCGGGGACTGGAACACCGGAATCGCGATCGAGGGCTTGTTGTCGAGGAAGCTGCGTACGCCGTAGGCCTGCGCACCGAGCTCGACCCGGGCGACATCCCCCAGCTTGACGATTTCCCCGTCCGCACCGGTCTTGACGATGATGTCGCGGAACTGCTGCTCGTCGGTCAGACGGCCGGCGGCATTCAGTGCGACCTGGAACTCGGTGCTGTTGGAGGGCGGCGCACCGAGCTGTCCGGCGGCGACCTGGACATTCTGCTCCCGAACTGCCGCGACGACATCGCTGGCGGTCAGGTTGCGCGAAGCCAGCTTCTGCGGATCCAGCCAGATCCGCATCGAATAATCGCCGCCGCCGAACACCTGCACGTCGCCCATGCCAGGCAGCCGGGCGAGCACATCCTTGATGTTCAGGACAGCGTAGTTGCGCAGGTAGAGCGAGTCGTAGCGCCCGTTCGGGGACGTCAGATTGACGACAAGTGTCAGATTGGATGAGGCCTTGACGGTCGTGACGCCCAGGTTACGCACTTCCTCGGGGAGACGCGGCAGAGCCTGGGCGACGCGGTTCTGGACCTGTACCTGTGCGCGGTCGATATCCGCTCCGTTGCGGAACGTGATCGTCAGGGTCAGCGCGCCGTCCATCGTGGACGTCGAAGACATATAGAGCATGTCCTCGACACCGACGATCGCCTGCTCAAGTGGCGCGGCCACCGTGGAGGCAATGACCTTCGGGTTCGCGCCCGGATAGGAGGCGTGCACCACCACCTGGGGTGGCACGACCTCCGGGTACTCGCTGATGGGCAGCTTGAAGATTGCGATCAGGCCGGCGATCGTGATGAACGCCGAGATGACGCCGGCGAAAATCGGCCGCTCGATGAAGAAGTTGGAGATTTTCACCGTCAGTCCTCGATTGAGTTCAGTGCCTGTGCCTCAGGCGGTCAGGTACAGGTGAGCGCCCGGCGCGGCCCGGGCCTCGAGCCGCCTGGGTCTCATTCCACCTTGGAGTTCTGCGCCACCATGGCCTGGGCCGCGCCTTGCGGATGCGGCTCGCCCATCGCAACGAGTTGCGGGGTGACGGGGGCGCCCGGACGAACACGCTGCAGGCCGTTCACCACGATGGTGTCTCCGGAGGACAGCCCTTCGCGCACGACGCGCAGGCCATCCACGATCGGGCCGAGCTGCACCGGGCGGTATTCGACCTTGTTGTCCTTGCCGACCACGAGTACGTACTTCGCGCTCTGGTCCGTCCCGACTGCACTGTCATTGATCAACAGCGCGTTGTGAGCCGGGCCGCCGGGCAGCTTCACCCGCGCAAACATGCCGGGGGTGAACTGATGGTCGTGGTTCTCGAGCGAGCCGCGTGCCCGGACCGTGCCGGTCTGCGGGTCGATCTCGTTGTTCACGAAGACCATCACGCCCTTGTGCGGGTAGCCGCTTTCGTCTGCGAGTCCGACCCAGACCGGTTGCTGGTTGTCGGACTTGGGCGTCCGGGCGAACTCCATGTACTTCAGGTACGCCTGCTCGTCGCCATCGAATGACACATAGATAGGATCCGTCGAGACCAGGGTGGTGAGACGGGTCTGTCCGGTGGTGACGAAGTTGCCCTCCGTGATCTCGGCACGACCCACGACACCCGTGATCGGCGCCGTGACGCGCGTGAACTCGAGGTTCAGTGACGCGGAATCCAGTGCGGCCTGCGCGGCCTGCACGTTGGCGTCCGCCTGCTCACTGCCGGAGGTCCGCGTGTCGTACTCCTCCTTGGAGATCGCATGCTGCGCCAGGAGCTTCACGGCGCGATCCTGTTCGGATTTCGCCAGGTCACGTTGGGTGCGGGCTTGCGCCAGTTGCGCCTTGGCACGGTTGTAATCGGCTTGATAGGGGCGGGGATCGATGACCACCAGGACATCGCCTTTCTTCACTTCCTTTCCCTGGGTGAAGTTGATGGAGGCAATGTAGCCCGAGACGCGCGGCCGCAACTCCACCCGGTCCACGGCCTCGAAACGGCCGGTGAACTCGTCGAACTCCGTTACCGGACGCGTGACGACCTTCGCCACGGTCACTGCAGGCGGAGGCATGGCCGACGGCGTTGCGGCCTCATCCCGAGCGCAGCCCGAAACGGTGAGCGCCACCACGGCGGCGAGAGAAATCAGGACAAAAGAAGATCGCATGGGAACTCCCTGGATCAGTTCAATTCGAAACGGAGCGCTGGGGCCGATCAGCCGGGGTCGACTGAGGACGAACGACAACCCCCTGAGACGACGTGCATCGGGTCCCGCGCACGCTGCGAATAGTGGTGACCGGCCCCCAACTTAGATATGGATCAGGCGGAGGGGGCGTGGGGCACACAACTACGGGGGCGGGGCTACTCCTTTTGAGGCAGCAGGGGAGAGGGGCTGGGAAGAGATGCGAGGGGCCGAGGATCGGCGCTTGGACGCGAGTGGCGAGGCCGCCGGCCGAGAAGCGGGCCTTCGATGACAGCCGCGGACTTTTGCAAATCTGCGGCTCAGAGCCACCTGGAACCCGGCATCGAGACTCGCGCCAGGGCTCCAAGAATCAAGGGCTTAGGCTCAGCGTTGCTTGACGGCGAATCCTGCGGCCGGTCTAATACGCGCCCCCCTCCGGCGGCCAGGTAGCTCAGTTGGTAGAGCAGCGGACTGAAAATCCGCGTGTCGGTGGTTCGATTCCGCCCCTGGCCACCA
>DASXZI010000028.1:0-4625 GCA_036501985.1 Steroidobacteraceae bacterium | reverse complement strand
CATCTGCCAGGAGCCCCCGAGGGCGAATCGCTGGTCGCTATAGTGCGGATCCGCGGGCAGCTGACCCGGAGCAGTCGTATAGCGATTTTTGGGCTTGCCGGACGGACCCGTGAACGTCTGCGGCTGATTGCTCGTCAATGCTCCATTCGGGCTGCTGCCGGAGAGGCTGTCGAAGGTGAGATTGAAATTGAGCACCTCCCCGTCCTGGTAGTCCTTGGTCGCGTTGACGATGGGCTCGATGGCCTGAACGCGCCCATCCTCGTGGTAGTACGCCACCGCCGAATCGAAGACCCAGTGAATTTGCCCCGCGCTGCCTTCGTCAGTGGTGGCGGGAAGCTCCTGGCTGTGAGCCCTCGAGTTGCCCAGCAGCGCGCAGCTCGCGGCGATCAAGGCCCGCCGCACCCCGGCCGATTTGGGCTTCAATTGCAACCACAGCCTCCGCCCGCATAGGAGCGGCCGCCGGATGAGGCCTCCTTGCTGAAGTACATGTGGTCATTGATGGCATCGTCCAACGCGCTCCCGCCCGGTTGCATGTCCGAGCGGGACAGGATGTCGCGCTGCCAGGGTCTGACCCCGAGAGAGGTACAGCCCGAGACGGCCGTGATGAGCAGTAGGATACAAAGAAGACGGTATCTCATGCGCTGGCTCCCAATCATTTCTGTGCAAGAAGATCGCGAACCTGCTGCTCGTACTCTGCGCGCTGTTTCAACAGGAAGCCGACGTGCTGGTAGCGGACCTTCCCTTCGCGGTCGATCAGTACGGAGGTCGGCATTCCCATCACCTTGAACCGTTGCGCCAGCGTTCCCGCTGGATCGAAAATCACCGCGAAGTTCGGCTGAAATATCCGTAAGAACCGCTGCGCATCTTGGCGATCGTGATCGAGGTCTATGGCAACTACCGACAACCCTTGGCTTCCGTAGGCGCTCTCGAGCGCCTTCATCCAGGGAAACGATTGCCTGCAGGGCGTGCACCAGGACGCCCAGAAATCGACATAAACGACATGCCCGCGCAGCCCTCTCAGATCAAGGTGCGCTTGCGCGAAACTCGGGGCACTTACCAGCGCGCCGAGGCAGGCTAGAGCGATTTTCGACGCCTTCGCTAATGACACGGTATGGGTCGCGGCCTTTAGCTTTGCGGTGCAAAGTTACGTATACACTACAGAACCCGATACAGCTGTCAAGCCAGGGTGCTTCCGCGTCCCATGTTCGCCGTGGGGATCTGCAAGTGCTGCAGTCCCGCAAGGCTCGTTACTGTCAGCCGGGATACCGGCTCCGGCCGGCCGCAAACGACGGGTCGATTCACTTCCTCTGGCCGCAGACGCTTCCTTGATTACCTCGCGGTTCTCGAGCAGGTGCTCCTCGATGCTACGAAATCCCGGGACCTTGATGCGCACGCCGATGCGCCATCGGTATCGGCGCGCGGCTGAATCAGTAGCCGTTCCCCCGCCCGGGCATCCGTTTGCCGAGTAATTACTAGCCGCGCCCGAGGCGACCTGTCGCAGCGCAAACGCCAGGCTACGATCCATTTACTTTGCAGCGCAAAGTTTATGATAGATTGTCGTTCATCTGGCGTCGTGGAGCATGAATGACCACAGTAGCAGTCGCCGAGGATCGCGCGGCGCCGGTCGCATCGTATGACCCCGTCGCGCGCGGCCTGCACTGGCTGACCGTAATATTGGTGCTGGCCGAGTACATCGTCGGCTCGGCAATGCCGCACATCCGTGTTGGCACTCCGTTCGTGTTCGCCATTCGGTTGCATCTGGCGCTTGGCAGTGGACTGGTGCTGGTCGTGCTAATGCGCATCCTCTGGCGTCTGACTCATCGGCCGCCGCCACCACCGGTGCTGCCCACGTGGCAGAAGCGACTGGCCGATGCGACCCACTTCATGCTCTACCTGACGCTGATTCTCATGCCGCTCACCGGTTGGGCGTCCGCCTCGGCGCACGGCTATTCGGTCCGCGCGTTCGGAGTCCTGCCCGTCCCGGCGCTCGTGACTTATCGGGCACACATCGGCTTCAGACTGGGCGACATACACGCCGACGTCCTCTACTGGATTCTGCTCGCTCTGATCGCGATACACATCGGTGCGGCCCTATACCACCGATTCGTCCAGCGCGATTCCGTGCTGGGCCGCATGCTGCCTGGCTGGTAGGCGGAATCGCCATGAAAGTAGGAACCGCCTCGGCGTACCGCCTGCTCAGCGGCGTCCTTGTGGGCCTAGTGTGCGCCATGCCGCCGGCGCACGCTCAGCAAGCAAGTCCGTCCGATGGACCGGACCAAATCGCAAGACCTGTCCTCGGCGGCGGCGCCTGGCTCTCCGATCGAGAATCCGCCACATAAGAGCCTCGCCGCCCAAACGGCCGGCGCGGCCCTCGGCATGGCGAGCGCGCATTTCGGCGTGAACCGCAGCGCGCAGCGCGAGGAGAAGGGAGGCACGGAGATGTCGCGGGTGCCGGTGCAGGGCGGCATGATGATCGCCTTCAGCACGGACTTTCCCAACTGAGACGACCGGGGCCAGAGATCTCGCATCAGCATCCGGAGCGTACGCGATCCGGCCGGATCTTCAGCACGCCGGTTTGCGTGCGGTCAGATAGGCCGCCCGATCCGTAGTCAGCGATCGGGGGTCCTCGACCAGCGGCCGCATGACGCTCTCGAACACTTGACGCTCCCCGACGCTGAACTGCTCTGCCAAGATGACACTGAGCGATGGTGCCAGCGGATGCGGCGAGCTCTCGAGGAATGCCTGCCAGTTTGGGATAGGCGAAGGTATCACATCGATATGCAACTCCAGGTGCAGCGCCTCAAAGCCGGCAGCCTGCGCCACGCGGATCAGGTCGCGCTCGGAATAATTGGCGATCGGGCTCTCCCGAATTTTTTCCGCCGTATCCGGATACTGCGCCGCCTTCCAGCGATGCAGCAGAGGCATGAAGGGATGCAGGGCGTCTGTGGGTCGGCTCTCCAACAGCTTCTTTAGCGCCTGCGTCGAGAAGGCATCATCCTGGAAGACGGGCTCACACAATGAGATTCGGCCACCGGGCTTCAGCACCCGCAGGAATTCGCGCAGAGCACGCTTCTTATCAGCGATGTACGCCAGCACTGCCCGTGTCGTAACCACGTCGACCGTCTCATCGCCGATGCCGTCCAGCTGATCCGCTCCGCAGTGAAGGAATGCACACTGCCTGCGCACTCCTACCTCGACCGCACGCTGCTCGGCGTGCAGCAACATCCGTTCAGAAATATCGGTCATTTGCACTTGCAGCGTCATGCCAATGCGGGCGATCGCCCTGAGACCGACAAGTCCGTCGCCTGTGCCCACGTCCAGCAGCTGCATACCGGGTGCCAGGCGCGCATTATCGAGTACCCGGTCGGCGTAGCGCTCGATGCTTTGCTGCACGGCCGGCTCCCACTGCGGGTCATCAGCGTGCCTGCGATGGAGCAGCCACTCGGACCAGATGTCGTCTTCAGGGGTGGAACTCGTGCTCATCTATTCGCGGGCTCAGAGCCAATACTTTGCGGCGCCAAGTATGAGTTGGCGCTAATGCTGAATCAAGGCGTTGCTCGCATACTACAGATTTCCAACCGGATTTAACTTTGCAATGCAAAGTTTATGATAGTGGCCGCTTCATTCTCGACAATTACCAGCAACACCCCTGGATTTGGTCGCTTGAGCTACTGCCGATGTGGATGGCTATGCGAGGATGAAGAGTCAGGCGCACTGGCAGTCGGACGTTATCGCGGGCTGGCTGCTCGGCTCAGGGTTTGGATACCGGGCGGCGCACCGCAAAATACCGCTGCTCGTCGACATCCTTCCGGGCGGCGTCTCAGTGGGCTTCTACAAAGGATTCTGAATGCGCGCGTTTCCGGCAGTTGCCGTGCTGACGGCCCTGTCGCTCGCCGGTTGCGCGACGCCTCCTAACAGGCATCCTTGGGGCGGCAGCGTCACGGTTGCGCCGGGCTGGACCCGGGTCCGCACCGCGGCCGTTCAAGCCGCCACTGACCCCTGGGTATGGGCACCGCTTGCCGGCGCCGGAATGCTCCAGGTGGACAACTTCGATCACCGCCTTTCCCATTGGGGTCGGACGCGCAACCCGATATTCGGGTCCGCAGCAAACGCAACACTCTGGAGCGACAGGTTACGCAGCGCTTCTGTGGGTGTTGACATCGCGACCGTTCTGCTTACTCCGAGCGGCGACATCGATGGCGCCTGGCTGCTCGACAAGGCCAAGGGCTATCTGGTGAATCTTGCCGCGGCCACCACGGCGATCGAGTCGACGGCGCTGCTGCAGCACGGCATCAGCCGCGAACGGCCGAACGGTGCCAACGATCACAGCGTTCCCTCGGATCATTCGGCGGCGTCCTCCGTCTATACCGGCCTGGCGAGCCTCAATCTGCAGGAAATCCCGATGAGCAGCGGCACGCGCGATGCGCTCGACATGAGTCTCCATGCTCTCAGCTTCGCTACCGCCTGGGCGCGCGTGGAAGGGGGCTGGCATTATCCGTCGGACACCCTGGCCGGCATGGCGATCGGCAATTTCTGCGCGGAGTTCTTCACGGCCACCTTCATGGGTCTCGATGCCCGCGAGCGCTTCGGTTTCTCCCCGCTTCCCGGCGGCGGCGCACTCACGT
>DASXZI010000027.1:0-71768 GCA_036501985.1 Steroidobacteraceae bacterium | reverse complement strand
AGGTCCCACCGTGCGTCTCGGCCATCACCTTCGTCAGCGCCGCCGTCAATGTCGTCTTGCCGTGATCCACATGCCCAATCGTCCCCACGTTCACGTGCGGCTTGCTGCGCTCGAACTTCTCTTTCGACATGGTGTTTTCCTCGAACCTTCTATTGGGCTGCGCCCAACCTCTACATGCCGGCTGGCCCTGATGCGCCAACCTGTCAAAACTGGCGGCGCGACGCGCCGGAAAGACCCAACCCACTGCCATTCCGGCAAGCCGGCGGTGGAGCCCACGACCGGAATCGAACCGGTGACCTCGTCCTTACCAAGGACGTGCTCTACCGACTGAGCTACGTGGGCGGACAACTCCTCATGCTGCCGGAAGCTACCGCGGAGCTGTCAGTCCGCTCACGGCAGGCCAGGCCCTCGCTCGCTCACTGGAGCGGGTAGTGGGAATCGAACCCACGTCATCAGCTTGGAAGGCTGAGGTTCTACCATTGAACTACACCCGCTGATGACGCCACATCCACCGACCCGCGCCCCGACTGGTTCAGCCCCGCACCGATGCACTTGGTGGAGGGGGTAGGATTCGAACCTACGAAGGCGTAAGCCGGCAGATTTACAGTCTGCTCCCGTTGGCCGCTTGGGTACCCCTCCGCGAAAAGGAGCCGCGTATTCTGATTTCGGGTGCCCGGGGTGTCAATGCGTCTTGGCGCGCTATTTGCTAGGCCGGATGCCCGGAGTGGCCGGGCAGGAGGCGGTCCGGGCGCCGCCGGAACAGGCTCTAGGCGTCCTGATCGACCGGGTGGGGGCCCAGAACAGGCAGTGGCGGGCCCTCCGAAGGAGCGGCCGCGCGAAGATAATCGTCAAGTGAGCGCCTGAGCTGGTCGGCCGCCCCGTGTATGGCCTCGGCCAGGGTCTGCGCCTCGTGACTGACGGCCACGGGCTTCAATCCGTTGAGCCGGGCCTCCATGACGCAGCACTTGTCGTGGTCGCCCACCTGGCTGCTGTTCAGATCGCTGAGAGCGACCTCGACCCGAGTGATGCGACCGGCGAAGCGCTCCAGTGAGCCCTCGACCACACCTTCGATCCGCCGCATCAGCTCGGCATCGCAGCAGATCTGGTCGTCGGAATTGATCAGGATGTGCATGCGCACGCTCCTCGAAACCGCCTGGGACGGACCTCGCAAGTACCATGCCTTGTTGCTTCAACGAGACGGCGCGCGGCCGGTTGACGATCGCTGCTTGTCAGCCTTCAGCTGGGCACCGGGATTCCGCTCGCCCTGGATCAGCTTTACCGCCCCGGCCAGCACCCCGATCAGCTGAGCGTCGGCGCTTCGCCATTGCCCGGGCCGCAGACCCGGGGGCAGCTCGATGGGCCCGTAGCGGGTGCGTCGCAGCCGGCTGACCTCGAACCCCGCGGCACTCCACAAGCGTCGGACTTCGCGATTGCGCCCCTCGTGGAGCACTACCCGGAACGTGCTGTGGCTTCCCCCTCCACTGTTCCCTTTGATGTCCCGCGGTTCGTTCCCCCGCCCTTCCTGAGGCGGCCGGGGAGGTTGCGTGGCCATCCGGACAGGCCCCCCCTCGCGCTGGATGGCGTCGAACCGAGCCCAGCCGTCTTCCAGTGCCAGGCCGGCACGTAACTGACCGATCACCGTGGCCGAGGGGTTGCCTTGCACCCGTACCACGTATTCGCGCTCGATCCCGCTGGAAGGATGCATCAGGCGATGGGCGAGCTCCCCGTCCGTGGTCAGTAGCAACAGTCCCGAGGTATTGACGTCGAGCCGCCCAACCGTGATCCACCGCCCGGTGCGAGGCGCCGGCAGGCGATCGAAAATGGTGGGGCGGCCCTGGGGATCGCTCCGACTGGTCAGCTCGCCCAGCGGCTTGTGGTACAGAAGCACTTCGCGCACAGGCTCCTGCGCCGCCGACAGATCCAGCCGGCGCCCGTCCAGACACACCACATCCGTGGGGCTGGCGCGCTCACCCAGCTGCGCGATTCGCCCGCCAACGGTCACGCGCCCCTCGCGGATCCATTGCTCGATCCCGCGCCGCGAGCCCAGGCCCGCGGTCGCCAGCAGTTTCTGCAGTCTGGTCATGCGCTGTGTGCAACCCTACTATAAACACCATAACTCCCGGGCCTCACCTCAGGCCGGCTTGATCCTTGCGAAGCCCGCCCGTCCGGGCGATAAGAGAAGGGCCCCATGATCTACGAAAGCATTCTCGGGACGATCGGACGCACGCCCATCGTCAAGATCCAGCGGCTCGCGCCGCGGAACCTCTCCATGTACGTCAAGTGCGAATACTTCAACCCGATGAGCTCGGTGAAGGACCGCCTGGCCATCGCTATCATCGAGGACGCCGAGCGCTCAGGCGCGCTGAACCCGGGACAGACCGTCGTCGAAGCGACCTCCGGTAACACCGGCATTGCGCTTGCCATGGTGTGCGCGGCGAAGGGGTATCCCTTCGTCGCCGTCATGGCGGAGTCCTTCTCCGTCGAGCGGCGCAAGGTCATGCGGCTCTTCGGGGCGCGAGTGATCCTGACTCCGGCGGCCGAAAGGGGCACCGGCATGGTCAAGAAAGCCGCGCTGCTCGCGCAGAAGCACGGGTGGTTCCTCGCCCGGCAGTTCGAGAACGAGGCCAATCCGGCGTATCACCGCAACACGACCGGGCCTGAGATCCTGCAGGACTTCGCGGGTCGCCGCCTCGACTTCTTCGTCACGGGCTGGGGTACCGGCGGAACGCTGACCGGCGCGGGCCAGATAATCCGCCTCGCCCGCCCGGAGGTCCGCATCATCGCGGCGGAGCCGGCCGGCGCATCTCTCCTGGGCGGCAAGCCATGGGCTCCGCACAAGATACAGGGCTGGACGCCGGACTTCGTGCCCGAAGTGCTGGATCAAAAGGTGCCTCATCGGGTGCAGACCGTGACCGATGCCGAGGCCATCGAGGCGGCGCGGTCGCTCGCGCGCAGCGAAGGCATCTTCTGTGGGATCTCCTCCGGGGGCACCTTCGCCGCCGCATTGAAGGTGGCCGCGGAAGCAGACGCCGGATCGGTCATTCTCGCCATGTTGCCGGATACGGCCGAACGCTATCTGTCCACTCCGCTGTTCGAGGGCATAGCGGAGGGCAGCGATTCCGAGCCGTGATGGCGGCTTCGCCCGACACGACCTATCAGTACGGCGGACCCGCGCACGCGCGGCGCTTCGCCTCGCTGCCCGATCCGTTTCCAATGTGGCGCGGAGGCGTGCTGCACGGAGCGCGCATCGCATACGAGACGTGGGGCACCCTCAACCAGGCGCGGGATAACGCCGTTCTGCTTTTCACGGGCCTGTCACCGCCCGCCCATGCGCAATCCAGCGCCGAGGACCCGAGCCCGGGTTGGTGGGAGGGCATGATCGGGCCCGGCCTGGCGATCGATACCGGCCGGTTCTTCGTCATCTGCGTCAACTCGCTGGGCAGTTGCTTCGGCTCGACTGGGCCGGCCTCGCCCGATCCGGCAACCGGTGCCGCCTATCGCCTGGGCTTTCCCGATCTGTCGCTCGAGGACATCGCGCGCGCCGGCCACGAGACGCTGCGCTCCCTTGGGATCCAACGCGCCGACACGATCATCGGCCCCTCGCTCGGCGGCATGGTCGTGCTCGCCTACGCCGCGCAGTTTCATGGCGCCGCACGTCGGATCATCAGCATTTCCGGCACAGCCGCGGCATCACCCTTTGCGATCGCGCTGCGCTCCATTCAGCGTGAAGCCATCCTGCGCGATCCTGATTGGCGCGGCGGAGCCTATGCGGACGATCGGCCGCCGGCGACCGGCATGCGCATCGCGCGCATGCTCGGAATGATGACGTACCGTTCCGCGTATGAGTGGCGTCATCGCTTCGGCCGCGAGCCCGCCACCGAGCCCGGCCGCGATGGGCCGTTCGCGCCGGAGTTTGCCATCCAGAGCTACCTGGAGGCGCACGCTCGACGCTTCGTGCGCGCGTTCGATCCTAATTGTTATATGTATATCTCGCGCGCCATGGACCGGTTCGATCTCGCTGCGCACGGCGGCTCGCCGCTCGCTGCACTGCGGCCCGCGCGCCTGGCGGCGGCCCTGGTGATCGGAGTCGAATCCGACATGTTGTTTGCCGTGGAGGAACAGCGACGGGTTGCCGAGGCGCTCGAGCAAGCCGGCGCGCGCACTTCGTTCGCGCCCCTGCAGTGCATCGAAGGACACGACTCGTTCCTGATCGACCTCAGGACCTTCGGGAGCGAGATCGGAGCGTTTCTCTCGGGCTGAAAGACGCTCCTGGGCGCTTCAAGTCTGCGCCGGCCCACCCAGGAGCGGCGGCAGCGGACAGTGCATCAGGGCGCACACGGTGCGCAGGAGCTCGGACTCCGCTTCCGTCATCAGGTCATCGCTCGCAATCGTCTTCACCAGCCCGTCGATGACGACCTTCTTGGCGAAGGGATGGAGCTGGTCGAGGCGCGGTAACGCATCACTCAACTGCCGCGGCCAATCGGGCAGCTCCGCGTACGCGGGGCGACGCATCGGTAGCACACTGGACAATCCGGCCTCATAGGCCATTCGCGCGCCCTGCGTGTTCTGCGCGCCGAGCTGGGCCAGCGTTGCAAACAGGACGTGAATCTCGCTCTGCGCGTCCTCGAGCGACAGCGTTCCGTGGGGCACCCGCGCCTGCAGCTCGTCGTTGAGCAGAGTCTCGAGAAGCTTTGCCAGACAGTATTCGAACGCATCGATGCGGGAGTCCGCATGGATGAGGTCGGTAGCCAGTCGCGCCAGCGCCTGGCGCTGTGTCACGGGAGCGCGCCGCAGACTGGGAAAGAGCTGCTGCAGGACCGGTAGGCGCAACAGCGGCTCGATGCCGTCCGCCAGGGCGGTGACCTGCCCGATCACGGCGAAATTGGCCACGCTCAATGTTCGTCCAAGCAGCGCCAGCTGCCGCTCGCGCACGGCCGGCTCCTGACTGAGCAGAAGAGCCAGCACGAAGGCCTGAGATTTGCCCGGCGATTGCAGGATCTCGCCCATGCCTTCAGGCATCGCAAGCTGGATCGCCCGGGCCTGTTGGATGTGTATGGCTTCGGCTCGCCCAACGTTCGAGGCGCTGTGTTGTGTAGCAGCAGCGCCGCCCGCTTCTCCTGCGCCGGGCCCCAGCGCCGCGATTCCAGCGGTCGCGGCAAGCATCCCCGGACCCGGTACAGCCCCGAGCGGTGCGGCAACTCCAGAGCTGCGCGCGCCACCCGCCGCTGCAACCGGGGTAGCCTGTACCGAGCGGAGCTCACCGAGCGAGGTGCCATAGCCGCGATCGGCGGATTCCGGCTCGTCGGACGCCTCACGCGGAGCGGATTCGAGCTCGGCGACCGCTCGAGCCAGCGCCCGCTCGTCGAAGTGCGGATCCAGCTCGCGGATGCGCTCCATGAGCGGCGGGTGGGTGGCGAACAGCCGGTCAATGCCTTCGGCGAAAAACATGTGAGCAGCCTGCTCGGCATGCGGCGAGGACAGCAGCGAGCCTTCGGGAACGGCGGCGATCTTCACCAGTGCACCCTTCAGTCCCTGCGGATTGCGGGTGAACTGCACCCCGGAGGCATCCGCCAGCCGCTCGCGCTGACGGGACACCGCCGCCTGCATCAGCCGCCCGAGGAACAGTCCGACATAGCCCAGCACCAGGACGGCGAAGGCCAGAGCCACCACGCCGTTGTTGCCCCGGCGGTTGCGCGGGCTGAAATTCAGCAGCAACCGGCCGATGAGCGCGACGACAAACAGCCCGAACACCCACCCCATGAGCTGCACGTTCAGGCGCATGTCCCCATTGAGGATGTGGCTGAACTCGTGACCGATCACGCCCTGGAGCTCATCCCGGTTGAGCCGTTCGAGCGCCCCATGAGTCACGGTGATGGCGGCGTTCGCGGCCGTGTGGCCAGCAGCAAATGCATTGATGCCCGCTTCCTGCTCGAGAACATAGACCTCCGGCATCGGCACGCCCGAGGCGATGGCCATTTCCGAGACGATGTTCAGCAACCGCTTGCGCTGCAGATCGGTGGTGTCCTGGTTGACGAGCACGCCACCGAGGCTGCGCGCCACGACGCCGCCTCCACCGCGCAGCTCCATCGACTTGTACAGGCTTGCCAGCCCCAGCACGCCCATGACGAGGAGCGTTGAGAAGACAGCCATGCCGGGGTTGTACCGGGCGAACTGCAACGGCTCGATGAGCGGCCGATCCGCGCCGGCGGAAGCGAGAAAGCTGAACAGAACGAGATCGAGCGCCAGAGCCACGGCGAGCAACGAGAGCACGAACGCCAACACCAGCCAGCGCGTCTGGCCACGCGCGGCCGCCTGGCGTGCGTAGAAATCCACAGGTCTAGCTGAAACTGACCTTGGGCGCCTCGCGCGCTTCGGGTTTGCCTATGTCGAGCGGCTGGGCCGGCTGGAACCCGAACATGTTGGCGACGATGCTGCTCGGGAACACTTCGCGCGAGTTGTTATAGCTCATCACGGAGTCGTTGTAGGCCTGCCGGGCGAAGGCCACCTTGTTCTCGGTCGAGGTGAGCTCCTCGGAGAGCTGCATCATGTTCTGGTTGGCCTTGAGGTCCGGATAGGCTTCCGCGACTGCCATCAGCCGGCCGAGCGCCCCGCCGAGCTGCTGGTCGGCACCGGCGAGGTGCTGCACGGCCGCGGCATTCCCCGGGTCGGAGGCCGCCGTCTTCAGCCCCGCGTAAGCGGCATTACGCGCCTGGATGACCGCCTCCAGGGTCTCGCGCTCGTGCTTGATGTAGCCCTTGGCGGTCTCGACCAGGTTGGGAATCAGATCGTAGCGCCGCGTGAGCTGCACATCGATCTGCGCGAAGGCGTTCTTGAATGCATTGCGTGCCGTGACGAGGCGGTTGTACGTCGAGATGAAGACTACGACGAGCCCGATGATGACGAGCAGAACGATCCAGCCCATGGCGACCCCTTTCCAGCAGGCATCGGTTGGCGCGCGCCGGCGCGCATTGGCCGGCGCACGGGTGTGCGATGGCGGCGCCGGCTACCGGTGCGAGACAGTACCGGGAATGGCGATTAAGTCAAATTTCAGTTCCAGCAGGTGGCGGTGGAGTCGGCGCCCGCGGAATTGGTCGAGCTCTGCTGGCCCAGCTGGTTGATGGTGAATGTCTTGCAATTGGTGTCCTTGAGCTGGGTGCCCAGGGCGGTCGCGGTGACCGTGAATTGCGCCGGTGCAGGCGGCGGCCCCGCGGCGGGGGCTGCGATTGCGGGGACGTCGACGTTGTAGTAGCCGCTGCCCACTGCCTGCGGGAAGGCACCGCCATATCCCAGGTCGCTCGGCGTCCTGCTGTAGATGTTGGCGGTGCTGAGGAAACGTTCCTCCCGCGCGGCCAGGTCGAGGACCGCATTACGCGCCTCCGTGCGGCGCGACTTGCGTACCTGCGAGATGTACGACGGCACGGCGATCGCCAGCAGGATGGAGGCGATGACCACGACGACCATGAGCTCCACCAGGGTGAAACCCGTGTCGCGCCCGTGGGTGTGGGTTCGGATGATCATCTCACAATCTCCTAGCGTCTCTGGATCCAGGTGAGGCGCTTGCCGGTCTGACCGGTCAGGGACGTCTGCGCCGAGCACAGCGAGCCGTGGCACGGGATGGGACACGTAGTGCAGCCCTGTCCCGGAGGGGTCTGGGTCATCAGGTATGCATTGCCGCCGGCCGTGGCGGTGGAAGGCGTACCGCTGCCGCCTGTCTGTGCCCCCGCCGCATTCGTGTCGCCATAGTTCTTGAAGAACCCGGGGATGACACCACCGCTGCTCACCGAGATCGCTATGGTGAAGCCGCTATCGATCGCTGCCGCGCAGCTCAGCGGTGAGTTGTTCGCAGGGATGGTCGTATTCACGATGAACGCGTTTTGAAAGAGCAGCGGATTGAAAACCACCTGCTCGTTGGTACCGGGCAACGCGACCTTCCACCCGAACTGGTTGTTGCCGCTCGGACAGGCCGTCGAGCCGGACCAGCAGACCACGGCCCCCGTTACATCCCGCACTCCGGGCGCCGGAGTGCTGAAGGTCTGGGTGGTCAGATTGTTCACTCCGATAGTCTGCGGCGCGGCCAGGCTCGCCAGCTGCTTCGTGCCGCCCGCCTGCGAGTTCCAGCTCGACATGTTCCAGTCCCAGATTCCGTACAGGCTCTGCGAGCCGGTCACGTAGGACTGCGACGAGGTGTTGGTCAGCGGGAACTTGCGACCGGTGCCGAAATCGACCATCAGGCGCGGCGCCCCGCTCGTTTGCGGCACGATGGCAAGCAGCAGCTTGGAGGTGATGGGCTGCCCGGAAGGAGCGGTAAAGAGCGGGGTCGCTGCGGCCGTCCACGAGCTCGGATTGGTGCTCGTCAGATCAAACCGCCACACGTTGCCCAGCAGGTCGCCGGCGTAGACATAGTCGACCACGTGGTCGCCATCCAGGTCCGCCGAGGATACGTAGGCGATGCCGTTGTTGGCGCTCGAGCCGGTGCTGAGGTAATAAAAGGTCTGCAAGCCGGTGGTCGGATCGACCAGCATGATGAATATGCCCGCATCGCCGTTCTGACTGGCGAAGCCGTTGCCGAAAATGGCGGCCCAGCTGCCGTTGTGAAGCCGCCGGACCACCGGCACGCCATAGGTGCTGCCCAGGCTTCTGCCACAGTTGCTGACGTTGACGCAGGTGATCGTCGAGGACGTCCACTCACCAACCACCAGGCTGGAGGCATTCGCCTCGCTGAACGTGGTGGGATCGGTGACATCGAGGGCATAGATGGCAGCGCCGCCGGGGCCGAGGCCGCCGACCACCCACGTGTGCCACTTGCCACCGTAGAACAGGTCGTCCTCGTCGGGCGTCGCGTCCACGTAGAAAGCGTGCGAGTACTGCGAGTTGGCATAGTCGAGCGTGCCGTCGCTCGAATTGTGAATAGTCTGCTCGACCGTGCCGGGCATGTAGGCCAGCACTTCCTGCCCGTCGTTCGGCGTGGTGCCGTTGTTGACGAAGTTGTTGCTCGCATCGAAGCCGCCCGCACGAAATCCGTGGAGCAGGCCGTCGTTGGCACCCGCGTAGATGACATTCAGACGGGTCTGCGCGGTGGTGACGAACTGGCTGTAGGACTGCGTGCCGGTATTCTCCGGCATGCCAGCGGCGCCGTGCAGCAGATCGTGCCACACAATCGAATACGGTGAATTGGGCGGACCTACCCAAGTCGGGCTCGAGTCCACGATGTCGCCCAGCACGCTGTCGCGCGCGCGGAACAGTCCGACGCCCGACGTATTGATCTCGTTGGTGCGATCACCGCGCAGGTAGTTGACGCGCTTGCTGTTGTGGGGCGTTGCGTCGCCGGCATCGATCGCGTTCTTCATCGCGGTGCTGAACGAGGCGAAGCGGAAAGGAACGCCGGCGCTGCCGTTCCAGGTCAGTACGGAGCGGCTGCCCTGGGCCTGAGCCGCGGTGGGGCCCGCCACGCCCGTGCTCGCGCAGGTCTGGCCCGAGACAACCCCCGTAAGGTCGCACGAGGCGTCCCAGTTGGCCAGGTTCGCCACACTGATCGTCTGACTGGCCGGATCGAACAACAGATTGCTCGCGGTGAGGTCTCCCGTCCAGTTGGTCGGGAAGTAATAGGCGAAGAACACCTGCGTGCCGGTGGAGATCTTGGTGGCTTCCTTCTGGTTGATGCCCACCGAGGTCGCGGCCAGATCCGCCGGTGTCGCCTGGAAGCACATGATCTCGTGGATGTTCGTGCTGCCGCCGGTGGAGCCCGCGAAGCCGAAGCGGAAGGAGCTGGGCAGCGCGCCGTTCGACGCCGTGATGCTCTGCTTGGCAATCACGGGCTGATAGCTGCCGCCGTTCACGCTGTAGGCGAGGCTCAGCAAGCCGTCCTGCGTGATCTTCAGATTGTAGGTAATCGGGATGGCCGCGCCGCGTGTCATCGCGCTCTCGGCTGCGATCTGCACGCTCGAGAGCACCTTGTAGGCACTCGGAATGGCGACGTAGTCTGGCACCGTCGTGGCCGTAGCCCGGGGACTCGACGGGTTCGAATAGTCCCAGATCACACCGGTCTTGCAGGTGTTCTGCACGGCAGCCTGCTGCTGCGCCAACGTCAGAGTGTTGGGATAGTGCAGATTGTCCAATGCATTCAGGCCTGCCCAGGAAACGCTGCCGGCGCCTCGAATCCCGATGCGGCCCGGCTGATAGCCGCCGCCCGAGGCCGTATTGTCGCCCGAGGCCGTCGTGCCACCCTCGCCCAGCGTGTTGGTCATGCCGTTGAGGAAGTTGCCGTACTCGTCGATGCCCAGACCGAGGTAGCCACCGCGAAGGCCGTCGAATCCGCGAGTGCTGCCATCGGTGCGACTCGTCGGATCGTTGTTGACGTTCGAGCAGGTGTAACCGAGGCTTCCGCCGAAAGCGCCCGTGTCGTACGGAGACAGGCTGCCGTCCATGAGGAAGAAGCTCATGCCGTCCGCCCCGTCGGTGCCCGCACCGCCGGAATTGCCGCGGTATGTGACGGTCTTGAAAGTGACCTGCAGGCCGCCCCCGGTGGGGAATGTGAAGTTCGAAATGATGCTGCCGGCCTGGTTACCGCCGTTGGCAAAGTTGGTGCTGCCGTTGTTGTTGCCGTTGGTGAAGCGCAGCGCGCCGCTCCCGGCTGGGTCCGGTAACGTGCCGCTGTTGCCGCCGTACAGCGTCTGTCCCTGGTAGTAGAGCAGGCCGGCGCAGGCCGGAATGGCGCCAGTCCCGTCACCGGCGGTGAGGCATGCGCCGTTGAACGTTCTCCAGCTGTTGGTGTCGTGCGCCTGGGTGAAGTCGTCCTGGATGATCAGCTGCGCGGACGCACCGGAGCTGAGCGCCATGGCGCACGCTCCGGCGAGGACGGCGATCGGGGCAGCGAATTTCCTGTGCAGCATATGTCGGGACTCTTGAATAGGGTGGTGGTGTTCAGCTTGATCTCGACACGAAGCTCCGCCTCATTTGGTCGGGTCTACCGGATTGTTGCTGGTGATCAGGTACGTGCTCTCCACGACCGCGACCGCGTTCGAGGTTCCCCCATAACCCACGGCATCGACCTGATAGACCTCGCCGTTGCCCGTCGCCAATGCCCCCAGATCCTGAATGTAAAAGTTCGGGGTTTGGTAGTAGGACTCCTGCTTCAGCAGGCCGCTGCCGCTCGTCGATGGCGAGGTGCTCACGGTGTTGAGCAGGCCGTCGACGTTGCCGTTGTTCGTGGTGAAGGGCGTGAATATGACGCCTACGCCCCACGGCAGGATCGTGTAGTCACCGATTCCGCCGGGACCCAGGGTGTTGAGCGGGTTGTTGCAGACCTGCGGCGTGGTCGCCGGCACGAGTGCGTTGCAGGCCGCCGTCGCGGGGGCGACACCGGATTGCAGCAGCCATTCCGCATACTGCTGAGCGCTCACGGCCGAGTTCAGCGCCCGCTGCTTCTCACGCGTATTGCCCGCGATTTTCTCCTGCATCCCGTAGCTGCGGAACATGCTGATGGCCATGATGGTCACGACCAGGAGCAGCAGCAGCGCGGAGATGAGCGCCATGCCGCGCTGCGGGCCGACCGCTGTCGGATGAATGCGGCTCATGAATTGACTCCGGCTTTGCCCATGATCGCAATGACGCGGGTAATGGAGATACCTGCAGCCGTGGGCGTGATCGGGTTGATGAAGGTCAGCGTCACGCTGACCGAGCACACCTGGCTCCAGATTCCTGGGATGGTCCCTGCGGCGGCGGCGATCATCTGCGCGGTCGTGAGATACGTGTCGGTGCAGCTTCCCGTGGAGGCGCCCGTGCTGGCCGTCACCCCGTAGAGAATGCTCATGTTCTTGACACCGAGCGTCGCCACGCCGGCGTTATTGACGCCTGCGGTGATCAGGGGGTAGTCCGTCCCGTTGATGGTGCATACGAGCTGGTTGTTGATGACGCGGAACGCGTTCTCCCAAACCTGATAGGGTGCGAGAACAGTGTTTGTCCCGCCGATGCAGTTGTATGCGTTGTCGTTAAGAGCCGCCGCGTAGCGTACGGTGACCGTGTCCCCGGCAGCGTTGGTGCCGCCGATGATGGTCTGGCCGGCGGCGGCGAACACCGCATCAGTAGGGAAGACGATGGTATTTTGGTTGAGGACCGGGTTGGGAAAGTAGCCCGCGGTCTCGATCACCCCGCCCATCAGTGTCATCGCGAGGCGTTCGTTGTCCTGCAGCTGCGCCAGGAGATTCTGGTTGCCATAGGTGCGACGCGTGCTTTGCACGGTCGCGAACAGCCCGCCCAGCAGGAACAGGGCGATGGTGATGGCGACCATGAGCTCGACGAGCGTGAACCCGCGCTGATCGCGGCCGCGGCGGTTGGTGTTCATGGAGGTGGGGCTCATGGCTCTACGTACAGCGTGTAGACGGGGTTCTGCATCGAGGCCGGCGTGCCGGCCGTCTGGGCGGCCGCCTCCGCCGCCGCTTCCTGCGAATTCACCGCCACGGCGTTCTCGACCCAGGAAATCGTGATCGTGCAGCTCAAGGGCGTCAGTGCTCCGCACGTGATGACCGCCGTGTCTCCAGGAAGCAGGGCTTGCAGTCCACCGACCCCGGCCTGGCCGGTTGCCCATACCTTGAGGTCGTGGGCGGCGAGCTGGGTGGGCGTGCACGGCGTCGCCGTGGAGTTGCAGGCTGGATTGCCCGCTGCACTCAGCAGGGGAAACCCGTTGTTGTAGGTAAACGTCGCGCCCTGGATGGTCAGCTTGGATCCAGCCGGATCGCCGACGGTCCAGTAGCCGCGATTCGCATGCATGGCCGCCGCGAGACTCTCGGCCTCGATCGCCGCCAGCGCCCGCTGGCTCGCGATGGAGGTACTGGAGAGGGCGAGAGACTGCATGCGGGCGATGCCCAGCAGGCCGACGCTGAGCACGATCAGCGCGACCAGCACCTCGATCAGGCTGAAGCCCTGCAGCCGGCCCGGTCGCCCGGCGGCGCAGCCGCACCGGTTAGGAATAGTCACGTGCAATTCCCCTGCCCATAGGACTGGGTCGTCATCGCGCCGATGATCGTGACCTGCAGGCAGCGGGAGTACCCGTGCGCATTCGTCGAGTCGTGGAGTTTCATGGTGACCGTGCCTGGCAGTCCGCTTGCGAAGCCTTCTCTATTGAAGGTCACGGCCGGCAGGGCGTTGTCCGGGACCAGCGTGTCGGTGCCGGAGAAAGCTCTCTGGATGCGCAGAATCGTGTCCGTTCCAGCGTCCACCGTGCCGATCGCTCCGCTGTCGATGAATACGATCCAGCCGACCCGCCAGTTGGAGGCACCGGAGCATGTTGCGCCGTCGGTACTGGCGCAGGCTGACACCGTCTGACCTTCCTTGATCGCTTCGGCGCGAGCGAACTGCAGGTCGCCCAGCAGACCGTTAATCTCGCTCGCAATACGATTGGCGGTCGTGATGTACCGGTAGGAAGGCACACCGATGGTCATCAGCATCGTGACGATGGCGACCACCACCATCATCTCGGTCATCGTGAAGCCGCGTTGGGTGCTTTGCATGGGGCGCAGTCTTGGGCTTGTCGAAGCCGCTTGCGCGCCCTTCCGACCAAAGGCCGCACGCCACCGATCAGCGGCGCTTCAGTGTGAGCTTCGTCACAGCCCGGGTTCACTTAATGGGGCTTTCGGACGTCTGTAGCGGACGGGGAGTCCCTGCGAGCTCGCCGCCCCGCGCTGGCGGCGGCGAGCGCCTCCTTGCCCGTGCGGCCCTCCGGTAAGGCTTCACCCCCTGCCGCCAGGGGTAAAGGCCGTCATCCCCCCTAGCACCATGGGCTATTCCGGGGTGCCGGGCGGCACCCCTCTTACCAAAGGCTGTCCCCGCTGCCACAGACTTGCCGAACGCGCACGTACACCCCAAAATCTACCAGGCGATAAGTTGAGTGGCGCACGGCGTGAGGCAGGACACCCGGCATAATGGTCCGGGTCGCGATACAGAACCAAGAAAATACGCGAGGCTCAGAAGTGGAACGCCGCCTGCACACGAGGCACCGGGCTCGAACCGTCGTCTATATCACCGTACCCGGCGGACGCAGAAAGCTTTGCAAGGCGGTGAATCTGAGCGCCACCGGGGTCTTTATCGAGACCACCAATCTCGGCCTGCGAAAAGGCCAGCAGGTCGTACTCGCGTTCGCGATCAATCTCGGGACCGTGACCAAACTCCATCGGCGTACGGCCGTCGTCGCCCACGTGTCGCGCGGGGGTACGGGACTGATGATGGAGAGTTACGGAGCGGCGCGCGGCAGTTGAGCATCAGCTCCTCCCGATAGCAGCATCGGCTACCTCGAGACGCCCGCGCGGCATGTGGCGCTGAAACGCTTCAATCGCGGTGCGCGCGGCAGGCCCGGCCAGCTCCGGACGAACCAGCACCAGGCTCAAGGGAACGTTGCGTGAGCCACCCGCCGCAAGGGGCAGCCGGCTGAGAAGACCACTGCGCAGCGACTGCTCGAGCAAATGTTCCGGGAGCCAAGCATAGGCGAGACCGGCACTGACGATCGCCAGCGAGGCTTCCATGCTGCCGACCGTGCAACGCAGCTGCGCTCCGAGCCACCCGTCATCCCGCGGATTGCGGTGCCCGGAATCGCGAATCACCGCCTGAACATGGCGGACCAGGTCATCAGGCGTGAGAGGCCGATTGAGCTGCAAAAGCGGATGATCCGCACGGGCCACCGCCACGAAGGTCACATCCGTCAGCCACTCTCCGAGGACCCCGGTTGGCACTCGCGTCGTCACGACGACATCAGCGCTGCCATCCTGGATCGCCTCCTCCGCGCCCGAGAGAACGGCATCGGAGAGCTGCATCTGCGTGCTCGGACACAGCTGCTGAAGCTCCGCCACGATTCCCAGCAGCCTTTCCCGGGGAAACGCTGCATCGACCACGAGCCGCAGCTCGGCTTCCCACCCCTGCTTCAGGCTGCCCGCCAGCGATTCGAGCCTGTCCAGATCCTTCAGCAGCGAGCGGGCTCTGCTGAGCAAGACCTCTCCATGCGCAGTCAGAGCGGCCTTTCGACCCACGATCTGCAAAAGCGGGATCTCGAGGGCTTCCTGAAGCCGGGCCACCGCGTAGCTGACCGCCGACTGACTGCGATGCAGCGAGGCAGCCGCCTGCGCAAAACCTCCCTGATCCACGACCGCTGCCAGCACGGCCCAGTGCTCGAGAGAGGTTCGGGGGGTCACGGTACTCATCCAATTATTAGATCGTTTAGAGCTTAATTTTGCGCTTTTTTATTGGTTTATTCGACCCTATTGTCTGCGCTCAGGAGGATCTCATGAACGAAATCCGACGCAGCCATGAACGGGGATTCGCCGATCACGGCTGGCTCAAGTCATTCCACACTTTTTCCTTTGCGGATTACTTCGACCCCCGGCACATCGAGTTCGGTCCGCTGCGGGTGATCAACGAGGACCGGGTGCAGCCCGGGGCGGGCTTCGGAACCCATGCCCACCGTGACATGGAGATCCTCAGCTACGTGCTCTCGGGTGAGCTTGCGCACAAGGATTCCATGGGGAACGGCTCGATCATCCGGCCCGGAGATGTTCAGCGGATGAGCGCGGGCAGCGGAGTCCGTCACAGCGAGTTCAATCCGTCGGCCACCGAGCCGGTGCACTTCCTGCAGATCTGGATCCAGCCGGCGCTGCAGGGCATCGAGCCCAGCTATGAGGAAAAGCGCTTCCCGACGCAAGTGAAGCGGGGTCAGCTGCGACTGATCGCCTCCCCGGATCGGGCGGCGGGCTCGGTCCTCATCCATCAAGATGCTCGCGTGTACGCGGGCCTATTCGATGGGACGGAGCGTGCCACGCTGCCCATCGGCAAGGACCGGCGGATCTATGTGCACGCGGTGCGCGGCTCCTTGAACGTCAACGGCAATTACCTCAGCGCGGGCGATGCGCTGAAGCTCACCGGCGCGCAAGCCCTCGAGGTGCGTGATGGGCAGCAGGGAGAGGCGCTGGTGTTCGACCTGCCCGGCTCCTAACATGAGGTGACCACGCTCCGCCGGAAAGACCTCATGGCGCCGAACATCGAGACCGCCGGACATGCCAGCCCGGCGGTGCACCCGGGGCTCATCACGCTCCCCAGCACCTTCGCGGTAGCGGAAACGACGGAGCGGCTTGCCCGGGTGATCGAGTCCAAAGGCCTGACCGTGTTTTGCCGCATCGACCACGCCGCGAATGCGACCTCGGCAGGCTTGTCGATGCGCCCGACAGTAGTGCTCATCTTTGGCAACGCCCGAGGCGGCACCCCGCTGATGCAGGCCCAACCCACCCTGGGGATTGATCTTCCCCTCAAGGCGCTGGCCTGGGAGGACGCTTCGGGCGGCACCTGGCTCAGCTACAACGATCCGGCGTGGCTGGCCTCCCGTCACGGTCTCGATTCCGGGGTCCCTGCAGTCGTGGCCTTGCGCGAAGCTCTGGGTGCCATGACCCGGGCCGCCACGATGCCGTAGACTGTCAGCCAAATGTCATCAGATATGCAGCCACGGACGCAGGGCGCGTCCGATCACTCGCACGCGCGTGAAGTCGAGTGGCAGCTGGCCTGCGAAAATCTCGGCTCCGTCCGCCGCTGGCTCAACGAGCACGAGAAGATCGCAGATCTGCTCGTACAGCCTGAGCCGACGCTCCATCTCCTCGATACCTATTTCGATACCGAGGACTGGCGCATCTACCGCGCAGGCTTTGCGCTGCGGATCCGCATGGAATCGGGTCGGGCGCAAGCCACACTCAAATCATTGCACTCGGCCCAGGACGAAATGGCCGATCGCCTTGAGTTGAGTGAGCCGCTAAGAAGCGGCGAGGGCGGAGCCATCACCCAGTCGGGGGGTCCCGTTGGAGCTCGCGTGCACGCCGTGACGGGCGCGCACCCTCTGCAGCCGCTGTTCGAAGTCCGGACCGCCCGCGAGCGGTACGCGATACGCCGGCAGGATGAGGAGCAGCAGCTCGGGGAAATAGCACTCGATGAAACGATCGTCGCGCGTCCTCAGGGAGAGGCGCGCACCAGCGTGCAGCGCGTGGAAGTGGAGGCACTCACGAGCGCTCACGAGCCTCTTCGCGCGCTCGTGAAGGTGCTGCGCAACGATTGCTCGTTGCGACCGGCCACGGATAGCAAGTACGCGCTGGGTCTTAAATCGGTCGGACTCGCTCCCGCGCCGCCGCCGCAGTTCTCGCCCGCCACGGTCGACGCTTCGATGCGGATCGAGGAAGTTGCGCGCGCCAACCTTCGTCGCTATTGGTCTGCGTGGCTTGCGCATGAGCCTGGCGCTCGCCTGGGCGATGACCCCGAAGCGCTCCATGACCTGCGGGTTGCGGGGCGCCGGCTCGATGCGACCCTGCGGCAATTCGGGGCGTACCTGCCGGTGACGCTGCGGCGTCTCAGCCAGACCCTCAAGAAGGTCATGCGCGCGCTGGGCGAGGCGCGCGACTTCGATGTGGCGCTCGCAGAGCTGGAGCAATTCAGCAGCGCCCTGGCGCAGGGTGATCGAAACAGCGTGGAGCCGCTGCAACAACATCTGCACACGGAGCGGGCGCACGCGCGTGCCCGCATGCTGGCCATTCTCGATTCGACCTCCGTGCAACGGGACTTCGGGAAGCTGACGCTGACTCTGACGGAGCCCCCGTCGTCTGCGCAGCCCTCTTCTGTGCAGACCGCGGCCGATGTGGCTTCGCAGATGATCCGCGACCGCTATCGCAAGATGCGCAAGAAGGCCGATCGGCTCGGTCGGCTTTCCTCGATGGAGGCCTATCACGAGGTTCGCGGCCGGGTCAAAAAGCTGCGCTATGCGCTCGACTCGGTCGCCGCTCTTTACGGCAAGCCCGCCGATGACATGCTGCGTGCCTTGCGACGGTGGCAGGAAAGCCTTGGCGTGCAACACGACGCCCATGTCGCCAGCGGACGCCTGCAGGCGCTGGCCTCAGCACCGCCGAAAGGCCTGCCGCCGGAAACGTTGTTCCTGATGGGACGGCTCGCTGAGCACTACGCGGCGTGTGCCGGCAAGGCGCGCAAGCGCTTCACCAAGGCCTACCGGAAGGTGCGTGGCCGGTGGAAAGCGCTGCGGCAGAAAGCACAGTCGATGGAATCGAAGGCGCCGCCGGTACCGGCCTCGGAGGCGGGCCCCGCACCGAGCAGTGCTCGAGCAACCGCAGGAGCCGACAGTCGCCCGCGCGAATCAGCTCGCCCCCCACTCGGGGAGCGGACTGCCGGCGGCATCGAGCCGCCGCGGCAGCTGGCAGCCGATGCCGGGGCATGACCCCGGGCAAGACGGGCGGCCGAGTCAATGCAGCTGTTGATTGTTCGGCATGCACTCGCGCTCGAGCGAGACCAACATCGCCAGCCCGATGACTCCGGACGACCATTGTCGCCCGAGGGCATCCGCCGCGCGCGCAAGGCCGCCGCCGGTCTGAAACACCTGGACGACGTGCCGGACCGCGTCCTGACGAGTCCGCTGGTGCGCGCGCGCCAGACCGCTCGAATCCTCACGGAGATCGCGGGCTGGCCAGAACCAGAGGAATGCCGCGAGCTCTGCCCTGGCGAGCCACCCGGTGCCCTGCTGATGCGTCTGCGACAACAGCGCGACAGCCTTGTCGCGGTCGTCGGCCACCAGCCGGGTCTGGGCCTGCTGCTCGCCGCAAGTCTCCTCGGCGACGTCGGGCCCGTGCCCATCGAACTGAAAAAGAATGCCGTGGCGTGCGTGTCCTTCAAAGGCGCGCCTCGGTCCGGAACGGGCACGCTGAGGTGGCTGGCAACCCCGCGCATGTTGCGC
The DNA here is from genome assembly GCA_036501985.1 of Steroidobacteraceae bacterium. Classification (GTDB taxonomy): domain Bacteria; phylum Pseudomonadota; class Gammaproteobacteria; order Steroidobacterales; family Steroidobacteraceae; genus 13-2-20CM-66-19. The sequence goes on along the minus strand of DASXZI010000027.1, from coordinate 53,014 downwards.
GCGCTGCGTCACAGATGAGTCAGCTGCCGAGCGCGCGCATCCACGACCACGCCATCACGGCGAGCGCCGCGAGCCCTGCGAGCCACTGAGATGACCGATCCAAAGCGCCCGTAAGGGGACGCCAGGCCGCACCGACCCCCAGAAGCAGTCCGATCGTGAAGCCCAGGGCATGGGCTACGACGTCCACTTCGGTGCCATCCATGCCGCGTGGGCCGGTGACCTCGCCGCCGCCGGTGCCTGTCCAACCCAGCAGAATGATGCCCGCGATGAGGGGACCCCATCTTGAGGCCCAGCGTTGCGCCAAGCGAAAACGCGTACTCCAGGAGTACGCCGACAAAAGGCCGAGGGTCGTGAACACTGCCGTCGAAGCGCCGGCCGAGCGGTAGCCGGGGGGACTGAAGTGAGCTTCCAGCCAGTTGGCCGCACCCGCTCCGAGGACGACGAGAAGCCATGTGTTGCCCGCGCCGATCAACCGCCCGGCAAGATAGCTGAACCAGACTCCCGCCGCGGTGTTGGCGGCGAGATGCGGGCCGTCGAGATGCAGTGTCAGCGCAGTCCAGACACGCCACCATTGACCGTCCTGCACCCGCGTCGCATCGAGCTCGCCTGCATCGAATGCGTCCAGTCGCCACAGGCCATTGGACACGGCGTAGGCAACGGCCAACAGAACCACGGCGTAGGCAACACTGCCTATCCACGCCCCGGAGTGCATGCGCGGGGGTGCGGGAAGCGGCGCGGCGGCGCGCTGCTGCATCTCAAGGTCGTACTGGTGCAGATGCACCAGCGCCGACGAGCGCTCGGCGGGCGCGACCTGCAGGAGATGGTCGGCGCCTTGCGCCACGATCTCACTGGGAATACCGACCGCTGCAAGTACGAACGCTCGCTCATCGCACTCCACACGGCGCGGCGAGCGGAAAACTTCTGCACCGGCATCCGGCATGATTTAATTCCCTCGTGCCGCAGCTTAACAGGCGATCCTCCACGGTGTTCTCCATCGCCCTGCTGCTGCTGGCGATGGCCTCGTTTCAGTCCGGCGCATCGATCGCGAAGACGATGTTTCCCGTGGTTGGAGCGGCCGGCATGGTGACGCTGCGGATCGGCTTCGGCACCGTGATCCTCGCGCTCGCCCTGCGCCCGTGGCGCGCCCGGATCACGCATGCCAACTGGCGGCCGCTGCTGGGATACGGCGTGTCGCTCGGCACGATGAACCTGCTCTTCTACAGCTCCCTCAGTCTCATCCCGCTCGGCATCGCGGTCGCCCTGGAATTTTCCGGGCCGCTGGCGGTCGCGGTGCTGGCCTCGCGGCGGGCCGTGGACTTTGCGTGGATCGTGCTCGCGTGCGCCGGACTCGTCCTGCTGCTACCGCTCGGACACGTCGGGCCAGCTCTCGATGGCCTCGGTGTCCTGTACGCGCTGGGTGCTGGAGCCTGCTGGGCGCTGTACATCATTTTCGGGCAGCGCGCCGGCGCCCACCACGGCGCGCAGACCGTGGCCCTCGGCACCTTGATCTCCTCGATCGTCGTCGTTCCGATCGGGATCGCCAGCGCAGGAGCGACGCTCCTCTCCCGATCGGTGGTGCTTCCCGGTCTCGCCGTTGCCATCCTCTCCACCGCGCTCCCCTACACGCTGGAGATGTTCGCGCTCACTCGCCTCCCGGCCCGCACCTTCGGCATTCTGATGAGCGTCGAGCCCGCCTTCGGCGCCGTGCTGGGATTCGTCTATCTGGGTGAGCGTCTTTCACCCCTCCAGTGGACCGCCATTGCCTTGATCATCGCCGCCTCGATCGGAACCGCCGCGACCGGCAGCAGCTCGCGGCACCCTTGACCGACTGAGTGCGCGCCGCGCGAGCGACGCCGGCTACCGACGCCGCGCCGGCCGACTGACACAGACGATGTCGATGCTCGCCGACCCGGGGTCGAACACGATTTGCGCCTCGCCTTTCTCGAGTTGGGCGTAAATCTGCGCCAGCTTCTGTTCGAAGGGCGCCTCTCGTTCGCCGTAATCGGTCCCTTCGCGCAGTATGAAGGACTCCACCACGCGTCGCAGCGTATCCGCGGCGAGGGCGGTGTGCGGAACGTGCACCGGCTCCGATGATTCCCCGTTCGTATCGTCGAGCGTCAATTTCTGCCCACTGCTGCCCTCAGTAGGCAACAATATCGCATTTCCCGCAGATCCTCTCGGAGAGCGCTTGCAGTCCATAATCCAGGTTTCACACCTCACCAAAACCTACGCGGGCGGATTCCAGGCGCTGAAGAGCGTGGATCTGGAAATACACCAGGGTGAGATCTTCGCGTTGCTGGGTCCGAACGGCGCTGGTAAGACGACGCTGATCAGCATCATCTGCGGCATCGTCAATCCCACCCGTGGTCAGGTCCTGGCGGACGGCCACGACATCATCCGCGATTTCCGCGCCGCGCGAGCGACGATCGGCCTGGTGCCACAGGAGCTCACGACCGATGCTTTCGAAAGCGTCTGGGACACCGTGAACTTCAGCAGGGGCCTGTTCGGCAAGCCTGCCGATGCCGCCTACCTGGAGCGTGTCCTGAAGGATCTGTCCCTGTGGGAGAAGCGCAGCTCCAAAATCCTGACTCTCTCGGGCGGGATGAAGCGCCGCGTGATGATCGCCAAGGCGCTCTCACACGAGCCGCGCATTCTGTTTCTGGACGAACCTACAGCCGGCGTCGACGTGGAGCTGCGTCGTGCGATGTGGGACATGGTCCGCTCGCTGAGAGAGAGCGGCGTGACGATCATTCTCACGACCCACTACATCGAAGAAGCGCAGGAGATGGCCGATCGGATCGGAGTGATCAGCAAGGGCGAGCTGATTCTGGTGGAGGAGAAGACGGCGCTCATGCGCAAGCTGGGCCGCAAGAAGCTGACATTGCAGCTGCGCAGTCCGTTGACGCAGCTCCCCGCGGAGCTGACCGACTCTCACCTGGAGCTCTCGGGCGACGGCCTGGAGCTGGTGTACTCCTATGACAGCCAGGGTCAGCGCACGGGAATCACGACCCTGCTGCGGCGCCTCGCCGAGCTGGGCATCGTCTTCAAGGATCTGCAGACCAGCGAGAGCTCTCTGGAGGACATCTTCGTCAGCCTGGTGAGGTCACGGTAATGAACGTCCATGCGATCCGTGCCATCTACGGATTCGAGCTGGCGCGCACCTGGCGCACCCTGTTCCAGAGCATTGCCTCCCCGGTGCTGTCCACCTCGCTCTACTTCATCGTCTTTGGTGCAGCCATCGGCTCCCGCATGGCGCACATCGATGGGGTGAGCTATGGCGCGTTCATCGTGCCGGGGCTGATCATGCTCTCCATCCTGACGGAGAGCATCTCCAATGCCTCGTTCGGGATTTACATGCCGAAGTACTCCGGCACCATCTACGAGCTGCTCTCCGCCCCGATCTCGACGCCCGAGATCGTCATCGGTTACGTCGGAGCAGCGGCGACCAAGTCCGTGATCCTCGGCACCATCATCCTCGTCACGGCGCGCGTGTTCGTCGTGTTCAGCATCGCGCATCCGCTCTGGATGGCTGCTTCGCTGATCCTGACGTCCGTGACGTTCAGCTTCTTCGGATTCATCATCGGCGTTTGGGCCGACGGCTGGGAGAAATTGCAGATCATTCCGCTGATGATCGTCACCCCCCTGACCTTTCTCGGCGGCAGCTTCTACTCGATCAGCATGCTGCCGCCGCTGTGGCAGAAGGTCGCGCTGTTCAATCCGGTCGTGTACCTGGTGAGTGGCTTCCGCTGGAGCTTCTACGGGATATCCGATGTCAACATCGTGTTGAGCTTCGGCATGACGCTCGTGTTCCTGCTGCTGTGTGTAGTGGCGGTGCAGGTTATCTTCCGTACGGGTTACAAGCTCAAGGCCTGAGTCCCGCCCGAGCGCGCGCCGCTTGCGCGGACGCGCCGTACCTCAGGAATTATCGTCGGGCGGATAGCCGATGGAGCCGACGGGGATCATGATGGTGGGCGAATCGTCCTCCTCCAGCGGGGGCACCATCACGGTCTCGGAGCTGAGCTGCGGCTCGAATGCCTGCTGGGTGCGCAGCCGTTGCAGCGCAAGCTCCGCTTCGATGGGCTCGCTGAAGTAATAGCCCTGGCCGAAGTCGCAGCCCATCTCCTGCAGCGCCTTGGCGGCCGCCTCGGTTTCGATGATCTCGGCGATCGCGGTGAGATTCAGGCTGCCTGCCATCTGCACCATCGCGGCCATCATTCCGGTGTTGGCCTGGTCGGCGCCGCCGCGGTTCACGAACGGCCGGTCGATCTTCACGAAGTCGAACGGAAACAGTTGCAGGTAGCTCAGCGAGGAATAGCCGGTTCCGAAGTCATCCAGCATGAGCTGCACGCCCATGCCATGCAGCCGGTCCAGCGTCTCGCGCGCGGCGCCCACGTTACTGATCAGCGCAGCCTCGGTCAGCTCGAATTTCAACAGCGAGGGCGGCAGTTGGGTCTCGCGCAGCAGCGAAGCGACGTAATCGCTCAGGCCTGGATCCCGGAGCGCGGTCGGCGAGAGATTGACGCTGATAAAGAAGCCTTGATTGGCCGGGAGACGCCGCAGCCATTCGCCGGCCAGCTTGACCACTCGGAGGATGATCCAGCGGGTGATCGGCACCATGAGGCCGGCGTCCTCGGCGATCCGCAGAAACCGATCGGGTGCCAGCACACTCTCCACCGGATGGCGCCAGCGTAGGAGCGCCTCCGCTCCCACCATCCGGTAGGTCCGCAGGTCCACGATCGGTTGGAACAGCAGGCGCAGCTCGTGCTTTTCCAGTGCGACGTGCAGGTCGGCCTCGAGGCTGACGAGGTTTGCGGCCTGTCCCGCCATGTTCGGTGAGTACAGAACGACCTTGGTGGTCTCCTGGCTCTTCGCCACGGAAAGCGCAATGTCCGCCTCGCGGACCACGTCCTCCGCGCGCTGCTGTCCAGTATCCATGCAGGTGAGGCCCACCGTGGCTGTCACGACGAGCCGGTGCCTGCGCAGCTCGAACGGCGCGCGCAGCTCCTCCTGCAACTGGGCGGCGATGCTCATTGCCGCCTCGATGGAGGCCACATCGAGCACCAGCAAGGCGAACTGGTCGCCGCCCCATCGGGCCAGGACGCCCTCGAATGCCTTCGCGGCCTTCTCGAAGCGACGGGCCGCCTGCACCATCAGCTCATCGCCCGCCGTATGACCCAGCATGTCGTTGATGAGCTTGAATCGCGCGATGTCCACGATGATGACCGCGATCCGCTGCCGCCGCTTGGTCCGGACCTCGCGCAGCGCGCGGTCGAGCTGATCCATGAAATAGCGGCGATTCGGCAAGCCGGTGAACGCGTCATGGAATCGCGCGTGGTCGAACGTCTCCTGCAGGCTCAGCCGCTGCTGCATCTCGCTCGCAAGCTGATGGTGAATCGTGCGCAGCCTGCGCCGCGCGGCCGACAGCGCCGCGCGCGACCGCTCCAGCGCATGACTGAGATCGTGCGTTCCAAAAGCGAGCAGCCAGGCGAGGAAGGCGAGCAGGCCGATGTCGGAGGCGAGCTCGGTAGCGGGATACCAGCCCGCCCGCGGCTGGATGGCCAGCTCGAGGTAGCTTCCGGGAATGGCCGGCAGGATGCCGCCGGGCAGCGGGATCCTCGCCCCCACGGGATCCGTCAGGGGATCCGTGACCGAGCCGACGAAAATGCGGGACCGCGCGCTGCGCGGCTCGACCTGCGAGAGGGAGAACTCATATCCCATGTCAACCAGGCGTGCCAGGTGGCTGTCGGCGATCACTTCATCCAGGTCGGCATAGGCCACGGCCCAGCCGCGCGTCTGAGGCTCCTGCTGGGCAGCGAGCACCACGACCGGGACACGGGTGGCGAGCAGCCACACACTGCCCAGGCGCAGGGGACCCAGCAGCGAGGAGCCGGGTACGGAGCGCGTTGACTCCGCCGATTCCCACTCGCTTGCGATGCCGCTCGCGCTCGTCATCTCGGTGCGGCGCGCGCTCAACACCTTGTCATCGGTCGTCATCCAGAAGGTGTTGGTGGCGAGTGGCACCGAGGCAAGCGGCGCGGATGAGCCGGAGCTGGAGAGCACCTTGTTGGCGAGTGCGGCCTGGTGTGCCGAGTGGTAAGCCAGATTCGAGAGCTGCGGCTCGATCTTCCGGACGAATGTGGCCGCAACCCCTGCTGCGCTCTGCCGGGCCGCCGCCGCGTGATGCTGTACGCTCAGGTAGATCAGGCGCGCGCCCGCGGCCAGCACCACGACCAGCACCACGATCGTGGGCAACCAGCCGAGATCCCGATTGCGGGTGAGTCGGATCACTTCTTACCGCCCAGGTGAACGACCCAGTTGACGGTGCCGGTCAGCTTCGTGCTGTTGGGCACCGTGTTGGGTCCGAGTCCGAGTGTCGGGTCTGTGAAAGTCCCGCCACGCAGATAGATGTAGTCGGCGAGCACGGTGATCTCGCTGCGCAGATGAGGCAGCGGCACGGACAGACCCACGTAGCCTTCATGGGTTGGCCGCGGTGGCAGCACCGTCTGCACGCCCAGCACGATCGGGGAGACCGTGCCCCAGGCCCCGCCGGCCAGAAAATTCACCCTCGTGCCATAGACATCAATACGCACCGCCGGCAGACGCGTGCCCAGATTTCCACCGAACGAATAGGAGTAGGAAGCCTGCATCTGAAAGTGCGGATTCAACAGATATGAGAGTCCGATCTTCGGGAGATTGCCGTGCGTGGTTTCGACGTTGATCTGCTTGTCTTCGACCTGGACGCTCAAGCGATGGAAGTACGTGCCGGTCACGCCGAGCGCTTCGATGGCGTAATTGAAGTGCTTACCCTTATCGACGCCGGCGCCCTCGTGGGCCTCGCCGCTGAAGGTGTAGCGCCGATCCCCCTCGCCGGTGGTCATTGCCCCGGTGAGAGAACCGAAGGTCCACTGGGACACGCCCAGTTTCTGGTGCTCGGCGCCGATCCCCGCGAGCGTGTCCGGATCGAAATTGTGGAGCCAGCTGAGCGACCCCCCATAGCCTCCGTCAGTTCCGGTGAGAGAGGCGCCGTCCGCGCTGATGCCCAGCCGATCGTCGGAGGCCAGGACCACCCCTGGCAACACACACACCACCGTCCACGCGAGCCAGCCAGCCTGGATGCGCCTCATCGCATCTGCCCCAGAGTCGGCGTGACCATGGTCGTGCCGGTCCCGAACGGATCGGCGGTGCCCGCCTTGGCCACCGGCAGGAAAGAGGCCGTGAAGATGCGCTCCTCCTCGCCCATCAGCGCGATGGCCGAGCTCGTGACCTGATAAATGCGCGGACCAATCTCTAGATGCATCTTTCGCCGTCCCGTCAATCCAGGCTCCCACCACCGCAGACCCGCCTCGGGCTGCTGCGGTAACAACTCGCCCGCGTCCATGCCCACCTCCGCCCCGCCGAACAGTGCGAGGGCGGGTTTGTTGAACGCCAGCACCCGGCCGCGGGCATCGATGACCACAGCGGCATATTCGGAGGTATCCAGCACAGCCCTCAGGCAGAAGACGTCCGTCGCATCCTCGATCGTGAGCAATGCGAGGCGGCGGCCCTTGTGCGCCACGTGCAGGACCCGCACCTGAGTCACGCGCAATTGATCCTCGACGCGAAGGAAGGTCAGCGGAGCCCCACCGTCCGAGCCCACGATCAGCTCCTGCACGATGTCCGGATAGGAAAACTGCAGTGCCTCGAAGAGGTTGCGGCCCTCGAGGGGAATCTCGCCCGTGCTCAGATACGCGATCGCAAAGTTGCTGGAGGCGACTATCCGCAGCGTGTCCGGATCCACCAGCAGCGCCGGTAGCGGCAGCCGCTCGATCAGATCGGCCCACAGCTCCTGGCCGCGTTCCGCCTCGGTGCGTGCCATGACGATGTGCGCATTGAGACGCTCGAAGATCGTGCCCACGTACTCGGCCGCCACGGCGCAGGCGAACAGCACGATGGCAAACACTTCGAGCAGGACGAGCAGATAGCTCGAGGGGGCGTAAAACCCCGAGAACGATGATTGAGGCGCCGCGTTCTGCTGACCGAACAGCCAGGTCAGCCACGTATCGTTGCCGATCAGGCCGCTCGCATACCAGCGCAGCTCCGGCGCCTGGATGAGGGCCACGACTCCGACCGAGAGCACGCTCACGGTAGCGACCAGGTACGGATGCCAGCGCGAGAGAAAGATGGCACCGATGACGGGCAGCGCGAAAACCGTCAGGAACATCGGATTCTGCAGCGCGCCGACGTGCTGCCAGATGAAGCCGATGAGGATCACACCCACGACATCCAGGATCGTGAGCGCGCGATCGCGCCAGCGGGCCGGCGTGTGCGTCGGCGAGGCGAGCACCGTGAAAGCTACGTGGATGCCGCCCAGCGCGAGCAGCCCCCAGCTCGCGCTGCCCACTTGCACTTCGAAGCCGCTGGCGAACCACGGCACGCCCGTGGCCACCAGGATCGCGACAATCGTCAGCAGCCAGATGTCATCCAGCAGGTGAACCCGCGGGTTCTCCCAAACGGGACGGGGAATCAGCTGTGTGCTGTCGACGTTGGGCCTCACTCCCTCCCCCCTGTCAGCGCAGCTTGGGCGGCACCATCGCGGTTGCAGTGCTGCTCCTGCTGACCGGACTGTTGCCGAAGTTATTGTTATCCAGGAATGGCTGCGACTGCACCTTCTGGCCGCTCGGCGGCTGGAAATCCTCCACGTGCAGCGCGTAGGCGTGGGCGCGCAGGACCTGGTTGCGACGCAAGATCGGCGAATCGCCGATCACGTCGATGCCATTGAATTTCGGCTCGATGATCGTGTTGTCAACGGCCGTGCTCACGCCGTGCGCGTCACCCAGAACGAAGGCCAGGCCGTAGCCGCAGTTGTGCAGGCGGTTGGAGCGCACCAGCGTGTTGGAGGAGCCGCGCACCATCACGCCGTAGGCCGTGAGTCCCTCGAGCTCGTTGTCGTCGATCACGGCACCGCGCGCATTCTCGACGACGATGCCCATCGAGGCGCCGCCGTTGATGTGGTTCCCCCTGACGACCGCGCCGGCGCCCACGACGTGCACATCCGCCTCGTGCGCATTCACGAAGTCGTTGCGCTCCACCAGCACCGGAATGTTGCCCGCGACGATCCCGGTCCCGTCCTCGGTAAATTTATTGTCGTGGATCCCGATCACCTCATCATGCGAATCCGGCGCGCTGCGCACGGCCCAGAGGCCCGCATCCTTGTCCTCTCGGAACTCGTTGTTGCTCACGGCGGAGTTGTGTCCGGAGGCTCCAAAGCGTACGCCGAGGCGGTCCTTGAGGAAATGGTTGCGCTCCAGCAGCGTGTCGCTCGCGTTCTCGGCCACTTCCACGCCGACATCACAGGATTCGATGGTCGCGTTGGAAAGCTGAAAGTGCACCGCACGCACCAGAACGGCAGCCGCAGGGCAATGAGTCACGGTGATGCCGTCCACGATCGTGTTGGGACCCGAGACATCGAGCACGGGACCGGAGCCGAGCGCCTGCGCGTCGATGGTCGATCCCGAAGGCATGGCCGTGACTTTCACCCCATGGCCATTGACGAGGGCAGGCAAAGCGGTCTCGATACGAATCGTGGGTACTTCCACGGAAACGCTGCTCGGGCCGGTAGCCGCCGCCACGATGAACAGTGCTTCGCGCAGCGTTCCCGGCCCGCGGTCGCCCGCGTTGGTCACGTGCACGACGAGCATCTTTTCCGTGGCCGGCCGCAGCTGAGCACGCCGCGTCTCATACCAGTGACCCAGTGCCACGATCACGCCCAGCGCAATGAATACGCCCATGGCTACGATTGAGCGACGCCTAAGGGCCATGGTCTTTACCCCCACTTCTTTGTTCTAACACAAACACCGCGTGCCAAGAACGGCGCACGCACGCGCGACCGAATAGCGCGTTGAGCGGAAGCGACAGCACGGTAGCGAGCGCCAGCATGCCCAGCGACAACCTTCGCGGCAGCTTGCGCACGTACGGCAGCAACTGAGTCCTGAACGGTGCGGGGTCCACTCCCCTGACGACGCAAGGCTCGAGGCCGGACGCCTCGAACAGCTCCAGATACACCGAGCGCGGGCGGGCCCTGAAGATCGTCGAATCACATCGCTGCACGAGCGTCCTAGGCGCAGCTTCCAGCAGCACCATGTGTCCGCCCGGGGCAAGGTGTGCCGTCATCGCCCTGAGCGCAGCGCGCAATGCCGCCGCATCCAGAATGTGCTGCAGGACCGTGACGCCGAGAATCAGGTCGTACTCGTCGCCGACGTCCAGACTCGACAGATCCTGGACCCGGAAGCGGCAGCGATCGGCGACACCTTCTGCGAGCGCGCGCTGCTGAGCTTGCGCAATCATCGTCGGACTCAGGTCCACGCCCGTGACCTGCGCGCCCCGCGAGGCCAACAGCCGACTCCAACGCCCGACGCCACAGCCGACGTCCAGCACGCGCGTGCCCTCGCTCACTTCGAGCCAGGGCGCGAGGGCGAGCCGCTGCTCCAGATGGATGGCCCGATTATAGAACTCGGGCATCCCGTACGAACACACGGCCGCCAGTCCCTTCCCCTCGCCTGCGAATCGCCGTGCGCGGTCTTCCCAATAGGTGCCGGGAGCGTACAAAGCGGGTGCCGGGATGCCTCGAACGCTCATTCGAGGGCCCTCACCTTGTCCGCGACGCCGTTGCCGTTCGTGTCCACGGGAGATTCGTAGTGATCCTGATAAATGCGGCGCCCGAACAACTTGAGCGCGAAGAAATTCCCGAAGCCCACCGTCATCGGCACGATGTGCGTGAGCGCGTAAAGCAAGTAGAGCGGCACGATCGGCGCGCAGTAGGCACGCTCCGATTTCGGAACGCTGGTGAAGAGTGCGAGCACGCCGAGGGCGAGATAGCTGCTCACCGCCGCGGTGAAGTACTCGGGGTTGATTGCACTGCTCTGGGGGACGAAGGCATCCAGGAGCAGGGCGTCGAGGCCCGCGAGGAAGCTCAGCAACAGCAGGACCGCGCTGACGACCTTCACGAGGTGCATGGCGAGCGAAAGACCGCCGACGTAGAGAAGATAGTGGTAGGCGGCGAACGGAGAACGGCGACTGACGCTCACAATTTCGCTGAAACGCTCGGTGTACACCTTCAGAAGACCGTGATACCAGCCGACGCGTTGCGAGAACCAGCGGCGCAGCGTGCCCGGTCCTTCCGTGCTGACCACGAGACGTCCATCGTAGTAGATACGCTCGCCCTGGCTGAGCAGGATCACGGCATTTTCGAAGTCTTCAGCGTAAACCGAGAGGGAGTGTTCCTGAAGCGCGCGCGCCAGCGCACTGCGTCGATAGAACGAGACACCCGAGGTGATGCTGAAGTCGGCGAGGCTCTCGCGGCCCACACGAAACGCAAGCGCGTACTCGAATGCCTGGAATCTCGCGAGAAACCCGTCGGGCTCGATCATGATTCTCGGGCAGGCCGCCGCCGCGCCGGTCTGCTGGAAGTCACTCACGAACTGATCGACGTCGATGATGCTGCCCCGATCGAGCCCGCGGATACGGATATCCGGGTCGATCACCATCACGGTCTCGATGTGCGCCGGCAGCCGCTCGAGCAGGCGCCGGATTGCACCGGGCTTGCGCCGGTTGACGCCATCGTCGAAGCAGCGCCATCCGGCCTGGCGCAGCCGCAGCACGGTGTTGTCCGTCGAGCCGTCACTGATCAGCCAGACCCGCTCCCGGTAGGGCGAGAAGGCCTCCATGAACTCCTCGATCTGATCCTCGAGGTTGTACACGGAAGCAATGATGGCGAACGGGGAGGCGGGCACCATGCGGCGGGATCCCGGCGGCAGGATCGCTGCCAGGTTGATCGACACGTGGCCGTTCTGACCGCCCTCGGACAGCCCACCTGCCGCGGCCGTGTGCCGTCGCCGCATGTACAGGCGCAGTGCATAGTCGATCGCATCGGTGTACACGATCAGGTTCGCCACGGCGAACAGGAAGACCGAGAAACCGATCGCCTGCGCGTTGATCACCGAGAGAACGATCCATCCAGCCAGCAGAGCGCACACCGCGAGCGGCGCTAGGACCGACCAGGCACGCCGCAATCTCATGCGTTCGCTACCGCTGCAGCCAGCTCGCGTCGCGCAGCAGGAAGGCGGGCGTTCAGCTCGGCCCGGACCTCGGACTCATCCGCGATGTGGTAGCCGTGCTCTTCCATGATCGGCACGGCACACAGGATCCACAGGAGCGAACGCACCCGCGAAGGCAGATGGGCGACCTGCTCCTCGAGGGGACCCAGTGCCGTCTCGAAACTTCGCTCCATCCTCAGAATCACTTCCGCGGTCACCGGGTCCATCGGCAGGATCTTGGCGGCCTGCTCCCAGGCGATGCCGGTTCCGGCCACCTCGCGATGCGCGTAATGAGTGTACGGAGCCAGCGCCGGATCCTTCGCAAAGGCCGCGCCCGAGAACGGGATGACGTAAGGGTACATTCCGATCTCGCAGCCGGCGCGCAGCCAGCGGTACGCCTCCCGCAGGGTCTGCGCGATATCCTCCAGCAGGGCGCGCGGCGAGCTGAGAATCAGGTCGAGGAAAGGCGTGATGCCGTTTGCGAGCGCGGCCGCGAGCATCGGCTCGATGTGGCGCTGGATCTGCGACTTGTTGAATTCCGCCAGCACTCGCGGTGAGAAGCTCTCGATACCGAAGCCCAGCACCCGGAAGCCCGCGCGCCGCATGGCGCTCAGCCGCTCGGGCGACATGGCATCGATGCGGTTGGTGCTGATGAACTGCAGACCGGCCGGCAGTTGTCCGCTGTGCTTCGCGGCGACGATCCCCTCGCACAGCGGCAGGATCCGCCGGTCCTGTGTGAAGGTGAAAATGTCGTCCTGGAAAATGATCGTGCGCGCCCGCGGATGAGCCCTGACGATCCGTTCGATCATGCTCAGGCACTCGTCCGCTTCGAGCCGTGCAATGGAGGCCACACTTCCCTGGGCCTCGTGCAGGAAGTTGGTGGCGGAGCAGAACGTGCAGCCCATCGGGCAGTAGTTGAGCGTGATCAGGCGAACCGATCGGATCTCGGCAAGACGCGCCTCCCGCGCCGCCTTGCTCGGCAGCGCGCCCACGCGGTAGGCGGCTTCGAGCCGCTCCCAGTACGCCGAGTACGGCATCTTCTCATAGGGGATGCCGAAGATCGCATCACGCAGCTCGCTCCTGCTGAGCGCACGTTGCGGCAACGACAGGATGCGCCCGTCGGAGGTCCGTTCTGCCGTACCGCCGATGCCCCCCAGCGGCTGGCCCGCGCGGATCCGCTCCACGAGATCCAGCAGCGGACGCTCGCCCTCTCCCAGCACTATCAGATCGAATGGTCCAAGCTCGAAGATCAGCTCCGGCCGGAACGTCGCTTCCATGCCGCCGGCCACGATCAGCGCACGTGGATTCATGCGCCGCACGATGTGCGCCAGCTCCAGGTCGAAGCGCAGCGTCATTCCGGTGGTGGATACGCCCACGATGTCCCAGTCGCCGGCCAGCAGCTCGCGCTCGAGTGCCCGCTGGGGCGCTTCCCGACAACAGTTCGGATCGAAGACCTTGGTCCGGACCCCGGCACGATCCAGTACGCCGGCCAACCGCCAGACTCCGAGTGGAGGTGCGAGGAAAGTGTATTCACCGCAGTGCGGATCGTACGGGCCGATCAGCAACACACTGGGCGAGCCTGCAGTGTTCACGTTGTATTGGCTCCTTCGTGCGTCCCATCCCACTCGTCAAAAGCAGGCGGGACTATCCCCGTGGCTCAAGCTCAAGTAACCGGAAAGACCGCAATAAATGTGCCCAGTCTTCGCTGGTGCTCAGTGGAATGGCGCGGCAGTGCGAGTGTCGCCCTCGCTCGCGGTCCGGTCAATCCTGTGGCGCCGCCCAGGCCTACCTTCCGGGGCGAAGGCGACGGGTTCCCAGGGATTGCGCTCAAACGCCAACGCTCGTGCACCGGCCCCGAAATCGGGGTCACCCGGGTCGTCGCGACGCGATCCGCCCCCCCACCGAGGCCTTCCGAGATCTGACGCGTTCCCGAAGGCACGCCAGCTTTGCCTGCTATCCCGCTGAATACAGAGCGCTATCACGCGGCGATCCGGTGCCTCCGTCATGGCCGAGCGTCACTGGATTACCTGTTCCCGAGAAAGATGCCCCGGAATCCATCCCGGGGGTCTGGGCCGGCAATGACCGCCGAACTCCGGAAGAGCGTCGTAGTACAATTGCCCCGTCCGAGCTGAAGCCCTCCGCAGGCACAGCACTTCGACCGTCGGGCAGCCGACGGACTTGGGGGGTAGACGGGTGCGAATCGGAGGTAAAGGAATACATCCCCGTGAGCGACGGAATCTGTTCCTGAGATAGGTTGGCGGGTGCTCGCCGCTATCCGCCAGAGGACCGGTATCAACACAGGGAGCAGGGAAAGGACTCCTTCCCTCCTATTAAAGGTGCGCAATTTGATCCATCACGGGCCGCGGCCGCAATGGAGCATCGCAGCGCTCGCAACCATCGACACCGAGGTCATGCTGCCAGCCGAGCTGCACGCGATCCACCGGCCATCGCTCGGAGCGCAGCCCCTTGCGACTCTCAGGAATGACAAGCTCAACTCGAGTGCGAAGAGCAGCGCATCCAAGCCGTGATGCAGCGGTTCTTCACCGAATTGGACGTTGGCACGACCCGCATCAGCATTGCACGCCTGGATCTCCGTGCATCGACCGGTGCCGCAGCTTCCATGCAGACGTTGTCCGTGGACAGCATCTCATCGATCAATGCAGCAGTAGGTCAACTCGAACCCCACGCTGGCAGTCGCGTCACTGCCGACAAGCCGCTTCTTTGACCGACTCATGCAGACCAACGCCAAGCGTGATCGCGTGGTCTCGCAGATCAGCGCCCTCGAAGCACAGGGATTTCTCAACCACCGGGGATCGGCGCTCTGGGCATATCTTGTCTTCAATGGCGGCAAATTGACCGTCAACGGACAACCGTACCCGCCCCGCACATCGTGCGGACGGGGTTATCCTTGAAGGCACGCAGCGAGTGGTCCATCGACGTTGCACGTCCGGAGAAGTCATGCCGCAGCGGGTAGATGCGATCATCATGGGGGCCGGCCACAATGGGCTGGTGTGCGCCGCCTATCTGGCAAAGCATGGCCTGAGACCTCTGGTGCTCGAGCGCCGCGCCATGGTCGGGGGTGCCGCGGTGACCCAGGCTATCGCGCCGGGATTTCGCGCCTCCACCTTCTCTTACCTGATGAGTCTGCTGCACCCGCGCATTCAGGCGGATCTCGACCTGAAGCGCCATGGACTCGAGATCCGACCCTGCAGCGACATGCTCGCGCCCCTCGATGAGGGTGATTACATCGTTTTCTCGGACAACGTGGCTCGAACGCAAGCCAGCTTTGCGCGTTTCAACGCCGATGATGCGCGTATTTACCCGCAGTTCGACCGATTCCTCAACGAAAATGCGCAGCTTTTCCGCCGCCTTCTATGGGAGACCCCATTCGATCCCACGGCGCGCAGCTGGCGGACTTTCCGGCAGGCCGCGGGATTTCTCTATCGCAACTGGCATATCGGCGCCAAGGTTTTCCGCCTCATCGACATGCTCACGATGAGCGCATACGACTTCCTGTCCGAATGGTTCCGGGACGACCGGATCAAGGCCGTCCTGGCCTATTACGCCTCGATCGGCACGTTTGCCGGTCCGAGGACCCCTGGATCGGCGTACGTGATCATGCATCACGTCATGGGTGAGAACGCCGGCGCCGGTGGCTGGGGTTTCGTCAGGGGAGGCATGGGCGCAATCAGCGAGTCGATCGCAGCCGCGGCACGCGAGCTGGGCGCCACCATCCTGACCGATAGCGCGATAGCGCGAGTTCGCGTGAGCAGCGGGCGCGTGCTGGGAGTCACCACCTCCGACGGACGAGACTATGAGTCGGACATCGTCATCTCGAACGTCGATGCCAAGACGCTCTATCTGCGCATGATCGAAGCGGAGCACCTTCCCGAGGAGCTCGTCCGGGACATCAATGGGTACCGGACATTCAGCACTGCCTTCAAGATGAACATCGCTTGCGAGCGGCCACCGCAGTATGCGTGCCTCGAGCGCGCGCTGCGCGATGACGCACTCGCCGGATGGTCATACCCGACCTACGTGCACATCGGTCCGGATATCGACTACCTGGAGCGGGCCTACGACGATGCCAAGTACGGCTCTTACTCACGCCAGCCATTCATCACGCCGGTCTGCCCTACCATCGTCGACACGACGTTGGCACCGCCGGGCAAACACGTGGTCAATCTCTTCGGCGGCCACGCACCGTACCATCTCAAGGATGGGGACTGGAGCAGCGAAAAGCCCCGCTTCGAGAAAGTCGTGCTCGAGACCATCGAACGCTTTGCGCCCGGCTTCTCCAAAGACATCATCGCCAGCCAGCTCCTCGTGGCACCCGATATCGAGGCGATCGTGGGTCTGCCGCAGGGACACATCTTCCAGGGCGAGCTGTCTCTCGACCAGCTCTTCTTCCAGCGCCCGGTGGCGCACTGGGCGGACTATCGAACGCCCGTGCATGGGCTTTACATCTGTGGCTCGTCGACGCATCCCGGCGGCGGTGTTTCCGGCATTCCTGGATACAATGCCGCTCGCGAAGTGCTGCGCGACGCGGGCAGACACTCATCCTTGACGTACGCGGACTGATTTGCGCCCAAGCTGTTGCGCGCCAGGCGCGATGGCATGCGACCCTCGAAACTCCGCGCCGGACGCTTCTCCCGCCCGTTGGAAGCTCAGAAGGAGTACCCGGCGGCGACCACGAGGGCCCGCGGGCCGAACTCGATGTGACTGGTCCGAATGACTCCGGCGGTGTCGGCTGTCAGCAGGCTATGGACTCGGGATAGCGAGTAGGACGCATACACGTTGAAGCCACCGCTCACGTGATAGCTCAGGCCGACGGTTCCCGCAGGGCCCACCGAGCTCGGGAGGCGAATCGAGGTCGGGCCGCCGCTGCCGGCATTCCCCGCTGCCGTGGACTGCCGATCGTAGAATCTCGTGTAGTTGATGCCCGCCCCGATGTAGGGCCTCAATCTATGCGACTCGTCCAGGAGGTAGTAGTTCAGCAGCAACGTGGGTGCGAACCAGCGTGCCGTGCTGATCACCTGGCCGTTGTAGGGTACGGAGCCGAGCTCGGCAGGCCCCTTGCCCACTGTTTTGGTGAGGGGCGGCACGCCGAACGCGAACTCAACACTGAACCGGCCCGTCAGACGGCGCACATAAGCGAAGTAGGGAGTGACGACGCTCTTGAGGTCAATGTTCACCCCCGGCGGCACGAATGGCCCCTTGATATCTTCCGCGCTGACGTCGTACGTGACGTAGTACGCCCCTATGCGCACGGAATTCGAGGGCGCATCGTCTGCCCGGGCGATCGCCGCCACAGACAGCAGGAGCACTCCGAGGGCGAGGCTTGCTCTTGAATCCATTATCCGCTCCCCCGCAAGTCAGAACTGACTGAAGTAGGCGCGCGCCGCGACGGTACAGAACGGGGCGACGGCCGAGTGGTAGGCCTGCACTACGGCCGCGGGACCGCCACTCGCCAGCAGCGCCGCCAGTTGCTGCTGGAATCCCACCTGAACTGCGGCAAAGGGGTCGTTCGCGCCGGGCGCCGCGTTGACATCCAGAACCGTGATCACGCCAGGTGGCAGAGCGCTCCAGAACGCCTGCATCGTTCCGGTGTTGACGCTGAAGAAAACCGTCGGATCCTGATCCCCCCCGCACAGAAGCATCGGATTCTGCGGAATCCAGCTGCGCATGTCATTGAGCTTGAATGCCATCCGCAGCGGGTTGTGCGCAGAGGCAGCGAGCGGTACCCCCGGCTTCGGCGTCGGGACCGCGCCATCGGGGTTGGCGAGCGCATCGAGCGCGTAGCTCACGCGGAAACTGTTGGTGAGGAGGTTGGGCTGACCGAAGCCGGATGCGAAGATTGGGTTGGAAGGCACGGCCAGCGCCGCATCGAGCGGCGCGTTGCCCGTGGCCGGCGTCATGCTGTCGAACAGCGCGGACTCGGGCAGCTTGCCCTGCTGAAAGAGTGTGTCGATGGGCGTATCGCTGGGAAGCAGAAATGGGGCCTCGGTCGCGAAAGTCGCCTCGTACGCATCGGTCGGTGCCGAATAAATGTTCTGATAGGCTTCCTGATAGCTCGTCAGGATGAGTGGCGCGAAGATCGTCGAGCCGACGTTCACGCTGCCGAAGAAAACCGCGTCGCCGAAGGCCTCGAGCGCATACGGGCCTGACATGGGAGCGGCCGCGGACACTTTCACTCCCGCGGCCTGCAGCGCTTTGTTGGTCGCCATCGCCACATAGCCGCCTTCCGAGTAGCCCGTAACGAACAGCTTGCCGCTGTCCGAGGTGGCCGCAGAAGCGGTGTGCGGTAGCCCGGTGCGCGAAGCGGTCAGCGCATCGATCATGTCCTTGGACTGCTGATCGCCGTTGAGAAATGGATGGTACGGCAGTGTGGAGATGTCATATCCGGCGTAGTTCGGCGCCACCACGATGTAGCCCTGCGCCGCGAATACGGCCGCAATCAACGCTCCTTCCGTATTGCCCGGATCCGTGATGTCAGCGAGATTGGTCGCCTTGTTGGTCTGAGTACCATGGGCGTAGAGAAGCACGGGGCGCGGGCCGGAGCACCCCGGTGCCGACCCGGTAGGCACCATCAACGCAGCCGACGCACTGGTTGCCTCACCTGCTCCGCCGACCGTGTAGTACTCGACGTGGTAAAAGTCCACGCCGCACGCTGGCGTTCCGGCGAGGGCCAGAAGCTGCTGACCTGATGACGAAGCCTTGAGCTGTGCCGCGAAGTTCGCAGCGTTCAGAGAAGCAATGCGGAAAGGAGGGTCGTAGGTCAGCGTGCCGCGGTCGGTCCCGCTGTCGAGCATCGCCGAGCTGCTGTCCGACCCACAACCGCTCAGTGCGGCGCAGGCCAGCGCGATTCCTACCGTCCCGATGCGTGCCGCCGTGCGAACCATGTTCCCTCCCCCTCGCCGCGCGACCGTGGCGCCGTTACCACACGCCAGGCGCCGATCGCACCGCAGGCATTCTTGCACAAGCGCCGAGAGGGATGGAAACAATATGGCGCATCACTCGCGAGGAAAGGCGGACGAAAGCGGACACTCATCCGGCCTTGCTCACGAGGCGCCAATGAGCCGCGACTGCGGACTAACACCGCGCCATTGGCGCGGCAACGCTAGGCGAGGCGGATCGACATCGCACCCGTGGCGATGAGGGTAATCGCAAGATACCGTGGCCAGCGAATGCGCTCCTTGAGGATCGCCACCGCGATGACCGTGGCGAAGAGAATGGAGGTTTCCCTGAGCGCGGCAACCAGCGCCACCGGAACCGCGGTCATCGCAAACAGCGTGAGGCCATACGATCCGACGGTACCGGCGCCCCCCAGCAGACCGAAATGCACGCGCGCGCGCGTATAGGCGACCAACTCCTGCCTTCGTTGCGTGAATGTCCACAGCACAAGTGGGACCGCCGTGAGCAGAAAGATCCACAACACGTATCCCACCGGCGCGCCCGATCTGCGAACGCCCAGCCCATCTATCACCGTGTAGATGGCAATGACAGTGGCATTGGCGACAGCGATGGGGATCGCAGAGCGCTGCTGCGCGGATCTGCCGATGTGCGCATCGATCGTCATACAGAACGCACCCGCGCAGATCAGCGCGACACCGATCCAGCGGTGCAGCGTCAACTGCTCGCCGATGAGCGGACCTGCGGCAGTGGCGATCAGCAGCGGAGCGATGCCGCGCATGAGCGGATACGCCTCGCTCATCTCGCCGCGGCCGTACACCACGGCGAGGAGCCGGTAATACAGAAGCTGCACGGGAGTGGAGGCCAGGATGAAAGGCCAGCTCGCAGATGCCGGCTGCGCAATGAATGGCAGCACGAAGGCGGCAATCAGACCGGCGCCGCCGCAGACCAGGGCCACGTCGAGCTGCTTATCGGATCCCGATTTGACGATCGCGTTCCAGCTGGCGTTGAGCACGGCAGCGCACAGCACGATGAGGAAATAGAAGGGGGACACGCTCTTGCGGACTATACGTTAACTGCACTGAAGTTTTCCTTGTGGTGCCGCGTGGCCGACTGGGGCAGACTCGTTTCGGCGGCGACATGCATCGCTGCCCCGGAGGCCATGGTGGTGCCCAGAACTGAATCAGCAGCGCAAGCCTACGCCAGCGAACCGGTGCGTTACGCCGCTCTGGAGATCGTCGATCTGGCCGGCGAAGGCGCGGCCGTGACGGAACCCTACAGAAACATGGTCATCAGTCGCCTCAACGATCATTGCCTGCGACTTGCTGTCTTCGAAGAAGCCTACCGATGGCACTACCATCCGGGTTCCGACGAGCTGTTCATCGTCGCCAGCGGACGTCTCGCGATTGATCTGCAGGACGGTCGGCAGATCGAGCTGGGGGCATGGCAGGCCGTGACCATTCCGGCCGGCGTCCGCCACCGAACCCGTGCATTGGGGCGTACGACTAACCTGTGCGTGGAAAAGCTGGGCGCACAGACCGTGTTCGTCGATTGACGTGCCGGATGGCCGCAGGATCCGGGCGGCTGAGCTGAGACTGGCTGACGAGCAGCGCGAGTGTCGTCGAGCCGGGGGCGGCTCGGGATGCCATCGACCCGCGAGGACCCGCGAGCGGCCGCTTCACAGGTTGGATCGCCTGCCGCACCGTCAGTCGGTGCGGCAGGCTCCCACCCGGTCCTATGCTATGGGTTGCTGGGGGTCTGCGGCTTGCCCGCAACGGCCAACCCCGGGCCGGAAACGAAATCGGCGCCCAGCAGCGTGCCATTGCCGATCACGAGGTTGTAGCCGCCCTTGATGGTCGACTTGAACACCCCGTTGTTTCCCTGGATTTCGCTACGGAACACCGTGTTCCCCGAGCCATTCGCCTGGGCTGCCGCCAGCGCGTAGATCTCGAAGTTCTCATTGCCAAGCCGGCCGCCCGCGGATTGAATCTTCAATGCCAACAGGCCGACGAACTCCGGCGAGGACGCACTGGTGCCGATGACCCCTTCCTGTTTGCCACCGATGATTTCCCAGACGAAGCTGCGATCCGGCGGACACTCACCATTGAGGTCGAAGAACAGCGTTCCGCCCGGGCACCCGCCCATCTGCAGCGACAAATCCGGAATGGTCCGGAACTTCTTCGCGGCCTTGGGAAGGTTCGCCTGCGACACCAGGTTCTGGTAGCTCGGCTTCGGATAAATGAGGCTGATGCCGCCGCCGGAACCCCACACCGCACCGCTCGCCGTCGTCCCGAAGAAAATATCCGAGTCCAACGGATCGTCGTCGGCGTTCTCACCAACATAGGCCGAATTGAGGTCGTTCGGCTTCTTGGGATTGAAGGTCGTGATCAGGTTGGTTCCACCGACGGCGGTCACGTGCGGGCTGGAGGCCGGCGAGCCGATGCCGGCTTGCATGGCGCCGCAGACCGGCTTGGGTGGCGAGGCGCTGAAGCAGGCCGCCGCCGGGACATCCAATCCACCCCAATCTCCGGAGGAGGCGACGAAGGTGATTCCCAGGGTATTGCCTTCCATGAAGAAGTCATCATAGATGTTAAGAATGCCGGTGAAGTCCGTCCCGCCGTTGTAAGCGGCGGTGTAGCCCGCCTCCGGTCCCGAAAACGACATGTTTACAACGTCAGCAACGTCATCCTCGATGATCGTCGTCAGCCCCGACAGGATGTTGGAATCCTGCAGGTCCGGAAGGTTGTATAGGATGATGTGCGCATTGGGCGCCATGCCACCGGACTGCTGGATGTCCAGATGCGTCTCGAAGGAGTTGCCCGGGCTGAAAGGCGCACCGCCGGCGATGTTGACAGTGTGAATCACCGGCGAAGGCAGTAGCTCGTGCCCGAAGTACGCGGTCATGTCAGGCTGATTGAAATTGCCCTCCATCAGAATGCCGATGACCACGCCCTTACCCGTCAGTTTCTTGAAGCTCGGGAACGAGTAAGCCTGCTTCAGATCGTCAAACCAGTAGCCGCCCGTGCTGGATTCACGATTCTGTGGCTGAGACTGATCGACACGGCGGGATGTCGCCTGCATGCGGATGTTGCCGGAAAAATCAGCGATGACTCCGCCGGCCGCCTGCAAGCTCGGGGTCAGCTTCAAGGCCGAGGCCGCGGTCATCACCTGCCTGCCCGACGCGAAATGCGCCATCACCAGCGGCGCGCCGAACGCGGACTGCACACCGTGGGCGGTGCCTGAAACGTGCAGGCTGTGCGTATGCACTGCGGTGACTTCAAGGCCATGTGCCTGCAACTCGCGGGTAATCGCATTGAGCGTGCTCTCCGGCGGGCCGAAGCGCTCCTTGAATTGCGCTGGTGTCAGCCACTGGTGGTAGCTGGCCGAAGAGGGATCATGCAGTTGCTTGAGGAGCGCCTCCGCTCCATCGCGGTCGCGTAACGGCAGGTAGACGTTGAACTCCACTGCCTGCTCGCCGACGACGCTCGAGTCGACCACCGCGCGTTCCGCCGCCGTGGCAGCACTCGCAAGCGCAATCGACGCGACCGCTCCGAGAAGCGTCAGCTCCCGGAGCCTTCCAGTCCGTAAACCAGTTCTCGAATTAAACATGGTCGCTCCCTTGGATTTCTTGGATGAGTTATCAAATTGAATACGTGCGCGCGGGTCGCGTGCCCGTCCGCTCCATCATCCGCAGCCCCGCACACTTCACCCTGAGGATCTGACTGCTACACTTCCTTGACGACCTGCTTTCTCGTTGTGATGCAGACCTATTGGCAAAGGTAATGTGCTTGCACGTTGTTTTTGCACACCTGCAGAAACAGTACGCGCTTCTTTTTTTATCATCAACTGGAATTGCGCGCCGCGGGAGTTTCGGCCGTTCCGCAGCTCGCTGCCGCGCTGAGTGGCGGGAGTTGATCCGTGCGCTTCGAGGCGGCTGCTCAGGTGTTCACTTTATCCTCAAAAAAGCTCTCATAAGATGCGGAAGAATATCGACTAATCATGCGAGCAAGCCGTTACGGGGGCGTGCATCCGGCCTCTGGGCGGGACCTTTCAGCGAGTGGTTTCGCTCTTCAGCCGCGAATGCCGTCGGCCTTACGCCGAGCACCGGGACGAGGGGCATCCACGGGACGCAGAAGGGCCTGCGGGCCTCAGGAGCAAAGCGGCGCAGAACGTTGACGCCCGCGCAAACCATCGCGAGCGCCTGCAAGGTGCTCCCAAACTTCTGGAACAGTTACTGGCTGACGGGAAACATCACCGGTGCCAGCTGGATGAGAAAACCGAGCGCCGCAAGCACCCCCAGATAGTAGGCCGTGACGGCGTAGCTGGGTTCTGTGGGAATGTCTTTGCTGAACACCCGATAGCCAGCGCCCGCAGCCACAAGCAAAAACACGGGCTGCGCGAACAACGCCGCAAACAACACGGCCATGACCGACAGGGTGATGCGTTCGGCCTTGTTGAGCGCGATGATCGCTTGTCCGCCATCCAGCACCCAGACTGGAATCAGATTTAACACGTTGAGCAGGGCCGAGAGACTGGCCAGACCAACCCAGAATTTCTCTCCGGTCGCCAACCAAAGCAGGGCGCACGCCGCTGCGCCAACGCAACCCGCCAGAGGGCCCGCGAGGCTGACGAAAGACCGTGTCCGTGTGGAGACCCCAATAGCAGCCCAGCGCACGTAAGCACCCAGCCCCGGTAGAAATACCGGCATATCGGCGGGTAGACCGCGACGCTTGATTTCGATGAAGTGACCCATCTCATGCACCAGGATCAGGATCGCAAATCCGACGCCGAACTTCGCGCCATAGAGGGCCCAATAAAGCGCTACGAATGAGCCAAGGCTGAGGAGAAACTTTAGCTTGAACAGACCGAGGAGAAATTTGCCCTTGGCAAGCAGGGTGACGAGTGGCGCGAGGGGGCCGAGTCTCCGGGCCAGGGCGCGTCCCCGCGCAGGCGGGGCGCTCGCCGCCAAAGCGTCCAGGCGTCGTGCATTACTGCGAATCCACTCCGCCTGCGCGGAATCCGACGGGAGCAGCTCGAGGGCCCTCAGCCAGTCGCTACGGGCCTGAGTGATGTCCTGCGCTTCTTCGTGTCGGCGTGCGCTGGCAGCCAGTTGCTCGAGCTCTGCTGCGTGCACGAGTGCATGGCAACCAGGACAGGCCAAAGCGCCCGGCGCCAAAACAGCCTTGCAGCGCGCGCACTCCTGGTTCAGGTCAGGAGCTAAGGAAGACATGGGAGTGTAAGCGGTTTTTCCGACGGCTTAGCCGGGGGTTGCGGGTTCACCGATGGGGCCCACCATCTTCACTGGCTTGCCGGCCGTGATCCTCCAGGCAATGCGCAGACCGACAAAAAGTATGATCAAACCGATGATTGCCTGCGGCGGATTGGAGAGCGCAAGGAATGGTGACGTTAATCCCAGAACCGTGAGCATGCCCAGCGCCCTTGCGGGGCGCATCTTTGGCTTCGGAGCTTCAACAGTGGCGGCGTCGGTCACCTGCGCATGCTGCTGCGCGCTCCTTTGCTTCATGTACGGTGAAACGGCTATTGGAACGGCCGACAGCGAAACGGCCATGTAGGTCAACAGGACTGCGGCCACTTGATAGCGGCGGCCTCCAATGCCTCTCGAGCCCTTGACGACAGCCTTACCGACCAAGTAACCGACGGCGAGCGAAACGATACCGGCAACCAAGCCCGTGATGAGGGCGAACACCACATAGATGGCGAACCCAACAATGGCGCCACCGACTCCGAACAGGACCCCTCTTCCAAAGGACGCATGCGAGTCCTTCAGCATCTGACCTTTGAGGCGCAGGGCGCAACTCGTGCAGGTCAAGACATCATTCACCCGGTAGTAGGCGCCGCTGATCGCCCGACCGCAGCACTTGCACGCAGTCCCGCCGGGCTGGCCGGCATACTCGGCGGTCGTGAACTGCGGCACCCCGGTGCTCATGTTTTCTCCCACAGGGACGACACTATCACGTGTCCTCGTTGTCGTCCGGGTCGAATATCACATTGTGAGCGGGCAGATTTGCAGGACCGGGGGTGAGCTTCGCACCGCGCTGACAAGCCCGTTCCTCGAGCACCTTGCAGGAACTCCGTGCCGTGGCCCCCGATTCCCGCATTCACCGCTGATCACGGCTGTGCTCTCCGGATCAAGTTGTAGTTGGCAAAAGTTGACCACGACCCGTGGCGCCCCTGGGTTTCCAGCAAGAGATTCCATGACCGGGATTCGGGTCGCCATGTGAACGTGTCACGAAAGGCCCCTTCCGGGTATGGAAACAGGAGCACCAACTGCTCATCGTGCCGTTCGCCCCGAGCGACGACGCGCGCCCCCGCGGCGCCGAACCGATCCAACCAGTGCCCGATATAGTCTTTGGCTCTGGAATCGTACCCGACAAAGACATCAGCCTCATACTGCGGCGGCGAGCCCGTGTCGATCATGTGGAGTTTCATGAATCCGCCCTGCAGGACCCGCTTGCCTTCGGCGAAATAGCGGACCGGCTTGCCGGCAAGGGTCCCCTCCATCAGCCACGCTCCTTGTAGCGCGTCCAGATAGGCTTCGTCTGCGGATTGCGCAGGACTGACCTCGCTGCGCACGAGCGTACACGTCAAAAGAAGAGCTGCAGGGAGGATCAATCCCGCGCGCAAGCACCACGAACGAGCAGCGTTACCCATTTACTTCCCCAAGTCAGGCGCCGCCCGTATTGTGCGCTGTCCTTCCTGATTCATAGGGGACAGCTTATTACCTACCGACACGCCCGCCGGCTCCTCTCTCAGATCGAGAAGTTCATCGTGCAGCTCAAGCAGGAGCCCCCAGCTGGGGGGCTCCGAAGATCCGCGAGCGGCTGCGTCGCAAGCGGCGAGAGGCGCGCCCGCAAAAGACTGTAGCAGAGGTCAATGCAGGTCAAGTCGTTCGAACAGTGGAAGACCCACATATCGCAAGCGTTTTTCGAGGCGCATCGGTGCTATCAATCAGCCGCAATTTTCCTCGAGCGGCGCGCTCTCTTGGGCTTTGGCTCATCCTCAGTCCCAGCGTCGGGCAATCCGCTTGACTCCATGAGTCCTAATGCAACTGCCATGCAAGCTTCCCGGAGATTATCGGCAAGCCTTACATCGCGCAGGGCTCTGGATACAATCAGGCCGCCGACACACAAGGCCGCGATTCCCTGCGCTTTCTCGCCTCGCTCGCGGCCGCGCCCTGAGACAGACTGTTCCAACAAAGCCACCATCGCTACAAATACGGCTTCGAACGCCGTCTTCACGCCCGGGGAACAGCGCCGCACATCCGTCGGGAGTGCCACCATGGGACAAGAGTTTTCGACGTCCTCAAAGTGCTGTCGCGAAAGATAGGCTCGGATGATTTGCGCGCCGACATCTGCAGAATCGAGATCAACGCTTATGCCCTCCCAACGCGGACCCGATTTTGGGTCTGTCAGGAAGCAACTGAGGACCTCTGAGTACAGGGCGCGCTTGTCCTTGACATATTCGTAAAAACCGCCGTGCGTCATTCCGGCTCCGCCCATGATCGTGTCCCCGGACGTGGTGTACGAGTCGTGATGTCTGGTTTGATTGGACTCGTGCTCAGTTGACCACAGCGGACAGCCGAGCGGGCTGATTGTCGGCGAGAGTGTGTAAACCTTCAAGCTGCAGGTAGCGGCGCTGCAGTTGCCACTCGTCGTTCTGCTCGAGCAGCAGCGCGCCCACCAAGCGCGTTATGGCGGCTTCGTTCGGGAAGATGCCCACGACATCGGTGCGGCGTTTGATTTCGGCGTTGAGCCGTTCCAGCGGGTTTGTCGAATGGATCTGGACGCGGTGCGCCTTCGGGAAGCTCATGAACGCCAGCACGTCCGATTCGGCATCGTCCATGAGCGTGCCCAGTTTGGGGAACTTCGTGCGCAGCTGATCGGCGACCACACGCCACTGCGTGATGGCCGCATCCTGGTTGTCCTGGGCAAATACGGTATTGATCAGCGCGAGCACCATTTGTCGCTGACCTTTGCCAGCGTGCGCCAGCGCGCTGCGCAGAAAATGCACGCGGCAGCGCTGCCACGTGGATCGCGACAACACTCGAGCGGCGGAAAGATGCGTCTGGGACAGATGACCAAGCGAGGCGATCGATACCTACGCACTCCGTTGGCAAACGATGACGATGGCACATCAGGTTGGACCGGAATCCACCAAGCCCGAAGGAGGCCTCGAGGCTTTGACCTCGTGGATGTACATGGGCGTGGGTTCGCGGATCCCATCAAGGCCAGGGGCTACCTACTTGTGCCCCACCCACAGGCCGGATAGATAGCAGCAGCCAACTTTGAATGCCGGAAGATCGTAAGCCTTGCAAAGGGGGAGCTGTTCATAGATACGCCTCCTGGATGACCGCGGCCAGCGCCTTCTCCCCGGTGCGGCGCGGCTCCAGGAAGCCGGGGAAGTAGCTCCCCTTACGCAGCTTCGGGATCTTCAGATCCACTGACCCCGCACGCCTCTCCCAGAGCCGCTCGCGATAGCCATTTCGGCTATTGAGCCGATCCGGGTTGCGCTCGGCGTAAGCCGCCGCGCACAGACTCTCCACATCCATGTCCATCATTCGCTGAGCGACGTACTGGATCATCTCGCGCAGCAGATCGGTGTCGGCTCCCTTCTCGGCGAGCTCGGCAAGTGCCATATTGGCCTTGGTGATCATCGTGGTGCTCCTGGCACAGTTGAAGGTGTCGCAACCCAACCTTACCCAGAAATCACGATGACCGCCTCGCTCCGCGGCCTGACGGCCGCGTCGCCCCTACCGCTTTGCGGCTAAAAGCCTGGATCCGAAGATCCCTCGTACACCACTCTCGGGGACGTCAGCGGTCTGGAGTGTGACCCGAGCAGAAATGAGTGCCTCAGCAACCATGGAGTGATTGTCAGAGGAAAGCAGCCGGCAAGCTATCCTGCAATCGACATCAACCTCAGTATAACTCTCAACACTGACAGCTTCGCTACGACTATCCGACCTGCCGGCAGAGGGCTCGAAACTGCGCTGCGCCGCGCCTCGGTGCAACCCTCGGCGAACTAGCATATTGTTACGCAGTGATGGCAACTAAGACGAGTCGAAACTTTTCGCAAGGACTTGCGGCCGCTGTGACATCGGCGTTGCTGTTCGGTGCGACAACTCCCATTGCTAAGGAATTTCTGCACGACGCCAGTCCTATGCTTGTCGCGGGCCTATTGTATCTGGGCAGTGGTGTCGGGCTGACTGTGCTACGCATTTTTCAAGACCGCGGATGGAAGGCGACCGAACTGACGGTGACGGATTGGCCATGGTTAGCAGCCGCCACAATCGCGGGTGGTATCGTCGCACCTGCATTTCTGATGATTGGCTTGACGCGCTCGGACGCAGCGACAGCATCCCTTTTACTAAATCTCGAGGTCGTGTTTACGGCCTTACTCGCGTGGATGGTCTTTCATGAGGCGACCAGTCAACGTGTGCTGCTGGGTTTCAGTGCGATTTTCCTCGGGGGGCTTGCGCTTGCGTGGCCCACGCAAACTCTCACGCCCGGTCACTTGTCAGGATTACTCTTGATTGCAGGAGCGTGTCTCTTCTGGGGTCTGGACAACAATTTAACCCGGAAGATTTCCGCAGCAGATGCTCGTGTGATCGCAGGTGTGAAAGGCTTGGCGGCGGGCGCGACGAACACTGTCCTGGCGTTTGCGATCGGCGCGAAATTGCCAACCTTGCCCCACCTCAGCAGTATTTTGGCCCTCGGCTTCCTGGGTTACGGCGTCAGTTTGGTGTTTTTCATTGTTGGACTTCGAAATCTGGGCACTGCTCGTACAGGTGCCTATTTCGCTACCGCCCCTTTCATTGGCACCGCGCTGTCAGTTCTGCTCTACGGGCAACCGCTTTCCTGGCTGTTTTGGGTTGCTGCCGTGCTCATCTCGACTGGAGTCTGGCTGCACCTGACGGAGCACCATGATCACTCGCATGCCCATGAGTTTCTCGTCCACACCCATATCCATACGCATGATGAACACCATCTGCATACCCATGCGGAAGGTGTCGTCGTGAAAGAGCCACATTCCCATGAGCATCAGCATCTACCCCTGCAGCACAACCACGAGCACTTTCCGGACATTCATCATCAGCACCGGCATTGATGCCCACCGGACAGTCCAGCTCTCAGCGTCAGCTGTGACTGAAACCTGCGCGCCCCACAACACCGGCGAGCCACCGTTCTATCATGGTGCCGATCGATTGGTACTCACGGCGCGGTGGTGATCCCCTTTCGGAATCTCAGTCGTGACGCCACGGTCCTCGCGATTTCCTCGGGGGCCTCGGGCGGAATCGGAAGGACAGAACTGACATTTATTTCACAAAGCACATAGCTGTCCTCGCCGTTTGGACTGCGGGCACCGTAGAGAAAGTCCGCGTCCCAAATGACAGGAAGTTCCTCAGCGCAGATCTGTAGCACCTCGGACATCTGCGGAATCCATTCCGACTCCATCCGCGCACGCAGAGATTCGAATTGCGGGGCGGCCTTGGAGTGCATGATGCGTGGCCCAGGCTGCGCGGCCGGTGAATCTGACTTACCCTCGGGGGGAGCAGTGAGCGCCTTGATCAGCTGTTGACCGTAACCCACCACCCGATTGGCACTCACATAGCACCGGATCATTCCGTCGGCCAGCCGGTGTTGAAACGGTTGGTCGACCAGGCAGCCGTCCTGCCGGACGTAGTCTTCGCACTGAAGCAAAAATGCGTCGAGGGAAATGGTCATCGGAACGCTTCCGCGGCGCGCTTCCAAAACGCAAACCGTGTCTCTGGAGTCGGCTGTTGGAACACGTTCCACTTTCCACACACCCTGCCCCCCATTACCCCGATTTCGCTTGAGCACGCGGGGTTCGTTCACGTGCAGCCGACCAGGAAACTCGGATTTGAGCGATTCGGCGCTCCGATAAAGAGCGGTATCGGTTCCCCATCCGAGATGCCGGGTCCGATACAGCACCTCCTTCACGCCCATCTTCAAGATGACATCGGGGTGCGTACTGACCCAAACGCCGTGGGATGCAATATCTCGCAGCATCGCATCGAGCTTGATTCGGTTCTTCCCGTCGCTGATCGGGTCCACCCAAACCAGGACGCCGTCGAACCCCAAAAGCTGGGAACGTATCTCGTCTTCACATTCATCGGAGTACACCGCTGCTTCCGCTCTGACCGAATGCGCAGCGAGCGCCTCGAACACCGGCTCCAGTCTGGGGTTGCGCGGACGGGCAGCGTCATGTGCTTCGCGATCACCACGCCACAACAATGCTACCTTCCCGATCTCACCAGCCATGGCGCTCTGAGATTGGCTGCATTTAGGTTTTTGCGATGACGTAGCCGGCGTACAAGGCATCAAACACCGGCGTCATCGCCGTCAAGAGCGCATCATCATCCTTCTGCAAAGCGCGTGTCCCGGTCATGATCGTGGTCAGACCAGGCCCTTCCGCCACGGGGATACCGCCGACGTCGAGGTGATGAACCAGGGCGCCCAGACGAACGAGCCCTGCATCACGCTCGAGATCAAAGCTCGCAACGAGCACCTCAAATGTGACCTTCGACCCGATGTGTGTGAACTCCGCTGCGTCAAAATCAAATCCCACCGCGCCCTTCGGGCAATCCTTTATCTTTTTCAACCACAGGAACTTGGCGTCCGGATCAATGAAGCGGCGTATCAGCCATGCCGAGGCGACTCGATCGATCCAAAGGTGTTCTCGGGTGGCCCAGTTTCGACCGCGATAGTCACTGATATCGCGTCGACTCAAGCTTCTCTGCACCGCGCTTGGTTCGTCGGGTGAAAAGCGCGCATTGATTGCGGACTCAGCGTCAGTGAGTGCGCCTTCCATTTGCTTACGCGACTCGCCCGGAAAAAAGTCGCGGGTCACGATGTCTGCGACTTCCCGAGCCACCGTGGCCAATTCCTGGCGAGCGGCGAGTTCCTCCAGCTTCGGGAGTTTCCCCTTGAGAGCGTCCAACGCTTCTTTTGCGCCTGCATACTCGGCGGTGCGATCGAACAGGAGGACGATCGATTCGTGCTGAGCTGGCGACGTCGCTTCAAAGGCAACGATGTGTCCAAGACCTCCCGCGTCCTTGATCTCGGCTGATTGTTCTTCGAAAACTTTGCGCGAGTGGTCCGACATCGGCAGTACGTACGCGCCATCTCGCATCATGCCGGCACCGGCCGACTTGAGGGCTCGCCACATCCGCATCCTGACCGTGGCGTTTCTGCCCGGCAGATTCGAGATCAACAAAATCCAAGTGGAGGCATGGTCCATACTTGTAGACAATATTACAGACTCGTTATAATCATAACCAGGGTAGCGCGGGATCAATGCGCCGCGTTTCGGCACTGGGCGAGCCGGGAGGTACTTGAACATGCGACATTTTTGGATTCCTATCGGCCTGCTGATCGGAGCCGCGTCCGCGAACCCGGCCGCTGCCGACCACGATTGGGGCCCGGTAGACCAGGCGATCGGTCGGAAAGGCGCCGACCAACCGGGCGGCATTCACAAATACTCGTTCCCGCGGTCGGATCTTCATATCACGGTCGATGGCACGCCGATCAAACCGGCTTTGGGATTGGGTGGGTGGGTTGCGTTCCAGCCCATGGGTACGGGGGCGATGTTCATGGGCGACCTGGTGCTGACCGATTCGGAGATCAACCCCGTCATGAAGCGCCTCATCGAAGATGGGATTGAAATCTCGGCCATCCACAATCATCTGCTTCGCACCTCGAGCCCTGTTTTCTACATGCACGTCGGGGGTTCCGGTGATCCGGTCAGATTTGCCAAGACGTTGAATGCTGCGTTGGCTCTTAGCCAGACGCCGATGAATGCCGCCCCGCCGCCGTCAACACCACCGCCTGTGGACCTCGATACCGCGTCACTCGAAAGGGCGCTGGGATACAAAGGCAAGCCGAATGGCGGTGTCTTCCAGTTCAGTGTGCCTCGGGCCGAGGCAATCACCGAACGAGGCATGTCGATAGCGCCAGCCATGGGGACCGCCATGGCAATCAACTTTCAGCCCACAGGCGGCGGCAAAGCGGCGATCACCGGCGACCTGGTGCTTTTAGGCAGCGAGGTCAACCCGGTCTTGAAGACGCTTCGAGACCACGGCATTGAAGTGACCGCCCTCCACAGCCACATGATCGATGATTCGCCGCACCTGTTCTTTATGCATTTTTGGGCGAATGACGACGCACAGAAACTGGCGCGCGGGATGCGGGCCGCCCTCGATCTGGCAAACGTAAAACACGAGCCCTGATGGGAGCCTGCGTGGCCCAGACCGTCCAAGCTTCGCGTCGTAGACCCGGCGAGTGCATTCTCCAGTGACTGTCGACTCTCTCAAAATCGACGCCGTGGAATCTGGAGAGAGTCATGGCGTCACCCTGCGCGCTGCGACACGTGTTTGGGGACATGTAGCCCTCCTGAGCTTCGGAGGACCTGCCGGGCAAATAGCGGTGATGCACCGGATATTGGTTGATGAAAAGCGCTGGATCGGCGAAAACGCGATTCCTGCACGCTCTGAACTACTGCATGTTGCTCCCAGGACCCGAGGCACATCAGCTAGCTATTTACATCGGTTGGCTTCTGCATCGGACGCGCGGGGGAATCATCGCGGGCACCCTGTTCGTTCTGCCGGGCGTGATCTCCCTCGGTGTCTTGAGCTGGGTCTATGCGACGCTTCTTTGCGATACCGTTTCCGATCGTGATTGCCGCGGCAGCGCTGCTTGGATTTGTCGCCAATGGGATAAAACTGCGGGGCTTTGAGCCCAGCGCGCACGCGGCCAAAGGCGGCCGAAACGAAAAAGCGCCGGCCGCGATTGACGCCGCGTTCGACCGAGCCATTCCCGACCATGTGAAACCGTCCTTCGCGCGTCTGATCAAAGTCTCAGCAATAGGATTGACCATCTGGCTTGCGCCGCTCGTCGTCTTGTGGACGACACTGGGCTATCGAAATGTCTTTACTGCCGTCACGCTGTTTAACAGCAAAATGGCCGTGGTTACCTTTGGGGGCGCTTATGCCGTATTGGCATACATGGCTCAGCAGGCCGTAGAGCACTATCACTGGCTGATGCCGCAGGAGATGTTGGTCGGTCTCGGATTCGCAGAAACGACCCCCGGACATCTGATCAGCGTCGTCCAGTTCGTTGGTTTCATGGCGGCCTTCCGTCAACCTGGAGCACTGTCGCCGGGAACTGCCGGGATGCTCGGGGGCCTGCTCGCCGCCTGGGCCACCTTCGTTCCCTCGTTCGTGTGGATCTTCATGGGCGTCCCGTATATCGAATCTGTTCGGAGCAACAAGGCCCTGGGCGCAGCGCTGGCCGCGATTACTGCAGCCGTAGTGGGCGTGATTCTCAACCTGGCAATCTGGTTTTGCGCCGGTCCTCGGTACGCTCAATGTCCCAGCGCTTGTGCTTTCGACCGTGGCCATGGTCGCGCTATTCCGCTTCAAAATTGGAATGATTCCGACTCTGCTTGGGTGTTCGATCGCGGGAATCGCCTTCCACTTCATGGGCTTTGTCTGATGCATATAGGCCGCATTCGAATTACGAGAACGTCATGCAGGCGTGGTGCGGGGTTGGCAGTGGCGGCGGCTGTTCTTGCTGGCAGCTCTATCGCTGGATATGCGGCGGAGAACGCATCGGCCGTTTTGGCTGTTGAGGCAAAAATTCCTCTCGGAGACATCCGGGGCCGAATCGATCATCTCGCCGTCGACGTCCCGCGGCACAGGCTTTATGTAGCCGAACTGGGTAACGACAGCCTCGGCGTGGTGGACCTCGAGGCCGGCAAGACGATCCGCACGCTCAATGGCCTACGCGAGCCACAAGGAATCGGTTACGAGTCAACGACCGATACCGTCTATGTAGCGAATGCTGGCGATGGGTCGGTGCGAATATTCCGCGGATCCGATCTGGCCCCGACGGGTCGGATTGCTCTCGGGTCCGACGCTGACAACGTTCGTACGAATGAGGACGGCTCGCGCGTGTTCGTCGGCTATGGCGACGGAGCACTGGCGGTGATTGATCCGAAGACGCAACGCAGGCTCGGCGACATTCCTTTGAAGGCGCATCCAGAGAGCTTCCGGCTCGAGGTGGGTGGATCGAGGATTTTCGTGAATGTTCCCAACGCACATGCGATTGCAATCCTCGACAAAGAGAGCCGGCGCGAGATTGAGACTTGGCCCACACGAGACTTGGAAGCCAACTTTCCCCTGGTGCTAGATGAATCAGGCCATGTCTTTGCCGTGTTTCGCCACCCGGCGCGAGTCGGCATCTTTGACGGCCAGCATGGACGCCTATTGAGTACGGTAGAAACCTGTCGTGATTCCGACGATGTCTTCATCGATCCGAAACGCTCTCGCCTTTACGTTATCTGCGGCGAAGGATTCGTCGACACTTATGCACAAGACAAAGATCAGCTTACGAGGATTAGCCGCTTTCCGACGGCTGGGGGTGCGCGGACGGGACTGTTCGTCACTGAAACTGATCGGCTCTACATTGCCACGCCCGCCAGTCTCGGACATCGAGCGGCGATCTGGGTTGTTAATCCCGGCGGGTGACTGGGGTCGAAAAATCCAAGTGGTCCACCATCTGGTCCACCGGCGTCACCCGGTCAAATGAAACGGCTCTGTAACTATCTGTTTGTCCTTCCTGATTCATAGGGGAGAGTTTATTCCGAAGACATGGGTGACACTTTTCGGTATTTGCGGAGGGTACGCAGATGCCGTGGCGGGAGTGTCGCAAGATGGACGAACGACTGCGCTTTGTGGCCCGTCTGCTGGACGGGGAGAAGATGGCGGTGCTATGCCGGGAGTTCGAGATCTCCCGCAAGACCGGCTACAAGACTACAAGATCTTCGGCCGATACAAGGACTGTGGGGTCGATGGCCTCACGGATCGCTCCCGAAGACCCTACCGGCATGCTGGCCAGCTGCCCTTCCAGATCGAGAAGGCCATCATCCAGCTCAAGCAGGAGCACCCCAGCTGGGGGGCTCCGAAGATCCGTGAATGGCTGCGCCGCCAGCACATTGAGGTGCACTGCCCGGCGATCAGCACCGTGCATGCGATCCTGGATCGTAACGGGCTGGTGAAGCGACGTCGGCGGCGCCTCTACAAGGCTGAAGGTACGGCGCTGTCGCGCCCTCACTCGCCGAACGATCTTTGGTGCGCCGACTACAAGGGCGAGTTCATGCTGGCGGACCGCCGTTACTGTTATCCGCTCACCATCACCGACTTCGCCGGCCGGTACCTGATCAGCTGTGAAGCACTCAAGAGCACCCGGGCGATGTACGCCTTTACCGTATTTGAGCAGACTTTTAAGGATTTCGGCTGACCCAGGGCGATTCGCACCGATAATGGGGCGCCCTTTGCCAGTGCCAACTCCCTGTTTGGCCTGACCAAGCTGTCGGTGTGGTGGCTACGCCTCGGGATCGATTGAGCGTATCAAGCCGGGCAACCCGCAGCAGAACGGACGCCACGAGCGCATGCATCTGACACTGAAGCAGGAAGCCACCAAGCCGGCATCGAAGAACTTCCTGCAGCAGCAAGCCCGCTTTGATCAGTTCATCCGTACCTTCAACCAGGAGCGTCCGCATGCAGCCCTCAACATGCGCTACCCAGCGGAGCTCTACGCTCCGTCGCCCCGTCCCTACAGCGGCTTACCGGATCTCGAGTACCCTTTCCACGACCGCACCATCACGGTGACCCGCTGTGGCAGGATCTGCATGGGAGCCTTGAAGATCAACCTCAGCCAGGCCTTTGCCGGTCAGAGGGTCGGGGTGAAACAAGTCGAGGAAAAGATCTGGCTGGTGAGCTTCATGCGCTACGACTTAGGCTTTTTTGATCACGAGACCTGTCGGATCGAGAGTGCGGCGAACCCTTTCGCCGCGAGACTGTCACCCATGTCTCCGGTATAAAACGCCACCCATCTCATCGGTATAGTGACGATTTGGTGCCGGCTGAGGGATTCGAACCCCCGACCCCCTGATTACAAATCAGGTGCACTACCAACTGTGCTAAGCCGGCATCGGGAGGCGGGCATTATATGGCAGCCCCTGGCGGGTTTCCCGGCGGATTTCGGTTCTCTTTCCTGAGTGCCGTGCGCTCGTGGCAGACGTCCATGCCGGATGCGGCGCCAACAGTCGGAAACGCCTTCGCAACCCTGCCCCGCCGGGTACCGCAGGGGCGAGCAAAAGAGGTCGGGTATGCATGCGCTCGTCCAGAGCCGGACTTTCGAACGCCAGCTCTATCTCGGCTCCAGCCTCCTCTTTCTCGCCCTGGTGTTCTGGACATTCGCGCACTCGTACTACCTGCGCTTCCTGTTCAGCGCCGCCCCGCTGAGCACCCTGCTGCACGTACATGGTGTAGTCATGAGCGGTTGGGTCATTCTACTCGCCGTGCAGTCGGGCCTGATCGCCGCACACCGGGCCCGTTGGCATCGCCGCCTCGGGACGATCGGGGCGGTGTGGGCGCTGCTGGTCGTGATCCTCGGATCGGTAACGACTCTGCACGCGGCGGCGCGCGAGGTTCGTGCACATTCTGATATGGCGCCGATGCAGCTCACGATCACGGCTCTGGAGATCGTGCAGATGGTGTTGTTCTCGGGATTCGTGCTGGCCGCCCTGCTCATGCGGCGGCGCCCGGACTATCACAAGCGGCTGATGTTGCTCACGATCGCCTGCATGTTGCCTTCGGCGCTCGGGCGGCTGCCCGTCAGCTTCATGAACAACGACTGGCTCCTGCTCGGAATCAACCTGTTCGTGGTGGCCTGCGTAGGCCTCGACAGCTTGCGATTCAAGCGGCTGCATCCAGCCTTCGGCTGGGGAGCCGTCGCATTTCTCCTGGTCATGAACAGTGCGTTCTACTTCGCCAATCTGCCGGCGTGGAGAGCGCTGGGAAGCCGCCTGGTCTCGTGAGACTCAGCCGATGCCCGGACATTCGAGGCCGTAGGCCGCGAGATTCCTCGTGCTCTAGGGCACTGCCGGCGCGCTGGCCACCTTGACCTTGGTGCGTGGCAGAGCGCCCGCCACGCCGGCCGGGGCCTGCGCTGTCCGACTGGGGGGCAGCGGTTGATCGGATGCCTGGATCGTTGCGGCGGGACAGGCCTGGGTCCCAACCTTACCGGTTGCACTGTCTCCGAGCAGCACTTCGGGCGGAAGCGGTCGCTGTGCCGGCAGGGTGACGTCCACCCAATACACGGTCCCGGGGAACTTGCGCTCGGCAATCTCGGGATTCAGGCCCATGTGCTTCACGGCCTGCGCGCGGCGGTCGGCGCGCTCGCGCTTGCTGAACAGCCCGACCGAGACGCGATGGCCTTCAGGCGATTCCTTCATGACATGCGCATCGGTGAAACCGCTCTTCTCCAATCGTTGCACGACCAGTGTCACCTCGTCGTCGCTCTGCATGCCTCCAACATAGACCCAGTAGCCCTCGACGGCCTCGCCCTCCTCGGCCCGCTGTTGCGAGCTGAGACCGAGTCCCGAGAGCACCGCGGCCGTCCGGGCCGCACTCGCCATGTCGTTGAACGGCCCAACCGCAGTGCAAGTCACAGCGGGATCCGATTCGCGGAAGCTCATCTTTTGCGCGGAGTCCGAAGTGGGCTTGGGAGCCGGCGGTGCCTCGGTGGACAGCAGCAGTCGTGGCAGGCGGGCGACGGCATCCTGGCGGGTTGGCTCGACAGGCGTATCCACCCATCTGGCCCACGCCAGAAAGAGCAGGTTCGCCGATAACAGGGCAAGGAACAGGGTGCGCACGAAGAGGGATTCTAATTCACCCGACGCCCCAAGGGGGACTGCCCGGCCCAGACGGCGAGTCCGACCAGAACCAGGTCCGGTACGGTGACCGAGGCAACCCGAAGCAGCGGTTTGACCGCGGGCAAGCCACCGCCGGTCAGGAAAACCGCCGGGCGCCGACCCAGTACCCGCCTGGCCTCGAGAATTGCCCGGTCGATCACGGCCGCCGCGGCATAGCGGGATCCCTGCGCAATCGCAGTACGGGTTGTCCGAGCAAAGAGAGTCTGTACCCCACGCGCGCCTCCCTGTGCGCGCCGGCGGATTCCGCTGGTATCGCGCAGCAGGCTGGCGACCATCATGGGCGGCCCCGGAATAATGGCACCGCCCCGGTGCCGCCCGCCTTGGTCGACCACATCGATCGTAATCGCAGTGCCGACGTTCACGAGACACACGGGCCGGCCGCGAGCGAGATGGCGCGCACCAATTGCACCCGCGAGCCGGTCGACGCCGAGCCTCCACGGCTCCAGGTAGGCGGTTTTGACTCCGGCAACGGTCCGTCGCGAGGCGAAGAACTCGGGGGAAGGCGCGCTCACGGCGCGTGCGGCCCTGACAAAGATCCGATCAACATCCGCCCCCGCGACGCTCGACACGACAATCCGGCTGCCGGGGCGCCAGTTTCCTCCGATGAGCCGGCGTGCATAATCGTGCACCTGCCATTGCGCGTTGGCCGCCGCGCGCTGGCGGCCCAGGCGCCCATCCCGGACCCAGGCCCATTTCACGCGGCTGTTACCGATGTCCACCAACAGCAACTTCAAGCGGCGGCCCTCACGGTGACGTCTCCCGAAATGAACCGTTGCAGTCCCTGATCCGTCTCGACCAGGAGAGCTCCATTCGGGTCGACCCCACGCGCCAGGCCGCGCGTCATTTGCTCTCCGGCCTGAACACAAACAGCACGTCCACGCAGCGCATCAGCATCGCGCCACTCCCCAAGAAAAGGGCGCAAGCCCTCCCCTGAAAACTCCAGCAACCCGCTCACGAATGAGCCGATCAGCGCTGCCGCGATCTCATTTCGAGACGGCTCGGCGAGACCCGAGCTCACCAGGTCGATCGGCGTGGGACCGGACTGCGCGAGCGCCTTGATCAGCTCATCGCCGAGCATGACATTCAACCCGATACCGATGACGACGCAGGCCGGCCCCCCGGACTCGGCTCGCAGCTCGATGAGCACGCCGCCCAGCTTGCAATCCTCGACCAGCAGATCGTTCGGCCATTTCAGCCTGATGTTGCGCAGTCCCTGCTCACCGAGCGCGCGCCGCGCGCACACTCCAACGACCAGTCCGAGGGCGCCGAGGTCGCGCGGGACTGCGGCAAACGTCCAGCTCAGCGAAAGACAGATTGCCCCTCCCGGCGGTGCAACCCACGTTCGCCCACGGCGTCCGCGGCCGGCTGTCTGGTATTCGGCCAGGAGCGCCTCGCTGGATCCGACCGGAGGATTTGGCCGCCGCATGAGGGTGGTATTGGTCGAATCCACGGACCAGAAGACTTCAACACTCTTCAACTGCGTGCCCACGGTCTTGGGCAGCCGCGCTCGAATTCGCGCGGCATCGAGCGGCTCGGCCGCCGCCGTCAGCCGGTAACCCCGATTGCGGACCGCGTGAAGCGTCGCGCCGAGCTCCCGCAGAGTATTCGCCGCTTTCCACACTGCGCTTCGACTCACCGACAGCCGCTGCGCGAGGTCCTCGCCCGAATGGAATTGTCCGTCGGCGAGCAGAGCGAACACGCGGGCGACGAGCGGAGACTCGGTCTCGATGCCAATGGTGCGAGAGGTTTCGGGGCGCGCGATCACGTATTCATGCTCCGCGGCGACCCAGAAGCCACAACCGACGCGCACGGGGCTCCGTGCCCGCGCGCATGCGCGCGATGTTACCCCGATGCGTAAGCACGATGATCAACGTCGTGACGACACCAAACGCCAGCAGCGGCGCTCGGGGCTCGAGTCCCGCGGCCAGCGTATACACCGGCAGGGAAGCGGCGCCGGCCATGGAGGCGAGGCCCACGAATCCACCCAGCACGACAGCGGCGAGCCAAGTTACCAGCATGGGCACGAGCAGCCACGCATCGAGCCCAAGAACGGCTCCGACCAGCGTTGCTACGCCCTTGCCACCGCGAAACCCGTGCCAGAGCGGATACACGTGGCCCACGATCGCGGCGACAGCACACGCTGGTCGCAGCCATGTGCGCAGCTCGGGGGAGGCATCCGTGAGCCCCGGTATCGTGAGCGAGGCCACGAGCGCCGTGGCGATCCATCCCTTGCCAATATCGATCACCAGAACCCAGAAGGCGAACGACTTGCCCTGCGTTCGCAGCGCGTTGGTACCTCCGGCATTGCCGCTGCCGAGCCTGCGAATGTCCACGCCGCGCAGACGTCCCATGATCAGGCTTCCCACGATAGAGCCCAGCAGGTAACTGACCACGACTCTGACGAGCAGGCTGCTCACGTGCCGACAAACACCTCGGCCAGCATGCAGCGCACGCCTCCTCCGCCAAGGCGCTCGATGGTGGGCACGGGGACTGCCAGCACGCAGTCTGTGCTCGCGGAAAGCCTCGCATACGCATCGGCGCGCAAGGCCCGGCGTGCGGTCTCGGACATCACCAGCAGCCGGCAGTCACCGAGCGCCTCATCCCAGCTGGCCAACTCCAGCATATTCCCGGCGAACTGCTCGATCTCGTCGTAGCGAATCTCGACGAGATCGCGCCCCGTCGTCGCGAGACGTTCCATGACGCGACCGCGATCGTTGGCGGACATGGCGCAGGTTCCCAGGATTGCCACGCGGGATCCCAGACACATCATCACGTTGGTATGATAGTAGGGCACTCCGTTTCTGTCGGATGCTTCAAAAATGACTGCCTCGTAGCCGAGCTCTCCTGCCCACTCGTCCACTACGGCCGGGTGCGTGCGCGGAGAGAGGCAGGCGTATGCGACGCGGTCAGCGTGATCGAGCACCAGGCTGCCGGTCCCTTCCAGAAAACGCCCCGCGCGCTCGTGGCGCGTGAGGTCGACAGTTCGCTTGACCTCGAATCCGAGTCGCCGGGTCACCTCCTCAAGCACCTCGGGTCGGCGCTCCCGCCGGCGGCTCTCGGCCTGCATCGGGTACAAGACCAGGGTACCGCCTTCGTGGAAGCTCACCCAGTTGTTGGGAAAGGTGGCGTCCGGTTTCGGCGGGTTGGGCGTATCCTGCACCACGCAGACCGAGATGCCTTCGCTGCCCAAAGCCTGCGCGAAGCGGTCGAACTCGTCCAATGCCGCCCGTTGGTCAGCCTCCGCGGCGCCTCCGGGCTTTTGCAGCATGTTGGTGCTGGCCGTTTCCGGGTTGTATTCGAACCCGGCCGGCCTAATCATCAGCACGGCGCCCGCGCACTGCTGCAGCGCCCCCTGATGTCCGCCGGACTGCGCGCCGCCCAAGCTGTGGATACTCATGAGCTCAGATTCCGAACACCTGGTCACCGTGACCGCGAACGGTCTGTACTGCCCGCCGGGCGGCTTCTATATCGACCCGTGGAAACCCGTTCAAACGGCCGTTATCACCCATGCCCACGGCGACCATCTGCGCCATGGCAGCGCCCACTACATTGTCGCACGTCCCGGCGCCCACATTGCGAAGTCGCGGCTGGGGGCCGATCAGGAGGTCGCTCCGGTGGACTATGGAGCCCGAGTCACTCTGGGCGCGACAACAGTCTCGCTGCACCCGG
This sequence comes from Steroidobacteraceae bacterium, assembly GCA_036501985.1. Lineage (GTDB taxonomy): Bacteria > Pseudomonadota > Gammaproteobacteria > Steroidobacterales > Steroidobacteraceae > 13-2-20CM-66-19. The sequence continues at coordinate 11,546 of DASXZI010000027.1, read as the reverse complement.
CGGGACACATACTGGGCTCCGCCCAGGTGCGGATCGAATACGCCGGCCAGGTATGGGTGGTCTCCGGCGATTACAAGCGCCAGGAGGATCCGACCTGCGCCGGATTCGAGCAGCTCGAATGCGATGTTTTCGTGAGCGAGGCCACTTTCGCGCTGCCGGTGTATCGATGGCCGCCGGCCGCGCAGGTCGTCCAGGAGATCCTGGGATGGTGGCGCTCCAATCGTGAGCGGGGACTGGCATCCGCGCTGTTTTGCTACGCCCTGGGAAAGTCGCAACGGGTACTGGCCGAGCTGAGCGCCTTCACCGGCGAGCCGGTGTATGTGCACGGCGCAGTGGACTCGCTCGTGGCAGCCTACCGCCGCGCGGGTATACGGATGCTGCCGACACTGTCGATTCCGAATGATCGCAAGACTGACTTCCGGGGGGCGCTGATTCTGGCTCCGCCGAGTGCGGCAGGCACGCCGTGGATGCGACGTTTCGGCGAGCACGCGAGCGGATTCTGTTCGGGCTGGATGCGAGTCCGCGGCGACCGGCGGCGGCGGGGATACGATCGCGGCTTCGTTATTTCGGATCACGCGGATTGGCCTGCCCTGGTGCGGACCTGCACGGCAACCAAGGCACGGCACATCCTACTGACACACGGACACTCCGATTCCCTCACGCGCTATCTCAATGAAAACGGCCTCTCCAGCAGTGCGCTGAAGACCGACTTCGGTGCGCAGGAGTAAGGACACTGTGGACCGGTGATGCGCGCCTTCAGTGAGCTGTACGAAGAGCTGGACACCACGACCTCCACCAACCTGAAAGTGGCGGCGATGGTCCGCTACTTCCGATCCACACCCCCGGCGGATGCGGCCTGGGCTGCCTACATCCTGTCGGGCCACCGCCTGAAGCGCTTCATCGGGCCGGTCCTGATGTACCGCTGGCTGATCGAGGCGTGCGGGTTGCCTGAATGGCTCGTGACCGAATCGTATGCGGGAGTGGGCGATCTGGCGGAGACCATCGCTCTGCTCATGGAAGGTGTGAGCTCCGATGCAACGGACCCATTGCAGCACAGGGTTGCGGAGCACTCCCTGTCGGCCTGGATCGAGGATCGGCTGCTCCCGCTGCGGGGCGAGCCGGAACCCCAGCAGCGCGCCGCAATCCTCGGCTGGTGGCGGACACTGCCTTATCGGGAATGCTTTCTGGTCAACAAATTCCTGACGGGGGAGCTTCGCGTCGGAGTCTCCGAGCTTCTCGTGACACGCGCTCTGGCGGAAGTGCTGTCCATGACCCGCGCGGAGGTGACGCGTCGTCTCATGGGCGAGTGGCAGCCGAGTGCACAGTTCTGGGAGCGACTGCAGCGCGCCGAACCTGCTGCGCAGGACCCCGCAGCGCCTTATCCTTTTTTTCTGGCTTCACCCCTGGAAGAAAGCCCTGCAACTCTCGGCCCGCGCGAACACTGGCTCGCGGAGTGGAAATGGGACGGCATCCGCAGCCAGCTGATCCGCCGGCGGGGCCTCACGTTCATCTGGTCGCGCGGTGAGGATCTGGTGAGCGAGCGCTTCCCCGAGGTTGTCGCCGCAGCGGCGACTCTGCCGGAGGGCGTCGTGCTCGACGGAGAGTTGGTTGCGTGGCGTGAGGGCGCAATTCGCCCCTTTGCGGATCTCCAGCAGCGCATCGGGCGCAAGAAACTGTCAGCGGCCATTCTGCAGGCGGTGCCGGTGAGGTTTCTCGCGTATGACCTGCTCGAGCAGGACTACCAGGACACGCGTTCCCTGCCCCTGTGTGAGCGGCGCGCGCGACTTGAGAAGCTCCTGTCCTCGGCATCTGCGGTCATCGGCCTGTCCCCAACCGTCGATGCGAAGGACTGGGATGCGCTGGCCAGCCTGCGCACGCAATCGCGGGCGCGTGGCGTGGAAGGCCTGATGCTCAAATCGCTTCAGTCCCCGTACGGGACCGGTCGGCAGCGTGGCGTCTGGTGGAAGTGGAAGATCGACCCCTATTCATTCGACGCCGTTCTCCTGTACGCCCATCCCGGACACGGCCGCCGCTCCAATCTCTACACCGACTACACGTTCGGCGTCTGGAACGACGGCGCACTCGTGCCGGTCGCGAAGGCCTACTCGGGCCTGAGTAACGAGGAAATCAGCGAGCTGGACCGTTGGATCCGCAGTCATACCCTGGAAAAGTTCGGGCCCTCACGCGCGGTCGAGCCCACGCAGGTGTTCGAGCTGGCATACGAGGGGATCGCCGCCTCGAAGCGCCATAAATCCGGAATTGCCCTGCGATTCCCGCGTATCCTGCGCCGCCGACCCGACAAGGACGCGTCCGCGGCAGATACGCTGGCCGCTCTTCGTGCAATTCTGGCGGCGCACACGAACGGTGTGCCGCCGAGTGCCCTCTAGCTGCCTGTGGCGCCGAGAGCTTCGATCAGTGGATCGTGCTCGGTCAGATCCAGCGGCGACCCCATGAGGAAGCGCCGGCATTGGTCCTCGGGAGCGGGCTTGGCCAGCAAATAGCCCTGCGCGAGCGCGCAACCCAGCTGACGCAACTTCTCCAGCTGCTGCCAGCCTTCGATGCCCTCGGCGACCACTTGAATGTTGAGATGGCGCGCCATGGCGATGATGGCACTCACGATCGCCAGATCGCTCATGTCGGTGACCAGATCCCGCACGAAACTGCGATCGATCTTGAGATAGTCCACTCGCCAGCGTTTGAGATAGGACAGGCTCGAGTAGCCGGTACCAAAGTCATCCACCGCGATGCGCACGCCGAGATCGCGCAGTTGCGAGACCGCATCCTCGCTTGACTGACCCGTCCTGCCCTCGCGCCTCTCGAAGACGGCGCTCTCGGTCAGCTCGAGCTGCAGCATCGAGGGCTTCACGCCGTACTGCTTGGTGAGCTTCACTATGGTCGCCGGCAGGTTGGAGCGCTGGAGTTGCACCGCGGACACGTTGACGGCAACCGGAACCGGCGTGCAGCCGCTCTGCCGCCAGCGCGCGATATCCTCTACGGCCCGGGCCAGCACGAAGTCGCCGATCGGTACGATCAGGCCCGTCTCCTCGGCGATCGCAATGAAGCGCCCGGGCGCCACGAAGCCGTGCGAGGGATGCTTCCAGCGCAGCAGCGCCTCCATGGCCACGACACGGTTGGTGCTGATGTCGATGATGGGCTGATAGTGAGTGGCAAGCTGCTCCGCCTGGAGCGCCGCACGCAGGCTGCTCTCGATCGCCATGCGCTCCTTGAGCCGCCGATCCATGGCCGGACTGAACAGCTGGAAGTTGTTGCGGCCCCGATCCTTGGCCTGGTACATCGCGGTGTCCGAGTGCCGCAGCAGCTCGCCCATGTCAGTGCCGTCGCGCGGATACAGACTGACGCCGATGCTCACGGTGGTCACGAGCGGCCGGCCGTCAACCAGCACCGGCGCGGAAAGCGCCTCGTTGATGCGCACGGCCGTATCGTTGACCTGCTCGGAGTTGCGAACGCTGCGCAGGATCACGATGAACTCGTCGCCGCCCATGCGCACGACGACGTCTTCGGTGCGCACCGTGGCACGGATTCTCTCGGCCACGGCCTTCAGCAGCTGGTCCCCGGTCTCGTGCCCGCGCGAATCGTTGATGTGCTTGAAGCGATCCAGATCCAGGAACAGGACGGCGAGTATCGAGCTGGTGCGACGCGCCTCTTCGATCGCGCCGGGCAGATGCGCAGCGAGGTACAGGCGGTTCGGCAGTCCCGTGAGCTGGTCGTGATGCGCGAGGTGATCGAGATGCTGTTGCTTCTCCAGGAGCTGCGCTTCGGCCTTGCGGCGCAAGGTCACATCGTCGGTCGTGAAGGCGAGCACGTGCTGCTCGCCGAGCTCGAGGCGGTGGCCGCTGATCTCGATGTTCAGCAGTGTTCCGTCCTTTGAGCGCTGGCGCAGTTGCATGGGTGTGCGCGGCTTGGGGTCGCGCAGCTTGGGCATCCACGCTTCCGGATTGTCCCCCTCTCCGAGGAAGATCTGTGGGACGGTCAGCCTGCGCAGCTCCTGCGCGGTGTATCCCAGAGCTCGCTCCAGCGCCGGGTTGACTTCGATGATCCGCAGAGTCTCGGCATCCGCCACGAGCATGCCGTTCGGAGTTTGCTCGAAGATCGCACGGCACGCCGAGTTGTCCGACTGCGCACGCGGCGCCGACTGGCCGCCGGATCGGCGGTAGAGCTGGCGAGCCCAGGGCACTCCCATTGCCGCCGCCAGCGCGCCGAAGAATGCCGCAAGCCCGATTGAGACCTGGATCACACTGCCTCCCCGTGAGGTGCAGGAAGTCTGGCGGATCAGAGTGTTGGCGGCCGTGCGCGGTGCACAATTATTGAGCAGGCGCTCCGCGACGCACGCCGCAGTTTCGCTCGCACGAAGGCACTGCGGCGCCTCAAGAAGTCCGCAGAACCCTGAATCGCTTGCCGTAGCCAAGCCGCTCTGGTGTCAGTCGCCGGGAATCGCGGCGTCGGCTGCAACGAGCTCGTCGTCGGGGGATCGAGGCTCCCCGATGGACGCTCGCCGCAGGTGCGTGAGGCTCGCGTCTGCCCTATGCTGGATGGCTGGGGAATGCATCCGCACAAGCGGGCTGAGGGGAGCGTTCGAATGCGAATCGGAGCGAATACCGGGGTGAGCACCTGGCAGCGCAAGCTGCTCGCAGGACTTCAGGCGGCCTGTGTCGCGGCCTTGGTGGGGGCGGTTGTGCCGGCCGCGCAAGCGCGCACGGAGAAGCCCGCGTTGCACGGCAGTCACTGGATGGCGGTAACCGGCAAGCCGCTGGCCGCAACGGCGGGCGCGATGATCTTCGAGAAGGGCGGCAACGCCGTCGATGCCGCGTGCGCCATGATTGCCGCGACCTCTACCATGTGGGACACGCTTTCCTGGGGTGGGGAAACGCAGGCTCTGATCTATAACCCCAACACGGGGAAGGTCATCGGGATCAACGCTCTCGGTGTGGCCCCGACGGGTGCGACGCCGGAATTCTTTCACCAGCGCGGCATGAAGTATCCGCCCGAGTTCGGTCCGCTGGCCGCCGTGACGCCCGGCACGCCCGGCGGCCTCATGACGATGCTGGCCGAGTACGGCACGATGAGCCTGACGGAGGTGCTCGCGCCGGCGATCCAGATGGCCGACGGCTATCCGATGGAGGCGGAGCTGTCCAACACCATCGAGCACTACAAGGACTGGATCGCGAAATGGCCCTATTCGAAGGCCACGATTCTCATCCACCCCGGTGAGGCGCGAGAGGGGCCCCAGCCGGGCGAGATCTTCCATCAGCCGGATCTAGCGGCGACGCTGCGCAAGCTCGTCGAGACCGAGCGGCAGGCGCGGGCGCACGGCAAGGATCGCAAGGCCGCCATCTACGCTGCTTACGATCGATTCTATAAGGGCGACATTGCGCAGGAGATCGTCCGATCGACACGCGAGCAAGGCGGCCTGTTCACGATGCAGGATCTGGCCAACTGGAAAGTGCACATCGAGGAGCCCGTGCACACCAACTACAAGGGAATCGACGTCTACAAGCTCACGACCTGGGTGCAAGGGCCAGTGATGCTGCAGACGCTGAACATTCTCGAGAACTTCGACCTGAAGTCGATGGGCTACGACAGCGCTCGCTACATCCACACTCTCTACCAGGCCATGAACCTGGCGTACGCCGATCGCGACTTCTACTACGGGGATCCCTACCTTCCGCCCGAGGAGCCGATCAAGGGGCTGCTCTCCAAGGACTATGCGCGCGAGCGCGCGAAGCTGATCAACCCGGATCACAATGATCCGGACATTCGCCCCGGCGATCCGTATCCATTCCAGAACGGCACCAATCCCTTCACTGCCATCCTGCAGAAATGGCACAGCAAGATGCCGGAATCGCCGGGCTCGGCCGCGCAGTGGAGTCCCACGGCGCTCGCGGAGTTCGATCGGACTTTCAGAGCCGGCACCACCAGCGTCGAAGCGGTGGATGCGAAGGGCTGGGCCGTCTCCGTGACGCCCAGCGGCGGCTGGACTCCGGCGGTCATTGCCGGGCACACGGGCGTGGGCCTCAGCCAGCGCATGCAGAGCTTCGTGCTCGACCCCAATGAGAACCCTTACAACGTACTCGAGCCCGGCAAGCGGCCCCGGGCGACCCTCACGCCGACCCTCGCTCTGAAGGACGGCAAGCCGTACCTCATCTTCTCAGTGCAGGGCGGTGACACTCAGGATCAGAATCTCCTGCAGTTCTTCCTCAACGTGGTCGAATTCGGCATGACACCGCAGGAGGCCACCGAGGCGGCCAACGTAACCAGCTACCAGATGCGTGACTCGTTCGGCGAGCACGAATCCATACCCGGACGCCTCACCGTCAACACGGCCACGCCGCCATGGGTGCGGCAACAGCTGACCAGGATGGGCTACAAGCTGGACTTCGAAGAGCGCAGCTCCGGTCCGATCAACGCCATCGAGGTCGATCGGGCTCACGGCACGTTGTGGGGCGGCTCGAGCAATCACGGCGAGGACTACGGCATCGGCTGGTAGCCACAAGCTGACACACGATGCATCGCTCGCGCACCGGTTGGATTGCGGGCCTCGCACTACTGGGAAGCTCCGCCTGCCTGGCGGAGCTTCCGCCTTCCGCTCCGACCTACCACCTGCATGTCGAGAAGGCGTGGATACCCATGAAGGATGGTGTCCGCCTCGCCGCAACTCTGTACATGCCCGCCGGCGGCGCCGCGTCCGAGCACCATCCAGTCCTGCTCGAATATCTTCCCTATCGGAAAGACGACGACACACTCGGCGGCGACTACGGGACGTATGCGTATTTCGCTGCACGCGGATACGTGGGGGCGCGGGTAGACATCCGCGGGTTCGGTAACAGCGAAGGAACCGCCCCGGACCGCGAATACTCTGCTCAGGAGCAACAGGATGGCGAAGAGGCCATCGCCTGGCTCGCCCGACAGCCCTGGTCCAACGGGAAGGTCGGCATGCTGGGAATCTCCTGGGGAGGCTTCAACTCCATCCAGATGGCCCTGAGGAAACCTCCCGCCCTGAAGGCGATTCTGGCCGTCGATGCCACGGAAGAGCTCTACACCGAGGACGTGCACGACATCGACGGCGTGTTTCACTTCGATGAGTTCGAGCTCACGATGGACCTCGATGAGGGGCGCAGTGGCGCGCCGGATTTCGATCTGGCCACGGCGGAAAAGCGCATGGATGCGCCACCCTGGTCGCTCAACTACCTGAGGCATCAGCGCGCGGGAGTTTTCTGGCGCGCTCCCGTACGCCCCGTCGAGACTCTGTCCGTCCCCACATTCCTCATCGGCGGCTTTCAGGACGGCTACCGGGACAGCATTCCACGCATGCTCGAGAAGGTGAAGGCGCCCCTCAAAGCCTGGATCGGTCCCTGGAATCATAACTATCCCAATGGCAGCGATTACGGTCCGTTGTACGAGTGGCGGGACCAGGCCGTTCGTTGGTTCGACTACTGGCTGAAAGGGCGCGACACGGGTGTGTTGCAGGACCCTCACCTGCTCGTCTACCTGCAGCACTGGCATCGGCCTGGCTCGCACAGTCAGGATGTACCGGGGGAATGGCGGTCGGAGCAGTGGCCGCCGCGCGGGCTTGCGCCGGCAACTTTCTACCTGAATGGGGACCATCGGCTGACGCGCGATCAGGCGCGGCCAGGGCGCGATCAGCTCCGCTACGTGCCCTCCGTGGGAGTGGAGGCGGGCTTCTGGTGGGGGGAGTTACTGAGCGACCAGCGCCCGGTGGATGCGTACAGCCTCACTTATGATTCTCCGCCGCTGCAGGAGGACATGGCCATTCTCGGTCGCCCTCGCGTAACGCTGCAGGTGGCCGCAGATGCCTCCTTGGCCGACTGGTTTGTCCGTCTGCTGGATGTGGCGCCCGATGGGCAAGTCACCATGGTGAGCGGCGCGGGAATCAATGGTGCCCAGCGCGACTCGAAGGAGCAACCCGAGGATCTGAGGCCACGCCAGGTTTATCGCCTGTCGCTCGATCTGCATCTGGCCTCCTGGGTATTCCCCAAGGGCCATCGCTTGCGGGTCGCCGTCTCCAATGCGCTCTGGCCGATGATGTGGCCGACTCCATACAACATGACGACGGCGCTGGTGACTGGGGGTGGCGAGCCCTCGCGCATCGTTGTGCCTCAGGTGCCCCTGCATGGGGTGAGCGCGCCGGTGCTTGCCCCGCCGGACCGGATCGAACAGGCGCCCGGGGTCAAGGAAAGCCACGTAGCATGGCCAGGCCAATGGACGCTGCAGCGCGACGAGGGCAATCACCGCAGCACAGTTGTGTGGCAGGGGAACACTGCGACCGTTTATCCCTGGGGCGTCTTCGATCACTCTGAGCGGATAACCTACGACATCGATGACTCACACCCGGAAAGCGCGCGGGTGCAAGGCGACTCCGAATACAACCAGGCGGTGAAGGGACACAAGCTGACCTGGCGCGGTCATCACGAGCTCTCCACCGACACGCATACATTCTTCTACAAGTACACTCGAACGCTGCTGCGCGATGGGACGATGATCCGGACGAAGACCTGGACCGAGGCGATCCCGAGGGATCATGAGTGAGCTGGTGCCGCCGAGTGCGCACTTGACGGTGGTCCCGGTCGCGCTGGCGATCTGGCCGGGAACAGGTTATCGGTTCGCGTACTGAAACGAGCTGCAACGGCCTCCGTCTGATCTGATCCGGGCCGGCGGCACGCCACGTGCTGCTATCGCCTTCAAGCCATATAGCTTGCACCGGATTGCGGGTTCGCCTTCTTTGATGCAGGCCTGGAGGATTGAGATGCGCGATCGACCCGAGCGTTACCACGACGCCATAGTCCCTCACATCTACGTCGAAGACGCCAAAGCTGGAATCGCCTTCTACAAGCGGGCCTTCGGCGCGGTGGAGTTGTTCCGGATCGCTCACCCCGACGGCAGGATCCTGCACGCCGAGCTTTCGATCTGCGGCTCGGTGGTCATGATTGGCGATCCGGATGGGCGCCTCTACAGCGAGCCTCGTGCCGTGGGGCGATGCACCGCCGGGCTTCACATCTTCGTCGAAGACAACGCAGCACTGGCGCTGCGCGCGGTGCAGGCGGGTGCCGAGCAGATTCAACCGCCGACAGAGATGTTCTACGGCGCCAACTCTGCGAGCGTACGCGATCCGTACGGTCACGTTTGGGTACTGCTTTCCTGGAAGCAGGATATGGCCCCGGCCGAGATGGAACGACGCGGGAATGCGATGCTGAGCTCGGCCGCGCAGCACAGCTAGCTGCGCCCACGAACCGACCGACCTCTTTGGCTCAAAGAGAAGGTCTCGCCGCCAGATCCTGTGGATCCAGGACCCGCCCGCCTAGAATGACCTTCACGATCTCCTGGTACGCGTGCACCGTCTTCGTCGGATCTGCGCGAACCAGGAGCAAGTTCGCGCGCTTTCCAACCTGGACCGTGCCGATGTCCCGGTCCAGCTTCAGGGCCTGCGCATTGCTCAGCGTGGCCGCTTGAAAACCTGTGCGGGGCTCATCCAGGCATCGACCCGGGACAGACCGGTTGATGTCTCGGCGGAGCAGATCCAGGCGTTTGCCGACTCCGAGTCCGCCAAGCGGCCGGACCGGGTTGAGCCCGAGTCGGCCCGGGAGGATACTCGAGGCCAGCGTTACTGGAGGCTCACATGGATTTGCTGCCCCGTCGTTCGTCTCGGTACGCAATATCAGCATCCGCACTCGCTCTTGTGGTGGCCATCTGGTCAGCCCGTGCGAGCGCATCGCCTTCGGACCTCGCCGCACCGCCAGCGGACGCCAGCGCGAAGCAGGATCCATCGACGCTAACAGAAGTCACGGTCGTAGCAGCCCGGCCGCCTGATCCGAAGGAGCTGGCGGGCGACAGCGTTCCAAGTTTCGTATCTGCCCACAGCAGGGCGGCCGTCGTGACCGGGCAGTTGCCGCGATGGCGCGACCGCCTCTGTCCGGTGGCCCGGGGACTGTCACCCGCGTTCAATGAATTTATTGCCGCCCGCATCCTGGCAATTGCCGCTAGCGTGGGCGCCCCCCACGAAACCGAGGAGCACTGCAAGCCCAACGCACTCATCTTTTTCACCACGGAACCGCAGAGACAGATCGCGGAACTGGTGAAATGGGACCCGCAGGCGCTGGGCTTTCGCTATCCGCGCCAGACACGGGGATCACTGTCCGCCACTCAGCCGATTCAGGGTTGGTACGTGACGGCAACCGAGGCAGACAACGGTGCGATCCAGGTGGACTTGGCCAACCCCCTCAATGTCTCGGCCGACCCGCCTGCCGCGATAGGCATGGGCAGCGGCACTCTGAATAGTCCGACGCCACCCGGCGCGGGGACTCGATTGACGACAGGACGGAACAGCCTGTTGGTCCATGTCGCAGTCGTGGCGGACACGAGGGCCCTGAACGGCCGCACGATCGGCTCCGTCTCCGACTACCTGGCGATGCTGGTGCTGTCGCAGGCAAATCTGCAAGGTCTCTGCAGCCCGCTGCCCAGCATTCTGGACCTGATGTCATCCGAGTGTGGCGACCGGAACAAGCCCGATGCCGTAACCGCCGGCGACCTCGCATTCCTGCGGGCGCTGTACTCGACGGACCTGCGCGAGTCCCTCGCCCTCGAGCAGAGCGACATCCTCAACAACATGAAGCGGCAGTTTCGGATGCTTTCTGCCGTTGCGGATGCAACCAAACACTGACCGCAGGTCAGTGACCCGAGTCGGTACCAGCGCGCTTGACTCGAGCGTCCGGCGGCGGAGGTAGCAGCCTGAGAAACGGATCGAGAGCCACCGATTCGAACCAAAAAGTGCGCAAGACTCGTTGCACTATCTCGAATTCGCATGTGCCTATTTCGATAGCCTCGAAGGGTGCTGCGAGGCTCGGCCCTGACGGATATTCCGCGCCGATGTTGGTCGCGGCAGGCGCAGGCACGGGCCCAAACAAAAAGCCCCTGAAGTCTCGCGACCTCAGGGGCTTTCGTTTGAGAGCCTGGCAGTGACCTACTCTGGCATGCCTGAAAGGCACACTACCATCGGCGCAGGGCGTTTTCACTTCCGAGTTCGGAATGGGATCGGGTGGTTCCCGCTCGCTATGGCCGCCAGGCAAACTGTTTAAGGTTGGCGCGCCGGTGTTACCACCGGCGCTCCGTCCTCCAATCCGGAGCTTGCGTTGCAGCGGTATTGCCACTGCAACGCAAGAAGTTTTCTGCTTCGACGCCTGTCGCGTTCGAAACGATGAATTGCTCCATCGTCGCATCCACTCAAGCCGTCAAACTGCTTGAGGTTATATGGTCAAGCCTCACGGGCAATTAGTACTGGTTAGCTGAAGCCATTACTGGCCGTACACACCCAGCCTATCAACCACGTAGTCTTCGTGGGCCCTTCAGGGGAATCGAGTTCCCAGGGAGATCTCGTCTTGGGGGGGGCTTCCCGCTTAGATGCTTTCAGCGGTTATCCCGTCCGCACATAGCTACCCGGCAGTGCCACTGGCGTGACAACCGGAACACCAGAGGTGCGTCCATCCCGGTCCTCTCGTACTAAGGACAGCTCACCC
>DASXZI010000026.1:0-122524 GCA_036501985.1 Steroidobacteraceae bacterium | reverse complement strand
CGCTTCATCAAGCCACTGGATCGCGACATGCTCTGCGAGATCGCGCGCACTCACGCGGCGATCATTACGCTCGAAGAGAATGCCGTCGCCGGCGGCGCCGGCAGCGCCTGCTCGGAACTGCTGGATGCGGAAGGATTCGTCCTGCCACGCCTGCACGTGGGCATCCCCGATCGTTTCATCGAGCATGGCAGCCGCGACGACTGTCTGGCCGCCGCCGGGCTGGATCTGCCGGGCATCCAGGCGACCATCGATCGCTGGTGCGCCAGCATGCCGGGGTTGAAGCTCGGCCGCGCCGCCCCCAGACTGGCAGCTGCCGGCCCCAAAGATTAGCCAGCGAGCACAGGTGAGAGCATGAGCACTGCCGCAAGGCCACGACGGGCCGCCGCATCACGAGGCGCCGTCGCAGGTCCCCGTCCCAGCACCGCTTCCGCGCCTGCCCCGCAGAGCGTGGCGCTGACAGCGCGCGCGGCGGTGACAGCGCCCGCCGGCGCCGCGCTGCATGCCCGGACGGATGCAACCGCCACCAGAATCGAGGATGTGCAGGCGCGTGCCGATACGCGCCAGATCCCGATCAATCGGGTCGGCATCAAGGACATCCGCCATCCCGTGCGCGTCAAGGATCGCTCGCGTGGCGAGCAGCACACCGTGGCGAACTTCAACATGTACGTGAACCTGCCGCACGATTTCAAGGGCACGCACATGTCGCGCTTCGTCGAGATTCTGCATCATGAGCGCGAGATCTCGGTGAATTCCTTCCGCGCCCTGCTCACCGAGATGGCTGACCGTCTGGACGCCGATGCCGGGCACATCGAGATGAGCTTTCCGTACTTCGTCACCAAGCGCGCCCCGGTGTCCGGCGTCGAGAGCCTGATGGACTACCAGGCCTCGTTGATTGGCGAGGTGCGCAGCGGACAGACCTGCCTATGGCTGAAGGTCGTGGTCCCGGTGACGAGCTTGTGTCCCTGCTCGAAAAAGATCTCCGAGCGCGGCGCGCACAATCAGCGCTCGCACGTGACCATCAAGGCACGACTACGCAGTCACATGTGGATCGAGGAGCTTATCGACCTCGCTGAGAGCGAGGCCTCCTGCGAGCTCTACGGCATTCTCAAGCGCCCCGACGAGAAGTACGTGACCGAGCGCGCCTACGACAATCCGAAGTTCGTCGAGGACATGGTGCGGGATGTGGCCGTGCGGCTGAATGCCGACGAGAGGGTCGGGGCCTACGCGGTCGAGTCAGAGAACTTCGAGTCGATCCACAATCATTCCGCGTACGCTCTGATCGAGCATGACAAGGACACGCAGGACGTCTGAGCTGGACGATGCCCGGCCTCCGCGGCGGCAACTCAGTCCGGGATGATGAGGGGCGCCGGACCGTTGTAGGTGTTCTCGGCGCTCTGCAGGCGGCTGATGAGGGAGCTCAAAAAGACCCGGTTGAAGCGAAGCTGGCAGGAGGCCGATACCTGCTCGAGCAGCGTCGAGCTGACCTTGAGCACGGTGACTTCGTTCTCCGAGCGAATCGTCGCGGTCCGCTTCGCCCCCGGCACGTAGCTCGCCTCGCCGAAGCAATCACCGGTGTCCAGAGTACCCAGCCGCTGGCCGTGGCGTTCCACCACGCAGCCGCCGGACACGATGATGTAGAACCGATCGTCCATTTCGCCTTCCTTGACGATCTCCTCGCCTGCACCGTAGTCCTGCCAGTTGCTGGCGCGCAGAACCTCCCAGATCTCAGCGTGCGAGAACTCGTGGAAGAACTTCAGGCGCCGCAGCACGCCGAACTGCTCCTGGCGATCGATCCGTGCGTTCGCCTCGCGAAGGCGCTGGTGAACGCGGGTCAGCTCGGCGGCGAAATCCAGCCCGCTCTTGTAACGCTTCGCCGGCTCCTTCTGCAGCGCCATGGCGACCACGGTCTCGAGCTCCTCGGGAATGTCCTTGCGCAGCGTGTGAATGGGCGGCGGTGTCGCGTAAACGATCTGGTGCAATAGCTTCTGCAGATTACCGGCGCGGAATGGCCGCGAGCCGGTGAGCAGCTCGTACATGACCGCGCCGAGGGAATAGAGGTCCGAGCGGTTGGTCAGCTCGAGGCTCTGCACCTGCTCGGGAGACATGTACGAGGGGCTTCCGGCGATGCCCTCGATGCGCGAGATGTCCGAATCCGACACCAGGGCAATGCCGAAGTCGATGATGCGCACGTCGCTGTCCTGCGTGAGCATTATGTTCGAAGGCTTGATATCGCGGTGAATCACCCCGCGTGAGTGGGCGTAGTGCAATGCCTTGGCGCACTTGAAGATGATCTCGACCGTATCATCGACGCGCAGCAGGTTGTCCGGGCGGCAGTAGGCGGCGAGCGTGCGCGCGCCGTGCACGTGCTCGGTCACTATGTAACAGCGGCCGTCCTCTTCACCAGCATCGTAGATCGGAAGGATGTGCGGGTGCTGCAGCATCCCGACGAGGTGCGCTTCCGAAAGGAACATTTTGCGCGCGATGCGGGCACGCTCCTCATCGCCACTGGTCTCGAGGTTGTAAAGCTTGATCGCTACGTCGCGGCCGTAGTAACCGTCGTGCGACAGATACACGATACCGGTGCTGCCGCGACCGACTTCCTTGATGACCAGGTACTTGCCGATCTTCTCGGGGATCTTGCGCGGTGGGATCGCCTTGGAGGACGGGACAGACCTGGATACCGGTACTGACATGGGCTCGCGCCGCAGCGGAAACAGCCGACAGGATACGTTCTGCGCAGCGCAGCCACTGTGATGCAAGCCACAGGGCCCCGGCCCATGGCGCATCGGTCCGGCCGCCGATCGCGAGTGAGCTCAGGACGCGAAGTGCTCGAAGCCGGAATGCGCGAACTCAATCACGCTCCCGGCACTTGTCACGACGGCGCCCGCTGTCTCGCGCAACATGCCGATGCGTGTGTAGCCCCACTTCTGGGGCGGCAGATTATGTTGAAGCTTCTCGACGGCCAGGGATGGAACGCTGAAGCACAGCTCGTAGTCATCTCCACCGGTCAGCGCCAGCTCCCGCGCCCGCTGCTCCCCGACTGCACCGACGAGCAACTCCGACACCGGCACCCTGTCGATCTCGATCTCGACTCCGCAATGGCTCGCCGCGGCGAGCTTCGCGGCATCGCCCAGGAGACCATCTGACACGTCGATGCAGGCACTGGCGTACCCGCGAAGGCAATCCCCAAGGGCAAGCCGAGGCGAGGGATACAGAAATCGCTCACGCAGATAGCCACCAGCTTCCTCGGACGCCGAGAGTCGACCCTGCTCGAGCGCAAGCCCCGCAGCTGCATCGCCGGGCGTCCCGGAGACAAACAGCGCGTCCCCGGCGTGACCGCCTGACCGCAGCAGCGCAGCCGCCTTCGGCACGTGCCCCAGCAGTTGAACGGTCACGGACAGAGCTCCGGAGGTCGTGTCCCCTCCTACCAGGGCGACATCATGGGCGCGCGCGAGTGCCGCGAACCCGGCCGCGAATTCCTCCAGCCAGAGCTCATCGGTGGCGGGCAGCGTGAGAGCCAGCAGGGCCCAGGCTGGCCGCGCACCCATCGCAGCCAGATCGCTGAGGTTGACCGCCAGGGCCCGATGTCCGATCGAAGCGGCCGGGGAGCCCGTGGGGAAATGCACGCCGGACACCAACGTATCGATGGCGGCGACCAACTCGCAGTTGGGCGCACACTGCAGGAGCGCGGCGTCGTCTCCGACTCCCAGTCGGACATCCGCGCGTTTCGCGCCACACTTGCGGAAATACCGCTCGATGAGGCCGAACTCGCTGAGCGCCATCGGGCTCAGTGCTCCTCAGGCCGCAGTGTGCGCGCGGCCCGATCGAGCACCGCGTTGACGAATTTGTACCCGTCCGTGGCACCGAAGCGCCTGGCGAGGCTGACGGCCTCGTTGATCGATACCCGCCAGGGCACTTCGGGCCGGGACGTGAGCTCGTAGAGACCGATGAGCAGTGCGGCGTGCTCCACCGGATCCAGATGCTCGGGCTTGCGATCCATCATGCTCGCAAGTTGTGAGTCCAGGGCCGCCCGCGATCCGCAGACGCCTTCGATCAACTCACGGAAGTACTCCCGGTCGGCCCGTGGCATGTCTTCGGCATCGCCGAACTCCTGCACGAGATCCTGCCAGGGGCAGTCGTTGAGCTGCCACTGATACAGCGCCTGGAGTGCGAGCTTACGTGCGACGGAGCGGGTCGCACCCACGTGCGGGTTGCCCGGCGGCTGGCTCATAGCTGCCGCATCAGCGAGGCCATCTCGAGCGCAGTCGTCATGGACTCTCCGCCCTTGTTGGCGCCCGTGGTGGCTGCTCTTTCGAGGGCCTGCTCCACGTTTTCCACCGTCAGGACGCCGAAGACAATAGGTATGCCTGTTTCGAGACTGGCCAGCTGCAGCCCGCGTGCACACTCGCCCGCGACGTAGTCGAAGTGCGGCGTGTCGCCGCGGATCACGCACCCGAGAGCGACGATAGCGTCATAATGGCCGCTGAGCGCCATTTTGCGGGCGACGACCGGCAACTCGAAAGCCCCGGGTACCCGGGCCACCAGCAGATCCTGCTCGGCCCCGCCTTTCTCCAGCCACGCGGCTGTCGCGCCCTTCAGCAGGCTCGAGACGATGAAATCATTGAACCGGGCAGCGGCGATGGCCACCTTGCGGCCGCGCGCTGCAATCTCGCCTTCGAGTATTCGGGGAAAGCTCATGAGAGCTGCTTAACTGTCTTCGCCGACGTAGCTGTCGATCTCCAGATCGAAGGCAGAGATACCATGCAACTGCTTCGGCGCCGACAGTACACGCATGCGGCACACCCCGAGGTCCTTGAGGATCTGCGCCCCAACTCCGTACGTGCGCAGGACCGCACCACCGGCCTGCGAGCCCTCCGCGGCGGGCGCACCGGAGCTCGCGCCGGTTGCATTCGTGGTCCCTAAACCCCGGACCGCCTCGAGCAGATCGCGCGGCGATTCATGATCGCGCAAAATCACGATCACCCCGCTGCCTGCCTGCGCAATGCGCTCCATCGCGGCACGCAATGTCCACGCCCGCGAAGCGTCGCGCACGCCGAGCAGGTCGCGAAGCGTGTCGGCGATGTGGACACGCACCAGCGGCACGCTGGATTGACTGATGGATCCGTGGGTCAGTGCGAGGTGCACATCGCGATTGACGTGATCCTCGTAGAGAAACAGCCGGAACTCGCCGAATTCGGTCGCCACGACCTGCTCGGAGATCCGCTCGACGGAGCGCTCGTTGCGCAGCCGGTAGCGGATCAGATCGGCGATGGTGCCGATCTTGAGATTGTGAGCGCGCGCGAAAGTCTCGAGCTCCGGGCGGCGTGCCATCGTCCCATCGTCGTTCATGATCTCGACGATCACCGCGGCCGGCTCGAAGCCGGCGAGGCGCGCCAGATCGCATCCCGCTTCGGTATGGCCGGCACGTGTGAGCACACCGCCGGGTTGGGCCATGATGGGGAAGATGTGCCCGGGCTGGCGAAGATCCTCCGGCTTGGCATCCGGCCTCACGGCAGTGCGGACCGTATGAGCGCGATCGTAGGCGGAGATGCCGGTCGTTACCCCCTGGGCCGCTTCGATCGAGACGGTGAAATTCGTGCGTCGGTCGCGGTCTGTCTCGCTGACCATGAGAGGCAACCGCAGCTGGCGGCAGCGCTCGCGCGTCAGGGTCAGGCAGATCAGCCCCCGTCCGTAGCGAGCCATGAAATTGATGTCCTCGGGCCGGACCAGGCCCGCGGGCATCACGAGGTCTCCTTCGTTCTCGCGGTCCTCATCATCCATGACGACGACCATGCGCCCTGCCCGCAGCTCCTCGAGCAGCTCCTCGACGGAGTTCAGGCCGGGTGCGCCGGCACTCTTGCCTGCGAAGGAGAAGACATTGGACATGGATGCTGCCGCTTTCGCATAGGGGAGATCCAGTATACCCGTGTGGATCCGTACAGGAAGGACAGGTCCCGCTCGCGCGGGCGCCCTCAATAGCCGAAGCGGTAATGCACCTCCGCGAAGAGCTCCCGTGGGTTGTTGTAGTGAAATCCACCGAAAGTCAGGCTGTTGTCCAGCAGCAGACGGCGATTCGTCACATTGAGCGCGCTCAGCGAGGCCGAAAGATTGTTCCCGAACGTCCGGCCGATACTCAGATCGACACTGGCGTGCCCGGGCAGATGGCTGGGCGGCCCATCGCCGTTGGCGAAGCCCGAGCCGTAATAAAGGTTCACCGAAGCGAAGGACTGCCAGGGGAGGTGCGCATCGAGCCCGACGTTCAGGGTATTGCGCTGGTCGTGATCGAGTGCGAAGGAGCCGGCCGGCGGAGTGAAGTCGGTGAGCCCGCCACTGATTGCCCCGAAGCCCTCTGCCGTCTGGTTCGAGAACGCGAGGTGCAGCTGTCCGAAGCTCCAGGAGGCGGGCGAGCGCACGGTCAGCTCCCAGGCGCGGATCAGCGCGCCCTCGATGGTGAGCGGAAAGAACAGATCCGAGTTGCCGATCGCATTGTGGTCGAAAAAGTTGCGGGCGGCGGTACGGAAGTAATCGGCATCCACCGTCCATCCGTGCAGCGCAATGGTGACACCGAACTGACGCTCTGTGTCCCGCTCCCCACGCAGCGGGAGAAAGGCGACGTTGCTGCCTTGTGCAAACTGCAACAGCGGCCCGGAAAGCGTCTCCAGAGGTGGCGCCTGATAGTACTGTCCGAGGAAGGCACGAAAAATCCAGCCCAGCCGTGGCACGCGCACGGTCAGACCCGCCCGGGGGCTCGTGGCGCTCTCGGCGAGAATGCCTTCGAAATGCGTCTGCCGCGCACCCCCCTGCAGGGACAGCCAGGAAAATGCCCGGAAGGTGTCCTGAAGGTATGCGGCCACGAGGCTGCCGGTTGGATGCAGCGCCTGATTGAGGGTGGGGCTGCCGCCGTCATTGAACAGAAGGTTGAAGCTGTGGTTGTCCTGCTGCGCGAACCCGACTACGCCAGCTCGGATGTCGTGGCGATCGGTGTGCACGCGCAGGCTCTCCTGGCCGCCGGCATAGGTGGATGATCTTCGGTCGGCGGCACTGATCGGAAAGTCATGGGGATCGCCATCCAGATCCGCCCGATTGAAATGATAGAAGACCGAGGTCGTGAGCACCGTGGCGGCATTCAGCGTCCTCGCCCAGGACAGAATCGTGAACGCGTCCGCCTCTCGCTGCACGTCTCGGAGTTGGTCTGCAGGACTCTGCGGGATCTCATACGCATCGCTCCTCGCCGAGGCGACCAGGCGGAGCTGATCAACAGGAGTGGCATCGTATTGCACACTCGTAAAAGCGCCATAGCCGTACTCGGCATCGTGCCGGATCTGCGCGACCGGTGTCTGCAGTCCCAGGTCGCTGCGGTTTGCGTTGACGCTCGCATAGTAAGCGAGGTCCCCGGAGTGACTGCCGACGCCCAGATAGTCATTGGTCTGGCCGAAATTGCCGGCGCTCAGGGTGAGATCGCCCTGATTGGTCCGGTCCAGGCCACTTTGCGGCTCGACGTTGAAGATGCCGTAGGTGCGGTCGCCGAGCTCTGCCCCATAGCTACCCCGCACGACCTCCAGGGAATTGATGTCCTTGGGATCGATCTGCGGGCCCAGATTGCTCGCAATGTTCGTATTGGGGATCTCCACCCCATTGATCGCCCAGGTCGTCTGATGGCCGCCGCGAACATGCAGCTGGTCGTGCACGACGTAAGCACCCGGAACGAAGTTAGTGATGATCCCGAGACTGTTACTGCGGTCAGCGCCGGGTGTTCGCTCGATATCCTCACGGTCCACCCGGGTTGTCGTCGTAACGCAGTCCTCGACAGGACACTCCGCGTTGGCGTTGACCGTGACGCTCTGCAGCACCCCGTCCGCCGGGACATCGGCTGAAGAGTCCGAGGCGAGCGCGAGTGGCGCGTTCGATGTCGGTGCCGGATGGAGCGTGACGCCCTGCGCGATCGTTGCGGCCGGAAATAACAGCACAACCAGATGCGCGAGCGTCGGCCCGAAGGCTGCGGGCCTGGCGCAGGGCCCGCGATGCGGACGAATGGTGACAGGGTCCAAGAAACGCTCCCCGAAGGCAGAGTGCCTCTGCGCGACGGCCGGGACTTGAGAATGCGAAGGTGGTGCGGCACAACGCAGCGATCGGAAGTGATCGCGTGCGAGGCCGCTCACCGGCAGTCGGAGTGATTCAGGAGAGCGCGGTGGGGGGTCCGCGCGAGGTTTGAGTGCGGAGGATCGTCGGTAGCAGAACCCTGCTGGCACTGCCGGCGTCGACGGCGACGGCAGTGCCCGCAGATCCTGTCAGCTCCATGATGGTCGGTGCAGGCGCCCCACCCGCGCTGGCCGCAAACAGGCAGGGCGCGTGATGCGCCGGAGTCGAGGGATCCTGCCCGGCACCGTGATGATGCGCGTGTGCAGCTCCGCGGTCTCCCATCGCGCTCGGGGCCGGGAGGCCGGTCACGCCGGGACAGATGGCGATCGAGATACCGCCCGCGGACACCATTGGCATGAAGCCAACGGGAATCAGCGCACGCAGCAGCAGCGCAGGCAGCACCAGCAGTGCAAACCCGTTGCGGCGGCTCCGTAAGGCGACGAGACACTTCACGCTAATCAGTCTACTCGCACGGCGGGTTTCATGACGATTAGACGCCCCATGCGCGGCGGATATTCCCGGAACGGTCAATCCTCGTGGCTGTGGTCGCAGCTCACCTGGGTGTTCCAGTCCGCGAATGTCCCGCTGGGATTGTTCTGCCAGGCCCAGACATGCAGCTCGTAGAAAGCAGGCAGTCCATATCGATTGGGCTGCGCCACCAGGTTGAACAGATTGCCGTCCAGCTCCGGCGGCTGGCCAGCATGTTGGTTGTTCCACGGGTCGGCAAGCAGGATGAACTCGACCCCGACCAGACGGAAACCGCCGTCGCGCTGCGGCTCGTAGATCAGCGCTTCGGGCTGCTCGGCGCGTAGCACCAGCCGCGCGATGCGATCAGGCTGAACCAGATGCACCCCCATGGCCCCGTGATCCGGGCCACTTACGCAGGGCGTCCCCCTCACAAAGCCCTCGGAGGTCGCGACGTTGATGTCCCGGAAGCGCGCGGTCGCTCGCCGTATCTGATCGGAAAGCGGCGCGAGGCTACTCGCAGGGGCTGTCTGCTCCGGAGCATGGCCCGGCAGCTCTCCGGGCAATGGCGCGGCAAAAGTCGCGCCCGGCGCTACCAGGCCCAGTGCCACAGCGACCAGATACGAATGCGAAACCTTCATTGACTGTCTCCTGCGCCGGCGTGCGGACGCTTCACGTGTAGGACCACGGGTCAGTTACCCTACGTGGTCGCCCTTTCGACGTATCGAGGCATGAGGTCCTGTTGCCGGACGTTGGCTTGCCGTGCCGCTGCAGAGCCTCACGGGGCGGGAGTATCCGAGAGCGGCCGTGTCGCGGCATGGGTCAGATCCCCCATATTGTGCCGACGGCTCCCTATCTTTCGCCGCCGAGACCCGACGAGAACGTACGCCGGATGCTGCTGGATGAGCGCAGCCTCGATCGTCGAGGAAATTGGGAACGCCCGCGGTGCTGGTGCGAAGCCTTTACGCGAAGGACCCCACGTATGCCCTTGAGCCGTCATGAAGCTTTCGCGCCGCGTCCATCGAGGCAGCCCGCACAGTGGTGCGCCACCGGGATTTACAGGCCCGCGAGGCCTCGGGCGCCTAGTTGCAATAGAAATAATAATGAGATATTATTTCCAAGGAAATTATGAACCTGCGCCCTGCCAACGCCAGCGATCCGGCCGCGGTCCTGTCCCGCGCGGCGGTGCGCGCTTCCGAAGAGCTCGGCCTGCGCCAGACCCAGCTGGCGAGGGTGCTGGGCCTCAGTCCCGCCACGACATCGCGCCTCACCGCCGGTACCTGGCTGCTGCCCGAGGACAGCAAGACCTGGGAGCTCGCTGCGGCGTTCGTCCGGTTGTACCGCTCGCTCGCGGCCGTCACTGGCGGCAAGACACAGGCGATGCGGGACTGGCTTTACTCCCGCAATGACGCACTCGGCGGCGAGCCAGCCGAACGGATTCTGAGCGCCGAGGGCCTGATCCATGTCCTGCAGTACCTGGACGCCGCACGCGGTCGCATCTGAGGCTGCGCCCTGCACGCTGGACCTCTGGCGAGCCGTCGAAGCCCAACATCAGGTCGCTACGCGCGCCCTGGTCGACTCCCTCGAAGAGCAGGAAGTCCTCGAGAGCGTGCTCGAGAAATCCAAGCCACCGATTCCCGCCGAGTGCGCGGGCCGCGACTATCTCCTCTACACCCCCTTTCGCTATCCACCACCGACCTTCGGCTCTCGATTCCGCGCCTATGGCGATGCCGGTGTCTGGTACGGAGCCGAGGCGATCCGCACCAGTTGCGCCGAGGTCGGATACTGGCGGTGGCGCTTCGTCGCCGACAGCCATGGCCTCAAGCGCCTGGATGCGGTGCCCCACACGATCTTTCAGGCGACTGCGCAGGGCCCGGCGATCGACCTGCGCGAGAGACCCCTGGCTGAAGATGCGCAAGTCTGGCGCCATCCCACCGATTACAGCGGCTGCCAGGGGCTTGCGCGCCTCGCGCGCGAGGCGCGGACAAGCATCATCCGCTACGCATCCGTTCGTGATCCGCTGCATGCAGGCTGCGCCGCAGTGCTGGATTGCCGTGCCTTTACGGGCACCGGAGGGGTGCGGAAAAGACAGACATGGTTTCTGACAGTCGACGCAGAACGGGCTTCCTGGCTCCGCGCGGGAGGGCGGCGGTCGGAAAGCCATGAGTTCGTGTTTCTGCCTCACGCCCAGGGAGCATACTGACTCCTGGAGCGGCTCCTGTGCTCGACGCGCTGATCAACAACGGCGCTCCCTGGCTACCGGGCGGAATCGAGGACACGAGCGACGCGGAGATTGGCGCCACAGTCGCAGCCGCAGTCACCGGGACCATTCTGGCCAGTCGGGATTGAGCGACTGGCTGCGCGAAGAGGTGCGCCGCGAGGGAATCCGCGTCACGGCGATCTATCCTCCGGACTTCGCGCCGCGGGTCTGCGCGTATTCGGCAATCGTGCTGGACAACATGGCGCAGGCACAGGCCGGCATGCGCAACCTCGCGGGGCCGTGAAGCGATGAACCACCCTTACCGAAACTCGGCCAACCTCTCCATGTATCTTGCCAGCTGATCCACTTCCAGGTTGACCCGGGCACCGGCGGACAGTCCGCCGAGCGTGGTCACCTGCTGGGTATGGGGGATGATGTTGACGCCGAACTCGTTCCCCTCAACCTCGTTGACCGTGAGGCTCACCCCGTCCACCGCAACGGACCCCTTCCTTGCGATATAACGCGAAAGCTCGCGCGGCACGGAGAACCGAATCCGCTGCGACCGCGCGTCCCCCGCAATCGCAACGACGGTACCGAGGCCATCGACGTGGCCGGAAACCAGATGACCGCCCAGAGGATCGCCAGCACGCAGTGAGGGCTCCAGATTGACCGGCGAGCCGGCGTCGAGCGCACCGAGCGTGGTCAGGCTCAGCGTCTCGCCGGAGATATCGGCGGCGAATGACTTTTCATCCAGCTCGATCGCAGTCAGACAGCAGCCCTGCACGCAGATGCTGTCACCTATGTGGATGCCCTTCGTGTCGAGCTGCCCGAACTCGAACCTCATCCGGAGGTCTCCGCCACGCGGCTCCAGCGACTTGAGGTGGCCCACAGCCTGCACGATTCCGGTGAACACTAGCCCTGCCCTCCTTCACTGTGGCCGCAGCCGCAAGCGCAGATCATCGCCGGTGCGCTTCACGTCGAACAGCGAGAATCCCCATACCTCCTGCAGTGACTGGACCTCCGGCAGATTGATGAGTGGACGTGCCTGAGGCCCGAGCAGCTTGGGGGCGATGTACAGCAGCAGCTCGTCAACGAACGCCCCGGTAAGCAATTGTCCGGACAGCGTTGGCCCCGCCTCCACGAGCACCTCGTTGATCTCGAGCTCGCCCAGCCGCGCCAGCACCGCTGACAGATCGAGAAGTCCGGCGTAGGCGGGAATGATCTCGACACTTGCGCCGCCGGCAGCCAGCGACTCGGCAGCCTCAGCGACGGTGGTTGCGGTCAGAATCAACACCTCGCCTTCGATCGAAAACAACCGGGCATCGGGTGGCGTCCGCAGCCGGGTATCGAGAATCACGCGCAGCGGCTGACGGTGGTCGCTCCCCGCCAGCCGCACGTTGAGCTGCGGGTCATCCGCGAGCACTGTCCCCACACCGGTCATCACGGCGGAGCTGCGCGCCCGCCATCGATGCACGTCCTCGCGGGAGGGTCCGCTGGTGATCCACTGGCTCGTCCCGTTGGCCAGCGCGGTGCGGCCATCGAGACTCATCGCGAGCTTGAGACGGACCCAGGGAACTCCGTGGCGCATGCGCTTCATGTAGCCAATGTTGAGTTCCGTCGCCTCGGCCTCCCCGAGACCCCGCTCCACCATGATGCCGGCCCGAGTCAGCGCTGCGGCGCCTTCGCCGCTGACTCTGGGATCCGGATCCTGAACGGCATAAACCACGCGGGAGATCCGCGCTTCGATCAGCGAATTGGCGCACGGCGGCGTGCGCCCGTGATGACTGCAGGGCTCGAGAGTCACGTACACCGTCGACCCTGAGACAGCCTCACTCGCAGCGCGCAGCGCCGCCACTTCTGCATGCGCTTCACCGGCCCGCTGATGCCAGCCCTCGCCGATGATCCGCCCGTTCTTGGCGATGACGCACCCGACACGGGGGTTCGGATCGGTCGTCTCCAGACCCCGCTCGGCAAGCACGAGCGCCCGGCTCATCGCATAGCGGTCGAAGTCGGTGATCACCTCTGCTTGCTTCCGTTCGCTGCTGTATCGGCCGGCAGCAGAGGCAGCTGATCCTTGCTGGCCTCTCTGGCCGAGTCGCGCTTGGAGGCACGGCGTGGCGGCTCCACGGGTTCCGCACGGCGACTGCGCAGCCGCTTGATCTCTTCGTGGAACGCCTCGATGTCCTGAAAGTGGCGATAGACGGATGCGAAACGGACGTAGGCCACTTCATCGAGCTGATGCAATTCATCCATGACGAATTCGCCGATCACGCGCGATGGCACCTCGCGGTCGCCGAGTATCCGCACGCGATGCGTGATGCGGCTGATCGCCTCATCGATTGCTTCGCGCGAGACAGGCCGCTTCTCGAGCGCTTTCTCCATGCCCGAGCGCAGCTTGGCTTCGTCATACTGCTCGCGTACTTCATTGCTCTTGACGACTACGGGCATGAGCAGCTCGGCCGTCTCGAAAGTGGTGAAGCGCTCACCACAGGAGAGACATTCGCGGCGCCGACGGATCTGGCGGCCCTCGCCGGCCAGCCGCGAGTCATTGACCTTGGTTTCTACGTGGCCGCAGAAGGGACAGTGCACGCGGCGTTCCGATGGTTCCTACGAACCGTACACCGGGAAGCGACGGCACAGTTCGATGACCTGCGGCTGCACGCGCCGGACCGCCTCCTCCGAGCCTTCGGCATCGAGCACTTCGGCGATGTAATCGGCAATCTGCTCGATCTCGCGTTCCTTGAACCCACGAGTGGTGGAGGCCGGCGTGCCGATGCGCAGGCCGCTGCTGATCATCGGCGGCCGCGGATCGTTCGGCACGGCGTTCTTGTTGACCGTGATGTTGGCGCGGCCGAGCGCCGCATCCGCATCTTTGCCTGTGATCTTCCGGTCCACCAGGCTCATCAGAAACAGGTGATTGTCCGTGCCGCCGGAGACGATCTGATAGCCCTTCTGCGTCAGCCGCGCGCACATCGCCCGTGCATTCGCCACGACCTGGCGCTGATACTCCGTGAACTCCGGCTGCAGGGCCTCCAGCAACGCGACGGCCTTCGCGGCGATGACGTGCATCAGCGGGCCGCCCTGAATGCCGGGGAAAACCAGCGAATTGAGCTTCTTGTGAATCTCCTCGTTCGGGCGCGCAAGAATCAGCCCGCCGCGCGGTCCGCGCAGTGTCTTGTGCGTGGTCGTCGTCACGACATCGGCATGTTCGATGGGGTTCGGGTACAAGCCGGTGGCGACCAGGCCCGCCACGTGCGCCATGTCCACCACGAAATAAGCGCCGACGCTGCGGGCGATCTGCGCGAATCGTGCCCAATCGACGATGCGCGAGTATGCGGAGAACCCTGCGATGATCATCTTCGGCCGATGTTCTTGCGCCAGACGCTGCACCTGCTCGTAGTCGATCTCACCCGTATCCGGGCGAATGCCGTATTGCGTGGCCTTGAAGAACTTGCCGGAGAAGTTGACCTTGGCCCCGTGGGTCAGGTGACCGCCGTGGTCCAGGCTCATGCCCAGGATGGGATCTCCCGGCTGCACGAGGGCGAAGTACGCCGCCGCGTTGGCCTGCGAACCGGAGTGCGGCTGGACGTTGGCGTAAGCGGCACCGAAGAGCTTCTTCGCACGGTCGATGGCGAGTTGCTCAGCGACGTCCACGTACTCGCAGCCGCCGTAGTACCTCCTGCCCGGATACCCTTCGGCGTATTTGTTGGTCAGCACCGAGCCCTGGGCCTCCAGCACTCTCGGGGAGGTGTAGTTCTCGGAGGCGATCAGCTCGATGTGATCCTCCTGACGCTGCCGCTCGCCCTGGATGGCGCGGGAGAGCTCGGGGTCAAAGCTGGCGATGTCCGATCTGCGGAACATGGAAAAACCCTTGCACGGAAGAGGATAAAGACCGAGCAGGTCATTGTACCGGAAGGCTCCGGAGGCTGTCGGTCAGGGGGGCGGAAAGAGCCGCGCTCAGCCCAGCAGGCTCTCCACGACTGCCGTCCAGGCCTGCGCCAGATTGGTGCGGTTATAGCCTCCACCCCCCAGCGCGAGCACCCGGCCATGACCCAACCGGTCGGCGAGCTCAGCCAGCTCGCGGGCTGCCCGGCCATGGGTTTTCGAGCTGAAGCGCAAGTGGGTGATCGGATCCCCCTCGAGGCTGTCCGCCCCACACTGGAGCAGGATGAACTGCGGTCTGAAACGCTCCAGGTGGGCCAGAACCTGAGGCCAGACACGGTCGAAGGCCGCATCGTCCGCGCCCGGCGGGATCGGTAAGTTGAGCTTCGTCCCGAGGGCCGCGCCGCGCCCCGTCTCGCTGGCCAACCCGGTCCCCGGATACAGGTACCGGCCGTCCTCGTGCGTGTCCGCGAAGATCACGCCGGGGTCGTCCTCAAAGGCATAAAACACCCCATCCCCGTGATGCGCGTCGATGTCGATATAGGCAATCCGCTCGAGGCCGTGGTTCCTGCGCAGTAGCTCGATCGCGACCCCACAGTCATTGAACACACAGAAGCCGGCTGCGTGATCACGCGCGGCATGATGCAGGCCCGCAATCGGAACGAACGCGCGCCGACACTGTCCAGCCATGATGGCTTCGGCCGCGTTCAAAGTGGATCCGACCACGACGGCGGCCGCTTCGTAGACACCGCGAAACGCCGGCGTGTCGCCCGCATCGAGAAAGCCATGCCCCTCGGCAGAGCGCTCCCGCACGAGATCGACATAAGCGGGCGTGTGGAACCCGAGCAGCTCCTCGTAGGTGGCATCGCGCGGCTCGATGATCTGCACGCGCCGAGCGAGGCCGCGCGCTTCGAATTCACGCACGAATGCCGCGTGCCGGTCAGGTCCAAAGGGGTGGCCGTCGCCGAATCCATAGCGGGCCAACCGCTCGCTGACGACAACCCCGAGGCGCCTGGCGGGGCGCCCCGCAAATCGAGCGGCTGGATGTTCGGCGTTCACTGGGTGGGCGTGGCGGGCTCGGGTTTTCCAGGGCGCCGCTCATGGGCGCGAGAGCCTAGCACAGGCCCGGTTGGTGACCATCGCCAAGCGGGGGGCGGCTCGCCCATAATGCCGGCCCCCGGCTCTTCCTTACAGTTCATTACACGAGTTTCCATGGCCCAATACATCTACACGATGAATCGCGTGTCCAAGGTGGTGCCCCCCAAACGGGTCATTCTGCGCGACATCAGTCTGTCCTTTTTCCCGGGCGCGAAGATCGGCGTACTGGGCCTGAACGGGGCCGGTAAATCCACCTTGCTGAAGATCATGGCGGGGATCGACACCAGCATCGACGGCGAGGCGCGTCCTCAGAGCGGAATCCGGGTCGGGTTTCTGCCGCAGGAGCCTGAGCTCGACCCAACCAAGAGCGTCCGGGCGACGGTCATGGAAGGCGTCGGGGAAACCTTCGGGCACATAGAGCGATTCAATCAGATCAGCGACCGGTTTGCCGAAGCGCTGCCGGACGATGAGATGAACGCGCTGCTCCAGGAGCAGGCAAAGCTCCAGGATGCCATCGAGGCCGCTGGCGGATGGGAGCTCGAGCGCAAGCTGGAGATCGCGGCCGATGCGCTGCGCCTACCGCCGTGGGATGCCTCCATCCCGACTCTCTCCGGCGGCGAGAAGCGCCGCGTGGCGCTGTGCCGCCTGTTGCTTTCCGCGCCCGACATGTTGCTGCTCGATGAGCCCACCAATCACCTGGACGCGCAGTCGATTGCGTGGCTGGAGCGTTATCTGGAGGAGTATCCGAGCACCGTCATCGCCGTGACCCACGATCGCTATTTCCTCGACAACGTTGCCGAATGGATTCTCGAGCTCGACCGCGGGCACGGTATCCCGTGGCACGGCAACTACTCCTCGTGGCTCGGGCAGAAGGAGCAGCGCCTTGCGCTCGAGGAACGCGAGCGCGAGGCGCTGCGCAAGACCCTGGAGCGCGAGCTCGAGTGGGTGCGCCAGAACCCAAAGGCGCGCCAGGCCAAGAGCAAGGCGCGCCTGCAACGCTACGAGGAGCTGGCCTCACGCGAATTCCAGGAGCGCAACGAGACGAACGAGATCTACATTCCACCCGGAGAGCGGCTCGGCGATCTGGTGATCGAAGCCGCTGGCCTGCGCAAGGGATACGCCGAGCGCTTGCTGTTCGACAACTTGAACTTCAACCTGCCACGCGGCGGCATCGTCGGCATCATCGGACCAAACGGTGCCGGCAAGACCACGCTGTTCCGGATTCTCACCGGGGCCGAGAAACCGGACGCAGGCGAGATTCGCCTGGGGCCCTCCACCCGCCTCGCTTACGTCGATCAGTCGCGCCAGTCCCTCGATGACAGCAAGACGGTCTGGCAGGAGATCTCCGGGGGCCTCGACCTGCTCAAGGTGGGCAACTACGAGACGCCCTCCCGAGGTTATGTCGGCCGCTTCAACTTCAAGGGCACCCAGCAGCAGCAGCTCATCGGGGATCTGTCCGGCGGGGAGCGCAATCGCGTGCACCTCGCGAAGGTGTTGCGCTCCGGGGGCAACGTGCTGCTGCTCGATGAGCCCACCAACGATCTGGACATCGAGACCCTGCGCGCGCTCGAGGAAGCGCTGCTCAACTTTCCGGGTTGCGCCGTCGTCATCTCGCACGACCGCTGGTTTCTCGATCGCATCGCGACCCACATCCTCGCGTTCGAGGGCGATTCCCAGGTGACGTGGTTCGAAGGGAACTACCAGGAGTACACGGACGACTACAAGCGCCGCGGCGGCGAGGATGCCGTGCAACCCCATCGCATCAAGTACAAACCCCTGACCCGGTGAAGGTCGGCCGCAGCCTTGTCTGACCCGCTGGCATCCGCTTCGCTGTCCATGAACAAGGACCTCAGCGTCCTGCGCTGGATCGGACCGCTGCTGGCGCTGCTGATCTTCGGCGTGGTCGTGTGGGTGCTGCACAACGAGCTGGCGCGACTACACGTGCACAGCGTATTCTTGCGCCTGCACGAGATTCCACGCCGCAACGTGCTCGCTGCACTTGGCTTCACCGCCGCCAGCTACTGGCTGCTCAGCACCTACGACGCCCTGGCGCTTCTGTACCGGAAAAGAAAGCTTCCGTACCGGCGGGTACTCTTCACCTCATTCATCGCCTACGCATTCGGGCACACGCTGGGCTTTGCCGCGTTTACGGGCGCAGCAATCCGCTTTCGCCTCTATTCGACCGCCGGGGTCACCGCGGTGGACGTGGCGACGATCTCGGCATTCTGCAGCCTTTCCATCGGTATCGGGCTGGCGACTCTCGCGGGCATCTCCCTGTTCGTGACACCCGAGCAGTCCGCGAGCGTATTGCACCTGCAGCAGGGCTGGTCGATGGCCGTGGGCGCCCTGCTGCTTGGCCTCGTTGCCGTCTATGGCTTGTGGGTATCGCTCGCGCGCGAGGATCTGGAGATCCGCGGCTGGGCATTGCGGCCGCCGGGCGCCGCCATCGGGCTGACCCAGATCATTCTCAGCGTGATCGACCTGAGCCTCTCGAGCGCGGTGCTGTGGTGGCTGCTGCCGGCCGAAGCCCACATCCGTTTCATCGCCTTCGTCGGTGCTTACGCGGCCGCAGTGATCATCGGGATCATCAGCCATGTCCCGGGCGGCATCGGTGTGTTCGAGACCATCATTCTGTATGCGCTGCCGGAAGTTCATCGCGATGCGCTGTTAGGCTCGCTGCTCGCCTATCGCGCGGTGTATTACCTCGTGCCGCTGCTCGCGGCGACACTGCTCTTTGGCGCGAAGGAGCTGCTCGAGCAACGCGATCGGCTCGCGCGCGCGCGCGACATCGCCGCCCTGTACATCTCCCCGGTCGTGCCCCAGGTCACCGGGGCACTGACTTTCCTCGCCGGCGCCGTGCTGTTGCTTTCCGGAACGACACCGGGAATCGACACGCGCCTGGAGGTCCTCTACCGCATCCTGCCGCTGCTGGTGGTGGAGCTCTCGCACCTGGCGGGCAGTGTGATCGGCCTTGGCCTGCTGATTCTCTCGCGCGCCCTGTTCCGGCGCGTGCGCGCCGCCTATCACATCACTTTCTGGCTGCTGCTCGCCGGTATCGTCGCCTCGCTCCTGAAGGGTCTCGACTTCGAGGAAGCAAGCATTCTGGCGTTGGTCCTCGGGGTGCTGACGCTCGGGCGCAATGCCTTCCGCCGTCCCACCGCGATTCTTTCCGAGCGGGTCACTCCGGTGTGGGTCGTCAGCATCATCGGGGTGATCTCCCTCGCGGTCTGGGTTGGGTTCGTGGCCTACCGGCGAGTGGACTACTCGGACCAGCTCTGGTGGACGTTTGCGCTCGACGGCAACGCGCCCCGCATGCTGCGCGCATCGCTCGTGGTCGTCGTCCTCCTCGCGGCCTACCTGCTGCAGAACATGCTACGACCGGCACAGCCCGCGCCGGCGGTTGCTGGAGCTGATGCGCTCGAGCGGGCCCGTGCCGTGATCGCTGCCTCGGATCTCACCGTCGCCAATGCCGCACTGACGGGCGACAAGCGGCTCCTCTTCAATGACTCCGGGGACGCCTTCGTGATGTATCAGATCGCGGGCCGAAGCTGGATCGCGCTGGGTGATCCCGTCGGGCCCGACGCGGGCGCCGAAGAGCTCGTCTGGCGATTTCGCGAGATGTCCGATCACCACGGCGGACAGACCGTCTTCTATCAGGCCAGCGGCGACCGGTTGCCGCTGTACGTCGATCTCGGGCTCGCTGCGCTCAAGATCGGCGAGGAGGCCCGAGTGCCGCTGGCCGAGTTTTCGCTCGAGGGGGCGGCTCGCGCCGACCTGCGCCAGGCGCATCGCCGGGCGGTCCGTGATGGCGCGACGTTCGAAGTGCTTCCCCCGGAACAGGTGATGCCGCTGCTGCCGACTCTGGAGAAAATTTCCGAGGCGTGGCTGTCCAGCAAGTCCACGAGCGAGAAGCGATTCTCGGTCGGCGCATTTTCCCCGGGGTATCTGCGCAATTTCCCGATGGCCGTGGTGCGCTGCGAAGGCTCCCCGACCGCGTTCGCCAACCTGTGGACTTCCGGCACGAAAGAGGAGCTGTCGGTGGACCTCATGCGCTTCGGCAACGATGCTCCGCGTGGCGCGATGGACTACCTCTTCATCGAGCTGATGAAATGGGGGCGGCAGCAGGGGTACGGCTGGTTCAATCTGGGAATGGCTCCGCTGGCGGGCCTGGAGACGCACCCGCTGGCTCCCGCGTGGCATCGCGTCGGCAACTTCGTGTTCCGCTATGGCGAGCACTTCTACAACTTCGAGGGACTGCGCCGCTACAAGAGCAAGTTCGAGCCGGTGTGGGAACCGAAATATCTGGTCGCCCGGGGCGGCCTCGCTCTGCCACGCGTGCTGGTGGATGTCTCGATGCTGATCGCCGGTGGCATGCGAGAGTTGTTCGCCCGATGACTCCGCGAGCTGGCGCACCGGTTGTTCGCTCTGCCCCTGGCCAATGCCGTCCGGCCCGTGACATAACGTCACGCGCCATGACCATAAGCTGCGTCCCCACTGCATTCGGGCCGCTCCATAGCGATAGATTGCCGCGCCCGATGGGCGATGAGTTAGACTGAGCATGCACGCACAGACGAAGAACAAGAGCTGACCTCAGCAACGCGATGCCCGTACACATCGACTCGTCGAGCCACCTCATCCACGATCAGGAGCAGAACCTGGCAGTGACCTGTCCCCATTGCGAGGTCGTCTCGCACATCACCCCCAGTGCGGTGCCGAGCTTCGAGGATCTCCAGGCGCACAAACCGAAGCAGATCGGCGTCGTCTACCGCTGCGATGCCTGCAGTGCCCCGGTCTTCACGCGCTTCACTGTGCGCATGTATGGCCCGTCGCGGGTGGAGCTGGCGCCGCAATTCACCGAAGTGGAGCGAGCCCGGGAGAAATTCTCCTTCACGTATCTTCCGCAGGAAGTCGAGATCCTGTTCCGCGAGGCCCTCGCCTGCTTCTCTTCCGGAGCCTTCAACGCATTCGCCTCCATGTGCCGGCGCACGGCCCACGCCGTGTTCGCCGACCTGGGCGAGGGCGGCAAGCTGCGCCTGTTCGATGAGCTCAACACGGCACGCGATCTGGCGGGCCTGACCATGGACACCTACGGCAAGCTGAAGACGATCCTGTTCGGGTCCGAGGCCGACCCGCGTCCCAACCTGCCGCTGCTGGACAGCTACGAAGGGGGAGTCGCGCTGGAGGTGATGAAGGATGTCCTCTACGAGGCGTACGTGCGCAAGGGCAAGCTGCGCCAGGCCATCCTCGTCCGCCGGTTCTTCCTGGACGAGACCGCGGCCAACCTTGCCCCGGTGACCCGCGCCAGCGGCTGAGATCCCGCGCTGCTCGCGGCGCGCTGCGCCACCTCAAGTTACCTCGCGGGCGGCCGCTATCGTGGACAGGAAGCTCGTTAACCCTGCAGCACGACGTTATGCCGACGGCCGCCCCCTCCAGAGCCTGCGCCTCCCATTCGATCGCCGCCCGCGGCGCCGCAGCGATGCAGCCGTGGAGCGTGGGTCCAGCGCTGCTGGACAGCGCGCTGGAGCGTGTTGAGCACGCACGGGAGCATCTGGAAGAAGGACGCTTTTGCGAGCACAGCCAGCTTGTGCAGGCGGCTGTTCGGTTCCTCGAAGCGCTGCGCAGCAGTCTCGACCTCCACGCGGGAGAGGTCTACGCTGCCAACCTGGATGACCTTTGCGAGTACATCTCGCGACGCCTGGCCGCGTCCCGGGCGCACAATCGGGTTGCGACTCTGGACGAAGTGTCGCATCTTCTGCGTGAGATCCGCGCCGTGTGGCTAATGTATGTATGACGGCTCCGACACCGTTGTCCTGTATGAAGAGCTGGCTTTCCAGGACGTACTGCCCGTTCTGTGGCGGCCGCTGAACACGCCCGTCGATCGCGAGCTCGCCGCCAGCTTCGACGAGCGCAACATCCGGCTCCTGCAGGCTTGGGACGCGATGGAAGAGCATGGGCCGGTCGAGAAGCCCGATGATTCACCCTACGCCGCGGAGCTCCTGCGCCTGGACCTGAAGGTCAATCTGCTGCTGGAT
Organism: Steroidobacteraceae bacterium; assembly: GCA_036501985.1. Classification (GTDB taxonomy): domain Bacteria; phylum Pseudomonadota; class Gammaproteobacteria; order Steroidobacterales; family Steroidobacteraceae; genus 13-2-20CM-66-19. The sequence goes on along the minus strand of DASXZI010000026.1, from coordinate 100,708 downwards.
CTGGTCGGCCAGATTCTGGTGAGCAATCGCCCGCGCCCGACGCCCTCCCCGGTGCGCTTCAATGCCTTGGGAGCAGTCTGGCGCGCCAGTGGCCCGTTGCCCGAAGCCGGGGCGCAGGGTGTCGCGGAGATCTACCTGCGGGACTGCCTGGCCGAGCCACTGCGCCTGGCCGGCCGGGTCACCAACGTCACCCCCGACGGGCACATCAAGGTCAAGTTCCTTCCGCTCGGCGAGGGGGTCTCGGACCTCATCGAAAAACTCGCTTTCCGCCGTCATCGTCGCCAGATTGCCGGCGCACGCCAGCCCCGCAGGGGCTAGTCAGTACAAGTCCTACCGCTCCAGACCTGGCTTTCCGTGACTGCAGTCACGAAGCGCATGCTGCACCACGGCCGCAATCGGAAGTGCTTCACAGCATTGCCGGGTCGTACTCATCAACATAAGCACCCTCGCACGGGCGTCGGAGTCGGAATGTCGGCAGCGGAATCAGTACTCATCCCAGAGCTGCTCAGAAGCGCGGCGGCGTCCTCCGGCCGCGCCGCGCCACCGGCCAACCCGGATCTGATCGGACTCGAGGACAGCCGCGTGCGCATTCCCACCGGCGGTTCCGTTGTTATCCGCGACGCCATCGCGCTGATCCGACAGGTCGCGGGCCACGACTCCACCGTGCTGGTGCTCGGAGAGTCCGGCACGGGCAAGGAAGTCGCCGCGCGCGCCATTCATGACCTCAGCCCGCGCCGCAATCGGCCGTTCGTAGCCGTGAACTGCGGCGCCATACCCGCCGACCTGCTCGAATCGGAGCTGTTCGGTCATGAGCGCGGCGCGTTCACCGGCGCGGTCAGCGCCCGCAAGGGTCGCTTCGAGATTGCCGAGGGCGGCACGCTGTTCCTCGATGAGATCGGCGACATGAGCCCGACGATGCAGGTCAAACTGCTGCGGGTTCTGCAGGAGCGCGTTTTCGAGCGCGTCGGCAATCATGTTCCCGTCCGCTGCAACGTGCGGATCATTGCCGCCACGCATCGCAACCTGGAAGAGTCGATCGCCCGTGGCCTCTTTCGCGAGGATCTCTTTCATCGCCTCAACGTGTTCCCCATCGAGATGCCCCCGCTGCGCGCGCGGATCGAGGATCTGCCGCTGCTGGTGCGCGACTGCATCGCCACCAACGTCGCCGAGGGCCGCGGCCGGGTACAGCTTTCGCCCCGCGCCCTGGGAGCCCTGGCGCTGTGCCCGTGGACGGGCAACGTCCGCGAGCTGGCCAATCTCATCGAGCGTCTCTCGATCGTGTGCGCCGGACGAGTCGTCGAGGTCCGCGACCTGCCGCCCAAGTACCGGCCTCCGCAAGACTGGAAGCTCGAAGGCACGGCCTTCAACAGCTCACTGTGTGTCAGCTCCCTGGATGACCCCTCGCAGGCGATCGCGGTCGAAGAGGAAGCGATCGTCAGCGAAGAGGGCGCCCTGGCAATGCTGGAGGGTGCGGACCTGGATGCGGCCCGCCGTATCCCACAGGGCGAGGAGCAGAACGCGGTCTCACTGGCGATGCTGCCCGAGGAAGGCCTCGACCTGCGTGTCCACCTGTTGGCCATCGAGCGCTCGCTGATCGAGCAGGCACTGCAGCGCTCGCGCGGCACCGTCGCTCACGCCGCCAGGCTCCTCAACCTGCGCCGCACGACCCTGGTCGAGAAGATGCGCAAACTCGGAATGGCTGCCGAGGACCCCGCGCAGGGCTGAGTCTGAGATCGCACGGCAAGTGATTGCCGTCACCCCCGCGTAGAGCTGCTCGCACGCGGTCCCACCCCGCCGGAAGATTGACGCTCACGCGGCATACTCGTGCCGTGGTTGTGATCGCCTTCACGCTTTGTCGTCGGGCACACCTTTTGCAATCTCCCGCTACCGGCACTAACGAGTGCGTGCGAGGCGTGAATGGCCGAAGATCCGATGGACAAACCAACTGTGACCGCCTGTGTGACACGAGTGGAGCCCGAGCCGGTCGCTTGCGCGGTCTCCTCGATGCGGCTGCTCGATCTCTCGCGCCGCGTGGCGGCAAGCGATTGCACCGTGCTGATCGTCGGCGAGTCCGGCACCGGCAAGGAAGTGCTGGCCCGCTACATTCACCGCAACTCCACACGCCTCGCCCAGCCCTTCATCGCCGTCAACTGTGCCGCCATCCCGGAGAACATGCTCGAGGCGATGCTGTTCGGCTATGAGCGTGGCGCCTTTACCGGCGCACACGCCGGTCACGCCGGCAAATTCGAGCAGGCGCAAGGCGGCACGCTGCTCCTCGATGAGGTCACCGAGATGCCGCTCGGGTTGCAGGCGAAACTGCTGCGCATCCTGCAGGAGCGCGAAGTCGAGCGCCTGGGAGGCCGGACCCCGATCGCGCTCGATGTCCGCGTGCTGGCGACAACCAACCGCCGGCTGCGCGAGGAAGTAGCCGCAGGCCGCTTCCGCGAGGATCTGTTTTACCGCCTCAATGTGTTTCCGCTTGCGATCGCCCCGCTGCGCCTGCGCCGGGACGATGTGCTGCCGCTGGCCATGCAGTTGCTTGGCGGCCGCTGCCGACCGGGCGAGCGCATCCCGGCACTCAGCGCCGAGGCGGCGCATCTGTTGCTGACTTATCCCTGGCCGGGCAACGTGCGCGAGCTGGACAACCTGCTGCAGCGTGCGCTGATACTCGTGAACGGCCCCGTCATCCGCCCGGACCACATTCAGTTCGAGCTGGCCAACGAGAACGGCGCCGCCGAGTCCGCCGTCTGCGCGTCCTTGTCGGCGCAAACCGCGGCGCCGGCAGGCACCGCGGACCCGCACGACGAGGGTGCGCCGGCCACTGCCGCGGGCGGCTCGCTAGCCAGCTCGCTGGGACAGACCGAGCGCGATCTTATTCTCGATGCACTGCGCAGCGGCCAGGGCAACCGGCGGGAAGCCGCCGAGCGCCTGGGAATCAGCCCGCGCACGCTGCGGTACAAGCTTGCGCGCCTGCGCGAAGCCGGCATCGACGTGCCGGCAGCCTGACGCACTCACACGGAGCACCACATGAGCCAGATGGAGATCGACCGCGTTCTCGCGCAGATCCGCTCGCTGTCCAACCAGACGCGGGTCGGGGCCTCGCAGGCCAATCAGACTCAGCCCACCGGTCCGAGCGAATTCGCGAGCATCCTGAGTAAGGGTATCGACCAGGTCAATCAGTCCGAAGTGCGCGCCACCCAGCTGGCGGATGCCTTTCAGCGCGGGACACCCGGGGTCGAGCTGCCCCAGGTCATGCTGGAGATGCAGAAAGCCAGCGTCTCCTTCCGCGCGCTGACCGAGGTCCGCAACCGCCTGGTGAGCGCGTACCAGGACATCATGAACATGCAGATCTGACGGGACTTGTAGCCTCTTATGAACGCGGAAGTTGCTCAGCTGCCAGCACCCTCGGGCCTGCCCGCGAGCCTGCGGCCCCTGCTGCTGCTCGTCGGGATCGCCATGGCCGTGGCCGCCGGCGTCACGGTTGTCCTGTGGTCGCGCGGCCCGACCTACAGCCTGCTGTACGCCAATCTGGGCACCGAGGACCAGGCGCAGATCACGCAGGCGCTCGAAGCGGCGCAGATTCCCTATCGCATGCAGCCGGGCTCCAATTCGATCGAGGTGCCGGCGGAGCGCCTGAACGATGCGCGACTGAAGCTTGCCGGTCAGGGCCTGCCCGAAGGCGGCGGCGGTTTCTCCTCCATGGAGAAGGATCCCGGCTTCGGCGTCAGCCAGTTCATGGAGAACGCCCGCTATCAGCATGCGCTGGAGACCGAGCTCGCACGCACCATCGCCGCGCTGCGGCCGGTGGAGGGCGCACGCGTGCACCTGGCGGTACCGCGCCAATCAGCCTTCGTCCGTGACCACAAGGGTGCGAGCGCTTCGGTCTTCCTGCAGCTCAAGCAGGGTCGCCGTCTGGAGCAGGAGCAGATCCAGGCGATCGTGAACCTGGTCGCCTCGAGCATTCCCGATCTGGAAGCTAACCAGGTCACCGTCGTGGATCAGCAGGGACGGCTGCTCTCCTCTCCCGAAGGCCATGACCAGTTCGGCCTGCGCGATCAGCAGTACGACATGATCCACCGCCTGGAGGATGACTACGCGCAGCGTATCGAGGCGCTGCTGTCGCCGATCGTCGGCGCCGGGCGTGTGCGTGCCCAGGTCGTCGCGCAGATGGATATGTCCGTGACCGAGGAAGCGCGCGAGCAATACAAGCCCGACAGCCAGGTGGTACGCAGCGAGCAGACTTCCGAGCAGACGAGCCGGGACGGCTCGGCCGCCGGCGGTGTACCCGGATCGCTCAGCAACCAGCCGCCTCCCGGCGGCGTGGCGCTGCCCCCGGGCAGCGGCAGTACCCCCCCGGCGCCCGCCAAGCCACCCGCGCCCGCAGCGCCGGGCGCCCAGTCCGGTGCCGCCGCGGCCGCGACCACGGCAATCGCCGGCTCGGGTGCGGGCGCCACCGACAGCAGCTCGAAGAGTGCGACCAAGAATTACGAGATCGATCGGACACTCGACTACACACGCCAGCCGGGAGGCCGTGTACACCGGCTGACCGTCGCGGTACTCGTTGACAACGTGCGCAGCGTCGGCAAGGACGGCAAGGTGACCGAGACCCCGCTCTCGAAGGAGCAGCTCGATCACGTCACGCAACTCGTCAAGGATGCAGTGGGTTTCGATGAATCGCGCGGCGATAACGTGAACGTGGTGAACGCTTCGTTCACCCAGGAAGCGGCGCCCCCGCCCGCCGATGGTGAGCTGGAGAAACCGAAGATCTGGGAGTCGCCGCTGTTCCGTGACATGGCCAAGATCGTCGCGGGCGTGCTGGTGCTGCTCGTGCTGGTGCTCTCGGTGCTGCGCCCGATGGTCAAATCGCTGATCGGACCGGTGCGCGCGGCTGCGCTGCCGCGAGCACCGGAGTCCGCACCCCAACCGGTACTCTCCCACGGTAAGCCCGCAGCCGTGGTCGCACACGAGCAGCAGATCGCGCAGGCGAGGAATCTGGTCACCCAGGATCCGAAGCGAGTAGCGCAGGTCGTGCGCGACTGGGTAGGCAAGGATGAGTGAGAAACGCGAAGGCGAGCGCTCGGGCACCGAGCGCGCTGCGATCCTGCTGTTGACGCTCGGAGAGCAGGAAGCCGCCCAGGTGCTCAAGCACATGGGGGCACGGGAAGTGCAGCGCATCGGCTCCGCGATGGCCGCCCTGAGCGGCGTCTCGCGCGAGGAAGTCCAGGGCATCGTGACGGAGTTCGCCTCGCAGGTCGAAACCCAGACCTCCGTGGGTGTGGGCACGGAAGAATTCCTGCGCAAGGTCCTGGTCGAGGCGCTCGGCCAGGAGAAGGCGGCCAACATCATCGACCGCATCAGCATCGGGCGCTCCAACAAGGGACTGGAGGCGCTCAAGTGGATGGACGCGCGCATGGTGGCCGAGCTGATCCGGCTCGAGCACCCGCAGATCGTGGCGATCGTGCTCGCCTACCTCGAGCCTGACCAGTCCGCAGATATTCTCGCGTGCCTCCCGCCGGACATGCGGGCGGACGTTCTGGTGCGCATCGCGACGCTCGATGGCGTGCAGCCTAGCGCGCTCACCGAGCTCGATGACATCATGGAGAAGCAGTTCGCCGGCAAGGGCGCCCACCGTACCTCCACTCTGGGAGGCGCCAAAGCGGCCGCCAATATCATCAACAATCTCGAGCCCAGCCAGGAGAGCGTGATCATGGAGCAGATCACGCAGACCGACCAGGCGCTCAGCGCGCGCATTCAGGATCTGATTTTCGTGTTCGACAACCTGCTCGAGATCGACGATCGCAGCATGCAGGAGCTGCTGCGTCAGGTGCCGAGTGACAAGCTGCTTCTGGCCATGAAGGGCTGTGAGGACAGCATGAAGGAGAAGATCTTCAAGAACATGTCGCAGCGCGCGGCCGAGATGCTCAAGGACGACCTCGAATCCAAGGGACCGGTGCGCATCTCCGAGGTGGAGGCTGCGCAAAAGGAGATCCTGCAGACGGCGCGCAAGCTGGCGGAAGCCGGCACGATCGCGCTTGCCGGAAAGGGCGAAGAGTATGTCTGATCCAAAACGCGCGGCTGCGACGGTGGAACGCTGGTCGCTGCCGCCTGTGGATGGGCCGGTGGTTGGACGAGAGCGCGATCCGCGCAAAGCGCCCGGCGCGGATGCGGCGGCGCGCGCACTCCAGGACAGCGAGGCGCGCGGCTACCAGGCGGGAATCGCTCGCGCCCACGCAGAGATGCAGGCCGCGCAGGGCGCGATCGAGGCCCGCCTCAAGCAGCTCGATTCCATCCTGCAGCTGCTCGCGAAACCGCTGCAGGATCTGGATGGCGCCATCGAGAAGGAGCTGTTGCAGCTAGCGCTCACAGTCGGCAAACAGCTCGCGCGTCGCGAGTTGCGTGTCGATCCAGCCCAGGTCATCGCCATCCTGCGCGAGTCACTTGCCCAGCTGCCCGCTTCCGCGCGCGAGATCCGCGTGCATCTGCACCCTGACGATGCCGCGACGGTACGTGAGCGCCTGGCTGCGCCGGCCAATGAGCGAGCCTGGACACTCGTGGAGGATCCAACCCTGACGCGCGGCGGCTGCCTGGTGCGCACCGAGACTTCGCAGATCGACGTAAGGCTCGAGAGCCGCATCAGCGCGGTGATCGCTAGCGCGCTTGGCGAGGAACGGGCGCCCGAGCGGCCGGCACCTCCAGCCGGCGAGCCCGAAGCGTGAGCGCGCCCGAGGCTCAGCGGGTGCGGCTCTGGCGCGACGGATTGGCTCGGCGGCTGCGCCGTGTGCAGCAGACGCCGCCGCCAGCGATCGAAGGCTCGCTGACGCGCATGGTGGGCCTGACACTGGAAGCCGTGGGATGTCAGGCCTCCATCGGTGACTACTGCGACGTGATCACGAGCGATGGCTTCCGGGTCGAATCCGAGGTAGTCGGGTTCTCCGGCGATCGCCTCTATCTCATGCCGACGGGCGATGCCCAGGGGCTGGGTCCCAGCGCGCGGGTGATCCCGCGCCAGCGTGCCGGTACGGTGCGCGTAGGACCGGAGCTGCTCGGCCGGATCATCGACGGCGCCGCCCATCCTCTGGATGCGAAGGGTCCGCTGGAGTGCGAGACGCGCGTACGCCTCACCGGCAAGCCCATCAATCCGCTCTCCCGGCAGCCGATCACGGAGCCGCTGGATGTCGGGATCCGCTCGATCAACTCTCTGCTGACGATCGGGCGCGGGCAGCGAGTGGGCCTGTTCGCCGGCAGCGGTGTCGGCAAGAGCGTGCTGCTGGGCATGATGGCCCGGTACACGAGCGCGGACGTGATCGTCGTCGGGTTGATCGGTGAGCGCGGCCGCGAGGTGAAGGAATTCGTCGAGCGCATCCTGGGTCCCAAGGACCGCAGTCGCGCCGTCGTCGTGGCAACTCCCGCCGACCATCCGCCCCTGATGCGGCTGCACGGAGCATGGCTCGCGACCGCGATCGCGGAATACTTCCGTGATCAGGGTCTGAACGTACTGCTGCTGATGGACTCACTGACACGCTTTGCACAGGCGCAGCGCGAAATCGGCCTCGCCATCGGGGAGGCCCCGGCGACCAAGGGCTATCCGCCCTCGGTCTTTGCGCGTCTCCCGCAACTGGTCGAGCGTGCGGGCAACGGCGCGCACGGCTCCGGTTCGATCACGGCCTTCTACACGGTTCTCACCGAAGGCGACGATCACAACAACGATCCGGTGGCCGATGCGGCACGCGCCATTCTCGACGGACACATCGTCCTGTCACGCCGCATTGCCGAGAGCGGCCACTATCCGGCCATCGACATCGAGGCCTCGGTCAGCCGCGCCATGCATGAGATCTCCTCCCCGGCACAGCTGCAAAGCGCACGCCAGCTGCGCCAGATCCTGGCCACATACCATCAGCATCGCGATCTGATCGCCGTCGGCGCCTACCAGCGCGGCACCGACCCGCGGGTCGATAACGCCGTCACACTCTGGCCGCGCATTCAGAAGTTTCTGCAGCAGGACATGACGGAGCGTGTGAATTTCGCGGCAAGCCTCACAGCCTTGAGTGCCGTCCTGGCCGAGAGTGAGGGGTCGAAGGGCGAAGCGGGAAAACCCGGCTGATAGGGACGGATCATGAAGCGCGCACAGAGACTGCAGATCGTTCAGCGGGTGGTCGATGATCAGGAGCGCAGCCGGGCCGAGGCACTCGCCAGCAGCGAGCGGCGTCTCAGGGAAAGCGAGACGAAGCTGCACGAGCTGGAAACCTATCACGCGAGCTACGTGCGCGACTTTACGCTCCGGGCTGGGTGCGGCATGGACGGGGCGATGGTACGCGACTACCAGGCATTCCTTACCCGACTCGACGAGGCGCTCCGGCAGCAAAGCCAGGTCGTGACCCGCGTGCGCGCTCAGCGCGACAGCGAGCTGCGCACCTGGCAGGGTGCCGCACAGCGTGCCGAGGCCGTTGGCCAGATGGTCAAGCGCTTCCAGACCGAGGAAGAACGCGCGGTCGACAGACGCGAGCAATACGAATCCGACGAACGTTCACAGCGCGCTTGGGCGCATGGGTTGGCTCTGCGTGGCGCTTGATATCAGAACAACGCCGATCGCGCATCCCACACCCGCCGCATCGAGAGCTTCGGTAAGCGCCACGAGCGCCTCCCCCGGGGCCCCCACGTTCAAGGTCAACGACCCGGGCAACGGACCCGGCACTTCCGCGCAGCACACTGCTGCAACTCCATCCCGCGGCTCCGGCAAACCGGCCGCCGACGGCACTGCATCCGGGAAGTCCTCTCGGCCCAATACGGATGGAGCGAGCGGGCGCGCAGCCCAGTCATCGGCCAGTAATGCACAGGATGTCTCGGACAGCACGGCGACTCGGGAATCGTCCGCTGATGCTGACCCGGCCTCGGCAGCGACCGCCGCCGCCGCACCGGGTGCAGACAATGCTGCAAGCAGCCCATGGACGGGGGCATCGGCGGCCGATCAGGCGAAACCCGTGCTTCCGAGGGGGACCGCCTCAACGCGGGGCACGTCGAAGCAGACTGCCTCCGCAGCGCAGCCCTCCGGTGCGGCTGCCTCGAACGTGGACAACCCTCAAACCGAGCCGGTTGGAAATTTCGTCATGACGCTCGCCCAGTCGCTCCAGGGTGGTGAATCCAAGGACGCCGCCGTTGCATCTGCCTCTGTGGACGCCCCGGGCGCCTCCACCGGTGCCCGGTCGGATGCTGACGGGAAGACGGCTGGTGCTGGTCCGGGGGAGCTTGCGCTGGCGCTCGTTTCCCAGGCGCTGGCAGCAGCGCTGGGCCTGCCCCCTGTCACACCCCCGATGGCTGCCGGACCGCCGGGTAATGCAGCGGCGCAACCATCCAACTCGTCAACGGCCACTGCCGCCATCGATGGCAACGCGGCCCAGTCCTCCGTCCCGGGCGGATCAGCGATGCAGACGCTCGTCTCGCTTCTGGCCGCGGACGCGGCGGCGCAGTCGAAGGATCAGAACGCTCCTGCAGCGACCCAGTCTGATGCCACGGGAACCGCTGCGGCTGGCAGCTCGGCGCCGGCTTCCGTTCCGGATCCGGGTAGTGCCGCCGCGGGACCCGCAATGGCGCACCTGGGAATTGCGTCACATTTTGCCCTGCAGCACCCCTCCGCAGATTCCAACACCCTGAGCGGGCAGCTGCGTTCGGCAGTGGGCACGGCCGCCTGGCAGGACGAGTTGGGCGGACAGATCAGCTGGATGGCCCATCAGGGCCTGGAATCCGCCTCGTTGCGACTCTCACCCGAGCACCTCGGCCCGCTCGAAGTGCATATTTCGGTTCGGGATGGCGATGCCAGCGTCTGGTTCGGCGCAACCCAACCTGACACTCGCGCGGCACTCGAGCAGGCGCTCCCGCGGCTGCGGGAAATGTTCGCCACGCAGGGCCTCACTCTCAGTAATTCGGGGGTCTCGCACGAGTCACCTCGCAATCCGTCCAGGCCCTCCCCGGCCCCTGCCATCGCCGCTGTGGGCGCCGTCGGGGCGGCCGAGACCAGCGCCTCGCCCCTCGCCCGCCTGAGCCTGGGACTCGTGGACACGTACGCCTGAGCGTTTCGCCGGCCGCTGCGCGCCGCGCGCACACACGTCAAGAATCCGTCGCTGCGACGCGTTTCACACTCTCAAACTCCCGCAAAACCCTTTCTTTCTAGCCACTTACGCGTGTCCTGACACCCATGGCATGCACGTTGCACCAGCCGGGGTGCAGCAGACATGTCCATGGAGTGATTGACGCGATGGCGGATGTACCCGTGCTTGAGCCGGCGGCCGAGGCAGCCCCGGCGAAGAAGAAATGGCTGATCATTGGCATCGTGGCTTCTGTCGTCCTGGTGGGCGGCGGCGCCGGTGCCTGGTTTCTGGTGCCGAATGGCGACCCCCATGCGAAGAAGGAAGCCAAGGCCAAGGAGCCCCTCGCTCCTCCTCTGTACGTGGCGCTCGACCCACCGTTCGTCGTGAACTTCGAGGGCGACCCGCTGGTACGTTTCCTCCAGGTCGCCGTGCAGGTCATGACGCGCGATCCCGCGACGATGGAGCTGCTCAAGGCGAACGATCCAGCGGTCCGCAACGATCTGCTGTTGCTGCTGGGTAATCAGAAATCCACTGTGCTCGGTACACGCGACGGCAAGGAGCACCTGCGCGGCGATGCGCTCGTCGCCATCCGCCACGTGATCGAGGGCGCGGGCGGCAAGCCCGACAAGGTGGAGGCGATCTACTTCACCAGCTTCGTGATGCAGTGATGCAGGACGCGCCGTGAGCTCCGACAAAGTACTCGACCAAGCCGAGATCGACGCGCTCATCCACGGCGTTGACTCCGGAAAGGTAGACACGACGGCGGTACCGCCGGCTGCGGCCGACGTGCGCGCGTTCGATTTCGGCAGCGAGATGCGCATCGTGCGCGGGCGCATGCCCACGCTCGAGATGATCAACGACCGCTTCGCGCGCCTGTTCCGGGTGAGCCTGTACAACCTGCTGCGCCGCTCGCCCGAGATCGCGGTGGCCCCCATCCAGGTGAAGAAATTCGCCGAGTACGTGCACACCCTGCACGTGCCCACCAGCCTGAACATGGTGAAGATGAATCCGTTTCGCGGCACGGCCCTGGTCGTGCTCGATCCGAAACTGGTGTTTGCCGTGGTAGACAACTTCTTCGGCGGCTCTGGCCGCCACGCCAAGATCGAGGGACGCGAGTTCACGGCGACCGAGCAGCGAATCATCCACATGATGCTGCGCAGCGTGTTCGCCGATCTGCACGAGGCCTGGTCGCACATCGCCCCCGTCGAAGTCGAATTCGTGCAGGCCGAGATCAACCCGCACTTCGCCAATATCGTCTCCCCTTCCGAGATCGTGGTGATCACGAGCTTCCACATCGAGCTCGACGGCGGGGGAGGCAACCTCAACGTCACGATGCCCTACTCCATGCTCGAGCCGTTGCGCGAGATTCTCGACGCCGGCGTCGCGAGCGATCGCGCCGAGAAGGATGAGCGGTGGGCCACCAGCCTGCGCGAGGACATCGAGGATGCGGAAGTGCAGGTCAACACACGCCTGGGACGTAGTTCCATCACGCTCGCCCAGCTGTTGAATCTGAAGCCCGGAGACGTTCTGCCATGCGACTTCTCCGGAAAGGTGACGCTGCTGGCCGAAGACGTGCCGGTCTTCCGCGGCAGCTTCGGCCTGTCACGTGGCCTGCAGGCCGTGAAGGTGGACGAGCGCATCCGGCGCACGCCACTGCCCATGACCTCGAATCCGATCGCCATCAAGCGAACCTGAGGAATCTCCGATGAACGCCAACGTAGCCGAGCCGCGCGCCGCGGAATTCGACAACCTGCAGGACGAGGCCCCGCAGTCCGGCCGCGACGTCAATCTCGAGGTCATCCTGGACGTGCCGGTGACTCTCTCCATGGAGGTGGGCCGCACGCGCATTCCAATCCGCAATCTGCTGCAACTCAACCAGGGCTCGGTGGTGGAGCTCGATCGCGCCGCCGGGGAGCCACTCGACGTGTTTGTCAACGGGACGCTGGTCGCACACGGCGAGGTCGTGGTCGTGAACGAGAAATTCGGTATCCGGCTGACCGACGTGATCAGCCCTGCCGAACGCATTCGCAAGCTGAGGTGAGCCGCGTGCGCCGCAGCTCTTGCATGTTGACCGCAGCACTCCTCGGCGCCTTCGCGCTGAGCGGAGCGCTGTGCGCTGCGGCGGCAGAGGCCCCCGCGGTGAGCGCCCATCCGTTTGCCGCGCCGCAACCGGCAAGCCCCGTCTCCCCTGCCGGGCTGGGCGGACTCGGGCAGGTGACCTTTGCGCTGCTGCTCGTCCTTGCGAGCATATTCCTCATCGCGTGGCTGGCCCGGCGCATGCGCAGCTTTGGCAACCGCATGGGCACCGCACTCGATGTTCTGGCCGACATTCCGCTTGGACAGAAGGAGCGAGCGGTCCTCATCAAGGTCGGCCAGACACAGATCCTCGTCGGTGTGGCGCCCGGTCATGTCAACACGCTGCATGTGCTCGCGGAGCCGATCGAGCTGGTGAAACCCGCTGCCGGGTTGGCTGATAACCGGCCCTCCTTCAAGGCGCTGATGCTGCGCAGCCTGGGGAAATGATGCGCAAGCCTGCCCTCATCGCGCTCGCCGGCCTGTGCGCCGCGCTGGTGCTGCTTCCCTCGGCCGCGATCGCCGAGCCGGGGCTGCCCGCGCTGTCGGTACAGACGGCCGCCGGCGGCGGTGGACAGACCTACACCCTGACGCTGCAGGTCCTCGCGCTGATGACAGCGCTGACCCTGCTGCCCGCAGTGCTGCTCATGATGACCGCCTTCACCCGGATCATCATCGTGCTGGGCATCCTGCGCCAGGCGCTGGGGGCCGGCCAGACCCCTCCCAATCAGGTGATGCTGGGCCTCGCGCTGTTCCTCACGTTCTTCGTGATGACCCCCGTCATCAACCGTATCAACGACGAGGCCTTCAAGCCCTACTCGGCCGGTACGATCGAGGCGACGGTGGCGCTCGCTCGGGCCATGGTGCCGATCAAGAAATTCATGCTCGATCAGACCCGCGAGAGCGATATCGCGACTTTCGTGCGCATCTCGGGCGGCAAGGGCTTCGCCGCTCCCCAGGACGTGCCGCTCACCCTCCTCGTGCCCGCCTTCGTCACGAGCGAGCTGAAGACCGCATTCCTGATGGGATTTTTGATCTTCATTCCGTTCGTGATCATCGATCTGGTGGTGGCCAGCGTGCTCATGTCGATGGGCATGATGATGCTCTCGCCGGTGCTGATCTCGCTCCCATTCAAACTCATGTTGTTCGTGCTGGTGGACGGCTGGTCGCTGGTCATGGGCACGCTCGCTTCCAGCTTCTATTCATGAAGAGCATCCATATGACACCCGAGACAGTCATGACCATCGGCAGCCGCGCGCTGGAGATCACTCTCATGCTGGCCGCGCCGCTGCTGCTCGTCGCCCTCGTGACGGGCCTGATCGTCGGCGCGTTCCAGGCGGCCACGCAGATCAACGAGATGACCCTGTCGTTCATCCCGAAGCTGCTGGCGATGGCCCTGGCCATGGTGATCGCCGGGCCGTGGATGCTCAAGACGCTCCTCAGCTACACGCGCGAGCTGTTCGAGAGCATTCCCGGACTGATCAACTGAGCACGCCGTCATTCGGACCCGCACCCGCTAGACCATGATCACGCTCACCACAGGACAGCTCGAAGCCTGGCTCGCGCAGGTGCTGTGGCCGTTCGTGCGGATCGGCGCGTGCTTCATGGTGGCCCCTGCCTTCGGCGCCGTCTTCGTGCCAGCCCGCATCCGCATCGTGCTGGCCGGCGCGGTCACCCTCGCCGTCACGCCCCTGCTGCCGGCCCCAGCGGCCATCGCACCTTTTTCGGCCGCCGGCCTCGTCGTGACCGTCCAGCAACTGCTCATCGGCGTTGCCCTCGGCTTCAGCCTGCAGCTGCTGTTCGATGCGGTGACCCTCGGCGGCCAGCTCCTCGCCAACAGCATGGGGCTGTCCTTCGCATTCAACATCGACCCGCTGCGCGGCTCGGAAGTCCCCGCTTTGGGTCAGTTCTACACGATCCTCGTCATGCTCACGTTCATGGCCCTCAATGGTCATCTGGTGCTGATCGAGGTTCTGGTGAATGGCTTCCGCACGCTTCCGATCGGCACCAGCGGTCTCGGCCAGGAGGGCCTGTGGACGGTCGCGCAGTGGGGCAGTCAGCTCTTCGTGGGCGCGCTCGCGATCGCCCTGCCGGGCGTGACAGCGCTGCTGATCGTCAACGCGGCCTTCGGCGTGATGAGCCGCGCCGCCCCGCAGCTCAACCTGTTCGCGGTCGGCTTTCCGATCTCGTTGGTATTCGGACTGGTCATCGTACTGGCGGGCTTGCCCGCGGTGCAGACCACATTCACGCACCTGCTCGGCGATGGGTTCGAGCTCCTGCGCAAGCTCATGGTTGCCGGAGGCTGAGCCATGGCCGAGAACGAGCAGGAACGCACCGAGCAACCGACACCGAAGCGGCGCGAGGAAGCCCGCAAAAAGGGCCAGGTGCCGCGCTCCATGGAGCTGAGCGCCGCTGCGGTGCTGCTCACCGCCGGTGGCGGGTTGCATTTTCTCGGCCGTTACATGGCCGGCCAGCTCGACGGACTGATGAGCTCGGGGCTTGCGCTCAGCCGCGAGCAGTCGATGGACGAGACCTTCATGCTGGCCACCCTGTCCAACGACGTGCTGCACGCGCTCGTGACCTGCGCACCGATCCTCGGACTCACGCTGGTCGCCGCATTGACCGCCCCCATGCTCCTCGGTGGCTGGAATCTCAGCTTCACGGCGCTCGCTCCGGATTTCACCCGCCTCAGCCCCATGGAGGGCTTCGCGCGGATGTTCTCGGCACGCGGCGCGGTCGAGCTGGGCAAGGCGCTCGCCAAATTCGCGGCGCTCGCGCTCGTCGCCTTCCACATCCTGCACCAGAAGGCCCCCGAGCTGCTCGGCCTGGGAATGGAGCCCACCCGCGTCGCCATTGGCCACGCCGCCTCGGTCACGGGGTACGCCTTCCTGATGCTCGCCGGCACGCTCGGGCTGATTGCCGCCGTCGATGTTCCGTGGCAACTGTGGCAGCACACGCGGCGGCTGCGCATGACGCGCCAGGAGATCCGCGAGGAAATGAAGGAGAGCGAGGGTTCGCCCGAGATCAAGGGCCGCATTCGCAACCTGCAGCGCGAGGTCGCCAAGCGTCGCATGATGCAGGAGGTTCCGAAGGCGGACGTCGTCATCGTCAACCCGACCCACTTTGCCGTCGCGCTGCGCTACGACGAGCAGCGTATGCGCGCACCACTGGTGGTGGCCAAGGGCGCCGACCTGATCGCCGCGCGCATCCGCGAGGTCGCCACCGAGAGTCTCGTGCCGATCTTCGAGGCGCCCCCCCTGGCGCGTGCCTTGTTCCGCAGCGTCGAGATCGGGGGCGAAATCCCAGCCTCGCTCTACGTGGCGGTCGCGCAGGTGCTGACCTACATCTATCAGCTCAAGACGGCACGCAGTCGCGGAATTTATCCGCCACAGCCGCCGGACATCGATCCCAACATCGACCAGACCAGGCATTGATCCATGGCCACGGCATCCTCAACGAGCACCCTGCCTCCGCTGCGCGAGCTGATTCGCACGGGAATCGGCGTGCCCGTGGGCGTGCTGGCGGTGCTTGCGATGGTGGTGTTGCCGCTGCCGCCGATGGTCCTGGACGTGCTGTTCACGTTCAACATTGCGCTCTCCCTCGTGATCGTCATGGCCGTGTTCTACGTCGCCCGGCCGGTGGAATTCGGTGTCTTTCCGACGATCCTGCTGCTCGCTACCTTGCTGCGGCTGGCTCTCAACGTCGCCTCCACGCGGGTCGTGCTGTTGAACGGCCATAGCGGCCCGCAGGCGGCCGGACACGTGATCGAGTCCTTTGGCGAGTTCGTGATCGGAGGCAACTTCGCCGTTGGTGTCGTGGTGTTCATCATCCTGACCATCATCAACTTCGTGGTGGTCACGAAGGGCGCGGGGCGCATCTCGGAAGTCAGTGCGCGCTTCACACTGGATGCCATGCCCGGCAAGCAGATGGCGATCGACGCCGATCTGAACGCCGGCCTGATCACTCAGGATGAGGCGCGCGCGCGCCGCGTCGAAGTGCGCGCCGAAGCCGACTTCTACGGCTCCATGGACGGCGCCAGCAAATTCGTGCGTGGCGATGCGATCGCGGGCATCCTGATCCTGTTCATCAACATCATCGGCGGCCTCGCCATAGGCACCGTTGGCCACGGAATGCCGATCGCGGAAGCCGGTCACACTTACACGCTGCTGACCATCGGCGACGGCCTGGTCACACAGATTCCGGCGCTGCTGCTGTCCACGGCGGTCGCGCTGATCGTGACCCGCATGTCGCGGGCACAGGACATGGGCGGTGAGCTCACGCGTCAGCTCTTCGGCCATCCCAAGGCCCTCGGGGTCGCCTCCGGCCTGCTCGGGGCGATCGGTCTGGTGCCGGGCATGCCGAACTTTGTCTTCCTCATGATGTCGGCGCTGTGCGGCACGGGGGCTTACCTGTTGACGAAGAAGCGCGCGCGGGTACCCGCGCCGGCGCCAGCCCCGGTCGCGCCAGGCCCTGCGCCGGAGGCCCGCGAGCTCTCGTGGGATGACGTACAGAGCGTTGATCTCATCGGACTCGAGGTCGGCTACCGCCTGGTGCCGCTGGTGGATAAGAAACAGAGCGGCGACCTGCTCGGACGGGTTCGCGGTGTACGACGCAAGCTCTCACAGGAGCTCGGTTTTCTAGTCCCGGCGGTACACATCCGCGACAACCTCGATCTGGCACCCAACGTCTACCGGATCAACCTCTCCGGTGTGCCGGTGGGCGAGAGCATCGTCTATCCCGAACGCGAGCTGGCCATCAACCCCGGGCGAGTGTTCGGCCCGATTCAGGGAATCACGACGCGGGATCCGGCCTTCGGCATGGACGCGGTATGGATCGAGCCTGCCGCGCGCGACCATGCGCAGACACTCGGCTATACGGTCGTGGACCCCAGCACGGTGATCGCCACACACCTGAGCTACATCATCCAGTCCCACGCCCACGAGATCCTGGGTCACGAGGAGGTGCAGCACCTGCTCACCACGCTGGGCAAGACCGCGCCGAAACTGGTGGAGGATCTCGTACCGCGTGTGCTGCCGCTGTCGGTCATGGTGCGCGTGGTCCAGGGCCTGCTCAGCGAGCGCGTCCCGATTCGCAACATTCGCACCATCGTCGAGACCCTCGCCGAGCACGGGCCGAAGTCCCAGGACCCCGCCGTGCTCCAGGGCCACGTACGCGTGGCGCTCGGCCGGCAGATCGTGCAGGACATCGCCGGCGTCGGCGCCGAGCTGCCGGTCATCACGCTCGAGCCGGAGCTCGAGCGTCTTCTGCAGAATTCGCTGGCCGGCAACAGCTCCAGTCCCGGCCTCGAGCCTGGTCTCGCCGAGCGCCTGCAGCGCCGTGTGAGTGAGTCGGCACGCCGTCAGGAAGGCGCCGGCGAGCCGGCGGTCTTGCTGGTGCCGCCTCCCCTGCGACAGATGCTTGCCCGCTTCATGCGCTCGAGCGTACCGAACCTGCATGTACTGGCCTGGAACGAGATACCCGACAACCGCAAGGTTCGTCTGGTGACCGCCGTCGGAAAGTGAGTGAGTTGAATCGTGCGTGGAGTAGCTAGATGAAAATAATTCGACACACAGCGCGTGACATGCGCCAGGCAATGCGCGTCGTGCGCGAGCAGCTCGGCGAGGATGCGGTCATCCTCTCGTCGAAGCGAACGAGCGAAGGCGTCGAAGTTACGGCGGCTGTCGATTTCGATGCCTCCACGCTCGAAGCCGGCGGCTTCGCCAACACCACTGCGCCGCCGGCATCCGCATCCCCGCGGGCGCCGGCTCCTGTTACCGCGACAGCCGTGACCGCGGCACCCGTTGCCGTGGCGTCCCCGGTACCCGTAGCCGCGCGAGCGCGCAGCGCGAGCCGAGTCCCTGCCTCGCCAGCAGCGGCTCACGAGGATCCGGAAAGCCTCGATGCTACCGAACTGACAGTGGGCGCCCGCGCCGCACAGTCCGAGGATCGCGAATGGATATCGGCGGCCGCCCGCGAGGCGGTTGTGGCCCATGCTCAGTCGCTCTCGCAATCGCGTGCCGCAGGGCCCGAGGCGCCGGCGCCTTCCCAGGAATTTGCTGAGGCGATGGCGCATGCGGTTGCCGCCGCGCCGACCCTGTCCGCTGCCCCCGATCGCTCGTCCGGCCGTTCTCGCGCATCCGCCTCTGCCGCGAGTCATTCGCCGCAGCCACCCGCCGCACACTCGCGGACCGATCTGCCGGTGTATCGCACCGATGAGGTGGTTGAGCGAGTACGGGCTTCATCGCTCGGCCCGCTCGGCCCCCGGGATACTGCCTCCGACGGCCCTCAGGGCCCTCAGTATCAGGAGCCGACAACTGCTGTCGAGCCGCCAGGGAACGGCGCTGGCAACGCTGCGGCAGGCGCGGGCTCGAACGATGCGATGGGGAACGAGCTGAAGACGCTGCGACGGATGCTCGAGACTCAACTGGCGCACCTTGCGTGGAATGACCTGACACGGCGCGCCCCGGTGCGTACCGAGATCCTGCGGGAGTTGACAGAGATCGGCATTACGCAGGATCTCGCCGAGCACCTGGTCCGACAGCTCCCCGAAGATACCGATCTCACCTTCGGACGTCGCTTCACGATCGCCGGCCTCTCGCAATATCTGCGCGTGACGGGTGACCGGTGGCTCGACGAGGGCGGCCGAGTCGCCTTCGCAGGTGCGACCGGCGTTGGCAAGACCACCACGCTCGCCAAGGTAGCGGTGCGTTGGGTGCTGCGACACGGTCCACGGGATATCGCGTTGGTCGCCGCGGACCCGGTCCGCATCGGCGCACAGGATCAGCTGCGCTCGCTGGCTCAGCTTCTGGGCGTGGCGGTTTACTCGCCCGACCGGTTCGAGAATCTGCCCTCCCTGCTGTCCACCCTGACCGAGCGGCTGGTTCTCATCGACACGCCCGGCTCGAGCGCCCGGGATGCGCAGCTCGGCAGCCGCCTGTCGGTGCTTGCGAACACGGCTTCGAAGCTGGAGACGGCGCTGGTGCTGTCGGCCAGCACCCAGGCGGGAGCGCTGGAAGAGGCAGTCAGGCGCTTTGCGCCGGCCAACCCCTCCTGCTGTGTGCTCACGAAGCTCGACGAGGCTGCCAGCATCGGCGGCGTCCTCTCGATACTCATTCGGGCCAGGCTGGCCGTGTCGTATGTGAGCGAGGGCCAGCGTGTCCCGGAGGATCTGCGGCCGGCGCGCGCACTCGAGCTGGTGTCGGAGGCGGTGCGTCTCGCCAAGGCGAGCGGCGCTGCTGCCGATGAGGATCTGCTGCGAAGACGTTTTGGAAAGATCGCCCATGGCATCACCTGAGCTCAACATCATCCGCAACTCAAATCTCGAGGGACTCGCTCAGCCCGTGCAGGTGATCGCAGTCACCGGCGGCAAAGGCGGGGTCGGCAAGACCAGCGTCTCGGTCAACCTCGCCACGGCTCTCGCCGCCTCGGGCAAGCGCGTCGTGCTGCTGGACGGGGACCTGGGACTGGCTAACGCCGATGTCTTCCTGGGCCTGTCACCGCGTTACACGCTCGCCCATGTCATCTCCGGCGAACGCACCCTCGATGAGGTACTCATCGCGGCCCCGCAGGGCTTCCATGTCGTTCCGGCCGCCTCCGGCGCGGCCGATATGGCCAATATGAGCGAGGCCGAGCACCTGGGCCTGGTCCAGGCCTTCAGCTCACTGGCGGCCAAGGTGGACGTGTTGATCGTCGATACGGCGGCCGGGATCGCCCATAGTGTGCTGCAGTTCTCACAAGCGTCCCAGCACGTGCTCGTAGTGGTCTGCGACGAGCCGGCTTCGCTGACGGACGCCTATGCCCTGGTCAAGGTGCTGAGTCGCAATCACGGAGTCACCCGCTTTCGCGTGCTGGCCAACCAGGTCCGTGTCCCCGGAGCCGGTGCCGAGCTCTTCCGGCGCTTCGAGCTCGTGACGGCACGATTCCTCGAGGTAGTGCTGGAGTTCGCAGGAGAAATCCCCGAAGACGAGTACCTTCGGCGCTCGGTAAGGGAACAGCGACCCGTTTTCGAAGCCTATCCATCGTGTCCGGCCTCGCGTGCATTCAAGAAGCTGGCCGCGCGGGCCGATACCTGGCCTGTGCCACCCGGTCCGCGTGGAAACATCGAGTTCTTCGTGGAGCGGCTCGTGCGTCGTAACGCGCCGCGACTGGAAGCGGTTCGATGAACGCAGTCAGTGCCTACAGCGCCGTACGTGCCAGCGCAGATGCTGACCGGCTGGTGTTGCAGCACGCCGAGCTCGTGAAGCGGATCGCCTACCACCTGGCGGGAAGACTGCCGCCTTCGGTGGAGGTCGACGACCTGATCCAGGCCGGCATGCTGGGCCTGCTGGAGGCGGCCGAGAACTACGCCGCCGACCGCGGCGCCAGCTTCGAGACCTACGCGGGAATCCGGATCCGGGGAGCGATGATCGATGCGCTGCGCAAGCTCGATTGGGCTCCGCGCTCGGTGCATCGCAAGGCGCGTGCGGCCGCCGCAGTGGTTCAGGAGATCGAGAGGCGCACGGGGCGGGACGCGCGGGACGCGGAGATCGCCCAGGGCATGGGTATCTCGCTCGAGGACTATCACTCGATCGTGCAGGACGCCGCGAGCTGCCGCCTGGCGAGCCTGGACGATGCCACCGCAGCGACGGCTGCAGGTCCGGCCGACCCCTTCCGGGAGGCGGCGGATGAGAGATTCAGGGCGGCACTCGCGCACGCGATCGAGGGACTGCCGGAGCGCGAGCGGTTGGTCATGTCGCTGTACTACAGCGACGGACTCAACCTGAAGGAGATCGGTGCAGTGTTGAAGGTGACCGAATCACGCGTCTGCCAGTTACACGGGCAGGCGCTGGTGCGTCTGAAATCGCGACTTGCGGACTGGCGGGACAATGCTGTCCCGGCCCAGGCGTGAGCGCACGTGAGCGGGAGAGCGAGCCGTGAGTAAAGATCTGAGATTCCTGGTCGTGGATGACTTCTCGACGATGCGCCGCATCATCAAGAACCTGTTGCACGATCTGGGCTACCCGAACGTCGCCGAGGCCGATGACGGCAACACCGCGCTGCCCATGCTGCAGCAGGGCGGGTTCGATTTTCTGATCACGGACTGGAACATGCCGGGCATGCCGGGCCTCGACCTGATCAAGGCCGTGCGCTCGGATGCCAAGCTGGCGAAGCTGCCGGTGCTCATGCTGACCGCCGAGGCCAAGCGCGAGCAGATCATCGAGGCCGCCCAGGCTGGTGTGAACGGTTACGTCATCAAGCCCTTCACTGCCGAGACTCTCAAAGAGAAGCTCGACAAGATCCTGAACACGGGCAAGTGAGCGAGAGTCGCGCCTGGGACGAGCGGCTGGAACCGCCGCGGGCGAGCTTTCGGCCAACGCAGCATAAGTGAGGTCAACATGTCGAGTTTTGCGGTACTGAAGCTGGAATACAGCGCCTGTGTCGAGGCCCTTACCGAGGCTCTGCGCACCGAGGATGAAACGGCCTTCTTCGCCGCCGTGGACCATATCGTGCACATGCGCGAGCCGGGAATGTTCACCGAGCTGAGGCAGCTCACCGGCGACCTGCAGAAGGCGCTCGAGCGCTTTGGCATCGAGTCACGCCTGCAGGACATCGCAGAGAACGAGATCCCGGATGCCCGGGCCCGTCTCTCTCACGTCATCGACCTGACCGACGAGGCGGCCCACCGCACGCTCGACCTCGTCGAGCAGTCCTGTCCGCTGGCGGAGCGCACCGCTCAGGAGGCGGCCGCACTGATGGAATCGCTCGAGGCTTACCGGGTACGCGCCAGCGGCGCACACGGTTTCGAGGCAGTGGTGCGCTCGATCGACGCATTCCTGCCGCTGGTGAAGTCGATGGAGGCTTTCCTGCCCGCTGCCCGCTCCGACTCCGAGCTCATCCGCCGGAACCTGTCCGACGTGCTGCTGGCGCAGGGCTACCAGGATCTCACTGGCCAGATCATCCGCAGTGTGATGAAGCTCGTGGCCGAGCTCGAAGCCGCACTGGTCAACCTCGCGCGCCTCTCCGGGGACATGGTCGAGCATGCCACCATGGGTCAGGCGCAGGGGGCGGGCCAGGGGCCCGTGGTCCCGGGCGTCACCAAGGGCGAGATCGCCTCGGGCCAGACAGACGTGGATGCACTGCTGTCGGGTCTCGGGATGTAAGAGGCCGCGTTGGATATTCTGAGCGTCATCGGACTGGTGCTCGCGCTGAATGCAGTGCTGGTCGGCGCTGTGCTCAAGGGCGCGGGCCTGATGGCGCTGGTCTCCGCGGCCGCCTTCATGATCGTCATCGTCGGGACGGTGGCGGCCATCTTCATCCAGACACCGCTTCCGGTCATGCAACGCGCGCTGCAGATGTTCCCGTGGGTCGTGCGCCCGCCGGTACGTGACGGCCGCGTGCTGATCGCCAAGATCGTCGAGTGGAGCAACATCGCCCGCCGCCAGGGACTACTGGGCCTGGAGAACATGATCGAGCGCGAGCCGGATGATTTCGTGAAGAAGGCGTTGCAGCTGGTGGTGGACGGAACCGAGCCGGATGCGATCAGCAGCGTCATGTACGTCGATCTCAACATGCGGGAGCACGCCGACACGACAGCCGCGAAGGTGTTCGAGGGCATGGGGGTCTACTGTCCCACGCTCGGCATCATCGGAGCCGTGCTCGGCCTGATGGCGGTGCTGCAGAATCTCGCGGACCCGAGCAAGCTCGGTCACGGCATTGCCGCAGCCTTCACGGCGACTGTCTACGGTATTGGACTGGCAAACCTGTTCTTCCTGCCCGTCGCCGCGAAACTCAAGGTGCT
This sequence comes from Steroidobacteraceae bacterium, assembly GCA_036501985.1. GTDB lineage: Bacteria > Pseudomonadota > Gammaproteobacteria > Steroidobacterales > Steroidobacteraceae > 13-2-20CM-66-19. Next base: position 77,776 of record DASXZI010000026.1, on the reverse strand, counting down.
GGTTCAGCGGCAGACGCAGATGCGCGAGATGATCGTAGACGGCATGCTGTGCATCGCGCAGGGCGAGAACCCACGCGCGATCGAAGCCAAGCTGCAGGGCTACCTTCATTGACGCGCGTCCGACATACAACCGCACGGCGGCAAAGGAAGCACGAGGAACACACCAATCATGAGGCGTGGGCGATTCCTTACGCCGATCTGCTGACTTTACTGCTCGCGTTCTTCGTGGTGATGTATGCCATCTCCTCGGTGAATGCGGGCAAATACCGCGTCGTCTCCGCCTCACTGTTCGCCGCTTTCCGCGGCACCCCGCGCAGCACCGAGCCCATTCAAGTGGGCGATACGCCGGTGGGCGCCGATGCGCAGGCGCGCACGAGCGCCGCTCAGCAGACAGTAGTCAAAGGTCAGGAAGAATCCCGTCTCGCAGCCGCGCCCGTCGAGGTTGGCTTGTCACGCAGCCGCGGCGATGTCGTGCTCCCGGGGAAGCTGCCACCGCAGGCCGCCGCGGCCGCCGCGGCGCTCTCCCACGTTGCCGACCAGGTGGCACGGGCAATGGACGATCTCGTCCAGAAGAACATCGTCACGGTGCGGCGCAACGACTTCTGGATCGAGGTCGAGATGCGCAGCGACATTCTGTTTCCGAGCGGCAGTGCCCGGCTGTCCGATCCGGCCGTCGGGATCATCGAGCGCCTCGGCTCGGTTCTCGCCCCGTTCCCGAATCCGATACGCGTCGAAGGACACACGGATAACAAGCCGATCCGCACCGCGGTATTCAGCTCCAACTGGGAGTTGTCCGCCGCGCGGGCCGGCAGCGTCGTGCGGGTGCTCGCGAGCCATGGGGTCGCCCCGGACCGGCTCGCCGTAATCGGCTACGGAGAACAGCGCCCGTCAAAACCCAACACGACTGCGGACGGCCGCAACGCCAACCGCCGCGTCGTCGTGGTCATCCTCTCCACCGAGCTCATGCGGCAGACGGACCCGGCGAACCTCTCACCGCCAGCCGCCGACGCGCGCAGCCCGGGAGCCGCTGCGCCTCGTCCGGGTGTCGTCGTGCAGGGCGCCGACCCGGCACCGCCAGGAATCGCAGCGCCCCGCGTAGCCCTTCCGGGCGAGCCCGCCCGTCCCGGCTCCGCCGGCGGCGCAATCGCCTCTCCGGATGACTCCCCGCAGGCGCGGCCCGCCCCCACGACCGGTACCCCAGGCCAACACAACACTGGCACGGAACCTGCACCCTGAGCAGTAGGCCCGGCGCGAGGCGCCGGAAACCTGACATTCCGTGCCACTCGGCGCATCGGAGTGTGAACTCGCTCACGGGAGATCAGTGCGCATGACCGTGCCTTCTGTTGAATCCATGCTCGTCGCCGGACGCGCGGTATTCCTCGTCTTCTCCTTTATCGTGGCAGCCGTCACGTTTTCCGCATGGCGCCGCGCCTCAGTGGCGCAGATGCAGCAGGTACTCGCTCATCAGGACCTCGTGTTGAGGCGCCTGGCCGACCTCGAAGCTCGCCTCGATGCAACCCGGACCGGCATCGCCGAGCTGGGCGAGCGCCTCGACCGGCCCAGGCACGTCGCGAGCTCCGCCGGCGCCGCCTCCCCCGGCTACGAGATTGCGATCCGCCTCGCCCGCGGCGGCGCGACCCGCGAGGAGCTGGTCTCCGGCTGCGGCCTCTCGCTGCACGAGGCCGAGCTCGTGTGGCGGCTGCACGCGCCGCGCAATGCCGTACAGAGGCTCAAGACCGCATGAAGGTCAGCTCCTTGCGGCAGCGCGGAACTGCGTCCGATTTCCGCGGCGTGGCCTCAAGCGCGAGCCCACCAGTGCCGATAGAACGGCGTTGCCCGCACGATCGTTCCTGATTTGTCACCGACATGAAAAAGCGCAAGAAAACGGCTTCGCCAGCAGCCCGGCGCAACGGCCAGGATGGACGGCGGTTGTCGGCCGGCAGGCGGCGGGGCAAGGGCCCGGTCGCTGCGCGAACCAGCCCGGCCATGCGTGCCAGGTCGTTCACCCTGGCCAGCGAGTGCATGGTGTCGGAGGTGACCAGCCTCAAGTCGCGGCTGCGCCGGCTGGTTGAGGAGCCGCGCCCGGTCGCTCTCGACCCCACTCGGCTGCAGCGCATCGACACCGCAGGCATGCAGGTCATCGCCGCCTTCGTGCGAGATCGCGAGCAGCGGGGACTGGCCGTGCAGTGGCGCGGCGCCTCGGCAACGCTCAGCTCCGCAGCCCATCTTCTCGGGCTCGCGCCGCTCCTCAGGCTGCCGACATGACCATCGATCTCGCGCAGTTTCACGATGCCTTCTTCGAAGAGAGCTTCGAGGCGATCGACTCCATGGAAGCGGCTCTTCTGAAACTCGACGTCGGCTCTCCCGACAAGGACCTCATCAACACCATCTTCCGCGTCGCGCATTCGATCAAGGGTGGCAGCGCGACGTTCGGCTTCAGTGACATCGCCTCCTTCACGCACAGCCTGGAGACGATGCTCGACGAGCTGCGCAGTGACTCCATGAAAGTCTCACCGGCGATCTCCGACCTGCTCCTGAAGTCGGTGGACGTCATGCGCGCCATGCTGCGTGCCGTCCAGATGAAGCAGCCCATCGACGCACAACGCGTGTCGGATGTGCAGTTCGATCTGGAGCTGATGATCGCGCAGAACAAGGCCGCCGTGGCTAACGCCGCGACGGCCGCCGTGCCATCCGCCGCCGTGTCCCCTGCAACTGCTGGACCCGGCGCTGCGGCGCCCGCGTCCAGGACACCCACAACCACTGCATCCGCGGGCCCACACGAAGAGACCTCCGCACCCGCCTCTTCGCATTGGCACATCGACTTCCGGCCGTATCCTGAGCTGTTTGCCCGCGGAAACGACCCGCTGCGCATGCTGCGTGAGCTGGCTACCCTCGGCGATCTCGAGGTGCACGCCGATCTCGACTCCTTGCCCTCCTTCGAAAGCCTCGAGCCCCAGTCGTGTTATCTCGCGTGGCGCCTGGACCTGCGAGCTGAAGTGGCAGAAGCGGCGATTCGTCAGGTCTTCGAGTGGGCCGAAGGCGATTGCGATCTCCAGATCGCACGCGCGCTCCCGGCGGATGCCCCTGCAGACCCTGTTGCCGCATCGCCTGCGCCCGCCGTTGCGGCAGTTGCCGCCAGCGTACCGTCCGGGACGGCCACGGCCGCAATCACAGCCGCCGCGCCGCACGTAGCTGCCGCCGCAGTCGCCCAGCCGCGCGCATTGGTGAGCACGGAGACGGCTGCAGCACCGGCGCACAACGCAGCGCCTGCGAAAGACGAATCCAAGGTGGAGCTGCCGCTGCCTACGGCGCCGGACTCCGGCTCCATCCGTGTGAGCGTCGAGAAGATCGATGAGCTCATGAACACCGTCGGCGAGCTGGTCATTACCCAGTCGATGCTCAGCCAGCTCGGCCTCGGCATCGAGGGCCCGGTGGCCGAGAAGCTCCGCGCCGGCCTGGCGCAGCTCGAGCGCAACATGCGCGAGCTGCAGGAAAGCGTCATGCGGGTACGCATGTTGCCCATCAACACGGTTTTCAGCCGCTTCCCGCGCATGGTGCGCGACCTCGCGCAGCGGCTCGGCAAGCAGATCGAGCTGAAGATGACCGGGGAGCAGACCGAGCTCGACAAGACGGTGCTCGAGAAGATCGGTGACCCGCTCGTGCACTTGATTCGCAACAGCATCGATCATGGCATCGAATCCCCGGCCGCGCGCGCATCCGCGGGCAAGCCCCCGGCGGGTACGGTGCATCTGGATGCCTGCCACCGCGGCGGCAACATCGCCGTGGAAGTCAGCGATGACGGCGGCGGTCTCGACAAGGATCGGATCCTGGCCAAGGCGCGCGATCGTGGCCTGGCGGGCCCGGACGACGTGCTGAGCGACGAGCAGGTGTATGACCTGATCTTCATGCCGGGATTCTCGACCGCTGATAAGACCACCGATGTGTCCGGTCGCGGTGTGGGCATGGATGTCGTGCGCCGCAACGTCAAGGAGCTCGGCGGCAAGATCGAGCTGCGCAGCCAGCGCGGCAAGGGCTCCAAGTGCATCATCACCCTGCCCCTGACACTGGCGATCGTGGACGGCCAGTCAGTGGCGGTAGGCAGTGAGACCTACATCGTTCCGCTGGTATCCATCGTGGAGTCGATGCAGCTCAAAGCGAGCAGCATCAGCCGTCTCTCGGGACAGGGGGAAGTGTTCTCCTTCCGCGGCTTCTACCTGCCCATCGTGCGCCTCTACGAGGTATTCGGGGTGGAGCCGCATACGCGCGTGCTCGATGAGGGCCTGGTGGTGGTCGCCGAGGGCGAGGGCCATCAGCGCATTGGTCTTTTCGTGGACGACCTGCTCGGCCAGCAGCAGGTGGTCATCAAATCTCTCGAAACCAACTACGGGCATATCGAGGGCGTTTCCGGGGCGACGATCCTCGGTGACGGCTCCGTCGCCCTGATTCTGGACATACCGGGCCTGATTCGCGCACTGACCGTGCGGGCGGCGGCCTGATGAGCGACTCACATAGGAGACAGGCATGGCCTCCAACACGACCGTGAATCCGAACGGTGCCGCGGGCGAGGATTCGCACCAGGTTTTGACATTCGTGCTGGGCAGCGAGACTTACGGAGTGGACATCCTGCGTGTGCAGGAGATCCGCGGCTGGTCCGCAGTCACGAAGATCCCGCACGCGCCCACGCACGTTCTGGGGGTGCTCAACCTGCGCGGCTCCATCGTACCGATCGTTGACCTGCGGATGCGGTTTGCGCTCGAGCGGGCGGAGTACACCGCGGTGACGGTAATCATCGTCGTGTCAGTGATCTCCGCGTCCGGCCGTCGCGACTTCGGGGTGGTCGTGGACGGCGTCTCTGACGTGGTGAACGTCAATCCTGCCGAGGTCAAAGCTGCCCCCGAGCTGGGCGCCCAGGGTGCCACCGACTACATCCGCGGTCTGGTTCCGGGGGCCGAACGGATGATCGTGCTCCTCGATATCGACCGCCTGGTCGGCGGGGATCTGAACGTCCTGTCCTCCAGGCTCCCCCCGAGTGAGGCCGCCTCGGCGGCCTAGCCGCCTGAGCGAACCGGGAAACTCAACTTGGCAGCAATAACCGAAACCCTGCTCGCGCTCCTGGGCCGGCTGCGCCTGTGGCAGAAGCTCGCCCTGCTGGTCGTGGCCATGCTCGTGCCGGCGGTATTGCTCAGCTGCTTTTATTTCTCGCAGTCCATCGCGGCCATCAGTCAGGCGCGCGAAGAGCTGGATGGCGCCCGCTATCTGCAGGCCCTCGGCACGGTCGCCGCTGAGACTCTCACGCATCGAGACCGCGCACTCGCCGTGCTGATGGGCGACCAGACTCGTCAGAGCGAGTTGCTCGCGCAGACTCAGGAAGTGGACACCCGGATTGCGGCGGTGGACGAGATCGACGCGACCCTCGGCAAGCGGCTCGGCGTGTCGGTCCCCTGGCGGAGGATCAAATCGGAGTGGCTCGACTTGAAGTCGAAGACGCTCCAGCACAGTCCGGACGAGGACGATGCCGCGCACCTGAGGCTGGCAAGTCATGTTGCACAGCTCGCCGAGGACGTCGGCGCGCGCTCCATGACATCGTTCGATCCCGAGCAGGAGACCAGAACCCTGATCAGGGTGGCCACCGATTACGCTCCGATCGTGCTGGGCGCGGCCGGCGAGATGCGCCGTCATGCCGTTCGCGCGGCCGCCAAGGGCTACCTGGGCGGCGATGATCGCATGGGCATCCGGTTGTTCCACGATCGGCAGGTCGCGATCCTGGCCTCGCTCGATGAGGCAGTCGCGCAGCTCCCGCCGGCCGCCCGAGTGATCCTGCAGCCCGCCGTTCAGTCCGGGAGATCCGCCACAGACGGCTTTCATGCCGTCATTCAGTCGAAGATTCTCGACACATCCAACATCACCATCAGCGCCGGGGAGATCTACGACGCCGGGGTCACTGCCACCCGCGAGCTGAAGACTCTTTCGCTCGTGGGTTATGACCTCCTCAACACCCGCCTCGCCGAGCGCCTGTCGCGCCTGCGCCAGCGGCAGGCACTCTCCGCGGCGATCAGCGGGGTCGCTCTCAGCCTGGCGCTGTCACTCGCGTGGCTGATGAACCGGTCGCTGTCGATGCGCATTCGGCGAGCGGTGGTCGTCTTCGAGCGCATTGCCTGCGGCGAGTACGACAATCCTCTCATGACCTGGGGCCGGGATGAGGCCAGCCAGCTGCAACACGCGTTGCAGGAGATGCAGCGCAGACTGCATGCCCAGATCGAGACGGAACGGGCCATTGCAGCGGAGAACGCGCGCATCCGCGAGGCGCTCGACAAGGCCTCGACCAGTGTCCTGCTGGCCGATGCGGCCCATCAGATCATCTACCTCAACGAGACTGCGCAGGCCACCTTCACCAGTGGCGAGAGCGAGATTCGCAAGACGCTCGGGCAATTCGACGTACAGCACGTGAAAGGCTCGGCGCTCGAGAGTCTGTGTGCGGATCCCGAGCGCGAGCGCCACATTCTCGACACGCTGAGCGGCGCGGCTGCCCAGGATCGCAGCCTGGGCGCGTTGAGCTTCCGCACCGTGAGCAGCCCGGTGCTCAGCGAGCACGGCGAGCGGATCGGAACGGTCGTGGAATGGACCGACCGAACGCAGGAAGTCGCTACCGAGAAACAGATGCAGAGCATGCTCGCCGCGGTCCTGGACGGCGACCTGCAGCGGCGCATCTCGGTGCAAGGGATGACGGGCTTCTTCGCGGCCACCAGCCGCAAGGTCAACCAGCTCGCCGACAACATGGCCGAGATCGTGGCGCTCGTGAAGGAATCGGCCGCCGAGATCCACCGCGGCGGCAAGGAAATCTCCAGCGGCAATATCAATCTGCAGATGCGCACCGAGGAGCAGTCCTCTTCGCTCGAGGAGACCGCCTCCTCGATGGAAGAGATGATGACCACGGTCAAGCGCAATGCCGAGAACGCGGGCCATGCCAACCAGTTGGCCGTGGCCGCGCGTGGCCAGGCCGAGCAGGGCGGCGCGGTGGTCGGCAAGGCCGTGCAGGCCATGTCCGGCATCAATGAGTCCGCGCGCCGCATCGCCGCCATCATCGGGGTCATCGACGAGATCGCCTTCCAGACCAACCTGCTGGCGCTGAATGCCGCCGTGGAAGCGGCCCGTGCCGGTGAGCAGGGTCGGGGCTTCGCCGTGGTCGCGACTGAAGTCAGAACCCTGGCCGGGCGCTCGGCCACGGCCGCGAGGCAGATCAAGGAGCTCATCCAGGACAGCGTGCACAAGGTCGAGGATGGCTCGGTCCTGGTCACGCAGTCGGGGCAGACACTCGAGCAGATCGTCGCTTCGGTGAAGAAGGTCTCGGACATCGTTGCGGAGATTGCAGCCGCCTCGCGCGAGCAATCGATCGGCATCGGACAAGTCAACCAGGCCGTCGTGCAGATGGACGCAGTGACGCAGCAGAACGCCACACTGGTGGAGCAGGCCTCCACGGCTTCGTTGGCTATGGCACAGCAGGCCCATGCACTGCACGAGATGATGGCTGGCTATCGTCTCGGGGTGCATCAGCGCGGGGGCGGACCCGCCGAGCGTTCCGTGAGCCCGCCCGTTGCAGCCTCGCCGGGAGTGACCTCGCGAGCAGAGGTTAGCCGCTCCGCGGCAGGCGCCCCAGTGGACCCAGCGTCGCTCGTCGATTCCAGGCCCGCCGTCCTCGCCGCCGCCGGCGCTCAGGATGCCGCCTGGCAGGATTTTTGACCCGGCTCACCCGGATTAGGCACAAGGACATGAAGTTTCTCAGTCGTTTGAAACTGTGGCAGAAGCTGACCGTATTGGTGATCGCGATGGCGATTCCGAGCGCCCTGCTCGGAGTCTTCTATCTCACCGGGGCCAACGCGCAGGTTGCCCTCGCCCGGGACGAGATCGAGGGAGCTCGCTACGCGCAGGCGCTCGGCGCGGTGCTGGCCGAGGCTGCCAACCATCGCGGCAGACTGTTTGCAGTGCTTGCCGGAGACGCATCCCGCCGCTACGAGCTCACCTTCTCCGAGCTGGAAATGAGCAAGGACATCGCGGCGGTGGATGCGAGCGACGCCCGCGTGGGCGCGCGGTTCCAGGTGACGCAGGACTGGCATCGCATCCGCGCGGACTGGGAGCGCCTCAAAGCCGAAGGCCCGAGGCTTCCGCCAGATGAGGCGGTGAGCCGCCATAGCGATCTCATTCAGCGCCTCTCCAAGCTCGGCGAGACCGTCGCGGCACGCTCCGGCCTGACCGTCGATCCCGCACCCCAGACCGCGGTCCTCATCGAGATTGCCATCCGCGACGTGCCGAGTGCCCTGATCGAATCCGGCGATGTGCGCTGGTACGCCGCGCGCGCCACCATCAAGGGTTATCTCGGCGGTGATGACCGCATGGCGATCCAGCTTTATCACGATTCCTACACGGACGACTTCGACTCCGCGGCACGCGACCTGGCGCGCGCCTCCGACCAGGCGAAGGCGCGGGTGAGGCCCAAGGTCGAGGCGGCTCGCAGCGCGTTTGCGGCCTTCTACGCGGTCATCAAGAGTCGCATCCTCGACGCCCAGAAAATGGACATCACCACGACCGATGTCTACTCCGAGTCGCGCAACGTCAGCGAGACCCTCAAGGAGCTGTCGGACGTCAGCTATACGGCGATGAGCGCCGCTGTCGGGCAGCGGCTGCGTGCTGTGACGACCTGGCGCAATCTGACCGCCGGGATCACCGCCATCGCCCTCGCCTTTGCGCTCGCCCTGGCATGGCTCATCACCCGCTCGATGGCTCGACCGCTTGCGCACGCGATTTCAGTGTTCGGCAGGATCTCGGCAGGCAGATACGACAGCGAGATCCGCCTGAACGGCACTGACGAGGCTGCGCAGGTACTGAGCGCGCTCAGTGAGATGCAGGAAAAGCTGCGTACCCAGATCGAGACCGAGCGCGCCGTCGCTGCCGAGAACACGCGCATCCGGCAGGCTCTCGACAAGGTCTCCACCAGCGTCCTGCTGGCAGACGGCCAACATCGCATCATCTACCTCAACGACACCGCCCAGGCGACCTTCGGACGCAATCAGGGCGAGATCCGCCAGGCGCTGCCGGGATTCGAGGCGCAGCAGTTGAAAGGCGCGAGCCTCGAGACGCTGGCGGCGGATCCCGCGCAGCATCGACGCATGCTCGACAGCCTCGCGGGAACGGACGTTCAGGAGCGAAAGCTCGGGGCGTGCACCTTCCGGATCGTGAGCAATCCGGTGATCGGCGCGAGCGGCGAGCGCATCGGCACCGTGGTCGAGTGGACCGACCGGACTCCGGAAGTCGCCGTCGAGAAGCAGATGCAGGACATGCTGAGCGCCGTGATCGGCGGCAACCTGGCGCGTCGCATCGATCTCAGCGGCAAATCGGGCTTCTTCGAGGCAATGAGCCGCAGCGTGAACCACCTTGCCGACAACATGGCCGAGGTGGTCGCGCAGGTCAAATCGGTTGCAGCGGAAGTGCACCGCGGGGCGCAGGAGATCTCGGCGGGCAACGCCAACCTCTCGCAGCGCACCGAGCAGCAGTCCTCTTCGCTCGAGGAAACCGCCTCCTCGATGGAAGAGATGACGACGACGGTCAAGCAGAATGCGGACAACGCCGGGCAGGCCAACCAGTTGGCCATCGCCGCCCGCGACCAGGCCGAGAAGGGCGGCACGGTCGTCAACCAGGCCGTGAAGGCCATGGCGGATATCAACGATGCCTCGAAGAAGATCGCCGATATCATCGGCGTGATCGATGACATCGCCTTCCAGACCAATCTTCTGGCACTCAACGCGGCCGTGGAAGCCGCGCGAGCCGGGGAGCAGGGCCGCGGCTTCGCCGTGGTCGCCAGTGAGGTTCGCAGCCTGGCCGGACGTTCCGCCACGGCGGCGAAGGAGATCAAGGAGTTGATTCAGGACTCCGTTCGCAAGGTGGGCGACGGATCCGTGCTGGTCACGCAGTCAGGCCAGACGCTGGAGAAGATCGTCTCGGCGGTCAAGAAAGTCTCCGACATCGTTGCCGAGATCGCCGCTGCCTCGCGCGAGCAGTCCTCGGGCATCGAGCAGGTGAACCGTGCCGTGATGCAGATGGACGACCTCACCCAGCAGAACGCCGCATTGGTCGAGCAGGCCACGGCCGCATCGCAGGCGATGGCCGAGCAGGTGCGCAGTCTGAACCAGATGCTCGAGCGCTTCCGCATCGATGATGCGGCGAATGCCGGCACCGCCGCACGCGACGCCGTAGTGCGCAACACGGCCGCCAGCGCCGCATCCAACCTGGACCCCGGCACCCGAGCCACCGGCTCGGCGAATCGCCCGCAGCCAGGGCCGGCCGGCGATCGTCGCAGCGCCAGGCGGCCTTGGAGTGACAAAGCGAAGGCGGCCACAGGCGCGACGGTGACGGCATCCGCGGGGGCCGAGCGCCGGAAGGCGCGCGCGCCGGCGGCATCGGCGACAGCAGCGGATCCACTTCCTGCCAAGACCCTCGAGAGCCAGGAGGACAGCGAATGGCGCGAGTTCTGATTACCGGCGCGGTCGCAGGGAGTTAACGCACATGGCCCGGATACTGGCGGTGGACGACTCGGCGGCGATGCGCCAGATGGTGGGCATCACGCTCACAGGCGCAGGTCATGAAGTGGAGCAGGCCGCAGATGGCTGCGAGGCCCTGCAGATGGCCGGCCGCAGCAGATTCGACCTGGTCATCACGGATGTCAACATGCCGAAGATGGATGGCATCACGCTGGTGCGCGAGCTGCGCGGGCTGGCGACTTACAAATACGTGCCCATGCTGGTGTTGACCACCGAAGCGACAGCGGAACGCAAGCAGGAGGGCAAGGCCGCCGGCGCCACCGGCTGGCTGGTGAAGCCCTTCAACCCCGAGAGGCTCCTGGCCACGATCGCCAAGGTGCTCGGCTGAGCCTCACGGAAATCCTTTCTACTTCCGACAATTTAAAGACGCCTGTGAATGCGAGGACGATGATGATGAGCTCACCGAAGCGGATTCTCCTGGCTGTGGCACTCGCCTGCCTCGGCCTGCCCGCGTATGCCGACTGCGTGCTGCCACCACCGCCCAGCAAGATTCCGGACGGCAATACCGCGACTCAGCAGGAAATGGTCACGGCGATGCAGACCCTGAAGGAATACAACGGCGATGTGGAAACCTACGCGAAGTGCCTGGAGTACGAGGCCAGACAGAACCGTCTCAGTCTCAGCGACGCGCAGCGGATGCACAACTCGGCAGTGGACACGCTCCAGAAAATCGCCGCGAAGTTCAATGAGCAGGTGAGGACGTTCAAAGCCAAGAGTGGTTGAGCGAAGAGCGGGGAGAATGAAGCGAATCAACGATGTCCCCGGCGCATCTTCAGGCGCCGGCATGGACCCCAGGGATGCCGCTCCAGGCACACCGGGTTGCGCGGCTCCGCGCACCTCGAGTTGTGCTTCGGCTGTGGAGCTGGCGGGCGTGCTGCTTGCGCACACGATGCAGGAAGCGGAGGCGCCGATCTCGCAGCTGAGCGAAGCCCTGGCGCGCGTGGCCAACAGCCTCAATGGTGGCCGGCTCGGCCAAGGCCGCACTGATGCCACAAGCTCCGCCGCAGAGGCCGCTCGCGAGGCCATCACCCGCGATCTCGCCGTATGCATCGAGAAGCTGCAGTTTCATGACCAGCTCATGCAGCAGCTCACCCGGGTACACGCGATCCTCGCAGCGCTGGCCACCAACCGGCAGCTCGCCCACATTCCCGCCCAGCCCGGCGGCCCGGGTGCCCAGGCCGGCCCGGGCAGCATCGAGCTGTTCTGAGGTCGCAGGCGATGCAGAACCCCCTGCTGCGCGATACGCAGACCATGAACCGGCTGCGTGAGTTCACCTTCAACGACGAGGACTTCGAGGCGTTGCGCAAGCTCGTCAAGCAGATCACGGGCATCAATCTTTCGGACCAGAAACGCGAGCTGGTCTACGGCCGGCTCGCGCGCCGCCTGCGCGCACTGCAGCTCAGGAGCTTTGCGGAGTACCGCGAGGCACTCGCGCAGGATGGCGGCAACGAGATTGCCCAGCTGTGCAATGCCATCACTACCAACCTGACATCCTTCTTTCGCGAGCCCCACCATTTCGAGCATCTGCGCGAGCAAGTGCTCGCGCCGCTGCTGAGCAGCTCGGCCCGCACGACGCGGCTGAGGATCTGGTCCGCAGGCTGCTCGACCGGCGAGGAGGCCTATTCGATCGCGATGACCGTCATGGAAGCGTTTCCCGACCCGAGCCGATGGGACGTACGCATCCTCGCCACGGACCTGGACTCGGACGTGCTGGAGCGTGCGCGTTCGGGTATCTATTGCGCCGATCGTCTGAAAAACCTGGCCCATGAGCGGCGCAGCCGCTACTTCACCGAGCGTCCCGGACCGGAGGAGCTCTCTTACGAGGTGGTGCCTGAGCTGAAGGCTCTCATCACATTCAAGCAATTCAATCTGATGCATCCGTTGCCCATGCGCGGACCCCTGCAGGCGATCTTCTGCCGCAACGTGGTCATCTACTTTGACAAGGAGACGCAGCGGGAGCTCTTCGGGCGTATTGCGCGGCTGCAGCGCCCAGGACAGGTGCTCTTTCTCGGGCACTCGGAGAGTCTGTTCAAGGTGAGCGAGGACTACACGCTCATGGGCAAGACGATCTATCGGAGAGTCGGATGAGGCCCGCGGCCCCGGACATGGCCAAAGCCGGACAGTCGGCGATGCTGCCGGCTTTCGAGCACATGCAGCGTTTCTGGGATCCGCAGATCGGCCACTGGACGGTCAAGATCCTGCCTGGGGAGTACTACGTCACGCGCGGCAACGATGCCATCACCACTGTGCTGGGATCGTGCATCTCCGCCTGCGTGCGCGACCCGGTACGCAACGTGGGTGGAATGAACCACTTCATGCTCCCGGAGGATGGCTCGAGCGGATCCAACGCCTGGCTGGATCCGGCCGTGGGGCTCGCGACGCGCTATGGGTCCTATGCGATGGAGAGCCTGATCAACGATCTGCTGAAGCTCGGTGCCACACGCGAGCGCCTGGAGATCAAGGTTTTCGGGGGAGGCCGCGTGCTGTCGGGCATGATGGATGTGGGCGCGCGCAACATTGCGTTCATTCGCGATTACGCACGGCTGGAGGGTTATCGCATCGCCGCCGAGGACCTGGGTGGCACCCAGCCGCGCAAGCTCGTGTACTTCCCCGCAAGCGGACGGGCGCGGATGCGCCGCTTGCGGCCGGTCGAGAACCGCACCATCAGCCACCACGAGCAGCTGTATCTGGCCAGCATCGGCAGCAAGGCGGCCGGCGGTGGCGACGTCGAGCTGTTCGACTGACACACCGGCGCGCGGGAGACATATCAGCATGACCAACCTCGTACGACCGGGCCCGACTCCCGCCAGGCGCCGCATCCGGGTGCTGATCGTGGACGACTCCGCTCTGGTGCGCAGCCTCCTCACCGACATCCTGCGAGCCGACTCCGGCATCGAGGTAGTCGGCGTGGCCGGCGATGCTCACATGGCACGCGAGAAGATCAAGCTGCTCAATCCGGACGTCCTGACCCTCGATGTGGAGATGCCCAGGATGGATGGCATCACCTTCCTGAAGAACCTCATGCGCCTGCGGCCGATGCCGGTCGTAATGGTCTCCTCGCTGACTGAGCGAGGTGCCGACGTGACCCTCGATGCGCTTGCCATCGGGGCAGTGGATTACCTGACCAAGCCCCGCATCGATCTGGCCGCGACCCTCAAGGACTACAGCGATGAGCTGATCGAGAAGATCCGGACCGCCGCCAGAGCCAGCGTGCGTGCGCTCGATCCTCTGCGCGCCGCCGTTGCAAGGCCGAGCCCGAGCGCCGATGCGATCCTGCCGCGCGCGCGCGCCGGTGCGCCGCTGCGCACCACCGAACGGATCGTGGCCATAGGCGCCTCGACCGGTGGGACCGAGGCCATCAAGGAAGTGCTCACGCGGCTGCCTCCGGACTCTCCAGGGGTCGTGATTACTCAGCACATTCCCAAGGCCTTCAGCACAGCGTTCGCGAGACGAATGAATGACTGCTGTCAATTGACTGTCTACGAGGCCGAGGACGGCCAGCAACTGCTCCCGGGCCACGCCTACATCGCTCCGGGCGACCGACACCTCATGGTCGTGCGCGACGGGACGCGTTACGTGCTGCGTCTGGATGACGGGGAGCCCGTCAACCGCCATAAGCCCTCGGTGGATGTTCTCTTCCGTTCGGTGGCCCAGAACGCCGGCGCCAACGCGATCGGGGTCCTGTTGACCGGCATGGGCAAGGACGGCGCCCGGGGTCTGAAGGAGATGCTCGACTCGGGCAGCCGGACTATCGCCCAGGACGAGCCCAGCAGCGTGGTCTGGGGTATGCCCGGGGAGGCCGTCTCTCTCGGGGCCGCCCAGCACGTCCTGGGCCTCGAGGCCGTGGCGGGAAAGATCCTAGCCCTGGCTGATTCAATGGATCTGAGCCGCGAAAAGCGCGAGCCGTGATGCAGTCCCCGGACATAAGTCGCCCCAACCCCTCAGGATGAGCCGTTACCGACGCGAGACCGACGATGCACACAGCCTCTTCCCAGACCGAAAGCGGACCCGGCGATCCGCGGGCCTTCGCTTTCGTCCAGCAGCTCGCGAGCGAGCTCTCCCGGGGCAAGGTTGACCTGCCGAGCTTCCCGGACATCGCCCTGCGGGTGCGCAAGGTGCTTTCGGACGAGAACGTGAGCCAGGACAACGTGGTTCGCGTCGTGGGATCCGAGCCGGCGCTCGCCGCGCGACTGATGCAGATCGGCAACTCGGCTGCTCTGAACTTCAGTGGCAAGCAGATCACCGAGCTGCGGACAGCCATTGCGCGCATGGGCTTCAACATGGTTCGCAGCGCGGCGATTGCCTTCGCCATGTCGCAGCTGAAAAAAGTGGACGCTCTGAAGGGCCTGGAGGTCCCGCTGGAGGACTTGTGGAAACGCAGTGCGGCAGTGGCCGCCATGTCATTCGCGGTGGCGCGGCGCTTCAGCCACGTCAACCCCGACACCGCTCTGCTGGCAGGCCTGCTGCACGGCATCGGACAGCTCTACATCCTGACACGCTCGAGTCAGCACCCGGGGCTGTTCGAGAACCAGGTGGCCTACAGCGCCATCGTGCGCGACTGGCACAGCGCCATCGCCAAGGCACTGCTCGAGAACTGGGACATGACCGAAGAGGTCGTCGATGCCGTCAGCAACTACGAGGACCTCGAGCGCGTACACAGCGGACCGGTGGACCTGACCGATGTGCTGACGGTCGGCAACCTGCTGACCGCCTTCAAGAATCACCCGGAAAACTTCGAGCTCAACATGCACGACGTGGCCGCCTGCAAACGGATGAAGGTCGACCGTGCGGCCTATGAGGAGCTCATCAGGGAATCCGAGAAAGAGATCGACAATCTGCTGCAGGCCCTTGGGAACTGAGCGGCAGCACCCGGAGACAACCATGAGTCTGGCACATTCCACTTCATCCAAGGCCGAGCAGCAGGAAGCCACTCAGGGAAGCGTCGCATTCAACTTCGTGCAGGCGCTCGCCGCGGAACTCTCCTCCGGCAAGATCGAGCTGCCGGGCTTCCCGCATATCGTGATGCGGGTTCAGAAGGTCCTCGGAGACGATAGCGCGGACACCTCGCGCATCGTGCGCGTGCTCGGCAGCGAGCCGGTGCTCGCCTCGCAGATCGTCTGCATGGCCAACTCCGCCGCTCTCAACCCGGGCGGGGCCGTGGTGACGGACCTGCGGGCGGCGGTAGCGCGCGTAGGGTTGGACACGGTGCGCTCGGCAACCATCGCTTTCGCAGTGCGACAGCTCCGCGATGCGCCGCTGCTGAAGGGCCTCGAGGCACCGCTTGGCGTGCTTTGGCGCCGCAGCGTCCTCGTCGCGAGCCTCAGCTGCGTCATCGCGCGGCGTCTCACCACCGTGAATCCCGATACGGCACTGCTCGCCGGTCTTCTGCAGGGTATCGGTCGCCTGTACATTCTCACGCGCGCGAGCGCACATCGCAGTCTGTTCACCGACCAGGAGATCTACCAGACGATCGAGCAGGACTGGCATCTGAGCATCGCCGCCGCGCTGCTCGAGAACTGGGGGATCGCCGAGGAGATCGTGCAGTCAGTGCAGGAGTCCGAGAACCTCGAGCGCGAGTCGCGCGGGCCCCTGTCGCTCACGGACGTGCTGGTTGCCTCGACAATCCTGGCCGAGCACCACAACGAGCCTCAGGCTCTGTATGCGCAGATGCACTGCGCGAAACCGCTTCACCGACTGAAGCTCGATGCGAGCGCCTGCGAGAAATTCGTCGCGGAGTCGGCGCAGGACATCGAGTCCCTGCGCGAGGCGTTGGGTTGAGAGACGCGCGGCTGAGCAGCAAGGGCGCCTGAGCCGGCGCCTTCGCACCGCCCTCAGGCGGCGCCCAGGACTCGCTTGACTTGCGAGCCCGCCACGGATCCCTGCGGTCCGTAGATCACGCTGATGTTGGACTCGCCCCGCAGCCCGGACAAGCGCCTTTCGACATGCTTGAGGAGCGCCGCTACGAGGGTCCCATTCCTGTCATTGAGGTCTCGGCAACGCGTGGCGCGTTCGGCACAAGTTCGCACAACCGCCAGCAGCGAGCCCTCTGGGTCGCACCAGCCCATCAACGCCTCGAGACCCACCTTGTCGCCACTGTGGCCGTGCATCGTGCACAACGAGCGCCGCTGTGACTCGATTCGTGCCAGCGTGCCCAGCCTGTCCTGACGCAACCGGGCGGTACTGTCGATGCGTGCCATGTCCTTTGCGCGCAGCGCCTGGTGCTCCTGCTCCAGAAGCGCTTCGAACCCTCGCAACTGCTCGGCCTCCTCGCTCAGCAGGCTGGCGAGGCATTCTCGGCTGGCGCCCCGATCCACGTTTACTCCGTCGGCTCAGCCGGATCCGGCAGCGCCCCGAGAGCGCGCTCGACCTGCATGAGCTGCTCGGCGACGTGCTCAGGACGGACGCTGTAAGTGCCCTGCTCGATCGCCGTGCGCAGGGCCGCTACACGGGCCTCGTTGATGGGTGGAACGTCGCGCAGCGTCTGCTCAAGGGCCGCAAGAGTGCGCGCCGTTCCGGTGATCTGGACGTCGCTGGAGCCCTCCGGCGCAGAACTCTCCGCTCCGGCGGCCTCCTTCGGGCGCTGTACGGCAATGCCAGCACCGACCGAGGCGGTCTGTGCGCCATCGACTCCGCTGATTTTGCCTGCCACGCGACTCTCCTGAAGGGGGAAGCCCCTCTGGCCTCTATATCGGCCGGCCTGGAGAGGACTTTAGGATGAGACGTGCGTCACACTTTGCTGCGGTAGCGGGCGCAACCATGGCTCACGCTGTGCTGCGGCCGCAGTCGTAAGTAACGGTCCTACGCTTTGGTCGCCAGCACCCGTCCGGTGCCGGCCGCGGCGTAGGCACCCCTCGCCCCGTAGGTGACCGGCTCCCGGCGGCTCTGAATCAGGACCCCCAGCCGCTCCTGGACGTGCTTCAGGCGGGCACCGGCGAGAGCGCCATTACGGTCGTTGATCTGGCGGCAGTGAGCCGCGGCCGCCGAGCACTTGGCCCAGCCAGTCGCGAGAGTCCCCTGCGGATCGCACCAGCGCAGCAGGCCCTCCAGCCCTTTAGGATCGTCCGTCCGTCCCAGCTCGATGCATAGAGAGCGGCGCTCCTCATCGGCCCGGGTGATGCGCGCGACACAGCGCTGCCGCTCCTGCGTGGCGCTCTCGAGCGCCACGACATCGTTGGCGAGCAGGTACTCATGTTCCTTCTCGAGCAGGGTCGCGAGCTCACCCAGCGAATGGGTCTCCTGCGCCATGAGGGTGCCGAGCTTCTCCCGGCAAACGGTGGCTTCCACGGCCTCAGATCTCCGCCAGCGGCAGTTGCGACAGGGCACGCTCCGAGCTGATCAGCCCGGAGGCCACCTGCTCAGCCGACAGCTGGTAATGACCCGTAGCAATGGCATGGCTCACAGCGTCGACGCGAGTCTGGTCGATCGCGGGCTGCGCGCCGAGGGACTGCTCGAGCTGTGCCAGCAAGGTCGCCGTACTGGTGATCTGCACGTCGTCCGGACCGGGGGAGCCCTCGTGCGAGTGCGCCGGGGCGCCTGGCGAAGAAGAAGAAGGAGCCTTGCGAGCGGGCCCGATGGCGGGACCGTTCAGTTCGATTCCAGTCAGATTGACGGCCACGTCCGGCCCTCCTGATTCCACACTGGCGAGTAGCGGCCACTCGCGGCGGAACTTGAGCGATTTCTCACAGATCTGCCCACCCGCATCGAGGCGCCTGCGATGCACTCCAGCGCTCTCACCAGGCCACCCTCACAATGTCCGCCGACTGCACCACTCCCTCGACCACCCGCAGCGAGCTCAGATTCTGCACCTGGATACGTGAGCCGGCGGCTCCGTCGTTCATGGCACGGCCGCCTGCCCGCACCTCGATGGATCCTTCCGAAGACAGCAGCGTCACTTCCTGGCCGCGGCGGATGATGAGGTCAGGCGCAAACATGTCCGCCGTGAGGACCGTGCCTGCCGCCAGTGGACGTCGTACCGTGCGGTTGGCGAGCTCGGCCGGAGCGCCCAGATAAGCGGTCCCAGGGCCAGCCGTCTTGCGCATCTCCACGGTCACATCGGCTGCGGTCAGGTGCGTCTCGCGCGCCACCGCGTGGCTCAGCACGAGCACGTTGATCGTGGTCTCGATGGTGACGGGAACATACAACATCCAGTGCACCGGGCCTGCACAGGAGACTCCGACACTCACTCGCGCCTGCAGCTGCATCCCCACCGGCAGGACAGCATTGAGCGGCTGGGGACACCGCGCCAGCCGCAGCCGGCTGTCGAGCGCCCCCACCGTGACCGTGCTGCCGCCCGGTGTCTTGGGCAGCAATCCCTTGATGTAGGACTGCGCAGCGGCGCGAATGGACGCCAGCGGCTCAGTCCCAGCACCCTGCGCAGGCTCCTGCGCGCGTGACCCTGCTGTCCACAGCACGGTGAGCACGAGCACCGAAGTGCACGCCGACCGCAGGCCGGTCCACGCTGGCGGTGAGTGTCGATTACCCGTCGTGCTGCTCTTCATGCGGCAGGTAGCTTGCAAATGCCGCGCCAGCGCCCTTCCGCCTCAAACGTCATAAAGCTGACGCCCCGCCCGGACTGCTGTTCAACGGTGCGCCACCCGCGCGAGCCGCCCTATCACTCGCCGCAGTGGGCTAAAGTCCCGGAAACACGCGCCGCTAACATCCCGGTCCCGGCCCTGCATGCGGCGGTAGTTGGTCGTCCGTGTGCAATCAAGCGGCAAGCTCTTGCCGCGCGCGTGATCCGTCTCACGCCCCCAACTGCCCCGACCCGCCCGATCGAGCCTCCGCGCCGCATGGCATGCGTATTGCAATCCGTCCGTCAGGTCATTCTTTTGACGGATCGTACGCATCATGGCGCTCAACCTGGACAGCTACCTCGGCGTGCACGCGGATGCTCTGAAGTTGCAGTCACGCCGCATGGAAGTGCTGGCGAACAACCTCGCCAATGTCGACACGCCCAATTACAAAGCGCGCGACCTCGACTTCCGCGCCGCTCTGGCGGCTGCCGGCGGCGCGGACGCACCCGTACGTCTCGCGACTACCGATCCGCGGCACGTGGGTACCGATCCAGCGTCCACTGCGGATGCCGACCTGAAGTACCGCGTGCCCCTCGCCCCATCGCTCGATGGCAACACGGTCGACGCCCAACAGGAGCAGGCCGCCTTCGCCGACAACACGGTGCGCTATCAGGCCACGCTCACCTTCCTGTCGACACGCTTCAAGAATCTCCTGACCGCCATCACCGGCTCGTGAGTCGCTCGACGGAGTAACACACATGTCCTCCTTCAAGATATTCGACATCGTGGGATCCGGGCTCAGTGCCCAGTCGGTGCGGCTCAACACGGTCGCCAGCAACCTGGCGAACGCGGACAGCGTAAGCGGCGATCCCAACACGGTTTACAAGGCCCGCCACCCCGTCTTCCAGGCGGTGAAAGCGGCTGTCGGCCAGAGCGCGGGACTGATCGACCAGGCGAGCGGCTCCACGGTGCGCGTCAGCGGCATCGTGCAGAGCAACGCGCCTCCCACCGAGCGCTACGACCCGGGCAACCCTCTCGCCGACGAGCATGGCAACGTTTACGCGCCGAACGTCAACGTCATCGAAGAGATGACTGACATGATCTCGGCCTCGCGTGCCTATCAGGACAACGTGGAGGTGATGAATACCTCCAAGGATCTGATGCTCGCGACCCTGAAGCTGGGCGATTGAGTGCCCGCGGCGCCACACTGAGGTAACGCATGTCCACCACGAATCCGATCACCGGCGTCACGACCGGCACGCCCACGGCCTCCACCAGCGTGCCGGCCAACATGCAGATCAACCAGACCGACTTCCTGCAGTTGATTACCGCGCAGCTGCAGAACCAGAATCCGCTGCAGCCTGCCGATCCGACGCAGTTCGTCTCGCAGCTCGAGGGCATGAGCGAGGTGTCGAGCATGCAGAGCATGCAAAGCTCTCTGCAGGCCTCGCAGGTGATGAGCGGCACTGCGTTGCTGGGCCACTCGGTGCTCGCCCCCGGCTCTACCGCCCCGCTCGTCGCCGGCGGCTCGATCAGCGGCGCGATCACCACCCCGGCGGGCGCAAATCAGGTCACGGTGACGATCAGCAACGCCTCCGGCACACCGGTCGCGAATTTCAACGTCACGCCCCAGGCGGGCGGCCTGACCCAATTCGGCTGGAATGGGCAGACGCTGGCCGGTACCGCCGCGCCGGCGGGAACCTATCAGATCCAGGTCAATGCCACCGTGAACGGAGCGACCCAGCCCGTGAATCCGATGGTGGTGAGCAAGGTGCAGAGCGTCACGCTCGATCCGACCACTCAGGCGGTGGACCTGCTGACCGACAGCGGCACAGTAGCCCTGAGCTCCGTCGTTTCGATCCTCTAGCGCCGCCCCGATTTCAATTTCAAGGAGATCTTCATGTCCTTCAATATCGCCCTCACGGGACTCAATGCAGCCAACCAGGACCTGTCGGTGACGGCCAACAATCTGGCGAACGTCGCGACCACGGGCTTCAAGGGATCACGCGCCGAGTTCGCCGACCTGTATGCCTCCACTCAGCAGGGTGTCAGTGCCACGGCGGTCGGTAACGGCGTGGCCGTGTCCGAGGTGGCGCAGCAGTTCACGCAGGGCAACATCGAGACCACCGGCAACAACCTGGATCTGGCGATCAGCGGCAACGGCTTCTTCACGATGAGCCAGAGCGGCGCACTCAGCTATTCGCGTGATGGCGAGTTCCAGGTCGATAACGCCGGCAATGTCGTGAATGCCCAGGGCGCGAACCTGCAGGTCTACCCGCCCCTTCCCACCGGCGGCTTCAACACCGGCGGCCTCACGAACCTGTCGCTGACGACGAACGAGAGCGCTCCGCAGGCCACCACCACCGCGCAGATTACCGCCAATCTGCCGGCCAACGCGGCCCAGCCGGCGGATGCGACCTTCAGCCCGACCGACTCGGCGAGCTACAACAACTCGACCTCGCTGACGGTGTACGACTCGCTGGGAGCCGCTCATACGGCCACCCTGTACTTCATCAAGGGCGCGATCCCCAACAACTGGTCAACTCAGCTGTATGTGGACGGCACGGCCGTGGGCACCCCGCAAGCGCTCGACTACTCCAACACCGGAGGCCTGGTCACACCGGCCAATGGCCAGGTCGCCTTCCCGGCCTATACGCCGGCGACGGGCGCCGCCCCGCTCACCATGAGCTTCGACTTCAGCAGTACCACGCAGTTCGGCGACAACTTCGGAGTGACCGCCGTTCAGCAGGATGGCTTCACCACCGGCAAGCTGACCGGCATCAGCATCGACTCCACCGGCGTGGTGCAGGCGCGCTTCACCAACGGCCGATCGGTGAACCTCGGCCAGGTGGCGCTCGCGAACTTCGCCGACCCGCAGGGGCTGCAGCAGCTCGGCAACGCCAGCTGGGCGCAGACCAATGCCTCGGGCGCTGCTGTGTCCGGTGTGGCCGGCAACTCGGGCTTCGGCACCATCCAATCCGGCTCAGTCGAGGAATCGAACGTCGACACCACCTCGGCCCTGGTGGACATGATCGTGGCGCAGCGCGACTTCCAGGCGAATGCGCAGATGATTCAGACCAACGATCAGATCACCCAGACGATCATCAACATCCGCCAGTGAGCCAGTTCGCGCGCGGACGAGAGTGAGTCATGGACAAGCTGCTGTATGTGGCCATGTCGGGCGCGAAGGAAACGCTGCGCGCCCAGGCGGCCAACACCCACAACCTCGCGAATGCGAGTACGACCGGATTCAAGGCCGACCTCAGCGCATTCCAGAGCCGCGCGGTGGCCGGCCCCGGCTACGCATCCCGCGTTTACGCGACCGACTCGAGCGTCGGCTGGGATCGCGCCGGGGGAGCGCAAACCACCACCGGCAACCCGCTGGACGTCTCGATCCAGGGGCAGGGTTTCATCGCAGTGCAGGACGCCAGTGGTCAGGAGGCCTACACGCGCGCGGGCGATCTGCACGTGGATCCGACCGGGCAGCTGCTGACCGCGACAGGCCTGCCAGTCATGGGAGACGGCGGCCCGATCAGCGTGCCGCCCTCGACCTCGGTCAGTGTGGCCGGGGACGGCACGATCTCCATCGTACCGCTCGGCCAGACGCCGCAGACCGTCGCCAACGTCGCTCGCATCAAGCTCGTCAATCCACCCGCGGCCACGATCCAGCGGGGCGCGGATGGCCTGTTCCGCACGAGCGATGGACAGCCCGCTCCCGCGGATGCCACTACCACGATCGCCTCGGGGACACTCGAGTCCAGTAACGTCGATCTGGCGAGCTGCATGGTCAACATGATCGAGCTCGCCCGCCGCTTCGACCTGCAGGTCAAGGCCCTGCACGCCGCCGAGGACGACGGCGCCGCTTCCGCGAAGCTCCTGCAGACGAGCTGAGCGGGCGGAACTCCACCCACCGACAGGTAAGCACCTATGGAACCAGCACTCTGGGCAGCGAAGACCGGCCTCGATGCGCAACAGACGCAGATGACGGTCACCGCGAACAATCTCGCGAACGTCGCCACGAACGGCTTCAAGAAGAGCCGAGCCGTCTTCGACGATCTGCTGTATCAGAATGTCTCGCAGGTCGGCGCCGCCACCTCGCAGAGTACGCTCTCCCCGACCGGTCTGCAGCTCGGTACCGGCGTGCGCGTGGTCTCCACCGAGCGCAGCTACACGCAAGGCAACCTCGACAACACGGGAAACTCGCTCGACCTGGCTATCCAGGGTCGCGGCTTCTTCCAGGTGCTCCAGCCCGACGGCACCCTGGGCTACACCCGCGACGGCAGCTTCCAGGTGAATGCCCAGGGACAGCTCGTGAACTCCAGCGGCTATACGGTTCAGCCGGCCATCACGATCCCGACCGGCGCGCAGAGCGTGACGATCGGCAGCGACGGCGTGGTGAGCGTGCTGGTGGCCGGCCAGTCCGCACCGACCCAGGTCGGCAGCATCCAGCTCGCGGATTTCATCAATCCCGCGGGCCTGCAGACCGTCGGCGGCAATCTTGCCGTGGAGTCCGCCTCCAGCGGGCCTCCGCAGACCGGTACGCCCGGCCTCACCGGGCTGGGCACGCTCGTGCAGGGCTCGGTCGAGAGCTCCAACGTGGACGTGGTCGAGGAGATGGTCAACATGATCGAGACGCAACGCGCCTACGAGATGAACTCCAAAGCCGTACAGACCACGGACCAGATGCTGCAGTACGCCACCGAGAACATGTAAGGCGACAGACGATGCGATCCCTACTCGTTTCATTCCTTGCTCTGGCTCTCCTCGCCTGCATAGGTTGCCACACAGTGAGGCCGCCAAAGGGCGACGACGGCATGAGCTGGGCACAGGAGCCCGCCACGCCACCCACCAACGGTGCGATCTATCAGACCGGTCGCGAGGTCGCGCTGTTCGAGAACCCGATTGCTCACCACATCGGCGATATCGTGACCATCGTGCTCAACGAGCAGACCGCGGCCCAGAAGAGCGCGACCACGACCACCACGAAGAACACCAGCGATACGCTCCCGGGCATGACGCTGCTGGGCAAGGCCGCGACGATTCACGGCGTGCCGATACTGAGCAACAACATCAACGATGCCACGAAGTTCGACGGCGAGGGCGACAGCAAGCAGAGCAACAGCCTGACCGGCTTCATCACGGCGACCGTGATCAAGGTGCTGCCCAACGGCAACCTGTTCATCAAGGGCGAGAAATGGATCGGCATCAACCAGGGAGAGGAGTACGTCAGCGTGAGTGGCATCATCCGCCCGATCGATCTGGCGCCCGATAACTCCATCCCCTCGCAGCGCGTCGCCAGCGCCAAGATCTCCTACGGAGGCAAAGGCGCGCTGGCAGATGCCAATGCTCAAGGCTGGCTCTCGCGATTCTTCAATTCACCGTGGACACCGTTCTGATGCTGCCGACACTGCCCATCCGGTCCGCCGCGCTCAGCGCACTGCTGGCTTTGACCGTGTTCGCCGCGGGCTCCATGCCTGCGCGCGCGGAGCGGATCAAGGACATCGCTTCGGTGTCCGGCGTACGGACCAACCAGCTGGTCGGCTACGGCCTGGTCGTGGGCCTGGACGGCACCGGCGATCAGACCAGTCAGGCGCCCTTCACCATCCAGAGCATCGCCAACATGCTGGCGAAGTTCGGCGTGACGATTCCCGCCAATGCCAATCCGCAGCTGAAGAACGTGGCCGCGGTGACCGTCACCGCGGAGCTGCCGCCGTTCACCAAGAACGGGCAGACCATCGACGTGACCGTGGCATCGATCGGCAACGCGGCCAGCCTGCGTGGCGGTGAACTCCTCATGACCCCTCTGCGCGGCGTCGATGGCCAGGTCTATGCATTCGCACAGGGCAGCCTGGTCGTGAGTGGCTTCGGGGTGAACGGCAAGGACGGCTCGAAGATCTCCTTGAACGTGCCGAGCAGCGGCCGCATTCCGAATGGCGCGAGCGTTGAGCGCGAGGTCCCGATCAAGTTCGCCGCCGAGCCGCATCTGACTCTGAATCTCAACACCCCGGACTTCACCACCGCGGCGCGCGTGGCAGCCGCCATCAACAGCAAGCTCGGCAGCGGCACCGCCGATGCGCTCGACGCTGTCTCGATCCGGGTCGCCGCCCCGGTCGATGCGGACCAGCGCATCGCTTATCTGGCCACTCTCGAGGCCATCGAAGTCGAGCCCGGCGAGGCACCCGCGCGGGTAATCATCAACTCGCGGACCGGCACCGTCGTCATCAGCTCCCATGTGAAAGTCATGGCCGCCGCCGTCGCCCACGGCTCGCTCTCGGTCACCATCACCGAGCGCTCGGACGTCAGCCAGCCGAACTCCTTTACAAATGGCACGACGGCAACCGTCACACCGCGCAGCACCCTGGATGTGCAGCAGACGGACGCGCGGATGTTCGTATTCCATTCCGGCGTCAATCTCGATGAGATCGTGCGGGCGGTGAATCAGGTCGGGGCGGCCCCGGGAGACCTGGTCGCCATCCTCGAAGCCCTGAAACAGGCCGGCGCCTTGCGTGCCGAGCTGATCGTCATATGAGCTCCGCCGCCGAGGTGCGCTCCCCGGCTGCAATGTCGGAGGCACCGCGATCATGAGCCTGGAGAAAGGCGCCGCGCTGCCTGCGGCTGCGGCGGCTCCCGCCTACACCGACCTGGCCGGCCTCGGCTCCCTGAAGCGGGGCGCGGCGAGTCACGATCCGACCGCCATCCGGCGGGTCGCGCAGGAGTTCGAGAGCATGTTCACGCGCATGATGCTCAAGAGCATGCGCGATGCCGTGGGCCCGGATCCAATGTTCGGCAGCGATCAGGAGCAGATGTACCAGAGCATGGCGGACGATCAGCTTTCGGTTCAATTGTCACGCGGCCGCGGATTGGGGCTGGCTGACATGCTGATCCGCCAGTTGCAGAAACTGGGTGTGCCCGGAGCCGCGGCTGCGAGCCCGGGGTCCGCGGCAAATCCGGCCGCCGCGGGCGCCCGGATGGGAACCGCCGCGTACAGTGCGGTCCAGCGCGTTGGCACCACCCCTTCGCCTGCCACCGGCGCCCAGCAAGGGAGCTTCGTGCAGCAACTGTGGCCCCACGCTCAGCAGGCGGGCGAGGAGCTCGGTGTCGATCCGCGAAGTCTGATCGCGCAGGCGGCACTGGAGACCAATTGGGGTCGCAACATCCCGCAGGGCACAGGCGGCGCATCGAGCCACAACCTTTTTGGTCTCAAGGCGACGGACTGGAGAGGCGCATCCGTCACCGCTGCGACCCAGGAATACCGAGGCGGCACCCCGACCAGCACGACGGCCCAGTTCCGCGCTTACGCCTCACCCGCCGAGAGCTTCCAGGATTATGTCGCGCTGCTGCGCGATAACCCCCGTTACGCGGGCGCTCTGAACACGGGCGGCAACGTTGAGGCGTTCGCGGCAGGGCTGCAGCAGGGCGGCTACGCGACCGACCCGGATTATGTCCGCAAGGTCAGCGCCATCGCGGCGAGTGTGGCGGGCACCCTGAGCGGCAGCGGCTCTGTGAGCCAGCTCAAGTCGGCGGATGCGCGGCCGATAAATGCGAACACGGGCACGCTCTAAAGGCTTTGAGGGATGGGCGACATACTTTCAACCAGCGTCTCGGGTCTGCTCGCCTTCCAGCGTGCCCTGGATGTAACGAGCAATAACGTGGCGAATGCCACGACCCCGGGCTACAGCGTCGAGCGAGTCAACTTCGCCGAAAACCAGGCCCAGGCGACGGCGTCGGGCTACATCGGCAACGGCGTCAACGTACAGAGCGTCACCCGCTCCTACGATGAGTTGCTGGCAGGTCAGGTGCGCTCATCGCAGAGCAGCTACTCCAGCTTCAACACCTTCGCGACGCAGTCCGCTCAGATCGACAATATGTTGAGCGACTCGAGCACGGGCCTGACCGCAAGCCTGCAGAGCTTCGTGAATGCGCTGCAGACCGTTGCGAACTCCCCCTCCTCGACCGCGCAGCGCCAGGTGCTTCTCAGCCAGGCCCAGTCGCTGACGCAGCAGATGCACAATTACGACTCGCAGTTGTCCACCTACAGCTCCGACGTCGAGACCCAGATTGGTAACAATGTCAGCCAGATCAACACGCTGGCCGCCGGCATTGCCAACCTCAACGGGCAGATCGCCAACGGCCTGGCCAGCACGGGTCAGACCCCCAATGACCTGATGGATCAGCGCGACAGCCTGATCGACCAGCTGAGCCAGTACGTGACGGTCAACACCGCCACGCAGAGCGACGGCTCGATGAACGTCTACATGGGCACCGGCCAGGCGCTTGTCACCGGCAACTCCTCACAGACACTCACCGCTTTTCAGGATCCCTACAACGCCTCGCAACACGACATCGGTATCGTAAGCGGCGGCAATACGGCGGACGTCACTTCGGAGATCAGCGGCGGCTCTCTGGGCGGCCTGCTGGCGGTGCGCAGCCAGGTCATCGAGCCGACCCAGAATGCGCTCGGCCAGTTCAGTGTCGGGCTCGCGGCGATCGTCAATCAGGCGCAGCAGGCGGGCCAGGATCTTACCGGCGCCGCCGGACAACCCATGTTCTCGGTGGGAGGCGTCCAGGTCCTGCCCGCTTCCACCAATCAGGGCACGGGCGCGGTTGCGGTCACCCGCACGAGTCTGAATGCGCTCACCCCGGATGACTACGCACTGAGCTTCAGTGGCGGCTCCTGGCAGCTTCTCGATCACACCACGGGGCAGACCGTGGCCATGACTGGAGCCGGCACCGGCGCCAACCCCTTCCAGGCCGCCGGACTCTCCATCGTGGTGAGCGGTGCTCCCACCAATGGCGACAGCTTCCTGGTTCGGCCGACGGCGACGGCGACCGCTGGCCTGTCCGTGCTGCTGACCAGCCCCACGCAGATTGCTGCCGCCTCCTCGATACAGACGACAGCGGCGGCCGCGAACACCGGTACGGGCGCGGTGTCCGGCAGCGCGGTGACTGACCCGAGCACCTTCATACCCGGCAACTACACGATCTCGTTCACGAACCCCACTCAGTACCAGGTCACCAACGCGGGCGGGACGGTCGTCGGCTCGGGCACCTACACCAGCGGCACACCTGTCGCATTCGCCGGAGCCCAGGTGACCCTGACGGGCACGCCCGCGACGGGCGACACGTTCAGCGTGGGTGCGGCGAGCCCTTCCAATACGGGTGACAACAGTAACGCCTTCGCGATGATCGATGCGCTCTCGGCCTCCACTCTGAACGGCGGAACGACCTCTCTGACCGGGGTGGCCAACAACCTCGTCAGTCAGATTGGCGTCGTCACCCAGCAGGCGCAGGCGAATGCCTCCGCGCAGCAGTCGGTGAATCAGTCGGCCGTGGACACTCGCAGCAACCTCTCCGGAGTCAATCTGGATGAGGAAGCGGCCAAGATGGTGCAGTACCAGCAGGCCTACCAAGCTTGCGCCCAGATGATTCAGACCTCGGGCGTCATGTTCAACGCGCTCATTACCGCCATTACCAACGGCTAACCATGAGAATCTCCACCGTCACGTTCCAGCACGACGCGCTCGGGCAGATGGACAGCCTGCAGGCGGACCTGGCTCAGACTCAGAACCAGCTCGCGACCGGCAAGAAGTTGCAGAGCGCAGCCGACGATCCCGCTGGCATGGCGCAGCTCAATCAGCTCAATGCGCAGCTCTCCGCCTCGCAGCAATACGTCACGAACGGCAACTCGGCCAGCGCCAACCTGCAACTCGAGGAGCAGGCGATGTCGGACGCCACAAACGTCCTGCAGAGCGCACGTGACCTCGCCGTCCAGGCCAACGATGCGTCCTTGACGGCCGCCCAGCGTCAGGACATTGCCACGCAGCTCAGCCAGCAGCTCCAGGATCTGGTGGCGATTGGCAATCGCACCGACAGCAACGGAAATTTTCTCTTTGCCGGGACGAGCAGCGCAACGCAGCCCTTCGCGCAGACCGCTAACACCGTGACCTACTCCGGCGCGGCCAGTGTGAGCCAGATCCAGATCAGCCCCAACCAGCGCATCTCGAGCGGCGACACCGGCGCGTCCGTCTTCATGAACATTCCGGCCGGCAACGGAACCTTCACGACGGCGGCCGCGGCGAGCAATACCGGCACGGGCTCGATCGGCCCCGGCACGGTCACGAATGCCGCCGCCTGGGTACCGGATACGTACTCGGTCTCCTTCACCAGCCCCACGCAGTACCAGGTCACGAATGGCAGCGGCACCGTGGTGAGCTCGGGCTCGTTCAGCGACGGCGATACGATCTCCTTCAACGGGGTGCAGGTCGCGATCAGCGGCTCACCGGCCGCGGGCGATCAGTTCACCGTCGCCCAGGCAGGCAAGGCGAGCGCCTTCAGCACCGTCGCGGGGCTGATAACGACCCTCAGCTCCCCGAACCTGAGCTCCGCGCAGCTCTCGACGGCCATCGGCGGCGCGCTGCAGCAGATGGACGGCGCGATCTCCAATCTGAACAATGTCGCCGCCTCCGTCGGCGCGCGGCTCAACTCGATCACCTCCTCGCAGTCCACAGCCCAGGCCGTGCAGACGAACCTGCAGACCTCGGTCTCCCACCTCTCGGACGTGGATTACGCCGCCGCGATCACTCAGCTCAATACGGAAGAGCTGAGCCTGCAGGCGGCGCAGGAGTCGTACGCGTCGATCGCGCGCCTCTCACTCTTCAACTTCCTGCAGTAGGCCGGCGGCCACCTCTCCAGCGCATCCATTATGTCAACTCCTCAGCTGCATGTGACAGGCTCGGCAGATCCGAGGTTCGGCCGGGGGGGCACTCAAGTTCAGGCTGCGCACACCGATACAGGGCATGAACGGACGGCGGTCGGGTATCGCCGCCGACAACAGAGCGACGGACTGGTGTCCGGCGCCTGAGCTAAACATCAGGAGTCTCCGACAATGGCACTAGTCCTCAATACGAACCTCAGCTCGCTGGTCGCGCAGAACAGCCTGACCTCGTCGGGCAGCCAGCTGGCAACGGCGCTGCAGCAGTTGTCCTCCGGCATGCGCATCAACACGGCCGCAGACGACGCCGCCGGGTTTGCGATCAGCCAGGGCATGACGTCGCAGATCAACGGAATCAACCAGGCTGCGCGCAACGCCAATGACGGCGTCTCGCTCGCGCAGACCGCTTCGGGCGCGCTGCAGGAGGTCGTCAATGACCTTCAGACGATGCGCGACCTCGCTGTCCAGTCGCTCAACGCGACCAACAGCTCGCAGGACCGGACCGACCTTGACTCGCAGTTCCAGCAGCTCAAGGCCGACATCAACAGCGTCGCCTCTCAGACGCAGTTCAACGGCGTGAACCTGCTCGACGGCACGTTCCAGGGCGCTACGTTCCAGGTCGGCGCGAATGCCGGCCAGACCATCGAGGTCTCCTCGATCGCGAGCGCCAAGGCGAACACCCTGGGCTTCACGTACACGGCAGCCGGCACGGCGGTGACCGCCGCGACCTACACGGGCGCCGTGAAGAGCGGCGACGCCGGCACCTTCACGCTGAACGGCATCACGACCGCCTCGGTGAGCCTCACTGGCAACCAGGCGACCGACCTCAGGGCCGTGGCTGCGGCGGTCAACCAGATCTCCAGCTCCGACGGCGGCGTCATTGCCACGGTCAATGCCAACGGCAGTGTCAATCTGAGCAGCACGACCAGCCAGATCGTCAATTCGACCTATACACCGGCCGGCGCCAACACCGGCACCTCGACCCTGGCCTCCTTCGGCATCGCCGCGCAGAACGCGCTGGCAGCGGCCGGCAAGACAGTCGCCTCGACGACCTTCACGTCGGCGGGTGCGGCTCCGGCCGGAACGGTGACGGCCAACGATACCGGCACGATCACGATCAACGGCGTGTCCACCAGCGCCATCACGCTCAGCGGCGTGGCTGCGACCGACCAGGCGGCCATCATCAGCGCCATCAACGCGACGACGGCCACCAACGGCGGCGTCAGCGCCTCGGCGAACGCCAACGGCGGCATAGACCTGAACAGCGCCACCAACCAGACGGCGACCGTCACGTACACTCACGGGACCGGTACCGAAACTGCGGCTTCGTTCGGCCTGGCCTCGGGTGCGATCACGACGGCGGTGGCGGCCAACATCAACTCGACGGCCACCGGCTCGAGCATCGACACCGCAAATGTCACCACGGTCGATGACTCGAACCTGGTGCTGTCGCAGATCGATGCCGCCCTGCAGCAGCTCGCGACTTCCAGCGCGCAGCTCGGTGCGTATCAGAACCGGTTCCAGGCGGCCATCACGGGCCTGACGACCGATGCCACCAACCTGTCGAGCGCTCGCAGCCAGATCCAGGACACGGACTATGCGCAGGCCACTTCGCAGCTGTCCAAGGCCCAGATCCTGCAGCAGGCCAGCACGGCGATGGTGGCGCAGGCCAACACGATCCCGCAGAACATCCTCACGCTGCTGCAGAAGCTTCCGTAAAGGATGATCCAAGGGTTCAAGCTTGAGTTGAGGCCAACGGGCGGGCACCTCGCGGTGCCCGCCCCGCGGCATTTTGGTGGATCCGCGCTGCAGGCATCGCTTGCCGGCGGCGCACCCCTTCGCGCAAGGAGTTGAGCCTCGATGGCCAGCACTACATCTCCCGTATCCGTGGCCAGCAGCGGCAGTGGCGCAGCCGGTGGCTCAGTCATCGACGTACAGTCCCTGGTCTCCCAGCTCGTGACCGCGACGCGAGCTCCGCAAGACTCGCTCATCGCAACCCAGACCCAATCGGTCACAACCCAGATCTCCGCCGTCGGAACGCTCAAGGGGGCCCTCTCGACGTTCCAGACCTCCCTGAGTGCGCTGGATACCCCCAGCGCGTTCAATGCCCTTGACGCCACCAGCAGCGACGCCACGGTGTTCTCCGCGACAGCGGGGTCAGACGCCGTTGCCGGAACCTACAGTGTGTCCGTGTCACAGCTCGCGCAGGCGCAGCAGATCGTCTCCACCGCGTTTGCGGGCGGCAGCTCGGCTGCGATCGGCACGGGGTCCCTGAAGCTCTCGCTGGGCAATGCGAGCTTCAATCTGACCGTGGACGGCAGCAACGATACCGTCTCCGGGCTCGCCGCGGCCATCAACGCGGCGAGCGGCAACCCCGGGATCACGGCTACCGTGATCAGCGGCTCCGATGGGGCTCACCTGGTGCTTTCCTCGACCGAGACGGGCGCGGCCAACACGATCTCGGTCGCCGAGACCGACGGCGGCGGCGGCCTCTCCGGGCTCAGCTACGACAGCGCCCATACGACCCATTACACGCAGGATTCCGCTGCCCAGGATGCCCAGTTCAGCATTTCCGGGATTGCCCATACGAGCTCCAGCAACACGGTGAGCGATGCTCTGAATGGCGTTGCGCTGACGCTGCTCGGGACAACCACCGGCACTGCGAGCCTCACGGTGTCCAACGACGATCAGACGATCATGACCAACGTCAGCGCCTTCGTCACTGCCTACAACACCCTGGTGGGATCGATCTCCTCGCTCAACGGCTTCGATGCAACGACCAACACCGCCGGGCCGATGATGGGTGACGCTCTGCTGTCGGGCATCCAGAACCAGATCCGATCGACCCTGTACAGCCTCGTTGAGACAGGGTCCTCGACCTACAACTCGCTGGCCGCCGCCGGCATTACTACCAACAGCGACGGCACGCTCAGCCTCGACAGCGCCACCCTGCAGACCGCCCTCACCAGCGCCCCGGCCGCGGTGAGCGCCCTGTTCAGCGGCTCGAGCGGCGTCGCCTCCGGCCTGAATGCGCAGATCTCGGCGGATCTGGCTGCCGGCGGCTCCATCGGTTCGCGTAGTCAGACTCTGGTCAACCGCGAGAACGCGCTCACGCAGCAGACCGACCAGCTCAACACGCAGATGACCGCTCTGACAGCCTCGCTCACCCAACAGTACTCGACGCTCAATGCGCTTCTGTCCTCGCTGCAGTCCACCTCTGCGTACCTGTCCCAGCAGTTTGCCGCCCTGCCGCTGGTGCAGGGACAGCCGCAGGCCTAGTACTCAAGTTCGCCCGCCACCGGCCGCTAAGTGAGGCAGTGGCAACCGATGGAGCAGGACGGCGTGAGCAGCTACGCACGAAACTCGGGACTGGCGGCATATCAGAGCGTGAGTGTGCACGGCGGCGTGGCCGGCGCGGACCCGCACTCCATGGTGCTGATGCTGATGAATGCCGGCTTGGAGCGCATGGCGAGCGCCCGCGGCTGCATCGAGCGGCGCGAGGCTTCGCGGCAGGCGGCACTCTTGCACAGCTGCGTGCAGATAATCGGCGAGCTGCGCGGCTGCCTGAACCTGGCAGAGGGCGGCGCGCTTGCACAGAATCTGAGCGACCTTTACGACTACATGATTCGCAGGTTGCTGCTGGCCAATTCGGCCAGCGATACCGGCGTCGTTCTGGAGGTCTCGCGCCTCCTCGATGAAATCCGCAGCGCGTGGGTCGCGATCGGACCCCAGGTCAAGCCGCCGGCATCCGCGGCCGAGCCTCCGCCTGCCTGGAATGCTACCGCGGCGGAGGCGACGGGCTTCGCCGCGAAGGCCGGCGGCGCGCGCTGATAGCCCGCGCCGGCGGCGAAAGCCGCACTCAGGTAAAGGAGATGTACGCCATGGCAGAAGATATCGATACCGTAGGTCGAGTCGGTGCGGTGGGCTCGTCCGACTTTACTTCGGCACAGGATGCGGTAACCGCACCGCGACCGGCGGTGGCCGCCAAAGCTGCCTCCGGGACACCGGCTGTCGCGAAGCAGCCACCGCGTCGGTCTGTGTCTCAGCCCAGCGTGCAGGAGATTCAGACTGCGGTGCAGCAGGTCAACATACACCTGGCAACGGTCAATCGTGTGTTGGAACTGCACGTGGATGCCGCAACCGGGCTCACCATCGCGACCATCCGCAATGCACAGACCGGCGCCGTCCTGCAGCAGATCCCGAGCACCGACAGCGTGCATCTGGCCCAGATGCTGGCGGCCTGGTCCCCCGGCAAGAACGTCCTCGTAGATCTCATCGCCTAGTCGGCCTCGCGTGGGACATTCCCCTGGGCTATGCCCTCGGGGGAAGTGAGCTCGCGCGCTTCCTGCGGCAGCCTTCGCCGCCGTCGTGGCCCTCGAGCGCCATGCCACTCGTGCAAGTGTGCGCCGCCGAGGAGTTGGCGAGTATTCGCAACGAATCTGCCCTTCAGACTATATTAGCGCTCTTCCGCAAGCGTGCCGCAGAGCAGCTCGGAGTCATGCAGGGGAGATGCGCGTGCGCGGGGGAGATTTCGCAGCGTCCATCCCGCTGATGCGTCGCAGCATGCGGCGGGAGCCCAGGCGAACACGGTCCTGTGCCGGGTTTCCAACCGCGGCGCCGGCCGCGTTGCTCGCCGCGCTATCGCTCACTCTCCAGTGCCGAGGCATCGTCGCCGCGGCCGAGGAGCAGTCCGTCCTCAAAGCGGATCAGAGCGCACCCGAGGAGAAACTCGAAGAAGTCGTGGTCACGGGGTCCCGGATAGCACGGCCCGAGCCTGAACGACCGCTGCCCACCATGGTCGTCACTTCGCAGTACATCGAGCAGCGTGCCTTTACCAACGTTATCGACGCGCTGGATGAGCTTCCGGCGTTCGTCCAGCCGGACAGCAGCAGGGTGGGTAACCAGGGCGCTTTCGGGCTAGGGCAATCGTTCGTCGATCTCTTCTCGCTGGGCTCACAGCGCACCCTGGTCCTGGTTGACGGTCGCCGCTTCGTGCCCTCCAACACGCCCGGCCCGTTTGGCCCGACTCAAACTGGCGGCGAACAAGTGGATCTGAATGTCATCCCCACACTGCTCGTGGACAGGATCGAAACGACCAGTGTCGGGGGTGCCGCGGTATACGGCTCGGATGCAATTGCCGGGACCGTCAACATCATTCTCAAGCACAACTTCGAGGGCCTGGATCTGGATGCCCTGGGAGGGACCTCGGGCCGTGGCGATGCCGACACCTCCCGGCTGCGGCTGATAGGCGGCAGAAATTTCTCCGACGGGCGGGGAAACGTCGAAGTGAATGCGGAGCTCGTCAAGTCGCAGGGACTTATCGCCTCGCAACGGCCCCGCTACGCGCAGGATCCCGCTTTCATCGAGCCGACCGGGCCGAGCCCTTACTTCTTCATCCTGGCACCCAATCAGCGTATCGCCGGCCTCAGCACGAGCGGCGTGCCGCTGGTCGATGATGGCTTTCTCAACGCCAATCCAAACTTTGGGATCCACAGCCCTTCGGGGCAGCTGCTCTCGTTCAACCAGGGACACCTGCTGCCTTACTTTCCCGGCCCGTCGGACGGCGCTCACAGCTCCAACATCGGAGGCGATGGGCTGGACCAGAGCCCCTTCACTGCTTTGCTGTCGCCGGAAGAGAGGATCAACGGTACGCTTCTGGCGAGCCTGACACTCAACGAGCACGCGCGCCTGTTCGGCGAGTTCTGGTACTCAGAAACTCACATGCAGCAGCAGACAGCGATCTCCTTCATCAGCGGTGACCAGGGTGCACCGGCCGGCACGGTGGACGGCAACCTGATCCTGTCAGTGAACAATGCCTTTCTGCCGAGCGCCGACCGGCAAACGATCCTCAATAATCTCGCGGCCTACGCCTCCATCCCGGGCAATCCCACACAGAAGAGCGTCTTCTACCTGTCGCGGGTCGACGTTGATGCCCAAAGCGGAGGAGGCACGGCCGATCAGAACACCAGGCGCGTCGTATTCGGCATCGATGGTGAGGTCCCGGTGGGGGGGAAGGACTTGCACTACGAGGTCTCGGGTAACTACGGGCGCAGCGTGAACACCAGCGTCACCCCGCAGATCAACTTCCAGAACTTCCTCAACGCTCTGCAGGCCGTCCCGGGCGCCGGCGGCTCCGTCGTCTGCGCGCCCGGCTACCGCAACTCACCTTATCCGTCCCAAGCCAGCGTGTGTGCACCCTTCAATCCTTTCGGGTTCGGGCTTTCGAGCAAGGCGTCCCTTGACTATGTGACCAGTCTCGCCCAGGCCACGTCGCTCGAGACCCAGCGCGTTCTCAATGCCTACCTGACGGGTGATATCGCTACTGTACCCGGCGGGCCGGTCGGCATTGCGCTCGGCTATGAGAATCGGCGGGAGAGCGCTGCCTTCGAGCCGGATCAGTTCTGGCAGAACGGCGCGGGCAACGCCGGGCCGATCGAGCCGGTCGCAGGCGCATTCATGACGAATGAGGTCTTCGGCGAGCTGCTCGTGCCAATCGTTTCGGCACGCCAACACCTTGCGTTGGTACACGAATTCGCCGTCGAAGGGGCCGTGCGGGAGGTGGCGCACTCCGTAGCGGGCCGGAGCACCACCTGGACCGCTGGCCTGCGCTTCGAACCGGTGAGCATTCTGCAGTTTCGGGGCAATTACACCCGCGCCATCCGCGCTCCGACGATCACCGAGGCGTTCACCCCGACGTCGCAAGCTTTCTCCACCATCATCGATCCGTGCGACCAGATTTTCGTCCACTCCGGACCGAATCCCAGGGTACGGGCAGCCAATTGCGCGGCGGCCGGCGTTCACCAGCCGTTCGATTCGATGCCGGGGCAGGATTTCATCAGTGTGGCGTTCTCCGGCAATCCGTCACTGAGGAACGAGGTGGCCGATTCTCGCGCGTATGGGTTCGTCGTGCGGCCTTTGAGCCGTCTGAGCTTCAGCGCGGACTATATTGATATCGATCTCGAGCAGGCGATCCAGCCGCTGGACGAAAGCAGCATCCTCGACATGTGCTACGACACTCCCCAGTATCCCAGCGCGGCTTGCAGCAACATCCAGCGCGACGCGGCCGGCAGGGTGAGCTTCGTGCG
Organism: Steroidobacteraceae bacterium; assembly: GCA_036501985.1. Taxonomy (GTDB): domain Bacteria; phylum Pseudomonadota; class Gammaproteobacteria; order Steroidobacterales; family Steroidobacteraceae; genus 13-2-20CM-66-19. Next base: position 40,878 of record DASXZI010000026.1, on the reverse strand, counting down.
GACAACCTATGCCAATCTGGGATTTCTCAAATTCCACGGATTCGTGACGGAGCTCGACTGGTCGCTCGATGTGCCCGGAGCGGCGGTGCCTGGCACATGGGGAACGCTCGACTTCAAGGTCGACCATCTCTACGACCAGCTACTCAGCTTCTCGGTGGGGGCGTCGGACCATTTCGACGCGCAGGGGCTCGTCACCGTCCCCAGAGAAAAGGCAGCCCTCCAGCTTTCATGGACGCGACAGAAGATATCCATCTTCTGGCAGACGACATTCATCGGGCACGCGCTGTTCGCTCACGGGCTGCCCCCGGATTTCGCCAATGTCGGGGGGGTAGGCAACTGGTGGGTCCACAACCTCACTCTCGGGTATGACCCGACATCTCACTTCCGGGTGCAACTCGTAGTTGACAACGTCTTTGATCGTTCGATCCCGTTTCCGCTGCCAGCCGCGCCTCCGGCGCCCCTTGCGCGAACGGGCATCGGCACTTACTTCGCGGGGACCCTCGGCCGCTATTTCCTTCTGTCGGCCCATTACAAGTTGTAGCCACGGGAATAGCCCACGCGACCCTAACCAATAAAGCGCCGTGCGTTGCGAAACAACCGCATCCAGCCACTGTACTCACCCGCCTCGGGCGGATGCCATGAGTTCTGTGCAGATCGGAACGAGCGCTCCGGGTGCGGCATCGTGATCGTGACGCGCCCGTCTTCGTTGCACAGCGCGGCGAGACCGAACGGCGAGCCGTTGGGATTGAACGGATAGGTCGTGGCCACGCTGCGATCGTTATGCAGGTAGCGAAATCCGACAAGGCCACTGGCGGCACAGGCCGAGGCGGCCGCCTCGCTCGAAAATTCTGCGCGCCCCTCTCCGTGCGCTACCGCCACGGGCAGGAAAGATCCGGCCATGCCATCCAACAGCACCGATGGGCTGCGCAGGATCTCCACGAGGGTGAATCGGGCTTCATACTGCTCGCTGCGATTGCGCACGAATCGGGGCCAGTGGGCCGTGCCTGGAATGATGCTCTTCAGCGCCGAGAACATCTGACAGCCGTTGCAGATGCCGAGTGCGAAGCTGTCGGGACGAGCGAAGAAGGCGCTAAACTCCTCGCGCACCTGCTCATGGAAAAGGATGGACTTCGCCCAGCCCTGCCCCGCTCCGAGGACATCGCCATAGGAGAAGCCTCCGCAGGCAACGAGCCCCTTGAAATTGCGCAACGAGCGCCGTCCGGCCAGCAGATCAGTCATGTGCAGGTCATGCGCCACGAAGCCGGCCCGCTCGAACACGGCCGCTGTTTCGACCTGACTGTTCACGCCCTGCTCCCTCAGGATGGCCACCGCGGGCCGCGCCCCACCCCCGACATAGGGCGCAGCCACGTCCTCGGAAGAATCGAAAGTCAACGCTACCGCGAGGCCTGGATCCTCACGGGCACTCTGCGCGGCAAATTCCTCGTCGGCGCTTTGCGGATCATCGCGCATCCTGCGCATCCGCCACGAGGTCTCCGACCACGCCTGCCGCAGATCGACCCAGGTCTCATCCAGAAGTGAGGCGCCGACGCGCATCTGGATGCGCAGCTCCTTCGTGGGAAGTCCGAGGTACAGTGCATCCTTGCCCAGGCCATGACGCGTCAGGATCTCCAGGAGCCGCTCTTCCTGCGCCTCCGGCACCTGTACGATTACACCCGGCTCTTCCGAGAAGAGCTGATGGAACGCGCTGCCGCGCTCGACCGGCAAGGCAATCTCCAGACCACAATGGCCCGCGAACGCCATTTCGACCAGCGTCGCGAACAGGCCGCCATCGGAGCGATCGTGATAGGCAAGCACCAGCTCCGCGGCGCGCAGCTCGGTCATGGCCGCCGCAAACCGCACCAGTCGCTGCGGGTCGCCAAGATCCGCCGGCTCCTGACCCAGACGGCCGTAGACCTGGGCTAGCGCGGAGCCGGCGAGCCGATTGCGTCCCCCGCTCAAATCGATGAGCCACAGGGACGTCGGTTGCTCTCCCATGAGCAGTACGGGGGTCAGTGTCCGTCGAACATCGCTGACCGGGGCGAATGCCGAGATGATCAGCGACACGGGAGCGATCACGCTTTTCTGCTCACCCGCCCCGCCATGTGCCCCCGCCTCGCGCCAGCTCGTCTTCATGGACAGCGAGTCCTTGCCCACGGGGATCGCAATGCCGAGCGCGGGGCACAGCTCCTTGCCCACGGCCTCGACGGTCGCGTAGAGCGCCGCATCCTCGCCAGGCTCACCGCACGCGGCCATCCAGTTCGCTGACAGGCGAATGTTGGCGAGCGAGCCGATTTCGGCCGCCAGGATGTTGGTGATGGCCTCGGCAACGGCCAGCCGCCCGGAGGCCGGAGCATTGAGCACGGCGACCGGCGTCCGCTCTCCCATGGCCATGGCCTCGCCCGCGTGAGCGTAGTGGTCGCTGAGAGTCACTCCGACATCGGCCACCGGCACCTGCCACGGACCCACCAGCTGATCCCGGCTGATGAGGCCACCCACAGTGCGGTCGCCGATGGTGATCAGGAAGGTTTTATCGGCCACTGCGGGAAGCCGCAGGATCCGATACGCGGCCTCGCTCAGATCCAGGTCCGCGGGATTGAACGGCTCGCGTTCCGTTCTGACACTGCGCACATCGCGTGTCATGCGGGGTGTCTTGCCGAGCAACACCTCGATGGGCATGTCCACGGCGGTGTCGTGAAACAGTGGATCCTCCACCAGGAGGCGCCCGCTGGCATCGATCTCACCGATCACGGCATAAGGACAGCGCTCCCGGGCGGCAATCGCGCCGAACTCCTTCACCCTGCAAGCCTCGATGGTGAGGACGTAGCGCTCCTGGGCCTCGTTGCACCACAACTCCATGGGAGACAGACCCGGCTCGGCACTCGGCACGCGGCGCAGATCCACCCGCGCGCCACGCTTGCTGTGCGCCACGGCCTCGGGTACGGCATTCGACAGACCGCCCGCGCCCACGTCGTGGATGAGTGAGATGGGATTTTCGGCGCCCAGAGCCCAGCAGTGGTCGATGACCTCCTGCGCACGTCGCTGCATCTCCGCGTTACCCCGCTGGACAGAAGCAAAGTCCAGATCCGCATCCGACGCACCGCTGCCCACGGAGGAAGCGGCGCCGCCCCCGAGGCCGATGAGCATGGCGGGTCCGCCGAGGACGATGAGCTTCGCCCCGAGCGGCACCTCGGCCTTCTCGACATGCCCGCGGCGAATGTTTCCGAGCCCTCCGGCAATCATGATGGGCTTGTGATACCCGCGCACCCGTCCTGGGTTGTCCGCGGGCCCGCGCTGCTCGTAGGTACGGAAATAGCCGGCGATCGAGGGGCGGCCGAACTCGTTATTGAACGCAGCAGCGCCGATCGGTCCGTCGATCATGATCTCGAGAGCCGAGGCGATGCGCGCGGGCCGCCCGAAATCGCTTTCCCACGGCCGTTCATAACCCGGTATGCGCAAATTGGAGACCGAGAAACCGGTCAGACCCGCCTTGGGTTTGGCGCCTCTGCCGGCGGCCCCTTCATCACGGATCTCCCCACCCGAGCCGGTGGCGGCCCCGGGGAAGGGCGAGATCGCCGTGGGATGATTGTGGGTCTCGACCTTGATGAGAATGTCGATCGGCTCACGGCTTGGCCCATAGACACCGCTGTGAGGATCGGGAAAGTAGCGCGTCCCGGTGTTGCCCTCGATCACCGCGGCGTTGTCACGGTAGGCCGACAGGACTCCCTGCGGACTGCGCTCGTGCGTGTAGCGAATCATTGCAAACAGCGATTCTTCGCGCCGCTGCCCGTCGATGACCCAGTCGGCATTGAAGATCTTGTGACGGCAGTGCTCGGAGTTGGCCTGAGCAAACATCATCAGCTCGACGTCGGTGGGATCTCGACCGAGCGCGCCAAAGCTCTCCAGCAGGTAGTCGATCTCGGCCCTCGACAGTGCCAGGCCAAGCTCGTGGTTGGCCCGATCGAGGGCTTGGCGGCCCTCCCGCGGTGCGAGGGCGATCCGCCCGAGCGGCCGCGCAGGCGAGTGATCAAACAGACGCTGCACATGCTGCGGATCGAACAACACCATCTCGGTCATGCGATCGAACAGGACCGGCGCCAGGGCACCCAGACGCTCGGGACCGAGCGGGCGGGAGTCCAGCAGACGATACTCGATGCCCCGCTCGATGCGGCGGATGCCGTCGAGTCCGCACACCTGAGCAATATCCGTCGCCTTGCTCGACCAGGCCGAGATGGTGCCGGCGCGTGGAACGACCAACAGCGTATCGCCGACCAGATCACTCGAGACGGTCTCCATGTGGGGCCCGTATTCGAGCAGGCGCTCCAGGACGGCGAGCTGCGCGGCCGGAAGCTCGCCCGCCGCATCGACGAAATGCACGAACCGCGCATCGAGTGCCTGCACAGCCGGCTCCAGCGTCCGCAGCCTGGCAATCAGCTTGGCGAGACGGAAGGCCGATAGTGCGGGGGCGCCCGGAAGTTGCAGCATGCGGGTCGCGGAGGCTATTTCTTGTCCGGTGGCGGTGAGTACATCGGCATCGGGAACTGCGAGACGTTCGTGCCGGCTTCGAGTGCGGTGATCTTGCTGATTCCCTGCTTCTTCACTTCGTCGATCCTCAGAATGGAGTGCAGAGGCAGGTAGGTCCGCTTCACGCCCTCGAATTCGCCCTTGATGCGCTCCTCGGCTGGATCGAGCACGACGCTGGAGCGCTCCCCGAACACCAGCTCTTCGACCTCCACGAAGCCGAACAGCTCCCCATGGCTCACGCGCCGGGCGTAGATCTCGTAAACCTTGCCCTGATTCACGAACATAATGCGGAAAATGTGACTGGTTGCCATGGGCTCGGGCCGGGTGGCTGCTAATTTGAAGGTGGCATTATATGTCCGTGCGCGGCGGGGAAGTGGCAGCAGGCGGGCGGACAGGCCAAATACGCTACCAGATCAACCGCAGAACCGGTCCGGGAACCATGACGCTTCGGCTGCGCATCGTCAGTGATCATCGGCGGTTGCTCGGCGACCGCAGCACGGTCGTTTTCAGTGAGGACGGCGGCACCATCGGCCGCTCGGCCGACAACGACTGGATTCTTCCCGATCCCCTGCGGTACGTGTCCGCACATCATGCTCGCGTTCACTGCCGGGACGGCCATTTCTATCTCGAGGACCTCAGCACCAATGGCGTCTTCGTCAACGACGATGACCGCCCCCTTGCCAAATCGAGCCCCGATGGCCATCAGCTGCGCAACGGAGACATCATCCGGGTGGGTGATTACCAGATCGTCGCGGCGCTCGAGGCGGAGCCGGCAGCGGAGGAAGTCCCCGCGCCCCGGCACGACACGGGCTCCGGCCAGGTTCCGACCAGCATTCACGCGCTGCGCACTCTCGGGCGCACGGCGCAGACCGATATTGGGGCCATGCTGAATCTCGACGATCTGCTGGTGCCCGATAGCTCTCCGAGCGATAGCTTCCACCCAGTCAACGCCTACGGTCAGGCCGTCGCGCAGGCCCCCGCCCGCAACGCAGTCTCGAAGCCGGTCCCGGCGACCACCGCCGAGGAAGAAGCGGCGATCGACCGGCGCATCGCGCGGCTGGCCAAGGCGGCAGGTCGTGACCCGCGCAACGGCGCCAACGCGCCTGCGCTTTTCGACGTCCACAGTGGACTGCAGGCTTTCTGCCGCGGCGCCGGTATCGAGGCGGAGCAGCTGCCCGCCGATGCGCAGACGCGGATGTTGCATCTGGCGGGCCAGTTGTTTCGCGAGGCGCTGGTGGGTTTGAAGGAGCTCGAGCGGGCGCGCAACGACACCCGCAATCGCTACCGCATCGAGTTACCGACCGAACCGGACGACCCTCGCCCCTCGCTCGCGCGCTCGACCGTGGAGGAGCTCCTGGTCGAGCTCTTCCTGCAGCACGAGACCCGCAGCATGGATGCCGTGAGCTGGCTGCGCGATGCGGTCGCCGAGGGTAAGACTCACGAGCAGGCGGCCGCGCGGGCCACTCGCGCCGCGTTCGTGGAATTCCTCGACCGGCTCGATCCAGCCGAGCTCGAAGCACGCTTCGAGCGGGCCGCGCGCCGCGGCAAAGCGCGCTCCGCCGACAAGGCCCAGTACTGGGAGCTGTTCACGACGTTCTACCGCAATCTCATCGAGATGCCGGCCGATCACCTGCCCCACACGTTCGTGGAGGCTTTCGCCGCCGCATACAGGGAGCATGTCAGGAAATCCGAGTGATTTCCGGCATGCCGGTGGCTTCAGCCTTTACGCAACCGGTTGCAGAACGATCAGCCTTTGCACAGCGTATGGCGGAGAGGGTGGGATTCGAACCCACGTGCCGGTTTTACCCGACCATCCGATTTCGAGTCGGCGCCGTTATGACCGCTTCGGTACCTCTCCGGATGCGCTGCCGCGACGCTCTGCCGGAGGCCGCCACAGTCCGGGCGCACCCGTGCGCCCGTGGACGCCCCTGCCGGGCGACCCCATTCGGGGGGCTGCTATTCTAGCCGAAGGTCGTCGCACGAGGTGAGGTTCACATTGATACGTCGGAGGCCGTGCACACCCATGCCGAGGCCGGCGGGCGCCCCTGGACGCCCCCTCGCAACTGCGCGAAGCGTGCTCCTCGTGGGGCTGGCGCTGCTGCTGGCCAACTGCACGGAGCACCCTGCAGCGCTGGATGTGATCCGCGCCCGCAACGAGCTCAGGGTCGTGACGCTCAACACCCCAACCTGCTTCTACTATGGTGCGCAGGGCGCCGAGGGACTCGAATACCGGCTGGCGCGCGCCTTCGCCGGGGAGCTCGGCGTACGCCTGGTCATGTACCCAGTCTCTGGCGAGCATGCGATGCAGGCCGAGCTTGCCGCCGGGCGTGCGGACATCGCCGCGGCTCAACTCACGGCTACCCGCGATTGGAGACGTGTTGGGGATGCGGCCCAGCCGTATGCACAAGTGGCGCAGCTGGTGGTTTACCGGCGTGACGGAAAACGACCCCGCAGCACACTGCAGATCGAGTCTTCGAAGCTTGCCGTGCGCGCCGGAAGCCCGCAGGAACAGACGCTCGAGCGGTTGAAAAGCACCGTTGCGCCTGCCCTTCAGTGGGTGGACACGGCGCCCAACAACGCCGACCCGCTCGAGGACGTGAGCTCGGGGGATGCGGCCTACGCTCTGATCGATGTGCGGGAGTTTTCGTTCGCACACCATCTTTATCCGGACATTCTCGGTGGCTTCACATTGCCTGACCAGCGACCCGTCCAATGGATCACACGGCGCGGTGCCCGGGACCTGCGCGACGCGGTGAATCGTTTCTTCCGCGCGCTCGCCGAGTCCGGCAGGCTCACCCGCATGCAGCAGGAGGAGACCGGTAACACCCGCGAGTTCGAATACGAGGAATCCAAGGAATTCCAGGCGCATCTGGCCGAGCGGCTGCCGCGGTTCCAGCCCTGGTTCGAGGCCGCGGCCGCCCAGACGGGCGTTGACTGGCACCTGTTGGCAGCCATCGGCTACCAGGAGTCCAAGTGGAATCCCACTGCCGAATCTGGCGATGGCGCACTGGGAGTCATGATGCTGACCTCGGATACGGCCGTGGCGATGGGAATCTCGGACCGCACCAATCCCCAGCAAAGCATCACCGCCGGAGCGTTGTACCTGGCGGATGTTCGATCGAAGATCCCCAGCCGCATCCCCGAGCCGGACCGCACCTGGCTCACGGTTGCGGCATATAACGTGGGCTTCGGGCACCTGGAGGATGCCCGGATCATCGCGCAGTCGCGCGGCAGGAATCCGGATTCCTGGGTCGATGTGCGCGAGCAGTTGCCGCTGCTTGCCCAGGAAAGGTGGTACTCCGGGGCCAAGCGGGGCTACGCGAGAGGCTGGGAACCGGTGCAGTTCGTCGACCGGGTACAGCGGTTTCTGACGTTGCTGTCCTGGCAGCCGGGCGAAGGCGTCGGCGCGCCGCCGGCGGTCACGCCAACCAAGCCTCCCACCATTCCCGCGGCGTTGCCCGGGCCGCCTGCCCCTGCCACAGCGCCATCTGCAGCCTCGGCCACCTCGACGACCTACTGAGGCGGCCCGTCCGAGCTCACATCCGCCGCTCAGCAAAGAACGCGCGGAGCCGGCGACCGCATTCCTCGGCGAGCACACCACCAAAGACATCCACGCGGTGATTTTGTCCGGGCAGTGCGAACACATCGAGAGTGCTTCCCGCTGCGCCGGCACGCGGGTCCCAGGCGCCGAAAACCAGTCGCCGAACGCGGGCATGCACAATGGCGGATGCACACATCACACACGGTTCGAGCGTGACGTACAGCGTCGTGTCGGTCAGCCGGTACGTGCCGAGAGCGCGTCCACCACAACGCAAGGCCTCAATTTCGGCGTGTGCAGTCGGATCGTTCGAGGCGACAGGGCGATTGGCTCCTTCGGCGATGATCCGGCCGCTCAACACGAGGACAGCCCCGACGGGAACCTCCCCGCTCGCCCGTGCAAGCTCTGACAGCTCCAGCGCCCTGAGCATGAAATCCACATCGGATGGTTGCGCCGATGAGGGAGTGGGTGGGGGTGGGCCCATGTGCTTTAACCTAGCACGCGGCCGCTCCAATCCGGATGGCAGAGTAGAATGAGCGTATGGGCGGACACTCTGGCATGACCGAACGCGCGGCCACCGCTGCACCTTCCGGCCCGACCGGACACATCGGGATCGTCGCTTGTTCTGCGGAAGGCGCTGCCCTTTGCTATCGGACGGTCTGTCTCGAGGGGGCCCACCTGCTGGGTGCGCACGATCACCCTGAGGTGTCGATGCACACGCACTCGTTCGGCGAGTATATGCGACGGATCCATGCGGGAGACTGGCCTGGCGTCGGTGAGCTCATGCTGCGGTCGGCGGACAAGCTGGCCTCCTGCGGGGCCGACTTTCTCATCTGTCCGGATAACACCATCCACCAGGCACTTCCCGCGATCGCGGCGCGCTCACCGCTCCCGTGGCTGCACATCGCTGAAGTGGTCGCTTTGCATGCCGCGCAACGTCGCTTCCGGAAGCTGGGCATCACAGGCACCCGGTGGCTCGTCGAAAGCGACGTCTACCCAAAGAAGCTGCAGGCTCACGGCCTGCAGTACGTGAGACCGGAGCCGGCCGAACGTGCGGAGCTCAACCGCATCATCATGCAAGAGCTGGTGCATGGAATCTTCAAGCCGCCCTCCGTGCAATACCTCCAGGAGGTGATCGGGCGATTGAAGCAGCAGGATTGCGATGCCGTGGTCCTGGGCTGCACCGAAATCCCGCTCATCATCGGGGATTCCAACTCCGAGTTGCCGACGCTGGACTCCGCCCGCCTGCTCGCGCGGGCCGCCCTCGATAGAGCACTGCACAGGTCAACCCTGTAATCTCAGCTCAGGCCGGCACTCTGGCTTTGCGCACCTGGGAGCCTGAGAGGATCGCGCCGGCGGCGATGACGAGCAAGGCCGCCGAGATAGCCACCGAAACGTGGGCGCCGGAGAGGAAGGATCCGCCTCGCCCGAGCAGCGACCCGAACAGCGCAACGCCCAGCACGCTGCCTGTCTGACGGGTAGCGTTGAGCACGCCCGCCCCGAGGGCAACCAGTTGGATGGACAAAGCCCGGTAGCTGGTGCCGCGTGCCATGCCCAGCAGTCCGATGGCGCCTGCAGCAGCGACCACGGCACTGGCTGCGATGACGGCGACTGCGCCAGCCCGGAGGCAGGGCCATCAATGCCGAGGTGGCGCTTGCGCACGCGCAGTAACGTGCGTGCTCGATCGCTCGCTCGCGACGATGAACCGGCTCGATCGCTGTGCGTTCAGTAGCACGATGCTCAAGTAGCGCAGAAGATGATTGGCATGCTGGAAGGCGCGGAGTTCGATGGCCCGCCTCTGGGCGCACGCCCGATCCTGTCTTTGCGGGCCTCTGCCGAGGACTGGCTTGACGTCCTGATCTTTTGTCTTCACGTCCGCGATCACGCACCGCAGACCCCCGCCATCTTGGCCTGCCTGTCCCGGCCACCGACAATAACCAACAGCCTTTATCCAGGCCGAGTCAGGAGATCCCCGGGGTGTTGTCATGAGCAGGCCACTGTTCGCTGTCTACGGTGTCATCGCTTACGCGATATTCTTCGCGACGTTTCTGTACGCTGTTGGGTTCGTTGGTGATCTTTACGTGCCCAAATCAATCGACAGCGGCGCCCCGGGGTCCTCCTTCGAGGCTCTGATCGTCGATATCCTGCTGCTGGGCATCTTCGCCATCCAGCACAGCGTCATGGCGCGCCCTGCGTTCAAGGCGTGGTGGACCCGAATCGTCCCCGTGGCGATCGAGCGCAGCACATACGTCCTGCTGGCGAGCCTGGCGTTGATCATGCTGTTCGGGCTCTGGCAGCCCCTGCTCGTGCCGGTCTGGTCCGCGCCCGCGGGGATCCCCGCCCAGCTGCTGCAGGGCCTGTTCTGGGCCGGTTGGGGCATCCTTCTGCTGAGCACGTTCCTCATCAACCATTTCGAGCTCTTCGGCCTGCAGCAGGTTTATCAGGCGCTGCGCGGCCGGGCGGCCGGCCCGCAGCGCTTCAGCACGCCCCTGCTCTACCGGATCGTCCGCCATCCCATCTATCTGGGCTTCCTGATCGCGTTCTGGGCGACGCCCAACATGACGCTGGGCCACCTCGTTTTCTCACTCGCGACGACCGGGTACATTTTCCTCGGGATCTTCTTCGAAGAGCGCGACCTGATGGCCTATTTTGGCGAGCAGTATCGTCAGTACCGCACCAAAGTGCCCATGATCGTGCCCTGGTTTTCCAGGCGCGGCTGACCTCACTCACCGGGTCGCTCGCGCACCGGGTTCAAACCGATTAAGGTATGCGTGGCCCGCGAACGGCGGCGCCCGGAAGTGAGCATGCGGTGAGGCATATCCTGTACCTCGATGACGAAAAGAGCCTCGTGTTTCTCGTGTCGCGGCTGCTCGAGCATCTTGGCCACACGGTAGCCGGCTTCACCGGCGCAACCGAGGCACTGCAAGCGTTCCAGTCCAATCCGCAAGGCTTTGACCTGGTGCTCACCGACATGTCCATGCACGGCATGAGCGGGCTGGAGTTCGCGACACAGATCCTGCAGATCCAGCCCCGCGCGGTCGTGGTCATTGCAACCGGCTGCGTCGACCCCAATTGGGCCGATCACGCCCGCGCAGCCGGCGTCCGGGACGTTATAGAGAAGCCTGCGACCGTCGATGCGATGGCCAAGGCTATCTCCCGCCTGCTCGAGAACGAAGGAACCCGAACATGATGCTACGAATCGCCTGCGGTATCCTCGCTCTGTACTGCGTCGCCGGCCTGGCGGCGCCCCCTGACACGAGCCAGGGCCGGATGCAGATCCTGCACCACCAGGACGTCACCGGAAAGGTGCTCAAGAAGCTCGGCCTGCCTGCCCGGTCGTACTGTTGGGACGAGTGCCTGCACAGCGCGCAATGCACGGCAGTGCGCTGGGGGGTGGTGAAGGGCGATACCGCGGGCCTGTGCATTCTGTTGCAGGGCGAGCTGCAGTACCGCAGTCCGGTGAAGACGACTACGGACGATGGCACGGAGATTCTCATCACCACCGCCCGGAAGTCTTTGGCCGGCGATCACCCGGGCTCCTAGAATCCGCCCGCGCGGGCCGTAACTCGCCAGGCAGCGGTGATCTGGGGAGGGCCGGCTCCAAAGATAGGGAGATCTCCCGCTTCGCGAGCGCCTCGGGCGTCTTAGCCTGTTCGCAATCCGGAATACGCCGGAGAACGGGAGAATGACCATGAAGAGCGCGCTTGCCTGGACCCTGCTGGCCACCCTGATGGGTTCGGCTGGTGTTGCAGAGGCCACCACCGGTGGACTCTATGATCCCCCAACCCGCGTCGTGCGTTACGGCGACCTGGACCTGAGCCGCAACGAAGGGGCCGCCGTGTTGTATACGCGCATCCGCGCAGCCGCGCGCCAGGTTTGCCAGCCGCTCGCGCAGGTCGCCTCCCCTTCCATCATCCTGCTGAATCAGTGCATCTCCCATGCGATCGCACACGCCGTCGGCGATGTGGATGCACCGCTTCTCACGGACTACTACCGCATGACGAGCATGTCCCGCCAGCGTTAGAGTCGCGAGGCGCAAGCCCGTCCGTGTGTCGGGCTGCGTCAGCGCCACTGGAAGCGGGGCTTGGGACTTCCCTGCCGAGCGGCGCTCCTGTCATAGTGGAGGGCGACTGGTTTATGCGCCTTCGGCAAATGGCGAGGAGCTGTTATGGATACCCGATCGAAGCTGGCACTGCACTGCTGTGGGACCGCATTCGCCGTCATGCTCTGGGCGGCGGGCGTCGCAGGAGTGCCGGCGATCGCTCGGGCGGCCGAGCCTTGCGAGCAGAATCAGATCTGCGGGCTGAAGAATGCGGAGGACCTGATCAGGCTTGACGGCTCGCACTGGGCCATTGCCAGTCGGCTGGCGAAGGATCCTGCGACACCCGGGGGGTTCTCGCTCGTCGATCTGCAGGCCCACGCGACCCGAGTGCTGACACCCGACGTGTCCGATCAGGTGGATCCTGCCTATTCGGCGTGTCCCGGCGCCCCTGAGGCCGCCGAACTGGTCACACATGGCCTGGACATCCGCCCTCACAGCGGCAACACGGGTGAACTGTTCGCGGTGAATCACGGCGGCCGGCAGTCAATCGAAGTCTTCACGGTGCATGTCACCGACCAGGGCGTGACACTGACCTGGAAGGGATGTGTGGCCCTGCCCTCCGATACCTCTGCAAATGCGGTGGCCGCGCTGCCCGACGGCATCGCCGTCAGCAGTTTTGGCGGACAGGGCGAGGCGGGAATGAAAGAGCTGCTGGCCGGAAAACCGGCCGGATTCGTGTCTCGCTGGACGGCGAAGACCGGGTGGGTACACCTCCCCGGCAGCGAATTCGGCGGTGACAACGGTCTCGTCGCAGCGCCCGATGGCAGTGCGCTCTACGTGAATGACTGGTCGGACGGCACTCTGCATATCCTCCCGCTCCGGCCGGGCGTCTCCGGGGGCACCGTCAAACTGGGCGACTTCCATCCGGACAATGTGCACTGGCTGGAGGACGGCAAGCTGTTGATCGCGGGATCCATCGGCCAGGCTCGCGACATTCTTGCCTGTGCGAGCGAGCAAGCCTGTCCCATCGCATCACGCATCTCCGTGGTCGACCCGGCAGCGCGTAAGGTCGTGCGGACCTGGGCGGTCCCCTCCACTTCTTCATTCGGCGCGGCATCCACTGCGCTGCGGGACGGAGCGGACTACTGGGTAAGCAGCTTTCGGGGTGATCGAATCGTGCGCCTGGGTCCAGCACCCGCGGGCTAACGGTCGAGCGGCGCGCTACAATCGCGAAAAACGCCGGTGATGGCCGCCGGCTCGAAGTGGGGGGATCTCGTGCTGAAGTCGCAACACTCTGCGCGCCACGCACAAACGCTCGCCGCGGGCCTCATGCTGGTGCTGAGCACCTGCGGAGTCTGGGCGCAGCCGCCGGCTGAGCCGAAGGGAAACTTTCTGTCCTCGCTCAAGCAGGCCTTCAGACAGGACTACGATCACGAGGTCGTGCGCGGCCATTTCGAAGTCGGCTCCGCTCCGGACGTGCATCGCTACTACTGCCTGGTGGACCCCAAGACAGGCAAGAGTGAGAGCAATGGCGTCGGCGGCAAACCGTTCGTGCGCCCTGACGGAATGACCGGTATCAAGGAGGCAGCCGTCTCGTTCTATAGTTGTGCCGACGCCGAACGGCAGGGCATTCTGGTCACCATCGGCTATGCGCTCAACGGCGTCACCGCGCGGATCACTCCTCCCCAGCCCGTACCGGCGAAGCCGGCAGCCCCAACGTCGCTACCGGCCGAAGCTCCAGCGCAGAACGTGCCGGCGGTTCCGCAGGCCGAGATGTCCGCTGCGAAAGAGACGCCTGTAGAGAGGGAAGTCCTGGCGGCCTTCACACACTTTATCGCGGCCGACAACGCTCACGATGGCGTGACCGTATCCGAGTCCCTGCTCGATTCGAAAGACCTGGTATGGGCCGGCATCGACGGCCGGGCAATCTGGGGACATCAAGAAGTCCTGGCGGCGCTGCAGAGACAATCGCAGGGAACCTGGAGACTCGAGCCCCCAAGTACCGAGCCCAGAATCGCGAGTATCTCGGCAGGGGTCGCAGTGCTGATCGCCCCGATGGTGCTTACTCAGGGGAGCTCGACCTCGAATGCCTCTTCGAGTGCCGTGCGCTGGGCCGGTGTGTTCGTGAAAACCCGATCCGGTTGGCGCATCACCTCCGTTTTCATCTCGCCCTCCGTCCATGACGGCGGCGCCGCCAGCCACTGACGGGGCGCGCGGACCGATGCCCCGCCAGACCGTCGCCGCGCTTCAGATAGGTTCCGACCCACTCGGCAAGGCCCGCACCCTCGAGCACATACTCGGCTTCGAGCGGGAAATTGCCTCCTCCGGGGCCGCTCTCGTCGTCATGCCCGAGGCATTGCTGGGCGGGTATCCGAAGGGCGAGATTTTCGGAACGCGCCTTGGATATCGACTGCCCGAAGGACGCGAGGCATTCGCACGTTACTATGCCAACGCGGTGGACCTCGACGGTCCCGAGATCCAGGAGCTGGGGGGGCTCGCCGCACGTACCGGCACCACTCTGGTCATCGGCGTGATCGAACGCGCGGGCTCGTCGCTTTACTGCACTGCCGTGTTCATCGATCCGGAACAGGGGCTGCTGGCAAAGCACCGCAAGGTAATGCCCACGGGCACCGAGCGCCTCATCTGGTCGCTCGGTGATGGCTCGACGCTGCCAGTTGTCCCATCGAGGGTCGGCAGGCTCGGCGCGGCAATCTGCTGGGAAAACAACATGCCGCTGTTCCGGGCCGCCATGTACGCCAAGGGCGTCGAGATCTGGTGTGCGCCGACCGTCGACGAGCGTGAGATCTGGCGCAACAGCATGCGGCACATCGCCTATGAGGGCCGCTGCTTCGTGGTGAGCGCGTGCCAGGTTCAGCCTTCTGCGCAAGCGCTCGGCATTGAAGTTCCCGGCTGGGATCCGGGTCGCCCGCTGATCAACGGTGGCAGCATGATCGTGCATCCGTTGGGCGACGTGCTGGCCGGCCCGATCACGGGAGAGCGCTGCCTGGTGACAGCGCAGATTGACACTGGAGAGATCGTTGGGGCCCGATATGATCTGGACGTCGTGGGCCACTACGCCCGACCGGACATTTTTACCCTGACGGTGGACGAGCACCCGCGCCGCGGCACCATCTTTGTCTCCGAGCCAGGCGCAACAGAGCCGGGTGCGGCATGAGGTCGCTCGGATGAGCCCCTGGAACCGCGAAACGTTTGGCTCTGAAGAGCCCTGGCCTCAGGGCGCAGCGTCTTCGGACAGATCGTTGAACAGGACCTTGCCACGGCCGACCAGCGTCGAGGGCTTGCGCATCAAAGGCTGAAGCGTGCGCTTGATGACCGGCCCCAACGCAACGCGCGCCGCCTCGGCCTCTTCCTCCGATCTCCACAGAGTCAGGCTGAGCTGACGACCCTCGCCCAGATCCACGATGACCGTCCCGGAGTAACCCGGTTGGCCGGCATGCGCCGCTTGAAACTCCTCGAACGAATCGGTCTCGGCAGGAGCCTTCACCGGCTCCAGCGTGTTATCTCGAATCACAGCGTACATGGGCTTCACCTCGAATTGGGATGTTGCCTCAGAGCGCCCGAACTCAGGGGTCCCTGCCAACCTCGAGCTCGGCCACCACTGCGAAGTGATCGCTGAGCCAGACATCCTCGACTGGCCGGTCGAACGCGAGCGCAGCGGACTCAATCCGCGCGTGCGCCTTCGGATGCGCGTCCCAGGACCCCACAAACACGTAGTCCAAGCGACGGCAATAACCCGGTTGCCGCATAATCTGATTCGCGCCCGCGCTGGCGTTGGGATTAACGGCATCCCACGTGTAGCCCTGCCCTTGCCCCACTGTCGCCCAGGCATCGTGGTACAGGACGCTGCGTCCGCCCAGCGACTGGCGGCCGCTCAGATAGCGGATGCTCGCGGAGTCCGGTCCTGCGTTGAAATCACCGGCAATAATCGTGGGCAGCTCGCGCCGGTGACGACTATCGAGATCGGTGATCGCAATCGCCTGACGTTCGCGTGTGTCCTCTGCCGCCGGTCTCCAGGCGGCCGTCGCGGCCATGAACACCATCTCCCCCGCTCCCGGAACTTTGGTGACGGCCGCCAGCGTTGCCCAGGGGATATCGTTTGCACCGGCAACACGCAGGTCGAGTGCTTCGACGACCTGGTGCTCCCAGCGCGTCGCCAGCGCGCTGCCTCCGTATCGATCCGCGAACGGCGGTGCCACCTTCTGCAGATCGGCCTGATGGGTCGCTTGAAGTCCCAGGCCGTCGAGCAGCCGCTCGAGTGTCCGTGTTCGTGAAGTCTGCACGACTTCCTGCAGCGCGAGCAGATCCGGCTTCAGCCTGCGCAACTCCTGATTGATGAGCTCCGGCCGTCGTGGATCGCCTTCCGTGTTCCAAACATTGAGCGTGACCACTCTGATTCGCATGCAGCACTCTCAGACCTGGCTGTCGCGCGCCTCGCAGATGAAGACGCGGACCTCGACCAACATCGCCCCCCGGAAGCGGAAACGCTCTGCGATATGCATGGTGGCCGGGCGGCCGGCGATGCGAACCTCGGAGGTCGAAAAGACGATGTCCCGGTCCGCCACCACGTCCAGCAGCCGCCATGTCGAGAAATCATAAAAAGTGCGCACCTGATCGTAAAAGCGCTTGAACTCCGCGAACCCGCGGTACGTCCCGCCGAAAGGCAGAGAGGCTGGCTCGTGCACCAGGAGATTCGGATCGACGCGCTCCGGATAGTCCTCGAGGCGCTTCTTCTCGCCCAGCATCTCGGCGACGAAGGCACGGTTTGCAGCGGTGTTCGATTGTTCCGTCGTCATATCCAATTTCTTGTCCTTGGCAGTTTGTGTGGCTCGTCCAGCCCTGATGACAGGCATGAACGACAGCATCCATCGTTCCCGCGCATTGCGCCTCGCGCCGTCCGGAGGCCCTTCTGGTCGGTCAATGTCAAGGACACCGTTCCCGAGAATTCCCCCGGTCTCAAGGCCACGCACGTCGTCCGGTCTGCTGGAGCTGAAATCCCACGCGAGGTGACGTACCCTGAAGACACTGGACTTGAGCTTGATTCGAGGTGTGCCTTGTTCTTACGCGGATTGACGTTGTCGGTAATGGCTTTGTGGGTGGCGTGCGCAGCGGCAAGTGCCTTCGCTGACGAGGGACCGGTGCCGGCCAGCCCCGCGGCAAAGACCTTTAAGCTGGGTGCGCTCGAGATTTCCGTGCTGCGGGACAGCGTCCTGACCATCCCGAACGACGGCTCTGTGTTCGGCCTGAATGAAAAGTCGCCGGCGGTCGCGAAGGTCCTCAGTGAAGCGGGCGCTCCCCCCGAGAAGATCAGGCTGGACGTCGACGCCTTGCTGATCCGCATGCCGAGTCATCTTGTCCTCATCGATACCGGTTTCGGACCAGCCGCCCACGGCGCGCTGCGGGAGAGCCTTGCCTCCGCGGGCCTATCGCCCGATGCCATCACCGACATCTTCATTACCCATTCCCATTCCGATCACGTCGGAGGTCTCGTGGACGCGCAAGGCCGCGCCGCATTCCCCAAGGCCACTGTCAGGATGTCCAGCGCAGAGTGGGCGTACATGCAAAAGGACGCCGATTCCCGTGCCACCGCAATCGCCATCAAGGCTCAGGTCCAGGCCTTCGAGCCCGGCAAATCCATCCTGCCCGGCATCACGCCCATAGCCCTCTTCGGTCATACGCCGGGGCATTGTGGATACGAGATCTCCTCGCAGGGACACACGCTGTTGGACACCGGGGATCTGGTCCACAGCTCGATCATCTCGCTGGCAAGGCCCGACTGGACGATCGCGTGGGACTCCGACAAGCAGGAGGGAGCTAAAGCCCGCCATCACGAACTGCAACACCTCGCCGACACACACGAGCTGATGTTCGCGCCCCACTTTCCATTCCCCGGGGTGGGGCGGATCGAGAAGGCGGGCGATGGATTCAAGTTCCTACCGGGAGTGCCAGCGGGCCACGCGAACTGAGGCCACCCGGCACAGGGCAAGCCACGCTCTCACCCTTCGTTATGCAGATATTGATGGACGAAGGCGATGGCCATGCTCCCTTCTCCGACCGCCGAGGCCACGCGCTTGATCGGGCTCAGCCGGACATCGCCACAGGCGAATATGCCCGGCACGCTCGTCTCGAGGAGGTAGGGGTCCCGGTGATGTGACCAGCGACCACTCTTCACCACATCATCGCCGGTTGCAATGTATCCGCGCCCGTCTCGGGCGATCTCCGTGGGCAGCCACTGCGTCTGCGCATCGGCACCGATGAAGACGAACAGGCCGCCGCAGTCCTCCCGTTGAGTCTGCCCGGTGTGCCGGTCGGCGATCGACACTGCCGCGAGCGCCCCGTCGCCCTCGACGGCCACGACCTCGGAATTGAGCCGGCAGACGATGTTGGACTTTCGGCGCAACTGCTCGATGAGGTAGTGCGCCATGCCCCGCTCCAGCGAATCGCTGCGCACTACGAGCGACACCTTTCGGGCGTGACTGGCGATGAACAGCGCAGCTTGCCCGGCCGAATTGCCTGCGCCGATGAGGTGCACATCGAGCCCATGAGTAGCGGCCGCCTCACTGCGCGCCGCGCCGTAGTAAATCCCCTTGCCGATCAAGCGGTCGCAACCTTCGATCGCCAGGCGCCGCCAGGTGACACCGCAGGCAAGAACGATGGTGCGCGCGCCTATGGCCTCGTCGCCATCGAGAAAGATCCTGCGTGTGGCCGACTCGACACGAGTGACGGCACGGGTCACCAGAATCTCCGCGCCCAGCCGCCTCGCCTGCCGCAGCGCGCGACTGGCGAGCTCATCGCCCGATACTCCACTCGGGAAGCCCAGATAGTTTTCGATGCGCGAGGAGGTCCCGGCTTGACCGCCAGGTGCCTCACGTTCGACCACCAGCGTGCGTAGACCTTCGGAGGCCCCATAAACGGCCGCGGCGAGTCCAGAAGGTCCTCCGCCGATGATCACCGTGTCGTATTCGGCGAGAGTCGGCCGAATCTGCAGGCCCAGCCGCGCGGCAAGATCGCGCGGGCTGGGTCGAGAAATCAACGTGCCATCCGCCAGGCGCAGCATGGGGCAGTCCTGGTCCGCTGGACGGTCCCAGGGCCACTTCTGGGCCACCTCCGGCGAATCGAGTGTCACCCACTCAAAGGTGATCTGGTTGCGAGCCAGGAACCTGCGAAGGTCCGTGCAAACGCTGTCCCAACGCTGGCCAATCATGGTCACGCGAGGTTTGGGCGGTTCAGCCGCGATACCCTGAAGGCCGCCAATGCGCTCACGCGCCAACGCACTGACTTTCAGAGAGATGTCCGGCACGTTCGCGGCGAGCGCGTAATACTGCTGCGCGTCGATGCGCATCACGCGCGAAGGCATGGAGGCCCGATAGGCCCCGGGGAATGGCGTTCCGAGTGTGAGGGGCACTTCCCCGAATATGGTGCCCGGAATGCGCCAGCCCAGCCTGCGTTCGATCCCGTCGATCAGCTTGACGACCTCCAGCTTGCCGTCGATGACCGCGTACAACGCACGCTCTCCGCCTTCGGGGACTGCGAACTCTCCGGCTTCCAGATGCACATCGGCCGCGGTCAGCGCCAGATGCTCGAGCTCGGCCTCAGGAAGGCTCGAAAACAGCGGAATCGTGCGCAACTCATTCGCCGTCAGCATGGATGCGCTCTGGTGATCGCCTCGTTGCCGTGAGAAGCGCACATTGCGCCCTCCACCGCTCTAGCTTGCCAGATGCGCGTGGGCGCGCACAGGGAATCAGACCAACCATGCCAAGCGCGGTGCTTTGAGTCGTGCGATGACTTTCCCGTGCTCAGCCATCGCGAGCCATCGGTACGGGTCGGTCGGGGTCGTACCCGCTGAGGAGGAGCTGAGGAGGAGCCGATGAGAGAGCTGATCTTGAAGATGTCCATATCGATCGACGGCTTCGTCGGCAGTCCCGACGGCGGACCCAAATGGGTGTTCGACAGCGATCAAGAAGCGGCGGCCTGGACCCTAGAGACCGTCTGGAATGCCAGCCTGCATATCATGGGGAGCCGGACCTTCCACGACATGGCAGCCTATTGGCCGAGCTCCACCGAAGTGTTTGCGCCCCCCATGAGCCAGATACCGAAGGCCGTTTTCTCAAGACAAGGGTCGGCAATTCTGAAAGCAGCGGGCGCAACCGCGGCACTCGAGGACGCCCGGGCCAATGCGGGAACCGACCGTTCCGGTCAGGTGCAGCCGGGCGCTGAGGTGCATCCGGTTGCCCTCGGCAGAGCTCTGCCAGTGTTCTCCGATCTCACCACTGCGAGATCTCTCAGGCTGGTGAGATCGAGGGCTTTTCGAGCAGGCTCGGTTGCGCAGATCTATCGGCCGGCGTGAACGGCTCCGAGAGAGCGGTCGTCGCAGCCGGGCGTCTTTCGCAGCGGTTGACATGTGCGCGCGGTTTCGCAAAGCGTTTTCATGGGATGGGTTGCCCCATGAAGCGTGCTTCCAGCTTGTCGAGCGAACCTGTCCATCCTGCTTCGTGGGTGCGCCGTGTCGCCTCGTCATGCAGAAGCGAGTGGGTGAACGTGAGCTCGGTGCCCTCGGGAATCGGGCGCAGAACGATCTCGACACGCGACTCGTTCGGGTCTTCCCCGCCGCCTTTCCAGCGCCAGCTCAACACGACGCGCTCCGGCCTCACGATCTCGAGAAATTCGCCGCTGCTTTCGTGCTCTGTACCAGCGAGCGTGCGGAAGCGCACGCGATAACGGCCACCCTTGCGCGGATCAGCCTCTGCTCTGAGCACGGGGCCGGCATCCGGACCCCACCATTGCGCGATCCCTTCCGCAGTCGTGACCGCGTCGAACACGATCGACGGCCGTGCCTTGATACGACGCACGAGCGTCAGGCTCGTCATCGACTCTTGCATGCTTCGGCTTCTTTGCGTTCGGCGTGGGCCGCAAGCCTGTCGAGACCGCCGCTCCAGAAGCGCTCGTAACGGCTGAGCCACCTCATCGCTTCGCGCATCGGCTGCGGGCGCAGTCTGACTGTCACCGTGCGCCCGGATTTTACCCGTGTGATGAGGCCGGCACCGGCCAGCACATCCAGATGTTTCATCACTGCCGGCAACCTGATCTTGAAGGGTGCTGCCAGCTCGCTGACGGATGCGCTCTCCTGTCGCTCAAGCTGCGCGAGAATCGCACGGCGCGTCGGGTCGACCAGGGCAGCGAAAGTGACGTCGAGTCGCGCCTGATAGTTCACCATATGTGAAAGTATTGATGCTCTCCCCTGGGTTGTCAACTACGTGCAGAAAACGGTGGCGCCCCATAGACCCCAGCCGGCCATTTCACGCCGCGCCGATCCGCAAGAGGTACGTAACACGCGCGCCATCACCTGCGCGCGCCATCACCGGCTCGTTTGCAAAAAAAGAACGCCGCAGCCGTCCTGGCGTTTAGCTCCGCATGTACGGACGGAGGAAGCCGTGAAGGCCATTTCAATCACTGCCCCGGGCGGGCCGGATGTCCCACGCGTCGTTCAGCGGGTCGATCCGAGACCTGAAAGCGATGAAGTCACCATCGACGTGGCATACGCGGGTGTCGGCCTGGTCGACACTTTATTTCGCCGCGGCTTCCTTCCCATCCAGTTGCCAATAGTGCCGGGGATCGAAGTGTCCGGGCACGTTCGCGAGGTCGGAGCGAATGTAAAGAGCCTGAAGGGCGGCCAACCTGTAGCAGCCTTCCTGAACGACTTTGTCAATCTTCCAGGCTGCGGTGGCTATGCAGAGATCTGCCGCGCGCGCCGCCCTCACGATTCCGTTGCGACAGGGCTGTAGCCTTGTGGATGCAGCCAGCGTACTCGTGAACGGGACCACGCGGTGGATGGCGCTGCGCGATATGGGGTACGTCAAGCCAGGCGAAAAGATCCTGATCCTGGGCGCAACCGGTGGTTTGGGCAGCACCGGAATCTTTGACCCAACCCGGCACAGCACTTGCGTCGGGTTCAACCGAGACGAGCGTGCTACAGATCGAAACAGCAAGAGCGTGGCCTGCACACAAGTCACACGGAGCAAATCCCGAGTCATCTACGTAAACCACGATCTGGAAGTCCTGATCATCGGCGCGGGAACGGGAGGCTTGTGCCTGGCCCAGGGTCTGGCCTTATCGGGCTTGAACGTGCGCGTGTTCGAACGGGACCGAACCCCGACAGATCGGCTGCAGGGATATCGTCTCCACATCAGTGCCACGGGAAACCGTGCACTACAAGCCTGCCTCCCGGCGCAGAATTTCGCGCGCTTCGTTCGTGCCTCGGCCATTTCCAACACCGCCGTGACCTTTCTCGACCACCGGCTGAATCGCCTCCTTCAGATCGACATCCCGCCGGTAGACCGGATGGCTCCAGAAAGCGAGCGACCCATCAGCCGCATCGCGTTGCGCAAGATCCTCCTGGAGGGCCTGGAGGAGACCGTCGCGTTCGACAAGACCTTTCTCTCGTACCAAATCTGCCCGGATGGTCGGGTGTCCGTGCGGTTCAAGGACGGATCGACCGCGACTGGCGACATCGTGGTTGGAGCGGATGGAGCCAACTCGCACGTGCGCGCACAGTTGTTGCCGAATGCCCGACGTCTCGAGACCGGCATCGTGGTGCTGTCCGGGAAGTTCCCGCTGGATGGTGCGGCGCGCAAGCAAACGCCGGCGGCGGTATTTCGGGGCCCCACCCTGGTGATGGGGCCGGATGGATGTTTTCTTTTTGCGAGCGTGGTGGAGTATCCACCCGAGGCCCCGCAAGCCTACGATCACGATGAATATGTGATGTGGGGCTTCTCGGGACCTCGCGAGTTGTTGGCTGCGCATCTCAATGTCGCCGACCTGACGGGCGAGCAGGTCAGAGCCCTGGCCCTGGCGCAGATGAACGTTTGGCACCCCGAGCTGCGCAGGCTCATTGAAAGAGCCGATTCCGCCACGATGACGAGCTTCGATGCGAAATCCGCCGAGCCCATGGCGCCGTGGAGGACGGGCGCCGTGACGCTTCTCGGTGATGCCGTGCATAACATGACGCCCTTCCGAGGCATGGGTGCCAACATGGCGTTGCGAGATGCGGCCGCCCTTCGCGAAGCACTGGTCGCGATCGCCCATGGCCAGCAGGAGCGCACGACCGCCCTCGGAGCCTATGAGCGTGAAATGATTGAGCAGGGTTTTGCGGCCGTGGCGGCGTCTCTTACTGAGATGCATCGGCTGCACGCCCGTTCACCGGTGAGTCGGCTCATGTCGAAGCTCGTGTACCGAACGGTGGACACGGTAAAACCCGTCCAGAGCCTGTTTCGGGGCAAGCGCTGAGCGGGCACGGAGAGCCGTGCGGCGGACATGGCGCAAGTAACGAAAACCCATCAAACCTGCCATGAGTCACTTGAGAGCCACAGCGGTAATCAAGGCGATCAGGCTGACCGCGGAGCAAACGGCGCGCAGGACGTGCGAGAATTCCCAGCGGTCTCGAAACCTCAGCCAGCGTTCCTCCCCGCCAGGACCGCCGCGCCTCTTGCGCGGGAGCGAACCGAACTTGAAGAAGCGCCCGCCCATTGCACTCAGATCCTGATTCTTCAACCAGAAGTCATTCACCGGATGCGTAAGCAGCCAATCCGCCAGATGATTGGCGATCAGTCCCACGAGGGCGATCAACGTCAAAATGAAAGCGGCGCTTCCCACAGTGCTCGCCAGTAGAAGTCCCAGAGCCGCGAATATAGCCAGCAACTCTCCAATACCGCCAAAAGTGAAGCCGGGATAGTAGATCGTCTGCACGACACAATAGCTCTCCTTGTCGAGCCGGAGCTTGCCGGGCAATTCGAGCGCATGCGCAAAGCCAAGCGCAAAAGTCGAGCACCCCAGTAGGACAGCCACGACCTGTAGAGTCGGAAGCATTCGGCACCGCCCATGCACCTCGCACTTCGGACCGGCGCCTCACCAGGCGGCAGGGTTGTCTGATGCCACCAACGCACAGTGGACACTCGTCAGCCGCTCGTTGACTTGCCGGTGAAAACTGCCAATTGAGCCTCGAAAGCCCGCTTGTACGCGGGCCGCGCTTCGCCGCGGGCGACATAAGCGCAGAGGTTTGGATATCCGTCCAGAATGCCCGATGGTCTTAACCTGAGTAGCACCGCCACCATCATCAGGTCCCCCGCGCTGAACGCACCATCGAGCCAGTCGGCATCGCCAAGGCGAGCGGAAAGCTCGCTCAAGCGGGCACGGATGCGATCCTGGACGAGAGGCAGCCGCTGCGCGGCCCAGGGCTTGTCACCCTCGACGAGCTTGACGGTTACGAGATCCAGGATCGGCGGCTCCACCGTGCTGAGCGCGGCAAACATCCAGGTGATCGCGCGCGCCCGGGCGTTCGCATCCTCTGGTAGCAGGCCCGCGCCCCGCTCTGCGATATGGAACACGATCGACCCTGACTCGAACAGCGCAAGATCGCCTTCTTCATAGGTGGGAATCTGCCCGAAAGGATGCAGCGCTCGATGCGCGGGTTTCTTCATCTCATCGAAAGAAACCAGCCGAACTGCGTAAGGTTGGCCCACTTCTTCAAGTGCCCAGCGAACGCGCATGTCACGCGCCAGTCCCCTGCCGCGATCGGGAGACCGCTCAAAGGCGGTAATGGTGGGGGTCATCGCTCCTCTCCGTATCTTGTATGAATCCAGGACGAACGGGCTGCTTCGGATTCGACAGGGTCCGACATTAAAGTCTGGGCGAGCAGTGCGATTCAAGCAAGGCGGCCGAGCTCAAGAACCTAACTTGCCGAGCATATCTGCCGCCGCAGCGTTCCCACCGGGCAGCGCACACGCCAGCACGGCGGCAACGACGGGCCTATAAAAGCTTGTGCTCACTCCTACTCAATAGTTTCCAGCACGCGTAATACTCTGCCTGGACATTTATGGCGGCGACGAGGGCGCAGCTAAGGATGGCGGTAAATCAGACCTCCTTAGAGCTTGCCGATCGCTCGACCAAGGCGCTGCGCGATCTCTGGCGCCTCCTCAGGCTTGATGTTGGTAAATCCGAGCAGGAGGGCATTCCCGGGGTCATGGCGAATGGCATGTGCCGACAAGGCGGACGGCGCCATGCCGGCCACCCTCGCGCGATCCACCAGTTCCGTGTCGGATTCGCGTCCCGGAAATCGCACGACCAGGGTCAGGCCGCCGTCCGGCCGCTCCAGTTGGACTTCGTCGCCAAACTGTCCCACCAGTGCCTGCACCAGCGCGGCGCGCCGCTCCGCGTAGCGCAGGCGCATGCGGCGAAGATGGCGGGCGAAATGGCCCTCTGCCAGGAACGCCGCGACCACCGCCTGGTCCAGTGCCGACTGTCCTCGGCTCCGGAGTTCACAGGCGCCTGCCGCCGCGTCCATCCAGGCCTCGGGCACAACGAGGTAGCCGAGCCGCAGGCCCGGGAAGAGCGTCTTGCTGAAGCTGCCGGCGAAGAAGACCCGGTCGCGCCGGTCGATGCTCTTCAGCGCGGCAGGCTTGCGTCCACGGTAGTGGAACTCACTGTCGTAGTCGTCCTCCAGAACCCACGCGCCGGTGTCGGCGGCCCAGTGCAGCAACGCCTGGCGGCGTGGCAGCGACAGCGACATTCCGAGCGGGCTCTGGTGCCCCGGCGTCACCACCGCGAGGCGAGCGTTAGGGTGTTCCCGCAGAGCGTAGTCGACATCCATGCCTCCGGCGTCCACCGGTATGGGCGCGACGTCGGCTTGGGCGGCGGCGAGGGCCCGGCGGGCGAAGCTGTAGCCAGGGTCTTCGAACCAGACCGTATCGTTCGGGCAAAGCACCAGGTCGAGGGCCTGGTTGAGGCCGGCCTGATAGCCGCTGGTGACGATGATCTGGGATGGATCGCAATCGACGCCGCGCGACACCAGCAGGTAGGCGGCGATCGCGACGCGCAACTCCTGCAGGCCTTGAGCCTGCGGATAGCAGAGCGCCCGCGCATGGACCCGCCTAGCGGCCTTGGCGACGAGGCCCGTCCAGAGTGCCCTCGGGAAGAGGTCGAGTGCCGGCAGGCCGCCGCGAAAGGGCCAGAGGTAATCGATCGGCCTGGCACGCTGTGGTGGCGACCGCCTTGGCCGAGAGAGGGTTATGCGAGGGTCGGTCACGAAGCTGGTGGCGACCACAGTGCCGGCGGCGCCCCGGCCAACGAGGTAGCCTTCGGCCGTCAGCCGGCTGAATGCGGCGTCGACCGTGCCGCGCGCCACATTGAGCTGCGCTGCAAGGCTGCGCGTCGAGGGGAGGCGTTCGCCGGCGGACAGCCTGCCGTCCGCGATCGCCTCCCGGATCCGAAGATGGAGTTGGTCCTGCAGGGTCAACTTCGAGCTCGGCTCGAAAGCGAACGAGTCGAGACGGGCGAAAGCGTGCGGAATCATGGCCCAATGATATCGACTAGTCTTGGCTCTGTCCGATAGGCCATCGGCGTGAGAAGTTGAGGGCATGAGCCTGCGCGACGAACTTGCCCTGGACCACGCAGAGATGTTGGCCCCATCGGTGCGCGCTCGCGATCTCGTCGCTCTAGTCCCGGCTGTGGCGGCGATCGCCTACCCCTTCACCCTGCAGGGATTTCATATGGCGGTTTCCGGCGCGGGCAGCCTCGGCCCCGTGGCCAGTGCGTGGTTTGCCGCGGTCCTGCTGCTGGCGGCGTTTCTGTCGCCGGGCCTGGGGTTGGCACTGGTGCTGCGCTCTAGCCGTCTGACGCAGCCGTCGTGGTTCCAGCTCCGAGCGCGGCAGCTCGCGCTCCTGAGCGTGGCCGCGCCGCCGCTTTTCGTTTTCATAGCCTTCCTCCTCTACATCCTCCACCGTCCCGTTCCCGAGCCGTGGGCCTGGGTGCTCCTCTGGTCGGCCGCGGCGCTGTGGACCTGGATCGGGCAGGTCGGCGAAGCGTCCGCCGCAGCCACTGCGCCCGCGACGAGGCTGCGCGTAGCACACGGCGCGGTCGCGGCGATCGTCGTGACCTACATTCTCTTCCACCAGGTCAATCACCTGTTCGGCCTGATCGGCCCGGATGCGCACGCCGCCGTGATGAAGCTGGGGCGGAAGATCTATCGCGCGCCGGCTATCGAGCCGCTGCTGGTAGGGTTCCTGTTGTTCCAGGTGGTCAGCGGCGGGTGGCTTGCCTGGCGCTGGAGCGCGCTGCGCATCGACCGGTATCGGATGTTCCAGGTGGCCTCGGGGGTCTACCTCTGGTTCTTCATCCTCACGCACATGAACTCCGCACTGGTGTCGGCGCGGCTGATCCACAAGACGGACACTAACTGGAGTTGGGCCTCGGGCGCCCCGACCGGGCTGATCCAGGATGCTTGGAACATCCGCCTGCTTCCACACTATGCGCTGGGCGTCTTCTTCGTCCTGTCGCACCTCGCGTCCGGCCTACGCAGCGTCCTGCTCGCGCACGGCCTGAACCCAGTGATCGCCAATCGCGCGTGGTGGGCGGGGCTCGCCGTGAGCGCACTCGTGTCCGCCGCCATCATCAGCGGGCTCTGCGGGATGCGTATCAGAGTCGGGTGAGGCAGCCGAACGGCCTCCGCCACGTGTGGCCAGGCCAGGCTCTGAGGATACGGGTGTCGGCGCGTCCGTGCCTCGCTCGTCTTCCAGTCAAACCGCAGGAGAGCGACCTGCCGAGGAAGATCATCGTCACCCAACATGCGTCCCTGGATGGCGCGCTGGAGGACTCCGTTGGCATGGAGGGCGCCGGCTATCCGCCGGGCCTGATTGGCACTGTCGGGAGTTTGTTCGGCCGATGCATCGCGGCGAGCGACGGCGTTGATTGGACGCTCGATTGGATGATCGCGGAGCAGCAATGAGAGTTCTTTCATCACTTCGATCCGCAAAGAGACCGAACGTGGGCCGTCATGGACGGAGCCCTACCCCGGGGCGCGCTAAGCATCGAGGGTCCTCGGGTGGAGCAACACAACGATGCAGCGAGATTGCGCTTTTTCATCCTCGACGAGGCCCTGCGTGGCCGCGGCTTGGGGCGCCGAATGATGCACGAAGCCATGCAGTTCTGTCGCACACGCGGCTATCGGTGCGCCTACCTGACTACGCTGCCGGATTAGACGCCGCGCTTCACCTTTATGAGAAGTACGGGTTCGCCGTGGTCTCGCGCGGTGAGGAAGCATTCCACGGTAGCCGCGATGTCGAGCAAACACTCGAATGGCGCGAGGAATAGCTTCGGCTGCCGCGGCAACCGGTCCGACGAGGGTCCAATCCACGCTGGATGGGTCGGCGCGGCGCGCCTGCGCTAATATTCTGGCGACTATCAGCGCGCCGAGCTACTGAGCGGCTGAGCCGCTTTCGGATGTCATTGCAGAACTTCCTGACGTGTGCCGTGGCAGAAGCGCTCTGTCAGGTCTTTGAGGAGTTTCAGCATGAAGGTCCCGCTCAAGCTCCAGGCCTCCGCTACCTTGCAGCATGCGAGCTGGACCAACAGCCCCCTCGCCGAGCCTGCGGGCGTCGCGCATTTTGCAGAAACGACGGGAGAGCCGGTCACCGCATAAAGCTCGGGGAACGCAGCTACGGATGCCCGATACGTGCAAGCCGGTGCTGAGCTTGCACACCGCTGGGTGCTCCCGTCCGACCCGTGCTCAGCGAATGCTGAGCACGAACTTGCCCAGCCCATGCCCGGCCTGAATGCGCTGGTGGGCCTCGGCGGCGTGCTCGAGCGGGTATTCGGCCCCGATCGGAACTTGAAGTTTCGCCGCGATGATCGCGGCGTTCAGCCGCTCGAACTCCTTCGCACCCGTGAGCGCGTTGTAACGCACGAGCTTTAAGCCGGCACGCGCCTTCGGCGGGGGATCGACACCGGCGGGATACGCCACCCGGCCGCCGGAGCGGAGCGTATCGATGGAGCGCTCGAGCGCTGCGCCTCCGGCGAGCCCCAGTGCGGCATCGACGCCGCTCGGAGCGAACTCATGGGCGGCGGCGGCGATGTCAGCGTGATGGCCATCGACCGCGGCATCTGCGCCCAGGCGCCGGACGAGGCTCACGCCGTCGTCGCCGGAGGCGATCGCGAGAACCTTCGCGCCGCGCAGCTTCGCGAATTGCACCGCGAGGCTGCCGACCGCCCCCGAGGCCCCGTGAATGATCACCGTCTCACCCGCCTTGAGGTGCAGCGCATCGTCGATCCCCTGCTCAGCGGTGAGTGCGGACACGGCCATGGCGCCGGCATCCTGGAGACTCATTCCGGCCGGGACGTGCCCCACTGCCCCGGCGGCTACGGCGACGTACTCGGCATAAAAGCCACCCTTGGGATTGTCCCAGACATAGGAATAGACCGGATCGCCGATCTTAAACCTGCGCACGTGCGAGCCGACGGCCGCAACGGTGCCGGCGCCGTCGACGCCCAGCACCACTGGAAAGCTCTTGTGCTTCCAGTCATCCAGGCGCTGACGAACATCGATGTCCCAGGGTCCGACGCCGGCGGTGTCGAGCGCGATCAGCACCTCGTCGGGTCCGAGCGACGGAACCGGGAGCGTGTGCAGCGTCAGGACTTCCGGACCGCCGGTGCGGTCGATGGCCATGGCCCGCATGGTCTGCGGCACGATTGCCGGACTGGCGCGGTCCGCGCCTGCGGCTACCCCGACACCCAGCGTCCCGACCCAGCTAATAAGCAGCGTCTCCACGATTCGCAGTGCTTGCATGGCTCGACTCCGTTGGCCGCAGCGAGGGTAGCAGCCGGCCGCCATCATACGGTCAGCCGCGAGCGGCGCACCGCATCTTGGCGGCCGCCGGGCGCAGGGGTGTAACGCTTCATCGAGGATGTCGGTGCGGTGCCGCGGGGCGATGTACGTACTCTCACGGGATCCGACGTCAGCTGGGTGTTAGCGGCTTCGCGTTGCGCAAGTCTCTGCCGGTCTGGGCGATCCGCGTCGAGCGATTGACCCAGTTTGTCTCCCAGGTTTTCCCGCCATCCACTGAGAACGCCTGCTCGTCTCGATTCGAGCCACCCGTGATGCTGCCAAACCTGAACCGTACCAGGGTCATGCGCCTGTTCACCGGCTCGTAATCGTAGAACTCACCCTGCCCGTGCTCGAACTGCCCCACCATCGGCACGCTCAGAATGCCGCTGCCGCTGCTGGCGAAATGGAGACTCCACTGTTTTGACTCGGGATCGAACAGGCGCAGCGAGAGGAACTCGAGGTTGCCGGAAGGCCCCGAGGAGGTGATCTCCGCCAGATTTGCGCGCCCGTTCCAGAGTGGGCGGACCGCGACGTTACCGTCCAGCTCGGTCCAGGTGGTCGAACCGCTCAGCGGGTGCTGCAGGCGCTGCATGCGGATCTTCCAGTTGCCGATCTGCCAGTCAAAATCGTGCTGGGCAGCGGGAAGGGCCGCGAGCGGCTCCGCGCTGGTGGCGACGCCGTCTGCGGCTCGTGTCAGCACGGCGACGAAATTCGTCTCCCAGCTCTTGCCACCATCCTCTGAGAAGGCCTGCTCGAACCGGTGGGAGCTCTGAGTGATGTCCGCCCAGACCACGCGCACCAGGATCGCTCTCCCCAGGTGGGTCTCCTGGTCGAAGAACTCGCCGCGTCCGTTCGAGAACCGGCCGATGGCCGGCTGTGCCAGCTTTCCCTCGTGGCTGTTCGCAAAGCTCACACTCCACTGGTGGGCCTGCGGGTTGTACAGAAAGAGTGTGAGGCTCTCGAAATGTCCGGTCTGGCCGTCCGCTTCCACTTCCTCAATTTGTCCCCGACCGCCCCAGACCTTCCTGATCACCACCGTTCCGCCCATCCACACCCAGTCTTTTGAGCCACTCAGTGGATGAACCAACCGGCGAATGTGCGTCTTCCAGGTCCCCACGTTGAAATCGAAGTCGTGCTGCCCGTCGGGGGCCGTCAGTGCGTTCGGGACGCTTCCCCCGGCCAATGCAAGCGGCGGCAGCGCCAGCCAGAGTATCCCGATTGTCAGTTTCGCCGGCCACGATGCGCTCCTCGCCATCTCCCCTCCCGCCGCTCCCGGTTTACAATCCGTTCGCTCGCCGCACAGCCCGCAGCCCGCTCCCGACGTTTGCCGGTCCGCACCGGCTGCGGGATAAACATTGCCCAGGCGCGTTGTTATTTGAAAATTAAATAATAAAATAACGTCCAGTGGATATTTCGATGGGTGCCTGCATGCTTGATCTGGATCTTCTGCACAGCTTCGTGTCGGTGGTCGATGCGGGCGGATTCACCCGGGCCGGCTCCCGGGTCCACCGCACGCAGTCGACAGTCAGTCAACAGATCAAGCGCCTGGAGGAAAAGGTAGGGCGCACCCTGCTCAACCGCGACGGCAAGAACCTGACGCTCACGAGCGAGGGTGAGCGCTTGCTCGCCTATGCGCGAAGGATTCTGGCGCTGGCAAGCGAGGCCCACGATGCGCTCAAGCACGAAAGCCATGGGTTCGCCAGACTGGGAGTCACCGAGGATTTTGCTGCCGCGCACCTTCCCAGGCTGCTCAGAGAGTTGAAGCTCGCGGAGCCGGCTACGGTTCTCAACGTGCACTGCGCATTCAGCTCGGCACTGCGCTACAGCCTCGAGCACAACGAGCTCGATCTGGCACTGATCAAGCGTGACTCGGCGGTCGGCGGTGCCACCTGCACGTGGCCGGAGCAACTTGCCTGGGTGGTCGGCCGAGGCTACCCGGCGGACGTCCAAAGGGATCCGGTTCCGCTCGTGGTCTTTGGACAGGCCTGCCTCTATCACAACCGCTCGCTGCACGCGTTGGAATCCTTCGGGCGGACCTGGCGGATCGCTTACTCCAGCCCGAACACTCCGGGCGTGCAGGCCGCGGTATCCGCAAACCTTGGCATAGGGCTGTTGCCCGAGAGCGCGGTGCTGGCTGACCACCGAATATTGACCCGCCAGGATCGATTTCCCCTCGTGACGAACACCGAGCTCGCCTTGCTCACGATGCCCAACCCCACCGCCCGTACGCGCCGGCTGGCAGAGTTCGTCATCGATTTTTGCAACGGCGTTGCGCCACCCGCTGCGAAGCGCCGTTTGGCACAGCGAGCACGGTCGCGTGGGCTGTCCTCCAATAGAGCACCCAACGCGATCGCTTGAATTTCGACGATCCGCAGCCCGAGACTCCCGAGGGCTCCGAGTAAACGCGGTTCGCAGCCGCGCCAAGCGGCGCAAGCCAGGTGGCGCCAGAACGGGTCGACCTGCCAATTTTACCGTCAAGTCTACCGTCAGGAAATGTTGCTTGAGGGCGATAGGAGGCGATGGATGCCGAAAGGGTCGAAGCGCTTCAGCAGCCATGCGCCGCGAATAGCGATCAATGGATCAGTAGCTGCCGAGAACTCCCGTCAAGTTTCGGGCGCTGCCGCGAGGCGTCGGTAACCCGATTTTCGCGATCGACTTGCACTTCGACGCAGAGGACATCACTCGAGCGCTTGACAGTCCATGTATATGCATGTATTCTACCAACTATGCAATTACTCTCCCTCCCTTGTTATTGCGCAACGCTTCGGCAAGCCGCCCGGGCTGTGACCGTGCTTTATGAGGATATGCTAGCCGACAGCGCGCTGCATGCCACTCAATACACGGCATTGCAGCTTCTCGAGTCGGCGGCCAACCTGACCACTACGGAGCTGGCGGAAGGTCTCGGTGTCGACCAGACCACGGCCACACGGACCTTGGCGTTGATTAAGAAGGCTGGCTTTGCGGTCGATACCGTAGGTCTTGATCGCCGGCAGCGTCGCTGGGCTCTCACTGCCCAGGGGCAAGCGTTACTGAAGAAATTCAAACCCCGCTGGGAGGCCGTTCAGGAAGCTTTCGAGAAACGTCTGGGCCGACGGGAAGCCGCGGCTCTTAAAAAAGCATCGTATCTCGCCGCCACCAGACTGTCTTTGCGTTAAAGCCGTTCATTCGCATCAGGAGATTCATTCATTTCGACAAACACATGTATATACATGTACTATAAATGGAGATTATTTATGTCACAGCACAATGCAAAGCTCTTCAGCCCTTCGCTCATCCTCGCCTCCGCAGCACTTCTCGTTCATATCGGTGTCTCCACAGCAGCGGATTCCAAGGGCGATATACAACAGCAGGCGAAGGAATCGCTCGCTGGAACCACCAAAGCTCACTACGCCCTGCAAGATGGCAAGGAGTCGAGCCCGACCCCCGATGCGCAGGAACTTGCCAGGCAGCTGTTACTTGCGAGCCATCCGTCTCGTGGCGCAAGCACTGACCCCAAGCCCGGCGCTGCAGAAACCGCAGGGGAAACCGAGATACAGAAACACCCGCGCGCCTACGGCGATGCGCAAGCGGCAGCGCAGGAGCTTCTGCTGGGCCAGCATCATGTGAGCGCTCCTTCGTCCCGCTCAGCTCGGGCGATGCGCTGAGTCCTTGATGCTCACGCCAGCACGGTCACGCATGGCGGCCTGCGGGCACACCAACAAGGAGGACATGTGAGAGTGGTTTCAAATAGGGCTATTGTTCGGCATTCACTACTGGCCGCTCTGGTCTCGATCAGCCTCGTCTCGCAACTCTGCGTGTCAGGTTGCTCTGTCGGCCCACCTTATCGAGCGCCTGCAACAACCCTCGAGGGATTTCACAGCGTTGCTGCGCTTAAGGCGCGCCCGACGAGCGCTCCCGCGCTTGCGCTCGAGACCTGGTGGGTTGGCTTCAACGACCCGATGCTTTCGCGCATCGTGCAGCGGGCGCGGGATCAGAACCTCGATCTTGCGGCGGCACTGGCGCGAGTGCAGCAGGCTCGGGCCGCAGCCCGCGAGGCCGGCGCGCAGCTCCTGCCCACCATCGATCTGAACGGTCAGGCGGCCCGGATCCATCAGTCTCTGGAGAGCCCAACCGGCCAGATAGCCAGCCACCTACCCGGATTCAACCGCAACCAGTCAATCTACGATGCAGGTCTCGGCGCAAGCTGGGAGCTGGATCTGTTCGGCGGTCTGCGCCGCGGCAGAGAGGCCGCGTCGGCCGAGGTGGATGCCGCGGTCGCTCAGCAGGTGGGCACGCGGATCTCCGTGACGGCGGATGCCGCGGACGCCTACCTGCGCATCCGGGGAGATCAGGTGCGTATCGCCGTCGCCGAACGACAGGTCGCCAACGATGAGCACCTGCTCGATCTTGTGCGCCTAAGATTCGGCCGGGGATTGTCGGCGGTACGTGAGGTTGCGCAAACCGAAGCGCTATTGTCACAGGCCCGTGCCTCACTGCAGCCGCTGCGTATAGACATGGAGGCGCAATCGAACCGACTGGATGTCTTGCTCGGAGTCCAGCCGGGGACTTCCGCCCCGGAGCTTAAGACTCCGCGCGACATCCCAGCCGTGCCGAGTGTGTCAGCCAACGACGCACCGCTCGAGGTGCTGCGCCGCCGGCCCGATGTCATCGCCGCTGAGCGGCGCCTGGCAGCATCCAATGCCCGGATCGGCCAAGCGCTCGCCGACTACTATCCGAAGATTTCCCTCGCCGGAGTGCTTGGCTACGAGAGCTCGGTGCCGAGCGATCTGTTCAAAGCGGCGACCTTCCAGCCGCAGGGCATCGCGGGACTGCGCTGGCGGATATTCGATTTCGGCAAAGTGAGCGCCGAAGTGGCGCAGGCCCGGGGAGCCGATGCTGAGGAACTCGCCCGCTACCAGCAGGCGGTGCTGCGCGCAGCCGAAGAGGTCGAGAACGCATTCACGTCACTGGTGCAACTCGAGGCTCACCAACAAGAGTTGTTCACCGAAGTTGCAGCCCTCAAGCGGGCGCGAGATGCCTCGCAAGAGGCCTACCAGGGCGGCGTGATTGCGCTCACCGATGTTCTCGATGCGGACCGCCAATTGCTCACTGCACAGGACGAATTTGCGCAAACATGCGCCGATTCGGCCCGAGCTGCGGTGGGGACGTTCCGAGCGCTGGGCGGTGGATGGTGAGGTCTCATGGAACCGGTTACTTAACTCTTGTTCTTGGGAGCATAACGATGTTTCGAGTTAGAACACTTGCCCTCGCCGGTGGCGCCTTTGTGGCGACCATGAACCTCGCGGCATGCGCGCCCTCACATTCCGCGCAGGACCCGCGCACGGCGCCCCCGCTTGTGGAAGTCGCCGAGGCGCTGCCCGCCGAGGCCGGTGGACAAGCGTTCACGGGCCTCGTATCAGCGCGTATCCAAAGCAATCTCGGCTTTCGCGTCTCGGGCAAAGTCATTGAGCGCTTAGTCGATAGTGGTCAGGGGGTGCAACGGGGCCAACCGCTGCTGCGCCTGGACCGAACCGACTACACGCACGCCATCACGAGCCAGGTCGGCAATGTCGATGCGGCGCGAGCCCGCCTACAGCAGGCGGCCGCCGATGAAGCACGCTACAGTGGCCTGGTCGCTTCGGGTGCGGTATCGCAGTCGGCGTACGACCAGGTCAAAGCTGCGGCGGACAGCGCTCGAGCCCTGCTGTCAGGCGCCGAAGCGCAGCTCAAAGTCGCGCAAGATCAAGGCGCGTACTCGACACTGGCGGCGGATGCCGACGGCACCGTGATGGAGACCCTGGCGGAGCCGGGACAATTTGTTTCCGCTGGCCAGATCGTGGTCCGCGTGGCACGAGCCGGAGCGCGCGAGGCGGCGGTCAACCTGCCTGAGACCTTGCGTCCGGCCCTGGGCTCAACCGCGCACGCCACCCTCTATGGAGCGAATGCCGATTCGGCCACGCGATATCCGGCGCGCCTCCGTCAACTGTCGGACGCCGCCGATCCGCTGACCCGGACGTTCGAAGCCCGCTACGTGTTGGAGGGAGCAGCGGCGAGAGCCCCGCTCGGTGCGACCGTCACCGTCTACCTGAACGATCCGGAGCAGGCCGGTGCCCTGGCCGTCCCACTCGGAGCGATCGATGATGAGGGACACGGCCCGGGCGTGTGGCTCATCGACCGAAAGTCCTCCTCCGTAGCGTACCGAGCGGTCAAATTCGTTCGATTCGACGGCGAGCGTGCCATTGTGAGTGGCGGAATTCAGATTGGTGACCCGATCATTGCCGTCGGTGGGCACTTCCTGCACGAAGGCCAGCATGTCCAGGTCGCTGAAGCACGCGTGGCGCGAGAGTGAC
The DNA here is from genome assembly GCA_036501985.1 of Steroidobacteraceae bacterium. Taxonomy (GTDB): domain Bacteria; phylum Pseudomonadota; class Gammaproteobacteria; order Steroidobacterales; family Steroidobacteraceae; genus 13-2-20CM-66-19. Next base: position 4,780 of record DASXZI010000026.1, on the reverse strand, counting down.
ATGAGTCAGTTCAATCTCTCCGCATTGGCCGTTCGCCAGCGCTCGATCACCTTATTCCTGATCGTCGCCATCATGCTCTCGGGCACCTACGCGTTCCTGCGTCTCGGTCGCGCCGAGGATCCTGCTTTCGTGATCAAGGCCCTGACGGTTACCGCCGTGTGGCCGGGAGCCACGGCAAAGGAGATGCAGGAGCTCGTCGCCGAACCGCTCGAGAAGCGGATGCAGGAGTTGCGTTGGTACGATCGGGTGGAGACTTTCACGCGCCCCGGCATCGCGGTAATGATGGTCACACTGAGCGACAAGACCCCGCCCGCCGCCGTCCCCGAGGAGTTTTATCAGGCGCGCAAGAAACTCGGCGATGAGGCGCCCAAACTTCCCACCGGCGTGCAGGGTCCGTTTATCAATGACGAGTATTCAGATGTCATCTTTGCCGTCTACGCGCTCGAGGCTCACGGCATGCCACCGCGAGAGCTGGCCCGCGAAGCCGAGACACTACGGCAGCGCCTTCTTCACGTACCCGGCGTCAAGAAAGTCAACATCCAGGGGGAGCGCCCTGAGCGCATCTTCGTGGAGTTCTCCTATGCTCGTCTCGCGAACTTAGGTGTTACACCGCGAGACATTTTTGGCGCACTCCAGCATCAAAACGCCGTGACTCCCGCCGGCTCGATCGATACGAACGGTCCGCAAGTGTTCATGCGCCTCGATGGTGCCTACGGTGACTTGCAGAAGATCCGCGATACGCCCATCGCCGCCGGCGCTCGTACGCTTAAGCTTTCGGACATCGCCGAGGTCAAACGGGGTTACGAAGATCCGCCGACCTTCCTGATTCGTCATGATGGCGAGGCCGCGCTGGTACTCGGCGTAGTGATGCAGGACGGTTGGAACGGATTGGATCTTGGCCGAGCGCTGAATGCCGAAGAGAAGCAGATTGCTCACACACTGCCCGCGGGTGTGCGGTTCACGAAGGTGGTCGACCAGGCGGTGAACATCCAGGAGGCTGTCGGGGAGTTCATGCTGAAGTTTTTTGTCGCCCTCACCGTCATCATGATGGTGAGCCTGATTAGCCTCGGCTGGCGCGTCGGTATCGTGGTGGCGGCGGCCGTGCCGTTGACTCTCGCCGCCGTATTCGTCGTCATGCTACTCACCGATCGGGTCTTCGATCGGATCACGCTGGGCGCGCTCGTGATCGGTCTCGGGCTCCTGGTCGATGATGCGATCATCTCGATCGAAATGATGGTAGTGAAGCTCGAAGAGGGCTTCGAACGGGCGAAAGCTGCCGCCTACGCCTGGAGTCACACGGCAGCTCCGATGCTCTCGGGGACAGTGGTTACGATCATCGGATTCACGCCCGTGGGTTTCGCCCGCTCGACGGCGGGAGAGTACGCCGGCAACATCTTCTGGATCGTGGGCTTTGCGCTGATCCTGTCCTGGTTGGTGGCCGTCTTCTTCATACCGTACCTCGGTGTCAAGCTACTCCCAGACATCGCGCCCGTCCGGGGCGGCCATGCCGGAATCTATTCAACACCGCGCTACCAGCGCCTGCGAGAGCTCATTTCCTGGGCCGTGGATCATCGGTTCAAGGTCGCCGGCATGGTCGTCGCGGTGCTCCTGCTGGCGGGGCTCGGCATGGGGTTCGTCAAGCATCAGTTCTTCCCGAGTTCCGATCGGCCCGAGGTGCTGGTTGAAGTGCAGATGCCGGAGGGAACCAGCATCGAGGCGACCACGGCCGCCGCCATCAAGGTCGAAGCATGGGTGCGCCAACAACCCGAGGCCAAGATCGTGACGACCTATGTGGGTCAGGGCGCACCTCGCTTCTTCTTCTCGTACAACCCGGAACTCCCGGATCCCGCGTTCGCGAAACTGGTCGTCCTCACGCCTGACGCGCGGGCGCGCGATCACCTGAAGTTGCGGCTACGCGACCAGATCGCGAAAGGGCTGGCGCCTGAGGCGCGCGTGCGCGTCTCGCAGCTCATCTTCGGCCCCTTTCCGCGTTACCTGGTTAACTTTCGTGTCATGGGCCCCGATCCTAATCAGCTGCGTATCATTGCAACCCAAGTCCAAACGGTCATGCGCGCAAATCCCCATACTCGCCAGGTGAACCAGGACTGGGGCGAGCGCACGCAAACTATCCATTTCGTGCTCGACCAGGATCGGCTGCAGCTCATGGGCTTAAGCTCGAGCGATGCGGCAGAACAGCTTCAGTTCCTGTTAACCGGCGTGCCGGTGACTCAGGTTCGGGAAGATATCCGAACGGTAGAAGTGATAGCGCGCAGCGCCGGCCCCGAGCGGCTCGACCCCGCCCGACTCGGGGACCTGACCCTGACGAACCGCACGGGACGCATGGTTCCCCTGAGCCAGATCGGTCATGTCGAGATCCGTCCCGAGGACCCCATTTTGAGGCGCCGCGACCGTACGCCGACCGTCACCGTCCAATCCGACTTTGACGAAGCCATGCAGCCGCCTGAAGTCTCCATGGAGATCGAGAAAGCGCTCGCACCGATCATCGCGAACCTGCCCGACGGCTACCGGATTGAAACCGGGGGCAACATCGAGGATTCGGCCAAGGCGAACGCCGCGTTGCTGCCTGTCTTTCCGATCATGCTGCTGTTGACCCTGCTGGTATTGATTCTGCAGACACGCTCGCTCTCCGCGATGGCCATGGTGTTCCTGACCGCGCCGCTGGGCCTGGTGGGTGCGGTGCCGATTCTGCTCATTCTGCATCAGCCCTTCGGCTTCAATGCCATTCTGGGTCTCATTGGCCTGTCGGGAATTTTGATGCGCAACACCTTGATCCTGATTGGCCAGATCCACACGAATGAGGCTCAGGGTTTGGATCCCTATCAGGCGGTCGTCGAAGCCACGGTACAGCGCGCGCGACCTGTCCTGCTGACTGCGCTCGCGGCCGTGCTGGCATTTATTCCGCTCACGACCTCTGTGTTTTGGGGATCGATGGCTTGCACGCTGATCGGCGGCACAGCCGCCGGCACGGTGCTGACGCTGCTCTTCCTTCCGGCGCTCTATGCCATTTGGTTCCGGATAAGGAGGCCCGCAACGCACGCACTCGCGGAGGCATCGTTGCTTGCGGACCCTTATGGCGCGTGAATCACTGCGCGCAGCGCTGAATGCCGCCCACCGCGGGTCGGCTCTTCGCCTCACGATCGAAGATGCTCACAAATGTCCGGGTTTGGGATTGGAGGTCTACACATGACTTCCGCATTGCTGCTTCTCTTAATTTTCGTGGGTTCCGGCGTCGCGTTGTGGCTCCTGTCGCTAGTTTTCGAGGCAATGCGGCCAATCCCCGCGACGCCGACGACACTTGGCTGGGCGCCTGAGATTCCGATCCGCTACATCAAGGTCGACGATTGCCGACTTCGCTACATCTTCGCGGGAACCGGTCCGAGGCTGGTGCTCTTGCACACGTTGCGCACACAGCTCGACCTCTTTCAGAAAGTGGTTCCCGAGCTCGCGAAACATTTTACGGTTTACGCGCTTGATTACCCGGGACACGGATATTCGGACATTCCAAAGGGACGATACGACGCAGACTTCTTTGTTCGCTCCGTTGAGGGCTTTCTCGAGGCGCTTGATCTTAAAGGCGTGGCGCTGTGCGGAGCTTCGATCGGCGCCTCCATTAGTCTCATCATAGCGGGACGGCGCAACTCCCGCGTTGCTCGAGTGATAGCCATAAATCCATATGACTACGGCAAGGGCCGTGGGCTGGCGCGCAGCTCGTTCTTGGGACGATTGAGCATTACCGTTTCAGATATTCCAGTAGTCGGTGAGACGTTCATGCGCCTAAGACATTTCTTGATCGTTAAGGGGATCTTGGAGGGTGGAGTCGCCCATCCGAGGGCCATCCCAGGTGAACTGCTGAGAGAAATGTACTCGGTCGGCAATCGGTCCGGTCATTACCGCGCATTCCTAAGCTTATTGCGCAATTCCGAAAGCTGGGGAAAGGCCAGCAAGATATACGCGAACATCAACGTGCCGGCTCTGTTGATATGGGCCGAACAGGATTGGTCTACTCCCAAGGAGCGGGAGGATGATCAACGCCTTGTTCCGGGCGCGCGGACGGCAACCGTGCAAAATGGCGGCCATTTCTTGCCGCTCGACTGCCCGCGGGAAGTGCAGGATTTGATAATCGGCTTTGCCGGAAGGTGAGCGCCACGACGTCGCGGCTAATATCCGCCTGGATCGGGGCGGCCTCCTGGTTTACCACATCAACTTTCTTCGCGAATCCCGCGATTGCGATCGCGCGTTATCGTTACACCTTTGCTGGCATTTTCCCTGGTCATGTCGCCGGGTTGATCGTGCCGCAACGTGTGGGGCGATTGTCGGTCTTCTCCTGGCAAGGTATCTGTCAACGACGAGCTCAGCGACGCCGCAGTCGAAACGTACCCCGTAACTCCTCTCGCTTTAGCGACGGATTTACACCCGCAGCGAGCAGTTGACGAGCTAGAAGATGTCGTGAGCGCGCACGATCGATCGGCACCTCCGGATAAATGCCAAGGGACAGCGTCCTCCGCTTCCCTCCATAACGGTAGCAATAGCGCCAGTACCGGCCGCCCTTCGGCGTCACAAAGAGATTCAGGTTACCGCCAAATGCGAACTTCCTCAGATAGCGAACTGGAGGAAATTCGATGTCCGTCAGAAGTTTCCGCTTGCCGGCGATCGTCCGCGATCGACAAAGGGCTGAATTCTTCGCGGAAACAGGAACTTAGGTTTGAATTTCGATTGGTGCCGATAGTCGGCGAAGGATAACTTTCTATTCCCACTCAAT
>DASXZI010000025.1:0-127817 GCA_036501985.1 Steroidobacteraceae bacterium | reverse complement strand
GATGTCCGTCAGAAGTTTCCGCTTGCCGGCGATCGTCCGCGATCGACAAAGGGCTGAATTCTTCGCGGAAACAGGAACTTAGGTTTGAATTTCGATTGGTGCCGATAGTCGGCGAAGGATAACTTTCTATTCCCACTCAATCGTCGCAGGCGGCTTCCCGGAGATGTCGTAGACGACGCGCGAAATGCCGGCGACCTCGTTCACGATGCGACGCGAGACGTGCTCGAGAAACTCGTACGGCAGGCGCGCCCAGCGTGCAGTCATGAAGTCAACGGTCTCGACTGCGCGCAGTGCGATAACGTAGTCGTATCGCCGGCCGTCGCCCATCACTCCTACGGAGCGGACCGGTAAAAACACTGCGAATGCCTGGCTGGTCCGGTCGTACAGCTCGTGACGGCGCAATTCTTCGACAAAGACGGCATCCGCACGCCGCAGCAGATCAGCGAACTCCTTGCGGACCTCCCCGAGAATACGCACCCCGAGCCCCGGGCCGGGGAACGGATGACGGTAGACCATCTCGCGCGGCAGGCCGAGCTCCACCCCGAGTCCTCGCACCTCGTCCTTGAACAGCTCCCGCAGCGGCTCGACCAGCTTGAGATTCATCTGCTGCGGCAGGCCGCCGACGTTGTGATGGGATTTGATGACGTGCGCCTTGCCGGTACGGCTGCCGGCGGACTCGATAACATCCGGATAGATCGTGCCCTGGGCGAGGAACTGCACGCCGCTGAGCCGCCGCGCCTCTTCGTCGAAAACCTCCACGAAAGTGCGGCCGATGATCTTGCGCTTCTGCTCGGGATCGGTCACGCCGGCCAGGGCCGACAGGAAGCGTTGCTCTGCATTGACCCGGATGACGCGCACCCCCAGGTGATCGGCGAAGGTCTGCATGACCTGGTCACCTTCACCGAGACGGAGCAAGCCGTGATCGACGAACACACACATGAGCTGTTCACCGATAGCGCGATGCAACAGCGCGGCGACGACCGATGAGTCCACGCCTCCTGATAGCCCGAGCAGCACTTTGCCCGTACCGACCTGTGCGCGGACGCGTGCAATCGCGTCGTCAATGATGTTCCCCACGCTCCACAGCGCGTCGCAATCACAGATTTCCCGCACGAACCGTTCGAGCAACTGCGCTCCCTGCGAGGTATGGGTCACTTCGGGATGGAATTGGACCCCATAGAACCTGCGCTGCTCGTCGTACATGGCCGCATATGGAATCGTGCTGGTGGCCGCGTTAGCCGCGAAGCCAGGCGGCAGCTCATCGACGCGGTCGCCGTGGCTCATCCACACATCGAGCACGGCGCGACCCTGGGCATTGCGCCGGTCAGCGATGTCATCCAGGAGCTTCGAGGCGCCCGTGACGGTCACCTCGGCATAGCCAAATTCCCGCTCAGTGGAAGGCAGCACACGACCGCCCAACTGCTGGGCCATCGTCTGCATGCCGTAGCAGATTCCCAGCACGGGCACACCGAGCGCGAATACTGCCTGCGGCGCCTTCGGTGGCTGTGCATCGGTGACTGACTCCGGGCCGCCCGACAGGATTACACCGCGCGGCTTGAATGCGCGAACCTCTTCGTCGGAGGTGTCCCAGGGATGGATCTCACAGTAAACGCCGAGCTCGCGTACGCGGCGCGCGATGAGCTGCGTGTATTGAGCGCCGAAGTCGAGAATCAGGATACGGTGGGCGTGGATGTCCGCGTGCGCCGCGGGCGGGACAGTCGGTTTGGCTACGGCTGCCATACTGGTATTACCCGTGACTATGACACCCGGTAGTTGGGTGCCTCTTTGGTGATACTGACATCATGTACGTGACTCTCACGAATTCCGGCGTTCGTGATGCGAACGAAGACCGGCCGGGTACGCATCGTGTCGATGTTCTTGCTGCCGGTGTAGCCCATGGCCGCGCGCAGCCCGCCCGAAAGCTGGTGCAGGATCTGCACGACGCTGCCCTTGTAGGGTACGCGTCCCTCGACGCCCTCCGGCACGAGCTTCTCGAGCTCGGTGGCAGCATCCTGGAAGTAGCGATCCGCGGAGCCGTGGCGCTCGCCCATCGCTCCCAGGGAGCCCATGCCGCGATATGACTTGTAGGAGGCGCCCTGATACAGCTCGACTTCGCCGGGCGATTCCTCGGTGCCGGCAAACAGGCTGCCGATCATGACGGCATGAGCGCCCGCCACGAGCGCCTTCGCAATGTCACCGGAGAAGCGGATTCCGCCGTCGGAGATCACAGGTATATCCGTGTCACGCAGGGCTTCGGCAACATTGGCTACCGCAGAGATCTGCGGCACGCCCACTCCGGCCACGATGCGGGTCGTGCAGATGGAGCCGGGTCCGATACCCACCTTCACCGCATCGGCGCCCGCGCCGGCCAGTGCATGGGCAGCCTCGGCCGTTGCGATGTTGCCGGCAATCACCTGCTGGTCGGGCCAGCGGGCCTTGATCCGCTCGACCGTGTTGAGCACGCCACGAGAGTGGCCATGAGCGGTATCCACCACCACGAGGTCGACGCCCGACTCGCGAAGCGCCGCGATACGATCCAGCGTATCGGGAGTAGTCCCCACGGCGGCTCCAACACGCAGGCGCCCTCCCTCGTCCTTGCACGCGCGGGGAAACTCGGTGGCCTTCTGGAAATCCTTGACAGTGATCATGCCAACGAGCTCGTGATCGCTGTTCACCACGAGCACCTTCTCGATGCGGTGCTTGTGCAGCAGCGCCAGCACGTCCTGCTTGGGCGCGTTCTCGCGAACCGTGATCAAGCGCTCTTTCGGGGTCATCACCGATGAGACCGGCGCGTCGAGCTTCTCCTCGAAACGCAGATCACGGTGCGTGACGATGCCGACCGCCTTCCTGCCCACGACCACCGGCACCCCGGAGATGCCACGCGCACGGGTGAGATCGATCACCTCGCGGATCGTCATCGTCGGTGAGACCGTGATCGGGTCCTTGATGACTCCACTCTCGAACTTCTTCACCCGGCCGACCTCGCGAGCCTGAGCCTCGATCGTCATGCTTTTGTGGATGACGCCGATGCCGCCTTCCTGGGCAATCGTGATGGCCAAGCGTGCCTCGGTTACGGTGTCCATCGCCGCCGCGAGCATCGGCAGGTTCACGCGGATTCTCCGGGTTACCTGCGTGGACAGATCGACCTCGCGTGGCAGGATTTCCGAATAAGCCGGAACCAGGAGGACATCATCGAAGGTCAGCGCTTCTTCGAGGATACGCATGGACTGCGGGGACTCGCTTGAGTCTCGTTCGGTGAAGATAAAGCGTGAAATTGTACGCATGAACCGGTCCAGGGTAAACCCATGGTATGGTGCGGGCCCATGCCGCCCAGCACCCAGGCCGGCGCCGAGCCCGAGCGCAACGTCTACTCCGTCTCCCGATTGAACCGCGAGGTGCGTCTGCTGCTCGAACGCGGACTCACGGTCCTGTGGCTGCAAGGGGAGCTGTCGAATCTGTCCGTGCCTTCCTCGGGACACTGGTATTTCTCGATGAAGGATCGCGACTCGCAGGTTCGCTGCGCGATGTTCCGACAGAGGAACCTGGCAGTCGGCTTCACTCCGAAGGTCGGTCAGCACGTGCTCGCGCGGGGGCGGGTCAGCCTCTACGAGCCCCGCGGCGACTACCAGTTCCTCGTGGATCACCTCGAGGAGGTAGGCGTCGGCGCCCTGAAGCACCAGTTCGAGCGGCTCAAGGCCAAGCTCGCTGCCGAAGGACTGTTCGCGAGCGAACGCAAGCGCGCCCTGCCCCGTTTTCCCCGGCGCATCGGCGTGATCACCTCGCCCTCTGGCGCCGCCATCCGCGATGTCCTGCATATTCTCGCGCGCCGGTTCCCCCCTGCCTCAGTCCTCCTCTACCCCACGCCCGTGCAGGGTGAGGCGGCCATCTCCTGCCTCGTGGCGACCCTCGAGCTCGCCAGCGCCCGCAAAGAATGCGATGTGCTGATCCTGACACGCGGCGGCGGCTCTCTGGAGGACCTCTGGTGCTTCAACGCCGAGCGCGTGGCGCGAGCCATTCACGCCTGCTCGATCCCCGTCGTGTCCGGCATCGGACACGAGGTCGACTTCACGATTGCCGATTTCGTAGCGGATGCTCGCGCGCCGACTCCTTCCGGCGCCGCCGAGCTGGTCGCGCCAGACCGCAATAGTTGCCTCGAGGCTCTGGCACGCACGCTCGAGCGCCTGAGCGCCTGTATGCGGCGCGAGCTGCGGGCGATGTCGTCACGGTTTGGGGCGGCGGACTTGCGCCTGAAGCTCGCACATCCGGGCGTGCGGCTGAGCCAGCAGCAACAGCGTCTCGATGATCTCGAACAGCGGCTGGTCGGAGCGATGCGCAGCGCGCTTCACAGCGACCGCTCGCGCATCAGCGAGATGTTCACCCGGCTGTTACATCAGTCTCCGGCACATGCGGTGCGCGAATATCGGCTCCGCCACGAAGCCCTCGCCGCACGGCTGTCGCATGCCATGACACAGTGGTTGTCGAAAGCGCGGCATCGCTTCAACATCGCCACCAGAACGCTCGATGCAGTCAGTCCCCTTGCGACCCTGTCCCGCGGATTCGCGGTGGTCAGGCGTGCCGCTGACGCAAGACTGCTGACCGATGCGAGCCTGGTTGCGGTGGGCGAGGATATCGAGGCGGAGCTTGCGCACGGGTCGTTGAAGGCGCGGGTCACGGAGACAGGGTCGAGCTAGATGAGGCTGCGGACACAGGGCACACAGTCGCGAGTGCGAACGCACGCTACGGTCATTCTGTGCTGGTTGCTGGGAGCCGGCCCCGCCTGGTCGGCGGCTGGCGCAACCGACCCGCAGCTTCCGCAGGCGAGTCTCGTGCCCGGTGGTGTGTTGTTGGCCCCGGTGGAGGGATCTGCCGATCATGCCCCGATCGTCACGTTCGATGGCAAACGCGCCATGGTGCTGCGAGCGGATGATCGCTGGCTGGCCATTGTGGGTATCCCGCTTTCGCAGCAGCCGGGGCACATCAAGTTGATGGTGCGCTCCGGTGAGACACCGGCCATTCCCCTGGACTACGAGATCGTGAGCAAGCAGTACACGCTTCAGTCCCTGAAGGTCGCTCCGGGAAAGGTCGATCTGTCTGCCAAGGCCCTTGCGCGGGTCAAGCGGGAGACCCCACGCATTCACGCGGCGCTCGAGACTTTCTCGAGCCGGCCGCCCACCACTGTGCGCCTGATCCAGCCCGTACCGGGCATCCGCTCGAGCTCATTCGGCCTGCGGCGTGTATTCAACAATGAGCCGCGCAATCCCCACTCCGGAATGGATATTGCCGCGCCCACCGGCACACCCATCAAGGCCGCATCCGACGGCCGGGTGCTCGACACGGGCGACTACTTCTTCACCGGCAACACGGTGATCCTCGACCACGGCGAAGGCCTCATGACGATGTACTGCCACATGAGTCAGATAGCGGTGAAGTCGGGCGAGCTCGTCAAAGCCGGAGATATCCTCGGCAAGGTTGGGGCGACGGGTCGCGTGACCGGGCCGCATCTGCATTTCGGCGTCGTGCTCAATTCCGTATTCGTCGACCCCGCGCTGTTTCTACCGCCGGCCGGATGATCGGCGCCGCGACCGTCGGTCCGAAGAGGGCTTGCGGCGCGCGTAGGGATTGAGATCCGAACGAAACTCGACCGCCACGGGAGTGGCGAACAGATCGAATCGTTTGCGAAACACGTTTGCCAGGTAGCGGCGATATGCATCGGGTACCGACGCTGTCTGATTTCCATGGATCACGATTCGCGGTGGATTGCGGCCGCCCTGGTGTGCGTAGCGAAGCTTGATGCGCCGGCCATGCACCATTGGCGGCTGGTGCTCGCTCATCGCCTGCTCGAGCGTTCGTGTCAGCTCGCGTGTGGGCATCTCGCGCATGGCCGCCTCGAATGCCCGCACGGCGAGCTGCGTCAGTTCCCCGACGCCCGTGCCGTGGCGGGCCGAGATGAACTGCAGGGGCGCGAATGGCACGAAATCCAGCTTCAGCGCGAGCTGCTGCCGGATCTCCTCACGCTGCTCCGCAGGAATCCCATCCCACTTGTTGACCGCAATGATCAACGCGCGCCCGCGCTGCAAGGCGATCCCGAGCACGCTTGCATCCTGCTCCGCGATCGTATCGTGCGCGTCCAGCACCAGAACGACCACGTGCGCCTCATCAATCGCCTGCAGGGTCTTGACGACGCTGGCGCGCTCCACCACGCCCTCGACCCGGGAGCGTCTTCTCAGCCCCGCGGTATCGATCAGCAGGAACTCCCGACCGTCCCGCTGAAAGGGAACCAGGATGCTGTCGCGCGTGGTGCCCGGCTGCTCACTGGCAATGACCCGCTCCTCTCCCAGCAGCCTGTTGACCAGTGTTGACTTGCCCACGTTGGGCCGGCCCACGATGGCTACCCGGATGGCATCGGCAGGCAGGTCCTCGTCAGCCGGCGGCTCCAGTCCCTCGAGCACGTGCTCCATCAGCTGCTCGCACCCTTCACTGTGACTGGCGGAGAGTGTCAGCGGGTCGCCCAGTGCGAGTGCGTGAAAGTCGGCCGACACCGCATCGGAATCCAGACCTTCCGCCTTGTTGAGCGCGAGCGTCACCGGCTTGCCCGCACGACGCAGCTCGCGCGCGACATACTGATCCTGGGGCGTCAATCCCGCCCGCGCATCGGCCACCAGAATGAGACGATCCGCCTCCTCCACGGCCCGCGCGGTCTGTGCGCGCATCTGTGCCTCGATACCGGTCGGATTCTCAACCAGCCCGCCGGTATCAATGACCACGTAGCGCATCGGGCCAACGCGGCCATACCCGTACTGCCGATCCCGCGTCAGTCCGGGGACGTCCGCAACGATGGCATCACGCGTACCTGTCAGAACATTGAACAGCGTGGACTTGCCCACATTGGGGCGGCCCACAATCGCAATGACAGGCAACATGAGCGGCGCCCCGGGTCCATTCGCCGTCAGGAGGGGGGTGGTTGCGGCTGGGTCTGCGGCATCGGCGGCGTCCGGTCCGGCGTCTGCTGTGACGGCGGCGGCGGCGGTGGAGTACCCGGTGGCGTGCTCGGAGTTACGGGCAGCGGAGGTTTCGGCGGCGCGGACTCCGGGGCAGCAGGGGGCGCGGCCGCTGGCGGTGGCATTGTCTGCTCAGGGGCGATTGTCTGCTCAGCAGGGGCGGTTGTCTGTGCTGGAGTGGAGCTGTCCGCAGGAGTAGCGGTTTCAGCCGGTGTACTGCTCGCCGCCGGGGCCGCAGCCGGCTCGCTCGCGCTGGCGCCTCCGGCCCCTGCGGTGCGGAACGCCGTGATGCGGCCGTCATCGTTGACGACCAACACCATGTTGCCCACGGCGACCGGGGCACTGCTGATCCGGATCTTGCCCGTGCGCTCACGAGCTTCGAGAGCGCCGGTGGCCTTGTTCAGCCAGTGCACATAGCCCTGGAAGTCCGCGATGACGACCGAACTCTCGGTCTCCACGGCAGCCGAGAGCCTGCGGTGCAGGAGCGCTTTCTGCCGCCACAGCTCCGTGCCCGTGCGCCGTCGCAGGGCGACTACTTCGCCGTCCGCCGTGGAGACATAAAGAGCGCCATCATCAAGTCCGAGTCCGCGGTAGCTCGAGGCATCGTGCGACCACCAGATCTGCCCGGTATCCAGCGCCAGCATGGCGATTCGGCCCTGAAATCCCACGGCATAAACGTCCGTCCCGGAAACCCTGACCGCCGAATCCACATCGTCGAGCCGCTCCAGCTCGGTCTTGCCGTGCGGGGGCGCAATCGTCGTGGACCATTGCACGCTGCCGTCATTCATGTTGACGGCGGCAACCTTGCCATTATCAAACCCACACAGGACCAGATCGCCGATCAGCACCGGTCGGGAGGTCCCCCGCAGCGACAGTCGCGGAACCTGCTCTTCCTGGCTCCACAATTCGTGGCCGTCCTTCGGCGAGAGCCCGTGCAGCTTGCCGTCAACGGTACGGACCGCAACCAGCCGCTCGGAGACCGCGGGAGCGGACAGCACCTCGCCATTGAGTCGCACCTTCCAGCGGGTTGCGCCGTCCGATTCACTGACTGCGATGATGTTTCCGGCACTCGTGCCGACGACCACGAGGCCGGCCCCAGCACCGGGACCTCCGGAGAATGCCTCCTTGGATTTGGTCCGCCAGAGCGAGCGGCCAGTCTGCAGATCGAACGCCGCGATCTCACCGCGATGACCGGAGGCGAATACTTTATTGCCCTCGACCGCCACGCCGAGGCCGAGCCGCAGAACCTTGCCGCCCTTGTCGGGTACGCTGTTGCTCCAGACTTTCTGCACCTTCAGCATCTGGGTGAAGGGCACCAGGCGCGCGGGCTGGTCGATGTCCTTGTCCTTCGAGCACGCAACGAGCAGTGCCAGCATGGACAACGCCCCGACGCACTGCAATGAGCCCTTTCTCATCGGACCGCCCTAGTCATGTGGTTACTTCGAGGCGGCCGCTGCGGTCGCCGGAGGTTGCAGCGCCGAGCCCGCCAGATGAGTCGCATCGCCCGACAGATCGCTGATCTTCAGGTCGAGTTCTGCCCCGTCCGGTCCACCGCCCACATCGGATGCCTTCGCGCTGAGGTATTCCTTGAGTGCGTTGCTTTTGTCGCCCCTGGTGTAATAGGCATCCCCCCGGACCTCGTGATATCGCCAGGCGAAAGCACCGGGCTGCAGGCCGTTCAGCGTCGTGAGCGCCATGTCGGGCTTGCCCTGAGCGATCTGCACGCGCGCCAGTCGCAGCCGAGCCACGAGCGCGATCTCCGAATCCTTGGAATGCTCCACGACGCCCTGGAGCTCGCTGGCAGCCTTGTCGAGGTCGTGCGAATCGACGTACGCCCGCGCCACGAGCAACCGACCCTGATCGAAGTAGGGGGAAGAGGAGTAATCGCGCTCGAGCTCACCCAGGAGCACCAGAGCCTTCGTCCGGTCCCCTCGCCCGAGAGCATCCGCAAGCTGCTCGTACTTCGTGCTGGCCTGGACGGCCACCTGATCGACGTGAGCCTGGTACCAGCGCCAGCCGCCCAACAGGGAGCCGCCGACCGCGACACCGGCGACAATCCACAGCAGGTTTTCCTTGAGCCAGACCTTGATGGCTTCCCACTGTTCTCTTTCGGTCAGATAGTCGTCCACTCATCCCCCCGGCAACTATGAAACGCCCAATGCCCTCAGAGCCTGATCGATCCCCTGCGCAAGCTCGGCAATCTGGCACTCGCTCTGACCTGACTGCTGCCGCAAAGGTTTCATTGCCACCACGCCGCGGGCCAGCTCGTCATCCCCCATTATCAGTGCCAGCGGGGCCGCGCTGCGGTCTGCCCGCCTGAACTGAGCCTTGAAATTGCCGCCGCCGAGGTTGATCTCGAACCGGCGGTGCGGCAGCTCGTTGCGCAGCCGCTCGACCAGACCCAGGCCAGCCGCCGCGGCCCGTGCGCCGCTGAGAACCACATACACGTCAGGCCTCGCCGGTGCGGGGACCCGGCCTGCCTGCAGCAGCAGTGCCACCACGCGTTCCATGCCCAAAGCGAACCCAATCGCCGGCGTCGGTTCCCCACCGAGCTGCTCGACGAGTCCGTCGTAACGGCCGCCGGAGCATACGGCATTCTGTGCCCCGGAGAACTCCGTGATCCATTCGAAAACGGTCCGGGTGTAGTAGTCGAGCCCGCGTACCAGGCGCGGGTTGATCTCGTATTCGACCCCGATGTCGCGCAGGAGGGTGCAGAACGCCTCGAAGTGCTCCCGTGACTGCGGATCGAGGTGATCGGTGAGCAGTGGAGCGCCGGCCACGAGCCCCTGCATGTCCGGATTCTTGCTGTCCAGGATCCGCAGCGGATTGCCGCTCAGGCGGCGGCGGCTGTCGTCATCGAGCTGGCCTTCGTGCTCGCGAAAATAGCTTATCAGGTGCTGCCGATAGAGGTGGCGGGACTCGGGCGTGCCGAGGGAGTTCACCTGCAACCGCACCCGATCGATCCCGAGCAGACGCCACAGTCGCGCGCTCAGGGCAATCAGCTCCGCATCCACGTCCGGACCCGCGAAACCGACCGCCTCGACGTCGAGCTGGTGGAACTGACGGTAGCGGCCTGCCTGGGGTGTCTCGTGGCGGAACATCGGCCCGATGCACCAGAGCTTATGGCGCTGGCCGCGCAGCATGCGGTTGGAGATAAGCGCCCGGACCATTCCCGCGGTCGCCTCGGGCCGCAGGGTCAGGCTTTCTCCTGCCTGCGATTCGAAGGTGTACATCTCTTTGCCCACGACATCGGTGAGCTCGCCGATGGCGCGCTTGAACAGCGCGGTGTGCTCGACAATCGGGACGCGCATCTCCTCATAGCCGTAGAGCCCCACGAGCTCGCCAATGCAACGCTCGAGAAACTGCCAGGCCGCGACCTCTGCAGGCGGGATATCGTTCATTCCGCGAACGGGCTGGATCTGATCGGGCAAGTCAGTCTCCGCTCGAGGGGGACCGAGTGCGCGCCACACGACCCGAACGGTTGACGAGGAATTCGGCGCTGCCATCCGGCTGGGCCATTCTGGCTATCGAGGTCCCGTGACCGTCGACGTCGACCGCAACGCCGGCTGCATTGGCCAGAACGATTCGCAGGGGCGCCGTTCCCTTCAGAGTGCGCGTGCTGCCGGCGGCACCCACGTCGTAATAGAGACGCTGCCCGCTGGAGTCATACACTTCCGTCCAGCAGTCCGCCGAATATCGCAAAGTCACCTGCTGCTCCCGCGAGGCATGCGTCGGGGGTTCGGATGCAGCAGCGGGTGATGCCGACACCGCTGTGCCCTCGGTCCTCGTACCAGATGGAGTTGCACCGGCCACCATCGTACCCGTTGCCGCGGCCGGGCCGACGGCCGAAGGCGCAACCGGCACAGTGATGGAGCCCGCTCCAGCGGCGGATGCGAAGTGCGTGCTCCCGACACCGGCACGGGATTGCGTAGCGGCGGTTCCAGGTTTCGCCGGGGGCGAGCCGCTCGCCCCGACGCCTCCGGGGATCGGGCTAACCCGGTCCGCGTTCTGCGGTGACACGGGTATCTCGTTCGTGGGGATCGGCTGCGCCGGCGCCAGGGACAGGACCCACCACACGGCCCCTGCCACGGCAAACACGGCTAGAACGAACAGAGCCGGCAGGATCAGCTTGTTGGAATCGCTCGAGGGGGGCGCCTTGGCGATCTGCGTCAGATCCGGCGGCGCTTCCAGCTGTACCCGCGAGAACACCTCACTCATTTGGGCAGCCGGCTCCCCCACCAGCTCCGCGTAGTGCCGCAGATGTCCGCGTGCATACACCGGCGCCCCCAGCGCTGCAAAGTCCTCCGACTCGATCGCCTCGAGGATGCGTGGATCGACGTGCAGACGCTCCGCCGCTTGCAGCACGGTCAGCCCGAGTTTTTCTCGGCCCGCCCGCAGCCGCGCGCCAACGCCATCGGGACCGTCCGTCATTGGCTCAACCCGGGTCGCGGCCGAGGCCGGCGAGCCCACGCGCCTGCGCCGAGTCTGGGAAGTCGCGTCGCAGCCTGCTGCCGAAGCGCTCTTCGGCAAGCCGGTCGCCCTGCTTGCGTGCGATGCGCACGCGCAGCAGCAGCAGGTCCGGCGTCGCATCGAAAGCGCCCAGGTAGCGATCCACCTCGTCCCGAGCCTCGCCCAGCTCGCCGCGCTCGAAATCCAGCGCGCCGAGCTGATAGGCAGCCTCGGCAAAGTTGGGTTTGATCTGCAGGGCCTGCTGGAAGCTCATCGCAGCCTGGGTGTCGCGCTTGGCGGCGCGCAGACAGACACCCGCATTCGTAAGGGCCACCTCCGGAGTGCGATACAGGGGGTTGTGCGCCGCCTCATCGAAGCTCTTCACCCCCTCGTCGCTGCGACCGGCGCCGCACAGATAAACCGCGTAGTTGTTGAGTATGTCCGGGTCCCGGGGCCCGAGGCGCAGCGCCGCTTTGAATTCCGCGTCGGCCTGCTCGCCATTGCCCATGCGTTCCTGCAACATCGCCATTGCGCTGTGCACGTTGGGATCCTCGGGATTCTCCTTGATGGCCCGGTCCAGCTTGTCCTTGGCGAGCGCAAGATTACCGCGATCGAGGTAGGCCATCCCGAGCTGCATGTTGTAGTTGGCGGCGTCGCGCTTCTGCTTCTGATGCTCGGAGGTTGCGCATCCGGCCAGCCCGAGCGCGAGCAGGGTCCCGGCCAGCGCGAGGTGGCAGGACGTGCCAAACCCGGGGCGCCGCGGCCGCGAAGGTTTTCCTGTTGCTGTTCTCATGACTGCACTGCCACGCCGATCACCTTGCTGCCGAGCCGGACAGTGGTCCGGTCAACCACCCGTCCTGCCAGCTGGCCGCATGCGGCATCGATATCGTCGCCGCGCGTGCGGCGGACCGTAGCGAGCACGCCCCTTTGAATCAACTCGTCGCGGAAGTGCTGGATCGCCGCAGGCGGTGAACGGCGGTAGCGCGTCCCTGGGAATGGGTTGAACGGAATGAGGTTCACCTTGGCGGGGTGCCCCCGCAGCCGTTGCGCGAGCGCACGTGCCTGGGCGGGTGAGTCGTTGATACCCTCCAGCATGACGTACTCGAAGGTCACGCTACGGCCGTTCTGCTCGTCAATGTAGTGCCAGCAGGCTTCCAGCAGCTGTGCAATCGGATGCACACGGTTGATCGGCACGAGCTCATTGCGGAGCGCGTCGTCCGGGGCGTGCAGCGATACCGCGAGCGCCACGTTGGTCTCCTCAGCGAGCTTGTAGATCTGCGGCACGAGCCCGGAGGTGGACAGGGTCACACGGCGGCGCGACAGATCGAACCCGAAGTCATCCAGCAGGATGTGAAGAGCCGGCACGACGTTGCGGAAGTTGGCCAACGGCTCACCCATTCCCATCAACACGACGTTGGTCACGCGTCGAGTGTGCCCGGTGCAGCGAGTGTGCCCGGTGCAGCGCTCATCGTCCGCAGAAGCGTTCGCGGGGCGGAATTCCTCCAACTCGCTCTTGGCCAGCCAGACTTGCCCGACGATCTCCGCGGTCGTCAGATTGCGGTTGAACCCCTGCTGCGCCGTTGAGCAGAACGAGCAGTCCAGGGCGCAGCCCACCTGGGAAGAAATACACAGGGTGCCGCGGTCCGGCTCGGGGATGAATACCATCTCGAACGCCTGGGAAGCATCCGCGCGCAGGACCCATTTGCAGGTGTCATCCGCGGAACGGTGCCGGGTGAGGATCTGCGGGGCACGGATCTCGGTGCGCTCGGCCAGCAGCGCGCGAAAATCCTTCCCCAGATCCGTCATCGCGGCCGTCGTGGCCACACCGCGCTTGTAGATCCAGCTCATGAGCTGGCGCGCCCGATACGGCTTGCCACCGAGCTCCGCGACCAGCGCTTCGAGCTGCGGTCGCGGCAATCCCAGCAGATTGGTCGGATTGCCCTCTGGCGGAGGAAGGGAGGCGTTCATGACGGTGCGGACACGTCAGCCGCGGGGGTGCAGCTCCGTCGTGCGGAAGAAATAAGCGATCTCGCTGGCCGCGGTCTCCGCGGCATCCGAGCCATGCACCACGTTCTGCTCGATGCTCAGCGCGTGGTCGGCGCGGATGGTGCCGGGAGCGGCCTTCTTCGGATCGGTGGCTCCCATGATCTCGCGATTGCGCGCGATGGCGTTCTCGCCCTCGAGCACCTGCACGATCACTGGGCCGGAAGTCATGTAGCGCACGAGGTCCTTGAAGAACGGACGTTCGCGATGCACGGCGTAGAACCCCTCGGCCTCCCGCTGCGACAGGTGCACCATCCGGGCGGCCACGATCGACAGGTCGGCCTTCTCGAAGCGGCGGTAGACCTCTCCGATGAGATTGCGGCTGACGCCGTCGGGCTTGACTATGGACAGGGTGCGCTCAAGCGCCATTCGCGTTGATCCTTTCTTCGGCTGCGGGGAGACGGTACCGTGCGCCCCGCGCAGGCGAGGGAAGCTCACGCCTTGGGATCGTCCACGCTGCGGGGCGGCCGGGCCGGTTCAGCAAACTGACCAGCCCGGCAGTCTACCTTGTAGGCGGTCAGACCGAAAAGCTCTCCCCGCAACCGCATTCGCCCTTCACGTTGGGGTTGCGGAAGCGGAAAGCCTCGTTGAGGCCCTGTTTGACGAAATCCACGATCGTGCCGTCAAGCAGCGAGAGACTGGCGGGCTCGACAAATACCTTGACGCCCCGGTCCTCGAACATGAGGTCGCCCGGAGTCGCTTCGTCGGCGTAGTTGATGACGTACGCAAAGCCCGAACACCCGGTCTTGCGCACGCCCAGCCGCAGCCCGACCCCGTGGCCCCGGGCATCCAGGAAGCTCTTGACACGATTGGCGGCGGATTCGGTGAGAGAGATGGCCATCTATTTCGTCGGATCAGCGGTGATGAGTACCCATATTAAGACGGAAATGGCCCTGAGGCCCGTCTCCGTTCGCGATGCTCACGGCCACGCCCGGATGCACGCTCGCAGGGCGTCCTCGATCACGAGGAGCCGCCCCAGCTTCTCCATGGGGACGGACAGCGCCTGCATCCAGTCCCGGGGGGACCCCGGCACCAGCTCGTCCCGGGCTCTTCCCGGAAGTCGGCCCGTGAGCCAGGCTGCTACCGCCAGAGTATGAGGGCATCCGTAGGCCTGGAAGCGTGCATCTTTCACAAGACCCTGCCCCACCGATAGGTGAAACCGCAGCCAGGTCCCTCCTGCCTGCGTCCCGGCCTCCGCCGCGACCAGGCTCGAGATGGGCGGAGCGCCCCCTGTTTCGCGGGAACCGGGGTCGGCACCAGGGCCCGGACTGGGGCTGGGGCTGGGGCTGGGGCTGGGGCTGGAAAATGTGCCGGCTCCGGGCAGGGTGGCGAAATATTCGTAGGCCACTGGGCTCAGGCTCTGACCTTCGTATGACGGGGCTAGACCGGCCGGCCCCTCAGCGGAGGTCACCCACCCTTCCGGGGAGACACCCCGCAGTCGCAGGACCTCTCGCCGTACCGCCTGAGCCGCTACATCGATATCGCGCGCCGTCGTGAGGCGGCCCAGGCTGAAGCGTAGCGAGGCCTGCGCGAGCTGTGAATCCCGCCCCAGGGCTCGCAGCACGTACGAGGGCTCGCCGGAGTCTGAGTTGCACGCCGAGCCGGTAGACACCGCCAGGTCGGTCAATCCAGTGACCAGGCTCTCCCCCTCGACCCCTTCGAACGAGACACTCAGGAGCCCCGGGAGGCGCGGTGCGGCCGCGCCGTTGAGGTGGACTCGCCCGAGGCTTTCAAGCTGCTGCCACAGGCAGTCCCGCAATGCGGCGAGCCGTTCGGACTCGGCATGGCATCGCTTGGCTGCCAGCTCACAGGCCGCTCCCAGGCCGACTATCTGGTGAGTCGCCAGTGTGCCCGGCCTGAGCCCCCGCTCCTGCCCACCGCCGAAGCTGACGGGTTGCAGCAGCGGGCGAGCGGATCGGCGCACATAGAGCGCGCCGGCCCCCTTGGGTCCATGGAACTTGTGTGCAGTGAATGAGAGCAGGTCGATCGGCACGTCGCCGACGTCGACGGAAATCTTCCCGAGCGCCTGCGCCCCGTCGGAGTGAAACGGGACTCCTCTTGCGCGACACAGTGCACCGACTGCGGCAGCATCCAGTAACACCCCGGTCTCGTTGTTGGCCAGCATGAGCGATACGAGCACGGTGTCGGGCCGAAGCGCTGCCCGCACGGCCTCAGCCTCGATACGCCCCGAGGAGTCGGGGCTCAGGTAGGTCACGCAGAAGCCTTCCTTCTCCAGCTGCCTGCACGGATCCAGCACCGCCTTGTGCTCGATTCGCGAGGTCAGCACATGCCGGCCGCGATCCGCGTTGGCGCGGGCGATTCCCAGGATCGCGAGGTTGTTGGATTCGGTGGCGCCGGAGGTCAGCACGATCTCTGCGGGCGCCGCATGGATCAGCGCGGCCACCTGCACGCGTGCCAGCTCGATGCGTGCCGCCGCACGGCGACCGAATGCATGGGTCGCGGATGCCGCATTGCCGAACTCCCCGTCCTCGCTCAGGCAGTCGCTCATGGCCCGGACGACCGCCGGATCCACCGGGGTGGTCGCGGCGTAATCGAGGTAAACGGGCGCGTTCATGACTCCGGGCCGCTACTGCCAGCCTTGCGCCGCCGGCTCTGCACGGCTGTCAGCATGCCTCGCAGGATGTTCACCTCATTCTGATCGAGCTCGGCGCGCTGCAAAAATCGCCGGATGCGTGCCATGAGATGGGTTCCGCTCTGGGTGCGGTCACGGAAGTCGATCTGCTCCAGAACCTGAGCCAGATGCAGGTACAGACGGTCCATTTCCTCCGGCGTTGCCAGAGGCGCGGTACCCGCCAAACGCACGACCTTGGCTCCCTGGGCGCGAAAGAGCTCGTACGCCACGAGCTGCACGGCCATGGCGAGATTGAGGGATGCGTACGCGGTGCTGGTGGGGATGCGGATCAGCACGTGAGCGGCTTCCAGGTCCTCGTTCGTCAGCCCGGTGCGCTCGGCTCCGAACAGCACGGCCGCCGGGGCACGCTGCGCCTCGCTCACGATCCGCGTGGCCACCTCACGTACGTCCGCGACCCGGAAATTCTGGTCTCGGTCACGCGAGGTCGTAGCGGCCACGAAGCCGCATCCCTGCAGGGCTTCAGCCACCGAGCCCACTACGTGTGCGCGCCTCAGGAGGTCGTCGGCACCCGACGCGCGTGCGCTGGCGTCCGCGTGCGGATAGGCCTTCGGCCTGACCAGGACCAGCTCATCGAGCGCCATGTTTTTCATGGCGCGCGCCACCGCCCCGATGTTGCCGGGATGGGACGGATCGACCAGCACGATGCGGATGTTGGAGGATTTCAATCTGCTACGATTACCTGTTTGGCGAAAGCAGACGCGGCGGCCGCGGCTGACATGGGAGCTTATTTAACGTGCACGCGCTTCTCAATATTGCCGTCCGCGCCGCCCGCAGCGCGGGCGAGATCATCATCCGCAGCCTCAACCGCCTGGAATCCCTCACGATCACCTCCAAGGGCCGCAACGACTTCGTGAGCGAAGTCGATCGCGCCGCCGAGCAGGAGATCATCAAGCTCATCCGTCGCCACTACCCGAACCACGCCTTTCTCGCGGAGGAAAGCGGCAGTGCCGGCGAGAGCGAGACAGTGTGGATCATCGATCCCCTGGATGGCACCACGAACTTCCTGCACGGCTTTCCGACGTTCGCGGTCTCGATCGCCTGTCAGCACAGGGGACGCCTCGAGCACGGGGTCGTCTACGACCCGATCAGCCAGGAGATCTTCACGGCAACCCGCGGCGCGGGCGCACATCTGGACAACCGTCGCATCCGGGTGAGCAAGCAACGCGGCCTGGAGGGCGCCTTGATCGGAACGGGGTTCCCCTATCGCGCCAATACGCGCTTCATGGACTCCTATCTGGCGATGCTGAAGGCAGTCATGGAGTGCACCGCCGGGGTCCGACGTCCCGGCGCCGCCTCGCTCGACCTGGCTTATGTCGCCGCAGGGCGCACCGACGCGTTCTGGGAGATCGGACTCAGCCCCTGGGATACGGCTGCGGGAACACTTCTCCTCCAGGAGGCGGGCGGCCGCATCGGGACCCTGACCGGCGGCGAGTATCGCCAGAACGGCAATGTGATCGCGGGCACGCCGAAGGTTTATGCCGCGCTGCTCGAGTTGCTCGCTCCACATATTCCACCCGAATTGCGCGAGTCGTAGCGCGTGTCCGACTTACAGCGCCGGGCAGGCCGCGAAAGTCGCGCTTTTCGCGGCCGCAAGCGCAGCGGTTGTCCGAAAACGGCCGTAGCCACTCTTTCAGCTCGATGAGCGCGGCCGGGTGCTCGCTCGCTTTCCACAGGTTGCTTGTGTAGAGTTCCCCGCGAAAAACCGGGGGTGCCATGGCGAGCCAACTTCTTGCAACCAGGTCCATAGCGGAGCTGCACGAGCAGGAATCCTCCGGTAATCAACTGCGGCGCGCCCTGAATGCCACCCACCTGACGCTGCTCGGCATCGGCGGCATCATCGGCACTGGCATCTTCGTGCTCACCGGCACGGCCGCTGCCAACTACGCAGGCCCGGCGCTGCCGTTGTCATTCATCATCGCTGGCCTGGGCTGCACGTTCGCGGGATTGTGCTACGCCGAGTTCGCCTCGATGATTCCGGTCTCCGGCAGTGCCTACTCGTACTCCTACGCCACCCTCGGAGAGGGCATCGCCTGGTTCATCGGGTGGAACCTGGTGCTGGAATATCTGTTTGCCGTCGCCACGGTGTCGGTCGGATGGTCAGGGTATGCCATCAGCTTGCTGGAGCAGCTGCACGTGCACGTCCCGGCGGCTCTCTCCTCTGCACCGTTCGATCAGGCAGGCGAGTCTTTCCACATAGTGCGCAGCGGGGCGATCGTCAACGTACCCGCCGTGCTCATTGTGGGTGCGATCGCCACGATCTGCTACATCGGCATCCGCCAGTCAGCCGCTTTCAACTCGGTCATCGTCGCCATCAAGGTGACGGTGATCGTGCTGTTCATCATTTTTGGCATCAGCTTCATCAACGGCGCCAACTGGCATCCGCTGATCCCACCCAACGACGGCCACTTCGGCTCCTTCGGCTACAGCGGTATCCTCAAGGCCGCCGCGGTCATCTTCTTCGCCTACATCGGCTTCGACGCCGTCTCGACGGCCGCGCAGGAGACGAAGAATCCGCAGCGCGACATGCCGATCGGCATCCTGGCGAGCCTCATCATCTGCACCCTGCTGTATGTCATCGTCGCCGCCGTGCTGACCGGCATGGTCAATTACAAGGAGCTCGACGTCTCAGCGCCGGTCGCCCTGGCCCTGGACAAGTACGAGGGCCTTCACTGGCTCGGCATTCCCGTGAAGCTCGGTGCCGTCTGCGGCATGACCTCGGTGATGCTGGTCATGACGATCGCCCAGGCGCGCATCTTCTTCGCCATGGCGCGTGATGGGCTCCTGCCGCCGTTCTTTGGCCGGGTGCATCCGCGCTTCCAGACCCCTTCCACCGGCACGATCATCACCGGTGTGGCGGCGGCCGTCATCGGTGGACTCTTCCCGGTGAAGGTGCTGGGCGAGCTGGTGTCGATCGGGACTTTGGCGGCATTCGTCACCGTGTGTATCGGCATACTGGTTCTGCGTCGCACCCGCCCCGATCTGCCCAGGCCGTTCCGCACGCCTTGGCCATGGTTCACCTGCCCTGCCGGTGCGTTGGTCTGCGGTGGGATGATGATCTCGCTGGGATTGGCAACCTGGATTCGGCTGGTCGTGTGGACCGCGGTCGGCATCGTCATCTATGCCGCCTACGGCTACAAACACAGCTGTGTACGCAAGGCCGCGAACCGAGCGGGCGCAAGCGCCCCACGCGTCGCCTGAGCCGCCTACCCGGGCTTGCCGCCCGGCCCGGCGTTGCGCTGCTCCTCGGTACGCCGCCGCACCCGCATGTTGATCAGCTCGACACCCACCGAGAACGCCATCGCGAAGTACAGATAGCCCTTCGGAATCGCCAGGTGCACCGCCTCTGAGACGAGCGCTGCGCCGATCAGGATCAGGAAAGCGAGCGCCAGCAGCTTGATCGTCGGGTGGCGCTCGATGAAGGCCCCCACGGCGCGCGATACCCACATCATCACCAGGATCGCCACGATGATGGCCGCCACCATGATCGGGAGGTCCTTTGCCAGGCCTACCGCGGTGAACACCGAATCGAGCGAGAAGACGATGTCGATCACCGCAATCTGAATCACGGTGGGAAGCAGGCGCGAGTAGACCACGCGAGGCTGCTGCTTCAGACCGTGCGCGGCTCCTTCCATCGTCTGATGGATCTCCAGCACGCTCTTGACGAGCAGGAACAGCCCGCCGGCAAACAGGATGACGTCGCGCCCCGTTACCGCCAGACCCGCGACGTGGAACCAGGGCTGCACGAGCCGGGTCAGCCACACTATCGAGAACAACAGGGCAATGCGCGTCAGCATCGCCAGTGACAGCCCTGCGATGCGCCCGAAGTCCCGCCGCGGCTCGGGCAGCCGGCCCACCAGGATGGCGATGAAGATGAGATTGTCGATGCCGAGGACAATCTCCAGCAACGCCAGCGTGATGAACGCCAGCCAGGCTTGTGGGTCCGCGAACAGCGCGAGCATGTGCGCGGGAGCGACTGCCTACGGCAGGTGATCCAGCGCCGCTTTCTTGGCGGTCGGGAACACGTGCTCCGCCGTGAGGCCGCAATCGAGCGCAATGGCGCTGGAGATGTAGATCGAGGAGTACGTGCCGGCGATGATGCCGATCAACAGCGCCTCGGAGAAGCCCCGCAGCACCGGGCCGCCGAGAAACAGCAGCGCAACGACGACAATCGAGGTGACAAACTTTGTCATGATCGTGCGCGACAGGGTCTGATTGATCGACTGGTCGAGAGCCGGCGCGGCCGCCAGTCTGCGGTTGGTCTCGAAGCGCTCGCGGATTCGATCGAACACCACGACGGTATCATTCAGTGAGTAGCCGACCACTGCGAGGATCGCCGCCACCACCGCCAGATCGAACGAAGTCTGCGTGACCGAGAAGATTCCCAGCACGAGAACCGGATCATGGATCACGGCGAGGATCGCACCGAGTGACAGGCGCCACGTGTGAAAGCGGAAGGCGATGTAGATAAAAATGAGCAGCAGTGTGAAGGTCAGCGCCCAGGCCGCGCTGGTCTTCAACTCGTTGCCGACCTGCGGGCCCACGACGTCCAGTTGCTGCACCTGTGCGCTGGAGTCAACCGAGCGCAGCACACCCTCGAGCTTCGTCCGGATAGCGGTGGCGTTCTGCCTCGGATCCGGCGGCAGGCGGATCACTATGTCGCGCGAGGAGCCGAAATTCTGCACCTGCGGGTCGCGGAATCCGGCCGCGCCGAGCCCACTGCGCACCTTGTCCACATTGGCGGCCTGGGTGAACGTCGCGCTTGCGTTGACACCGCCGGTGAAGTCGATCGCCAGGTTGAGGCCGCGCGTCGCGAAGGACACGATCGAGGCGATCATGAGGACAGCCGACAGCCCGTACCACACCTTGCGGGTGGCCATGAACGGAAAGCTGGTTTGCGTCTTGAAGAATTCCACGCGAGCTTCCTCAGATCGACAGATGCGTGAGCTTGCGGCGGCCGCCGTACATGAGAGTAATGAGCGCTCGGCTGCCCATCAGCGCCGTGAACAACGATGTCGCGATGCCGAAGGTGAGCACGACGGCGAAGCCGCGTATCGCGCCTGTGCCGAATACCCAGAGCACGACACCGGCGATCAGAGTCGTCACGTTCGAGTCGGCAATCGCCGAAAAAGCCTTCTCGAAGCCGGCGCGGATGGCCGCCTGTGGCGAGACGCCCTTGCGGATTTCCTCGCGGATGCGTTCGTAGATCAGCACGTTCGCATCGACGGCCATGCCGACTGTCAGGATGATGCCGGCTATGCCAGGCAGCGACAGCGAGGCGCGCATCATCGAGAGCAGCGCCGCCAGCAGCACGACGTTGGCCAGCAGCACTGCATCGGCCACGAGCCCGAAAGCCTTGTAGTAGATCGCCATGAAGAAGAAGACGCCGGACATGCCGATGATCAGGGCGCGCACGCCCTTGTCGATATTGTCCCGTCCGAGGCTCGGACCGACCGCGCGCTCCTCGACCTCGTAGATGACGGTTGCGAGCGAGCCGGAACGCAGCAGCAGTGCCAGCTCGCGCGCTTCCCCGGCGGAGAGGCCGGTGATCTGGAAGCTGTTACTGAAGATGCCACGGATGGTCGCATCGTTGATGACCTGCTCGTCGGTGATATCGCGCGTGACCTTCTTGCCGTTCACCTCGCTTGTCTCACGGCGTTTCTCGATGAGCACGACCGCCATGCGCTTGTTGAGATTGGCGCGTGTGGTCTTCAGCATCGCATCACCCGCGCGCGCGTCGAGCTTGATCGAGACGGCAGGGCCTTCCTGGGTCGGCGTGCTGGTCGCGTTGGTGAGCTGATCGCCCGTGGCGATGATCTCGCGCTTGAGCAGGATGGGGCGGCCGAATCGGGTGTGCGTGTAGAGCTTGGATCCGATGGGCGCGTGACCGGACTGTTGCGCCTCGTACGCACTGTTCTGCATGTCCTCGAGGCGAAACTCCAGTGTGGCGACCTTGCCGATGATGTCCTTCACCTCCGCGGAATTCTGCACTCCAGGCAACTGCACGTTGATGCGATCCAGACCCTGCCGCTGCACGATCGGCTCCGAGACTCCCAGCTCGTTGACGCGATTGCGCAGCGTGGTGATGTTCTGCTGCATCGCATAGTCCTGGCGCTCGCGGATCTGCGCGACGGTCAGCGTCGCCGCCAGAGCCGAGCCGCTGGGCAGACTCTCGCTCGTGATCTGCAGTCCCTGTAGGGGCTGCGCAAGCGCGGTGCGCGCTGCGCTGACATCGGCCTCGGGCGGCAGCACGATGCGGACGGCGTTTGGCCGATCGCTCCCGACCTTGGCTACGCTGACCTCCTTGTAGGGGATGTTCGCCGTCGACAGAGCCCGCCGCGCGTCCTGGGCATAGCCGTCCAGCAACTGACCGACCGCCGCATTGACGTCCACCTGGTAGAGAAGGTAGAGACCGCCCCGCAGATCAAGGCCGAGCGGCATGGGCCGCAGGCCCATCTTTCGCAGGAAGGCCGGGGCGCGCGATGCGAACGACAGCGCCGTGGCGTAGGTATCCTTGAAGTGGTCGTTGACGGCGTCCCGCGCCTTGAGCTGCTCCGGAACGTTCGCGAAGCGCAGCATCATCCGGCCATTGTCGATATAGCTCTTCTCGAAGGTGATCGCCCGCTCGCGCAGGAAGGACTCGACAGTCGGCAGCGCAGCGGCGGGGACGGGCGCCCGATCCTTGCGGGCCAGCTGCAGCGCGGGATCGTCCCCAAACACGTTCGGCAGGGCGAACAGCAGTCCCAGCAGCAGCACGGCTGCGACCAGGATGTATTTCCAGCGCGCGTACTCGAGCATGATCAGGCGCTTTTCAGCGTGCCCTTGGGCATCAGCGAGGAAATCTGGAACTTCTGCACTTTCACGCGCACACCTTCGGCAATCTCCAGTGTCACAAAGTGGTCGCCCACCTCCACGACACGTCCGAGGATGCCGCCGTTGGTGACGACCTCATCGCCACTGGAGAGCTTCGAGACCAGCGTCTGATGCTCCTTGGCCTTCTTCTGCTGCGGGCGGATGAGCATGAAATAGAAGACCACGATGAACAGGCCCAGCAGGATGGGCATCGCGAACGGGCTGCCGCCGGCGGGCCCGGGCGCGGCCTGTGCCCAGGCATCGGGTATCAAAGCGTTCATGCATCACCTTGCTCGGAAGAGCCCCGCCGGCACGGGGCCGGTCGGAGCGAAGGGGCGGCATTATGCCACAGCATCCGCAGCGGCCCGCCGGCTGGCGAGGTACCCCTGTGCCCAGGGCCTCAGCCGGCCGGCGGCAATCGCCTCCCGGAGCGAACGCATGAGCCGCAGGTAGAAATGCAGGTTGTGGAGGGTGTTCAGCCTCGAGCCCAGGATCTCATTGCAGCGGTCCAGGTGCCGCAGATAGGCCCGGGTGTAGTGGCAGCAGGTGTAGCAGTCGCAGGCCGGATCGACCGGCCCGAGATCGGTCTGATGCATGCTGTTGCGGATGTTGATGACACCGGTGGAAGTGAACAGGTGTCCGTTGCGCGCGTGTCGGGTGGGCATGACGCAATCGAACATATCAACCCCGCGCAGCACGGCGGCCACGATGTCCTCCGGGCGGCCGATGCCCATGAGGTAGCGCGGCCGGTCGGCCGGCAGCCGGGGTGTCAGCGTCTCCAGGATGCGCAACCGCTCCTCTTCCGGCTCCCCGACGGCGAGGCCCCCGATCGCCAGTCCGGCCCAGTCGCGCTCGCTGAGGGCCTCGAGGGAGGCCAGGCGCAGGCTGGCGTGCATGCCGCCCTGCACGATCCCGAACAGGCCTCCGGGCGGGTCCTGGCGGTAATAGTAGTCGTAGCTGCGCCCAGCCCAGCGCATCGAGCGCTCCATGGACTCGCGTGCCGCCTGCTCGGTGGCCGGATAGGGTGTGCAGTCATCGAGCGCCATCGCGATGTCCGATCGCAGACTGAGCTGCACCGCCATCGAGTCCTCGGGCGTCAGACGAACCTCACTGCCGTCGATCGGAGAGCGGAATCGAACGCCCTCCTCGGTGATCTGCCGCAAACTCTTCAAGCTGAAGACCTGGAATCCCCCCGAGTCGGTCAGAATGGGACGATTCCAGTGCATGAAGCGATGCAGCCCACCGTGCGCGTCGATGACCTGCGTGCCGGGTCGCAGCATCAGGTGAAAGGTATTGCCGAGCACGATCTGCGCGCCAAGCCCTTCGAGCTCTTCGGGGGTCATCGCCTTGACCGTCCCGTATGTGCCCACAGGCATGAAGGCCGGGGTCTCGATGAGTCCGTGCGTCAGCGTCAGCCGGCCGAGCCTCGCGGCGCCATCGCTGGCGAGCAGCTCGAACGAGGGTCTCAACTTCGCTCCCGGGCAGCCGTCAGGAACATGCAATCTCCGTAGCTGAAAAACCGGTATCGCACGCTCACCGCGTGCCGGTAAGCCTGCAGGACCGCCTCGGTGCCCGCAAATGCGCACACCAGCATGAGCAGCGTCGATTCGGGCAGATGGAAATTGGTCAGCAGGGCGTCCACCATGCGGAAGCGGAAGCCCGGACGGATGAACAGGCGGGTCTCGCCGGTCCATCCGTGACTCGAGGGCACGAGCGCCGCAGACTCGAGGGCCCGCACCACCGTCGTACCCACCGCCAGCACCCGCCCGCCCGCGGCTCGGGTCCTCTCGATCGACTCGATGGTGGCGGCGCTCACCGTCACGCGCTCGGAATGCATCGTATGCGAATCGAGAGCCTGTGTCCGCACTGGCTGAAACGTGCCGGCTCCAACATGCAATGTTATGAATGCGTGGCTCACACCACGCGCCTGAATTTGCTCCAGCAGCGGCGCATCGAAGTGCAGGCTGGCAGTCGGCGCCGCCACGGCGCCGGGTTCGCGGGCAAACACACTCTGGTAGCGCTCGCGGTCGCTCGCGGTGGCCCCACGCCCGATGTAAGGTGGAAGCGGCACCTCGCCCCATTTCTCAAAGAATTCCAGGGCGAGGCCCGGGACCTCGACGCGCCAGAGATCTCCCTCGCGCCCGAGGATGCGCACCACGCCGCCGGCCGTTCTGACCTGAAGACCCTCACGGATCGGCTTGCTGGCACGCAGCTGAGCAAGAGCCTGCCCGTGCCCCAACGTCCGCTCCAGGAACACCTCCACACGGCCTCCCGAGGGTTTGCTCCCCAGCAGGCGCGCTGCGACCACGCGTGTGTCGTTCAGCACCAGCAGATCACCCGGCCGCAGCAGCGCCGGGAGCTCGGATACGACACGGTCGAGGATGGAGGGGGACTGATGTCCCGACGGATCAGTCCCCGCCGCCGATCGATCGAGCACGAGCATCCGGCTCGCCGACCTTTCGGGCAGAGGAGCCTGGGCGATCAGCTCCGCTGGGAGCTCGTAGGCAAAATCCTGGCGCTGCACCGGTGCATGGTAGCAACCAGCCCCGCCTCAGGCAGGGGCCTCTTCCCGGATCATCCTCACCCGGCGCTCCGAACCCGGGTGCTCGGCCTCTGGCAGAGTGGTCTCGACCGTCATGACCTTGTGGTCGCGCATCAGCTTCAGTGAGATTTTCTCACCCGGCTGGTAAGAGCCGAGTATCCGTGTAGCGTGCGATCCGCTGGTGGGCTCACGTCCGTCAATCGCCAGGATGACATCGCCATCCTGCAGCTTGAACCCGGAGTCTCGCGGCGCACGCACCACCAGCACGCCCTTGTCGCTGCCGAAGTAGCGGCCCAGTTGCGGCGTGAGCGTCGCGAGCTCCATTTGCGCCAGGGGTCTGTGAAACATCATCACTTCCGGCAGGCGCAAGTCGCCGTCGGGAAGCCCGGGTGGTCCGTGCAACTCACCCAGTGCAATCCCACGCCGGGCGCTGATCACGAACTCGCGCGGCTTGCCCTCTCTGAGTACGCGCACCTTCACCTTGCTGTCGGGCGTGACAGCGTGCATCAAGTGCATGACCTGCCGGGCGGTGTCGTTTCCCTTCACGTCGGTTCCATTGACGGAGACGATTACGTCGCCACTGCGCAGCCCCGCTTCTGCAGCCGGGCCGCCAGGACTCACATCATCGATCCGGGCCCCGCTCGAGCCACTGGCCGGATCGAGCTGCACGCCGATGATCGCGCGCGAGTAGCTATCGGCTCCCAGCGTCAGGAACTGCTCCACGAGTGGCCCGCTCATCCGGGCGGACAGATCGGCAACCTCGTGCGCCGCCTGGTCGAGCCTGGCGCGTGCCGCTTGGAGCTGCGCGTCCAGTTCCTTCATGTTGGCATCGCGGCTCTCGCGCTCGCCGGCGGCCACAGCCTTGTCCGCTGCGGTGGCTGCCTTCGCAGCCGCGGCAGCGGCTTTGTCAGTCGCCTGCTCGACCGCTGTGCTGGTCGAGTCGCTGTCCGAAATGATCACTCCCGAGGCCAGGGCGCTGTCGCCGACCAACAGGAACACGGCTGTCAGGAGGATGGAGAGATAGTTCACAGTGCTTTCCTCGGTTCCAATGGATCCGTCATGACTTCAACCCGAAACTGCGCGGCTGCGTGTGCTCACGGTGACGAGCGAGCGTCCACGACTTCCGCGTAGCGCACCTGCGCGAGGGAGCCCATCAATCGGGCTCGCTCCTGTTGAAGCTGGCCGAGCCGCTCGAGCCCAGCGCCATCCACGCGCATGCTGGCCAACAGGTCGTCCATCTGTGCGAGCTGATCCTCCAGCCCCGTGACCGCGGACCGCGTACCTACCCGTACCACTGCGGGCTCCTGGGGAAGCGCGGCGAGCCAGTGCTCGATCGCAAGCGAGCGAGCGGCACGGCCGCCAGCCTCATTCGCATACAGTGCCGCGTCCGCGAGCGGGTTCGCGGCCGCCGCGGGCGGCAGGGGCGCTGTGGCATCGAGAGTGCCCTCGCCGACCGAGCGCCCGAGCGAGCGTGGATCGCCGATGCTGAGCCGTACGCTGGCAGTCTGTGGAGCGGATACGTTGATGCGGCTCCGCACCGCGACAGCCGCGATCACTACAACCACTCCAGCCGCCACGGCCGCATGGCGCCAGCTCATGGCCGCGCGCGCCGGCCGGATGGCAGGCGACGATCGGCGTTTGAACTCGAGCCAGCCGTACGGCGGCGGCAGCTCGGCCGGAAGCTGCCTCAAACGGGCAGCCAGCGCGGCTGTCTGCTGATCTACATTGGTGTGCATGTCTGACGATCCACGCGGGGCTCGAACCACTCCCGCAATCTGCTGTGCGCCCGGGCAAGCTGCGACTTGGAGAAACTGACAGAGCGACCAAAGGAACGCGCGATCTCCTCGTGCGAGTAGCCTTCGACCTCGAACAGCCACACCACCGCGCGCGCCGTCGGAGAGAGACTGGCGAGAGCCCGCTCTACATCGAGGCATTCCGCATTCGGGCCCGTGGTCGCCGGCAGATAGGCCTCGTACCAGTCATCGGAATCCTCTTCCCCGCGGGTGAGCAACCGGGCGCGGTGCCACGGCGAGCGCAGGTACATCAGGCAGCGTGTGACGGCGATCTGTCTCACCCAGGCGCCCAGCGGCGCCTCCGCGCGGAACTCGGCCAACCGCTGATACAACATCAGCATCGTTTCCTGGAACAGGTCGTCGGCGAGCGCGCGGTTTCCCGCGAGGCGCCGCACCAGACCGAAGACCCCTGGCGATACCGCCGCGTAGATGGCTGCCCGTGCGGCCTCATCGCCGGTGCGCGCGCGGGCTAGTACCTCTGCAGGGACGTCGATTTGCGCGAGCGTGGCCACTGCGGATTAGATGCGCCGGCGGCCAGAAAGGTCGCAACCGGTCTATACTTCGCAGCCCGCGCGCCGGCCGCAGAGGGCTCCTGGCCGCGCCACGGGAATGACATTCACTGTCATATCAATGACTTATTCGGGATAGTGACTCCTGGCCCGAGTGGCGGAATTGGTAGACGCAGCGGACTCAAAATCCGCCGCCATTAAAAGCGTGTCGGTTCGACTCCGACCTCGGGCACCAAACCCACGAAAGCGATTGTCGGGATCGATGGATCTGGCGCGTCCTTGAGTAGGACTCGCGTGAGGAGAAAGTAATGAGAGAGTTGATCCTGGGAATGTCCGTGTCGCTCGACGGCTTGGTCAGCGGCCCTGAGGGCGAAAGCAACTGGATTTTCAATGGTGACCAGGAGGCGATCGCCTGGAAAGTGCAGAACGCGTGGAACGCCAGCCTGCACCTCATGGGCAGCCGCACCTTTCAGGCCATGGCCTCCTTCTGGCCGACGGCCAGCGGCGTGTTCGCGCCGCCGATGAATCAGATCCCCAAGGCGGTCTTTTCAAAGCAGGGACCGGCGCTCTTGAAGGCAGCGGCCACCGCACTCAACGAGGCTCGGGGCCGGGCTGGCGATGCCCCAACCGGCCAGCTTCAACCCGGCGCAGACAGCTGGGCGGAGCCCTACGTGGCCAGCGGTGACCTGGTTGACGAAATCACCAGGCTGAAGGCTGAGGACGGCAAGCCGATCGTGGCCCACGGAGGCGCTACCTTCGCGCGCAGCCTCATCGCTCACAACCTGGTCGACGAATACGTCCTGCTGGTCTACCCGATCGCACTGGGCAAGGGCCGACCGATCTTCTCCGATCTGCCTGCGCCGAGGCCACTCAAGCTGGTCAGATCGAAGGTCTTTCCGCTTGGCGCGATGGCTCAGATCTATCGGCCGGCCTGAGAGAGATCCATCTTTCATGTAGACGAGCTCGTAGCGCAGCAGTTGACGACGCAGGCCATCGATCCGAGCCACCAGCCTCTATTGAAAAAAAGGCAGACAGCCCCACGCCGTGGCGTGGTCCCGGCGGCAATGCGGCTGGAGCGAATTTCCCGACTGACTGCCAATCACCCGTTGAGCAGTCGGGCCATGGCCTCGTTGTAACGCCCCCCAGCTGCGGCGCCGCGCGGCGCGACTTCATCAATCCGTGCCAACTCCTCTTCGCTAAGCCGCACGTTGACCGCGCCGATGTTTTCCTCGAGGCGCTTCATGCTGCTGGTGCCCGGAATCGGTATGACGTTGTCGTGGCCGGCCAGCAACCACGCCAGGGCGAGCTGTGCCGCCGTGCAGCCCTTCTGAGCGGCCAGCTGGTGCAGGTGATCGACCAACTGCAGATTCCTGGTGAAATTCTCGCCCTGAAAGCGCGGGTTGCCGCGACGCCAGTCATCGGCCGCAAGCTCTTCCGGCTTGCGAAACCGTCCGGCCAGGAATCCGCGGCCGAGTGGGCTGTAGGCCACCAGCGCAATCCCCAGCTCCTGCAGCAATGGGAGCAACTCGTCCTCCGGCTCCCGGCTGAAGAGCGAGTATTCGGTCTGGATCGCCGCCAGAGGATGCACCTCGTGGGCGCGGCGAACCGTGGCCGGCGAGGGCTCGGACAGGCCGATATGACGCACCTTGCCCTGCCTCACCAGATTCGCCATCGCCCCGACGGTCTCCTCGATCGGCGTGTTAGGATCGACCCGGTGCAGGTAGTACAGATCGATCTGATCCACGCCGAGCCGCGCGAGAGAAGCTTCGCAAGCGCGCTGAACATAGGCAGCGCTCCCATCGACCATTCTGCCCGCCGCATCGCGCCGCGCGTTCGCGCTGACGCCCGTTTGAAACCCGAACTTCGTGGCGAGCGTGACCTTGCTTCGATGCCCCCTGAGCGCCTTGCCGACCTGAACTTCCGAGGCACCGTAGACGTCGGCTGTGTCGAGCAAGGTGATCCCCAGCTCGAGGCCACGATGAATCAGCGCCACCGCCTCGTCATCGCTCTTCACGCTGCTCGTGTAAACCTCAGCGATGCCGATGCTCATGCACCCCAGGCCAATGGCAAAGACCGTCGGGCCATCGCGGCCCAGCTTGCGATCATGCATAGGAGGCTCCTCTTTACTCATTCAGATCTCGGATCATCCTGCGTTCCGGCGGTATGCTCGGATCATCACTGTCCAAGGACCCACCGTCCACGAATCCATGCCGGCGGTAAAGCGCAATGGCGCGCGAGTTGCTTTGCACGACCGCCAGGCTGATGCGAGCGGCTGCTTGCTCTTTGCCCCAGCCAATCACTGCCGTGACGAGCGCGTTCCCAACACCTTGGCCTCGCGCAAAGGGCGCAACCCACATGGAGATGAGCTCGACGGTTGTCTCTTCGGGCGCCGTGACACTCACCATCCCGGCCGCCTCGTGATCGAGATAACTGACGAGGTTGAAGGGAACCTCGGCAAGGCGCGAACGCCAGCGCCATTGCCTGTCGCCTTCGCCCCGCCAGTCTGCCAGCTTCGAGCTGAATGCGTACGGAGCCTCCGCAAGGGCCTGCAACCGCGCCTTGCGCCAGAGCTGCCAGTCATCCGGCCCTATGGGCAGCAGGTGAATGCGGGATTGAGGACTGGCTGGCATGCTGGCCGCCCTTTTGTTGCGTGCGCGGCTGATTGGCAATTGTAGCCACAGCAGGCGCCGCTGCGGCGCGTGTAAAATTTCGCGGGCTCGCGCAACCCATCATCACTTAAACTAGGGCGACGCCGGTGTCCGGCGCCAGCCACCTTGTTTCGGGGAACCATTTGAAAGCCACGACATTCGCTGACGCCGTGATGAAGCTGCTCGCGGACTACGAGGTAGACACCGTCTTCGGCATGGCCGGCACGATGACCCTCGACCTGTACCGCGGCATTGCGCTCACCGGCATCCGCCACGTGCAGTGTCGAAACGAGCAGGGCGCCAGCCTCATGGCAGACGGCTACGCGCGCGCGACCGGCAAGCCCGGGGTGTGCACGATCATCGCGGGACCCGGGGTCACGAATGCGGCGACCGGCATCGCCCAGGCCTACTGCGATTCGCAGCCCATGCTGGTGTTATCCGGCGCATGCCCGACGCTCACCCATGGCAAAGGCTGGGGAGCGATCCACGAGCTCGACGACCAGGCGGCGGTCACTGCGGGGTTCACCGCCTTCAGCGCCATGATCCGATATCCCGAGGAGCTACCGGAGTTGATTGCGCGCGCCTATGCCGTGTTTCGTGGCAGCCGGCCTCGCCCGGTTCATCTGTCACTGCCGCGGGACGTGCTGCCAATACCTGTCGAGGTCGACTGGAAGGCCCGTCGCTCTCCCTCCCTGCCGATGCCCGATCCGGCCTCGATCGAGGAGGCCGCCGATCGCCTCGCGCGGGCCCATCGCCCCTTTATCCTCGTTGGGGGCGGCGCCGTGGGCACGCGCGAGCCGCTCACCGAGATCGCCGAGCGGATCGGCGCTCCGGTGCTCTCCAGCAATGCCGGCAAGGGAATCCTGCCGTACTCGCATCCGCTGTCCCTGGGTTGCTCGGTCCTGCAGGAAGCGAGCCGGCAGGCGCTTGCCGAGGCAGACGTCGTGCTGCTCGTCGGCTCCGAGGTCGCTGCGGGCGATCACTTCCTGCAGAAGCTCGAAATATCGGGGGACATCATCCGGATCGACATCGATCCAACGGAACTGACGTCGGTATATTCCGCTGCGGTGCCCATCCAGGCCGATGCACGCGGCGCGATGCTTGCCCTGTCATCCGCCCTCGCCATGCGCAAGCCGACATCCCAGCGATCGGAAAGCGAGCACCGCGTCAGGGACATCCTCGCGCGCAATGCCGCGAAAATGACCGACCTCGAAAAGCTGCACGCGCGTGTATGGAAGATCCTGCGCTCGGCGCTGCCTGCCGATGCCATCGTGATCGGCGATGCGACGCAGATCGTGTACACCGGCTGCTTTGCAATGCCGATGGAGATGGAGCGCTGTTGGTACTACTCCGGCAACTACTGCGCCCTGGGGACCGCGTTACCGATGGCGGTGGGCGCCAAGATTGGCGCGCCCGATCGCCCGGTAATCGCCGTTGCCGGAGATGGTGGAATCATGTTCATGGTGAACGAGCTCGCCACCGCGGCGGAGGAACGCCTCGCTCTGCCGGTCATCGTATGGAACAACGATGCGCTCAAGGAGATGGTGGACAATATGGACCGGCGGCAGATTCCACGCATTGGCGTGGAGCCCAAGAGCCCGGACTTTCTAGGTCTGGCGAAGAGCCTCGGCTGCCATGCAACGCGCCCGGAAAGCGCCGAGCAGCTGGCGGGCGCCGTGCGGGACGCGCTCGTTGCGGACCGTCCGACGCTGATCGAAGTGCGCCAGGACAGCAGCTGGTTGGCCGGTTGAAGGAGCCGTCGGCGGCCTGAACGGACGCAGTGCGACCGCCGGATGCGCGGCCACGGCCGCTGCGTGGTCCGGCTGGATATCGAGCTCAGCCCGGATGCAATGCACGGGGACGCCGCACCGCGTTCTGGTCGTTGATCTCATCGCGCGGTCGATACGGTGCCTGCAGAAACTCCCGCTCGGCGGCATCGAGTGGCACTTCCAGGGCCTGCACGGCGACCTCGATGTGCGCTGTCTTCGCGGCGCCTACGATCGGAATGTTGGGGTGGGGATTGCCGGCGACCCACGCCATGGCCACCTGTGCGGCTGTCACACCGCGGCGCACGGCCACCTCTCGCACCCGGCGGGCGATCTCGCGATCGATGTCATCGCCGTAGAACTCCTGGTAGAGGTCGTGGGCCGTGCGCGCCGTAGTGCCGCCCTCTCGCGCCAGGAAGCCACGCGCCAGGGGACTGAAGGTCGTGATGGCAATGCCCTGATCCCGGCAAAAGGGCAGCATCTCCCGCTCCTCCTCGCGGTACAACACGTTGTATTGACACTGCATGTTGACGAAAGGTGTCCAGCCGTTCGTTGCCGCCACGTGGTTCATTTTCGCGAATTGCCATGCATACATCGTGGACGCGCCCAGGTAGCGTACTTTCCCGGCGCGCACCGTGTCGTGGAGTGCCTCCATCGTTTCCTCGATGGGTGTCTCCGCATCGAACGCATGGATCACATACAGATCCACGTAGTCCGTACCCATGCGCCGCAGAGACCGATCAATCGAAGTCGCGATGTGCTTGCGTGACAGGCCGCGATCGTTCGGATCGTCGCTCATCGGGTAGAAGACCTTGGTCGCCAGCACGAGAGACTCGCGGCTGCTCATCCTCAGAAGGTTCTGGCCGACGACCTCTTCGTTGCGTCCCGTGGAATACCAGTCGGCCATGTCGAAGAAGTTGATGCCGAGCTCCAGAGCGCGCCGCAGGACGGGAACCGAATCGGCTTCGTCCAGAACCCACTTCTTCCAGGCGGAGCTGCCCATCGACATCGTGCCGAGGCACAGCCGCGACACCTTGAGGCCCGTCTGTCCGAACCGGATGTAATCCATGCGAGCTTCACTCCGCCGTGCCGCTTGATTCCGTGACGATTGTGCGTGTAACCGCGACGTATCGCTACTGAGCGGACCTCAGGCAGTGGGAGGCGGCGGGTGCCGCGCTCTCCAGTGCTGAGCGATCGCCGCCCGGGTGCACACCCAGACCCCATCGTGACGCTGGATGTGCTCCAGCAGGCGCTCCAGCGCGCCGATCCGCCCGGGGCGGCCAATGATGCGGCCATGCAGGCTGATGGTCATCATCCGCGGACTCCCCTCCCCGCCGCGCCGGTACAGCCAGTCGAATGCGTCACGACAATAGCGCAGGAAGTCTTCTCCCGTGGCGAAGTCGGCGCCACGCTGCAGACGGCTGTCATTGCAATCAAAGGTGTGCGGGACGATGAGTTGAGGCAGATGCCCTGCCTGTACCCAGTAGGGCAAATCATCGTTGTACGCGTCGCTGTCGTACAGGAAGCCTCCCACCTCCGAGACCAGACGCCGCGTGTTCGGACTGGGCCGGCCTGTGTACCAGCCGACGGGCCGGCGACCGATGAGGCGCGTCACCGCCTCGACGTTGCGCAGGATGTCTTGCCGCTCAACGGACTCGGCGACGAGCTGGTAGTCGATCCACCGCTGACCGTGACAGGCGACCTCGAAGCCGCTGGCGGCCATCTCCACCGCCGCGAGCGGATTGCGCTCCAATGCCATCCCGATGGCATATACCGTTGCATCAACCCCCCGCCTGCGCAGGATCCGCATGACCTCCCAGAAGCCCACCCGGCTGCCGTACTCGAAGGTCGACTCGACGTTGAGGTTGCGCGCATTCGTCAGCTTCTCAGCCCCCACGTCGGTCAGCACAGATTCGGAATGTGAATCCCCGTGCAGAACGCAGTACTCACCGCCCTCCTCGTAATTGAGGACCACGGATACGGCGATCCGCGAATTGCCCGGCCAGCCCGGATCCGGCGGATGATCGGCGTATCCGATCAGGTCCCGCGGGTAGGTGCCTGACGGACTCACTGCGTGCGTCCCTCTTTGGCGCCGGACACCCCATCAGCCTCCTCGGTCGCGATCCAGCTCATGTAGGCGTGCAGGGCCTCCCTCACCGGCCGCGGCTTCCAGCCCGTCTCGGAGCTGATTCGGGAGATATCGTAAGCGCCCCACATGCCATCGGTTCGCGCGGGATCCTGCAGGATGTCGGCCTGGGCAGCCGGGACGATCTCGGCGTGGAATCCGGGGTACATCTGAGCCGCCCATTCCACCATGCTCCCCAGTCGCGTCGCCTCCCCCGTGGCAATGTTGTAAGTGCTGTAGTGCACTTTCCGCAGGCGCAGCAGGGCAACGATCGCGCTCGCCACGTCCTCGGCATGCACGTAGTCTCCGACCGCATCGAGAGTGTTGACTCGCACCTGCTTCTCTCCCGCGACAGCCATGTGCGCAATCCGGTTCGGCACGTGCCGGAAGTTCCGGCTCGCCGTCGCGCGATCCATGGTCCCATAGACCGAGGCAAGTCGTACGGAGGCGGTCGAGAGTCCGAACAGCTCCCCGTAGCGCTCGGTCACGAGCTCGGAAGCCAGCTTGGAGGTGCCATAGAGCGTGCGAGGCATGACGTACCCGTCCTCGGGCAACGGCTCCCCGGGGCGATCAGGACCGTGATGTTTGTAGACGGCGCCCGAGCTCACATAGATGAACCGTCTCAGTCCGGCCAGCGTGCGCGCCCAGTCGAGCAGCGCCACGGTTCCCATCAAGTTGACTTCGACGATGCGGCCGGGATTGTCTGCCTCGGGCTCCCGCTTGGCTTCGCGCACCGTACCGCGTGAGATCGGAGTGATCGTAGCACCGTGCACGATGTGCGTGATGTCCTGCTTGGCGAGTGCCTCACGCCAGGTGTGAGGCTGCGTGATGTCGGCGACGATGATCGTGAGGCGGTCGGCGACGGGGGCGAAGTACCGTACCGCCGCCTCGTCGGTCGGAGCTGCATCGAGGATTACGAGCCGCCCTTGCGGCTCGACCTCGAGCCAGTGCCGCGCCAGCACGCTCATGACAAAGCCGGTCGCCCCGGTCACCAGTAAGGTCAATTCGCTCACCGCTTCACAATGGAAACTGCCGCAGCAGCCTGACGAGTGCCTGAGTACCGACTCCGAAATCCTCCAGCGTCATGGCCTCATCCGGATTGTGGCTGCCGTGATCGTTGCGCACCAGAACCATCGCCGAGGGAATTCCGACCTTGGCGAACACCGCGGCATCGTGCCCCGCACCGCTCGGCATCTCCAGCGGCCGCTCGAGCAATCCCATCAGGCAGCTGCGCAGACGCGGATCCATCATGGCCGGAGGGGAATCGGTTGCCGCGCCCAGATCGAGGCGGACCCGATACTGGTCACCGATGCGCTGCGCGGCGCTGCGCGCTTCGGTGGCAACTGTCTCCATGACCTCCTCGGACACGCTTCGCAGGTCGAGGACGAAGCGGGTCTCACCGGCAACCTTGCTCGGAGCATGCGAAGCCGCATCGGTGTAGAGCTCTCCGGTCGTCACCAGCAGATCGGCGCCCCGCTGCTCCTCACGCAACCAGACTGCCTCCATGTGATGCAGGAACGCGACGGTCGCCGCCACGGCGTCATGCCGCAGAGAACGGGGCAGCGCGCCCGAGTGTCCGTATTTGCCCAGGCAGCGCGCATTTCGAAAGCGTTTGCAGCCCCTTATCCCGCTCACTACCGCGGCAGGCAGGCCCTCGGCCATCAGCCGCGGGCCCTGCTCGATGTGCAGCTCCAGATAAGCCCGCACGTGCCTGGGCTCGAGAAGCCGGCGGCGTTGGCGGATCGCCTCGGGATCGAAGCCGCGCTCCAGCAGAGTCTCTTCCAGCGTCCGTCCGTTGTCCGACCGGCGTACGGCGAGACAGGCGGGATCGAGCAGACCGAAGGCCCCCGCGCTACCCAGATAGGAAACATCGAACCAGGAAGACTCCTCTGCACGGATCGCCAGCACGCTGACATCGCAGACCGGCACGAAACCGGTTTGGCGCAGAGCGGCCAGAGCAGACAGTCCTGCGACGACGCCAGCGGCCCCATCGAAGTTACCTCCCTGCGGCACGCTGTCCAGATGTGAGCCGATGAGAATGCGCGGTGCGCGCCGATCCTTGCCGGCCAGTGTCATGGCGAGATTCCCGATCGCGTCGACCGAGATCTCGAGGCCGAGCTGCTCTGCTGCGGCCCGCACGATATCGTGCGCAGCCTGCTCGCCTGCGCCATAGCTGTCCCGTACGATCCCGCGTCCGCGCCGGGTCGCACGCTCGAGTTGACCGAACAGCCGCTTGGCCAGCTGCAGATCCACGGGTCGAGCGTTGGAATCGGTGGTCTTCACCTGGATTGTGCTTTATGGTCGCGACGGTGGCGGGCGCTACTGTCGCGCTCAGCCAGCCGACCCGTCATCGGAGTGTGCCATGTCCCAGTTGCTTGCGGGAAACGTCGCGGTCGTCACCGGCGCCAGCTCCGGAATCGGCCGCGCAATCGCTCAGACATTTGCGACGGAAGGCGCCCGGGTGGTGCTCGCGGATGTCGCGACGGCGCCCCTCGAAGGAGGCG
Source organism: Steroidobacteraceae bacterium (assembly GCA_036501985.1). GTDB lineage: Bacteria > Pseudomonadota > Gammaproteobacteria > Steroidobacterales > Steroidobacteraceae > 13-2-20CM-66-19. Next base: position 90,938 of record DASXZI010000025.1, on the reverse strand, counting down.
AAACGACGCTCGAGCTGATCCTGCGTTCCGGAGGCGAAGCCTGCTTCGAGCGGGTCGACGTCGGTCAGTGGGAGCAGGTGGATCGGCTGATCGGCACCGCTGTGGCACGCTATGGCCGCCTCGACATCCTGGTCAATAACGCGGCCATCTCCTCTGCGACGGGTCTTCTTGAGACTACCGAGGCGCAGTGGGAGCAGGTGCTGCGGGTGAACCTCACTGGCATGTTCTATGGGTGCAAGCGCGCGATTCAGCAGATGATTCGCCAGGAGCCGCGCGAGGAGGTCAGAGGCCGCATCATCAACCTCGGATCGCAGCAGGGAATCCTGAACTGCCCGGGCGAAACGCCCTACGGGGTGAGCAAGGCCGGCGCCATTTACATCACGCGGCAGATCGCGGCGGACTATGCGCGTCACGCGATCGTGTGCAACTGCATATCGCCGGGAAAGATCGTGACGGGCCGGCCGGGTGCCGGCCAGGATCCTGCACTGGTCGAGAACGCGCGGCGACGCACGCCATGGCCGAGGCTCGGCCGTCCCCAGGACGTTGCCAACGCCGCCGTGTTCCTCGGCAGTAACCGCGCCACCTACATCACGGGCGCAAACCTCGTGGTGGATGGCGGGTGGCTGGCCGGGTGATGCCATGTCACTCGTTGGATACGGCGTAGATCTTGCCGCGGAAGGGCGACTTGTCCAGCTGATCCAGCGCGGTAACGTACAGCGTTCGCTCCTCCGGGCTGAACGCCATGTTGGGAACACCCGGTGAAGGCACCTTGATCGAGCGCAGCAGGTGAGCATCTGCGTCCACAACGAAGATCGTGCCCGCGAGCGGCGCGTGAGGATCCCGCGGGTTCTGCCCAATGTAGATTTGCCCACGGGAATCGATCTTCACGCCATCGGGGTAGATGTGGCCGACGTGATGGGTGAGCTCGTCCAGATCGAGAAACACGCGCCGATCGGTCAGGTGTCCTGGCGGACCAATGCGGAAGCGCAGCAGTCGGTGCTCTTCCGTCTCGATGACGTAGAGCCTCTGGCCATCGCCCGATACGGCCAGACCGTTGGCGGCGTTCAGATCGGAGGCTGACAGCGTGATGGTTCCATCGGTGGCCAGGTAGTACACCTTGCCGTCGATGGCCTTGCCCGGATGGCCGGAGCCGGTGAAGTAGATGCCCTGATGACGATCGGGCGCGAAGTCGTTGGGTCCGGCAAAGGGATGGCCGTCCCGGTCGTGCTCGTAGGCGGGCAGCTCCTTGCCATCGGCGGACAGGCGGCCGATGGTCCCGCTGTCGTAGCAGGTGACCAGGAATTCGCCCCGCTCGGTCGCCAGAACCGCCGAGGGTCCGCACCCCTTCAGCGTGGCGAAGATCCGGTTGCTCTTACCGTCCCAGACGGTGACCGTGTTGCGATCGTACTCGACGTAGTAGAGCTTGCCCCCGTGCCAGATGGGCCCTTCCGGGAAATGCACGTCGTCGTTCAAGACCTGCACGTGTGCGGCATGGACCGGCGCGGCGGCGAGGGCCACGAGGCAGATTGCTGCCCGCAGAGTGTTCATACGGCTCCGACTCCAGTGTAGGCGCTGGCGATCTGTTGCTCTTGGACAATCGTCCGGCCGGCCAGATACAGATGGTACGCGGCCCAGAACCCGGTGGGCGCCAGAACCAGCAGGCCAAATCGCAGCGAGGCGGCATTCGTGGCGTGCCCGCCCGCGTACCAATCGCTGAGCAGGCCCACGAGCTGCGGTGCCACGATCAGGTTGAACACGTTGCCGCACAGCCCCGACCAGGCAGCAAACACCGTGCGCATGTGGGAGGGGGCCAGATTCTGCACGAGCGCCATGCACGGGCCGATGAAGAGATAGATTGCCGGAATGAATAGCCAGAACATGACCCGGGCCAGCACCAGCGAATGCGTCCAGAAGGCAACCATGGAAGGGATGGTCGACAGCGCGACCACGGCCGCCAGAGCCCAGCACACCCGGCGCGCGTCCAGCATGAACGGCCGTGCAAACACCCACGCGGCACCGAGAGTTGCAATGATGCCGGCGATCAGGTGGATGTGTCCGGTGACGGCACCGGCCTCTCCCACGTTGAGGTTGTAGGTGCGCATCAGGAAAGTCGGCGTCCACCAGATGAGCCCCCAACCCCACAGAGAACAGACACCACTTCCCATGATGACGTGGTAGGCGGCGCGCTGTTGCCACAGGAATCGGAGCGACTCCATGAGTGAGGCGCGCTGCTCGCCCGAGACGGCGTCCAGCCGCCCTCGCACCGGTTCCCGAACGCTCAGCAATACCAGCAGGCCGATCACGACGCCCGGAACCCCGAGCGCCAGGAACGACGATCGCCAACCATAGGCATGGGCGACAGCGCCCGCCACGTCCGCGCCCAACCAGGCTCCCAGAGGCGCGCCGAGCGCGAGGATCGCGAATGCCATGGGCCGGCGCTCAGCAGGGAAAAAATCCGCCAGCAGCGCATTGGATGTCGGTGTACCGCCCGCCTCACCGGTTCCGACACCAATCCGCGCCAGCAGAAACTGCAGGTAGGTACGCGAGAGCCCGCACGCTGCCGTGAAGGCGGACCAGATCAGGACGCAGGCGGCGAGGATGTTGCGCCGGTTCGAGCGATCGGCAAGCCATGAGAGCGGAATGCCCAGGGTCACATAGAACAAGCCCAGGGGCACACCGGTGAGAAAGGCGGCGCCCTTGTCACTCAGGTGCAGCTCGAGGCGGATGGGCTCGAGCACCGTGGAGACTACGTACCGATCGCCGATGTTGATCGTATAAATGAGGCTCAGCAACACCAGCACATACCAGCGCTCGATGGCAGCTCCCGCTCCGAGCTTCGTCACATCGAGCGCCGCGCTTCCCACGCTTCAGGTCCCCATGTCACCCCGAACGAGCCCAGCGGGCAGTCAGAACTTGTATCCGATATTGACCCCGAGCACTCGCGGGCGGGTGATCGATTCCGCCACCACGAACTGGTTGGTGGAGGTAAAGGTGCTCTTGATCACATTGGTCAGGTTCTGGGCAAAGAACTCCGCCGTCCAGGCATCCTTGGCGATCCCGAAGGAGGCGTCAAACTGCGTGATCGGAGGGTTCTCGAACCTCAGCAGGGTGGTGCTCACGTTCGAGCCCGCCGACAATGAGGGATTGGCGCTCGACTGCGTGAACGAGTGTGCCGTATGGGTGGCACCGGCCTGCACGTAGGCGTTGTAGGAGTTGATCGCCCAGTCGTAGCGCAGGCGCAGGTTGAACTGCAGGGGCGGGGAGTTCGCGCTCGGACCGCCGATCGGTCCGTAGGGATTCTGCACGGCCGTGATCGGCTTGCCGAACTCGCCCTTGGTCGCCGGATTCGTCAGCAGCGCCGGATTGTTGGCGATCAGGAACGGTGAGTTGGTCTGCTCGCTGCTGTTCCAGGAAGCCGCGCCCTGGGCGGTGAGGCCCTTGGTGAGAACCGCAATGAACGAGGTTTCCACACCGCGAACCCGATAGTTGGGTCCGTTCGTGCCGAAGCCCACGTTGCCGAGCACGCCCGGGTCGAAGAACGACACCTGCACGTTGCTCCAGTTCTCCTGGTAGATGGCACCATTCCACTGCAGCCGATGGTCCAGGAACTCCGATTTCCAGCCGAGCTCGTTGTTGGTCAGGTTGTCGGAGGCGAAGGAGAGCGGCGAGCAATACAGCGGCGTGCCCGTGGCGTCCGGGATGTAGCAGGCAAAGTTGCGGTTGAACGCGCCGGGACGAAAGCCCTGCGACCAGGTGTAGTAAGCCAGCACGTCCGGCAGCACGTGCCAGGTCACATTCACCCGACTCTTGAAGCCGGTGAACGTCGTGCGCAGATTCTCAGCGTCCACATTGGTCGCGGAGGCCAGGCAGGGTGCCGCCCCCGCCTCGTAGCAACCGAAACTTCCGCTGACGGCGCCCTTCTCGAAGTTGTCGAAGCGGTAGTAGCGCGTGCCGGCCGTGAAGGTCAGCACCTTGGGAATCAGGTCGAAATCGATCGAGGTGAAGAACGCCGCCTGCTTGTACCCGCGCTCGACGTCATTGAAGAAGGCAATGTTGTCGTTGCGCGTGGTCGGGTCGCTCGCGCTCGAGCCCGGAGCGGGCCCCACATCGGTCAGACAGCCCGCCGTCACCGTATCGGTGCAGGCCGGGAGGGTCTTGTACAGCCAGTTGAGGCGATCGGTGATCTGCAACTTCTCCCAGAACGCACCCACGATGCCGCGCAGGCGCCAGTCATCGGGTGTGCTGAGGCGAATCTCGTGACTCTGGTGCGTGTTGTGCTCGGCCTCGTTCCAGGTGCTGCTCGGGGAGAAGCAGGTGGATTTCAGGCCGTTGGCGGGCTCGGCGCCATGACACTGGTAGTAGTCGGCATACAGGCCGCGCGCGTAGTTGGTGTAGTCCTGTATCGCGCTGATGTCACGCACGAGATAGGCGCCGGTGTAAACGGCCTTGAGCGGCCCGATCCGCCCATTGAGGGTCCACGCAGTGTTCTCGAACTTGTCCTTGTTGAACGTATCGTTGAACAGCGTGACCGATTGCGGCGGCAAGGGAGCTCCGTCCGAGCTCTTGGGCATCTGGAAGAACACCCCCTGGGCATCGATGTTCTGATAGCTCTGGGTGAGCAGAGCATTCCAGTCATCGTTGATCCACCAGAAGGCGGACGCCCGCACGCCCTGATACGTCACCGGATTGATCGCCCTGGCCGCGATCGAATTGTTGTTGATGACCGGCGAACCGGGCGGCACCTCGCAGGGGACGCCGGAGCCGCAGCCGTCGGGGAAGTTGGCGTAGTGGATGCCGAGATCCGTGGGCTTGCGGGTGAAGGTGCCCGGCACGTTGTTGATGTAGCCGCCGCGCCGGTCGTTGTAGATCACGGCGCGAACCGCCAGGGTATCGGCAATCAGGGGCAGATTGAGCACCGCGTTGAGACTGGTGTTCGGGTCGCCGCCCGCGGTGACGCCGTATCCGGCGTTGAAGCTGGCTTCGGTGACGTTGAGCTTGGGCTTGTTGGTGATGTAGCGAATCACCCCTGCCTGAGCACCCGCCCCGAACAAAGTCCCCTGGGGCCCCTCCAGGACTTCGACGCGCTCGAGGTCCACCGCGTACACGTCCAGGTTCCGGCCCGGGAGCTGCCCCGACTGATCATCGAGATAGATAGCGACGTTCGGAAAGCCGTTGATCGAGCCGCCGGACTGGCTTCCCTGATCCCCGACACCCAGACCGCGCATGAAGATCTGGGACTGGCCTGGCCCGGCGGAGGAGGCGCTGACGTTGGGCAGGTACTTCACGATGTCGTCGAAGTTCGTGACGTTGAGCTGCTTCAGCATCTCACCCGTGAACGCCTGGATCGCAATGGGCACGTCCTGAATGTTTTCGCTGCGGCGTTGCGCGGTGACGACAACTTCGGACAGTGCGCCGGGAGAGGCGGCCGTCTCGTCATCGGGTGCTGCGGCAACGGCGGCCGCAGCGTGCGCGGCCAGGATAGCCGCGACGGCGCGCGAGCACTTCTGATTCGAACTCATCAGTCAGGCACTCCCCTGGTATTGCTTTGTTGAACGGGCCAGTGAGTGCCCGATCGATCCCATGCCGCCGCGCGTGAGTCGATCGAGTGCCCCGGTTGCGGGGCGATCAGACGCACTGCATACTTCAGACAACTTAAACACAAGCATTGCGACCGGTCAACGCATGCGAGCCGAGGCGAGCGCTCCCTGAGGCACATCCGAACCACGCGCCGCACAGCTCGCTCAGTCTCCGGCGCGGGCCAGTACATTCCCACCGGCAACTCTCATTGATGTCCAGCCGCCGCACCCTGGTAGTGACGTGTCTTCTCGCCCTGGCGGCGATGCCCAGCCTGGGAGAGCAGCTCACCACCATCGACCGCGCCGCGCACTACCCTGAAGGTCCGCTGTGGCGCGACGGTAATCTTCTTTACGTCGAGTATGCCACGAGCAACATCAAGAGTTGGAACGGCACGCGCAGCAGCGTGTTCTGGCACAAGGACGGCTGCGGTCCCAGTGGCCTGATCTCCCGCGGCACTGAGCTGCTCGTCGCCTGCTACGACGGCAACTATCTGGCGCAGCTCGATGCCTCGGGCCATGAGATCGGCCTGCTGCACGCGGACAGCGCCGGCCGGCCGTTCGCCGGACCCAATGACTTCGCCGCGGACGATCGGGGCGGCATCTACTTCTCCGCCTCGGGTGCGTACGATATCAAGGCACCCATCACGGGCACCGTGCTCTACCTGCGGGCGGGCGGCCAGACGGTCACGCAGGTCGCGACCACTATCCACTATCCCAACGGGCTCACGGTGTCGAAGGACCGGCGCCACCTGCTCGTGGCCGAGATGCTCGCCGGACGCGTGTTGTCGTTCCCGATCGAGGCGGACGGGACGCTCGGTACCCGTACGGTCTGGGCCCGACTTCAGGATCTGGCTCCGCCAACCCCACACGAGGATGCCTACAACGGTCCGGACGGGCTGAAGCTCGGCCCCGACGGGAACTATTACATAGCCCAGAACGGCTCCGGCCGCCTGCTCGTGGTGGATGACACACGCAAGCTGGTGAGGATCATCGCCGTACCCACCCCTTACGTCACGAATGTCGCCTTTGATCCCCATGCCGGGAATGTAGTATTCGTGACTGGCGCATTCGAGCAGTGGAAGCCGCCGTTCCCGGGGGCCCTCTACCGTTGGACTCCCTGATATGAATGAGCATTCGCCGCGCAAAGTCGCACTGGTTGCGAATTGCCTCCTCAACCAGAACGCCAAGGTCTGCGAGGGTGCCCGCTACCGGGGGCTGGTCAGTCCCGTCGTGGAAGAGCTGCGCCGGCGCGGATATCTGCTGCAACAACTGCCCTGCCCCGAGCTCGCATTCGCCGGTGCGCGGCGCTGGTGGGCCGTCTACGAGCAATACGACACGCCTGCCTATCGAGCTCACTGCCGGCGCCTGGCGCAGGCGATTGCGCCGCTGATCGAGCGCTATCTGCGCCAGGGCGACGAGCTGATCCTGATCGGGCTCGACGGCAGCCCTTCCACCGGCGTGCGCTTTACCTCCAGCAAACCCGACTGGGGTGGCCGGCCCGATCGGCCCCAGGACGACTGGGAGATCGTGCCGCGCAAGGGCGTGTGGATCGAGGAGTTGGAGGCCGAGCTGGCGCGCCGGGGCCTGCCGCCTCTGCCGGCCACGGGCTGGGCACTCGACATGGGACGCTTCGATGAAGCAGGTTCGCGGCGCGATCTGGAGCAGTTCCTCGACAGCCGTGAGAGCTCCGCTGGCGCAGGCGATCAGGGCCCGGCAACGCCATGAGCGCCGATGTGCGCGGCTGGCGTATGGCGTTGGTGCCCGAAACACTGGTCAATCCGCCGCAGCCTGCGCGGACGGCATTGCCGGACTTCTTGAAGGTGCTCGATGTGCACGGTTACGGCGTGCTGCAGCTTCCCCCCCCGGGCGGCCACGGCCTGCTCCTCGCCGTGATTGCCGACCAGGTCGCTGAATATACGCACCACGGTTATGCGGTGGTCGCCATCGGCATTCGCGGTGAGTCAGGCAACGGACTTCACTGGCGCCGACTGGCTCCGTTGCTGCGACACCGGGGCGTGGCGCTACCGCCTCGCCACATCATTCGCCCGGACCAGGACGGCGAGTCGGAGGTACGACGGCTTGCGGCGCTATTGACGAGCTACGACCTGCCGGCGGAGGAGCAACGCCGCTGGCGCTTCTAGCGCGAACAACAATCGACGTATGAGCCCGAGAAGGGAACGCAGTCCACTGTCAAATTGCCCGTCAACAGGCCGTGTCGCCTGGTTACACTCCAGAGGCGCAAGGGTCGGGCGAACCCCCGACTCCGCAATGACCCGAGCGGACCATGCCCACATGAGCCTTGATGCCGTTCGAGGCACCCAGATCGCAGTCGGCGCGCTGGCACTGTTCGTCGTGAGCCTCTCGCCGCAACTTTTGGGCGGCCGAACCCGAGGCAGCGGGGAGGCGGACGAGCTGGTCAGGCAACTGCGGGGTTTTCCGGCGTGGCTCAGTCCCGATCCTTTCAACGTCTGTCCCGACGCGCCAGCGTGCGCGAATTCTCCATCGCCGCCGCCGGAAGCACGCAGGCAAGGGATCTACACGCAGCTCCATGCATTGGGAAGCGACAGCGTTCCGGCTCTGACCAGGGCGCTTGTCGACCCCGATGTAAATCTGCGGCAGAACGCCGCTCTGGCGCTTGGCGTTCTAGGTGAGGGACTGGCGGGCGCGCAGTTGAGCTCGCGCATGGACATCAGCGCAGCGCTTCCGGCCCTCGTGCTGGCCCTGCGAGACCGTGATGCGCACGTCCGCGAATTGAGCGAACAGGCCCTTGGAGACATCGGCCCCGGGGCGGCCTCGGCCGTGCCCGCTCTCGTTGAGCTGCTCGCGAGTGACGCAGAGGGTGAGCGGATCAGCGCCTGCATTGCGTTGCACGACATTGGTCCGGCGGCACATGCGGCATTGCCGGCTCTGCGACTCGAGCTCTCCGACCCGAGCCCGGATGTACGGGGCTTTGCACAGTTCGCGATTGCCGCGGTCGAAGCAACTCGCGCCCCACTGTCGAATTGAGACAACTCCAAGGGAATTTATGCTTGCCCTCGTCAGACTCCTGCGCGCATCTCTCGCGGTGTCCGCGGCCGCGAACGCCCTCGTGGTTGCGGGCCTGCTGCTGCTCGGCACTGTGCCGGCAGTGGCGGCCGAGCCGGCTGCTCAGATCCGCCTGTATACGCTCGACGGCGGCGCCATCGAATTCAAGGACATGGCCTCCTTCTCCGACACCGGCGACTACGACGGCCAATCCGGCAAGGTCGTGGTCCCCTGCTTCCTGATCCGGCATCCCAAGGGAACGCTCATGTGGGATACCGGACTGGCTCCTGCCTTTGCCAAGGAGGATCCCTGGAAAAAATACGGCGTGCATGCCACCGTGGGGCCATCCATCGAGCAGCAGCTCAAGCAGATCGGACTCACGCCTGCTGAGATCACCTACGTCGCCTTCTCTCACCTTCATATCGATCACATCGGCAATGCCAACCTGTTTGCCGGCTCGACGTGGATTCTGAACAGGAAAGAGCTGGCGTGGGCGACCGGCCCGGATTCTCCGGCGGGTGACCTGAGCACTTTCAGCGCCTACAAGAATGCCAGGCAGAAGTTGATCGACCGTGACTTCGATGTGTTCGGTGACGGGACCGTGACGATGCTCAGCACGCCCGGGCATACGCCCGGACATGAAGTGTTGCTGCTGCGGCTGAAATCCGGCAACGTCGTGCTGTCGGGCGATCTGTGGCACCTGCGCAGCGACGTAGCCGGCCGCCGGATCTACGCTGGCAACCTCGACCGCGCCGCTACACTGGCCTCGTTCGATCGCGTGCAGAGGATACTGACAAACCTCAATGCACGGCTGATCGTGCAACACGACCCGCAGGACTACCAGGCGCTGCCGAAGATCCCCGCGTACCTGGAGTAGAGCCGAACGGGCTGCTCAGAAACCTGGCCCGCCTGCCTGCGGATAAGCCGGTAACGCGGGCGGGGGCGGCGGCAGCGTCGCCGGATGCTTCTTCATCTCATCCACAATGTAGTAGATCGCGGCCTCGAGCTGCACATCGTGGCCCTGCATCCAGTCCGCGGGCGAGTCATCGACGGTCATGTCCGGATCAACACCGTGATTCTCGATCGCCCACTGCGAATTCAGCAGGTACTGAGCTGACTCCGGCACCGTGATGTATCCCCCGTCGAGGAGCGTCCACTCGCCGCGGATTCCGCGCACGCCGCCCCACGTGCGCGTACCGATCAGAGGCCCGAGACCGTATTTGCGGAAGTAGAAAGGGAAGACATCTCCGTCGGAAGCCGAATAGTGATTGATGAGACAAACCTTCGGGCCGAGGATGAGTTGATTGGGACTGGGAATGGCCGCGTTCTCACGATCCGTGTCCATCCCTACGAGGATGCGCCGCAGCCGCTCGAGGACGATCTGATCGATGAATCCTCCGCCATTCCAGCGGTCATCGAAGATCAGCGCCTGCTTGTCGAGCTGGGCATAGAACTGGCGGATGAACTGTTCCATTCCGCGCCCGCCCATATCCGAGAGATAAATGTAAGCCACCCGGCCGCCCGAAGCCTTGTCCACTACTTCGCGGTTGTGATCGATCCAGGCCTGCTCGCGCAGCTCCAGCTCACTCTTCACGGGCTGGACGACGACCTCGCGGCGTTTGCCGGCAGGGGAGTCCGAGACGGTCAGCTTGACAGTCGAAGCCTGTTTGCCCGCCAGGAGGCTGAAGGGATCCACAGCGGTCGTAAGCTCCTTGCCGTCGATGGCGAGCAGGTAGTCACCGGCGTGTACGTCGAGGCCCGGTGCGGTCAGGGGCGAGCGGTACGCCTCCCGAGTGTTGTCTCCGGGATAGATCGTGGCCAGCCGATAGCGCCCGGAAGCGTTGTCGGGCGCGAAGCTCACCCCAAGAAATGCAGTCGGCACACGCCGTTCCTCGGGCATCTCATCGCCGCCGCCGACATACGTATGGGAGTTGCTCAGCTCGCCAATGACTTCGCCGATCAGATAGTTCAGATCGCCGCGTGAGCCGACGAGGGGCAACAGCTTGCCATAAGCGGCATGCACGGCCGGCCAGTCAACGCCGTTCATCTTCGGGCTGTAGAACAGATCGCGCTCAAGGCGCCAGGCCGAATTGAACATCTCCGTCCACTCCTGCGTGGGCTCCACGCGCACTCGCAGGTGGGACAGATCGAGCTTCTTCTTGTCCTCCTCATCCTTGGTCGGCTTGGCCGGGGCGGCATCCGCGATGTAATAATCCTTCTCGAGCTTGTAGAGCACTCGCTTGCCGTCCCCTGAGAGGACATAGGCGCTCAGTCCATCCACGACAGTGGCATCCTTGCGCTTCTTCATGTCGTATACGTGCAGAGCGGTCTTCTCACCGGGAAGAGGCCCCTCGATCATCTGGCTCGGAGTGGTCAGGTAGAAGACCTTGTCCGCGCGGACGTCCAGGCTCGCGATGTCTGCCGGCGTGATCGGCATGGGCACCGCGCGCGCCATCAGACCATCCAGATCGATCTCCACGGGCTTCCCCGGCTTCTTCTCCTTGTCTGCCTTACCCTTGTCCGCCTTGCGGTCCTTCGACTCCTGCGCCGACGGTGCGGCACTGCTCTGCCCCTTCTGCTCTTCCGTGGGAACACCCTCGTCGGATCGCGGCGCAAAGGGGGATGCCTCCCCGCGCTTGAGGGTGGCCACATAAATGCCCGTCATCTTCAGGGTCGCAACGTTGAGCTCGGTACGGCTGAAGGTCGGGTTCTCGTGGCGCGTGGAGAGGAAGAACAGGTACCGGCCCTGCGGGTCGAAGGCGGGCTGGAAATCGTTGAAGCGCGGGTCGCTGGTGAGTGTGGCCTTGCGCGATTCGAGGTTGTACAGCCAGATACCCGTCTGTTGGTTCGCGCCGGTGATGCTGTAGGCGAGCCAGCGGCCATCCGGCGACCAGGTGTAGTCGTGTATCTCCGCGAACTTGTCCTGCGCAACCTGCACGGGGGCGCCGCCTGCGACGGGCACGAACCACAGGCGATGCTCGTTGTCCGAGAAGGCCAGGCGCTCGCCGTCCGGTGACCATCGCGGCCGGTAGTAATAGCCGCGGTCAAAATGCGTCACGATCCTTTCGGCGCCGCCCTCGGCGGGGCGCACCGCGAGCTGCTGCTCTCCGCTGACATCGGTGGTGTAAGCAATGAGCTTTCCGTCGGGCGACCAGGCGGGGTGATCCTCGTCCGCGTTCGATGTTTGCGTGAGATCGCGCGTGTTGCCATGCTCGGCCGGGAGGGTGAACAGATCACCGCGAGCCGAGAATGCGGCGCGGCCTGCATTGGGAGCGAGATCGAAGTCGGTCTGTTGTGCCGTATCCTGGTCGCGAATAGCCGTCTTCGCATCCACCCAGCGTGGACCGGTGCGGGTACCATCATCAGGCACCGACACCTCCAGATCGTGAAGCTGCTCGGAAGGCAGGTCGAGCACGTGCAGCCTGCCGCCCTGCTGGAACACGATACCGGCCTCGCTCTGCGGTCCCGCGCCGAGGCTCGGGAAATCAACGTCGTAGTCGGTGAAATGCGTGACCTGGCGGAACTGGCCGTTGGATGTGTCATACGCCCAGATGTTGCGCCGCTGCGAGGCATCGTGATCGGCCAGAAAATAGATGCTCTTGCCGAACCACATGGGCGAGGTTTCAGTGCCCGGCCAGTCGGTCACGTGCTTGAGTTGATGGGTGCGAAAATCGTAGATGTCGATGTCCTGGCCGAGGCCGCCCTGGTAGCGTTTCCAGGTACGGAAATCGCTAAAGATACGCACGTACGCGATCTGGTTGCCACCCGGTCCGTAGCTCATGAAGCCGCCGCGGTCCAGTGGCAGAGCCGAGGGCAAACCACCGCCCACGGGAACCGAGTACAGCCTGCCGAACCAGGAGTTCCAGGATTCGCGTCGCGACAGGAATACGATGCTGCTGGAGTCGGGGGTCCAGGTGACCACCATGTTGTTGGGCCCCCACCGCAGCGGCGCCTCTTCAACCACGTCCGATGTGAACGTGAGGCGCCGGACTGCACCGCCCTGAGCAGGCATCACGTACACATCGCGGTTGCCCTGATATTCGCCGGTGAAGGCGAGCCAGCGCCCGTCGGGCGAAAAGCGCGGCATCAGGTCGCGACCCTCGTCCGCGGTCAATCGGGAGGCCACCCCGCCGGTACGCGGTACCGACCAAAGGTTGTCGTGCGACACGAAAACGATGGTGTTGCCTGACAGCGTCGGATAGCGCATGAACGTGTGATCGGCGGACTGTGCCTGGGCCACGCAGGCCATGCAGCCCAGTGCGCCGCCGAGCGCAAGCCGCCCGAGGCCGCTCAATCCGAGAAGATCTCTCATGGCGGTACTCCCTGTTGACAGAATCGCGACGACACCTTGCGGGCCGCGTCGAGCTGAGCACGACGCATTTTAACAACTGCGCGGGAATTCCCGGCACTGTTGGGCGCGCCGGGGAGTCGCTTCATGGCATGCTATGCTCGCAAGAGCACCATGAATTTCTGCAACCAGTGCGGCGCCAAGCTCCTGTATCGCATCCCGCCGGGCGACCACCTGCCGCGGCATGTCTGCGAGGCCTGCGGAACGATCCACTATTCAAACCCGCGCCTGGTCGTCGGTTGCGTTCCGGAGTACGAGGGCAGAATCCTGCTGTGCCGCCGGGCCATCGAGCCGCGGCGCGGCTTCTGGACCGTGCCGGCGGGGTTCATGGAGAACGGCGAGACGCTGCAGCAGGCCGCCGCCCGCGAGTCGTATGAGGAAGCCCTTGCCCGGGTCGATGTCGGCTCGTTGCTATCGGTCGTACACGTGCTGCACGCGCAGCAGGTCCACGTGTTCTTCAGGGCCACGCTGATGGAACCGACGTACGGCGCGGGTGAGGAAAGCCTGGAAACCGCCCTGGTCGAGCCCAAGGACATCCCCTGGAGCGGGATTGCCTTCCCAAGCACGGATTTCACGCTGCACCGCTACCTGGAAGACCGGTCTGCGGGCCGCGACGGCCACTACTTCACCCAGTTCGACCGCACGCTGGCGCAGAGCTGATATCATTTGCGCCCCCTTTCGGGGTACCCGTTTGCGTCAGAATGGCCAAACCGGCGAAAATCCCGCGCGAGGGGCGCTGCGGATGACCCTGAGGATACCGAATGACTTTCGTCGTTACCGAGAACTGCATTAAGTGCAAATACATGGACTGTGTCGAGGTCTGTCCAGTGGACTGCTTCCATGAGGGGCCGAATTTCCTCACGATCGACCCGGACGAGTGCATCGACTGCACCCTGTGCGAGCCTGAGTGCCCGATCGAGGCGATTTTCTCGGAGGAAGAGCTCCCCTCCGGCCAGGAGCATTTCAAGCAACTCAACGCCGAGCTGGCCAAGCTCTGGCCGGTGATCACCGAGAAGAAGGATCCTCCGGCCGATGCCAAGGCCTGGGAAGGCAAGCCGGACAAGCTGAAGCTGCTGGAGAAGTAGGCGGCCCGACGCTCAGCGCTTCTGGGTTTCCCTCAGGTGCGCCGCTAGCATCGCCGGCGGCAGGTAACCGCCATACAGCTCTCCGTCCGCCATGACGATCGCCGGGGTTCCCTTCAACTGGAACGCCTGGCCCAGGGCATATTCACGCGCCACGGGGTTGTTCGTGCAGGCCTTGCCAGGCAGCGCAATGCCCCGTTTGGCCTCGGTCAGCGCTTCGTTGCGATTGTGCGCGCACCAGACCTCTTCGGCCTTCGTCCATGAGTCGCTATTGGGGCCGGTGCGCGGATACGACAGGTAGCGCACCCGGATCCCAAGACGGTTGTAGTCGGCGATCTGCCGGTGCAGCTCGCGACAATACGCACAATCGACGTCGGTGAAGACCGTGACCGTGTATTTCGGATCGCGCGGGCCGAACACGATCATGTCGCTCTCGGGAATAGCGTCGATCAGCTTCTGGCGGGCATCGCGCCGACGCTGCTCGGTAAGATTGTCGTTGGCCGCAAGATCGATCAGGTCGCCGCTGAAGGCGTACTTGCCATCGGCCGTCACATAGGCGAAATCCATACCGCGCGACAGCTCGTAGATACCTGCAATGGGCGATGGGCGCAGATCCTCGGGCCGCACATCCGGGATACGATTGGCGATCTTCACCCGAGGGTCGGCCTGGGTCGCCGCATCGGCCCGGCTGGTCGGCTGCGCAGGCAGCGACAGCGGCATCAGGAGTAGCCCCAGCAGCAGGAAACAGGCTCTGGCGGACATGGCGCCGGGGCGAGATCAGCCCCTGGGATGGTGAGCCGAATGCAACTCTTTCATACGCTCGCGAGCTACATGCGTGTAGATCTGCGTCGTGGACAGGTCGCTATGTCCGAGGAGCATCTGCACCACACGCAGATCCGCGCCGTGATTGAGCAGATGCGTGGCGAATGCGTGACGAAGCGTATGCGGCGAGAGCTCCTTGGCAATGCCGGATTTGCGCGCATAACGCTTGATGATGTGCCAGAAGGCCTGGCGCGTCATGCGATCGCCGCGCCGGGTCGGAAACAGATAGTCCGTCTGCCGCTCCAGCAGGATCTCGCTGCGCGCAGTGCTGGCGAACTCGGTGAGCCAGCGCATGGCTTCCTCTCCCAGCGGGATGAGGCGCTCGCGATTGCCCTTGCCGAGGATGCGGATGACACCCTGGTTGATGTTGACCTGGCCATGCCGCAGGTTGACCAGCTCCGAGACGCGCAGTCCGGTCGCATACAGCACTTCGAGCATGGCGCGGTCGCGATGACCGAGCGGATCGCTCACGACCGGCGCATTCAGCAGGGACTCGACTTCCTCCTCGCTGAGCGACTTCGGAAGCGAGCGGCCGATCTTCGGCATTGCGATCTGCGCGGTCGGATCCTCGCGGATGACGCCCTCGCGTACCAGGTAGCGGAAGAAGCGGCGGAAACTGGAGAGCTGCCGGGCAGTCGAGCGCGGCCGAGCGCCGGCGTTGACTCGCCAGGCAATGAAGCCCTGCAGATCGGCTCGCGTCGTGCGCATCATCGGGATATTGCGCTCAGCGAGCCAGCGAGACAGGGCGGTCAGGTCGGCGCGGTACGCCGCCAGCGTATTCGGGGACAGTCCCCGTTCCATCCAGACGGCATCGAGAAACCGAGACACCGCCGGATCGGCAGGATCGGCGTTGGCAGTCATGGCGATTGCAGCGGCAGGCTTCGACAAGATTCCCTCTCGGAGGAAGCCTGTGCACGCCACCCGGCGCGCGTTGAGGACAGGCCTCGGTGTATGAGCTTCGACAATCCATTGTCGCTGCCGCAGTATGGTGAGCCCCCCGCTGGACCTGCGTGATTGCCTTCACATCTACCGCCAAGCATTAACATAAAGAGAACCAGGTCACATCCCGAAGCGCGATCAGGAACGATATACGCACAATGGCAATCGAAGGCTCTCATGGCCATGTGATGGCGGTGTATCGGACTCTGCTGGCCCCGGTGCGATTCGCATACGGCCTGTACGCGCTCGCCGTGTTCCTGATAGCGGCCCTGTGCGCCCTGGCGCTCATTGTCCTCCTGCCCGGCCTCGGGCGGCGTCGTGCGCTGGCGCGTATCACCTCGCGCGCGTTCCTGTGGCTGGCTGGCATGCCCCTCACGGTCAGGTTCGCGGAGCATCTTCCGGCCGGCCAGTGCGTGGTAGTGTCCAACCACGCCAGCTATCTGGACGGCGTGGTGTTCACCGCCGCGTTGCCCCCCCGGTTCGGATTCGTCATCAAGCGGGAAATGAACGCCGTACCGCTCGCCGGACTGCTGCTGCGTCGCCTGGGATCGGAATTCGTCGAACGATTCAATCGGCACCGCGGCGCGGCGGATGCACGGCGGGTACTGCGCCGCGCGGTGGACGGCAGCTCCCTGGTGTTCTTTCCCGAGGGAACGTTCACGCGTACCCCCGGCCTGCTCAAATTTCATACCGGAGCGTTCCTGACCGCCGCCCGCGCCGGCTGCCCCGTCGTGCCCGCTGTCGTACGCGGTACCCGCCGGGCGCTCTCGCCTCTGGGCGGTCTGCCCCGACCCGGCCGGATCATTGTGGAAATCCTGCCGCCCATCTCTGCGAGCGAGGCCGCCGCCGAGTCACTGGCGATGGCACTGCGCGACCGTGCCCGGGAGGCCATCCTGCGCGAGTTGGGTGAGCCCGATCTGACTCGAGGGCCGGAGAACGCGCCAACCTCTGACCAGGCGGCGACGGCAGTGGGACAGGATGCCTGAATCAGGCCCCCGCGCCGACAGCAATGCCGCCGACCTACATGTTACGGCGGTACTGGCCACCCACCTGGTAGAGCGCGTGCGAGATCTGCCCCAGGGAGCAGCTCTTCACGGACTGCATCAGCTCGGCAAACACGTTGCCTGCGCGCGCAGCAGTGGACTGCAGGCGCTGAAGCGCCTCGGAAGTCGCCGACGCGTTGCGTGCCTGGAAAGCGCGCACCGCGGCGACTTGATCCTGCTTCTCCTCCTCGGTCGAACGGATCAGCTGTGCGCTGGCGTGCTCCTCGGTGCCGGAGCGCGACAGAAAGGTATTCACGCCGATGATGGGCAGCGTGCCATCGTGCTTGCGGGTCTCGTAATACAGCGACTCCTCCTGGATCTTGCCGCGCTGGTACATGGTCTCCATGGCACCGAGAACCCCGCCACGCTCCGAGATCGAATCGAACTCCTTGTAGACAGCCTCCTCGACGAGGTCGGTCAGATACTCGATGGCGAACGAGCCCTGCCAGGGGTTCTGATTCTTGTTCAAGCCGAGCTCGCGATTGATGACCAGCTGGATGGCGACCGCCCGGCGCACGCTCTCCTCCGTGGGTGTCGTCAGCGCCTCATCGTACGCATTGGTGTGCAGGCTGTTGCAGTTGTCGAACAGCGCGTACAGCGCCTGCAGCGTCGTGCGGATGTCGTTGAAGGAAATTTCCCGCGCATGCAGGCTGCGGCCGGAGGTCTGAATGTGATACTTCAGCATCTGACTGCGCGGACCGGCCGAGTACAGCTCGCGCATCGCCCGCGCCCAGATCCGCCGCGCGACTCTGCCGATGACCGCATACTCCGGATCCATGCCGTTGGAGAAGAAAAATGAGAGATTGGGTGCGAAGTCATCGACCTTCATGCCACGCGCCAGGTAATACTCGACGATCGTGAACCCGTTCGCCAGCGTGAAAGCCAGCTGCGAGATGGGATTCGCGCCGGCCTCGGCGATGTGATATCCCGAGATGGAAACGGAGTAGAAGTTCCGTACCCGCTGGTCGATGAAATACTGTTGCACGTCGCCCATCATGCGCAATGCGAACTCGGTGGAGAAAATGCAGGTGTTCTGCGCCTGATCCTCCTTGAGGATGTCGGCCTGCACCGTGCCGCGCACCGCCTGCAGCGCTTCCGCCTTGATGCGCTCGTAAACCTCCGCGGCGACCAGCTGATCGCCCGTCACGCCGAGGAGCGCCAGCCCGCTGCCATCGTGTCCCTTGGGCAGATCCCCTTTGTAGACAGGCGGCGCGCTCCCCTGCTCCATGTGTGCACGGATGAGCCCCGCGATCTTCGCCTGGGCCTGGCTCCAGCGGCCTTCGCCGCGCAGATAGCGCTCCACCCGCTGATCGATGGCCGTGTTCATGAACATGGCGAGGATCATCGGCGCAGGTCCATTGATGGTCATCGACACCGAGGTTGTGGGCAGGCACAGATCGAAGCCCGAATAGAGCTTCTTCATGTCATCCAGTGTGGCAATCGAGACACCGGAGTTGCCGGTGCGGCCGTAAATGTCCGGCCGCGTGTCCGGATCTTCTCCATATAACGTCGTCGAGTCGAAAGCGGTGGAGAGCCGAGCCGCGCCATGTCCCCCGGCAAGGTAGTGGAAGCGCCGATTGGTACGCTCCGGCGCGCCCTCGCCGGCAAACATCCGGGTCGGGTCCTCCTCCTCGCGGCGGTACGGGTAGACACCACCGGTATACGGAAACGCGCCCGGCAGGTTCTCCGTCGCGATGAACTGCAGGATCTCGCCCCAGTCCCGAAACCGCGGTACCGCAAGCTTCGGTATGCGCTGGTGCGAGAGACTCTCGGTGTAGTTGTCGCCGCTCACGAGCCGGTCACGCACCTTGTAAGAGTAAGTGGGCTCCGTGGCGGCGCGGACGCGCTCGGGCCATGCCTTGAGCTCGCGGATGCCTTCGGCACCGATCTCCTCCAGTGAGCGGTCATAGGCGTGACGCAAGGCCTGCCGCGTCATGTCCCCTTCCTGAGTCAGCGCGGCCGCGGAGAATCGCTCCAGTGCAGCCGGCAGAGCTGGATCCTGCAGTGCCTTGAGGGATTCGTAGAGGCCACACGCGCGGCGTGCCGCCTCGGCCTGCCGTTCGCCGCGGGCACGCGCCGCGCGGCCCTGCTGCGCAATCTCCGCAAGGTAACGCACGCGCTCGCCCGGAATCAGGGGCTCTCTCGTGGTGAGCTCCGTGGGCCCGACTTCCGACACCTGCCATGAGGCAGTACCGATCTTCTTCTCGTCCAGGGAGCCGCACAATGCAGCGAACAATTGGTTCACGCCCGGATCGTTGAAGCGGCTGGCGATCGTGGCATACACCGGCAGCTGCGAGTCAGGCAGCCTCGACTGGTCCGGATGGTTGCGTCGCCACTGCTTGCGTACGTCGCGCAGGCTGTCCTGCGCGCCGCGCTTCTCGCTCTTATTGAGGACAATGAAGCTGGCGAAGTCGAGCATGTCGATCTTCTCGAGCTGGCTCGCGGCGCCGTATTCGCTGGTCATGACATACAGCGACAAGTCCACCAGATCGACGATCTCCGTGTCCGACTGGCCGATACCGGCGGTCTCGACCACGATCAGGTCGAAGCCGGCCGCCTTGTACAGATCGATGACGTCCCGGAGCACGGCGGAGGTGGCTAGATTCTGGCGGCGTGTCGCGAGCGAGCGCATGAAGATCGACTCGCTGGCGAGACTGTTCATCCTGATGCGATCGCCGAGGAGCGCACCGCCGCTGCGTCGCCGCGTCGGATCCATGGCGACCATGGCGATCTGTCGGCCGGGAAAGTGCCGCACGAAGCGCGCCAGCAGCTCGTCGCTGAGACTGGACTTGCCCGCCCCGCCCGTGCCCGTGATGCCGATCACCGGAACCTTCTGCCGCGAGCGCGATAGCGCCCGCCTGACCTGGGCCCCTTGAGGATCCGACTCCCCGGCACGCTCGAGGATGGAGATGGTGCGTGCGACATGATGATGGTCGCGCGCGTTCAGCGGGCCGAACTCGTACGGGGGCTGCTGAACGGCCTCGATCCGCCGGCACACGTCATCGATCATACCGTTCAGCCCGAGTTTACGGCCATCTTCGGGCGTGTAGATCTTCTCCACGCCGTGGCGCTCGAGAGTCTCGATCTCCTCGGGCGCGATCGTGCCGCCTCCGCCGACGATCACGCGAATGTGCTCGCAGCCGCGTTCCCGCAGCATGTCCACCATGTACTCGAAGTACTCGTTGTGGCCGCCCTGATAAGAGCTCACCGCAATGCCGTCGGCATCCTCCTGGATGGCGGCCCGCACGATGTCGGCGACGCTGCGGTTGTGGCCGAGGTGCACGACTTCCGCGCCATGCGCCTGCAGCAGCCGGCGTATCATATTGATCGCCGCGTCGTGACCATCAAACAGGGAAGCCGCGGAGACGAACCTGAGGGGCGGCCGTGCGGCCGCCTGGTCGGGCCGCTGCAAAGCCGCGCCGCCTTCGGTACTGCCGTTCATGGGTTTACGCACCGGTAGGATGACTACCGGCCAGTATGATCCTATAATCGGGTGTCCTTCAAGCACCTACTCCGCACGAATGAGAACTCGCCGAACGCGTGCGCCGCAAGCGCCCAAGAGCAGACAGCAGCCATCCGCCCACAACGGGCATCCGGCCTCCCCATGGCGGGCGAGCCGGGAGCGGCTGCTCGATCGGGAAGTCAAGCGGGAAGCAGTGATCCGCGCCGCCGCCCACGCGTTCAATCACAAGGGTTATCACAACACCTCGCTGGACGATATCGCCGCTGCGCTCGATGTCACCAAGCCGACTGTCTACTACTACGTCAGCAACAAGGAGCAGCTCCTGTTCGAGTGCTTCGTCGCGGGCGTCGAGCAGATCCGCTCCGCATTGCGTCAGGTCAAGAGTCTGCGCGTGCCCGCGCGCGAGCGGCTGAGCGCGGTGTTGCGCAACTATGCCCAGGCGGTCGCCTCCGAGTTCGGCTGGTGCATGGTGCGTGTCGAGGACCAGGATCTTTCGGCGCAGATGAGCGCCCACATCAAGGCGATGAAATCGCAGATCGACCATGGCATCCGCCGGCTGATCCGTGAGGGCGTGCAGGACGGCTCCATTCACTCCTGCGACCCCAAGATGACCGCGTTCGCCCTCGCCGGCTCGCTCAACTGGATCGCCCACTGGTACCGGGAGAATCAGTCGATGACCGCCACCGAGATCGCCGATGCCTTCATGGCAGTGTTTGACAATGGGCTGCGGCCCCGCGGCACGGCAGCCGCCGGCAACGGCGCACGCCGCACTTCAGGCCGCAGCAACCGGCCACGGCCCAGCCGATCGCGGCTGCCGCAGACAACGCTGGCGCGCTGATCAGTTTTTGCGGAGGATTTCCACCATGTCAGAGCATGAAGTCGTCATCGTCTCGGCGCGGCGCACGCCGATCGGGGCCTTTCAGGGAGCGTTGGCCGGCCTGACCGCTCCCCAGCTCGGCGCCGCGGCGGCGCGCGCGGCCATCGAGTCGGCATCAGTACAGCCCCGGGACATCCAGGAGGTCATCATGGGCTGCGTCCTCTCGGCCGGACTTGGCCAGGCGCCCGCCCGCCAGGCAGCGGTCGCCGCGGGCATTGCGCTCGAGACACCTGCAACCACCGTCAACAAGATGTGCGGCTCGGGCCTGAAGGCCGTGATGATGGCCGCGGACCAGATTCGCACCGGCGATGTCGAGATCGTGCTGGCCGGCGGACTGGAGTCGATGACCAACGCGCCCTACATGCTCCCGAAGGCACGCAGTGGCTACCGTATGGGCCACGGCGAGATCCTCGACCACATGTTCTACGACGGACTGCAGAGTCCGTTCGACGGCAAGGCCATGGGCTGCTTTGCGGATGCGACCGCGGCCCGATACAACTTCACGCGCGCCGCGCAGGATGCATTCGCCACCGAATCGGTGCGCCGCGCGATGAAGGCACTCGAGACCGGTGAATTCGAGGCCGAGGTAACGCCGGTGACGGTGAAGAGCCGCAAGGGCGACGTGATCGTCGCGCGCGACGAGACCCCGGGCACGTGCGACGTCGGGCGGATCCCCTCGCTCAAGCCGGCCTTCGGCAAGGATGGCACGGTCACCGCTGCCAGCTCCTCATCCATTTCCGACGGCGCTGCCGCGCTGATCGTCATGAGCGCAGCGGCAGCCAAGGCGCGTGGCCTGAAGCCGCTGGCACGCGTGTTGGGATATGCCAGCCACGCGCATGAGCCCGAGTGGTTCACGACGGCTCCCGTGGGGGCGATCCGCAAAGTACTGTCCAGACTGGGGTGGCGGCCGCACGATGCGGACCTCTATGAGATTAACGAGGCTTTTGCGACGGTGACCATGGCTGCCATGCACGACGTGGACATCGAGCACGCCCGGGTAAACGTCAATGGCGGCGCGTGTGCCCTCGGACACCCTATTGGCGCGACGGGAGCCCGTATCCTGACAACGCTCATCCACACCCTGCGCCGACGCGGTGGTAAGCGGGGTATCGCCTCGCTGTGCATCGGCGGCGGCGAGGCAGTCGCGATGGCGGTCGAAATCACGCCCTGAGCGGCTGCTGCCGGCCAGAGGTCACTGCCAGCGAGAGCCCGCTGTCGGCCCCGAATCCACCGTACCAGCGGGGAGTGGAGGGAAGCTCCGGCAAGGCGGTGTCGCCTCCAGGCGGGCGGCCCGCGAGCCCGTTTCCTACGATACGGTGGGTATGCTCTACTGCCGCGCCGGCTTTACCACCAGAACCGAACTCAACCCGGGAGCTCCATGAAGATTCGAGACGCGCGCGCGGTGATAACAGGGGGCGCCTCCGGCCTGGGTGCCGCCGTGGCCAGCCATGTGATTGCAGAGGGGGGGCAGGTCGTCATCCTGGACGTACAGGAAGGCGCCGGTCAGGCGATGGCGGCCCGCCTGGGCGCACGAGCCAGCTTCTCGCGGTGCGACGTCACCTCGGAGGGCGAGGTCAACTCGACGATGGCGGCCGCCCGCTCGCGCATGGGCGGCATCAACCTGCTCGTGAATTGCGCCGGAGTCGTGGGAGCAGGCCGAGTTCTCGGCAAGAACGGGCCGATGGCCGGCGATTTCTTCGCCAAGGTCGTGCATATCAACCTGATCGGGGCGTTCCTGTGTGACAAGGCCGCGGCTGCGGTCATGCAGGAGAATGAGCCGAACGCGGACGGTGAGCGGGGTGTTCTGATTCATACTGCTTCTGTGGCCGCGTATGAAGGACAGATAGGCCAGGCCGCCTATTCAGCCACCAAGGCCGGGCTGGTGGGCCTGACCTTGCCGATCGCGCGCGAGCTGGCCCGGGTCGGCATCCGCTGCGTCTCGATCGCTCCCGGCATCTTCCATACGCCCATGGTGGACTCGATGACTCCGGAGCTACAGGCCTCGCTCGCGAGCCAGATCCCCTTCCCCAGCCGACTCGGCAAGCCGGAGGAATTCGCGCAGCTCGTGGCCTCGATCTTCGAGATCCCGATGCTCAATGGCAGCACGATCCGCCTCGATGGGGCGATCCGGATGCAACCCAAGTAATGCGTGGCGGAAGGGCGCGGTCTTGAATACCCCAGCAGTTGAACGCGATGTGATGGAGTATGACGTGGCGATCGTCGGTGCGGGACCGGCCGGCCTCTCATGCGCCATACGCTTGAAGCAGCTCAAGCCGGACATCAACGTCTGCATCCTCGAGAAAGCCTCGGCGGTCGGCGCACACGCGCTCTCGGGCGCCGTGATGGAGCCGGGCCCCCTCGATTCGCTGCTGCCCGAGTGGCGCGCCTCACCTCCCGGCATCTGCGTCGCAGCGAAGCGCGATGAGTTCAGGCTGTTGACGCAGAAGAGCGCCATCTCCCTGCCCCTGCCCCCGCAGCTCCACAATCGGGGCAACTTCATCATCTCCCTGGGACTGCTGACACCATGGCTCGCCCAGCAGGCCGAGGCGCTTGGAGTGGATGTCTTTGCGGGTTTCGCGGCCGCCGAGATGCTGCTCAATTCCGACCAGTCCGTGGCCGGCGTGCGCCTCGGCGACATGGGAATCGACAAGAACGGCAGTCCCGGTCCCAACTACACGCCGGGTGCCGAGATCCGAGCACGCACCACGGTCATTGCCGAAGGCGCGCGCGGCAGCCTCGCCAAGCAGCTCATCAGAGCGCATGGCCTGGACAAGAACAGCTGTCCCCAGTCGTTCGGACTGGGCATGAAGGAGCTGTGGCAGCTGCCCGCCGGGCGGGTCGAGCCGGGCCTGATCCAACATTCCCTCGGCTGGCCTCTGGACACCGCAACCTATGGCGGCAGCTTCATCTATCACCTCGACAAGGACCGCGTGTACGTCGGATTCGTCGTCGGGCTTGACTATGAGGATCCGCGACTGTCGCCGTTCGAAGCCTTCCAACAGTTCAAGCATCACCCGACGGTGAAGCCGCTACTCGAGGGCGGCGAGATCCTCGCCGCGGGGGCACGCACCATCGCGGCCGGGGGCTGGCAGGCGATCCCGCGCCTGGAGATGCCCGGGGCGATGCTGATCGGCGATTCCGGCGGCGGTGTCAACCTGCCGAAGATAAAGGGAATCCATCAGGCCATCCGCTCCGGCATGCTGGCCGCTCAGCACCTGGCCGAGACCGGTGCTCCGGCCGGCTTCGATGCCCGCTGGCGCGCCTCACCGGGCGGCCAGGAGCTGCGAGCCGTCCGCAATTTCAAGCCCGGGTTCAAGCGCGGCATGTGGGTCGGCATGGCCAACTCCGCGCTGGAGGTCCTGACTCGCGGCCACACGCCCTGGACGCTGAAGAACCGCATCCCGGACTACGAGCGCCTTCGGAAGCTGACGGAATACGCATCGCCCGAGCGCCACTGGGTGGAGCGAACACTACCGCCCCGCGATCGCCTGGCGTCCGTTTTCTTCGCATCGACGACTCATGACGAGAATCAGCCCGCCCACCTCAAGGTGGCGGACACCTCGATCTGCTCGGACCGCTGTATCAAAGAGTTCGGTAACCCCTGCGAGCGCTTCTGTCCCGCCGGCGTCTACGAAATGGTGTCCGACGGCAGCGGCGGCAAGCGCCTGCAGATCAACGCAGCCAACTGCGTGCACTGCAAGGCCTGTGACGTCAAGGACCCATACGCAATCATCACCTGGACGACCCCTGAAGGAGGCTCGGGACCGAATTACCAGTCGTTATGATACGAACTGATGGCACCGATGGATCTGCGTGAGCTGTACGCGCAACAGGCCGCAGAGCGCGGCTTCACTACCGATCCCATGCAGCAGGCGGCGGTCGCCAGGCTCGATGAGCTGCGGACACGCCTGATCGGCGTTGACGAGGTGCATTCCCGCCGGCTGCGGCGCTGGATAGCGGGGCTGGGCGGCCACTCGGCGCAGGCGCAGGTACGAGGCCTGTATCTGTGGGGCGGAGTCGGCCGCGGCAAGACCTGGCTGATGGATCTATTCTTCCACAGCCTGCCCTTTCCGCGGCGGCAACGCAGCCACTTCCACCGGTTCATGCAGGATGTGCACCGACAACTGAGGACGCTGCAGCAGCGGCAAGCGCCACTCGAGGAAGTGGCACGGCGGATAGCGCGAAACGCGCGCGTGCTCTGTTTCGATGAGTTGTTCGTGTCCGACATTGCGGATGCGATGATTCTCGGCGGCCTGTTCTCGGAGCTCTGCAGCCGCGGAGTCACGCTCGTCGCCACTTCCAACGTTGCTCCAGGCGATCTCTACCACGGCGGCCTGCAACATCAGCGGTTCGAGCCAACGATCGAGCTGCTGAGGCAACACCTCGATGTTTTCCACATGTCGGGACAGACTGACTACCGGCTGCGCCGGCTCACCCAGGCCGGCACGTATTTGCCGTCCGGTGCGGCGGACACAGCGCGGCGCATGCAGGAACTGTTTACCGAGCTCGCCGATCACGGCGGTGCCGGCTGTGCGCCTGCAGGGACCGGGCGCCGCGCATCAGGCTCGATCGAGATCGAGGGCCGCCCCATTGCGGTCGTGCGCGAGAGCGGCAGTGTCGTGTGGTTCGATTTCCCGGCGATCTGTGCCGGTCCCCGCAGCCAGGAAGACTACATCGAGGTTGCGCGCAACTATCAGTCGGTCATGATCTCGGGCGTGCCGGTGTTCGGTGTGACACACGAGGATGAGGCACGGCGCTTCATCGCGCTGGTGGACGAGCTGTACGACCGAAATGTCAACCTCATCCTGTCCGCCTCCGCGGCTCCCACCGATCTGTATCGCGGCGAGCGACTCGGAGCGCCCTTCCAGCGCACCGCCAGCCGCCTCGTCGAGATGCAGAGCAAGGAATATCTGGCGCGCGAGCACCGGCCGTAATCCAGGAGCGCGGCACCATAGCGGCGCGCGACGCGCGCGACGTACACGGCGCGCCCCGCCGCGTTATCGGGGCTGCATGTCAGGACCCTGTCGCGCTGCGTGCCGCGGCGAGTTGGTCCGCCAACCGGTTTTCCGAGACCCGCAGCGCCGTCTTGAGGTCCTGGGCAAACAGCGAGATGCGAAACTCCTCGATCATCCAGCGAAGCTGCGCGAGCTCGGCCGGCACCACGGCGCTCGCCCGTTCAGCCATCAGGTTTGCGAGCGCACTGCTGGACGGGCGCACCTTCGCTGCCAGCTCCGCATCGCGCCGTGCATTGGACGGCAAGCGCTCGATGCGCCGCTGTATCCCGCCGAGGTAGCGCGGCAGATGATCGAACCAGGGATACGGAACCGATCTGATGAAATCGCCCGGCAGCAGCGCCTCGAGCTGCGATGCCATATCTGCCGAGGCTGCCGCGAATGCGGGCGCTCCCAGCGTTTGCAGTGCGGTGCGCACGGCCCGCCATTGTGTGAATATTTCAACGACTTTCGCAGCCAGCCGATCGGCCACAGCACTCAACTGCGCCCGACGCTGGTCGAGATTGGCGGCGAAGACACTGCCGGTGCGCAGGATCTCCTGACCGGAGGGAAAGAAGCATTCGCCAAATGACCTATGCGTCAGGGCCTCGGCCACCCCTGCATCGATCGGAAGACCGCCACTGAGCAGCACGAGCGCACGATCGTCCGCCATCCGCTTCATGACATACTTTGCCTGCTGCGGCAGCAGCAGCATCGCCAGGCGAATCATGCCGGTCCGCGTGATCGCATTCGCCTCTTCGGGAGCTCGAGCTTCGAGGACCGCAACACCGCTCCCGCGATCTTCGAGGGCCGGGAAGACGATCAGCTCGAGCCCGTTGCGAGTGACGGTCGCGCTCTCGGCAAGCTCGCCGAAGTCCCACTGACGATGCAGCGTCACGGCATGCTCGCACGATCGGCTCAGCGGCCCGCTCGCGCTCTGGAGCCTGCGCTTGAGGGCGGTTAGATCATGACCCTCCGCGACCACGCGGTCCTGGGAATCCAGTACCCGCACATTCATTCGCAGGTGTGGCGGCAGCTCCAGCGTCCGCAAGTCCGCGGCACAGACTTTGGCGCCAGCCCTGTGGCTCACCCAGGAGGCGAGCCAGTCGTAGAAGCTCGGCAGCGCCGTCTCTGGCGGCGCCGTGTGTGGCAACTCCTTGAGCGCGACGCGTGCGCTGTCCGGCACGGGCACCAGTTGCTTGCGGATGGCCTTCGGGAGCGCGCGCAATATTGCCGTGATTTTCTCGAGCCGCAAACCCGGCACCGGCCAGTCCAGCTGCTGCGGGCGCAAGCTCGACACCAGCAGCTCAGGCACGACCACCGTAACTCCATCGCCCGGCTCGCCAGGCTTGAACTCGTACCGCAGCGGCACCCGGTTCGGACCGACAGGCAGGCTGTCGGGGAAGCACTCCCGCGAAGCATCGGGCGCGTCCCGTCGCATGAGATCGGTCAGACTCATCCGCAGGAGGCCCGCATCGAGCCTCTCGGCTCCCGCTAGCCAGTGCTCGAAGGCCGACACCGAGCTGATGCGCTCGGGAAGGCGCTGGGCGTAGAAGTCCACGAGCGACTGCTCGTCGACGAGGATGTCGCGGCGGCGGATCCTCGCCTCCAGATCCTCCACCTGCGAGCGCAGGCGGCGATTGTGGACCAGGAAGTCGCCCCGCACGGCGCCGGTTTCGGCGATGAGCGCCTCGCGGATGAAGATATCGCGAGCTTCGAGCGGGGCGATGGCGCCGTAATTGATGCGGCGCCGCGCGACCAGCAGCAGGCCGTACAGCGATACCGACTCATAAGCGGCGACGAAACCGCGCCGCGCGACCCAGTGGGGCTCGCTGTACTGGCGTTTGACCAGGTGGGCTCCGGCCGCTTCGATCCAACCGGGCTCCACTGCTGCCACCATGCGCGCGTAGAGGCGAGTCGTCTCCAACAGGCTGCCGGCCACCACCCAGTGGGGGGGTCTGGCGTGCAGCGGCGTGCCGGGAGCCAGCACGAAGCGGATGCCGCGCGGACCGGTGTACTCCCGCCTTTCGTCCAGCTCGCCGACCGAGCCGAGAAAGCCCGTCAGGATTGCCTGGTGCAGCTGCGCATAGCTCGCCGCGATCTGGTTGGGGCGCAGGCGCAACTCGGCAATGGCCCGGCGCAACTGGCTGCGCAATTCCTGCCACTCACGCATCCGCACGAACGAGAGGAAGTTCTCGCGGCACCACTTGCGAAGCTGATTCCCGGACAAGGCCTGTGACTGCTGCTCGTATGCACGCCACAAGTTGACTATGCTGAGGAAATCCGAGCGGGCATCGGCAAATGCGGCGTGCTTCTGCGCCGCCTGCTGAGCTGCTTCCTGTGGCCGCTCGCGCGGGTCCTGCGCTTCGAGGAATGCACTCACCGCGAGCACCTCTGTCACGCAGCGATGGTGAGAGGCCGCGAGCAGCATCCGCCCCAGCCGCGGATCCACCGGCAGCGAGGCAATCTTCTCGCCGAGGCTCGTCACCCGCCGCTGCTCATCCATGGCCTTGAGCTCCTGCAACAGCCGTACGCCATCGTTGACGAGCCGGGCATCGGGAGCGTCCAGAAATGGGAAGCTCTCGGGCTCTCCCAGTCGCAGCACGGCCATGCGCAGAATGACGCTCGCGAGGTTGGTGCGCAGTACTTCGGGCGGGGTAAAGTCCTCGCGCTGCAGAAAATCCTCCTCGGAGTACAGTCGGATACACACTCCGGGGGCTTCGCGACCGCAGCGGCCACGACGTTGGTCTGCGCTCGCTTTGGAGATGCGCTCGATGGGAAGGCGCTGCACTTTGCCACGCACGCTGTAGCGGCTGATGCGCGCCAGCCCCGAATCGATCACGGAACGTATTCCCGGCACGGTCAGCGAGGTTTCCGCGACATTGGTCGCCAGGACGATGCGCCGGAGCGTGTGACGGGTGAATATTCGCTCCTGATCTCGGGTGGACAGTCGCGCAAACAGCGGCAGGATTTCCGTACTGCGCAGCTGTTCTTCGCGCAGCGCCTCGGCGGCCTCGCGGATGTCTTTCTCGCCCGGAAGAAACACCAGCGTGTCGCCGCATGCGGCCGGGTCATTTGCGTCGAGCTCGCGAATTGCCGCGACGATTGCCTGCGGGAGCGAGAGCTCCGCCGCCGCCTCTTCCTCCTGCCCGTCCAGGGGCTCGCCCGCCAGGGGCCTGTAGCGAATCTCGACCGGGTAGCTGCGCCCGGAGACTTCGATGACCGGAGCACCCCCGAAAAACTCCGCGAAGCGCCCGGGGTCGATCGTGGCGGATGTGATGAGCAGACGCAGATCGGGTCGCTGTGTGGATAACTGTTTGAGCACCCCCAGCAGCAGATCGATGTTGAGGCTGCGCTCATGTGCCTCATCGATGATGAGCGTGTCGTAGCGCAGCAGGCGCGGGTCGCTCTCGAGCTCCTTCAGCAGAATGCCGTCGGTCATGAGCTTGACGCGCGTGGCGGGCCCGGTGCGATCGGTGAAGCGGACCTGATACCCCACCACAGCGTCCGCGAGGCTTGTCCCCAGTTCCTGGGCGAGGCGGCTGGCGAGCGCTCGAGCGGCGATCCGGCGGGGCTGGGTGTGCCCGATCAGGCCGGCTCGAGCGCGTCCGGCCTCCAGGCACAATTTGGGCAACTGCGTGGATTTGCCCGATCCGGTCGCTCCGCACACGATGATGACCGGATGACGCGCGAGCGCCTCGAGAATCTGCGCTCGATGCGCGGTGATCGGCAGGGCGGGGTCGTAATCGAGCTGCAAATTCCGCTACAGCACTCCGCGGCGCAACTGATCCAGCTCGATCGATTCGAACAGGGCGCGGAAGTTGCCCTCGCCGAAGCCCTCGTTGCCCTTGCGCTGAATGATCTCGAAGAAGATCGGGCCGATGACGTTCTGCGTGAAGATCTGCAGCAGCACGCCCTCCCCCTTGCTCGGATTACCGTCGACGAGAATGCCTCGCTGCTTCAGCTCGCGCAGCGACTCTCGGTGACCAGGCACGCGTGCCTCGACCGCCTCGTAGTAGGTGTCGGGCGCACTCTGGAACGCAACACCGTGATTGCGAAGAACGTCCACGGTTCGATAGATGTCCTGTGTCCCGAGAGCGATGTGCTGGATTCCCTCGCCGTGGTATTCGCGCAGGTACTCCTCGATCTGACTCTTGTCATCCTGCGACTCGTTGATCGGGATGCGGATCTTGCCGCAAGGGCTGGTCATGGCACGCGAGAACAGACCGGTGTGCTGGCCCTCGATGTCGAAGTAGCGTATCTCGCGGAAGCTGAACAGCTTGCTGTAGAACCCCGCCCACACGTCCATCCTGCCACGCATGACGTTGTGCGTGAGATGATCGATGCTGAGGAGCCCCGCACCCTCCGTCAGCGCCGCCGGCTCCGGCCGAAAATCCACGTCATAGATGGATCGCTCCCCGTAGAGGTCCACCAGATAGATGAGTGAGCCGCCGATACCTTCGATGCAAGGGATGTTCAGCTCCATCGGCCCGGCCGACTGCGGCCCGGGCTTCGCGCCCAGCTCCAGGGCGCGTCGATACGCGAATGCAGCGTCTTTGACGCGAAAGGCCATTGCGCACGCGGAGGGCCCGTGCTGGCGCGCAAAGCCTTGCGCAAAGGAGTCCTGCTCGGCGTTGATGATGAAGTTGACATCACCCTGTCTGTGCAGGGTCACGTTCTTCGAGCGGTGGCGCGCCGCCACTGGAAACCCAAGGCGCTCGAACAGCGTGCGCAGCAATTGTGGATCGGGCGCCGTGTACTCCACGAATTCGAATCCGTCCGTCCCCATCGGATTGGCATAAGTGTCGCTCATGGCCTGTTTCCTGGTATCCGCCGGCGAGCGTGGGCTCACGGGACCCATTAGTTACGATTGTGAGCATTATAGGCGCGGCGCCAGGCGGCCGGCGCGCACCGGCGCGACATAAGCACCACTGCTGAGGGCTGCTCAGGAAGCCAGCCGGCCCGGGTCGGGAGCCCTGAGGCCCTCATGTATAATTCGGCCCCCGTTTGACCTGGCCCCCGGCCAGGCTGACTCTCGCCGCGAAAAACAGAGCACGAGCATGCACGCGCAGGTTCCTCCGGAAGACAGCCATCTCCTTCACAGTATCCCCCCCTCCCGGGTCGCTCTTATCGAGCGCATCGCGCTCGCGGCGACCCGCAAAAGCCGGAGTGCCCTACAGCAGCGATTCATCCGCGCCTACTTCCACGGCGTCGGCGAAGAGGACCTCGCCCAGCGCGCCCCGGGCGTGCTGGCCCGAGCCGCGCTCGAGCACCTGGAGCTGGGACAGCAGAGGCGCCGTCCCGGCCAGGCTCTCGTGCGGGTTTTCAATCCCGACCCGCAGCGCGACGGATTCGAATCCCCGCACACGGTGGTCATGCTCATCACGGATGACATGCCCTTCCTGGTGGACTCCGTGGGCATCGTGTTCAGCCGCGCTGACATTGCCGTTCATCTCATCGTCCATCCAGTGCTGGAGATACACCGCGACGGCCGCGGTCGGCTGACCGGCTTCGGCGCCAACGGCTCCCGCAAGGCGCATGCGGAGTCGTGGCAGTTCTACGAGATCGACCGCCAGACCGATCCGACGCAGCTCGAGCACCTGCAGCGCCGGATCGACACGACCCTTGCGGACGTGCGAATCGTCGTGGACGACTGGCTCACGATGCGGGATCGCACCAAGACACTGATCGACGTCCTGGAAAGTGACCCGCCCCCACTGCCGGCGGACGAGGTGAGCGAGGCGCGCCTGCTCCTGGACTGGATGGAAGGCCGGCACTTCGTTTACCTGGGATATCGCTATTACCGCCTGGAGCGCGGCGCGAACGAGGATCGCCTGATTCCGGAAGCCCGCACGGGGCTGGGAATCCTGCGCACCGCCGCGGAGGGTGCACGCCCCGCACCCATCGTGCTGCGTGGCGAAGTCCGCGCGCGCGCGCGCGAGCGCGAGCTGCTGATCCTGACGAAGGCGAATTCCGCCGCCACCGTGCATCGGGGCGAGTACCTGGACTACGTGGGTGTCAAGGACTTCGACGAGCGCGGCCGCGTGCGCGGCGAGCACCGCTTCCTGGGGTTGTGGACCTCGACTGCCTATCACCGCAGTCCCCGCGACATCCCCGTCCTGCGCCGCAAGGTGCAGCAGGTCATCGAGTACTTCGGCCTGGATCCGCAGAGCCACGATGGCAAGGCCGTGCTCAACGTGCTCGAGACCTATCCGCGCGATGAGCTCTTCCAGGCCGCAGTGGAGGATCTGATCCGGATTGCTCGCGGTGTCGTCAACCTGTACGAGCGGCGCACGGTACGCCTGCTGGTGCGGCGCGACCCCTATCACCGCTTCTACTCCTGTCTCATCTATGTGCCGCGCGATCGCTACAACACTGAGGTTCGCCAGCGGATCGAGCAGATCGTTCTCGAGGGGTTCTCGGGGCGCAGCGTCGAGACTCAAGTGCAGATTTCCGGCTCCAACCACGCACGCGTGCACGTGGTCGTGCACACCGACCCGGACAGCAAGCCGAAAGTCGATCTGGCTGCCCTGGAGCGCCGGATCGCCGAGGCCGCGCTGACCTGGACGGACCGCCTGCGCGAAGTGTTGATCCAGAACAAGGGCGAGGCAGCAGGCCTGCGCCTGGCGAGCCGCTATCGGCGTTCCTTCCCCATGGCGTACGAGGAGGATGTTGAGCCGCGCGACGCCCTGGCCGACCTGGCCGACCTGGAAGCGCTTCGGGAGCAGTCCGCGACGCTAGCGCCCCAAGTCCGGACCAGCGCCCTGCGGCTGAGCCTGCACCGCCCGCCGCAGCAGACACCCGAGCGCGTGCACCTGAAGATCGTGAAGCTCGGCGAGCCGGTGCCGATCTCCGACCTGCTGCCCATGCTGGAGAATTTCGGCCTGCGAGTCATCTCGGAGCGCCCTTATGAGCTGGCCTGGCCCGAAGGCGGCTCCGCCTGGATCCAGGACTTCGAGCTCGAGCACCGGGACCGGCTGCCAATCGAAATTTCCCGGGTAGAGTTGACGTTCAAGGAGGCCTTTCTGGCCGCGTGGCGCGGCGAAGTCGAGAATGACGGGTTCAACCGCCTGCTGCTCGTCGCCGGCCTGGCAGCGCGCGAAATCGTCGTCCTGCGCGCCTACTGCCGCTATCTATTGCAGACAGGGGTGCCCTTCAGTCAGGCGTACATGGAACGGACTCTTGCCGCAAATCCGGCCATCGCCCGCAACCTCGTGCGTCTGTTCGAGCGGCGCTTCGACCCGGATACGACGTCCACCGCGCGCGGTGCACCCCGCGAAGCGGACAAGCTGGTTGCGCAATTGCGTGCCGATCTGGATTCGGTGACGAGCCTCGACGAAGACCGGATCCTGCGTGCGTATCTGAATGTCGTCGAAGCAACCCTGCGCACCAACTTCTATCAGCCGGGCAAGGCCTACATCGCCTTCAAGCTCGACCCGGCGAGGATTCCCGACCTGCCCCTGCCTCGCCCCAAGTTCGAGGTGTTCGTCTACAGTCCGCGCGTGGAAGCCGTTCACCTGCGCATGGGCTACGTGGCGCGCGGCGGTATCCGCTGGTCCGACCGGCGAGAGGATTTCCGCACGGAGATTCTTGGCCTGATGAAGGCCCAGAACGTCAAGAACACTCTCATCGTTCCAGTGGGAGCCAAGGGCGGTTTCGTCTGCAAGAAACTCCCCACAGGCACCCGCGAAGAGGTCCAGGCGGAAGTCATCGCCTGCTACCAGACACTCATTCGCGGGCTTCTCGACCTCACCGATAACATCGTCGCCGGAAAGATCGTGCCACCGCCACGGGTTGTCCGGCGCGATCCGGACGATGCCTATCTGGTGGTCGCCGCCGACAAGGGCACGGCAACCTTCTCGGACATCGCCAACGCCATCTCCATGCAGTACGGCTACTGGCTCGGCGATGCCTGCGCCTCGGGCGGCTCGGCCGGCTACGACCACAAGAAGATGGCCATCACGGCCCGCGGCGGCTGGGAGTGCGTGAAGCGGCATTTCCGCGAAATCGGCGTCGATATCCAGAAGAAGGACTTCACGGTCATCGGGATCGGCGACATGTCGGGGGATGTCTTCGGCAACGGCATGCTGCTGTCGCGGCACATACGGCTGCAGGCCGCTTTCGACCATCGCCACATCTTCCTGGATCCTTCCCCCGCAGCCGCCACCAGCTTCACGGAGCGGCAGCGGATGTTCAACCTGCCGCGCTCCAGCTGGGACGATTACGACCGCAAGAAACTCTCGCGCGGCGGTGGCGTATTCGCGCGTTCCGCGAAGTCGATCCCGCTCTCGCCCGAGGCTGCGGCCATGCTCGGACTGTCCACCGGCTCCGTGGCGCCGAACGAGCTCATCCGCGCAATCCTGCGGATGCCCGCGGACCTGCTGTGGAACGGAGGCATTGGCACCTACGTCAAGTCGAGCGAGGAAACCAACGCCGAAGTCGGCGACCGGACCAACGATGCACTGCGGATCAGCGGCATGGAGCTGCGGGTGAAAGTGGTCGGCGAGGGAGGCAACCTTGGCTTCTCCCAGCGAGGCCGGGTCGAGTATGCGCTCGGAGGCGGGCGCCTCAATACGGATTTCATCGACAACTCCGCTGGAGTCAACACCTCGGACGTCGAAGTCAACATCAAGATCCTGCTCAATCCCCTGATGCAGGCCGGCAAGATCAGCCGCGGTGAGCGCAACAAGCTGCTCGCCCGCATGACCAGCGAGATTGCCACCCTGGTCCTGCGTAACAACTACCTGCAGAGCCAGGCGATCAGCACTCTGGAGCTGCAGGCCGCCGCGCGCATGGCCGAATATCAGCACCTGATCCGCACGCTCGAGCGCTCTGGCGCGCTGAATCGCGCCCTGGAATTCCTGCCCTCGGATGATGAGCTCGCCGAGCGGCGCAAGCGCGGCGGCGGGCTGACGCGCCCCGAGCTGTCGATTCTGCTGGCTTACAGCAAGATCTGGCTGACGCACCATCTGCTCGACTCCGACGTCCCGGAAGACCCCTACCTCTCCTCGGAGCTGGTGCGCTACTTCCCGACGCCCGTGCAGGAACGGTTTCCGCGCGCCATCGCCCAGCATCGACTGCGCCGTGAGATCATCACGACCGCGACGACCAACAGCCTGGTCAATCGCATGGGACCTGCGTTCGTGCCGCGGGCGCAGGAAGATACAGGCGCGGAGCCCGCACAGATCGCCCGCGCCTACACGGCCGCGCGCGAGATTTTCGACATGCGCGAAACCTGGAGCGAGATCGAGGCGCTCGATACGAAAATACCGGCCAGGTTGCAGTACTCCATGGCGTTCCAGACAAGTCGGCTGCTCCGGCACGTCACCTACTGGCTGCTCGCCCACCGCAAACGCGAGCTGCAGGTGGATGGGGCCGTCGCGGAGTTCCGCAAAGGGGTCAGGCAGCTGCAGACCGATATCACGCAGGTGCTGACCGGCTCCGACCGGGAGCGCTTCGAGAAGTTACAGCGTGAGCACCTGGAAGCCGGAGTGCCCGCCACTCTGGCGGTGCGCATCGCGAGTCTCGGCGCTCACAACGCGGCGCTGGACATCGTCGAGATCGCGACGCGCCATCACGTCAGCGTGGCGGAGGCCGCGCGGGCCTACTTCGAGATCGGTGCACGCGTCGGGCTCGACTGGCTGCGAGAGCAGATCGAGCAGCTTTCAGTGGATGGCCCGTGGCAAGCGATCGCCCGAACGGGCCTGCGAGGCGCGGCGATGCGCATTCATCGCCGGCTCACCGAGCGCGTATTGTCACGTAAGGACTCGGGTAACGCGCTCTCGCGGGTCACAGCCTGGGTGCAGGCCGGCAGCGAAGAGATCGCTCTGTGGCAGCGAACGCTCGCCGAGATGCGCGCCTCGGGCGCCAGTGATTTCGCGACACTGTCGGTCGGAGTGGAATCCGTCCGGAAACTGACTGACTGACCCGGTGCCGTGGCATGCGCCGCGGAGGATCTCATTGGAAGGTGGACGCGAGGAGGCTCAACATGCCCGGAAAGCTGATCCTGGTCCGCCACGGCCAGAGCGTATGGAACGTGGAGAACCTGTTCACCGGCTGGACCGACGTGGACCTGTCGGAGCAGGGCCGGCGGGAGGCGGCTCAGGCCGGGCGTGAGCTGCTGCGCGAGAAGATCGCCGTGGACATGGCCTTCACGTCCGTGCTCAAGCGTGCCATCCGCACACTGTGGCTGTTGCTCGATGAGATGGATCTCATGTGGATACCGGTGGAGCGGTCCTGGCGGCTCAACGAGCGTCACTACGGAGCTCTGCAGGGACTCAATAAGGCGCAGACCGTCGAGAAGCATGGCGAGGCGCAGGTGAAGATCTGGCGGCGAAGCTATGACATCCCGCCACCGAAGCTCGAAGCCGATGACCCGCGGCATCCGCGCTTCGATCCTCGCTACGCCGACATCGACATGGCCGAGCTGCCGGCCACCGAATCTCTCAAGGACACTCTTCAGCGCGTGCTTCCCTACTGGCACAGCCGCATGGCGCCCGAGCTGCGCGCCGGGCGCAACGTGCTGGTCGCTGCCCATGGCAACAGCTTGCGGGCGATGGTGAAAATGCTTGATGAGGTCTCGGAGAATGAGATCGTCGAGCTCAACATTCCGACCGGCATCCCGCTGCTTTACGAGCTCGATCCAAAGCTCAGGCCCGTCAGCCATCGGTATCTTGGGGATGCGCAGGCCATTGCGGCCGCCACGGACGCAGTCCGGCGCCAGACGGAAAAACGCTGAGACCGCGCCGCTACGCCGCCCAGCCGTCGTAGCGTCCGTGAAACTCCGTAGCCAGCTCGGTCATACGGCGGCTCTGCGCCTGGACGTCCGGCACGATCAACCGCATCACTTTGCTCGCGTGCAGGCTGAAAGGCAGATCCGCCGTTTCGGCCATGGGTTTGGTGTCCACACTGAAGCCCTGAGGCTCGAGCCGTGAGCGGACCGCCTCGCAGGCCGGCTCGTCCGGCAAAGCGATAAAGAAGTCCACGCGGTAGTCGTTGAAGGGCGCGTAGCCCTTGGAGCGAAGCTGCTCGATCATCCGTGCATCCCAGGTCTCGGCCTTGGAGCTCTGGATCTTGCGGACCTTGAAATAGATCCGCCCGATGATGATCACGCCGGCGATGATGAATGCGATGGTGGTACCGAGCATGCTTCTTCCCGCGGCTAACGCGGACCCCAATCCGGAGTGCGTTTGTCGAGAAACGCGGCGATGCCCTCGGCGCCTTCTGCCGTTGCCGCCTGGGAGGAGATGGTCTCGCTCTCGAGCACCATGTGCGATTCGAGCGCTCCGAGGGAGTTGGCCATCAGGCGCTTGGTCTTGCCAATGGCTCCGGCGGCTCCCACCGAGAGTCGCTCTGCCAGGGCAAGCGCCTCGCCGATGAGCTCGCCATCCTCGACGACCTGGTTGACGAGGCCCCACTCGAGCGCTTCGCTCGCGGACAGCGCCCGATTCAGCAGCATGAGCTCCATCGCACGCCGCGCGCCGATCGCGCGCGGCAGCAGAAATGAAGTACCGGCATCCGGCGTCAAGCCAACACCGGTGTAGGCCAGGTTGAACCGGGAGCTGCGGGCACAGATGGCCAGATCAGCCATCGCCACCAGACCCACCCCGGCGCCCGCAGCCGTGCCATTGACGGCGGCAATGACGGGGGCGTCCATGCGCACGAAGTGGGAAATGGCTGCGTGCAGATAGCCGGTGAGCTCGCGCAGGTAGCCGTCTACGGCCGGCCCCTTGGCCATCATGGCACGCAGATCACCGCCGAAGCAGAAATGCCTGCCTGCCCCGCTCAACACGACCGCGCGGACGCCCGGATTGCGGTCACAGGTCATTGCCGCGGCCAACAGGTCCATCGCAGCTTGCAGGTTCAGCGTGTTGGCGCTCTCGGGTCTGTTGAGAGTGACGAGCGCTACGGCGCCACGAGTCTCGACCTGAACGCTAGAAGTGGACATGGTGGTGAGTCTACTCGTCGGGCGCGATGCTGACGCGCAGGCCGGCCAGGGCCGGAGTGAATTCGATCTGACAGGATAGTCGTGAGTTCGCCTCATGATGCGACAGCTCGGAGAGCAGCTCGCGCTCATCGGACATCGGCGCGGGCAGTTTCGCTGTCCACTGCGGATCCACGTACACGTGACACGTCGCGCAGGAGCACATGCCGCCGCAGATCGCCGCGACTCCGTAGTCCAGCTCGCGCAGCGTTTCCATCACTTTCAGCCCGGTCTTGGCATCGACTTCGTGCTCAACTCCGTCGCGATCGACGACACGCAAAAGCGCCATGAAACAACCTCTGCAACCGAAGGATAGTGGCGGGCAGGAGAGCGGCCGCCTCGGCTAGTGTGCCGATTCGACGCCCGGGGCGCCAGTCGGACGCGCCTGCGGCCCGTGGGACTCAGCGACCCCGCTGAGGACCGCGTGCGACCCGCAGCGACAGCCCGCGCGCGGTATCCAGCTCTGCCTGCGTGGGTACTCGGCGCTGCCGCCTTTCGCAATACCACAGCCAGGTGTGCAGATCGAACAGCCACACCGCGGCCTGCAGTTGGGGCGCTGAGACGCCGGGCAGGCCGACGCGCTCCAGGAACATCGACGCAAAGCTCCGGGCGGGCTCGTAATAAGACAGCACGCACGCGACATCCAGCAGCGGGTCGGATACTGCCGCGCACTCCCAGTCGATCAGCATCAGACCGCAGCGGGTTTCGATAACGTTCGAGGCGTGCAGGTCGTGATGTACGATCGTTGCACGCCGATCCGGTGCCCCGGAGGCAGGCCACGCCCGGGCGGCTTCCTCCAGGTAGGTTTGGAGCCGGGCATCTGCAGGACGGATCCGCTGTACATAGGCGCCCAGCGCACTCAGCAGATCGAACCTGCCGCGCGCCGGAGCCTGCAGGCCATGCAGACGACGCAGGGTCTGTGCGAGGAGTGCCAGCGAGTCCGCAGCGGCGAAGTCTGCGGCCGACCAGAGCCGCCCCTCGATGAACTCGGTGATCAACCACCGGTCCTGCTCATCGGCATGCACGATCCGGGGCGCGATGCCCTCGGCGGCAGCCCGGGCATGCAGCTCGCGCTCCACTTTCCGGTCCGTGACCAGCCATGCGTCGGTCTGCGGACTCAGGCGTAAGACGTACTCCCCTGCCGGGGTGGACACCCGATAGCTGTGATTCACGCTCCCGCCCGCCAAGCGGGTGATCGCCACGTCGGGGCGGCCAGGAAGGTAACCAGGCACGTGGGTCAATGCGAAGCCTAACGTCGGCTCCGGGTCCAACGCCGCTGCGGGGCCGAACGCGGACGTGGCCTGCGGCACGGCGGTGCGACTCAGCTCACCGGGATCAGGTCGCGGTAGGTCTTCAGCCATCTCAGGAATCCGACTGTGGAGAAACCGAGGTATACGATGGACAACAGTGCCACGAAATACAGGCCCTGCATGGCGAACAGGAACGCGAGCAGCGAATCGATGATCAGCCAATAAAGCCAGTTCTCGAGCTTGACGCGCGCGGCAAGCCAGGTGGCGAGCAGACTGCCCCAAGTGGTCAGCGGATCCAGAAAGGGCCACGCGGCCTGAGTTTCCGTGGCCAGCCATCGAGCGGTGAGCACACTCGCCAGGACCACGCCCAGGCAGGCCAGCACGTGCTTTGAGACCGGCCAGAGGCCCACAACCGGACTGCCCTGCGCCTGCTGCTCGCGGGACCAATACCACCAGCCGTAGGCGGAGATCGCCACGTAATAGACGTTCAGGCCCGCCTGCATCGGCAGATGGCGTTGCCACGAGAGCCAGATCAGAATCGCCGAGCTCGCACCTCCTGCCACCCAGCACCAGCGACTGCGACGGATGGCCAGCAGCGAATACCCCAGCCCGAGAAGCACCGATAGCACCTCGGCAGGAGTGGTCGCCGCCAGGCCCGCCAGCAGCGACGTGGTCACATGGTGCCACCCCGTCATGTCATCGGGCCGATGACCTTCATGACGAACACCGCCTTGTCGTTGCTCTCGAAGGTCACGCGCAGCTCGCGAGTCAGGCTGTCGAAGACCTCCTCGTAGCGACCGAACACCTGGGTGCTGAGGCTGTTGGTCACGACCTTGAAGCGACCGTCGGCATTCAGGCGATCGATGAAATCCTGAATGGGCGGGATGAACTGCGCATTCAGTGGGTACAGGCTGATCTCGACTCCGATTTCCATGGTTGGCTCCGGTGCGCCCGTGCGCCTAGTGAAACGAGTAAGTGACATCCGCGCCGAACGTGCGCGGCTCGCCGAGCTGAACGTACTGCTGGCTGGCAAAGTCCGGCGGTACATCGCCGAAGTAGAACCCGCGCACCGTATAACGGCGGTCGGTCACGTTGCGCATCCAGATGTTGGCGGCCCATCGGTCGCGCTGCACGCCGGCCTTGGCATTCAGCACAACGTAGGCGCTGGAGGCGTAAGGGTCGAGCGCGGGCACATCGTAATAAAAACTGCCCTTTCCGATGGTGTCGAAGCGCAGAAAATACCCCCGTCCGAACGTGAGTATCGAGGCTACCGCGGCGTTCCAGCTCGGTGCGTGTGGCAACTCCCGATCCGGCAGCGCGAGGCCATTGA
The DNA here is from genome assembly GCA_036501985.1 of Steroidobacteraceae bacterium. Taxonomy (GTDB): domain Bacteria; phylum Pseudomonadota; class Gammaproteobacteria; order Steroidobacterales; family Steroidobacteraceae; genus 13-2-20CM-66-19. The sequence continues at coordinate 50,210 of DASXZI010000025.1, read as the reverse complement.
GCGTCAGGCCGTGGTAGGCGGTATTCAACAGCCCGGTGGATGCCACGAGCTCGAGACGGTCGAGCGCCTGCCAGGTGAGCGTCGATTCAAGCCCGTAGTTGTGGCCGCCCGCCGCGTTGGCGTCGTACAGGATGAAAGTGGTCGGATCATCGGGCACGAGCTGCTCTCCGGTCTGTAGCTGCAGACCGGAGCGGCGCGTATAGAACACGTCGCTGTCGATCCGCAGTCGGTGTTCCGCCAGATCGGCCTTGTATCCGAGCTCGAGATTCACGTCCGACTCGGGATGGAAGAGGATCTGGTCCGGTGGCAGCCCGGGACCCAGGTTGAAGCCGCCAGCCTTGTAACCGCGTGCCAGCTGCAGATACATCCGCTGCCCGCCGCCAAGCCGGTACTCGAGCGAGAGGTCTCCACCCCACAGGTGATCGACGGGCGAGAAGGCATGCGTGTCGTCGGGCTCGTCGAGGCTGGTCACGAGATCGTGATAGTCGGCGGTCCGGCGCTCGACCCGCAGTCCGGCGCTCCAATGCCAGTGCCCCCCGAGGTTCCCGTCGAGCTCGCCGAAGGCCGCCTCGTTGCGCGAGTGATAGTGGCTCGTGGTGATCGACAGCGTGCGCGAGTCCTGCGTCGCATCGAACGGATCCAGATACAGCCCGGGACTCGTGTCCTGGAAATCTTCGCCCAGGTCCAGAGCATACAGACCGACCAGCCAGTCCAGCGCATGCGCTCCGGCGCTGGCCAGACGGAACTCGAGGCTACGGGTGTCCCGATCGCGGGTCTGCGTGTCGGTGAACTGGTAGGTGTAGGGAGCCCAGGAAATCGGGTTGCCCCAGTCCGAGTCGAAGCCATAGCCGATGCGGGTTGTGGCGTATGTGCCGATGACGGTCAGTGTTGCAGTGCCGAGACCGGAATAATCCGCGCGAACGCTGAGGCCGGTGGAGTGCTGCACATCTTCCCCAGGCTGGTCGGAGTGCGTCGTGCGGCTGTTGTCGATCGAAAACGCATCGTAACCGTTATCGATGTGCACGTTGAGGACGGTCAGGTCCACCTGCAGTTGGTCCGACGGCCGCCAGCGCCAGCGCGCTCGCAATGTGAGCTCGTCGTTGTCATCGGTGTCTCGATCGAGGTAGGCGTTGTGATAGAAGCCGTTGCTCGTATAGCGCTGAGCCGCGATGCGGAACGCGGAGTCGACCTCGTCCACGGGCCCGGTCAGCATGGCCCCGTACGAGCGCCCGCCAAAGTCTTCGACGCCGAGCTGCACACGAGCGCCGAATGCGAACTGCGGCGCCGCACTCTGGACGTAGATGAGACCCCCCAGCGCGTTCGCTCCGTAGCGGGTGCCCTGCGGACCTCGGAGCACGTCGATGTGATCGATGTCGAAGAGTGTCGCGGCAGTGCCGAGCCCGCTGAAATCGATGTCATCGATCAGAAAGCCCACCGAGGGGTTCGGCGCGCCCTGGTACTGATCCAGCTCGCCAATTCCGCGGATCTGGAAGAACCGTGGGCGCGAGGTATCGCCCGCCCAGTTCAGGTTCGGCACCAGTCCGATCACATCCTCGAAGTGCTGTTCGCCGGCCTGCTGCAACGTGGTGGAATCCAGCACCGAGACGCTCGCCGGCACGTCCTGCTCGGAAGTGGGACGCAATGTGCCGGTAATGACCACTTCCTGCAGCGGCTGCTCAGCCTCGGGCGAGGCCAGTGCGGGCACGCACGCGCACAGCGAAAAAAAGGCGGGAATGAGTAACCGCAAGATCCACCTGCTCCCTACGCCGGTACTAACCGGATCAGGTTCAACGGGTTCGCCGGCCCACCGGCGTCTCAGGTCCTGCGGGTACGCGGCGAGCTCCGGAGGGAGACTTTGCAGCGCACGGAACCACCCCAAGGTTGTGGGTTCCCATGTTATCACTCCGCCGTGAAAATGCATCGGCTGCCGGCCTTGCGCCGGCGCCGTGTGCACCGTGGCTGCCTGATGGGATTACAATCGCCGCATGACACCTAGAAAGGTCCAGGTCCACCAGGTCGATGCCTTCACGCGTGAGCGCTTCACCGGCAACCCGGCGGGAGTGGTGCTCAATGCAGATGGCCTCACCGAGGCCCAGATGCTGGCCATCGCGCGGGAACTGAACAACGCGGACACCGCTTTCATTCTGGACCCGGATGGTGCGGACCACTCGCTGCGGGCCAGATTCTTCACGCCGCGCACCGAAGTGGGATTCGTGGGACATGCCTCGGTGGCGGCCCACTACGTGCTTTCCCGCAGGCACAACGCGCCGCGGCGTCAAAGACAAAAATCCAAGGCGGGCGTGGTGGATATCGAGGTCAGGGGTCAGGAGGAGGACCGCAGCATTGCGGTCCGACAGAGCACTCCACCGGTCGGCCGAGAGCTGAATGATCGCGAGCGCCTCGCCGTCCTCGATTCCCTCGCCCTCGCAACGGATGATCTCGACCCCCGCTGCCCGCTGCGAATCGTGGGGTCCAGCAGCACGCGCCTGCTGATCGGAGTGCGCAGCCCGGAGATTCTCAAACACCTCAAGCCCGACGTGAACCGGCTTACCACCCTTTCAGCGCAGGTGGGGGCCGCGGGCTACTTCGTGTTCGCACTCAAGGATGGCAGCGGCGATCACCTGACCGAGTCGCGCATGTTCTGCCCGGCGCTCGGCATAACCGAAGATCCGGTAAGCGGTAATGCGCACGGACTGCTCGGCGTCTATCTTGCCCGTATCGGGCTGCTGCCACGTGCAGGAGAGCGAATCTCCTTCACGGGCATACAGGGCCATCAATTGCACCGGCCAGGGCGTGTGAATGTTGAACTCGAGCTCAAGGACGGTAGCATCGAAGGTGTGTGGATCATCGGGCAGGCGGTGTCGATCTTCGAAACCGAGATTGCGCTTTGACGGAACTGCGATTCGAGCGGGCGCTGCCGCTCGCGCAGATACCGCAGGGAAGCATGCGCGCGTGCACTGTTGCCGGGCGTGAGGTCCTGATCTGTCACACCCGCGAGGGGCTGTATGCCCTCGACAATATCTGCACTCACGCGCATGCCCGGATGTGTGAAGGCCGACTGCGGGCGACGCGCATTGTCTGTCCACTGCATGGTGGATCGTTCGATGTGCGGAACGGCAAAGTGTTGGGTCCGCCGGCTGAGGCGCCCTTGCCGAGCTTTCCGTTGCGCATCGTCGGCGACATGATCGAGGTCGCTGTCGGCCCGGCGACCGCTGTAAGCGCCTCTTGACACCCGTACCACCCAACACCCCTACCAGCCTTCAGTGGCCCCTCCCCGGCCCCTCTTAGCCCGGTACCCGTCCCCGGCCGAGGCGCGCGAACGCACCTAGCACGTGTCGGCACTGTGCAGCTGACTCCGGCGCACGCGCCAAATCAACAGCGCGGCTGGCATGACTACACAGGCGCCCGTGAGAAACGGTGCGCTCGGCCCCCACGCCGAGTACACCGGTCCGGATACAAACGGTCCGATTACCCGTGCCAGACTGCTGGCGGATTGATAGGTACCCATGACGGCACCCCTGTCGTTGCTTCCGGACTGTTTGGAGGCTAGGGAGGAGGCGCTGGGGGAAAAGGCGCCCACTCCAATGCCGCAGAGCGCCAGTCCGATGACGGTGATCATCGCTCCGGGCGCCATGGCAGCCAGCACCAGACCGGTTGCGAAGACGAGGACTCCGATCAGCGCCAGCCGCGCCTCACCGAGCCGCGGCACGAGCAGTCGGACGAGCACGCCCTGTGTCAGGATCGCGAAGAAAGCGATGCCGAACATCAGTACGCCGAATGTGCGTGGACCGTAGCCGTACTTGTTGAGGGCCCAGATACCGAGGATAGAGTCGAGGATCGACTGCGCACTGGTCACGAGGAGTGCTGCACACGCGATGAGACGCAGCAGCGGCCGCTCGAGCAGCATCCGGATTGGACCGATCCGTTGCGGCTGCGCTCGCTGCGCCCGCTGCTGCGGCGTGTTGCTCTCCGGAAGCATCAAGCCCACGAGCAGTATCGCGGAGATGCTCAGGCATGCAGAGACCAGCGCCGGCCGCAGGAAGTTGGCGGTGCTCAGATGATCGCCGGCCAGAACCCCGCCGATGGCGGGGCCAACGGTGAAGCCGATCCCGATTGCCGCCCCGATCAGCCCCAGCGCTGCGGCGCGTCGGCGCGGCTCGCTCACGTCCGAGGCGTAGGCGAAGGCGGCCGAGATATTGCCGGCCATGAAGCCGTTTAGCGCGCGCGAAAGCAGCAGCCACCAGATGTTGGTGGCAAAGCCGAGAATCAGATAGGACAGACACGCCCCCGCCAGGCTGCTCATCAGTATCGGCCGCCGGCCGTACCGATCGCTGAGGCGCCCCCAGAACGGCGCGGCGATGAGCTGACATAGCGAGTAGCTGCCCATGACAGGCGTGATCCACTCGGGCGCGGTATCGAACCTCACCCCCATGTAGGGCACGAGCGGAATCAGGATGCCGAAGCCGAGGATGTCCACCACGCTGACGATGAACAGTGCGCCCAGCCGCCTGTTGACAGGCATGGGTCGCGCCTGGTCGTCTTCGGACTGCACGGAGCGCGGCGGCCTCAATGATGCGGCACGATGGTGGAGATGCCCGCGCCCGGCCGCGTCGTCGGCACGAAGTCATGCGTGCCGTGCAGAACCAGATTCGGGATTCGCGCATCATCCCAGACATCGACATCCGCGTTCGCGACGGTGCCCACGTTCGCCATCCCGGAAGGCAAATCCCCGGTCCTCAGTATGGCGATCTGCAGGGATGGAATGAGCCACAACCAAGTGCCGCCGCCTTGAACGACGAACAGATCGGCGGCCTCGTAGGCAGTCATGCCGGGTGCGGTATGGGCCCCCAGCCTCAGATACGAACCGTAGTCGGAGTTGGCTTTCGAGGGCCGCAACAACAGCGGCACCCAGCGCGGATCGACCACCTCGGAACCTTCGTAACGGCCGTTTTGCAGCAGCAACTCGCCAACCCGCAGCCAGTCTCCCTGGCGCACGAGAAAACCGCGATCCACATGCACGTCACCGCCGGGCCGGTCGAGCCACAGCCACGCATCGGCCGCGCCGATCCGGCGCCACAACGTGCGCGAGAGATACTCGGCATAGCGCTCGTGAGTGGCTCTCTGGATCACCACGGCGAGTAGATCCGGATCCACACTTTGCTGCACCCACCTCTGCCCCGGAGCGGCCCGCAATGGCAAGCGCAAATATCGCGCGACAACATTGCTCCCGTACGCCTGATCAGCGGCCGCGCTCCAGGGATTCGCATCCGGGGGCTGCGGGATAAGCCCACTGGCCGATTGCAGGAGGTTGCGGACGCTGATCGACCCTCGCGGATCCTCACGCCACTCGGTGATGAACAGTCCGATTGGCGCATCCGGCCAGCCGATGTGCCGGTCGTAGATCGCGTTGCCGGCCAACAGCGCCGCTACCACGCGGCCCAGCGCTCCCGACTCGATGGGTGTATCGAAGCCACTGCCGAGCCAATAGCGCTCGAAGACTCGGTAGCCATGCCGGCTGATGATGAGCGCCCGGGAATGATGCGAGCCCGCGTAGTGGGCCGCCGCCTCCAGAGCACCGATATCCAGGGACTGGGAGGCGGGAGACTCGTATGGCGCGGGCGGCTCGTTGCCACCGGGGACGAGCTCGCGAGGCTGGTAGTAATACAGGGGAAGCTCGTCCGTTCCATGTGCGCGCGCGAGCGCGTAGTGCATCCAGAACAAGGGCTCGTGTGCGATTCCCAGCACGGCCAGCACAACCAGCGCGAGCGCCGCCCATCCGATGATGGCTCTCAATGGCCTGCTCCGATCTCTGCAGTGATCCCCACCGGCGATCGTACCGGACCACAATAGCGCGCGCGCCCTGCACAGAGCTCGATCTCATGCGTGGTGAATGCCGGCCACTCGCGCCGATGGTGCGCGGCCATCACGACGGCCGTATTGCTCGCCACCATGCCCTCGACCAGCCGCATAAGCTCGCGACGCGTCGGTGCATCGACTCCGGCATAGGGCTCATCGAGCAGTAGCAACTTCGGGCGACAAGCCCACGCCCGGGCGAACAACACCCTCCGGACCTGTCCGTAGGACAGCTCCCGCAGCGTGCGGGTGGCCAGTGCATGCAGTCCGAACAACTCGACCGAGCGCTTCGCAGACATCCGTTCGGCAGGATGCGGCGGGGCGTCGAGCCCGATGCTGGCCCGGTGGCCGGACTGAACGACCTCGCTCACCGTCAGATTCCGCGGGTGGTCCGTTTGCAGATGGGGAGCCACGAGACCCACGCGACGCCGGAACAGCTCCAGAGGGACCCCGGGCTCGATACCCTCGCGGTCAATCCGCCCACCGCTCGCCACGCGGTGATCTCCGTAGAGAGTGCGCAACAGCGTGGTCTTGCCGGACCCGTTCGGGCCATGAATCACCCAGCACTCGCCCGAGCGCAGGCTGAAAGACAGTGTATCGAGCGCCTGGTGCTCATCGAGATACACGGACGCATGGCTGAGTCGCAGCAGCAGCCGGTTCACTTTTCGGCGACTGGCACGTACGGGCGCGCGGTAGGCTCTGCTGTCGCCGAGCCACCGCTCCAGGGGAGCACGGCGCAGCACCCCGCGATACTCGATCCGCCCCCGATCGAGGATGAGTGCGTGGGTCGCGGCCGCCGGGATATCCTCCAGACGGTGTGTCGAGAGTACCCAGGGCATGCGTGAACGACCGGTTCTCTCCAGCCATAGCCGAGCTCGTCGCCGGTTCTCGGAATCCAGGCCGCTCAGCAGCTCATCGAGCAGCAGCAGTTTCGGCCGCGCGGCCAGCGCCCGCACCAGCAGCGCCAGGCGCCGCTCCCCGTAGGAAAGGGAGAGGAAGGGTCGGCCGCGCAGGTGCTCAACGCCCATTCTCCCCAACAGCGCCGTGATCTGGGCCCGGTCGTGCGCTGTCAGGGGATCCAGCGGAATGTCCGTACGGTACAGCCCGGTACCGACGATTTCTCCCACGGTATGGTTCCAGCCGTAGCGCTCGTATTTGTCCTGCCTTTCCGGCCCCACGTAAACGATCTCCTCCTTCACCTCGAAAGGTGACAGAAAGGACTCCTGCCGCCACTGATAGCGGCGCACTCCTGCACCCTGCGAGGGACGGACGGCGCCGGCGACGACTTTGAGAAGCTGGGTCTTGCCGGCGCCATTCGCGCCGGCCAGCACCCAGCGCTCTCCCGGGCGAATGCGCCAGCTGATTTTCCGCAGGATGGCACGTTCCCGCCTGTGCAGATCGAGGTCTCGCAGGCGCACTTCCACGTAACGCGCGCCGGAGGTTCTCGATCGTCGCATTGAGTCACAGTTCCAACTCGTGGATGAGCTATTCTCGCACGCCTGAGGCAGGCGGGGGGATCATGCCAATTCGGTTGTTCGCACCGCGCTACTGGCCTACGTGGGTCGGGTTCGGTCTGCTGTGGATGATCGCGATGCTCCCGTACCGCTGGCTCATCCTCGCCGGCAAGCCCTTCGGGAAGCTGCTGCGGCACCTGCCGCTGAGTTTCGTCAACACGGCGCGCCGGAATATCGAGCTGTGCATGCCGACACTGAGCGCGGCCGAGCGCGAGAGCCTGCTGGACCGGCACTTCGAGAGCCTCGGAATCGCCCTGTTCGAGATCGCTTTCACCTGGTGGAGCTCGCTTGCCCGCTGGGAGCCCCTGATACACATCGATGGCCGCGAGCACCTCGAGGCCGCCCTGGGCCGAGGCAAAGGCGTGATTCTGCTCACCGCCCACTTCACCACGCTGGAAGTCGGCGGCCGCATCCTGCTGTCGGTGGCCCCTGTGAGCTTTCTCTACCGGCCCACGAAGAACGAGGTCCTGGCTCACTTTCTCAAGCATCGGCGCTGCAAGTACGGTGGCCAGCCTATTCCCCGCGATGACATCCGGACGCTCATCACGGCGCTGAGAAACAATGAGTGTGTCTGGTACGCACCCGACCAGAGCTACCGCAAGAAGGGCGCCCAGATGGTGCCGATGTTCGGTATCCCGGCCGCCACGAATACCTTCACCTCCCGCCTCGCGCGCCTGACCGGCGCCACGGTGGTCCCTTATTTCTTCGAGCGCTTGCCCGATGGCAGGGGCTACCACGCCACCATCCATCCGGCGTTCGACCACTTTCCGAGCGAATGCGCCGTCGCCGACACCGAGCGGTTCAATCACCTCATCGAGGCTCAGGTGCGCCGGGTTCCGGAGCAGTACCTGTGGATTCATCGCCGCTTCAAGGGCCTGACGGACGACTATCCCGACTACTACGGTCGGGCCCGCGAGACGCGGAGCGTGTGAGCGGGCTGCAGGAGAAGTACGACCTGCTGGTCGTCGGTGGCGGAATCAACGGCACCGGAATCGCGCGTGATGCAGCGGGACGTGGCTTTTCCGTCCTGCTGTGCGAGCAGGATGACCTCGCATCTCACACATCCTCGGCCAGTACCAAGCTCATTCATGGCGGCCTGCGCTACCTCGAGAGTTTCCATTTCGCGCTCGTGCGCAAGGCCCTGCAGGAGCGCGAGGTGCTGCTCGGCGCGGCCCCTCACCTGTTACGGCCACTACGCTTCGTCATGCCGCACGACGCGCATCTGCGGCCGGCCTGGATGATCCGTGCGGGCCTGTTCCTCTATGACCACCTGGCCCGGCGCCGACTGCTCGCAGCCTCTGCCTCGGTCAACCTGCGGACCCATGTGGCGGGAGCCCCGCTGCTACCCCGTTTCGAGCGAGGATTCATCTACTCCGATGGCTGGGCGGATGATGCCCGACTGGTGGTTCACAACGCGATAGATGCGGTCGAGCGCGGCGCGACGGTCTTGACCCGCACGCGCTGCGAGCGCCTCGAAGATGAAGGAGACCACTGGATCGTCACCCTGCTCGCCGGGGCACGCCGGGTCAATGTCAGGGCACGGGCAATCGCCAACGCGACCGGACCCTGGGTCAGTCAGCTGGTGCGCGACTGCTCACCCATACGAGCCTCACGCGCTGTCAGGTTGGTCAAGGGCAGTCATATCGTCGTGCCGCAACTGTTCGCGCACCGGTTCGCCTACATCTTCCAGAATGCCGACCGGCGCATCGTCTTCGCAATCCCTTACGAGAACGATTTCACTCTCATCGGTACGACCGACGTTGACTATCGGGGACCGCCGGATGCCGTGCGGATCGATGAGCCGGAGATCGGCTACCTGTGCGAGGTGGTGAACCGCTACTTCAAGCGTCCCACCACGCCCGCTGAAGTGGTCTGGAGCTACTCCGGAGTGCGGCCGCTTCTGAGCGACGAGTCGGCCGACCCCTCCGGAGTGACGCGGGATTACGCTCTCGAGCTGGATCGCGCTCCCGCGCCGCTGCTGTCCGTATTCGGTGGGAAGATCACCACGTATCGAAAGCTGGCCGAGAGCGCAGTGAACATACTCGCGCGTGCCCTGAATCACGGTCGCGCCGCGTGGACACGAACTGCTCTGCTTCCCGGTGGCGATCTGCCGGACGGCAGCCTCGCCGCGTTCCTGCGCATCGTGGAGCGACGCTATCCCTGGCTGCCGGTCGGTGTTCGGCGGCGGTATGCGCACGCGTACGGGACCCGCATCGAGCGTGTGGTCGGCAATGCCACGACGCTCGCAGACATGGGAGAGGAGCTCATGCCGGGCCTCCACGAGCGCGAAGTGGACTACCTCGTGAGGGAGGAGTTCGCACGTTCGCCGGAGGATGTCCTCTGGCGACGGACCAAGGTCGGGCTGCACTGTCGAGGTCTCGATACGGGCCGATTGAGCTCCCGGTTAGCGGGGGTCTCGACGGCGCACTGAGCACCTGCAACGGCGGTGTGGGCCGATCAGGCATAATCGCCGCTCTGTGCTGTCGCCGGTTGGGGATCGAGATTGCCCGTGCGCCGCTGGCCCCTTGTAGTGATCGTTGCGCTCGCACCCCTTTGGCTGATCGGCATCCTCGACCGTGGCGCCTGGACGCCGGACGAGCCTCGGGAAGCGGATATCGCCTGGCGCATGAGCCTGCAGCATGACTGGACGCTGCCTCACCTGGCGGCGACACCCTTCCTGGAGAAGCCACCGCTGTCCTACTGGATGTCAGCCACGGCGATGCAGATCTACGGCGATAGTGCCGCCGCCGCCCGGCTTCCCGGAATCGTGTATGCGTTCGTGACCGCCCTCGCGTTAGGGGCTCTGGCCTTTGCCATGGAGGGAGCCTCGAGCGCGGTGGTAGCAGCCATCGCCGCCGGTACCGCGATCACGGCGTACCGCGTGGCGATCTGGCTTGCGCCCGATGCCTGTCTGCTTGCGGGTTGTGCGATTGCGCTGCTCGGGGCGTACCTCGGCTTCACCGCACCTCCCGGCCGACGCAAACTGCTCGGTTACACGATCCTGCACCTCGGCGCTGCCGTTGGATTCATGGCAAAGAGTGCACCGGGCTGGCTGGTGCCGGCCCTTGCGCTGGGCACGATCATAGTGTGGGAGCGGCGCTGGTCCGAGCTGCTGCGCTGGGAGCTCTACGCAGGCCTGGTGGTGCAGGCGCTGATCATCGTTCCGTGGGTTCTCGGCGTCACCCGTACTGAGCACGGCGCGGAAGCATTGCGCGCAATCTTCCTGAACAACACCCTGGGCCGCTTCACGCGGGTGTCATCTTCGGCGGCTCTCGACTACACCACCGGCCACAGGAACTCTCCAGGCAAATACCTTCGGGAGCTCCCGGTGTATCTGTTGCCCTGGACACTTTTGGCGGTGGCAGCCCTGCGCCGGAGCTGGGACCGGATACGGATGCGCGGTCCTCAGGGCACGCCGTGGCGCTTCGCCATCGCAGCGATCGTGCCCTTCCTCGCACTGCTGTCCGTTGCTGCCACGGCCAGGGATATCTATGTGGCCCCTGCCCTGCTGGGTTTTGGATTACTGATTGGCCTGTGGTCCACGGAGATCAGTGTCGGGCACCTCGCTCAGCGCCCTGCTCGGCTCGATCGCTTTGCACTCGCCGGCACGCGAGTGATCGTCGGCCTGATCGCTGCCCTGCTGATCGCCCTCCTCGCAGTGCTGACGATGGCCTCGCGTAATCTGACGTACCTGTCGGCCGCAGCTGCGGTGGCGGCGCTGGCCATCATCGCACTCAAGTGCGCTGCCTTCATGCAAAGACGTGATGACATGTTTCGCGCGCTGGCCTGGACATACACCGCTTACGCCGCGACGCTCACGTTGGGCGGACTCGCCGTGTTTCCGACCATCGACCGCTGGCAGGATCTGCCAACTCTCGCGCGGGAGATCCGCGAAGACAGCCACGGCAGCCCGCTGGCACTGCTCAACCCCGACGAGACCACCATCGCGATGCTCGATCATCGCCCGCTGGCGATGGCAGGCGATACAGACGGCGACACCGCGGAGACGGCGGTTCCGCAACCGTTCTCCTTGCTCGACAGCTCCGCCCATCCCGAGTCGGCGGTGTCAGGCTGGTTCCGCGAGCGCGGTGCCCGCTCACATGTGCTCGTGAAACTGCCCGGCCGCGGACCCGGCGACCTCTCGCGACTGCTCGATCGCATCCTGCCAAGCGAACCGCCGGGCGACGGGGTGGCCGGCGCGCTCGCGAGCGCGGGCGTCGCATCGATCGTCCATCGGTATGAGCTGCCACAGGGCAGGCGCTACGCATTGCTAGGGCCGCCCGAGCACTGACTGGGGCACGACCGTTGAGCGCAGCGGGCTCGTGCGAGTGCGACTCTGGCGCAACCGGGCGACAGATCTCGCAGGTGTGCTCTTCTGCATTAGGATAGGCCGCGCACGATCGCTACCGGGAGAGATCTGATGGTCAGCAAGTCGTACAGGGAATTCAGCGTCAGTCATCGTGCTGCGCCGGGGCCAAACTGCCAGCTGATCGGGGAGGTCCCGGCGCAGGAGCGCGTCGAGATCAGCATCTACCTCAAGCCGCGCGGGGACTCGCCACCGCCGGCGAGTCAAGTCACGGACCGGCGGGCGGCACTCCTCGCGGATCGCTCCGCACAGCATGCGGGCGATATCCAGATGATTCGCGATTTCGCCCGCGATCATGGGCTCACGGTCTCCTCGGTGGAGCCGGGGCGGCGTCGGGTCCGTCTGACCGGCACCGCGGAGCAGGCCCAGGCAGCGTTTCAAACCCGGCTCTCCCATTATTCGGATGGCAAGCAGAGGTTCCGTGCGCGCACCGGCCCTCTGAGTCTTCCCGAGGATCTGCTGCCCGTAGTGGAGTCGGTGCTCGGACTCGATACCCGTCCGGCGGCGCAGCCTCGCCTTGTCTCGCGCCCGGCAGCCGCGGCGGCGGCCGCATTCCTGCCCAACCAGGTGGCCGCACTGTATGGTTTCCCGACCAGCGTGACCGGCAAAGGTCAATGCATCGCGCTGATCGAGCTGGGTGGGGGTTATACCAACTCGGATACGAGCGCGGCGTTCAAGGCAATGGGACTCGCCGCGCCGATGGTCGTGGCCGTGCCCGTGGACGGCGGGGCAAACAAGCCCACTCCCGATGATGGCGCGGACAGTGAAGTCGCGCTCGACATTCAGGTGGCCGGCGCAGCCGCTCCCGGGGCGAAAATCGCCGTTTACTTTGCGCCAAATACCGATGCCGGGTTCGTGGATGCGGTCACCAGCGCCGTGCACGACACGACCAACAAGCCGGCCGTGATCTCCATAAGCTGGGGAAGCGCGGAAACCAACTGGACGCAGCAGTCGGTGCAAAGCATGAATAGCGCGCTGCAGGATGCCTCGACGCTTGACGTGTCGGTATGCGTCGCAGCGGGTGACAGCTTGGCCTCCGATGGCGTGACCGATGGCAAGGCGCACGTGGACTTTCCGGCATCCAGCCCTTGGGCGATCGGTTGTGGCGGCACTGCCATCACGGTCACGGGCAACTCGATCAGCAGCGAGGTGGTCTGGAACGACGGTGACAGCGGCACTGGCGGCGGTATCAGCGATCTTTTCCCGGTTCCGACATTTCAACAGGGCTTATCGCTGCCGCCCAGTGTCAACGATGGCAAAACCCGACGTGGTGTCCCGGACGTTGCTGGCGATGCTGCTCCGGACACGGGTTATCGTCTCGTCGTGGGCGGTAAATCAGGGGTAGTTGGAGGCACCAGTGCGGTCGCCCCACTGTGGGCGGGGCTGATCGCTCTCCTCAACCAGGGAGTGGGTCATCCACTCGGTTTCTGCCTGCCGTTTCTCTACTCGCAACCTACCCTCCTTCGTCAGATCACGCAGGGTGACAACATGGCGAGCGGGAGTCCCCTGGGTTATGAGGCCGGCCCAGGCTGGAACGCCTGCACCGGTCTCGGCGTGCCCATCGGCCAGGCGCTCTTCGATGCGCTGACTGCCGCCAGTAAGCCCTGACCGCCGCCGTAAACCCTGACCGCCGCGAGCGAGCCCTGACCGTCGTCAGCCTGTGGCTCGCTGTACAAGCCACACCAGCGCCAGGGCCGCGATGGCTGAGGATCCCCACTGCATGACCGTGCGTCGATAGAACCTGGTCGCTCTGATGGCATACGCGATTGGCATGAGCGCAGCCACCACAGCGAGCTGACCGATCTCGACTCCCAGATTGAACGACACCAGCGATACGGCGCGGGCACCAGGAGGCAGGCCCATGTCCGCAAGCACCGAGGCAAAGCCGAAGCCGTGCAGCAATCCGAACGCGAAGGCAATTCGCCAGCGGCCCTCGATTACCCGCGGGTAGAGATTGTTTACAGCAGCGACGACGATCGAGGCGGCGATCACCGATTCCGTGAGCCGGCTCGGCAGACGCAGGATGTCGAAAGCGGCCAGTGAGAGCGTGATCGAGTGCGCCAGAGTGAAGGCCGTGACCACCTTGAGGATGTTGAGAAGGGCGGGTTTCGCAACCGGCACGGCTTCCCAGCGCCCGTGCTCGCGCCTCAGCACAGCCGGCAGGAGAAGGGACAGTAGGAACAGCAGATGGTCAATGCCGCTCCAGATGTGCCACACCCCCGTGGTCAGATATTCACCCATCGCGCGCCAGATGGACGGACGCTCCAGCTCGATGAGCGTAGAGCCCTCCCTCGCCCCGAGCACACCGGATTGAGTCGTGCCCCAGGCAGTAAGCGTCAGCAGCCCCCGATGCGAGGGGTCCACCTCACGCAGCAACCTGTAGTCGATGCGGAGCTTCCTCAATTGACTCGTGCAGACTGCCGTCAAGGGAAGCCATAGATAGTTGCCGTCCGTGCGTTCGTTGACCTCTACCGCACCAAAATCCTCGGTGCACTCGGCGGCGGCGGAACCGATATGTAGCCGGCTTCGCAGATACAGCTGGAGATCTGCCTGATGGGCACGCACCTCGCCCCAGGTCACCTTGCCGTCGCGATTGGAGTCGAGGCCCACTGCCAGCTCCGCATCCCGGATCGCCAATTCCATAGCGCCCTCGACGTGCGAGCCCTCAACATTAAGTGTCAGGAACCCGTTACTGGCGATGTGCGCCTGGGCCATCGAGGCCGTCAGGGCAAAGCAGCAGCACACCCGCGCGACCGTAGCGACGCCCCTGCTCGGACTCGTCCGCGGGCGCCGACTCCCCTTCCCGTGCGCAGCTGCCGGCATCATATCCGCCCGTCCACATCAGCAGTCATCCGGACATCCTCGAGGCCATGCTGATGCACGAACTCAACGGCCGGACGCGCGGCCTCGGGCCTGCCGGCCGCGCGGGCCGAACGCAGGAGGATCAGAATATCGTCGGGCTCGCGCTGGACCTGCCAGTTGCGCTGGGCCGTGGCCACCGCGGCCTGAGGATCGCCGGTGACCTCAAGAAAATATCGAGCCTCTTCACGCCTGTGAACACCGTCGCCGCGCTGCTCCTCGGCGGCGAAGGCTGCGGCAAGCCGCGCGCTGCTGCGTGTCAGTCCGGCATCCCGCAGCATCTTCTGAGCAATCGCGATGCGTAGCAGAAGCGGCTCGAGAGAGTCCTCGCCCCGCAGCAGAGTGAGCACATCTGTTGCGCGCCGCTGCCGCAGGAGCAGATCGGCATACGCAGCGCGGACGTAGAAATCGCTGGGACTGAAGTGCAGAGCATTTCGAAACCAGTGCTCCGCCGCCTCGTCCTGTCCGAGCCGCACGGCCATTTCGCCGAGCTCCGAATCACGCCACGCCCGCTCTTCGGGCGACATCTCCCGGGAAGGTATGGAAGCGACTGCGGAGTAGGCTGCCGGCAGACTGCCCGTCAGAGCCCGCAGTCCCTCGCGGCACAAACCGATGACGGCTGCATCGGCGCGCGCAGCTAGCTGATCACAAGCTGCAAGGGACCTGTCGTATTCGCCGATCACGCGTAACACGGTGGCAGTGGTGAGCCATGCCTGCGGGTCACCCGGCCTCAAACCTCGCGCGCGCTCCAACACACGCAGCGCCTCTGAAAATTCGTGACGACTCTGCAACACGGTCGCGTGCAATACCAGGGCGTCCGCTGAGGAGGCCGACGGTCCAATCCAGGGCTCCAGGACCGCCTCCGCATAGCCAAGGTAACGCAGATCGCCACTGGCTCTGGCCTGTTTGATGTAGAGCTGTGCAAGCGGAAGCGCCACGTCCACGCGTGCGCGAGCCGCGCTCAGAGTCGCAACTTCGGAGTGCCGTGCGCCCGCGGGAACCTCTGCCAGGAGGGTCCCCTCGTCCTTGGGGACGAATGGCCGGGTGTGACCGACACTTAGCAGGCACAGAGCCAGCGCGCCAGCCATCAAGTGGTGAAAAAGCCTCCCGCGCGCAGGCGCGCGCGGGAGGCAGGGTCGCTGCATCGTCACGCTCATCCTTCCCTAATCGACATCGACTGCCATCGGGTCGGACGTTTGATCGTTGCTCGGACTCAACTCGACGAGTCCTGCGTTCACGGCAACGGGATCGTCGGTCTCGGACGACACCCGCGCCTTGGCCAGGATGTCCGCCGTCAAGTAGTCCATCGGCACCGCCTGCATGGGCGGCGGAGTCGGCGGCGGTGTCATCGAGGGCGGCGGTGGCGTCATCGTCATCATCGAACCCGACGAGCCACCACAGGCAGCCAGAGCCACGTAGGCGCCCACGCCCGCTGCGAGATACGCTAAGTTGATAGCTTTCACGGCATGTCTCCCTTTAGTCAGCCGAACTGGACGGCGAGCCCGCCAGGGGCGTGTTGAGGTACGGGAACACCATGAGATAGGCCGACGGGTCCGGGAGTGCTCCGTCGGTGTAGTGAAGCTGGCGCGACGCATCGGAAGCCGGATCCGGATCCTGCGAGCTGCCATCGAACGGCGACAGCAGCGCCCCCATGGCGACCCGCAACTCGATGTCCACCACGTCATCGATCGGGCGGCGGCCGTTGGGGAAGCCGCCCGTGTCTGCGGCCAGGACTCCGAGATCCTTTTGCATGGCAGGCGCTGTAGCCGCGATCGAGGTGTTCAGGCGAAGCATTTCCGCTGCCTTCACGCTCGCCGGCTGATTCAATCCTTTGACGCCAGTCAGGAACGCCGCCACCAGGTCGGTGCGCGGATAGACGTTCGGCGCTTTCACGCCGGCCGCGCCGAACAGCGCCTGCAGCAGCACCGGCAGTGCCGGATTCGTCACGTAGTCGGCGAACTGGGCATCATCCATCGGCCGCGAAGCATTGAAACGATCCTTGTCGGGAAGCCCGATCACGACCTCGTTGATCAGGGGTGCGCCGAGCCTCGAGACCTGCACCCAGGCGCCACCGCGGATGTCCGGACCTGTCGCCTCGGTCACGGCGCCGACACTGGCGACGCTCGAGGCGCTTTGCGGCACCGGATTGAGCACGGCCGCCTGGCGAAGACTCGCGGTCGTCCAGGCTCCGATCACTGGATCGCTGCCGCTGGTCAGGCACTTGGCGGGAATCTCCAGCGCCAGCGACGTGACGTTCGAGTCAGACAGGGTGTTGGGAGCCAGCGCGCGCGCATTTGCGCCGGCGGGCGCCAGCTCTTCCACGGGATACTTGATGTTGACCAGATCGAATGTCTCACCGAGGTTGACCACGAATCCGTCCTTGCGCTGCCCGACGAACACCTTGCCGGGCGTGGCGCATCCGGGGACCGTGACCGTGTGAATGAACGTATTGGCATAGGTCGCATAGTCCGGTATGGACTTTGCGCCGATGTTGTCCAGAGGCTTGGCGAAGGTCTTGCTGCCAGAGGCCGCATCCACGATGGGTGAAGCCGCGCCGTGCCGCCGGTCGCCCTTCACCAGCATCAGCGTATAGGTCTCCACGACGTTCTGCGCACTCATGTCGGTAGCCGAGACCGGCCCGATGTTGGTCAACGGGACGGGTACGGCCTTGCCGCCCGCCGTGACGGTCAGGCCCTTGTCCTGGCGCTGAAATCGGAATTGGAATGTCAGGTCTTCCTTGCCGTCTCCGTTATTGTCTATGTGAATCTCGTACAGCGCTTGCGGATCCATGGTGAAGTAATTGGGGCCGCCGTACGGGTCCTGCAGAGGCTGATAATTGGCAATCAGCGTGACGAAACCGGCACGGCCGTTCTCGTAGCTGTTGAACATGTAGAAGTCACTGCCGTCCACCTTTGGGGTGGTGGTGATGAACGGGGCCTCGCGATGGCTGGATGCCAGCGCGGCGGCACCGATAGTGAGAGCTACTGCGGCCGTCGCCAGACGCAGTGGAGTACGAGTCTTCATTGCTATGCCTTCCCCATTGAGTTGGGACGCGCCCGTGGGAGTGACACGTCGGAAGTGACACGTCTGGTTCAGTGACAGGTCTGTTCTGGTGATAGTCGTTGGCGCAGACTTCGGTCACTACGCAAAGCGCGCCGCACTGGATGCGCGCCGCGGCGAAAAAGTCTGCAGACGTGGTCTTGACCAGTGCTGTGGCCAAGCGGGGAAGGCGTATGAAAAGGAACGCATGCCACGGAGTGTTCCGCGCGAATCTGTTTGCGCGCAGAGTCCGTATTGCGTTTTTAGGCTTGTTTCAGCGCACGAAGAGCGCGAGGCACGACACCGGCGGCGCCTGATCCTGTCTCAGGCGGGCGGATCGTGCCGGTCGTTGGCCGTCGTCAGGTCCAGTCGTCGCCGCCGCTGATGTCGCCGCCGACCGATCCGCCGTCGTCCCAAGAGCCTCCGTCGGAGACACCGAAGTCGGAGCCGCCCAGGTCGGTGTTCTCGGGCTGGCCGGGCTCGTTCGCGGGGTACAGATTGCCGTCTCGCCGGCCGCCATCGAGAAAGTGATGGGCCAGCTCCTCGCCTGCGACTACACCGGCGCCCACGGCCAACCCACTCGCGAGCCCACCGGCAATGCCGGATCCGACGCCGGGCCCACCGTAGCCGGGTCCCATGTATCCCGGCCCATAGCCCGGCGAGCCCACGGGAGCAGCTCCGGCGGGGTACTGCGTGTAGACAGGGCTCGCACGCCGACGAAACATAGCCGCGAGTACTGCGACAGCTCCCACCAGCAATAGGACCCAACCCCATGGGAAACCGGAGTGGGGTCTGGCATACGCAGGGGCGGCAGATGCGGCGAACCCTGGACCCCGCAAGCCTTGTCCCTGGCTGAGCTCTCTTTGCAGCGCCTGTACGGACCCGGGCCTTGCGAAGGGCAGCCCTGGCTCCAGGGTCTGTGCCGTACTCAGCTCTCGGCGCGCGGAGGGCAAGTTGCCCTCGCGTGCGTATAGCTCAGCCGCCACGTAGTGTGCTTTGGCACTCTGCGGATGGTCCCGCAGCACCTGGTCGACCATCTGCTGCGCCTGGGTCAGATGGCCCGCCTGCGTGGCCTCATAGATCTGGTGTAGCGTGGGGTCGGCCTGCGCCAGCACGGGACCCGCGACCCCGAGGGCGAGCACCAATACCAGATGAGTCCGGAAAGTCTTGAGCATGGCAGCCTCTTGGTGAATCGGGCCTGGAACCCAGTCCGAATATGCGGCCAGTGCCGGCCAGCTCAAGGGAGCGCCGCCGTTCCAGCCGTCTACGTCCTTGGGCAACAAGCCGCGCGCCGGGTTCCGCAGCCGCACTTACTGCCAAGTCTCAGACCGAGAGCCTGCCACTCGAGAATGCCACCCGGATGACCGAGCTCATTTTCGCAGCGTTCCTGTGGGCTGGCGCTCAAAACGCTCTGGCCGGCGGGGGCTCATTCATTACGCTGCCCATGCTGATGTTCGCGGGATTGGATGCAAGATCCGCGAATATCACCTCAACTTTGGCGCTATTTCCCGCCCAGATCGCCGCAGCTTGGTCAGGCCGCCGAGCCGTGGCGGACGCTGCCGGCCTCCCCTTTCGCGTGCTCGCGGTGATCAGCGTGACGGGCGGTGCGTTGGGTGCCGCGCTGCTACTGGTGACCTCACAGTCCTTTTTCGCGCACCTGGTGCCCTGGCTGGTGCTGTTCGCTACGACCGTCTTCGCCTGGGGTAGCTTCGGTCCGCGCACGGCCCGAGCTCAACGACTCGGACGGATCGGAGCGGCGGTAGCGCAGTTGAGTATCTCTGTGTATGGCGGGTACTTCGGTGGCGCGATCGGATTTCTGATGTTTGCGGCACTCACGGCCGCTGCGGTGCCACTGCGAGCTGCCGGCGCCACCAAGAACGTGCTGGCTGCGGCCATGAACGCCTCGGCCGTGGCTCTCTTCGCTTTCTCGCCGCAGGTCCGTTGGGGCCCCGCCGGAGTGGGCGCCGCAGGCGCCTTCATGGGCGGCCTCATCGGAGCAATGCTCCTGCAACGGATCAGCGAACGCGTGCTGCGAGTACTCGTCATACTGATCGGATTGGCCCTGACTGTGGGCCTGTTCGTTCATGCGCGTCCAGCGCAACCTTAAGTATTGTCAATCCGGCCCGGCCCGCATTGCAGAAACTTACCAGGGGCCTGCACAGCCCAACCCGTGGTGCCTGCGCCGCGTGTTCCATAACGCAGATGCATGGTTGGATCTCCGGAATCGATTGGACACCCGCGCGAGGGCCCTACCATACTCAACGCATGCACCGGTATGCATTAAGTATGGAGTGACCAGGTGAAGAAGCCGATCAGCCCGACCGCCCCGACGGGAGCTACCAAGAAGCGCAAGCGTCAGGGGCCGAAGGGCCGCATCGTGGAACCGCAGGCATTGGCGGAGGTCGAGGCGCTCGTGCCGGAACCGCGGCGGCGCGACCTGTTGATCGAATACCTGCACCGGATCAACGACCGTTACGGGCAGCTGGGCGCGCCGCATCTGGCAGCACTGGCGAGGTTGATGCGGCTGGCGCAGACCGAGGTCTACGAGGTTGCCAGCTTCTATCACCACTTCGACATCGTGAAGGAAGGTCCTGCTGGCTCGATTGCACCGCCTCCAGCTCTGACGGTCCGGGTCTGCGACGGCCTGAGCTGCGAGATGGCGGGCGCGAAGAAACTGCTTGATCGCCTACCCCGGTTGCTGGGCAGTGATGTGCGCGTGATTCCGGCCCCGTGTGTCGGCCGCTGCGAGCAGGCTCCCGTCGCGGTGGTGCATCAGAAGCCCCTGCCCCGAGCCACCGTGGAACAGGTTCAGTCGGAGGTCCGCGCCGGTCACATTCATGACCTCCCGGCCCCCTATATCCAACTTGACGAGTATGTCGCCGGCGGCGGGTATGTGCTGCTACGCGACTGCATGGAGGGCCGCCGGGACCTCGAGACTGTGTTGAAGACGATGGAGGATTCCGGGCTACGCGGACTCGGAGGCGCCGGATTCCCTACCGGACGCAAGTGGCGCATCGTGCGCAACGAGCGGGCCCCACGGTTGATGGCCGTGAACATCGACGAGGGGGAGCCGGGCACATTCAAGGATCGCTGGTACCTCGAGCGCGACCCACACCGCTTCCTCGAGGGCATGCTGATTGCCGCCTGGGCGGTTGGTATCGCCGGAATTTATGTTTACCTGCGCGACGAGTACCACGGCTGCCGGGCGATTCTGGCAGCGGAGCTCGAGAAGCTGCAGGCCCGGCCACCGATCCAGGAGCTGCCGAAGGTCGAGCTGCGACGCGGCGCGGGGGCCTATATCTGCGGCGAAGAGTCGGCCATGATCGAGTCGATCGAGGGCAAGCGTGGCATGCCACGGCTGCGGCCCCCGTATGTTGCCCAGGTAGGCCTGTTCGGTCGTCCGACTCTCGAGCACAACTTTGAGACGTTGTACTGGGTGCGAGAGCTGCTCGAGAAGGGCGCCGCCTGGTTCGCAAATCATGGACGCAATGGCCGCAAGGGTCTGCGCAGCTTCTCCGTGTCGGGCCGGGTCCGTGATCCGGGTGTGAAGCTTGCGCCTGCCGGGATCTCGGTGCGCGAGCTCATCGAGGAATACTGCGGCGGCATGCAGGCAGGGCACACCTTCTATGGCTACTTGCCCGGAGGGGCCTCCGGAGGCATTCTGCCCGCCTCAAAAGGCGATATTCCCCTGGATTTCGACACGCTGCAGCCCCATGGCTGCTTCATCGGCTCGGCCGCCGTGATAGTCCTTTCGGACCACGACACGGCCAAGGCCGCGGCGCGCAACATGATGCGCTTTTTCGAGCACGAATCCTGCGGGCAGTGCACGCCCTGTCGCGCCGGAACCGCCAAGGCGAACATCCTGATGGCCGAAGAGCATTGGGATCAGTCCCTGCTTGCGGACTTGTCGCAGGTCATGCGCGACGCTTCGATCTGCGGCCTGGGCCAGGCGGCTCCGAACCCGATGGACTGCGTGCTGAAATACTTTCCGAACGAATTGAGCTAAGGACCGAGCATGAACGCCATTACCCGCACGGAGCGAGCGCGAAGCCAGGCGCCCTCGATCATGTTCCAGCTCGACGGCCGCGAGGTGACGGCCCAGGGCGGGGAGACGATCATCGAGGTCGCCGATCGTGAAGGAATCGAGATTCCGCGCCTGTGCTACATGCCCGGCATGGATGCAGTCGGCAACTGCCGCTCCTGCATGGTAGAGATCAAAGGCGAGCGGGTGCTGGCGGCCTCCTGCTGCCGTGCACCGCAGGCGGGCATGCAGGTCACCACCAACAGTCCGCGCGCGCGCAAGGCGCAGGAGATGGTGATCGAACTGCTGCAGTCGGACATGCCCGAGAAGTCTTTCACCCGTCACAACGAAGTGGACGACTGGGCCGCCCGCCTCGGTGTCGGCAAGCCGCGATTCGCTCCACGTGCTCCGGTCGCACCCGATCTGAGTCACGCGGCCATTGCCGTGAACCTCGATGCGTGTATCCAGTGCACCCGTTGCATGCGCGCCTGCCGCGACGAGCAGGTCAATGACGTGATCGGCCTCGCCTTCAGGGGACAACACGCCAAGATCGTCTTCGACATGGACGACCCGATGGGCGCCTCGACGTGCGTGGCCTGCGGCGAGTGCGTGCAGGCGTGTCCGACCGGCGCGCTGACGCCGGCGCGCGAAGTGGCTCTCGCCGTGCCCGACAAGAGTGTTGAGTCGCTGTGCCCCTATTGCGGCGTGGGCTGCCAGGTCACCTACCACATCAAGAACGATCACATTCTTTACGTCGAAGGACGGGACGGCCCCTCGAATCGCTCCCGGCTGTGCGTCAAGGGCCGCTACGGCTTTGACTACTCCCGTCACCCCCAGCGCCTCACCGTGCCACTGATCCGGCGCAAGGACGCACCGAAGCGTGGTGACTTCGTGATGGATCCCAACAACGTGATGCAGGTATTCCGCGAGGCAACCTGGGAAGAAGCCCTCGCACTGGCTGGCGGCTCTCTGCGCCGCCTGCGGGATACCTCCGGCCCCAAGTCCCTGGCCGGGTTCGGCTCGGCCAAGGGCAGCAACGAGGAAGCCTACCTGTTCCAGAAGCTGGTGCGCGTCGGGTTCGGCAGCAACAACGTGGACCATTGCACCCGGCTGTGCCACGCCTCCAGCGTTGCGGCTCTGCTCGAGGGCATTGGCTCTGGAGCGGTCAGCAACCCCGTGATGGACGTGACGAAGGCCGAAGTGGTGATCCTGATCGGCGCCAACCCGACGGTGAACCACCCGGTGGCCGCAAGCTGGCTGAAGAACGCCGTGCAAAGCGGCACGAAGTTGATCCTGATAGATCCCAGGGGCAGCGATCTGGCGCGCCTGGCGTATCGCTACCTGCAATTCAAACCGGACACCGACGTTGCGCTGCTGAATGCGATCATGCACGTGATCGTCGAGGAGAATCTGGTCGACGCGAAGTTCATCGCCGATCGGACACTCGGTTATGAAGCGCTGGCGGAGAACGTCAAAGGCTACAGCCCCGAGCTGATGGAGCCCGTCTGTGGCATCGCGGCGGAGACCATTCGCGAGGTGGCGCGCCTGTACGCGACCAGCCGCGGCTCGATGATCCTGTGGGGAATGGGCATCAGCCAGCATATCCACGGCACTGACAACGCGCGCTGCCTGATCGCCCTCGCCATGATGACCGGCCAGATCGGCAAGCCGGGCTCGGGCCTGCATCCGCTGCGTGGCCAGAACAACGTGCAGGGGGCCTCGGATGCGGGCCTCATTCCGATGGTCTATCCGGACTATCAGGCGGTGAGCGACCCGAAAGTGCGCGAGCGCTTCGCAAGTGCATGGGGGGTGTCGGCCGAACAGCTCGACGACAATCCGGGCCTCACGGTGGTCGAGGTAATCAAGGGAATCCTGGCCGGCAATGTCAAGGGCATGTACATCATGGGCGAGAACCCGGCGATGAGCGATCCGGATGCGGATCATGCGCGCGAGGCGCTCGCCAAGCTCGACACGCTGGTCGTGCAGGACATTTTCCTGACCGAAACGGCGTATCTGGCGGATATCGTGCTGCCAGCATCGAGCTTCGCGGAGAAGACGGGCACGTTCACCAACACGGACCGCATGGTCCAGATTGGCCGGCAGGCGCTCAACCCGCCAGGGCAGGCGCGCCAGGATCTACGCATCATCATAGATCTCGCGCGCCAACTTGGTTTGTCGTGGGATTACGGTACTGGCGAGGCGGCGGCGGCCGCGGTATTCGATGAGATGCGGCACACGATGCCGAGCATCGCCGGAATCACGTGGAAACGACTGCAGGCCGAGCACAGTGTGACCTATCCCTGCGAGAAGGAAGGCGACCCTGGCTCGCCCGTGGTGTTCATCGAGTCGTTCCCGACGCCGACGGGCCGTGGCCGCTTCGTGCCCGCTGACATCATCCCGGCGAACGAAAGACCCGACAGCGACTATCCGTTCGTGCTGATCACGGGGCGCCAGCTCGAGCATTGGCATACGGGGAGCATGACGCGTCGCTCGGGCGTACTCGATGCGCTCGAGCCGGATCCCGTCGCGCTGTTGCATCCGAAGGACCTGGCCGCCCTGGGGGCCAAGCCTGGCGACCTGATCACGATTGCTTCGCGGCGCGGGCGCATCAGCCTGTACGCACGCGCCGATGACAGCTCGCCGCACGGAGCGGTATTCGTGGCGTTCTGCTATTACGAGGCAGCGATCAACAAGCTCACCAACTCGGCGCTCGATCCGTTCGGCAAGATCCCTGAGTTCAAATACTGCGCAGTGCGCCTGACGCTCGGGGGCACTCAGCCGACCCAGGTGAGCTTTGGCGGTGGTCAGATTCTCGAGAAAGTCGAGGCGAGCGCCCGAGACGCCGAAGCGGCCGAGAAGGAACCGGCCGAGGAAGAAGCCTGAGCCCGAGCGGGACCGTTATCGCGGCGCCGGCGGCGCCGAGCCCCCCTCGCTCTGCAGCCGCTCCAGGTCGGCCAGCGTGTTGGCGTTGAAGAACGCGCCGGGATCCTCGAAAACCACCTGCGCGCAGCGCTGACGGCTGGCCCATAGACCGACATTGCCCTCCCCGCCCTGCACAAATTCGGCCATGCTGTCGCGCACCGACACCTTCATCAGACTGAAAACCGGCTGACGCCGAGGCCTGCCCTCTTCGCACGTGAAGGCCATGGCCATCTCGGCGTCGGATTCCTCCAGCCCATGCATCAACCGCCCGACAAGGTCCGGCGGGAAATTCGGTGTGTCACATGGCACGGTGGCCAGATACGGCGTGTCGCAGTGCGCAAGTCCCGCCAGCATGCCCGCCAGCGGACCGGGATAATCCTCGATCTCGTCCGGCCAGACCGGCACCCCCATCATCCGGTAGGCATCCAGATTTCGATTGGCGTTGAGCATCATGCGGCCGACCTGAGGCTCCAGGCGCCTCAAGGCATGCAGAGCGAGCGGCACGCCCTGATGCACTTGCAACCCCTTGTCGAGGCCTCCCATACGGCTACCGCGCCCGCCGGCCAGCACCAACCCCGCGACATCGTTGCTGTCGAAGCTCACGATTCCAACTCTCCTTGCACCGGCACACTACAGCATCGTACCGCCGACGGACGGGTTGCCCAATCATTCTCAAGATATGTCAGTGCAAGACATATGCGGCGCAGTTCATATTTGGTAAGCAACACGCGCACATATGCGCGGCCTTGCATATTTGTCGTCGTCACTTAGCGTGCTAGCTTTCTTGGTTTTTGGCCCTTATCGACAAACGTGCGGACTCAGCCTGAGTGCGTCGCAAGAGCAAGAGGGCCATTCACAGCGACGAGAGACACACTCCATGACCGGATCACTTCGGCACACGACGCTATTTGCACTGGCGTGCGCGTGCGCCACGGAAATCGCGGCCGCCCAGGATGCGACGCCTCCACAGAACCCGTCACAGCAGACCGCCCTGCCGCACGTGCTGGTGACTGCGGAACGGATACCCGATCAGGGTGACTACCGCGAGTCGACGGTCGATTCGCTTGGCCCACTCGGCGCCACGCCGCTGCGCGATATACCTTACTCCGTCAACGTGCTGCCCGAGCAGGTGATCGAGAACTCGCAGGCGACGAACTTCAAGGACGTCTCGAAGTACCTCCCGCTGGTGTCCTATCAGGAACAACAGGGCCCGGACATCCTGCGCCCCCAGACTCGGGGCATGCAGGCCGGCAACTTCCAGAACTCGCGGCTCGATGGCATGCAGATGTTCGTGACGGTCGCCAACGCGATGGAGCAGTTTCAGCAGATCGAGGTGGTAAACGGCGTCTCCTCGTTCCTATATGGGCCGGCAAACCCCTCCGGCATGTTCAACTTCGTCTCGAAGCGTCCGACGGACCACGACCTGCGAGATGTCACCGTGTCCTACGACAGCAACAGCATCGGCACCGCACACGTCGATCTGGGCGGCAAGGTAGATTCGGGCGGCATCGTCCGCTATCGCTTCAATGGCGTCTTCGGCGAAGGCGAAGGTTTCGTCGATCGCAGCCACGCGCGCCGCGTGCTCGGTGATCTGGGAGTCGATATCCGGCCGTTCGACAATACGGTACTGGAGCTCAACTACAGCGACTATCACCTTCTCGATCATGGCTTTCCCGGGTGGTTCACCTACAGTGAGAAGATCAATTTGCCGCCTGCGCCGGATCCGACGCGGGTCGGTTACGGCCAGAGCTACGCCGGCGTGGACCTCGAAACGCGGATCGCGACAGCCCGCATCAAGCATGATTTCAGCTCCAACTGGCACTTCGTCGCGGGGTTCCTCAACCAGGATGCCTCCCGCAACATCAGTACTCCGGTCAACAACCTGACCTCCAACAGCGGTAACTATACCTCGTCACTCGCCAACGGTTTCGCGCCGCGCTTCGTCATGACGAGCGACATGGGCTACCTGAACGGTACCTTCGCCACCGGCGCCCTGACGCACGATCTGACCATCGGTACGGCCGGGTACAAGGCCGCCTCCTATGCCGTGGACAAAGCGGCGACTCCGGCGAGCGTGCTGCTCGGAAAAGCCAGCATCGACGACCCGCTCATCTTCCCCCTTCCCGCGGCCGGTCTGCCCAACGTACGCCTCAACTTCAATTCCTCGAACAGCTATCAGCAGGGCGTAAACATCGGAGACATGATCCGCTTCAATGAGCAATGGGCGACCCGTCTCGGAGTCAGTGAGGACTGGTTCAACACTACCAATGTGAATGCCAAGGGCATCGTTCAGCCCGCGTATTCCAACAGTGGAGCAAGCCCCACGGCGAGCCTGATCTTCAAGCCGCAATCCGAGCTCACGACCTACGTCACCTACGCGAGCAGCCTGCAGGCCGGGGACCTCGCCCCCGCCGGTACGGTCAACGCCGGCAGCAGCCTGGCGCCGTACCGCAGCGATGAGATCGAAGCCGGAGTGAAGGCCTCCCTTGCCACGCTCGACCTCACTGCCGCCATCTATCGCATCAAGCGGCCGTTCGCCAATATCAATCTCGCGGACAATGTGTTCGAGATCTCCGGCGACCAGGTGAACAAGGGGCTCGAGCTGTCCGCGATAGGTACCGTGGCACCGGGCCTCACCCTGTACGGCGGTGTGACTCTGCTCGATGCCAAGCTGCAGGACACCGGACTCACCAGGACGAACGACAAGCTGTTCGTCGGCCAGCCCAAGGTGAAGGGCAACATGCTGCTCGAGTACGCCCTTGCGCAGGTGCAGGGGCTCGTGGCGAGCTTCGACTGGCAGTTTGCCGGTGCGCGCGCGGGCAATGACACCAACTCGTTCTTCGTCGCCGGCTACGATCTGTTCGATCTCGGCGCCCGTTACACCTCGCCGATCCTGAGCACCCAGGTCACCTGGCGCCTATCGGTCAACAACATCACGGACCGGCGTTACTGGTCCACGGTCGCGCCGAGCAATCTGACCGGCACCAACACCGGAAACCTCCTCGGCCACCTCGGGCTGCCCCGCATGGTGCTGGCTTCGGCTACCGTGGCCTTCTGACGGTCCTGCTGCGGTGCGTGGTCGGCGAAAGATCGTCTGTGGCGCCTGGCTCGGGCTCGCATGCTGCATCGCGCCCCTCCTGAGCGCCCAGCCCGGGGGCCATGCCCCCGCGACGCGAAACGTGACCGACGCCGCCGGACGCGTCGTGACTTTGCCTGCGATCGTGAATCGGGTCGCCGATCCCTGGCACGCGAACAACGCCATGGTGCTGATGCTGGGCGGTGCCGACAAGCTCGTCGCTACCACGATGCAGGCGCAGCGCCAGCCCTGGCTGCGGCGCCTCTATCCGCGAATCGAGACCGTTCCGGCCGCCTTCAATGCAGCGGGGGAGATCAACCTCGAGACCCTGATCGGGGCCCGGCCCGATGTGATTCTCATGGCTTACGATGGCTCACTTCCCAAGTGGCTGGACACGATCGCCGCCTATCACATACCCGTCGTGCTCATGCCCAACACGTCGCTGGCAGGCCTGGAGAGCGCGGCGCGAATTACAGGCGAGGTGCTGGGACCATCGGAGTCGCACCTGGCCGCCGAGTACATCCGCTACTTTGACGGCAACA
Organism: Steroidobacteraceae bacterium; assembly: GCA_036501985.1. Taxonomy (GTDB): domain Bacteria; phylum Pseudomonadota; class Gammaproteobacteria; order Steroidobacterales; family Steroidobacteraceae; genus 13-2-20CM-66-19. The sequence continues at coordinate 22,018 of DASXZI010000025.1, read as the reverse complement.
TACGCCGGGTGCGCCGGGTCACCGACCGGCTGAGCCTGTCCGAGCGCCCAAGGGTGCTGCACACCTCCTCTGCCGGCATCCTCACGGTGGACGGGCGCAGCACGCTCATCGATGACTGGATCAATGTCGCTGGAGGGGTCAACGCCGCGGACACCAGCGGCAATGGCAGGCCCGTGAGCATGGAGCAGATAGTGGCCTGGAACCCGGATGTGATCATCGTCGGCACCGCGCCCAACCAGCGCAGCCGCGAGGGCATACTCAACGACCCGCGCTGGAGCGGGATCAAGGCGGTGCAGACGCGCAGCGTCTACGTGAACCCGAGCGGCGCCTATCTCTGGGACCGCCACAGCGCCGAAGTGGCGTTGCAGGTGCTCTGGGCAGCCAAGCTGCTGCACCCCAGGAGATTTTCGGATCTCGACCTGAACCGGGAAACGAAACTATTCTACTCGCGGTTCTTCCGCTATACCCTGACGGACGCCGAGCTGAGCTCAATCATGAATGCGACCGCGCCTTGACCAAGCCGCGCACCTTCGCACTCATGCTCATTGCGCCGCTGGGGCTGCTGTACGCCTCGCTGTTCGTGGGGCGATTCCCCGTATCGCCCGCGCAGGTGGCGCATATCCTGTACGCACAAGTCTTTCCATCCGCCGTTGACTGGCCGAGATCGGTGCAGACGATCGTGCTGGAGATCAGGCTGCCGCGGGCAGTCCTCGCAATGCTGGTCGGTGCGGGCCTGTCGATCAGCGGTGCAGCCTATCAGGGGATGTTCCGCAATCCGCTCGTCAGCACCGACATCCTGGGAGTCACGGCGGCCGCGGGGTTCGGCGCCGCCGTGGCATTGCTGCTCTCCCGGGACCCGGCGCAACTGCAGCTCATCGCGTTCGCATTCGGGCTGGCGGGGGTGGGAATGACCTACGCTCTGGCCCGCGTTTACAGAACGACACCGGCTCTCATGCTGGTGCTGTCCGGGGTCGTCGTCGCGGCATTCTTCAGCGCCCTGCTAAGTGGCGCCAAGTACATTGCGGACCCCGAATCGAAGTTGCCGGCAATCACTTACTGGCTGCTCGGCAGCCTCAACGCCGCCTCGCTGCGCAGCCTCGCCGTCGCGCTGCCGCCGATCTTGGCTGGCAGTGTCGGCCTGCTGCTCGTGCGCTGGAAACTAAACATCCTGGCGATGGGGGACGAGGAGGCGCGCTCGCTGGGGGTGCGTACCGAATGGCTCAAGGGAATCGTGATCGCCTGCACCACGGTGATCACCGCTGCCGCGGTCTCGGTCTGCGGAATTGTCGGTTGGGTAGGGCTCGTGATCCCCCACGTCGGCCGGATGCTCGTGGGCCCGGATCATCGGGATCTGCTGCCGGCCACTCTCAGCATCGGTGCCACCTATCTGCTCTTCATCGACGACATCGCGCGCAGCATCAGCTCCACTGAGATTCCACTGGGCATCCTGACGGCAGTGGTGGGCGCGCCGTTCTTTGCCTACCTGCTGCGCCGGACGCGCGGGACATGGTATTGACTGAGCCGCTGATCGAGATGCGGGGGGCAAGCTTCCGCTATGGGAGCCGGGAGGTGTTCCGTGACCTGAGCCTCGACGTGTTTCGCGGCGAGCTGCTGTCCATACTGGGACCCAACGGGTGCGGCAAGAGCACGCTGCTGCGCTGCATCGGCGGCGCGTTGACTCTCCGGGACGGAACGGTCCGGTTCGACAAGACCGACCTCTGCACCCTGCCACCTGACATCCGGGCGCGGCGCGTTGGCTTTCTTTTTCAGCAACACACGCCATCTTTTCCGTTCCGCGTGCTCGACGTCGTAAGCATGGGGCGGGCACCCTACCTTGGGCTGTTCGGCGTGCCCTCCGCCGCCGACTCATCCCTCGTCGAGGAAGCCCTTGGGCGAGTGGGCCTGCTGCATGCCAAGGACCGGCCATATACGGAATTGAGTGGTGGCGAGCGGCAGCTCGTCCTGCTCGCACGGACGCTGGTTCAGCAGCCGGATGTCATCCTGCTGGACGAGCCTACCTCGCATCTGGACTTCCGCAATCAGGTGCTGTGCTTGAAGATGATCGGGTCGCTGGTGCAGCAAGGCATCACCATGATCATGACGACGCACGATCCGAATCATGCGTTGCTATTCCCAGGTCGGGTGGCCCTGATGAGGCCGGGCGGCCGCCTGCTCACGGGGCTCGCCTCCGAGGTCATCACGGACGAGTCGCTGAGCGACACCTACGGAATCGACATCGCGACCTTCTCGGTCCCGCGCCGATCCAGCCCTGGGGAACTGAGGCTCTGCAGCCCTTGGTAACGGCGGGAGCTGCCGGCCGTCGGCCCCGCCAACCCGTGCCCACGGAGCCGGTTCTGCTGGCGGATCCCGCGGGCTATGGAGTACGGTGTTCGCCCTGGAAAATGACCCGGCAGTGCACCCGAGCGTGCGATGAGCTCCAATCGGCATCCCCCTTCTTCCGAAGGTCACCTGGTGACTGGCGGCCCGATGGATACGCGCAGCGATCAGAGGGCTATCGGCGCTGACCCCTCCGCTTCCATGCACCCTCCCCAGGTTCCGCTGGGGTTGCACCTCAGGTATGCGTTCGAGCCCGGAGAGCAAACCGGTGCCGAGCTCGGCAATCCACTCTTCGACCTGCTGGCCGCGGTCCTGCAGACCGGCTCGATTCGCCACGCGGCGCAGGCCCTGGGTTGTTCGTATCGTCACGTTTGGGGATCACTGCGCAAGTGGGAGCAGATGCTCGGTGAGCCGCTGCTGCTGTGGTCGCAGGGCCAGCGCGCAAGACCGACGCAGTTCGCTCAGAAGCTCCTCTGGGCCGAGCGCCGCGCCCGCACGCGAATGCAGCCGCACATCGAAGCACTCCGCTTGGATCTCGCCCGGGTGCTGGCCGAGGCGCGCGACGAACGCCACCAGTTACTGAGCATGCGGGCGAGTCATGATATTGCGCTGCCGCTTCTGCAACAGCACGTGGCAAAGAACGTCGACCTGCATCTGGATATCCGATTCCAGGGGAGCGTCGATAGTGTGCGGGCTCTGAATGACCACCAATGTCTCGTGGCCGGCTTCCACGTGCCTGCGCTCCGAGCAGCCTCTCCGGTATTTGCGAAGGCTCTCAAACCTCTGTTGAAGCCAGAGTTACATCGCCTCATTGGATGTGCGAGGAGAATGCAGGGCCTCATGATGCGCCGCGAGCACGTGGGCATCATCCGCACATTTCCTGACGTCATGCGCCATGGTCTTCGCTTCGTCAATCGCCAGCCCGGATCCGGCACTCGCATGCTGGTCGATCACCTCATGCACGAGCATTCAATCGATCCGCGCTCATCGCCCGCATATGACCGGGACATCGAGGAGACGCACGTGGCGGTGGCGGCCTGCGTGGCCAGCGGGCTCGCTGATGCCGGCGTGGGGGTCGAAGCGGCCGCCATCCAGTTCGGACTGCAGTTCATGCCGCTGGTCGAGGAAAACTACTTTCTCGCCTGCCTGCGGCCCAACTTTCCGCACCCGGCCGTGCAGCGGCTGTGCTCCGTTCTGGCGGGTGAAGGCTGGAGCGACATTCTGGCGAGATTGCCCGGCTATCGGCCCGCCACAGTCCCCGGCAAGCTGCTCGTCCTGACCGAGGTGCTCCCCTGGTGGCGCGAGTCGAAGACGCGCCAGGCCGCCGAGGCCGATCGGCCACCCGAGCAATCCGCCGACTGCGAAAGCGGGCCGCGCCTCGAACGGTAACCTGCCTCAGCCACTTCAGGATCGCCACTGGAGCAGATCATGCGCCTGACGGTGATCGATGAGTTCAGACGGGAGTGTTTGGCGCCGCGCCCGGTCGTCCGGGCGCGGCGCCTTTATCGTTACGGGTTGGTGGGGGTCTGCGGATTGCCGGCTGTCTTCATATTGGGCTTGCCGAGAAACGCGGTGCCGAATACCGTGCCGTTGCCGAGCACCTCGTTGTAGGCCTTCTTCTTCTTGATCACGAACGCACCGTTATTGCCCGAAATGTCCTGACGGAAGACGGTCGGCCCGCCGGCTGCTTGCGCTGCTGCCATCGCATAGATTTCGAATTCTCGCTGCCGAGAGGCGATCCCAGGAACTGGATTTTGAGGGCCATCAGACCGGCAATATCCGGAGACGATGCGCTGGTGCCGACGAAGCCGAAGAAGCCATTGTCGATACCGACCCAATCGAAGCTGCGATCGGGGCCGCAGGGTTGGACGGCGATGCCGGGCCAACCGCCGATATGCAGTGCCAGATCCGGCACGGTCCGCATCTTATCGCCGGTCGTTACCGCGACCGGGAGCGCGCGATGTCGCCGAGGGATCGCTTACCCAGTTATGACCTGCATTCGAAGGCGTCTGCACTATCCTTACTCCCGCTGCCTCGATATCGAGCCCGCTGTGGATACCTACATAGCGGCCGAGTTACGACGTGTTCGCCGGCCTTACCGCGGGCGGCAATGAGCAGATCCGGAGCCCGACCGCGTTCAACCCATCCCTCCATCGCGCTCAAGGCATCGAATTGCGTGAGGCCGGGACCGCCGAAACAATGCTCCAGACCGGGCACCATGAAGAGCCGCACAGACTGCTCAAGCCTCTCACCGGCAGCCGCTCCGTGCGTGTCACGGAAGATGCGGTCATACAAATCGATCGACATTTCCGGTGGAATCGCCGCATCTGACCAACCGTGCCAGATGAGTAATTTCCCTCCCCTGCGCACAAACCGGCTGAGATCGGTCTGGTCCGCGTTGAGGAGCTCTCCCAGCCTGCGATCGAGGGCCGCAGTGTCTTTCTCAGCATCCACGCGCCGCCAATCATAACGGGGATTGTTCATGACAACGTACGACAGGAACCCAGCGGCCATCTTGGCGGCGGCGGTGTCATATGTCGTGCCAGCCTCGTCCGTGAGCGTGGGTCTTTGCTGACCGAACACCCAGCTGACCCACGCACCGGCATCAGAGCCCGTGAGCCTCAGACCGAAATACCCGCTGCCGGCCGTCGCGTAGCGCGCATGTAATAACTGCTCCAGAAGAGATTCCTGTGCCGAAGTCAGACACCGGCCGCCATCGCGACCAGTCTTGCACGCCAACGCCGCCAGATCCGGGTGACAGACTCTCGGATCCATGACGATACCGTCCTCCAGACCGTCCAGTCTGTCGCACTGCTGCATTACCAAGCGATCGATCGCCTGGAGAGTCCCGGGCGGGATCCACGCCTCTGGTTGCTCAATCACGCGCTTCGCTCGCTCTGCAAGGTCGAGGAAAAGGTGTATGTAGTTCCACGCGGGTGCGCCGACGATGACGCCGTCGAAGGTATCCGGGAATCGTTCGGCTTCAACGAGCCCCTGCCGTCCTCCGCCAGAGCATCCTTGAAAATAAGCGTATTGTGGAACCGCCTCATAGTACGCAGCCGCGATCGCTTTCAGTGCATTCGCGGCGAGCTCGACGCCAACTTCGAAATGATTGATGACAGCCGCAGAGTTGCTTGCCCAGGTCGCATCTTCTACCGTGGCTGACTGATGCCCGGTATCGGTCGTACCCGTCGCGTAGCCTCTGATTGCGCCGTAGACAACCGGAAGATCGGAAGGGATCGTCGGCCTTTCCACCGCTCCCGCGAAACCTCCGCGCCCTAGAAACAGGATTTTCTTGTTCCATGCATCCGGCAGCGCAAACTCGATTCCTATCCGCGTCCCATGCTCGATGAATCCTGTAATGCGACAATACGCCGGTTCAGCGGAACTCCCGCGCACGTGCACAGCACCCTCAATATGCAAAGGCGGATGGACGACTGCCCGCACGGATTGCGCTGTGCAGGATGGCTCGTGGGCTGCCAGATCAGGGCTCGCCACGACAGCGCAGACGAGCAGCACCAAGCCGGAAAGACGCATCATCGCCCCCATCACACCTGCTTGCCTAGAATGCATAGCGGATCGAGGCACCAAACATGCGAGGCGGCCCGTATGTCGAAGCGGAAAAGCCAAACGGCGATGTGTACAGCGGGATATTGGTTGCGCGATACAAGCGATCCGTCGCATTGGTCACGAATACCCCCACATCGAGATGATCCAGCAGCGCGTTCTTCCACTCCACCCGCGCATTCACCAGAGAGTATCCCGGAATGAAGCCAAAGGGGTCACCGAGCGCGAAGGCAGCGAAATATTCCGATTGCCAGGCGTAATTTGCGCTGATCACCACCGCGCCGAGCCCAGGCCCGACGGGCCAGTTCCAGCTCGCACCTGCGTTGACCTTGTGCTTGGGCATGTAGCTGATCGGGGTGCCCGTCAGGTTTCCACTCACGGGGGAGAAGTATTGAGTGTACTTCCCCTCGTTGTATGAGTACGCCAGAGTGAGCTCGAACCCGGCCCCCGGTAACAGGGCTCCATCCACTTCCACGCCCTTTATTCTCGCCTTCGCCGCATTCTGCGTGACGCTCTGAGCCTGGCCTTCGATGACCTCGGAGACCGCCACCTGGGCATCGTTGTACCATGTGTAGAACGCATCGATGTTCAACCGCCCGCTCATTCCGCCCAGGTTGCCACTCGTCTTCAAACCCACCTCTGCGTCGATGTCATTCTCGGGTTTGTAGCTGAAAAACGGGCTGGCCGGTCCCTGTGAAAGCAAGTTGAATCCGCCGCTCTTGTAGCCTCGACGGCTGGTCACGTACGCGAGCGTCGTGGGTGTGATGAGATAGTCCAGTCCGAGCACCGAGGAATAGCCGCTGTGGGGAGCCGCGCCCGCGAGCACGAGGCTCGCCGGAGCTCCCTCGGCCGTCCCAAGTCCGATCGCGGTTGCGAGCGTGTCCCATGTATAGCGATAACCCCCCGTCAGCTTCAGCCCGGGCGTTACTGAGGACAGGTCGTAAGTCCCCTGCCCATAGAGCGCCCGGGATCTCGACTGGATATCCGCGCGAGCCAGGTAGTTGTTGAAGAGATCGAAGAATTCACGTTGATTGAAGTTGGCGTCGAAATCGAGCGAGTCCTCGAAATAGCCGCCGGCCTGCCAGTCAAGGCGGTCAAAGGCCTTTCCCTGCAACTGCAGCTCCTCCGTTATCGTCTGCCAGTTTTCATGCCATCTGCCCGGGGCCGGCCCGATGGCATCAAGCACAGGCGAGGGCATGCCATCACGATCGCTGGCGTCCGCAAGCTGGCGACGGGTATAGCTCAGGATGTTCTTCAGCCGGGTATTGTCCGTCAGCTGCACGGTGGTGTGATTGATCAGGGAGAGGTGCTTCAGAACGTCGAACTGCCGCGTGTCGAGCGATACGGCCCGGGGGCCGCGCTGCTGTTGGGCTTGTGCCTGGGATAACAGCACGGGGAAGGCTTGGGCTGCGAGACTCTGTGGATTCACGCCGAGCACGACGGTGCCGGGGCCGTTGTCTTTCGAGTCGAGGGCGTCCGCAATGAAATAGTCCTCGAGCACCTCGTTGGGCTGCCAGAGCAGGCTGAAGCGCCCGGCCCAGCTATCGCTGTTATCGTAGCGCCTGTCGGGGAAATCTGGCCCGACGTCCCGCGTGAACCCATCGCGCCCAATCCTCTGCATCGACAGTCGAACCAGCAGACGCTCTGGTACGAGCGGAAGGTTGAGGGCGCCTTCAAACTCTGAGTCTCCATAGTCCCCGGCGGTGAGCTGCCCGTAGCCCTCGAACCGGTCAACGGGTCTTCGCGGCTCGAACAAGACTGCTCCTCCGGTGGTGTTGCGGCCAAACAGCGTGCCCTGCGGCCCTTTGAGGACCTGAACATCCTGCAAATCGTAGTAAAGACCCGACCCCCCTCCGGCAACCAGTGGGACCTCGGCCAAATAGGTCACCACTGCGGGCCCACCCCCAGGAGCGCTGCTGATATTCAAACCGGTCTCACCTTGGCCGCGGATGGTGAAGAACTCCTGATTGCGGTTGAATTGCCCCGAGACGTTGAACGATGGCACGTAGTATTGAAGGTCCGTGGCCGATTGGATGCGCTTGTCATCCAGAGCCTCCTGGTTGAAGGCTGTAATGGCGATCGGTACGGTTTGCAGGGGCTCCTCACGGCGGCGCGCCGTGACGGTAATCTCTTCGAGCTGCACCCCCGTCCGTGCATCACTCGGGGCCCCCGTCCCGGCATCACTCTGGGCGAGCGCCACATGCGCGTAAGCTAGTACAGACATGCCCGCCAACGTGAAATGGCTATACCTACGGGAAACGAAGTGTGACTTCATTGTGGATACCCCCTCTGGCCGAACGCTGTTCTGCGGGGCCTAGCCTGGGCACTTATCCACCACGGCGCTCGCGCACGGCAGTCACTTACCGTAAGCTCGTGAATGATCTCAATGAACCGTACCGGGTCTCGGCAACGTGGGCGGCGGGGAGAGCTTTTCGATGCGCTGATCGAGCAGGGCACGCGTCGCGAGCATCCGCTCCTCGAGTCCCCGAGCTTGCTGCCGGCGCACGGTCCTGATGGCCCGGTGGATGAGTTGGTTCGCCCGTATGAGATCAGGAGCGGCCTGCTTCATCAGGAGCACCGCGGTCACCCGGCCGCACTCCGCCTCCCACACACGCTCGTCGTGATCCTCAATGAATTCGCGGGCGGACGCGGCGATCTCCAGACCTTGCTCGGTACGGCCGAGCTGCGCGCAAACTTCGGCGGCGAGAATCAGCAGACAGGACGTGAGGTAACGATCGCCGAAGTGGCGGGTCGATTCGATCAGTCGGCCGAGATGCCGGGCATCCCCATCCTGTTGAAATCCAGCCCAGGCCGCGCATGCGGTCCCAAAAGGCTGCCAGTACCGGCAATCGCGTTCTGCGCAGACGAGTTGCAAACGCGAGTTGAGCGCGAGTATGCCCTGTGGATTCTGCTCGCAAACCTCGTAGAACATGAGCCAGGAGAGCACCATCGCGAGGGTTGCGGGGTGCCTCTTCGCCTCGGCGAAGCCCAGCGCCGTTTGCGCGTGAGCGCGCGCCTGCTCCTTGTCGCCCAGATGCCAGAGCGTCCAGGCGAGATATGCAGCGCAAGCCGAGGCCGGATCAAAACCGAATCGCGGCCCGTGACGCCGGCCATCATAGGCGGCGAGAGCCCTCTCGAAGTAGGTGCGTGCGATCAAGAATTCCCCGCGGAATGCAGCGCTTGCGCCCTGCAGACGAAAGGCCTCCACCTGCGACTGCCCGTCGTCGTCCTGCTCGTGCGCGAGACGCTCGAATTCGGTGGCCAATGTCACAGCAGTGCGCCAGTCGCTGCGCCCGGTTGCATGAGTCCACAATCCGTACACTGCATTGGCCAGAGAGTCGAGTTTGCCCAAATCGGACGCAAGAGTGCGCGCTACTTGGTATATCGACGCGAGCTCCTCGTCGCCATACCCGCGAAGATTGCGTATGGCAAGCCCCATTTCCAGCAACACTTCCAGCTCGCGCTCACGCCGGTTGCGGCCGTCCGGCAGCGCGCGCAAAGACTCCAGTGCCAAGCGGAAATCGGCGATGGCCTCCGTGAGCGCGTATCGCGTCGTCGCCTTGCGTCCCGCGGTCACCCAATACGGGGCAGCTTCGCCGTGCCGGCCCGCTTCCGTCAGGTGCCGTGAGACGATTTCCGGATGTTCGCTGGCGAGCTCCGGGAAACACCGAAGCAGCAGGGAACTGACGCTTCGGTGCAACTCCCTCCTGGCGTGATCGATGAGGGATCCGTAGGCCGCCTCGCGCAGCAACGCATGACGGAAGGAGAACACCCCAGCCTCATGCGTGCCCTCGCGCACGATGATGCGGGCCGCGACGAGTTGATCGAGTGCCCCGTCGAGATCCTGTTCGGAACGCCCCGTTGCGTAGGCGAGCATACGCTGGGTAAATTGCCGACCGATGACCGCAGCGACCTGAGCAACGCTGCGCAGTGGTCCGAGGCGGTCCAGCTGCGACACCAGCAGATCGCTCAGGCTTTCGGGCAAGGACGCTACCGGCGAGCCGGAGTCGGCCGAGGCCAGAAACAGCTTGGTCATCTCCTCCAGAAAGAGCGGGATCCCTTCAGCCTTGTCCAGGATCAGCGACCGTGCTGCGTCGGGCAGGACCGCCTCGCTCAACATCGCATCGATCAGCGCGTTGCAATCCCGCTTGGGCAACCGGGCGAGCCGGATCGAGGTGAGATTCGTATGACGCGCGAAGTCGGCGGGCAGCTCCTGACGCGTAGTGAGTAGCAGCAACAGAGAAGTGTTCGCAGCAAGACCAAGGATCTGCTCCAAGAGATCCAGGGAGGTCGGATCCGCCCAGTGTATATCCTCGACCAGCAGGACCGTCGGTCGCTCCCGCACCTGCGCGCATAGCACTCGCAACAGTAGCTGCAGCGTGAGGTCCTTCTGCTGACTGGCGGAGACCTCCGCGATCGCCGTCTCGCCGGGCCGCGAGAGGAGCGCATCGAGCAGCAACCGATCCAGCGGCTCGCCCAAGCTAAAGCGGCGCAGCAGCCGAACCGACTGCTCGGCGAAAGCAACGCCCGCGGCAGCGAGCGCTGCGATTTCCGCTTTCAACAGCTCGATGAAAGGATATAGCGTGCTGTTGGCATGGTGTAGCGAGCACTGGACTCGAATCTGAGTGCTTTCCGGCTCGATCTGCTGAAGCAACGTCTCGGCGAGTTTCGACTTGCCGATGCCGGCCTCACCCACCAGGACGACGGTATGTCCCTCCCCAGAGGCACTCAGACGCCATCGATTGATGAGGAGCCCGGCTTCTTCCTGACGGCCGACGACCGCGACCTGTAATCCAGTGTGGCATGCGCGGAAGCGCGTGAGCACCGGCTTCGCGCGCAACAGACGCCACGACAAGCTGGGCTCGCAGTGCCCAGTGTCGATCGGCCCCGCCGCGATCAATTCGAACATGTCGCGCGCCAGGCGGCGCGTGTATTCAGATACGAGAATGCCATTCAGCGCCGCTTTCATCAGCAGCTCGTTTGCGAGCACCAGAGCCTCACCGACAACGACCGGTCTGTGTCGCGCTTCGCCGACGAGGGCACCCCGAGTAACCACCTCACTCGTGGCGATTCCGATGCGAATACCGAGCGAATGCTTGCGAAGGCCGGCGCGAGCTGTTTCAAGCATTTCCAGTGCCGTCAAGAGCGCGCGCCCGGCGGCATCCTCTTGAGCATTTGGCCAGCCGAAGTAAACGAGGATTCGGTCACTCGATGTTCCGTCGACTGTGCCCCCATGCCGGTCGCCAATGATCGAGCACTGCTCGCAGAAAGCATCGAATGCGGTCAGAAACTCGTGCGTGACCGAAGATCTGGACACCGCCCGCTCATCGCCCACGGCGCACGCGATGACTGTCACGAGCCGGCGATCTTCCGGGACCGCCCATGTCGCTTTGCCGTCTGAAAAGACCCCTGATCGGGACACATCAGTCCCGCCCCGCATGGGCTCGGAAGCTACGGAGGCGGTCGCTGTGGCGGGAGGCGGGCTGAACCACGGGACATACGAGCCTTTGGGAATATCGATCACCACTGGATCGCGTTCGCCGTGCTCGACGCGGTACTGCATCAACAACTTGCGCAGGCGCCCCATTTCCACGCGAATGACAGCGCTCGTGCTCGGCTCGAAGTCGCTGGGCTTGCCGTAGACGCTCACGCCGATCGTGTATTCCTTGAGGACCGAGGCACGGCCCGCGAGCGTCTCATCGACGAGAAACCTGAGAAGCCGGCGCATTCGAGGGGCGCGGGCAAAGGTGGGGCTGCCGAGCACGCGGCTCATGTGCTCTTCAATTGCAGCGACACCGAACTGATCGGAACGGGGACGCGTTATCTGTCGTGGCTCAGCGGCCGGTTCGGAGCCGCCGCCATGCCCCTCGTGAGCCATAGTGTTTTGCAGTATAGATCAAGGTCCTATGACGCCGCCAACAGGACGACTTGCCTCCTGCGCCCCGACGCTCACTTACCGTAATTTACTCGTACACGGGAGCACTCAGGTGCAGCATTGCGATGCACATCCGGACCGGGAGAAAGAGTACATGGATCTGACGGATCCGGCAGAGAAGCCTCTCGAACGCGTCACCGCCCTGCTTCGTCGCTATGCGGATCCGGCTGCCAGCACCGCCCAGCTACTCTGCGATCGGCACGATGCCTCGTCAGTAGCTTACAGCGTGGTTGCGCAGGACCTCTCGGCGGATGATCTGACTTACGGCGCCCTTCGGGAGGACTCGGCGCGCTTTGCCCACGCGCTCGCTTCCCTCGGCCTCCAGAGGGGAGATCGAGTTGCGACGCTCATGGGGAAAAGCCGTGCGTATCTCGTCACTGTGATGGCCATCTGGCGTCTGGGTGCCGTACATGTGCCACTATTCACAGCCTTCGCGCCGGCGGCGATCGCCCTGCGCGCACTAGCCGCCCACTGCCGAATCATCGTTTGCGATCCGGCCCAGAGACCAAAGCTTGCGCCAAGCGACACCATGCCCGCCAATCCACCCTGGCAGGTGCTCACGACGGGTTCGGCTGACGACAGCGCAATGAGCTACGCTGATCTCCTCGCCGGCTCCCGGGTGGGCTTTCCGGCGGCCGCTGTCGGCGGCGACGCCCCCATCATTCAAATTTACACATCAGGAACCACGGGCACACCCAAGGGTGTGTTGGTGCCGCTGCGTGCCGTTGCTGGCTTTCAGGCTTACGCAGAATACGGTCTTGGACTCCGTGCGGAAGACATCTTTTGGAATGGAGCTGATCCGGGATGGGCCTATGGCCTTTACTTCGGAATTATTGCCGCGCTTGCAACAGGTGTGCGCGGCATCCTCCTCGAGGGCGGATTCTCGCCCGAGCTGACATTTGAAGTTCTTGCACGATACGCAGTGACTAACTTCACGGCCGCCCCGACCGTCTATCGATCGCTGCGCGCCGTCGGTCCTGCGTCGCAACGACGTCTACAACTTCGCTGTGCATCCAGTGCGGGCGAACCGCTGACGCCCGAGGTGAACGATTGGGCCTGCCGGGCACTGAACGTTCCGGTTCACGATCACTATGGCCAGACGGAGATGGGAATGCTGATCAACAACCATCAGCATCCGGCGCTACGCCGGCCTCTCAAGCCTGGGTCGATGGGCCACGCGCTTCCTGGCTGGCACGCAGTCGTTCTGAAGTGGAACGAGGACGTGCCGGCTGCGGTGGGCGAGACCGGGCGCGTGGCGATTGACCTATCCCGCAGCCCCCTCGCCTGGTTCTCAGGCTACGTCAGTGACAATACACGCAGTGCCGAGAAATTCTCCGCCGATCAGCGATGGTATTTGACGGGCGATACGGGTACCACTGACACCGAAGGCTACTTCTACTTCTGCGCCCGCGATGACGACGTCATCATCATGGCTGGCTATCGGATCGGACCGTCGGAGGTGGAATCCGTTCTCATGACTCACGCAGCGATCAGCGAGTGCGCCGTGGTCGCCGGGCCAGATGAGCTAAGAGGCGAAGTTATCGAAGCATTTGTCGTCCTGCGCCCGGGTGATCAGCCCTCCGAAGAGCTCACTAGCGAGCTGCAGCGATGGGTCAAGCAGCGCTATGCCGCGCACGCTTACCCGCGAACGATCCACTACGTCGAGAAACTGCCGAGGACGCCTTCTGGGAAGGTTCAACGCTTCGTCCTCCGACGACAGCTGCGGGAACTGATATCGTCTTCGGGCAATTCTTCATGCGCTTAGAGCGTCGATGCGCTTTTGTGACCGGCGCTGCCTCCGGTTTGGGCCGCGCAACCGCACAGGCACTTCATGGCACCGGCGCTTGCGTGGTCGTCGCAGACATTGAAATCGATCGGGCGCAGTCGGTCGCTGCCCAGCTCGGCGACCGCAGTCTCGCGGTGGCCGTTGACGTCCGGGACTCCGAACAAGTCACCACAGCGCTTGCTTTGGCAAAGGAGCGTTTCGGAGCGCTGCACATAGTCGTGAATTGCGCCGGCATCGCCTCATCGGCCAAGACGCTCTCCAACGGCGAGCCGCACAACCTCGAGAGTTGGCGGCAGGTGATCGATGTCAATCTCACCGGCACCTTCAATGTTTTGCGGCTCGCCGCCGGGCATATGATTGACAACCGGCCGGACGCCATCACCGGCGAGCGCGGCGTCATCATCAATACCGCATCTATCGTGGCCCTTGAAGGCCAGCGGGGCCAGGTTGCTTACGCGGCGAGCAAGGCCGGCGTTATCGCCCTTTCGCTGCCCGTTGCGCGTGACCTGGCGGAACATGCAATTCGCTGTGTGGCGGTCGCGCCCGGTATCTTCGACACCGCAATGTTGAAAGCCATCCCGGACAAGGGTCTACAGGCGCTGCAGCGCACCCTGCTTTACCCGGACAGGCCGGGACACCCTTCCGAATTCGGCGCTCTTGTTTGCCACGTGGTCGAGAACTCTTACCTGAACGGGGTCTGTTTGCGTCTGGACGGAGGCGCACGCCTCACATGACCTATTCAAATGTGGCTGTGGAGAAGCACGACGCGGTAGTCAAATTGACTCTCAGTCGGCCGGAGAAGGCAAACGCGCTCGATGCGACGACCGTTACGCAGATGCTGGATGTACTCACCCAGGCAGAGCGAGACGAATCCACACGTGCGCTGATCTTATTCGGCGCCGGGCGACACTTCTGCGCTGGGGCGGACCTCACGGAACTGCGTGCCGGCGGCTCGGATGGCGTACGTCGGTTCCTTGCCTCATTACGCGAGTTGCTCATGCGCCTGGAACGCTCGCACCTGATCATCATCGCGGCCGTTCACGGTGCGGCGCGCGCCGGCGGACTCGAGTTGGCATTGGCCTGCGATGTGATACTTGCCGCCCGCTCCTGCAGCTTTGGTGATGCCCACGCGCTCATTGGCCTGATCCCAGGCGCCGGCTCGACCGCGCGATTGCCAAGGGCAATTGGATGGCAGCGTGCGAAATGGATGATACTGAGCGGTGCGCCTATTGGTGCGGACACTGCGCTTGACTGGGGCCTGGTGATTGACGTGGTAGATGATGCAGATCTTGCCAATAGAGCGCAAAGGTTCGCAGACTCTTTCCTGCAGATTCATGCCGAGGTCATCTATCGCGCGAAGGGACTGCTGGCGATGGTGAGTGAGCAGCCCTTGAGTGCTTCTCTGGAGGCGGAAATCACCGCGCTCCAGGCTCACTATCATTCAGCTGTATTTCAGGGCGGCATAGCACGTTTCCTGCAGCGGAAGAACAAGAGCTTCTAACGTGACGGATGACCGCTATCCAACAGGCACGCCGGTATGTTCAGCGGGCGGAGAAACGCCTTCCAACCCGATCACCGTGGAGCGCTGTCAGATAAGGCTGCGTCCCATGTCACACTGAGATCTCGCGCTGCGCATGCCTCTCGAATGCCCGATCTTTCTCGTTGCGTGGCGCGCAGGCGAACGCAGTCTTGGCATCGCGACCAGCTCCCACACGCTCGGCTTCCATTTCAGGGAGCGCATGTCTCGACCTGCCGCGAAACAGTCTTGACCCGCCGATGTACATGTGACTACCCGAAAGGAGCAGACAATAATAATTCCAGAACTGGATAGGCCCAGCACGTAAATGACATTCATTACTGGCTGAACATATGCTCTTGAAATGAATTCTTGGAGCCGCGGCCTGCCCGGGTAACATCAAGCTAAACGGGGTCCTCGGCCGCCGGCCCGAGGCCGGTTGCCATCAATCCCGGCCATCATTTTCGACGCCCGCAGTGTCCGCCGCTCCTCATGATCCGCGTTGTCACGTCGATAAAGGCGCGCAGCTTCGGTTGGCGCTGGTTTTTGGCCGGAAAATAGAGAAATAGGCCTGGCTTCCTCGGAAGATACGCCGTCAGCACGGCCTCGAGCTCGCCCGAGGCGAGGTCTTGGGCAGCGACGAGGTCGGCGGTATAGGCGAGGCCGAGGCTCCGCTTGGCGAGCGCGATCATCGCAATGTGATCGTTGACGAGGAGACTTCCGCGAGGATCGAGCGAGAATTCCCGCCCTTTGCGCTCGAACTGCCAGCGATACACCGTCCGTGCCGTCGGGTAGCGATAGCCGATGCATTCGTGAACGGTAAGATCTTCCGGGTACCGGGGTCGCCCGCGCTCGGCGAAATACGAGGGCGCTCCTACAACCAACCAACGAAAGTCCGGCGTGAGCCGCACGGCGACCATGTCGCCTTCGATGAATTCACCAATACGCACGCCCGCGTCAAATCGATCGGCGGTAAGGTCGATCGAGGAATCGTCTACCGACACCTCTACTCTGACGTCAGGACAGGCGCGGCGGAAATCCGGCAACACACGCATGATCACCAAATCCAGCGCGATGCGGGGAACCGAAAGGCGCAGATGCCCGCTAGGACGCTGGCGCAGCGCAACGAGCGCGTCGAACGCGTCGCCGATTTCAGCCGTCGCGGGCCGCAGCCGAGCCTGAAGGGCCTCGCCGATTTCGGTTAGTACGACTTTCCGGGTGGTGCGTTGGAACAAGGGCAGACCAACACGCGCTTCAAGTGCGCGGATCGCCTGGCTGACAGCAGCGGGCGTCACCCGCAATTCAGCCGCCGCGGCGCGGAAGCTCATGTGGTCGGCGACGGCAAGAAATTCCCCGAGGCCGGTGAAGAGGTCGGTGCGCGCCAAAACTCGCTGCCCGTCGCAATGACCATTGGATAGATGATCTTAATGCCGCGTTGCTATTTCGTCCATTTCGGGACGGCTCCGGAAGGGCTTAGACTTACCAACATTGAGATGCTCGATGCCATTGGAGATCGCAGTGCAGGCCTATCAGCTGGAGTCTTTGGGCCGCCCCGAAGGAATCGTAATGCGCGAGCGCGCCGAGCCTAAATGCGGGGCGACCGATATCGTTGTGCGCATACGCGCCGCCTCGCTCAACAGGCGCGACGTAATGATCTTGCGTGGGACCTATCCGCTCGCCGCCAAGCCCGACGCAACGCCTCTGAGCGATGGCGCCGGGGAGGTGGTGGCGATTGGCGGCGCAGTCACGCGGTTCAAAATCGGCGATCGCGTGACCGGCAGCTATTTCGCGCGCTGGCGCGACGGCAGGCTTTCGCCCGACCTCGTCGATCAACTCGGCTGCACGCTCGATGGCATGCTTGCCGAATACGTCGTGCTTGACGAGCACTGGGCGGTTGCCGTGCCCGATCATCTCACGTGGGAGGAGGCGGCGACGTTGACCTGCGCAGGCGTGACTGCCTGGAACTGCATCGTCGGCTCGGGAACGATCAGCCCCGGACAGACCATCCTGACCCTTGGAACGGGGGGCGTATCGCTATTCGCGGTGCAGTTCGCCAAGATGATGGGCTGCCGCGTGATCGCCGCGACCTCACGGGACCGAAAAATCGGAAAGTTGCGGGCGCTTGGGGCTGATCATGTGATCGACACCGTTAAGACGCCGCAATGGGCCCTGGAAGCACGCTCCCTGACGAACGGCGAAGGCGTCGACCTCGTGGTCGAGACCAACGGCCCGGATACGCTTGAGCAATCGATCATCGCCGCGGCGCTTTATGGGCAAATCGTGTTGCTCATAACCAGGAGCGCAGAGCGGCCGACCCTCGAAATACCCGGGAATTCGTGGGCGAATAGCCTGGCGGGGATTCGCCGGGTCTTCGTCGGCAGCCGCGCCGACCTCGAAAGGATGAATCGCGCGATCGCCACGCATCGCATGCGTCCCGTCATCGATAGGGTGTTCCCCTTCGTTCAGGCTCGCGAGGCTTATGACTATTTCATGCAAGGCGACGTCTTTGGCAAAGTCGTCGTCCTCGGCGCCTGAAGAAATGCCGCCGTACCAACCCGCCAAGGCAGTTCCTCGAGAGCAAGCCCGATGCTTTCGCGGAGCGAATGCGAAATCGAGGAGGCTCATCGAACGACCGTCATAGATACAAAGTCCCACTCTCTCGCCCACGACAAACGGTGCGCGAAAACTATCATTCGGAGCAAGCCATGCAGAGCAATCATAGTGAACAGAGCGCCAAGGAAACAGAAGAGGTCATGCACCGGTTTCATGATGCGTTCGACCGTCACGATTCTGCGGCCTTCATCGAACTAGTCGCCGACGATTGCATCATCGAGAACACGACGCCGGCACCCAACGGTTCGCTGCATGTCGGAAAGGAAGCGTGCCTGGCGGTGTGGCAGGGACTGGCGGCAGCAAGGGACACAAGCTTCAGCCGGGAAGAGGAATGGTTCGTGGGAGAGCGGGCGATCGTCAGATGGCGCTACAAGTGGGGCGCCGACGAGAGCCAGTCCGTGCGGGGCGTCAATCTGATGCGTGTGCGCAACGGACGAGTCGCCGAAGCCATGGGCTATGTCAAGAGTAGTCCGGCGCCCGAGGGACGGCGATAATCTGGAGGACTCCTCAACGGTTGGACTTTGTAGGATTCACGACGGAGGCCTGTTATCTAGAATTCGAGCTTCAGCACCACCTTACCCAGATGCCCGCCTCGTTCGACAAATTCAATGGCCGGATGAAGGTCCTGAAGCGAGAAAACCTTCGCAATCGCTGGACGGAGGCTGTGCATCTCCGAGACGCGAACAAACGCCTCGAAATCCTCTCGGCTTCCCGCGGTTGCAGTGAAGAAGGCGGTTCCATGCCGGATGGCTTCAAACAGATCCAGTTCCGCGACGGAATTCGCGACGAAGCCCACGAGGTGAACAACGCCACCCAGTTTCGTCGCCGACACAGTTGCCGTCAGTGTCTTTCCGCCAGCGACGTTGACGGCGACATCAGCGCCGCTGCCAGCCGTCGCCTTCCGCACCTCTTCGGGCCAATCCGGTGAATCACCGCGCGTCAGAATGATGTCCGCGCCCAGACTTTTGAGGTCGCTGACGTGCTGATCGTTCCGCAAGACGGAGATGCACCGCACCCCTCCGGCCTTGGCGAGTTGGAGCGCCGTCGTCGAGATCGCGCCGGCGCCCTGAATGAGCAGTGTTTCTCCGGGACGCAGGGCGGTGCGATAAAGCACCCGGTA
Organism: Steroidobacteraceae bacterium; assembly: GCA_036501985.1. Lineage (GTDB taxonomy): Bacteria > Pseudomonadota > Gammaproteobacteria > Steroidobacterales > Steroidobacteraceae > 13-2-20CM-66-19. The sequence goes on along the minus strand of DASXZI010000025.1, from coordinate 3,144 downwards.
CGTCGTGGCGGCCGCAACTGGCAAGGTAGCGGCCTCAGTCGCATCTAGATGAGACGGCGCACGCACGGCTTCCATTTCATCTACACACATCAGTTCGGTGAGCACGCCATCCGTTGGGCCACCCAAACGGCGACGAACCCGCTCCGCCCGGATCGGACCGAAATGCCAGTCCGGCAAGTAGCTGGGACAGACGAGATCGCCAACGCGAAATCGTGTAACCGCCTCCCCCACCTGGATCACTTCACCTGCACCGTCAGACAGCGGGATCAAGGGGGGCGAGACGTCGATATGGTACTTGCCGCGCAGCATGGCGATGTCGCGGAAATTGAACGCCGCGGCGCGCATGCGAATGACGATATCTTTGGAGCCGGGTGTGGGATCCGGTCGCTCGACCAAACGGAGGGACGCCAGTGAAATGGCATCCGAGAATTCATAGCAGCGCATCGTCTCCGCCCGCCCTTGCATTGCTTTCGGGTGCCTCTCCGCGATCATCAGCCGCGTTAAATATCGTGCGCGACGCGACCGACGGGTCGCGGAGGCCTTCGAAGACGAGTGTGTCGAAATATATCCGGGACTTCGCGACCTTCGGTCCGTCTAGCGAGAGCCGCTCTGTCGCCGGGACGGCGAAGGGTCGGTCATCGATCGTTCCGGCAAGCTCCCAGTGGAAGAACGCGCAGCCCCGTCCTGTCGCATAATCCTGGCAGCGCTGCCGGAGCGTTCCCTCATCGAAGAGCGTTTCGCGGTGATGCACGAGCGCTTCCCCGGTCAGACGCTCTGTCCCTGGCGCGGGTGCTGATCCGGTCGCGCTGAAGAAACTCGCAATCTGCTCGGGATCCGGGTTCAACCACGCGTCTGCGTACCGACGACTGAGCCCCTCTTCGACAGCGGTTCCAGCAGCCCCAGGGACCACCACAGACGCCGCCGCCGTTGACTCTGTCGACGGAGAGTATCTTGGCTCCTCTCCGCGTTCGAGCTGAGCAAAGACCTCTGCCCGGTCGTAGAACGATCTTCCCCGCAGGACCTGGTTGCCGCTGAGCTGCACGCGGTAGATCGCCGCCCAGCTCGCGTGTTTGTCTCCAATGCTGCCGGACGACTGAGCCTCCACAAACGCAATGTCGCCACGGCTGCACCACCGCAATGGACGCAGCTCAAAGTCGGGCATTAATGAGAGCACAGCGGAGATGAAGTCTGGGATCTCTCGCCCAGCAAGCGGTCGCACCATCCCAGGATGCTGCACCGTGCCTGCCGGGGCAAAGAGGGCAACATAATGCTCAACGCGCGGGTGTTCCCCGAACCTGGCGAATTGCCTCACGAACCCTTCGGGATCTGCGTCGCATGGTTCTGTCATCATCCTTACCGCCTTTGCCGCAATACAGATAGGCGAACGCAGACCTTGGAAAAACGTTCCAGACCTGACCTGGTCGGTTGGTTGATCCTGGCAATCGAGGCGGCTTGCACATGGCCAGAATCGACCGGTTCGCCGCCTTTCGGAGGTTTTCGCCGTCTCGGATCACACACGTTTCCGCGCTGCCTCTGCGGGAGCTTGGCGCGACCCGCGCCGCGGTAAGCCAAGCCGTCCAAGGCCTGGAGCGTCGTCTCGGCCATCACCGGGCATCGAAGCGGCGCAGGAAATCCAGCGCAGTGTTGTGGGCGATGCGGAATGGCCATCCATGGAGAACGACGATCGCGCCAGCGCTGGGATGCGCGCAGATCGCCCTCATCAAGGCGTCCTGAACCACATCCTCGCCGTCGATGATCGAGTCCGTCATGCGCGCGCAGTAGCGATGCAGCTTCGGCCGCAGTGCGCCGAGACGCTCCTCGAAAGCCGCACGGCCGCTATCGGCGTCGGCGCCGCCGCCTTCGCCTCCGGACAAGTTCACGGCCCCGTCCCCATGATCTTTACGGCTCGCCGAGCATCCGGTAGTCGCCCACGATCATCGCGTCAACCTGTTGCGGAGGCTCCGAGCATCGTTGCTTGAGCTCCGATTGGAAGGATCGGAACGCTTCGAGCCGCGGAATCGGACTGGCGCCGTCCTCGGTGTCGGCGATGCTGAAATGCACGAAAGCGTCGTCGCTGAGCCTCAAGGCGAGATAGCGCACGCCCTCCCGAGGTCTATCGCGCAACTCCTGAAACACCGCCTCGATCAGGCGCTGGTTCTCGTCGGCCGTCTCGGGCCTCATCCTGTAGCGCACGACGGTGAGTTTCATGGCGTCCTCCACGGGTTGTGAGTTTCGATCTTCACCCCTGAAGACGTTCCGGATCGGCGGAAGGATTCAGGAGGCCCAATAATTTCTTCCGCCACAGCCGTTTGCCTTCCACTTGTTGATCATCGCCCTGCGAGCCGCGTCGGCTGGCCGGCCCGAACGGGCCACGATTGCCGCTTTGTCCGTGGTCTTGCTGTCCCAACTCACCGAACGGTAGCCCGGCAAAAGCAGCCAATCGACATGCAGCTGGTCGCCGTTTTCTTCGGCGGCGCTCCAGGCTTCGTCAGCCGACTGCGCCGCAGCGACCGCGTGCGGCTCGGTCTTGTCAGAGCTGCGGAGGCGGCCACTCCGTCGCGATAACGAGAGCGGCGACCGGCAGCGCGACACGTTGGAGGGTCATGGTCGCGTCCTTGTGATGGCCTGCCACGTTTGCGTTCGTGAAGAATCGCTCGGCATCCTTCACCGGCGTGATGTGCCCGTAGTGGTCCTCGATCATCTGAGCCATGCCCCGTCATCCGCGTTTGCGATTGGCGCGCTTCTCTTCCCGCATGCGTACATAGAAACGGCGCGACTTGGCATCGTTGCCACACACTGCCATATCGCACCAGCGTAGGCGACCGGCCTTCGAGCGATCGAGAAACAGCCACGAGCAGTTGTTGCCTGCGCAGATTCGCAGCCGGCCGCAGGGCGCTGGCAGTATGTGCGCGACGAAGCGATACGCGATCAACGAGGCGATCGGGTCGAGATCGATTGCACCCGCGCGCATTTCAGTCGCACGTCGGGCTCTTCATAGCGCAACTCGTGAGCAGCAACGCCAGCCCGCCAATGCTGGCTCACCAAGTCCATGGCGCTTTGGGGTGGTACCTTGCCGAAAATCATCGCGCTGATGATGAGAAACAGCGCCTCGCGCAATGGCTTCGCCCGCTGCAGTGCCTTCGC
>DASXZI010000024.1:0-2940 GCA_036501985.1 Steroidobacteraceae bacterium | reverse complement strand
GTCGCTTTGATCGGGTTCTGCCGTGGGCGCCTGGCAGCCTACAAAGTCCCCAAGTCGGTCGAGTTCGTCGAGCGCTTCCCGCTCGTGCCCTCCGGCAAGATATCGAAAAGGGAGCTGCGCGAGCGCTATTGGAAGGGGAGCAGCCGGGGCGTAGCCTGACTGCTCTCCGGGCGTGTCGCACAAACGTCCACTAGGAGCCAAGTCGTTCTGAGAAGCGCGCTAGCGCAGCGTCAGACCCAGGGCAGCCCGGGCACGCGTATAGTCGCCCACTAACCAGTCTATATAGTCCTTGGCGGGACCAGAGCGCTTGATGGCGCCGATCCCCTGACCGGCGCTCCAAATGTCACGCCACGCCCGCCGGTCTGAACCGCCGCCGGCGATATTGACGCCGCTCCCCTCCGCTCGAGTGAGCCTGGCGGGGTCGAGGCCGTTGGCCTCGATCGATGGGCGCAAAAACGAGGCATTGACGCCCGTGAAACAGTTGGTAATCACGATATCCTTGGCGCCGCAGTCAACGATCATCTGCTTGAATTCGACCTGTGTGTTGGCTTCATCCGCGGCCAGGAACGGCGAGCCTACGTAGGCGAGGTCGGCGCCAAGCGACTCGGCGGCCAGGACGGCGCCCCCTGTGGCAATGCTGCCGGACAAAATCAGCAGACCCCGCCACCACTCGCGGATCTCGGTCACCAGCGCAAACGGGGACAGGTTCCCGGTGTGGCCACCTGCGCCCGCGGCTACAGCGATGAGGCCGTCGACGTTTGCCTGTGCGCATTTGCGCGCGTGATAGTCGCTGATGATGTCGTTGAACACCAAGCCGCCATAGTCGTGAACGGCATTCACGATCTCTGCACTGGCGGCGAGCGCCAGCACGACGATCGGCACCCGGTGCTTCAGGATGACCGCCAGATCCGCTTGCAGTCGGTCGTTGCTGCGATGGGCGACGAGATTGATCGCGTACGGAATGGGACATCCGGCCAGCTCGCCTTTGATGTGCTCGATATCCGCTTCCAAAGCGGCCGTGGAGCGAGGATTCAAAGCCGGCATTGCTCCTACGATGCCCGCGCGGCACTGCGCGATCACCAGCTCGGCCGTCGATGCGATGAACATCGGTCCGGCCATGACCGGAATGCGCAGTTTGGCCCGCAGTGCTGGAGCTAATTCGGGGTTCCCCTGCTGGATGCTCATGTGGCGAGCGGCCCGATTTCGCTAACCATCGCGAGGCGACTTCCGGTATACTTGTAAACTAGTTTATAATCTTATATCACGAGTCCGTCGCCCCGAGAAGGGGCCTATTGAAGGGGATTCGGTGTCATGGGCCAGGATGTATTCCGTTCCGATGTGCTGGCTGGCAAGTCGATTTTGGTCACGGGTGGGGGCAGCGGGCTGGGTAAGCAGATCAGCAAGGCGCTGGCGGCGAAGGGCGCTGCGGTTCACATATGCGGTCGGCGAGTAAGTGTTCTCGAAGAGGCGGTTCGGGAGATCAGCACCGACGCCGGTCCAACCGTGCGCGCCCATGTCTGTGACATCCGCGAGCCCGACGCGGTTGAAGCGATGATGGATGCCATCTGGGCAGGCGGTCCGCTCACCGGGCTCGTCAACAACGCCGCAGCGAATTTTATTGCTCCGTCCAAGACACTGAGCCCGCGGGGTTTTCGTGCAATCACTTCGACGGTGATGGATGGGAGCTTTCACGTCACGCTTTCCGCCGGTAAGCGCTGGATCGCCCGAGGGCTCAAGGGCTCCGTAGTCAGCAACCTTGTAACATGGGTCTGGACCGGATCAGCCTTCGTGGTACCCTCGGCTATGGCGAAGACGGCGCTTCACGCCATGACAATGTCTTTGGCGGTGGAGTGGGGGCCCTATGGCATTCGTCTGAATGCCGTGGCTCCGGGGCCGTTTCCGACCGAGGGAGCCTGGGAAAAACTCAATCCCATCTCGGACGCGGCCTCGAGCGCCACCAGTGCTGATAGCGTACCGCTGCGGCGCTTCGGCGAGATGGCCGAGTTGCAGAATCTCCTCGTGTTTCTGCTGTCGGATGCCTGCGATTACCTGACCGGTCAGACGATAGCAGTCGACGGTGGGCAGCATCTGGCAGGGCCGGGGACCTTCGCCGATCTCGCCCGGATGAGCGATGCCCAGTGGCAGGCCGCGCGCGAAGCGATTGAGCAATCCTCGCAACGTGACAAGGCAAAGCGCTCGCAACGAGCCCCGCAATCATTAGCAGACAGGTGATCTTGTGATCGCACGCTCCCTATTTCGCGAAGAGCACGAGATGTGGCGGGAGGCCGTCCGCCGCTTCATTGCGAGCGAGATCGTTCCGTTTCACGCCCAGTGGGAACACGACGGTATCGTACCGCGTGAGCTGTGGCTCAAGGCAGGTGCGCAAGGGCTACTATGCTGCACCGTGCCCGAAGCTTACGGAGGCCCAGGGCTCGACTATCTCTTCGATGTAGTCGTGTTCGAGGAACTGTGGCGCGTGGGTGCCAGCGGCCCGGGATTCCTGATCCATACGGATCTCGTCGCCACCTATATACTCTCGTTTGGCACGGAGGAGCAGAAAGCGCAGTGGCTTCCGAAGATGGTCAAGGGCGAGGCCATCGGATCCCTGGGCATGACTGAGCCGCAAGCCGGAAGCGACCTGAAGGCGGTGCGTACGCAGGCGGTGCGCGACGGCGATGAGTTTGCGATCAATGGGCAAAAGGTCTTTATCTCGAACGGTCAGCTATGCGATGTCGTTGTGCTTGCCACAAAGACCGACAGCGCCGCGGGCGCGCAAGGGGTAACGCTGTTCCTGGTCGAGTCCGACCGGCCCGGTTTCAAACGCGGCCGCAATCTGGAGAAGCTCGGGATGAAAGCGCAGGACACCTCCGAGCTATTTTTCGACAACGTGCGGGTTCCCGCCAGCAACATGCTGGGGAAGGAAGGGCGTGGCTTCCCTCT
>DASXZI010000023.1:0-1648 GCA_036501985.1 Steroidobacteraceae bacterium | reverse complement strand
GAGGGTCACGCGGGCCGGCTGGTCATCGGGAGCTTCGCCGGCATCCCCCTCGCCGTCATGCAAGGCCGTGTCCACGCATATGAGGGCTACACGCCGCAGGAGGTCATCTACCCCACCCGGGTGCTGAGCCGCCTCGGCATCAGAACCCTGGTCGTCACCAACGCTGCCGGCGCGATCCGCACCGATCTGGCCCCCGGCCAGCTCGTCCTGATCTCGGATCACATCAATTTCACGGGGAAAAATCCACTCGCCGGACCGAATGACCCGCGCCTCGGCGAGCGCTTCTTCGACATGTCGGACGCCTACGCGCGCCGTCTGCGCCAGCTTGCGCACCGCGCCGCGGCAAGCGAAGGCCTCGCGCTTCCCGAGGGCGTTTACCTCGGACTCACCGGTCCCAGCTTCGAGACTCCCGCCGAAATCCGCGCCTTTCGCACCCTCGGCGCCGACCTCGTCGGCATGTCCACCGTCCACGAGGTCATCGCTGCCCGCCACCTCGGCATGGAAGTGCTCGCCTTCTCTTCGGTCACCAACATGGCCGCCGGTGTTCTTGGGTCTCTTGTCGGTTCTCCCGATCAGGCCGAGCCAATCAACCACGCCGAAGTCCTGGAGATCGGCGCCCGCGTGCAGCAGACGCTCGCCCGTCTGCTCGCCGCGCTGGTACCGCTGCTGGCCAAGCCCACCTGATCTCTAGTAAGGATTCGTCCGTGGCGTTGTCGAGCGCGGAACCGGCGGCGCAGGATGATACGGCGGCACCGGCGTCGCGCTCTTCTCCCAAGCCGTCACAATCATGTCCCGCAGCTCGCTAGCCCCCGCCGCTAGCCGTTGTGCCGTGAACTGCCGCGACTCCGCTGTTCCCGCACCTTCGAAGCCCTGCACCTTCTCCAGTTGATACACCCGCTCCACGAGCGCATTGGACGTGCGCAGGTAGGCAACGTAGTCCTCGAAGGGATCGTTCAGCGTCTTTACCGGAGCCATGAACGGCTCGGCATCCGCAGCCTTCATGTTCTGGTGGACGAATGTGCTCTCCCACTGCGAATGGATGCCGGGCGAGGTTACGTACTGGTTAGGGTTCTCCTTCTCCACCCACCCGTTGTAGTTGATCGTGGTGTGCAACGGCATCGAGCCGTCACCCACATAGTGCCCCAGCCATCCGGCGTAGAAGATGGCCGCCGCCTCCACATCCTTGGTGTCTTCATGGCGGGCGGTCCGCTCGCGGTACTCGCGCAGTGCCGCCTGCAGCCGCTCGTAGACCTCGTTCGTGACCCACGGCTGCAACCCCACCTTCTCCGGCCGCAGATCCCTGGCCTCATCCGGATGCGTCAGACCGGTGGCATAGAGTGCCGCGATGAAGTCATACCGCCGCCGCGGCAGTTTGCCCACCATATCGGCCAGTTCCAGGTCGATATAGTGCTCGGGCGCCTGAGCAGCGTTCAGCTCCGCCTCATTGGGACTCCGCCAGCGATCAGGCTCCGGGCCGAGATACTCGATCTCATCGATGGCCGCCTGGGTGCGCAGGAACTCCGGCACCGAGGTGGGCAGCTTCTCGGCAGCGAGCCGGTTCACGATGCGGTGCCCATCCGGCCCCCAGGCAAAAGAGGGGGTGGCGGTCAGCATACAGAGCAAAGCGGCCAGAGCCGAGAACAGGGGG
>DASXZI010000022.1:0-4035 GCA_036501985.1 Steroidobacteraceae bacterium | reverse complement strand
CTTCTCTCCTCCGGGCGGCACATACACCAGTCCACAGACAGTCAGCATTACGGACAGCACGCCGAACGCGTCGATCTATTACACGACCAACGGCACCCCGGCAAGCACCGGCTCGACGCTGTACTCGGCGCCCATTCAGGTGGCTGCGTCGGAGACGCTCGAAGCGGTTGCCATCGCTTCAGGCTTCTCTCAGAGCAGCGACGCGCTGGCGAGTTACACCATCGGCGGCGGGTCCGGCTGCAATGCGCCCACCAGCCCGGGCGTGAATGTATGCAGCCCGGCAAATGGATCGACTGTCAATTCGCCCGTAACGGTGCAGGCGTCCGCAACCGTGACCGGCACGATCTCGCACATGGAGTTGTGGGTGGACGGCGTCAAGAAGTACGCCACCACCGGCGGCTCAACGCTGAGCATGTCTTTGAGTCTCACGGCCGGCACTCACCGCTTCGCCGTTCTCGCAATCAATACTGCCGGAACGAAGTGGGAAACAGTCGCGAATGCGACCGTCGGCGGAGGCGGAGGAACAGGTTGCACCGCGCCCAGCAGTCCGGGCGTGAACATATGCAAGCCGGCGAGCGGATCGACGGTGAGTTCACCGGTAGCAGTGCAAGCAGCGGCCAGCGTGACCGGAACGATCTCGCACATGGAGTTATGGGTGGATGGCGTCAAGAAGTACGCCACCACGGGCGGTTCAACTCTGAGCACGTCCCTGACTCTCGCATCCGGCAGCCACCGCTTCGCCGTGCTCGCGATCAATACAGCGGGGACGAAGTGGGAACAGGCGATAAATGCGACCGTGCAGTAACCCGGAGCGGTCCAGGGACGCGTTTTGCCCTGGCCGGACGCAACGAACCGTGTCCGAACGCTCCGGCGTCGTTCGAATAAAGATATCGCCACCGCTTCGCTGAACGATGCTGGTGCATCTGTAAGCTAGAGCTATGTGCGCGAAGAAGATCGAGATGGAGGAGCAGGCCGCCGCGCGGCGGCACAGCGCGACGCGCTTCGATGTGCTGGTGATCGGGGCCGGCCCTACCGGTCTGGCATGTGCCATCGAGGCCAGCCGCCGCGGTATGCGGAGCGTGCTGGTGGACAAGGGCTGCCTCTGCAACTCCATCTTTCACTACCCTTCCAACATGACGTTCTTCACCACTCCCGAGCTGCTGGAGATCGGCGACATGCCATTCCCCAGCCCCAACCAGAAGCCGACGCGCGACGAGGCGCTCGAGTACTACCGCAAAGTCGCGGACCACTATCAACTCGATGTCCGCCAGTACGAAACGGTCCTGCGCGTCGAAGGCAGCGACGGCGAATTTCGCGTACGCGTGGAGGATCGCTTCGGTCGCGAGCAGAGCTACATGACCCGCAAGATTATCGTGGCTACCGGCTACTACGATCTGCCGAATTACCTGAAAATTCCTGGCGAGGCATTGCCCAAGGTCATGCACTACTACGACGCGCCGCATCCCTATTACGACACGGACGTGGTCGTGATCGGAGGCAAGAACTCCGCCGCAATCACAGCACTCGATCTGTGGCGGCACGGCGCGCGTGTGACGCTGGTCCATCGCGGCCCCAGGATTCATCACCACGTCAAGTACTGGATCCTGCCCGACATCGAAAATCGCATCAAGGCAGGCGAGATCGAGGCGTATTTCGATTCCCGTGTCGCCGCCATCCGTGAGGACACCGTGGAGCTGGAAACTCCGAAAGGACCGAAGACACTGCGCAATGATTTCGTCTTCGCGCTGACCGGCTACCACCCGGATTTTGATCTGCTCACTTCGTTTGGTGTGCGGATGGACAATAAAGACCGCTGTCCGGAGTGCGATCCGCAGACGCTGGAGAGCAACGTGCCCGGAATCTACCTGGCCGGAGTAATTGTCGCCGGCTCCCGCACGAATGAGATTTTCATCGAGAATGGCCGCTTCCATGGCCGCCAGATCGCGACCGACATCGCCGCCCGGATGGAAGAAGCGGCCTCGCCGGCGTTGCAGGAAGAGTAGGCCCCCCGGGTCGCCCTGCGACGTGGGTCGTCCGAAGGTTGGTTTTCACCCGGCGCAGCGGCGCGGTACTCTAAAGAGCAACCGATCACGATCCCTGTAGACTGACGCTCGAGAAGACCTGTGCGTCTTATGAATGTGCCGCTTGTCCTCCCCTGGAGGCAGCCCATCTCCACCCTCCCGAAGAAGGGATACGGATGCCCTGGTTCCGTTACCGTACAATCCGCAACCAACTGACCATCGGCTTCGTTGTCCTGGAGCTGCTGTTCACGGTCTGCTTTTCGCTCCTGATCCTGCGGACCGAGCTGAAGGAGATTCATGGGCGTGCGCAGCGCCGCATTGAGCAGCAGGTCATTTTGCTGGCGACCATGGCGACCGACGCCATCATCGACCAGGAGAACCACCGGCTGGTCCCCATGGCCCAGGCGCTCGAAGCCAGCACATCGGTCCATTTCGTTCGGCTTACCGATCCGCAGGGCGCACCGCTGCTGCCCAACACCGGCCACATCGAGACCAGTCCGCTGAGCCCGGCCGAGCGCAAGCAACTGCCGGCCGTCGGGCGCGCGCTCGATACCGCGGACATCTTTCAGAATGGCGAGGGCAATCGCGAGGCCGTTTATCCCATCAAGGACGCCGATCAGTTACTGGGCTACGCCTGGGTAGCTGAAAATCCAACCGCCGAGCGCCAGGAGGTGAATGCGCTGGTGCGCGTCACGGTCCTCGCCGGCGCACTGGGGGCGCTGGGCTGCCTGCTCGCTTCGACGCTGCTGGCCCGCTCCATCACGCGGCCGCTCCGCATCGTGATGAACGCAACACGTCGCCTCATCCGCGATCCGGAGACCAAGGAAGGCTTCCCGCTGGAGGTGGCGGAGACCAACGAAGCCGGTGAGCTGGCCCAGGCCTTGAACCTGCTCGTGCTCTCGATGGAGGAGCAGCGCTCCGGCCTCAACGATACGCTGGCGCTGCTGGACTCCATGCTCGCGCACGCCCCCATCGGCTTTGCCTTTCTCGACCGGCAGGGGCGGTTCATCCGCGTCAACAACTTCCTGGCGACCAGTATGGGCATCGAGTTGACGCAGTTTCTTGGGCACACAGCGGCAGAGCTCTTTGGTCCGGAGGAGTCCGGAACGCTCGAGCCCCGCCTCGCTACCATCTTCGCCGGATCACGCCCGGTCGACACCTTCGAGCTGCAGTTGACCGACGTCAAGGGCGATGCGCGCAGTTGGCTGTTGAACTTCTACCCAGTCAAGAGCGGGCAGGAAGTTCGCTGGGTCGGCGCGGTGATGATCGACACCACGGAGAGACGCCGCTCCGAGGAGACGCTGCGCCGCACCGAGAAGTTGGCCGCCGCAGGTCAGCTCGCCGCTTCCATCGCGCACGAGATCAACAACCCGCTGGAGGCGGTCACCAACCTGCTCTTCCTGCTGCGCACCCAGTCCACGCTCAACGGAGAGGCACTGCGCTTCACCGAGATGGCGCAGCATGAAGTCGCGCGCGTTTCCGAGATTGCGCAGCAGACCCTGCGCTTCTACCGGCCCTCCACCTCGCCCGCCGTGGCGAATGTAGGCGAGATCCTCGATTCCATCCTGACGCTCCACAGCGGGCGCGTCCACACGCTGCGCGTCGAGGTGACCCGCCGCTACGGCAAGCAGATCGACCTTTATTGCCTCTCCGGCGCCTTGCGGCAGGTCTTCGCCAACCTGATTACGAATGCTCTGGATGCTTTGAACGGCGGCGGCCGGTTGGTGATCCGTGCCGATCGATCGCACTGCTGGAAAGATGGCCGTTCCGGCGTGCGCGTCGTGGTCGCGGATACCGGATCGGGCATGTCACTGGCGGTGCGCCGCCGCATCTTCGAGCCGTTCTTCACCACCAAGCTGGCCACCGGAACCGGGCTGGGCCTCTGGGTAACGCAGGACATCATGGACAAGCACCATGGCCTGATTGCGGTGCGCAGCCGTTCCGAGGCAGAGGAGGGCGCCCCGGGTACGGTGTTCATGCTGTTCTTCCCCGACTACGGCGTGGGCAAGCCTGC
>DASXZI010000021.1:0-193732 GCA_036501985.1 Steroidobacteraceae bacterium | reverse complement strand
AAGGACTGTCGTTGCTGGCGCGCTACCTCGGTGATGTAGTCGGCTGAGTCGGGGGAGAGAGTCGCGGCCACCGTGGCCTTGCTGATGCTCTCTTGAATGGCAGCGATCACGCGGTGCTTCACCCGATTCGCCTCCACGAGTGAGCCAGTGCGCAGGCTGCGTAAGATCTCCTCGCGACCGATGATTGCTCGCTGTGAGCGTGATACCTTTACGCGCACAAACCAGGTGCTGCCTCGCAACTTCAAATGTGCTTTCACCACACCGGACTCCCTGTGCCTTGATGGCGCGCAGCATAGCATCGGGGGTACACTCTGAGGGTACAGAGGACGTGCGGCAAATCACGGAAATACTAGATTTTCAGGCATTTTCGCTCGGACGGAGCTAGTGGCATATACTTTGCTGCACTCAGGACCGGTAAACTCGCAGACTCACGCGGCAGGCCGCGGGAGAGGAGCTCGATGAGGACGCATTACAGGTCGACCATCCGCACGGCAGTCTTTCCGGTGGCGGGAAGGGGTACTCGCTTCCTTCCGGCAACCAAGGCCAGTCCCAAGGAGATGCTCCCGGTCGTCGACAAGCCTCTGATCCAGTACGCCGTGGAGGAGGCCCTCGCCGCTGGTGCCACCCGCCTGGTGTTCGTCACGGGCGCTTCCAAGCGAGCCATCGAGGATCATTTCGACTCGGACCAGGAGCTCGAGCACATGCTCGAAGCCCAGGGCAAGAGCGACCTTCTGAACCAGTTGCGCAGCGTTCTTCCCTCGTATGCATCCTGCATCTACATCCGTCAGCCCGCCCCTTTGGGCCTGGGCCACGCCGTGTTGTGCGCCCAACCGGCTGTGGGGGCGGAGCCCTTCTTCGTACATCTCGCAGATGACCTGATTCGCAGCGAGGTGGCCTGCCTGCGTCAGATGGCGGACGTGTATGAGGCCAAGCGTGCGAGCGTGCTCGGCGTGGAGATGATTCCCAACCGTGACTCGGAGAAGTACGGCATCGTCGCCGTCGAGGCCGACAAGTCGGCCACCAGCCGCGTGCGCAGCATCGTGGAGAAGCCCAAGCCAGCCGAGGCGCCGTCCAATCTCGCGGTCGTGGGCCGCTATGTGTTGATGCCTTCGATCTTCGAGCACCTGGAGACGATCGGTCACGGTGCGGGCGGCGAGATCCAGCTCACCGACGGCATTGCCGCGCTGATGCGAGAGGAAGCCGTGTACGCCCATCGCTTCACGGGCAAGCGCTACGACTGCGGCAGTAAGCTCGGTTACCTGCAGGCGACCGTGGAGTTTGCGCTCGGCCATCCACAGCTCGGACGCGAGTTCAGCCGCTACCTGCTGACACTCAGCCGGCCGACGATCAATTCAATCGCGGCTCGGGGCAACGACTACGTTCGCCAGCGTGAGCGGCGCACCACCAACGGCGACGGTGCGCAGGCTCAGACGGCTACGAGCGCAGGCAAGGCCGCGAAGTCCAACGGCAGGGGCGCGCGCAACGGTAAGGCTGCCGCACGCCGCAAGGGCAAGGCGACGCGCATGAATCAGCCGGCGTGAGCATCTGCATCGCGCCTTGACGGCTGCGACAGTCCGATCAGGGCAGCCACAGAGTGAGCACCGCTCCAGGACCATCCGCGCGGTTGGCCAGACTGAGGCGCCCGCTGTGTGCCTCGACGATCTCACGACATAGCGTCAGGCCCAGGCCGCTGCCTGTCGGCTTGGTGGAGTAGAAGGGCAGCAGTGCATCCCGCAGCACTGGCTCTGTCAGCCCGCTGCCCCGGTCCAACACCTCGAGGACGAATCCCTGTCCAACATCGCGCACCCGCACGCTGATCGCATCAGGCGGTGATCCGGACTCGGCGGCATTCTTCAGCAGGTTGATCAGCACCTGCTCGATCTGGCTCGGGTCGAGGCTCACCTGACGCGCCGGCAGCGCGCCCTCGAGCCGGAACTCGACGGCTCCCTCGAGACGGCCCAGCAGTTGGGACCATTCGGTCGGCAGCGGGCGCGGGCGCGGCAGCTTGGCGAAGCGCGCGTAACCCTCGATGAAGCTCCCGAGGTGCGCAGCCCGTTCGGCGATGGTCGTGAAGACCCGCCGCAGCTGATCGGGTTGCGGATCGCTCGCGAGCAGCTGCCCCGAATGCGCGAGCGAGGAGATCGGTGCCAGAGAGTTGTTGAGCTCGTGCGCGATGACGCGAATCACCTTTTTCCAGATCCGCACCTCCTGGGCCGCGAGCTCGCGCGTGAGCTGCTTGAGCAGAACGAGCTGCTGCGGCTGCGCGTTCAGGTGAAAGCGCCGCTGGGACAGATGATAAACCTGCGGCTCACCCTCGACCTCCATGGTGAAGAGCGTGTCGCTGGCGCCAGCCACCGCGGCGCGCAGCGGCGCGGGCGCGCTCTCGAGGAGCTGGGGAAAGTCCAGGCCCTCGAGCTTACGGCCGGCATGCAGAAGCTGGCGCGCCGCCAGGTTGCTGTACACGACGCGGCCGGCGGAGTTGGTCAGGACCATGACCAGTGGCGTGCTCTGAATCACGGTATCCAGCAGCAGCTCGCGTTGATTGATATCCAGACGCTGGCGCCGCAGCAGATCGCCCAGCGAGTTGTAGGCGCTGACGAGCTCGCCCAGCTCGTCGTCGGCGATCCGGCTGACACTGACGCTGAAATCGTTATCGCGCATGCTGACGATGCCGTCTTTCACCGCATGCAGGATGCGCACCCAGGAACGTGTCAGGCGCGCCGACAGCCACAGAACTACGGGCGCCGCCACCAGGACCCCGGTCAGCGTAACCAGGGGTGTCGAGGCAAGCCATCGGGCGGCGAGCGCCGCCCCGCTCGCGGCCACCACGGCTGCGATTGCGAGCGCGATCGCTGCGCGGCCCGCGAGTGAGGTGCGCATCAGGCGCCCGGCATCGGGCGCGTCAGCTCGGTTTTGAGCCCCAGCTTCTCCATGCGGCGATAGAGTGCCTGACGGGAGAGGCCGAGGTCACGTGCCGCCCGGGCGATGACGCCCTGGGCGCGTCCCAGGGCTTGCTCGATGGCGGTCTTGTCCAGGGTCGGATCCTCGCTCCCAGACGGGGCGGCATCGGCCGGCAGATTGAGGTCGGCTGCACCCAGGACTGAGCCTCGGGACAGCAGGCAGGCTCGCCGCAGGGTGTTCTGCAGCTCCCGCACGTTGCCAGGCCACGAATAGCGTGCCAGCGCCTGTGCGGCCTCCGGACCCAGCTCATAGCCGGCCTGAAGAAAATGGCGTCCGAGGGCGATGATGTCCTCGCGGCGCTCGGCCAGCGCCGATATCTCCAGCTCAATGACATTGAGGCGATAGAACAGATCCTCGCGAAAGCGGCCCTGACGGATCGCCTCGCGCAGGTTGGTGTTTGTGGCCGCGATGATGCGCACCCGCGTGCGCCGCGTGGAGTTGGATCCGAGGCGCTCGAATTCCCCGGTTTGCAGCACTCGCAGCAGTTTTGCCTGGCCACTGCCGGCCAGGTTGCCCAGCTCATCCAGGAACAGCGTGCCGCCGTCGGCCGCCTCGAATCGTCCGGGGCGGGCGCGGGCGCCCGTGAACGCGCCGGCTTCCGTGCCGAACAGCTCCGCTTCGATCAGCTCGTTGGGCAGGGCGCCGAGATTCACCTTGAGATAGGGCTTGCCCCGCACCGCGGAATTGGCCTGCACGATATCGGCGAGCACCTCTTTCCCGGCTCCGTTCGGCCCGGTGAGGAGAATGGGCACGTCGGCATGCGCTACATGAGTGGCCGTGGCCACCAGTGTATGCATCGCCTCGCTTTCGTACACGATACCGCGCAGGTCGTAGCGTTCGGCCAGCGTCTGCCGGGCCTCGCGCCGCTGCTCCCGCAGGGCCTGCGCCTCGGCTCTTGCGCTGCGCAGATCGAGCAGATTGCGAACCGCGGTGAGCAGCCGGGTGTCATCCCATGGCTTCGAGAGGTAGTCCGCCGCACCCGCCTTCACCAGGTCAACCGCTGTCTCGAGGTGTGTCCAGGCGGTCAGGAGGATGATTGGCACCTCTGGGTAGTGCCTGCGAATCTCGTGAAACAGCGCTACGCCTTCCTCACCGCTGGTCACCTCGCGGCGGAAGTTCATGTCCTGGATGACCAGGTCCACCATATCCCGCTCCAAAAGGGCGAGACCCTCCTCTGGCGACGCGGCCGACAGGACGCGCGCTCCATGGATGGACAACAGGACATCAAAAGCCGTCCGCACGGCTTCACTGTCGTCTATGACGAGCACCGTTCTGTTCGCCAAGCTGAACCGCACCGACCCGGGATTGCTGAGTGTCATGGTTGGATGCTAGCGGCGCCCTCGGCGTTTAAAATCCAGCGACCCGTCTGTGGTTCCGCCGCCCGCCGGGGGGATCTCGACGGCACGGGGGGCTATCCCACTTGGCTTCACACTGTCCGCGTTGCCACGGACGGGGACACGGCCGATGCCCGGCGGGCCGGTTGCCAGGCGGCGACCTGGCCGATAGCCCACAGTGCCAGCACGCCCCCGATGAGATAGTAGAGGTCCAGCCTCGGCAGCGAGTAGTGCACCGACAGCCAGTACCCGGCTGCCAGAGCCAGGAGACAGCCGACGACGACACCCCCCGTCGTGATCAGGGCGTTCTCAACGAGAAAGTACCGGACGATGTCATGTCGGCGCGCGCCCACCGCACGGCGGGTACCGATCTGCTTGGTGCGGTTGCTCACATTGAAGGTTGCGAGCGCAAAGATCCCCAGGCAGGTCACCGAGATCAGCAGTGCGGTGACGGTGGTGAGATAGATCTGCATGGAACGATCGTCGAGGTAGCTCAGGTTGCGGAAATAGGTCAGGGGACGAACCCAGTCGATGACGCGATCCGGGTTCGATTTGCTGAGGTGAGTTTCCGCTTCCCGCATGACCGCATCGCGCTGGCCCGGGCGCGTGTGAACCAGGTATTTGACCGAGCTGCCGTCTCCGGAGGGCAGGCGCGGCAGGAAGAATACCCAGTCAGCGTGCTCGTGGTTGGGGAAGCAGCCCATGATGGGATCGACCACGCCAATGATGGTGGACGTATGGTTGACGAAATCGTAGACGGTCTTGCCGAGGGGGTTTTGGCCGGGAAACAGATGCTCGGCCATCGCACGGCTGACGATGATCTCGGGCTCGAACCCCAGTGGGTCGTTCTTGCCTCGCGGCCGGCTGATCTCGTCGCGGCGAAAGTTCCGGCCGGCCACCAGATGCGCGCCAAGCGCATCCAGCCCCTGCTCGTCGACATTGATCTCGTTGTAGTACTCACTGCGCTGCACATCGGGACGGGTGACGAGTGGCTCATTGTCGCCGCCGTCGGAGAGCGGTATCACGCTCGAGGCTGTCGCCGAGGTCACCCCCGGAAGCCCCCGAAGCCACGCGAGGTCCTCCTGCAGGCTCGGGACGATCTGAAAGTGCTGGGTGAAGCCGGCGCTGGAGATGACCAGTATATTGTCAACGTCGATGCCCGTGGGGCGATGGATCTTCTCGCCGCGCTGGACGACGATGTACAGGGCGTTCACGAGCACCGCCAGCGTGATCGCCACCTGCATGGCCACCAGCACAGCGCCGGTGCGGTTGCGCAGTAGCGCGGAGAGGATGGGTCGGACATGAAGGCTCATGCGGTCTCCTTTCGCGGCCGTGGCAGGATGCGGCTCATTGGCTCTTGAGGTACACGGCGGGCTGCAGCCGCCCGACACGCCAGGCAGGGTAAAGGCCGGCGGCGAGCGTGGCAGCGATAGCCAGCACCACTGCCCAGAGGATGCCGACGAAGTCGAAATGAGTGAGTTCCTGGTAGCCCCCATGACTTCCTGAGTGCGCCGAGGCATAGAGCTCGTGCACTGCAGCGAGGCCGACCCACGCAAGGAGCAGGCCGAGCAGGGCCCCGAGGGCGGACAGGGCGCCGACCTCGATCAGGTGCTGGCTGAAGATCTGACCGCGGCTGGCACCGAGCGCCCGGCGCACGCCGGTCACGGCGGCGCCGTTCAGGAACTTGGCGAGCAGCAAGCCCACGGTATTGATGAGACACACGGCAAGAAATGCGAAAGCCAGCCCGACCAGCAGCCGGTTGTCGTTGCCGACCACCTTGTTGTCAGTCAGCCAGTTGCTCACGTTGGTCAGGTGGTTGTTCTTCGGCCGCTGAAAGCGCCCCGATGCGCGCTGCTGCGCCCAGTAACCGTCGATGAACGACTGCATGCGATCGCGGCTGGCCCGATCGGGCAGCTCGACCCACATCTGCTGCCAGACGCACTCGGAGCCGAGATAGTCCTTGAACGAATCGATCCTTTCGGCCTTCCAGCAGTCGCTTTCCTCGTTGTTCAACTGCTCGAGCTCGGCCCCCCAGCCGTAGGGGATGTAGGCAGCGTCGGGCTCGCCGAAACTGCCGCCGTTCAGGTCGTAGAACCTCGGCCGGGGAAACCAGTTGTCGAGCACTCCCACGATGCGGAACTCGTGATCGTCCCAGCGCAGTACGCGCCCGACACTGTTGGCGCCACCGAACAGCTTCTCGTTTTCCTCGCGCGAGAGCACGATCAGAGGTTGTGCCGGGTCGTCGGCGCTGGTGCCCCACCCGGACCCATACAGGAAGGGCACGTCGAACATCGCGAAGAAGTCTGCCGTGGTGATCCGGGTTCGGGCGTGCTCCGGGGGTGCGGAGCTCGCGCCGCTGACGACTCCATCGGTGCTATACATCACTACTTTGCGCTCGGGGATGTTCGATCGGAACAGGAACTGAGCGTCCTTGTAGGTCAGCTCCGGCGGGGGCAGTGTCGAGTCGTGATAGAACGGCACGTTGGGATCCCAATTGTCCATGGTCACCGTGTAGAGCCGGTCGTTCTTCCACCAGATCGGATTGCCCGACATCGCGTGATAGACGGTCAGGGTCATGACGCACACGGCGATGCCGAGCGCTACGGCGACCACCATGAGGGCGGTGATGCCGGGATTGCGCCTGAAACTGCGAAACGCGAGTGAGATGTAGTAGCGGAACATGAGAGCACCTCGCCGTGTCAGCCGATCGCCGCGCCGGGACCGTCCGCAGCACCGGGGGAAGCTGGGCGTGACTCATAGGGGCCGAGGTCGGTGATCTGACCGTCCACTACATGCACGTTGCGGCGGGCGCGGCGCGCCAGCTCCGGATCGTGGGTGACCAGAACGATCGTGGTCCCCATCTCGTTGATCTGCTCCAGCAGGTCCATCACCTGACGCGCCATGAGCGAGTCCAGATTGCCCGTCGGCTCGTCGGCCAGCAGGAAGGCGGGATCACCGGCGATCGCCCGCGCGATCGCGACGCGCTGCTGCTGGCCGCCTGAAAGCTGCGAGGGCATGTGGCGGACGCGCGAGGCGAGGCCCACCAGTTCGAGCGCGCTCGATATGCGCTCGTGGCGATCCGTGGATTTCAGCCCACGGTAGCGCAGGGGTACGTCCACGTTATCGTAGATGTTCAGATCCGGGATGAGATTGAAGCTCTGGAAGATGAAGCCGATCTTCTCGTTGCGCAGCCGCGAGCGGGCATTGTCCGAGAGGCGGCTCACGTCGCTACCGTCGAGTATGTAGCGCCCCGACTCGAAGCTCTCGAGCAGGCCGGCGACATTCAGGAAGGTGGTCTTGCCGGAGCCGGACGGTCCGGTGACGGCCACGAACTCGCCCGCGGCGACCTCCAGCGAGAAATCGCGCAGCGCGTGGGTTTCGATGAGATCGGTGCGGTAGACCTTGCCGACGTGTTGCATGTTGAGCATGGCGTGCCTTTTCAGTTCGAGATGAGCAGCTCGGGCGTATCGTTGAAATCGCGCATGTCCGAGACGATGACACGGTCGCCCGCGGCGAGCCCGTGCAGTACCTCGATCTCGGATACCGAGGCCGCCCCGAGCTGCACCGGCGTGCGGACGGCCCGATCACCGTGCAGTACGTACACGTAACGCGTGGTTTCATCGATGACCGGTCCGCGTTCGAAGGTCACGACGTGATCGCGCTCGTCGAGCACGATGCGCACCGCCGCGCGCTCGTTCTGGCGCAGGCCAGGGGGTTGTCCGTGACTGAAACGCACCCGGCCGATGACCTGATTCTGGCGGACCTCGGGAGAGATGGCCGTCACCTTGCCCGGCTCGGTGTGTCCGTTGAGCGTGATGTCGGCGGCCATCCCCGTCTTGATGTCGCGCGCGTAGATCTCCGCGACCTGGAATTCGAGCTCAAACGCGCTCAAGTCCACGACTGTGATGAGTGGGGTGCCGTCGGCGACCCGGGCCTTCTCGGCCTGGCCGAGGTTGGCGACCATCCCGTTGACCGGCGAGCGCACGTTGAGCTCCTCGACCCGGCGCTTGAGGTTCTCGACCACCAGCGACTGGCGGTCGCGCTCGAGGCGGCGGGTGCGCAGATCCAGCACCACACTCTCGCGCTCGAGTTTTGCCGTGTCGCGGGCGTGCTCGAAATTCAGCTTCGCGGTGGAGACATCGTCGATTGCGCGCCGGTAGTCGCGCTCGCTCATGGCGCGCTCCCCCCAGGCCCACTGCGCGCGCTTGAGCTCCCGTTCGGCCGCGTTGATGGCTACCTGCGCCAGATCCGCCTGCTGCTTGCTGGTGAGCAGTTGACGCCGGATCTCGAGCTGCTGGTGCTCCAGGGCGGCATTCAGGCTGTCGAGCGTGGCGCGCTCGCGCTGGTACTCATTGTTCAGCTCCGGGCTGTCGAGCGTGGCCAGGACCTGATCCTTGGCCACGGTGTCGCCGGCGCGGACGAGATAGCTCACTGTGCCGGGCGCGATCGAAAAGAGGGTGGGGCTCACGGCGGCAATGACAGTTCCCTGCGCCGCGACGTCGCGCACGAAGTGGCCGCTTTTGACCGTGGCTATCTGCAACCGGGCGGCGGAGATGACGTGGCTCGAGTTGGACCATTCTCTGAGGAGCCAGCCGCTGAGGAGCGCCAACACGAGCGTCCCGGCCGCGGACGCGTACAAAATGCGGCTCTTGTGCCAGGGCCGCCGGGCGCCGGAGATCGCAACATCCTGCTGCTCCGTGCCTCGGACTGTGGCCGTGGGCGCTTCTGAGTTGGACATCCGTTTGAGTTCGGCGATCTTCATGCGGGCTACCTGTTTGCCCAGGAGAGGTTGCACGGCCCGTGCCAATGGATCCTCGGGGGCGTAAGCCGTTGATATCGCCTGCGAGTCTGCGCCGTGGAGCTGATTTTGCGGCGTGAGCGCGTGTCCGCCGGCCGGACAGCGGACACCAGCGGCGGACACCGCATCCGGACACAGGCGGATACCGGACGGACAGCGGACCCGAACACCGCACCCGGACACGTGCAGGGGGGGCCACCAGCGGTCGCATCCAGGCGGACCGACAGAGAGCGAACCGGAGGAGTCTGGGCAGGAGCTTCGACAGCCGCGCGGACAGGCTGTGGGCCTGGCTTGCGTGAGGGAAAGTGCCACAGCAAGCTTCCTGTCGACATCAATCTGGAGGACCCGATGGCCACTCGCCGTCCCACTGATCCCCCCCGCAAGAGCGAGACTCCCAAGGAGATTCCGAAAGTCATCAAGGCCGATGAGACGCTGGCCCCAGGATCTGGGCGCAAGACTGCCGCGCCGCCGCGGGCCAGGAAACCGGCCGCACCCAGCAAGGTGGCTCTCTCAGAGGACGTTCGGCGCGCGATGATTGCGGAAGGCGCCTACCTGCGCGCAGAGCGGCGTGGATTCGCGCAAGGTCACGAGAGGGAAGACTGGCTCGCCGCCGAGCTTGAGGTCGATGCTTTGCTCACGGCGCGCCACGGCGGCACCTCGCAGTAGGCTGTCAGCGGAAGCAATTGGGCGCAACGTACCGCACGGTGTCGACCCGGTCAGCAGCCTGCTCCAGGTAGCAGCCAGCAGCCAGCAGCCTGCCTCAGGGATTCAGATGCGCCGCGGCCGCCTCGCGCGGCTTGGGCGGCCGCAGTCCGTTGCTATAAAGAATGCGCCCATCCGGCGTCACGAAGATCGCGTCGTACTCGGGTATGCGGTTGATGATCTCGAGTGCCTTCTCGGGGCCCAGCACGAAGGCTGTCTTGGACATGCCGTCCGTCTGGGTCGCGGTGGGGCCGAGAATCGTCGCGCTGCGGACCTTGCTCGCTGAGTGCCCCGTGTGCGGATCGATGATGTGGTGATACCTGACACCGTTCTCGTCGAAGAATCGCTCGTAGTCTCCCGAGGTGGACATCGCCGAATTGACGATCGGAATGCGGGTGACGACTTTCGTCGCATCGTTCGGGTCGCGGACGCCGACGAGCCAGGGCCTGCCCATGCGATCGCCGATGATGCGTGAATCCCCTCCCGCGGTTACCAGGGCATGCTGGAAGCCGCGCGCTTGCAGGATGGCGATGCCGCGGTCCACGGCGTAACCCTTGCCGATTCCGCCCAGATCGATGCGCATGCCGGGTCGGGCGAAGCGGATCGAGTGGTGGGACTCATCGAAGATCAGGTGCTGCCAGTTGATACCCGGCAGCGCGGCCTTGATCTGATCCTCGGTCGGATGGATGTGATGGGGGTAGTCGTAGAGATACCCGACACTCGCATACGTGATGTCGAAGGCACCCTCGGTGATCTGCGAGTAGTGCGTGGACAGCTTGATCAGGTCGTACAGCTCTTTGTCCACCTGCACCGGTCCCTGGGCGGCGTGCGCATTGATCTGCGAGAGCTGGCTTTCGGGCTTGTAGTGGCTCATCAGGTTGTCGATGCGGCGCATCTCGGCCATCACCGCGTCGATACCGGCGTCGCCTTTTGCCGGGTCATCCGCCCACAGCTCCACGTACACCCGAGTGCCCATGATGGCCTCGGTTCGCTCCCGCCATGCGGCATGGGCCGGAAGAGCGGAACCCGCGAGGGACAGAAGTACGAACAGTGCCGCGAAGCGCATGGTCAGTCGGACGCTCGAATGAACACTCAGCTTGCTAGTGTAGTCTACTCTTGCACCTGGCTCAGGTCGGGCGAGCCGGGCACTCGACGCGCGTTTGCCGGCGCAACCCGCGCGCCAAGCTCCGCTGCAGAGGATCGCGCATGCCGCACCAGGCCGCGGACTTCGCGGGAAGAGAGCTGACGAACGGTGACAACTGCAACGGCGCCGATGGTCTGAGCCGAGGCGTTACGAACCGGCACCGAGACGGAGCGCAGGCCCGGCTCCAACTCCTCATCGACGAAGGCGTGATCCTGCGTGCGCACGGCATCGATCTCGGTGCGCAGCTCCTTCGCCGTGAATTTCGTCCTGTCCGTGAATCTCGCGAAGGGCGCGCCGCGCAGATAATCCTCGAGCTGCTCGGTGCTCTGACCCGCCAGGCACACCCGTCCGAGCGCGGAGCAATGCAGCGGAATTCTCCTGTTGAGGTTGATGGAGACGACGCGATTGGGCGGTGTAGCGCTTGCCACCGCGAGCACCTCCACGCCCTCGATTGTTCCAAACACGCAGGATTCACCGGTGGCTTCCATCAGGCTCTTGAGAACCTGGCGCGCGGTGGCGGCGAGATCGGTCGACTGGCGGAACAGGCCGCCGATGGACAGCAGCTTCGGGGTGACCACGAAGCCGTCTTCGCCCTCACTCACGTAACCAAGTCTCTGCAGCGTGTAGAAGCACCGACGCACCGTGGCTCGCGACAGCCCGGTGAGTCTCCCCGCCGAGCTGAGATTGAGCGAGTAGGCGTGCTCGAACGCGTGCAGCACCAACAGCCCACGCGCAAGGGAGAGCATGAAGCGCGGATCGACGGTCTCAGCGTCCAGCTTCCCCGCGGGCGTATCGCTGGAGAGGGGTTGTGTTGTCCTGGGCATGGGCTGTCTCTTGACCGGGTCGAGGACAGCATGCAACCATATTCGCACAGAATGTACAATAATCGCACGGCATGAGGGGTTGCTTCGAGTGACGCGCCAGCTGCAAGAGACGGGCGGCGGTGACGCCGAGTCGCGCTCGGCTCCGACCGCGTACGCAAGAGCCGCGGCGGTTGGAAACCTGCTGCTCACCGCAGTCGGCCCAGGTACGCCCTGCGGCGAATTTCTTCGCAGGTACTGGCAGCCCATCGCTCTCTCAAGATCCGTCGGCCCTCGTCCACAGCGGGTCAAATTACTGGGCGAAGAGCTGATTCTCTTCCGCGACGCAAGCGGCCGGGCGGGTCTGCTGTACCCCCGCTGCATGCATCGGGGCACGTCTCTGTATTACGGGCGAGTGGAGGGCCGCGGCATCCGCTGCTGCTACCACGGCTGGCTCTTCGACATCGAGGGTCGCTGCCTCGAGCAGCCATGCGAGCCCGAAGGAGGCCGGCATCGGGAGCAGGCGCGCCAACCCTGGTATCCGCTGCAGGAGCGCTACGGGCTGGTGTTCGCATATCTGGGGCCACCTGCGCGGATGCCGCAGTTGCCGCGGTACGCCGTGCTCGAGGACCTGCAGGAAGGCGAGCGCATCGCGACCGAAGACGGCTCGCGGTTCGGGCCGCAGGGGGATAGCGGCATGCCGGTGATCCCTTATACCTGGATGCACAACCAGGACAACTTCATGGATCCGTACCACGTTTACGTCCTGCACTCCACGTTCACGGTCCAACAGTTCGCCGCCGGATTCGCCGTGATGCCGCGAGTGGAGTTCGAGTACGTCCCCGGGGGGATCATCTACAAAGCACAGCGCACGCTCGAAGGGGGCAGACGAATGACGCGAGTGTCATGTCTTCTGATGCCCAACGTGGCGAGTGTGCCCGATGTCGAGCTCAGCAACTCACGCTCGATGAGCATCGCGTGGAACGTGCCGATCGACGACACGCATCACCAGTCCTTCCGGGCCATCCGCACCCGCGAGCCCGATGAGGTACTGTTCAGGGCGCTCCGGTATGGAGACAAGACCTGGAATGAGATGACCCCGGAGGAGCGCCGCGACATGCCCGGTGACTTCGAGGCCCAGGGAGGGCAGGGTCCCATCACGCTGAATTCAGAAGAGCATCTGGTGAGCAGCGATCGCGGCATCATCATGTTGCGCCGCCTGATGCTCGCGCAGATCGAGGCCGTGGCCGCGGGAGCCGATCCTGTCGGGGTCTGCTTCGAGGCCGACAGCCCCATGGTGTCCGTGCCATCGGGAAACTTTTACGACGAGTGAGATCGGTCAGGCGGTGGGTGGAGGTTGCGTCGCAATGCTGAGGGTCCGCAGGTCCGCTTCATGCAGCTCCTGTATCACAGGCCGCTGATGTCGCCGGACATCCGAGCATCGAGCCGGACTGCGCTGGCTGTCCCGGCCGGGACTGGAGCCGCCGGGGAGTTCCGGCAACATTGGCGTGCGCTGTGCGCGACAGTCATCGGCCTGTGTGTTGGGCTGCCGGGTCTGTCCAACTATGGTTTCAGTATCTTCATTGCACCTCTGAAGGCTCAGTTCGGCTGGTCGGTTTCCGACATCAGCGTCTGGGTCTTTTTCCTGATGCTCGGCTCATGCGCCACTTCCGTGTTCGTGGGACGCCTCGTGGACCGGCACGGCGCACGAGCGGTGATCATGGTGGCCATTGCGCTGTTCGCCGCTACTGTGACCGCGGCAGCCTGGATGACCGGTGATCTGTGGCAGCTACGCCTGATCGCCCTGCTGGCCGGGGCCATCGGGCCGGCCGTCTCGCTGCTTGCTTACAGTCAGGCGGTCAATGAGCGGTTCGATGTGGCACGCGGTACCGCCCTCGGGCTGATGGCTGGCGGCATTGCCATCAGCTCAGTGCTCGCGCCGCCGCTCATGCAGCGAATCTGTGATACCTATGGATGGCGCGCCGGTTTCATATTCATGGGCGCTGCTGCGCTGCTCGCCTTCCCGTTCGCGTACCGCTGGCTCGGTACACCCGCCAGCGGCGGCCACGCTAGCCCCGGATCGCCTGCAGGTTTCGGCATGAGCCGGTCCGAGGCTCTGCGCGCGCCGATCTTCTGGCTGATCGCGGCGATTGCCCTGGTGGTGGGTGTGTACTCGACCGGGGTCATCTTCAATCTCATGCCGTTCCTGACGGAAGCCGGACTGTCGCGCCCGACCGCAGCCTCTTATCTGGGACTGTTCGGTCTGTTCATGGTCGTCGGCAAGCTCGCCTGCGGGCTGATGCTCGACCGGCTGCCGGTGGCGCTGATCGGGGCGCTCATCCTGTGCGCCCAGTCGGTGGCGCTCATCGGCCTGGGGCTGCAGACCGGGTATGCGGCCGTGGCGATCGCCGTCATCGGATTCAGCACCGGTGGTCAGATAGCCTGCTCCACCTACACCATTCCCCGTTATGTCGGCATGAAGGCATATGGGCAGGTGTACGGCGTCGTGCAGATCGTCGGCTCCGCCGGAGTCGGCACGGGCCCCTATCTCTTCAGCAGCCTGCGCGAGCTGAGCATCGACTACCGGCCGAGTCTGTCGGTCGCCGCGGGCCTCGCGCTGCTTGCGGCCTGTCTGTACGGCTCGCTGGGCCGCTATCGCATGTGGCCGTCCGGCATGAGCGCCCAATCGCCGGATGTGCCAGCCCCATGACCACCCGGGACACCCAGAAACTGATACTCGACACGGCTGTCGAGCTGTTCAACCAGTATGGCACTGCGCGGATCTCCTCCAACCGGATCGCCGACAGCTGCCGCCTGAGCCGCGGGCACCTTTATTATCACTTCAGGCGAAAAGAAGAGATCGTCAGCGCAATCTACGAGCGGATGGCCTCGGAAGTGAAGCACAACTGGGGCGATGATCTCGAGCATCCGACAGTACATCACATGATCGCAATGTTTGACCGGCACCTCGCGATGCTGTGGAGGCACCGGTTCTTCTACCGGGAAATGATGGCCCTCCTGGCAGTCGATGAGCATCTGCAGCAGCGGTTCCGGCGGGATCGGCACGACCGTACACTGATCGTCACCGATTTCTTCCGCGCCTTGATCGCCAACCGGGTGCTGCTCGGTCCGCGCGATGAGCACACGCTCGAGAATCTGGTGAAGGCGAGCTGGATCGTCTGCGACAACTGGATCAACTACGTATCGGTGGACTCTCCGGCGCTCTACCCGGACTGTGTCCAGGAGGGATACGAGCTCGTCCTCGATCTCTTCAGGCCTTACCTGAGCCCGAAAACGCTGCTCTTGCTCAGAGAGCTGCCGGGCCCGGGCCGCCGCACAGCGCCGGTGCCGAGCGCCGACTCCGCAATAGCGGCGCAGCCTCAGCCGCTCTCACCCGGGCGGGTCGCTCCTCAGGCTT
The DNA here is from genome assembly GCA_036501985.1 of Steroidobacteraceae bacterium. GTDB lineage: Bacteria > Pseudomonadota > Gammaproteobacteria > Steroidobacterales > Steroidobacteraceae > 13-2-20CM-66-19. The sequence continues at coordinate 178,575 of DASXZI010000021.1, read as the reverse complement.
TGCGCTGCATGATCTCCGTCAGCTCATTGAAGAAGGTCTGATTCTCCTTCTCGAGCCCGTAGGACACGCGGATGTAGCCGGGCAGATGCCACCGGGCGCCATCATTGATGAAGACCTTGCGGGCGCGCAGTGCCTCCTGCACCGCCTTGCCCCGGCCCGCGCCGACCGCGATCAGCGCGAAGGGTGATGGGCCGGCGACCAGCTGCATCGCGGATTTCGCGCACTGCTGTTGATACCACGCATGCGAGGAGCGGACCCAGGCTCGCGAGCGCTCGATATGAGCCGGGTCCCGGAGTGAGCCTTCGACCGCACCGAACACCGCCATGTTAGTGCTTCCCGGGCCGCAGGCGAATTTCGCAATCTCTTTCAGGACCTCAGGATGCGCGATGCCGTACCCGCAGCGCAGCCCGGCCATCGCGTGCGCCTTGGAGAAGGTTCGCGTGACCAGTACGTTGCGATAACCCTCCTTCACCAGGTCGATCCCCGTCTTGCCTTCGGGCAGGTAGTCGGCGTAAGCCTGATCGATCACGAACAGAGTCTTCTTCGGCAAGGCGTCCGCGATCTTCTTCAGCTGCGCATAGTCGAGCGTGCTGCCGGTCGGATTGTTGGGACTGATGATCATGAAGACCCGGGTATCCGCGTCCACTGCAGCGAGCATCCCGTCCACGTCGTAGGCGTAGTTCTTGTCCTTGAGCAGCTTGATGCGCTTGACCGAGGTGCCCATGTTCTCGGCCACGACGAGCATCTCGTCCCAGGTCTCGAGGGCTGCGACGACATTGGCCTTGTCTCGCGCGAATGCAACAGGAACCGTCGTGAGTACCTCGGTCGAGCCGTTGCCGATGAGCACCCAGTCCTTGTCCACCGCGTGGTGTGCTGCGATCAGTGGGCGCAGCTCCCAACTCAACGCGTAACGGTAGGACCCCGGGATCGCCGCGATAGCTCCCGCGATGGCTTTCTGTGAGGGCCCGAGCGGGTTCTCGTTGAATCCCAGACGCAGGGCTCCCTCGGGGAACCCCATCGACAGATTGAACTCCCCGCCAGCCGTGGAGTGCGCCGCGTCGGTGGCAGCCTCACTCGGGGCCGCGCCGCCGGCCAGCAGCACGGGAGCAGCCAGTGCCGATGCGGAAGTGCGGGTGAGAAACTGACGGCGGGAAAAAGGACTCATGAGGCAAACTCCAACGCGCGTATCGCGCGTACGTATAGATCACATGCGCAGGCAGTTCAAGGCGATTCATTGGGTGAAAGCACTAAAAGCGCGCTGCGCCGGTGCGCCGGGCGGGTCCGAAGGCCAAGCGAGCGATCTGACAGCGCCGCCGAGCGTGATGCGCCGTCGCACCGCCGGCGCTGACCGGTCAATCTGAAGAAACGCAAAGTGCCCGGCGTCGAGCGTCAGCGCGCCGCGCCGATGTCAGCCGCGAGGCCCGAGTCAGCCGCGCGCGGTAGGTCGCAAGCTCTAATCCCGCCATATCCGTGCGCCGGCCATCGGGTAACCTACGGCACGCGGCAACCGCCTGGAACAATCATCGGTACCGGCCCATTGGAGCTGGAAGGGCCTTTCCAAGGATCGAAGAATGAGCGACGAACGACAGCCAGCGCCACGCATCGCGCGCTACAAGCCCTATTACTTCAAGCCGGTACCCGGCAAAACCTACCTGTGGTGCCGCTGCGGCCGCAGTTCGACGCAGCCCTTCTGCGACGGCTCACATCGGGGCACCGGCTTCGAGCCGCTGCGTTACGTGGCCACCGAGCAGGATCGCGAGGTGCTGTTGTGCGGCTGCAAGCACACCGGCGCTGCGCCGTTCTGCGACGGCTCGCACAACAACCTGTTGAGCGCCTACGAGGAGGATGATCCCCACAGCGAGGTGAACCTCGGCAAAGTCGAGGTCGTCCACCATCGTGAGGGTCGCTTCGAGCTCAATGGCAACTGTTATGTCGGCCGGGTGAGCAAGCTGCCTGCGAGCGCCGCGGGCAATCTCATCTGGAGACCGATCGTGACGGGCCGCACCGGGGCGCATCACCAGGCGATGTTCCACATGCAGATCGGTGCGGGGCTCACGCCTGCGATCTCCTTCGGCGAGTCGGAAGTGGTGCTGTTCGTCATGCGCGGTGGCGGCCAGGTCAACATATCCGGGCGCCTGTTCACGCTTCGAGCCGAGAGCGGCCTGTACATTCGCAGTGGGGAGAGCTTCCAGGTCAACAACACGGAGGCGGCCTCCATGTCGCTCTACGTGTCGGTTTGCCCGCAGATGACGCTTCCCGCATTCAGCCAGCAGATATCCGGGGACTTCGATGCGAGCGAGCCCGAACGCCTGGTGGCGGTGGACCCTCGCAAGCAACAGCGCATGGCCGATCGGGCCTTCCAGCTGCTGGTCGGCCGCGAGGTCGGATCGCGCATGGTGACTCAGTTTCTCGGCTGCATTCCCTGCTCCAAGGCCGCCGCTCACCGGCACCTGTATGAGGAAGCGCTCATCATCCTGAAGGGACACGGAATGATGTGGACGGAGGACCTGAAAGCAAAAGTTGGACCCGGCGACGTCGTCTTTCTACCGGGTCGCCAGCTGCACTCGCTGCAGTGCACGGATACGCAGGGCGGCATGCAGATCATCGGACTGATCTACCCGGGCGGCAATCCCGATATCAACTTCTGAAGAGCTGTGCAATGAGCCGCGGCTGGCGCATTGGCCTGATCGGCTACGGCTATATCGGCCGCGCGGTCTTCCAGGGGCTTGCGGCCTCACCGGTCGAGGTGGCCTGTGTGTGACGGCGCTCGCCGACGCGCAGCTCAGGCGACAGCTCCTCGAGGCGGCGCGGATCGCCGGAACGAGGCTCTATCTCCCGCATGGTGCCGTCGTGGGAATGGAGAGCCTGCTCGAGACCCGCTCCGTGTGGCGCGAGGTCCGCATCACCTTCCGCAAGCCGGCGACGTCCATCGACGGCGCCGGTCCGGCAGAGGCCGATGAGCAACTGCTGTTCGAGGGATCCGTGCGTGAGATCACGAGCAGGTTTCCGCGCAGTGTCAATGCAATGGTGGCCTGCGCGCTGGCAACCGTCGGCCTCGATGCGACGCGCGCACGAATGTACGCGGATCGGCGCCTGGGCGAGGTGTTGCGCGGGGAGTTCGAGTTCATCGGATCGAACGGGGCACGACTGACGATCATCAAGGAGCCACCGGATCAATTAGGTCATCAGCCCTAGAATTGGCCGGCGCCGCGCGTTCTCAAGCCAGCGCGCCTCTGTTACCTTGGCCGCAATGCCAGGCATGACCGGGGAGTTTGCGTGCGCAGCTTCGTCGCAGTTCTCTTATTGATGCTGACAGCCGCGCAGGCCAGCGCGGATTCAGCCGAGGCGCCCGCGGGGTTCGGGCTGTGGAATTCGGCGCACATCAAGGAAGTAGGCGATCGACTCGAGAAGCAGCTCGGCGACAAGCAGATCGTCTATCAGACGCTCGGGACCTACAAGGGACACTCCGTGTATCTGGTGCTGCGCGGCAGGACGGCTGCCGCTGAGTTTCACGAGACCGAGTCCGACATCTACATCGGCGTACGCGGCACGGCGACATTCGTGATCGGCGGCGAGCTGCTGAACCCGAAGATCCTGCCGCGCAAGCAACGGCAGGGCTCGGGCATCCAAGGCGGCGCGAAGTTCCCGGTCGCGCCCGGGGACATCGTTCACGTGCCGGTGGCGGTGCCTCATGTGCTCCTCATCGAGCCCAACAAGCCCTACATGTACATCCTGATCAAGCTGGACGAAGAGCCGCGGAGCTGATCGCCGCCCGGATGATACGGATGACGGCCCCGTGGGGCCGCCGCGGCGCCGGGCTTCGAGCCTGACTACCCCAACGGGAGGCCCCATGAGGATCGATCTGAACCTACCGGATCTGCGTCGAGCGCATCCGAATGGCTGCGCCCGGCAGCTCATTCTGGCAACACTCCTCGCGCTGACACTGCCCGGTCTCGCCCCCGTTGCGCGCGCCGCGGAGCCGGCCGATGCCGCACCGGCGGCCGACGCCGAGACCTCGGTGCAGGAGGTCGTCGTCACCGCGAACAAGCTCAACGCTCGGAACGTCCTGGACGTGCCGATCTCCATCCAGGCGATCTCCGGTGACTCGCTGCGTGCCGCGGGATCCTCCGGCTTCCTCGACATCGCCAACAAGATTCCGGGCCTCGCCATCGAGGACCAGGGACTTGGCGACCGCAAATACGTGATTCGCGGCATCAACTCCACCGGCGATGCCACCGCCGGTATCTACTACGACGAGGCGGTGATCAGCGGCTCCAACGCCAACGACGGCGGCGGTCTGCAGTCGGACATCAAGCTCTACGACCTGGACCACATCGAGGTGCTGCGCGGACCGCAGGGCACCCTTTACGGCGCCAGCTCCATGAGCGGCACGATCCGGTTCGTCACCCGCAAGCCGGACCTCAACAACTTCGGCGGCTATGCGGCCGCGGAGATCTCCGGCACCGAGCACGGCGGCGGCAACAACGCCGTCAACGGCGCGATCAATCTACCGATCATCGACGGTCAGCTCGCGCTGCGGGCCGTCGGCTGGAGCCTCAACGACAGCGGCTACATCGACCAGCTGCGTGTCGGCACGATCGGCCTGGTGCGAGGCGTCAACGACGACGACGCGCGCGGTGGACGCGTCAGCCTGCGCTATCAGCCGTTCGATGACCTGACGCTCGATGCGACCTACACGAGCCAGACGGAAAGCTCCAACGGCTCGGCGCGTTACACGCCCGCCGGCCAGACCTCGACGGGCACGCCGGGCACCGGCTTCGAGGGGTGCGATCTTTGCAACACGGACGTCAATTTCAGCCCGTCCGAGGACAAGCTTCAGGTATACAGCCTGACGGGCACCTACAAGTTCCAGTACGGCACCATCACGGCAACGACCAATCAATACAATCGTTCCTTCACCCTCTGGTTCGATACATCCGTCGGCCTGGAGGTGTTCGGCATTCCGTTTCCGACCGAATCCATCGAGCCGCAGCAGCGCGACCTGAATTCGAGCGAGATCCGCTATGCGTCCAACTTCGATTTCCCGGTCAACTTCGTCACCGGCATCTATCGGCAGCATGAGAGCAACGATCTGAGTGTCGAGTCCGTGAAGACCAACGGGCTGGGAGTGCCGGCCGGGCCCTTCAGCAGCTCCAACTCCGACGATGCGCTGAGCAACCCGAATGGCAACACGGTGTTCGGCAGGGACGATGATCGCCGCACCACCCAGTGGGCTGGCTTCGGCGAGGCCACGTGGAAGGTCACGCCCAAGCTGAGCGTGGTCGGCGGCGTGCGTTATTTCACGGAAACGCTCGACGGCATCCAGGTGCAGACTCACCCATTCGGCGGATTCGTCGGGGGCGGCAACGTTGCGCCCATCATCGATCCGACCGAGAAGTTCAGCAAGACGACCTTCAAGTTCAACGTCAGCTACGACTTCAGCCCGAGCCTGCTGGCCTACGCGCTGGCCTCCTCGGGTTTCCGCAGCGGTGGCCTCAACACGGAGAGCGAGCCATTCGAGCCGATTCCCGGCTCCTTCCGCCCGGATTCGCTGTGGAATTACGAGGCCGGCGCCAAAGGGCGCCTGTTCGAGGGCCGTCTCGACTATCAGCTCGATGCGTACGTCATCATGTGGCACGACATCCAGGTCAGGGAGACCACGGCGGACGGCTCATTCAACTTCATCGGCAACGCGGGCGATGCCATCGTCAAGGGTATGGAGTTCGAATTCGACGCCCATCCGATCGAGTCGGTGACCGCGAGCATTGCCGGTTCCTACCAGGACGCGCATCTGCAGCACGGTGCGACAGCCGAGCAGTTCGCCGGGAATCCAACGCTCGGCCTGACGGGCGGAACGATTCCGGAGGTGCCGCGCTTCCAGTTCAGCGCGGAGCTCAAATACACCCACGCGCTCACGGACCGGCTGATCGGGGAGGGGGCGGCAGACCTCAACTATCGCGGCCATACCAACTCATCGTTCGCCACGGATCCATTCAACGTTCCGCTGGGCTCCTACTCGCTGCTGAATCTGCGCGCAGGTCTGTCCTCAGGACCGTGGACCGCGAACGTCTTCGTCCGCAATGCGACCAACAAGCGGGCGGAGATCTCCGCGCTCGTCTCTCAGGGTAATCCGCTCCAGCTGTTCACCGTTCGCCCCCGAACGATCGGCGTCAACGTGACCCGTACTTTCTAGCCGGTCGTGGCGCGGCTCAGTTGCTCAGGCTATGCTGCCGCGGCGTATGCGGCCGCCGTGTGCGCAGGTGCACGCGGCACTGGCGGGCCGACAGCCGTCATCGAGCAGCCAAAGGGGGGAAACCATGACAGGCAGGGTGTCGCGGCGCCGTTTGCTCGGTCTGGGGGTCGCCGCGGGCGGTGCCTTCGGTGCAGCCGCGTGGCTCTGGCCGGCCACGGCAAAAGCCCGGCGCGGGCCTGAGCAGCCCGGCGGCTCCAATTCCACTGCCCAGGGCACCCGGGTGAACGAGAAGGACTCCCTGGCGGTCGCGCTGGGTTACCTCTCCGATGCCAGCCGCGTTGATCGCAAGGCAAGTCCGACCTATCAGCCCGGCGCCAGTTGCTCGAGCTGCTCCTGGTACCAGGGGCAGCCCGGAGATGCCGCCGGAGGCCCCTGTACGTTCTTTCCCGGCAAGCTGGTCGATGCACACGGCTGGTGCCGCATGTGGAACAAGAAGCAATAGTCGTCGCGCTTCAGCGGGCTGGGTCGACGGCGGGCGGCGGTGCAGACTGCGCCGGGTCCGGCGGGTTCCAGGCCGGCGGTGTGAGTCGCCTCTTGCCGTCCGCGCTGAGCTTCACACCAGGCTCCTGCAGCGCCTCGCGATCCCACAGCTCACAGGTCACCTGACGATGGCGCTGATCCAGCGCCTCGCAGTAGTTCGTGTACAGACACAGGCGCACCTGCGAGCCGTGTCCCGAGGCGACTTTGCGGAACCAGTCCGGATCGGCGAGCGCCTGCCGCGCGAGTCCGACGATATCCGCCTGCTCGCTGGCCAGGACGGCTTCCGCTTGCTCGAAGTTGTGAATGCCCCCGGTGGCGACCACCGGCGTCTGAAGTCCGCGCTCGCGCACCGCTCGGCGCACGCGCGCCACCGATTCGAGATTGCGCCCGAATGGTCCGTGCGCGTCCGAGAAATAGGAGGGCATACACTCGTACCCGCTCCGTCCGGTGTACGGGTAGGCCGCCTCCCCGATCTTGGGCTGTTGGGCATCATCGAATTTTCCGCCTCGTGAGAGCGACAGGAAGTCCAAACCCGCGCGCGCAAACTCACACCCAAAATACACAGCATCCTCCACCTGCGAACCTCCAGCTACGCACTCATCCGCCAAAAAACGGCATCCCACGACAAAATCCCCACCCACCTCGGCGCGCACACGCGCGAATACCTCCAGCGGTAGTCGCACCCGGTTGGCAATCTCCCCTCCATAGCCATCCGTCCGCTGGTTGGACTGCGACAGGAATGAGGCCATCGTGTAGGCATGCGCAAAGTGCAGCTCGATACCGTCGAAACCTGCCTGGCGTGCGCGACGGGCGGCGCCTGCGAACAGGTCGGGAAGCTGGATGGGCAGATCCCGGACATGCGGCAGGTGCGTATCGGTAATCCGTTCGCGCGCACCGAACTCGAGCGATTCCAGCTCCCCGGCATCCAGCACTCGAGCCAGCGCATCGGGCGGCAGCGCGGCGAGCCAAATGCGCACCGCATCGTCCGCGGCTGCCGGGTCGCCGAAAGCAAGGCGATGGCGCGCGGTGATGGTGAGGAACTGCGCAAAGTAACGGGAGGGTTGGGGTCGCCGCCGGATCGACAGGAAATCGATGAGCTGGATGAACAGCCGCGTCTGACCCTGACTCGACTCGCGCACGACGCGAACCAGCTCGCGCAGCCCCGGAAGGAAGCGGTCGTGACCGGCACGCAGTAGCGGGCCGCTCGGCACGTCCCGGATGCCGGTTGCCTCGACGACCAGCCCGCCTGGGCGGCCGCGCGCGAAACATCGGTACCAGTCGAGGACCTCCGGAGTGACGAGGCCGTCCTCGCTTGCGCGCCACGGAACCATCGCCGGAACCCAGGTCCGCTGCGTGAGGCTCAGCGGTCCAATTCGCACAGGAGAGAACAGTCGGGAAGCTGCCGCCTGTGCCGCACTCGGCCACTGGCCCGACCGGGCGTCATGCCGAATTCGCTCAGGCGGCCGCCACATCGCAGATCACCGAGTGTCGGCTGAGGTGACGTCGGGCAGCACGGCGGTCGCCTCGATCTCCACTTTCGCATCGCGCTCCATGAGCGCCACGACCTGGACCACACTCATCGTCGGAAAACACTTGCCCATGACCGCACGGTAAGCCGCGCCGATGCTCTCGAGCTCGGCATGGTATTCGTCGCGGCTCGTGACGTACCACGTGAGGCGCACGATGTGCTCCGGGCCCGCGCGCACTTCAGCGAGCACGGCGCAGATGTTCTGCAGCGATTGCTTCACCTGGTCGGCCATCCGGGTGCTCGCAAAATGGCCCGCAGCATCCCATCCCACCTGTCCGGCCACGAACACGAGCCGCCCCGAGGCGGTAATCCCGTGACTGTAGCCGCTCGGACGTGGCCAGTGGGCAGGTTTGAGAATCTGCATGTATGCCTCGCTCAGTGCTGCCGCGCCGCCCCGAGAAGCTCGCGCGCGATGATCAGTTTCTGCACTTCCGTGGCGCCTTCGTAAATGCGCAGAGCACGGATGTCGCGATACAGGCGCTCGACTGTCTCGCCGTGCGCGACGCCGCGGCCGCCATGCATCTGCACCGCGCGATCGATGGCTCGCTGGGCGGACTCCGTTGCCGCCATCTTGGCCATGGCCACTTCCTGAGTGACCGTGCCGCCGCGGTCGCGCAGCCAGGCGGCCCGATAGGTCTGCAGCCGGGCGGCATCGATCTCGGTCGCCATGTCGGCGAGGGCAGCCTGCGTCAACTGCATGTCGGCCAGAGTCTTGCCAAACATCCGCCGGCCCATCGAGTGGCGCAGGGATTCATCGAGGGCGCGCTGCGCAAACCCCAGTGCGGCGCCCGCGACGGAGGTACGGAACACATCCAGGGTGCGCATTGCGAGCTTGAAGCCCGTGCCCTCATCGCCGAGCCGCTGGGCGACGGGGATGCGGCAGTCGCGCAAGGACAGCGTGCCAAGCGGATGGGGAGCAATTACATCGATGCGCGCAGCGACCGAGAAACCAGGTGTTTGCGCATCGACGACAAACGCGCTGATCCCCTTCGCAGTCACCGAGCCATCCGCTCGCAGCTCCGCCGGGCTGGTGCGAGCGAAGACGCAGTAGAAATCGGCCACTGCCGCGTTGGAGATCCATGTCTTGGAGCCATTCAACACGTAAGTGTCGCCGTCACGGCGCGCGCGACAGTCGATGGCGGCAACATCGGAGCCGGCCTCGGACTCGGACAGTGCGAATGCGGCTATCGCTTCGCCGGCAGCGACGCGAGGCAGATACCGCCTCTGCAGCTCGGCAGACCCTGCAAGAGAGATCGCGCCGCTTCCCAGGCCCTGCATGGCGAATGCGAAGTCCGCGAGCCCGTCATGCCAGGCGAGCGTCTCGCGGATCAACGTGAGCGAGCGCACATCGAAACCGGCTCCCGCAGATGGCATGGCGGAAGGGACCGAATACCGCGTCCATCCGCCCCGACCCAGGTCTCGAACGAGCTCGCGGCACGCGTTATCGACGGTCGCGCGGTCCTCGGCGCCTGCAGTATTTGCGCCGCTCTTGCCCGAGGAGAAACGCTCTGCCGCCCAGGCATCCACGGCGGCGGCCAGCTCGCGGTGCTCGGCTGCGAAGAATGGCCAGTCCAGGAAATTGCGCGGGCGCACCGGCTCAATCCCCCTCGAACTGCGGCTTCTGCTTCGCCGCGAATGCTCGATAAGCCCGGCGGAAGTCCTCGGTCTGCATGCACTGCGCCTGGGCCTGCGCTTCCGCATCGATGGCCGCATCGACCGGCATCGCCCACTCCTCGTGCAGCATGCGCTTCGTGGTCGCATGGGCGACAGTGGGACCGTTGGCGATTTCGGCGGCGAGGTGCAGCGCCTCGGCGGACAACTGCTCAGGTGTCACCAGCCTGTTGAAAAACCCCCATGCAACCGCTTCGTCGGCCGACATCGAGCGGCCCGTGTACAACAGCTCGGCCGCGCGCCCCTGGCCGATGATTCGTGGCAGCAGCGCGCACGCGCCCATGTCACACCCTGCAAGCCCCACACGGGTGAACAGAAAGGCCGTCCGGGCCCTGGCTGTCCCCAGGCGCAAGTCCGAGGCCATGGCGAGAATGGCGCCCGCGCCCGCGCACGCCCCATCGACAGCGGCAACAATCGGCTGGGGACAATGGCGCATTGCCTTCACCAGGTCCCCGGTCATGCGGGTGAATTCCAGCAGCCCCTGCGGATCGCGTTGAGTCAGCGGCCCAATGATCTCGTGGACGTCTCCACCCGAGCAGAAATTTCCGCCCGAGCCGCTCAGCACGACGGCGCGGATCTGTTGTGTGCCGGCCAGTGCGCGAAACAGATCGCGCAGCTCGGCGTACGACTCGAACGTGAGCGGATTCTTGCGCTCCGGCCGGTTCAGCGTCACGAGGCCGACACGGCCGACCTGCTGCCACAGGAAATGACGCGGTTGGGGCTCGAATGGGCTCATCACGGGCTCCCCTTATTCGGCCGGTGGGCGGCTGATGTGACGCTTGAGCTCACCCAGCAACTCGACGAGCTGGTTCTTGTGTTTCATGCTCATGCTCTCGAACAGGCCGATCACCCACTGTTCGTGCTCGGCGGCCATTCGGCGGAACTGCCGTTGACCTTCCGGGGTGAGCTTGACGCGAAACACCCGCCGATCCGCGGGATCGGTCTCACGGACGACCAGACCCTCCTTTTCAAGCCCGTCGGTGATACCGGTGACGTTGCCGCCCGTCACCATCATGCGCTGCGACAGCTCGCTCATCTTCAGTCCCTGTACGGCCCGCTCGAGCTGCGCCATCAGGTCAAATCGCGGCAGCGTCGTGGTGAAGTTCGCTTGCAGATTCTGGCGTACGAAGCTCTCGACGCGGTTGGTGCAGGCAAGCATGCGCAGCCACAATCTCACCGACAGATGATGATCATCGTGGATGCGGGTCTCGGCATCGACGCGCGGCTCGACCAGCTTCAGTGGCGTCTTGTCTTTCGGCATCTCGTCCTACTCCTTCAGGCCGGTTCTCCGCCCAGCACGATGCTCTGTCCCGTCACGCTCTGTGCTCCGGGAGCGCACAGCCACAGCACGATGTCGGCGACCTCGCGGGGCTCGATCAGGCGCCTCTGCGGGTTCGCGGCAACGAGTGCCGCAAGGGCCTCGCTCTCACTGCGGCCGGTCTTGGCGGAGATATCCGCAATCGCATGGCGCACGATGTCAGTGTCGACAAAGCCCGGGCATACGGCGTTGACCGTGATGTGCCGCGTTGCGTACTCCAATGCGAGCGAGCGTGTCAGTCCGATGACGGCGTGCTTGGAGCTCGCATAGGCGGCAATGTACGGGGCGCCGCGCAGCCCGGCCATGCTGGCGATGTTGACGACGCGGCCGAAGCCCTCCTGCAACATGTCCGTGATCGCCTGCCGCGTACACAGAAAGGTGCCGGTGAGATTGACCGAGAGCAGGCGCGTCCACAGCCTCTCGTCGGTGTCAGTGAACTTCGCACTCGCGGCCTGGCCGGCATTGTTGATCAGAATGTGGACGGGACCGAAGAGCGCGCGCGCCGAGCTGAAGGCGTCACGGACGGCATCGGCGTCAGTCACATCCGTGGGAAAGGGCCTCGACCGATCCTGGCCTCCGGCCTGTGCGGCCACCTGCTCCAGTGAGGCACCGTCGCGCCCCAGTAGTGATGTTCGCGCACCCTCGCGGGCCAGCGTCGTGGCGATTACTGCGCCGATTCCGCGACCGGCACCGGTAATCAGGGCGTGCTTGCCGGCGAGCAGGCCGTGCGCAGCGGCGGGCGTGCTCATACCGGGCCCACCGGTTGTGCGCGCTGTTGGTTGCGCTCGAGTTGCGTTTTGCCCATCTGGTACTGCGGTGGCCACCACTGGCCCTGGAATCCCTGGCGCGCCGCGGCATCCAGCGTCCAGGCCGGGTTGGCCAGATGGGGGCGAGCGATGGCACACAGGTCGGCGCGTCCGGAGGCGATGATGGAGTTGACGTGGTCACACTCATAGATGTTGCCGACCGCCATGGTCGCAATTCCGACCTCATTGCGGATCCTGTCGGCGAACGGCGTTTGCCACATCCGTCCGTATACGGGCTTCTGGTATGGGACGGTCTGTCCGGTGGAGACGTCAATGAGATCGACGCCTGCGGCGCGGAAGGCGCGCGCGATAGTGAGCGCGTCCTCGTCGCTCAGGCCCCCATCGGCCCAATCCGTGGCGGAGATGCGCACCGAGAGGGGCTTGTCGGCCGGCCATTGCGCGCGTACCGCCTCCAGCACCTCGAGCGGAAATCGCAGTCGATTGGCGATGCTCCCGCCGTACTCATCGGTGCGCAGGTTGGTCAGTGGCGATAGGAATGAGGCGAGCAGATAACCGTGCGCCATGTGCAGCTCGAGCATGTCGAAGCCAGCCTGCCGCCCGAGAATCGCCGCGCGCACGAATTCTTGCCGAACCTGCTCCATGTGCGAGGAGTCCATGACGAGGGGTACCTGGCTGATGCCCTCCAGGTAGGGCAGCGGCGAGGGGGCGAGCACCGGCCAGTTGCCCGAAGGCAGCGGATGGTCCATCTGCTCCCAGCCGACCTGCGTTGAGCCCTTTCGGCCGGCATGCCCCAGCTGCAGGCAGATCCGGGCGGGGGAGTGCTGGTGCACGAAAGCGACGATACGCGCCCAGGCATCACGCTGGGCTTCATTCCACAACCCGGTGCAGCCTGGAGTGATGCGGCCCTCGGGCGACACACACGTCATCTCGGTGCAGACGAGTCCGGCCCCGCCAAGAGCCAGGTGCCCATAGTGAACGAGATGCCATTCGCCCGGAACACCCTCCTTGGCGCAGTACTGAGCCATCGGCGAGGCAACCACCCGGTTGGCCAGCTCGAGCTCACGCAGGCGGAAAGGCAGGAACATCGGTGGTCGTGAGCCGTCGGTCCCTTCGTGGGCGGCGAGCCATGTCTCATAACGCTCGACAAATGCCGGATCGCGTACCTTCAGATTCTCGTGGCCGATACGTTGACTCCCGGTGAGCAGGCTGTAGGCAAACTGCTCCGGCGGCAGATGCACATAGCGTGCGACGTTCTCGAACCACTCCATCCTGTTGCGCGCCGCGCTCTGCAGGCGCAGAACCTCGAGCTGGCGTTCGGTGTGATAGGCGCCCAGGGCGGCATCGCGATCGTTCGTGCTGAGCAGATGTCCGACCAGGGAGATCGCATCCTCCATCGCCAGCTTCGTGCCCGAGCCTATCGAGAAGTGGGCGGTGTGCGCGGCGTCGCCGATCAGCACGATCCGCTCGTGATGCCATTTCCGGCAGCGCACTCGGTTGAAGTTGAGCCACGCCGAGCCGCGCAGATGAGCGGCGTTGCTCTGCAGGGGGTGCCCACCCAGATAGCGGCCGAACAGTGCCTCGCAGAATCCGATCGATGTGGGGGTGTCGGCGCTGTCCAGACCGTGAGCACGCCAGGTCTCCTCGCGCGTCTCGACGATCACCGTCGAAAGATCCTTGCTGAACTGGTAGGCGTGGATCTGAAACCAGCCGTGCTCGGTCTGCTCGAACGCAAAGGTGAAGGCCTGGAAACTCTGGGTCGTGCCGAGCCAGATGAAGCGGCACTTGCGCACATCCACATCCGGCCCGAACACGCTCGCATGGGCGTTGCGCGTCCGGCTGTTCACGCCGTCCGCGGCGATGATCAGGTCCGCGTCGCGGAAGGCGGACTCCTCGCTCACCTCGTGCTGGAAATGCTGCTGGACGCCGAGATCGGCCGCCCGCTCCTGCAGCAGATTCAGCAGGCGCCGCCGGCCGATGCCGCAGAAGCCGTGTCCGCCGCTCAGGAAGCGCTGAGCGCCGATGTGGATGGCGATGTCGTCCCAGTGATGGAAGCTGTCGAGGATGGCCGCATGCGTCTTGGGGTCGGCGCTGCGGAAATTCCCCATCGTCTGGTCCGAGAACACCACCCCCCAGCCGAAGGTGTCGTCCGGCCGGTTACGCTCGTATACTTCCACGTGGACCGAGGGCAGTGCCTTGCGAAGCAGGATGGCGGTGTAAAGGCCCGCCGGGCCGCCACCCAGGCACACGATTCGCCTCATCCTGGCAGCTCCCGAAGATCGCGCCGTATCGCCAGCATGCGTCGTATGTTATATTGCCAGTTACTTCAAGTGTCAATTATTCGTTCGGCGCCACGAGGCAGATCATGAGCACACCTTCCCGAACCGACACCTCAGCCACCGCCGGCCATCCGCTGGCACAGCTCGTCGGCGCACTGGCGGCGGGCAGGGTCCGGGTGGTCGATCTCACCGTGCCGCTGGAACCCTCCACGCCGACGATCCAGCTGCCACCCCAGTTCGCGCCCTCCAAGTCGTTCTCACTGGAGGAGATCTCCCACTACGACGAGCGGGGGCCCGCCTGGTACTGGAACAACATTGCGTGCGGCGAGCACACCGGCACGCACTTCGATGCTCCGATCCACTGGGTGACTGGCAAGGATTACGCCAACAACGCGACGCACAACATTCCCGTTGACCGGTTCATCGGTCCAGCGTGCGTGATCGATGTCGCTGCCCAGGCAAAGGCGAACCCGGATTTTCTGCTGACGCGGCCGGTCGTCGAAGAATGGGAGAGCCGGCACGGCCGCATTCCCGAGCACGCCTGGGTCCTGATCCGCACCGACTGGTCCCACAGGAAGGGTGCGAAGGAATTCTTCAATGCGGGCCCCGATGGTGCGCACACCCCCGGCTTCCATCCCCAATGCGTGCCTTTCCTGGCGAAGGAGCGCGATATTCTCGGAGTCGGCGTCGAGACCGTGGGCACGGATGCCGGCCAGGCGCACAGCTTCGAGCCCATGTTTCCCTGCCACACGATCATGCACGGGTCGAACCGCTTCGGGCTGGCCAGCCTTACCAACCTCGAGCAGCTGCCCCCGACCGGCGCCGTCGTGATCGCGCCGCCGCTCAAGATCGTCAACGGCTCCGGCAGCCCGCTGCGCGTGCTGGCGCTCGTGCCTGTCTAGACGGTTGATTCAATGGCCGAGCGCTCATTTACCCGGGAAGTCGAGTCCCTGCGGCTGGGGGAGGGTGCGGAATTCCACGGTGAAGGCATTCTGGCCGTCACCAAGGCGCTGCTGCAGTCCGGCGTCGCTTACGTAGGCGGCTACCAGGGCGCACCGATCTCGCACCTGATGGACGTGCTGGCGGATGCCGAGGGCATTCTCAACGAGCTCGGCGTCCACTTCGAAGCCAGCGCCTCCGAGGCGACGGCCGCAGCGATGCTTGCCGCATCGATCAACTACCCGTTGCGCGGCGCCGTGACCTGGAAGTCAACGGTTGGCACCAACGTTGCGTCCGATGCCCTCGCCAATCTCGCCTCCGCTGGAGTGAAGGGCGGCGCGCTCATCATCCTCGGGGAGGACTACGGCGAAGGGGCGAGCATCATGCAGGAGCGTACCCACGCTTTCGCCATGAAGTCGCAGATGTGGCTGCTCGATCCGCGACCGCAACTTGCGGCGATCGTGCGCGCCGTGGAGAGCGGTTTCGAGCTTTCGGAAGCAAGTAACACGCCGGTCATGCTCATGCTGCGCATACGCGCCTGCCATGTCTACGGCCGTTTCCTGACGAAGCAGAACGTGTCGCCGCCGTTCACCGCGGCTGCCGCCCTCGCTGCCCCAGCGCGCGATTACAGCCGCATCATCCTGCCGCCCTCGACGTACGCGCAGGAGCGCGAGAAGCTCGAGAAGCGACTGCCCGCCGCGGTGAAATTCATCGCCGAGCGCAAACTCAACGAGACCTTCGAGGATGAGACCGGCGACCTGGGCATCGTGCTGCAGGGCGGCCTGTACAACAGCACTTTGCGGGCGCTCGAGCTGCTCGGGTGCGCCGATACGTTCGGCCGCAGCCGACTGCCGCTCTACGTGCTCAATGTGACCTACCCGCTGATAGCCGATGAATGGGTGAGATTCTGCGCGGGCAAGCGCGCGATCCTCGTCATCGAGGAGGGGCAGCCCGAGTTCATCGAGCAGCAAGCGAGCCAGATCCTGCGCCGCCAGGACCTCAACACGCGGCTTTGCGGCAAGGAGATCTTGCCGATGTTCGGCGAGTACACGGTCGATGTGCTGCGCAAGGGAATTGGCGCATTCATCGACCAGTGGGCGCCGCACCTGCGCGCCACGGATAAGGCCGCCGCACCCCCCGAGCTGCCAGCACCCGGTGCCAGCGGCCGCACAGCGGTGTCGGCAGCCTCCGCCGCCAAGCTCGCCGCGCTCGTGCCGCCGCGGCCGTCCGGCCTGTGCACGGGATGTCCCGAGCGTCCGTTTTTCGCGGCCATGAAGCTCCTGCAGAAGGAGATCGGGCCGTTGCATATCAGTGCCGACATCGGCTGTCATTCATTTGCGACGCTGCCGCCCTTCAACATGGGTAACAGCATCATGGGTTATGGCCTGAGCGCGGCAGGAGCCTCGGCGCTCGGGACCGACGGCGGCAAGCGTGCGGTGTCGATCATGGGCGACGGCGGCTTCTGGCACAACGGACTGACCAGTGGTGTCGGCAACGCTGTATTCAACAAGCACGATGGCCTCACGGTCATCATCGACAATGGCTATTCGGCGGCCACCGGCGGCCAGGATATCCCTTCCTCGCGTGCGGCCAACGTCCACCGCCAGGGCAACAACTCCATTGTCGAGGCGGTGAAAGGTGTCGGCGTAAAATGGGTGCGCAGGACAGCTACGTACGACATGCGCGGCACGCTCAAACTGCTGCGCGAAGCGCTCAGCAGTCCGTTGCGTGGCCCGAAGGTAATCGTTGCCGAAGGCGAATGTCAGCTCAATCGCCAGCGGCGCGTTCGACCGCAGATGCGCAAGGCGATCGATGCTGGCGAGCGCGTCGTGCGCGAGCGCTTTGGCGTCGATCCGGATACCTGTACCGGCGATCATTCCTGCATTCGCCTGTCCGGGTGCCCCTCGCTCACTGTCAAGGACAATCCGGATCCCTTGCGGACGGACCCGGTTGCGCATGTCGATAATAGCTGTGTTGGTTGCGGAGTCTGCGGGGAGGTCGCCGATGCGGCAGTCCTGTGCCCTTCCTTCTATCGTGCCGAGCTGCTCTACAACCCGACGCGCTGGGACCGCTTGGTCCACGCGATGCGATCCGCCGTGATCGGGTTTCTGCAGCGCCGCAGCGAGCGCAGCCGGTTGCGCTACGCGCTCTGAGGGGTTCGCCGGTCATGGCGGAGCGACCGATCAAACTGTCGATTTCCGCGCTCGGTGGCCAGGGCGGAGGCGTGCTGGCTGACTGGCTGATCGCCGTGGGTGAAGCGGAAGGGTACCTGGCGCAGTCGACGTCCATACCGGGGGTCGCGCAGCGGACCGGCGCCACGATCTACTATCTGGAGTTCTTTGCACGCGCCGCGGCTGAGCGAGCCGGACGCGAGCCCGTCCTGGCGCTCATGCCTGTCAGCGGGGACGTCGACTGTGTCATCGCCTCCGAGCTTGCGGAGGCGGGTCGCGCCATCCAGCGTGGGCTGGTAACACCCGATCGCACGACTCTCATCTCCTCGACGCATCGCTCGTATGTTATCGCCGAGAAAAGCGCGATGGGCGACGGAGCCGCCGATGTGCCGGCCCTGCTGGAGCTGCTGCGCACCCAGGCGAAGCGCCTGGTTCTCTTCGATATGGAGGCAACGGCTGAGCGTAACGGCAGTCTCATCAGCTCGGTGCTGCTGGGCGCCCTGTGCGGCAGTGCGGTACTGCCGTTCCGGCGCGAGACTTTCGTGGACGTCATTCACAAGAGCGGGATCGCGATCAAAGCCAACTTGGCGGCCTTCGAGGATGCCTGTCAGCAGGCACAGCGTGGCGACAATGGCTACTCGGGCACCCCGAGGGCCGCTCCCAGCCCCCTGCCACAGCAGGCGCGCTCCGTCCGGCTGCAGCCATTGCTCGAGCGGATCACGCGCCTGCCGGCTACGGTACAGGCCGTCACGCTGGAGGGTGTGCGGCGGACCATCGATTATCAGGACCCAGCGTACGCGGCCCTGTATCTGGAGCGCATCGAGCGAGTCGCCGCCCAGCAGGCGAGGGCCGCTCGCGGGGATGACTCCTCCGCGCTGCTGGAGGCCACGGCTCGTGGTCTTGCGCTGTGGATGACATTCGAGGATCCCATACGGGTAGCCGATCTGAAGACCCGCGGCTCACGGTTCGCGCGGGTGCGGCAGGAGGTTCGTGCCGCACCCGCGCAATTGGTCGGGATCACCGAGTTTGTCCGTCCCCGCGTGGTTGAAATTGCCGGCACGCTGCCTGCCGGTCTCGGGCGGGGGCTGCTGCGCTCCCCGCGCCTGGGCGCCTGGCTGGCGCGCTGGACCGCAGGCAAGCGGATCCGCACCAGCACGGTGAGTGGGTTCTTCCTGCTGTACCTTTTGGCGGGGCTGCGGCGCTGGCGGCGTGGGAGTTTGCGCTTCCAGGAGGAGAACGCACGGATCGAAGACTGGCTCGGGCGCATACAACGCTATGCCGGAAGCCACTACGCACTTGCAGTGGAGATCGCGCGGGCCCAGCGCCTGGTGAAAGGATACGGCGAGACGCACGAGCGCGGCTGGCGGAATTTCACAACGCTCATGGAACAACTGGACGCACTCGCGTACAGAGAAGACGGACCCGAGTGGATGGCTCGACTGCAGAGCGCATCACTGGCGGACGAGGAGGGAGACACCCTGCGGCGCGCGCTCGAGGAGCTTCGGGCTGCACCAGTTACACAGGCTCGCGCGCACACAGCCGGGGCATAGGCAGCAGAGTATGGCGACTCGAGACACGCAGGTGCGCATACTTCAGGCCGCCCTGGAGCTGTTCAACGAGCACGGCACGGCAGCCGTGTCTGCCAATCGGGTGGCCGAGCGCTGCCAGATCAGCAAAGGCAATCTGCAATATCATTTCCCCACCAAGCGGGAGATCATTTTCTCTCTATTCCAACAGGCCATCGACGAGATGGATGCCGGGTGGTACCGCGATCATCTGGCGCCCACTCTGGAGCACATGGCCACGATGTTCGTGCGCCAGCTTCAGCTCATCGTCAAGTACCGGTTCTTCTATCGGGAGATGGCCGACCTTCTGCGCCAGGATGCGGTGCTGCGCAAGCGGTTCGCCTACAACCGTGAGCGGCGGATGTGCGAGATCGAGCGATTCATGCTCGCGCTGCAGTCGCGTGGGCTCATGCGCTTTCCCACCGATCCACGCCGGTTGCGCTCGATCATCGACGTGACCTGGATCGTGAACGAGAACTGGCTCAACTACATGGACTATCACGATCGCGAGATCACCGTTGAGGCGATCCTCGAAGGCTATTCCGAGGTTCTCGAGGTGTTGCGCCCTTACCTGTGCGCCGATCCGCAGCAGGTCACGCACGAGTCGTATCTGACCATCGAGCGGCTGGCTGCGCGGGCCACGCGCGAGCCCGATGAGCTGATGGCCGGCTGAGGAGTGCCCGCCCTGTGCACGGCGCGGGCCAGAACGGGGCAGATTAGGCCGGTCAGCCTAAAGCTCGTCTGTACAAGGCGACCTGCCTTCGGGAGAGTACGCGCCGATGAGCTATCCCGTTGTTGCCCGGCCGAGACCATATCTGGTGCGGGTGAAAGCCGGCCGGATGTATTTCTGGTGCCGCTGCGGGCGATCGGCAAATCAACCGTTCTGCGATGGCTCGCATCGCGGCACAGGCTTCGCGCCGCTGCGTTTCGTGGCTGGGCCGCAGGACGCGGATGTGCTCTTCTGTGGCTGCAAAGATACACGTAACGCCCCCTTTTGCGACGGCGCGCATAACAATCTTCCCGGGGGCTCGCCGGTCGATGATCCGCTCAGCCCCACCAACCTCGCTATTCCAACCGTCGAGCGGCATGGTCCGCGAGCGTTGCTGAACGGCGGATACGTGTTCTCTCCGGAGGCGGCACCGATGCTGAGCCAGGGCGCCCTGAGCTACTGCGACCTGGCCAGCGCCGAGATGGGTGCAGTGCACCAGACGCAGGTGCTGCTCGAGCTGCCCCCGCAGCAGCAATCACCCGTGATCTCGATGGGTGCGAGCGAGTGCATCCTGTTCGTGGCTTCCGGCGCCGGCGAAGTCAATATCTCGGGCAGGCCCTTCCGCATCGGTGCGACGGATGGAGTCTATGTTCGGCCCGCCGAGGCGATGCAGCTGACGGCGGGCGCCACAGAGCGGCTCAGGGTGTTCGTGCTGACCTGCCCCACCACCGAGCTGCAGTGGCCAGGGGAGATGCCCCTGAACTTCGATGCGCAATGCGGGCAGCGGGTCGTATCGGTGGATCCCGCACAGCGCATCGCCATGGGCAGTCGTTATTTCCAGCTCCTGGTGGATAAGAAGATCGGCTCGCAGGTCATCACCCAGTTCATCGGGCATGTACCTCGCTCCAAGGCCGCCCCACACCGACATCTGTACGAGGAGTCGATCTTCGTGCTCTCGGGAGCGGGCTACATGTGGACGGAAGACAGGAAGGCACCTGTGCGGGCAGGAGATGTTATCTTCCTGCCGAGCAGGCAGCTGCATTCGCTGGAAGCGACTTCGATGGATGGCATCGATGTCGTGGGCGTGATCTGCCCCGGCGACAATCCCAGCATTAACTATTACGACTGAGACACTGGGGCGTCCGGGCCGCGGTTGCGGACCCGGGTTCTGCCAGCGCACAACCTACAGGGGTTCAATCGTGTCAACCAGCAAGCTAACGCGCAGCATCGCTGTGTGCATCGGGTTCACGGTCTGCCTGAGCAGCGCACCACGGATTGTCGCCGCAGCAGAGGCCACCGCCGCGCCGGCCGAGAGCGCGCCTCTCGAGGAGGTCACGGTGACCGCCAACAAGCTCAATGCCCAGAAGGTACTGGATGTGCCCGCGGCGATTCAGGCCATTTCGGGGGACGCCCTGCAACGCGCCGGGGCCGTGGGCATCATGGATATCGCCCGTGACATTCCCGGCCTGTCCATTCAGGATCTCGGGCCGGGTGACAAGAAATACGTGATCCGCGGAATCAACTCCACCGGCGACTCCACCGCGGGCATCTATTACGGCGAGGCCGTCATCAGTGGCACCAATCTAGATGACGGCGGCGGACTCCAGGCCGACATCCGCCTCTATGACCTGGACAGGGTCGAGGTCCTGCGCGGCCCGCAGGGCACCCTGTACGGGGCGAGCTCCATGAGCGGCACGATCCGTTTCATTCCGAAAGCGCCTGACCTGCACGAGGTGGGCGGCTATTTCACGGCGGAGGGCTCGGAGACGGCCCACGCGAGCGGCAACTACAATTTCAACGGCGCGGCCAACCTGCCGATCGTGGACGGTGTTCTGGCGCTGCGGCTGGTGGGCTGGAAGCTCTACGACAGCGGTTACATCAACCAGACGCGGGTGGGCGTCGGTGTCACGGGGCCCGATGGCAAGACGACCGCCGCCGCGGCGGGCCTGGTGAAAGGTGTCAACGATGACGCGGTGGGCGGAGGCCGGGCGATGCTGCGATATCAGCCGACGGAGGACCTCACGATCGATGCCAATTACACCTCACAGACCGAAACCTCCGCCGGGTCATCGCGCTACACCCCGGCTGGCGTGAGTGCCTTCAGCGGCGCTCCGATCCCGCCGGCGGAGGGCTGCGATCTGTGCAACACCGATGTCACGCGCAGCCCGTGGTCCGACAACATCAAGATATTCGGCCTGACGGTGGCATACGACACCCACTTCGGCATCCTCACCGGGACCACGAATCAGTACAACCGCACGACCGGCTTCTCGTTCGACTCCACGCCCATCCTGGTGTCGTTCGGGGTGCCGGTGCCCGGAGAGACTCTCGAGCCGCGCACGCGCAAGCTGAACTCGAGCGAGATCCGGTTCGCGAGCAACCTGGACTCGCCGGTCAACTTCGTGGTGGGTGGCTTCCGCGAGCATGCGGCGCAGAACCTGGCGGTGCAGGTCATCTCGACCAACGGCCTGGGCTTCGTCAACGGGCCCTTCAGCAGCGCCAATTCGGCCGACGCCCTGAATTTTCCCGGCGTGGGCGACACTTTCTTCGGCCGCACCGATGATCGCACCGACACGCAATATGCGGCGTTCGGCGAGGCGACCTGGAAGATCACTCCGCAGTGGACCGCGGTAGCCGGCGTCCGCTATTTCACCCAGACCCTCGAGGGAGTGCAGGTGGAGACGCATCCCTTCGGCGGGTTTCCCGCCGTCCCCACGCAGGAGGCCTTCGTCGATCCGACCCAGACCTTCAGCAAGGTGACCTGGAAGGCCAACCTCAGCTACAAGTTCAGCGAGGAGCTGCTGGCGTACACCACGGTGTCCACCGGATTCCGCGGGGGTGGTCTGAATGCAGTGAGCCAGCCCTTCGAGCCCGTGCCGGCCGCCTTCGCGCCCGACACGCTCACTAACTTCGAGGCCGGTCTGAAGGGCCGCCTGTTCCAGAACCTGCTTGACTACCAGTTGGACGCCTATTTCATCCGCTGGGACAACATGCAGGTACAGCAGACGACTCCGGATGCGGCCTTCGTGTACCAGGGCAATGCGGGCACTGCCCATGTGAAGGGTGTCGAGTTCGAACTCGACGCACACCCGGCCGAGTATCTGACGGCCAGCTTTGCCGGCTCCTGGCAGGATGCCTACCTGGTCCAGGGTGCCAGTCCCGAGCAATACTTATTGAATCACACGCTCGGCCGGACGGGGGATGGGATTCCGAACGTGCCGCGCTTCCAGGCCAACCTCGGCCTGAACTACACGCGGCCCATCGTGGCGGACTGGCAGGGGGTGGCGGGGATCGATCTCAGCTACCGGGGCCGCGAGAATTCCTACTTCTCCTCGGCGCTGATTTCGGTCGTGCCGTTGATACCGGAGAACGTCGAGCTGTCTCCATACACCCTCTTAAACCTGCGCTTGGGGCTCATCAAGGACCTGTGGAGCGTGACCGCCTTTGCCCGCAATCTCACCGACAAGCGCGCGCAGATCTCCGCGATCAACTCGACGCAGGATCCGAATGCGCTGCTGACCGTGCAGCCGCGCACGATCGGCCTTACGGTGACCCGGAAGTTCTGAGACCATTGCTCGTCCACCGGCCGACGCCCCGGCCCGACCGCGCGAACCAAGCGGTCGGACTGGGCGCCCCGGTGGGGCAGTTCACTCCTGAGCAGGTCGCGGGGTCCCATGCAAACGAATTCGATCAGCGAGCGTGAGCAAGGGCTGCATCGCGGCCTGACCAAGGCCCAGATCGTGATGATCGGGCTCGGCGGAGCCATCGGCACCGGGCTGTTCATGGGCAGCGGACTCGCCATCGGTTACGCGGGTCCCGCGGTCATACTCAGCTATGCGATGGCCGGCTTCGTGGCGCTCGTCATGGTCTTCAGCCTGTCCGAGATGGCCGTCGTGCATCCCACGGCGGGCTCCTTTGGCACCTACGCCGAGACCTACCTCAACCCCTGGGCGGGTTTCGTGGTCCGCTACACGTACTGGATCGCCCAGGTGATCGCCATCGGCGGGGAGGCGGTCGCCGCGGGACTGTACATGCAGTTCTGGTTTCCGGGCGTGCCGGTGTGGATGTGGTCGCTCGGGTTCTGCCTCGTGCTGCTGTATTTCAATTCGCGCTCCGTGAACAATTTCGGCACGGTGGAATTCTGGTTCGCGCTGATCAAGGTCACCGCCATCGTGCTGTTCATCGTGCTCGGGACGGCCACGATCCTCGGCTGGCGAGTGCCCCCGGTCGGTTTCCACAATCTCACCGGGCTGCCGGGGGGCTTCTTTCCCAAGGGCGTGGGCGGGCTGTGGATGGCCGTGATCGTCGGGGTGTTCTCCTTCAACGGGATCGAGGTGATTGCGGTCACTTCGGGCGAGGCGCAGAACCCGCAAGTGGCGATTCCGGCGGCGCTGCGGACCATGGTGCTGCGGCTGTTTCTTTTCTACGTCCTTGCCCTGACGATCATCGTGACGCTCGTTCCCTGGACGACAACAGGAGTGAAGGTCGTCGCCCAGAGTCCGTTCGTCAGCGTCTTTCAGTACTCCGGTATCGCTCACGCGGCGGGCATCATGAACTTCGTGGTGATCAGTGCCGCGCTCTCGAGCATGAACACGAACGTGTACCTGTGTGCACGCATGTTGTTCTCGCTGTCGCGTGGAAGCTACGCGCCGCAACGCCTGGGAACCCTCAGCCGCAACGGCAGCCCGCTCGCCGCCATTCTCACCTCTGGTGCCTGCATCCTCGTCTCGGCCGGCGTCTCGTTCTTCACACCGAATGCGTATGCCTACCTGCTGAGCGTGGCTCTGTTCGACGCAATGCTCGTGTGGATATTCATCCTGGTGAGCCATCTGAGGTTCCGGCGGCGCCACGACGTGCGGACTCTTCCGGTGCGCATGCCGCTGTTTCCCTGGTTGCAATACCTCGGACTGGCGATGCTCGTCGCCATCCTGGTGACGATGGGGCTGGACGCCAATATGTACTACTCATGGGTGTGGGGAATACCGTGGCTGGTGCTGGTGTCGGCGGGCTATTTCCTGTGGAAGATGCGTAATGGGCCCCGGGCACAGGCCGAAGCGCGCGGACTGTAGTGGCCGCGCTGTAAGCCGCTGACGCGCGAGCACCCGCGCACGCCGAACCACCCTTCCTGCAACAGCAGCGCGCTGGCGTGTCGCGCCATCATATTGTCTAAATGACATCAATTAAGATCTGTAACACACTGTATTTGAACATATTATTTGTCATAAAATCCGATGCTGCGGGAACCATCACGGCCGCGATGCAGGCGGCGCCGTGCGTGCGGCGGATGTAGTGCCCCCGGCCTAAATTAGGCCCGGGCGGCCCGGAGGGGTCCAGTATGATTCATGCATACCCGGGTGCGGAGAGCGACGATGAGCGCACGGCTCGAAGGCGATGCGGCACACAATGTGTCGTTTCCCGTGGAGGAACTGAGGAAGCAGTTCCCGGCGCTGGAGCGCTCCGCAGGCTTTGTCTTCGCCGACAATGCGGCGGGCGCTCAGATTCCGCAGCGCGTGCTGGATGCGGTCGATCGGCATCTGGTCGATCACAATGTGCAGCGTGGTGGTCGCTATCGGCACAGCATTGCCGTTGATGCCACCATCGCACGAGCGCGGGCCAGCCTCGCAGCTTTCGTGAACGCGCGCCGGCCGGAGGAGATTGCCTTCGGCATGAACGCAACATCGTTCATCCGCCTGGTGAGCCTCGCCGTCGGTCAGACGCTCGCGCAGCGCAACGAGATCGTGCTGACTGACCTGGACCATGAGGCCAACGTGGCGACCTGGCTGGTGCTGGAGCGCTTTGGTGCGAGGTTCCAGTGGTGGAAGAGCCGCTCCGACGGCGCGCTGCACATCGATGATCTCAAGCCGCTGCTCTCTTCGCGCACCCGGCTCGTGGCGTGCACGCTGACTTCCAACGCACTCGGCTCCATCGTCGATGTGCGCGCTGCCGCGGATCTGGTTCACGCGGCCGGAGCGGAGATTTTCCTCGATGGAGTGCACTACGCACCGCACGGCCCGATCGACGTCCAGGCGTGGCACTGCGACTATCTGGTTTGCTCCGGATACAAGATATTCGCCCCGCACATGGGCTTCATGTGGGGCCGCTATGAATCGCTGTGCGCTTTGCCGACGTTTCGCGAGGACTTCATTCCGGACGAGCCCCCCGGCAAGATCGAGGCGGGGACGTTCATCTTCGAGAATGTCGCGGGGATGGAGGCGGCGGTTCAGTATCTGGGTGAGCTCGGCCGCGCGATTGCCGGAAAATCGGGCGCGCCGGAGGCTCACTCGCTGCGCGAGGACGTCCGTCAGGGGATGATGGCGATTCGCGACTACGAGCAGCGCCTGTCTCTGGAGCTGCTGCGGGTGCTCCGCGAATCCGGCGCGAAAATTTTCGGGCTGGATTCCGACGCACGGGTTGCCCAGCGCGTACCGACCATAGCTTTCAACATGCCCGGCCACCTGCCACAGGCGGTGACCGAAGCTGCCGCGCGGGCCGAGATCGGCATCCGGGATGGCCACATGTATTCTCCGCGGCTGATGAGGCGCCTCGGCCTGGCGGTCGAGACGGGCCTGGTACGCGTCTCGCTCGTTCACTACAACACGATCGCAGAGATTCACCGCTTCGGCGAGGTTCTGAGGCAGCTGCGCTAGTCGCCTGGCTTTACCTCCTGGCAGGCTTTCCGCGGAACTCTCACCGCGAAGCGTGTGCGTTCGGGCGAATCGGTTAGCACTGCCACGCTGCCGCCGTGCGCGACCACGATCTGCTGCACGATGTACAGCCCCAGCCCCAGTCCCTCGCTGCGGCCGACCTGCCGCTCGGCTCCCCTGAAGGGATCGAAGAGCCGGGGAAGCAGCTCGGCGGGGATCGTGCCGGCGTTGGTGACCACCAGCGCCACGACGTTGGGCTCCGAGCCGTCGAGGGTCACCTGTACGGGCTCGCTTTGCTCCCCATGCTGGAGCGCATTGCCGATCAGGTTGGAAGCGACTTGCGACAGGCGCTCGGCGTCCCACTCGCCGCGCAAATCTCCCGTCTGCGACAGCTCTACCTTACGTCCCGCGTGCAGGGCCCTGACCTCCGGCAGGACTCGCTCGACCAGCGCCCCCAGATCGGCCGGTTCGCGTTTCACCGGTATGCCGCCCGCGAGGCGGGCCCGTGCGAGATCCAATATATCCTCGATCATGCGGCTCATACGCTTGCCGCTAGACTGAATCCGCACGGCCATGTCACGCACGGCCTGCTCGCCGGAGAGGCGGAGAATCACCTGCGCCGAGGTCATCACGGCATTGAGAGGGCTGCGCAAGTCGTGTCCCAACACGGCGGTCAGCATCTCGTTCAGGCGCAGAGTCTCACTTCGCTCATGCAGCTCCTGCGCGAGTTGCTGCTTCTGCCGGTACAGCTGGAAGAAAACGTCTGCCTTGTTCCGCAGGATATGGGGCTCGATGGGCTTGAATAGAAAATCCACCGCGCCGCTCTCGTAGCCCTTGAAGAGGCGATGCGCCTCACGCGCACCGGCGGTAACGAAGATGATCGGAATCCGGCGGGTACGCTCACTGCCGCGCATCAGTTCGGCCAGCTCGAAGCCATCCATCTCCGGCATCTGGACATCGATAAAGGCGAGGGCCACCTCGTGTGCCAGCAGCAACTCCAGCGCCTGGGAGCCCGATCGGGCGCCGAGCACCTCGACATCCTCCCTCTGCAGCAGCGCTGTCAATGCCAGGTGGTTCTCCTGCAGGTCATCAACGATCAGACACTTCACGCGTGGCTCCATCGGTCCCTTTCAGTGCGGCGAGGGCTGTGGGGCCTGCGGGAGGGTCGGTCCAGCAAGCGTGCGCAGCAGATCCGCGATCCGCTCAAGTGGCAAAATGTGATCTGCGGGAGCGCGCTGCAGGGCCGATCTGGCCATGTACGGCGCGAGGGCACTCGCAGGATGCTGGACGACCGTGATTCCTCCAGCCCGATGCACGGCTTCGATACCCGAGGCGCCGTCCGCATTTGCGCCCGTCAGAATGAGTGCCAGTAGCCGCTCGCGATAGGCATCGGCGGCCGATTCGAACAACACGTCGATGGACGGTCGGGAGAAGTGCACCGGCTCATCGGTTGACAGAGCGATCTGCCCGGTGTTCTCCAGCAGCATGTGATAGTCGGGCGGCGCGAAGTAGACGGTTCCGGGGGCGACCGGCTCCTTATCCTCCGGCTCGCGCACGGGCAGCGCGCAGCGGGGCCGGAAGATCTCCACGAGCAGGCTCGGCCGCTCCCGCGGCAGGTGCAGCACGACGAAGAACGAGGTGGCGAGTCCCGCGGGCAGCGCGGGAAGCAACACGGACAGGGCTTCGATCCCACCGGCCGAGGCACCGATCACCACCGCATCGATTCGTTTGCCGAGCAGGGCGCTGCCGCTCATGGCGCGTCCCGCCGTTGATAGATCCGGTCCGCGGCCACGAGCTCGGCGAAAGCGGCCGCGTGCGAGGAGAATCGGAGCGACTCCTTCGAGCCGATGCCCAGAAAACCCTTGCGGCACAGTGCGTCCCGGAACAAGCCGATGGCCCGGTCCTGCAGGTCGCGGTTGAAGTAGATCAGCACGTTGCGGCAGGACACGAGGTGCACCTCGGCGAAGACACTGTCGGTTGCGAGGCTGTGGTCGGAGAACACCACGTGCTTGCGCAGCGACTTGTCGAATACCGCGTGTCCGTAGGCTGCGGTGTAATATTCCGACAGCGAGGAGCGTGCCCCGGATCGACGATGGCTGTCCGTGAAAGCGGGTATGCGATCCACAGCGTACACACCCGCTGCGGCCTTCTGCAGGGTCTGCGGATTGATGTCCGTCGCATAGATCAGCGTGCGCTCCAGCAGACTTTCCTCGCGCAACAGGATGGCGAGTGAGTAGACCTCCTCTCCGGTGCTGCAGCCGGCGACCCATACCCTCAGAGAAGGATAGGTGCGCAGGATCGGGATCACCGTCTCGCGCAGCGAACGGAAGTAATTGGCGTCGCGGAACATCTCGGTGACCGGCACCGTGAGATAGTCCAGCAGCGCGGGGAAGGCGGCCGGCTCGTGCAGCACCCGATCCTGCAATTGCGACAACGTCCCGCAACCCAGCCGCGACATCGCCGCGCTCATGCGCCGTTTGAGCGAGGCGGTCGCATAGCGGCGGAAGTCGTAATGAAACTTCTGATAGATCGCCTCGATGAGAAGCTGCAGCTCGATGTCGCTTTCCTCGAGGGCCATGCGCGGTCCTACTTGGGCATCCAGACGCGCACGAGAGACAGGAGCTTCTCGACGTCGAGGGGCTTGGCGATATAGTCGTTGGCGCCGGCGGCCAGACACTTCTCCTGATCGTCTTTCATTGCCTTGGCGGTGAGCGCGATGATCGGCAGCTTCTTCCACTCCGGCCGCTCGCGTATGGCGCGCATCGCTGTGAGGCCGTCCATCTCCGGCATCATGATGTCCATGAGCACGAGATCGATCGGCGTGACTCCGGGCTGCGAGCTGCGCGACAAGGCATCGATGGCCTCACGCCCATTGCGCGCGATCTCTATGCTGGCGCCCTTCGGCTCGAGCACGCTCGAGAGTGCGAAGATGTTGCGAACGTCGTCTTCCACTACGAGGATACGCCGCCGCTCGAGCGCCGCATCACGGTCACGAGCGACCTGCAGCATGCGCTGGCGCTCCAGGGGAAGCGTTGACTCCACCTGATGCAGGAAGAGGGTGACTTCATCGAGCAGGCGCTCAGGCGAGCGGGCGTCCTTGACGATGATGGACTTGGAGAACTGGCGCAGCTCCTGCTCCTCGTCCCGGGTCAGCGAGCGTCCCGTGTACACGATGACGGGTGGGAAGGCCACATCCTCCTGTTCGGCCATCTGTCGCAGCAACTGATAGCCGCTCAGATCGGGGAGGTTCAGGTCCATCACGATGCAGTCGAACGTCTTGCTCCGCAGTTGCTCGAGGGCTTCGGTCGCCTTGCGGGCGGCCGTGATCTGAACCGAACCGTTCTGCAGCAGCTGGCGGATGCTCTCGCTCTGGCGCTCATCGTCCTCGACTACGAGCACGTGCCGCAGATCCTGGGAAAACTTCGACTCCAGGCGCTGCAGCGCCTCGATCAGTTGCTCGCGCTTCACCGGCTTGAGGACGTAGCCGACAGCGCCCATCGCGAGGGCCTCCTGCGAATAGTCCGTCACCGATACGACGTGCACGGGGATGTGTCGCATCTGGGGGTTGCGTTTGAGCTGGTCGAGCACGCCCAGCCCGGAGCTGTCCGGGAGGTGCATGTCCAGCAGGATGGCCTTGGGCCGGTACGTGGCTGCGGCGGCTAATCCGTCGGAGGCCGTATGGGTGAGGACACATTGGAAGCCCTGCTCGTGCGCCAGGTCGCGCAGGATTGCCGCAAACGCGGGGTCGTCCTCGACGATGAGAATCAATGGCGCATCGGCCTTGAGCCGCCCGGAATCGTCCTCCACCTGGATCGGCGCCGGGTGTGTCGCGGCAGAGGGCAGGGGCGCGCGTCGCGGTGATTCGCCGGTCTCGCGAGTCGCCAGATATGCCCGCCTGGGAGGCAGCTCTGCCGTCGTCGCAGACAATCCCGCCGTGCTGCCGCGCGGCGACCCCGAGAGCGAGAACCTCAGCGGCAGAGTCAAAGTGAACGTGCTTCCCTCGCCCGGCTTGCTCGTCACGGCGATGTCACCGCCCAGCAGGCGCGCAAGATCGCGCGAGATCGTGAGGCCGAGCCCGGTGCCGCCGTAGCGGCGGTGCGTGCTGCCGTCAGCCTGACGGAAAGCATCGAAGATGACGGCGGCCTGGTGCTCGGAGATGCCGATACCCGTGTCGCTCACCGCAAAGCGGAGCGTGCCGTCCGGCCCCGACTTCACCTGCACCGAAACCGCACCGCGCTCGGTGAACTTGAAGGCGTTCGAGAGAAGATTTTTCAGCACCTGCCCCAGTCGCTGCGCGTCCGTCTCGAGCCGATCGGGTGTTCCCGGGGCGACCTCCACACTGAATGTCAGTCCCCGCGTCTGCGCAATCGGTTGGAACGTCTTGGTCAGCGTGTCCACCACCCGGGTCAGCAGCACAGTCTCGGGAGCCAGCTCCACTTTGCCCGCTTCGATCTTCGAGAGGTCGAGAATGTCGTTGATGATGGCGAGCAGATCGTGACCTGCCGAGGAGATCGTCTGCGCAAACTTCACTTGCTCGGCGCTGAGATTGCCGCCGCGGTTGTCCGCCAGGATCTTGGCCAGGATCAGCGAGGAGTTCAGCGGTGTGCGCAGCTCGTGGCTCATGTTGGCCAGGAACTCGCTCTTGTACTGGTTGGTCCGCTCCAGGTCCGCGGCTTTCTGCTCGAGGACCGACTGTGCGGTGGCCAGCTCGTCGCGCTGGTGCTCCAGGATCTGCGCCTGCTCCTCGAGCTGGGCATTGGTCTGCTCGAGCTCGACCTGCTGCGATTCGAGCTGGGCCTGCGATTCCTTGAGCGAGCGCGCCTGGACTTCGAGCTCCTCGTTGGTGACGCGCAGCTCTTCCTGTTGCGACTGCAGCTCCTCGCTCTGACGCTGGGTCTGCTCCAGCAGCTCTTCCAGGCGCGTGCGATCCTTGGAAGTGCGCACGGCAACACCGAGCGACTCGGATAGGCGCGCCAGTAGCTCGTGATCCTCGGGGAGAATTCTGCGGAAGAAACCCAGCTCCAGCACCCCCTGCACGACGCCATCGACACTCGTCGGAGCCACCAGCACCGAGCGGGGCTCGGCACGGCCCAGCGTCGAGGCGACGCTGAGATAGCCGTCAGGTACGTCCGATACGTGAATCGGCTGATTCTCTTTCGCGGCCTGGCCGAGCAGTCCCTCACCCGAGCGCACGACATCCGGAGCGGACCCAGGCGGCAACGCGTATCCGGCGAAGCGATGGAACATGCCCGAATCCTGGGCGATGTAGAGGGCGCCGACCCGCGCGCCGAGGTACTCGCCCAGAAAGCCCAGAACGCGCGCTCCGAGAGTCTCGAGTCGCTGTTCCCCCTGGATCAAGCTGCTCATGCCCATCTGGCCTGCCTTCATCCAAGCCTCGCGCTGCTTGCTGCGGTAATCCCGCGAGGTCATGTAGGCCGCCGCGCCAATCAGTACCAGCAGCAACCCGGAGCCGCCAAAGGTGACCGACGAGGACAGAGTCTCACTACGTTGCCATTCGTCCTCGCGGCGGGCGAGCGCGCCGCGCTCCGTCGCTTCCATCTGGCCTACCAGGGTGCGTATGCGATCCATGAGCACCTTGCCGCGATCGCTACGAACAGTCCCCAACGCCCCAGAGGTATCCCCGGCACGTCGCAATGCCACCGTCTGCGACAGCTCGGCCACTTTCTCCGTGATGAGCTGCTCGAGAGTGGCCATCCGCTGCTGCTGCAGCGGATCGGCTGAGAGTAGCTCGCGTGTGCTCTCAAGCTGTCCGGGCAGTGCGGACTTCGCGGTGGTGAAAGGATCGAGGTAGCTTTCCTCCCCGGTAAGCAGGAAGCCCCGCTGGCCGGTCTCGGCATCCTTCGTCAGCGACAGAACGCTCTGCAGCTGCTCGATGACCGAAAGGGTGCTGGTGACCCGTTGCGCCGCGAGCGAGCGCGCCTCGAGCGAGTTGTAGGTCAGCAGCGCAATGAACAGGATCGCCGCGATCGCGATCACGAAGCCCAGCAAGGGGCCGGGCGGCAAAGGTGGCCCCGCCAGGGAGCCCGCGGAACTGCGAGAAGAACCCGGCACTTGCTTCATTCCATATCACCCAGGACACTCGGAAGCGGCAGTTTATAGCCTCCGGGGTCGTTTCCGGCTCGGCTCCGGGCCCGCGTGGACCGCAGGAATAGCTTTTTTCGATGGCGGCATGCCGTTTTTAAGCTTGGCCGCGACCCTGGGGCTGTGCAACGCTGCGAGGGCCATCCGACCTAGAATGTCGCACATGCCGCTCCATCCCATCGCCTCGCTCCTGGCTGCGCGTCAGCCGGACTTCGCCCTCCCGGCCGCCTTCTTCACCGACGAGGAGGTGTACGCGGCCGAGCTCGACTGGATATTTGCCCGCCATTGGCTGTTCGTGGCCAGCGAGCCGGAGATTCCGGAAGGCGGGGACTACCGCACGTTCCAGATCGGTCCATTCCCGATCTTCCTGCTGCGTCAGGACGACGGCTCGATCGTCGCTTTCCACAACACGTGCCGTCATCGCGGCTCGCGCATCCTGCAGCAGCCGGCCGGCGTGGTCGGCGCCAACCTGGTCTGTCCCTATCATCGCTGGACTTACGATACCTCCGGGCGGGTCATCCACTGCGGCACCACGGGGGAAATCGGTCCCGGGGCACAGTTGCAACTCGCGCCAGTGCACCTCAGGCGCCTGGCCGGGCTGATCTTCGTCTGCCTGGCTGAACACCCGCCCGAGGACTTCGCGGACTTCGCGGCGCGGATGCGGCCTTATCTGGAGCCGCATGGCTTACCGCAGGCCAAGGTCGCCCGCCAGATCGATCTGATCGAGCACGGCAACTGGAAGCTCACCATCGAGAACAATCGCGAGTGCTTTCACTGCGGGGGCCACCCGGAGCTGCTCAATTCGCTCTTTCACTTTCTCGGCGACGTCGCGTCCGACTCGCTATCCGATGAGGAGCGCTCGATCTACCGCCGCTACGAAGCCGCACGGCAACGTGTGATGAGCAGCTGGGAGCGGGCGGGACTGCCCTGGGAGCGTCTCGAGCATCTACACGATCGCCCCACGGGGTTCCGAGCCGAGCGGCTCGTACTCGAAGGTCATGGCGAATCGATGACCGTCGACACACGTGCTGCCTGCCGTCGACTGCTGGGCTCATTCACCGACCCCCGGCTGGGTACGTTGCATATGCACGTCCAGCCAAACGCCTGGTTCCACTTCATGAGCGATCACATCATCACCTTCTCGGTTCTGCCGATCTCCCGCGAGAGCACGCTGGTTCGCACGACCTGGCTGGTGAATGCGCAGGCGCAGGAGGGGACGGATTACGAGGTGGAGAATCTGACCCGCGTCTGGATAGCGACGAACCATCAGGACGCTCACTTCGTGGAGGAGACGCAGCGGGGTGTCTCGAGTCCCGCGTACGTACCCGGTCCGCTGGGCAGCACCGAATTCCTGGTGGATCTGTTCCATCGCTGGTACGAAGGACGCATGCGAGCGGCGCTGATGCAGGAGGTGCCGCAGCGGCCCCAGAGCCTCCATCAGGTCAGCGGGACCTGATCGTCGGCCTGACTGCCTGCCTGAGCGTCGGCCAGATGGTCGGCTAGTGCGGGCCGAGGCGACGCAACACTTCAGTCAGCGCTTCGAGCACGGCATCAACGTGCTGCCGCCGGAACGGCATCGGAGGTCGGAGCTTGAGCACGTTGGCGTGTGGCCCTTCGGCCCCGATCAGTACCCCGCGCTCCCGCAGTCCGTTCACAATTTGCCGTGTGGCAGCGCCGGAGCGCTCCGGCAGGCCCGCCACCTCGACACCGATCATCAGGCCGCAGCCGCGCACCTCGACCAGGGCCGCCTGTGTTGCCACGACGGCTTTGAGCTGATCGACGAAGTAGGAGCCCGTGGCGTGCGCATTCTCGAGGAGCTGCTCACTCTGCAGCACGTCGAGGACCGCAAGGGCTGCCGCGCAGGCGACGGGATTGCCGCCGAAGGTGGAAAAGAAACCGGTTTCCTGCTGAAAGCGCTCCAGCAGCGCACGGCGCGTGACCACCACGCCCACTGGATAGCCATTGGCCACCGGTTTGCCGAGCGTCACGATGTCCGGCTCGAAGCCGCGGCGCGCAAAGCCCCAGAAGTGAGATCCTGACCGCCCCAACCCGTACTGAACCTCGTCCGCAATAATCAGCCCTCCGGCCGCGTGAACCGCTGCAGCGATGGCTTGGGACCAGCCGAGCGGCGGGTCAAAGATGCCGGTGCTGGTGAGCGCACTGTCGATCAGCAGCGCCGCGACGCCAAAACCGCGCCCGGCGAGGCGCTGAATGGCATTCAGGACATCCGCCGTCGCGGCGGCGGTGCCGGTGGCCAAGGGTGCGGCGAGCTGCTGCACGTGTGCTGGACTCTTGCCGCGGGTCGTGGCCGGAGAAAGTGCGGTGATGGCCTCGGTGATGCCGTGATAGGCGTGGGCCATGACCAGCGCACCCGATTGCCCGGTATGCAACCGGGCGAGGCGCCAGGCGATGTCATTGGCCTCGCTGCCCGAGTTGACGAGCAGGCAAGTGTCGAGCTCCGCAGGCAGAGTCGCGAGCAGCCGCTCGCCATAGTCCAGGATTCTTTCGTCGAGGTAGCGCGTGTTGCTGGCGATGCGACGGGCCTGCCGGGCGATCGCGGCGACAACCGAGGGATGAGCGTGGCCTACATGAGGAACGTTGTTGTAGACATCCAGCAGACGCTCCCCGCTTGCCGTATAAACCCACACCCCCTCGGCGCGGACCAGATGCAGGGGACGTTCATACGAGAGCTCTGCATGCGCGCCCAGCGTCTCACGCCGGCGGCGAAGCATGGGTGTCAGGGCCGAGGTGTCACCAGTGATGGCTGCGGCTGAAACCGCCCGGTGAGCTCTACCGGTGCCGGCCACTTCGTGCCATCGCTCGGTGAGTTGCTCTCTGCCCGTCACCGTCAGCAGCTCGAGAGCCTCGGCCGCCAATTCCTGCAGTGCGGTGTCCTTCGGAGGCCACTCTGCTGCAGAGACGACTCCCTTGCCGGGACTGCGGGCCCGGCACGCCATGATCAGGGCGCCGAGCGCGATACGCGCGCCGATCAACGGGTGCAGCGTCTCGACATCCTCCCATTCGAGCCTCTGGACCTCGCAGTATCCGCCGAGGATTGCCTCCAGCCCGTCGATGGAAGTCAGACCGTCGTTCAGGAACTCCGCCATCGTCACTGCAGGCTCGAACACCAGCGGCGCATGAATCATGTCGCCCAGGTCGATGATTCCCGTGCAGCGCTCGCCGCGATCATCCACCAACAGGTTGCGAGCGTGGCAGTCGTTATGGATGGCCTGTGCGCGCAGTCCTCTCAAGTTTGGCAGCAGCGAGGGGAGGGGCTCGAGCGCTGCGGCCGCCAGGGGCCGCAGCCTGCTGGAGGTAATCTGCGCAATGCGTGGCAACAGCGTGGTCGCCTGACGAATGTCCCACGCGAGAGGCTGCGCCAGGGCAGGGTGGCTGAAGCCTCGAAGTGCGCGGTCCAAGCCTCCGATCTGAGCGCCCAGCGTGCGCAGCAGCTCCTGGCTCGGCGCCACGGTCGAGACCAGCCTGCCCGGCAGACAGGTGATCAGCCGGACACGAAAGGCCCCTGCGGCCAGCCCGGCAGACGGACACGTCATCCCGCCGAGGCTGGCCAGAATCCTCGGGACAGGCACTTCCGGAGCCTGTTCCGCCAGATGGGCGAGTGCGGCGCATTGCCCCGCGACGATCGCCTCAGCCAGGCCCGGATCGATGAATTTCAGTATGAGCCGGCGGCCGTCCGAGACCTCCAGCAGGAAATTGCAGTCGCGCTCTCCGTCGAGAGGCTTCGCCTGCGCACACAGTCCATAGAGCTCTCGGGCGACCGCCTCGGCCTCGCCTGAGCCGATGAGCGGCGGAGCGGCCTCGAGCGCGATCAGCCCCATGCGCCGCTCAGTGATGTGAGCCCAGCACGTCGGCCAGTGGCGGTGCGGCGGCCGGCACGGCCTTGCGATAGTCCTTACCGACGAAGGCGGCTACGGTAGCCGCGATCTGGGACTGGGTGACCGCGGCCGTGTGTTTGCGCTCACCGAGCGGTGGGGTATCGGGACCGAGCACCGCGATCCAGATGTTTCCCGAGCCCTTCTCCTCGACACCGTGTTCCTTCCACTCAACCGGTCCGCTGCCGCGACCGTGGTCCGTGGTGATGATGAACGTCGTACTGTCGTGATATTCGGGCATCGCCTGCATGGTCTCCCACAGCTCCTTGACGAACCCATCCATGCGCTGCGCAGACTCGAGCACCAGGTCGTAGCGGCCCTGGTGAGCCCAGTTGTCCGTCTCGCCGTAGCCGACGAACAGCACGCGCGGATGGGCCGACCGCACGTAGTCGAGGAGCGTCACCTGCAGCAGGGAGTCCTGCGAATCCTCATCGTCGAAGCGCGTCGTCGTGTTGTACAGGCGCGCGAGCAGGGCGGAGTTGGCCGGATCGCCCCTGCCCGCAGGCGGCGCATCCCAGCCCACCTGCATCACCAGATGACTGCGTGGCCTGTTGAATATCTCGTCGAATATCTTCCAGGTACCGTAGATGGCTACCTTCCCCCGCAGCTCCGGCGAGTTATTCAGCCATTCGAACACGGTGACGCCGGGATTGAGTCCGAAGTAGTTGCTGTTGATCGCGCTGTTGGGATAGCCCATGGACATCTCGTTGTATCCCGGATACGAGAACCAGCGCCCATTGGTCACGTGGGCATCGCTGCCCTCGGCACGGTTACCGTAGATCTGCCCCTGTGAGGCGACCGTGCCCCAGATGAAAGGCAGCAGCACGCGGCGCCGCTCCGCCGGATCGTCGCGCCAGTAGCGACGCTTCATCTCCTTGTCGTCGAGCCAATTGCCACCGTTCTTGGCATCCACCAGCACAGGATCGGCACCGGTGAAGACCTCCTGCCATCGCAGTCCGTCGCTCACGATGAGCACCACATTGCGGGTTTTCAGCGCCAGCGCCAGCGCCGGGGTCGCGAGGCTGCAGGCCAGCGCGAGGAGCAGGAAGGAATGAGCTTTACGCATCGCAGCTTGGGACCTTTGCCGCTTCGGGTGGAATTGTCGGCCGCCAGGCGGCACACTGCCGTTTCGCAACGGCGCAGGAGCCGCTCATGATCAAGGTCACGGTACTATACCCGAACAAAGCCGGGGCTACGTTCGACATGGCTTACTACGCGAGCCAGCACATGCCCATGGTGCAGCGTAAGTGCGGCCCGGCCTGCCGGAGCATAGGCGCCGAGCACGGCGTGGGCGGCGGCGAGCCAGGCTCCAAGCCCCCGTATGTCGCGCTCGGCCATCTGACTTTCGATTCGGTGGAGGCGTTTCAAAAGGCCTTCGGCCCGCATGCGAGCGAGATTCTGGCGGACATCCCGAACTACACCAACGTGCAGCCGGTGATTCAGATCAGCGAAATCAAGCTGTAATCGTCGGGCCGCAGCCGCGGCGTGCCGGCGGGGCGCTAGGTGCGGCCGAGGCGTTCCAGCACCGTGGCGACCGTGCGATCGCAATGCTCACCGCCGAACTCGAACACGTCGCGTTCGGCGAGGTCGATCTCCTGCGCCAGGGACTCCCGGAGCAGACTCTTTGCGCGAAAGTGGCGAGTGCGCACCGTCTCGGGCGGGATCTCGAGGCACTGTGCCGTTTCCTCGACACTGAGCTCCTCGACCGAACGCAGGACGAAGACAGTCCGGAAATGCTCCGGCAGCTCATCGAGCTTGCGCTCCAGCAGTGCACGCATCTGTGCGACGCCCACTGACCTTTCCGGCTCCTCGCACTCCGGTGCGGGTGTCGCGGCCATGGCAATCTCCGTGTTGGATCTCACGATAGGCACCACGTTGTGGCGCCGGGCGTCGCGGCGCAGGCGACCCAGGCATTCGTTGAGCACCAGGCGGGTGAGCCACGTGGACAGGGCTGCCTCGCCTCGAAACTGCTCGATCGAGCGATAAGCGCGCAGGTACGCCTCCTGCAACGCATCCTGTGCCTCGGCTTGGTTGTGCAACGTGGCGCGCGCAAGCCGGTACAGACGCCGGTTATAGCGGCGCATGAGGATCTCGAAGGCGACTCGGTCACCGCCGGCAATCCGTCGCGCGAGGCCGAGGTCATCGCCTCCTGCATCAGGAGAGTGTCCAATCTGCGCTTCGGTCATGAGTAGTCCGCCGCTGTCATTGCACGACGAGCGTACCCTTCATTGTAGAGTGAAAGGTACAGCTGTAAGGAAACGTACCGCTCTTCTTCGCGACATACGTCCAGGAAGCATTCGCGGCAATGCTCTGCGAATCGAATTCCTTGGCGGCCGCCGTCACGGTGTGAGGAAACAGGTCCTTGTTGACCCACACGATGTGATCGCCGCGATGGACGGTGAGCGTCTGCGGGGAAAACTGCAGATTCTGGATCATCACCGTTCGCGTGGCGAAGCTCTTGGGTCCCGGCTGCGCTTGCGGGGCACCCATCAGGTACGGGCCGGCCAACAACGCCGCGGCTATGAGAAAACGTGCCGCAGGCGCCGGGAACTGCCGACACCTGCGGCCGCGCAGTGCGCGAGAGGGCATGCTCAGCCGCTCTTGCCGAGAGAGGCCTGCAGTTGCTTGGCGTGCGCCAGGTGCGCCACGAACGCCGGGCGGACCTTGACGAGCAAAGCTTTGAGCTCTTCGTTCTTG
Source organism: Steroidobacteraceae bacterium (assembly GCA_036501985.1). Taxonomy (GTDB): domain Bacteria; phylum Pseudomonadota; class Gammaproteobacteria; order Steroidobacterales; family Steroidobacteraceae; genus 13-2-20CM-66-19. The sequence continues at coordinate 139,562 of DASXZI010000021.1, read as the reverse complement.
GCGCTCGGAATCAGCGTCTTGTCCACAGCATCGAGAACCGCCTGGTGGTAGGCGACCTCGTGATCGATGTACGCCTTGTCGAAGGCGCTGCCACTGAGCTTCTTGAGATTCGCCAGGTTCTCATCGCCGCCCTGCTTGAGGCTCTCGCTCGTGGCGTTGGCCTCGGGGGTGACGTGCAGCTTGGTCACCAGCTCCGTGGCGGATTTGTTGACACTGCTGTGATCGGTGATCATCGTTTCCGCGAAGCTGCGGACTTCCTTCGACTTCGCTTTGGACTTGGCGAGCTTGCCCGCGTCGATGTCTACCTGATTGGCAGTGACGACGATGGCAGCGATCTGCGGATCGGTGGGGCCCTGTGCCCAGACGGCGGTGCTGGCGAGCACCAGCAAGCCGGCCAGGGTAACGGGAATCATCCTCATGGTTTTTCTCCTGGAAAAGGGGTTCGCACGGACATTGGATGTCACGTATGCGCGTCCCGTTCCGAAGACCCGAACCGGATCAGAGCCTCGCGCTCGCGCTCGTGCTGCAGGGCGCTGGCACGCACGCGCAGCAGATCGCGCCGGGCCACCAGCCCGACCAGTGAGCCATCGGCGCGACTGAGCACCGGAACGCGGCCCCGCCCAGTGGCGGTCATCCTGTCAGCCAGCCGTCCCACCAGCTCATCGTCATATCCAGTGATGACGTCCTGCCCGGCCACCAGCTCTGCCAACAGTGTGTCGGGCTCCCCATGAGTGGTGATCCACTGCAATGCATCCGTGCGCGAGACCATGCCTACGAGTCGGCCCCGATCGTCGGTGACGGGATAGCTCTTGTGCCGGGGGGGAACGTCCGTGGCGGCAAAGAACTCGATCACCTCGCGCACCGTCCAGCTGCCAGGCAGGACCTCGGGGGGATGCGCCATGATGTCGCCCACGCGCATCGACTCAAACGGATCAACGACATATTCGCGGACGATGTGATAGCCACGACGTGCGACCTTCTCCGTGAGAATGGAGCGCTTCAGGAGCAGCACCGTGGTCGCATGCGCCGCGGCACAGGCTATCGTCAGGGGCAGCATCGCGTTGATGTCGTGTGTCAGCTCGAGACCGAACATGAGTGCGGTGAGCGGCGCGCGCATCGTCCCGCCCATCATTGCTGACATACCGACAAGCGCCCATACGCCGGTACCTCCTGACATGAGTCCGCCGAACAGCGTGCCCACCACGCCCCCCATGATCAGCAGCGGCGCCAGGACACCGCCCGAGGTTCCCGAGCCGAGCGCGATGGCCCAGATCACCGACTTGACGATGAGCAGCCGTAGCGCGGCCCCTGTCGGGATGGAGCCCGTGAGCAGAGCGGAGATGTTGTCGTAACCCACGCCGAGCGCATGGGGCTCGATCAGCCCGCCGATGCCGATCGCGATGCCGCCCAGCACCGGCCACCACATCCAGTGCAGCGGCAAGCGCTGGAACAGGTCCTCGCTGCCGTACACCATGGCCGTGAGCAGTCCTGAGACCAGGCCGGCCAGCACGCCCAGGCCGGCGCACGCAAACAGATCGATCTGCGGCAGCGTGACGAGCGAATCGACGGGAAACAGCGGCCCGGTCCCCAGGGCCCAGGAACGCCATGCCGCGGCCACGACGGAGGCAACCGCCACGGGCACGAAGCTGCGCGGCTTCCATTCAAACAGCAGCAGCTCGACGGCCAGCAGCATGGCCGCCACGGGCGTTCCGAACGTCGCGCTCATTCCGGCCGTGGCTCCGGCGACCAGCAGCGTCTTACGCTCCGCATTGGAGAGGTGGAACATCTGTGCGAACAGCGACCCCAGGGCGCCGCCCGTCATGATGATGGGACCCTCGGCGCCGAAGGGGCCGCCGGTACCGATGGAGATCGCCGAAGACAGGGGCTTGAGCAGCGCTACCCGCGGCTGGATGCGGCTGCGCCCGATCAGGATCGCCTCGATAGCCTCCGGGATGCCATGTCCACGGATCTTCTCGGAGCCGAAACGCGCCATCAATCCGACGACGAGACAGCCGACGACCGGGATCAGCGCCGCCGAATAGCCGAGCGGATGGTTGCCTATTGGCACGCTGCCCGCGCTCCACGTGCCAAAATACGCAAGATTGGTCACGACGTTGATGAGCCGCGACAGGGCCCAGGCGGCAACGGCACCCCCGGTGCCCACCACCAGCGCCATGGAAGACAAACCCACGAGGCTGCGGTCAGCACTGAAGTCGCGCAGCCCATCCGCGGCCGCGCTCGCGTCGCGGTCACGCTGGGCCGAATCCGGTGCGGGGGGCGCGGCTTGCGGTCCTGAGGACGACCCCATGTACAGCTGTCCTTCGTGCAGCTAATTGAGCACGCTAATATATATCAGTGGTACCTGGCGGGCCGGACGCAATGCAGATCCTTGCCGTGACGAACATCAAAGGGGGAGTCGGCAAGACGACGACCGCCGTCAACCTGGCGTTCCTGTGCGCCGCCAGCGGCCGACCGACCCTGCTGTGGGACCTCGATCCGCAGGGGGCTGCGACTTATACGTTGCGGTGCGAATCCCACGAGCGCGCCTCCGCGAAGCAGCTCGTTTCGGGCAAGCATGAGCTGCCCGAGCTGGTCGTTCCGGGCGGCTACCCGGGCCTGGACGTGCTGCCGTCGGACTTCTCATACCGGAAGTTCGATGTTCATCTGAGCGAGCGCAAGCATCCGACCGAGCGGCTGCTGAGGATGAGCCGGGCGGTCCGTGGTCAGTACGCGGCGCTGTTCCTGGATTGCCCGCCCGGTATCTCGCTGCTGTCGGAGAATGTGCTGCGTGCCGCCGATCTGGTGATCGTGCCCTTGCTACCGACGCCGCTCTCGATCCGCATGCTCGTGCAGCTGCAGGACTTCGTCCTCGCGCAGGGGTGGACCGATCTGGCGCTGCTGCCTTTCTTCTCCATGGTGGACCGGCGCAAGTCGCTGCATCTGGAGGTGATCGAGAGCGCCCGCCAGCAGTTTCCAGGGCTGCTGCTCACTGAGGTGCCGTACGCGAGCGAGATCGAGCGGATGAGCTTGCGCCGTGCGCCGCTGCCTGCGTTTTCCCCGCGCAGCGCCGGGGGGCAGATCTATGCCTCGCTCTGGCAGGAGATCGCTGCGTTCCTCGAGGAGTCTCCGGCGCCCGCTGGCGCCGCGGCGGTATCGGGCTAGGGCCGCAGCCGCAAGGGGAGGCACACTGGCGGGTTTGGTCCGCGTTGCCGGTTCTAACAGGAGAATCCTTCTCTCAGGAGACCGACATGATCTGTCCCAAGTGTAGCCAGCCCGTATCCGCAGGCGCTCACTTCTGCGGCCGGTGCGGCAGTGAGCTCGGGCTCACCGCTTCGACGTCCGGCACCGCGGCCAGCGCAGATTTCGCAAGCCTCCCCAACATCCCGGCCGCGGTAAACGGCCCCGGCCCCGGCCCCGGCCCCGGCCCCGGTCCCGGCGCCGCGGCGGCGCTGCCCGGGCTGCTCGCGCGGATCCGCGGCATCTTGCTGAGCCCGCGAACCGAGTGGCCGCTGATCGAGCGGGAATCCACCTCCATTGCGCAGCTCTACAGCGGCTACGCCGTACCGCTCGCGGCCTTCGCGGCCGTGGTGTCGCTGCTGCGGATGTCGGTCATCGGCATCAGTATGCCTTTCGGAGGAACAGTACGAACGCCGCTAGCGAGTGCATCCGTGTATGCGGCCATGACGTTCGTGGCCGGTCTGGTGGGCCTGCTGTTGATCGCACTGGTCATCAATACACTGGCCCCGACCTTTTCCGGCCAGCGCAATCTCCGTCAGGCCCTCAAGACAGCAGCCTATGCGTGTACGCCAGCGTGGATCGGCACAGCCCTGGCCTTTCTGCCCTTGGCCTCCCTGCTGCAGCTCCTGGCGGCCCTCTACGGTATCTATGTGTTGTATCTCGGCCTGCCCGTGCTGATGCGATCCAGGCCCGAGCGGGCGGGCAGCTACACCGCCGCCGTCGTCGTGTGCACGATAGTGCTGGGCCTGCTGCTGGGCGCGCTGAGTGCCTCGCTGGGTGGCGCGAGTCCTCTGGCCGGCCTGCGCGGAGCCGGGGGCGGGACGCTGGCCTCCGCAGTCGCACCGAACACGGACTCCGGTTCGGGCGATCAAGGCGCGGCGGCCCTCGGCAACATCATCGGGGGCGCACTGGGCACCGATGCGAAGGGCAAGGCCGGACTGACCACCGCGCTCGCCAATCTCGACAGGGCCGGCCGCCAGATGCAGGCCGACTCATCCAACACGGCGGCGGCCACTGGGCGAGCTGCCGGTCAGACCGGCGGCTCGAGCGGCACCGCGGGGGCCACTGAGGCCAGTCAGAGTGGTGCCACCGACAATGCACTGGCGGCGGCCGGCGGGCTGCTCGGCGCGCTCGGGGGTGCCCTCGGCGGCAGCCATCGTGTCAATCCAGTGGATTACAACACCCTCAAGAGCTTGTTGCCTGCGTCGCTGCCACAGATGTCGCGCACAAGCGCCGAGGGCAGCAGCAAGCAGGCGATGGGGGTGCGCAGCACCTCGGCAACAGCCGACTACGCCGGTCCGGGCAGCTCGCATGTGCAGATCCGGATAGCGGATATCTCCGGCGTGTCCGGACTGCTCGATGCCGCCGGGGGCCTGGTGCCAGCGGAGAGTCACGAGAGCGACACGGGCTATGAGAAGGACGCCATGCTCAATGGCCGCCCCGTACACGAGAAATACGACGGTCCCAGTCGCCAGGGGAGTGTCGAGGCCATCGTCGCCAAGCGCTTCGATGTCGAGATCACGAGCCAGGGGGTGGACATGCGCGATCTCGAGAGGATCCTGACTGACGTTGACCTTGCGAAGCTGGAGTCGATGCGCGACGTGGGCGCTATAGCGAATTGAGGCAGGGCCCTCAGGGCGTGGCCTCGGCATGCACGCTGTCCGCTGTCCGCTCAGCCCGAACTTTGCGGCGGCGGTACAATCTTGGCGATGCACGAAGAAAACGGTTGCGGTACCCCGCGCCTGCGCACCGGTGGGGATGTGATTGTCGAGACGCTTCTCGCGCACGACATCGGGACGATCTATGCGCTGCCCGGCGCCCAGATCTACGGTCTGTTCGATGCACTCGCGCGCAGGCAGGACCGCATTCGCACGGTCGGCGCCCGGCACGAGCAGGCGTGTGGCTATATGGCCTATGGACATGCACGCGCGACCGGCCGGCCAGCCGTGTTCGCGGTCGTGCCCGGCCCTGGAATTCTCAATGCCTCGGCGGCTCTCGTCACCGCACACGGCAGTAATACCCCGGTGCTGGCGCTGACAGGCGATGGCATGTGGGAATTCAAGGACCGGGGACGGCGCCAGCTGCATGAGATTGCGGATCAGCTCGGCGTGCTGCGGGCCCTCACCAAGTGGGCAGGCCATGTAGACCATCCGACGCAGGCGGCAGAGCAGGTGTCTTTCGCCTTCCAGCAAATGATGTCGGGTCGCCGCGGCGCGACGGCGGTGCAGACAGCGTGGGACTGCTTTACATGTGTTGCCCCTGTGCGCGCACCGCAGGTGTTGCCTGCCGTACCGAACCCACCTGTCGATCCTGCCGCTATCGATAGGGCCGCGCGTCTCATTGCCGGGTCGCGGGCACCGATGATCTTCGTCGGCTCCGGCGCCCAGGGGGCGAGCCAGCAGGTCATCGCGCTTGCCGAGGCGATCGGCGCGCCGGTCGTGAGCTTCCGCGGCGGCCGTGGGGTGGTTCCGGATGATCATCCGCTCGGCTACACGGTTGCTGCAGGTCAGCGACTGTGGCGCCAGACGGATCTTGCGCTGGTCATCGGCTCGCGCTTCGAGCTGTTGGACATGCGCTGGCGCCATCGGCCGGCCGATCTGCAGCTCATCCGGGTAGACATCGATCCGCAGGAGATGCACCGGCTGCCCGCGACGGCGCACGTCGTGGCGGACGCTGCCGAGGGCGCGCTGGCGCTCCTGGCGGCACTGCACAAACACGGCGTGCCCCGGCGCCGGGATGAGCTGTTGGCCTCGACCAAGGCGGCCGCCGCAGCGGCGGTTCGTGAGATTCAGCCACAGGTGGCCTATCTGGAGGCAATCCGCGACGTGCTGCCACGCGAGGGATTCTTCGTGGATGAGATTTCGCAGATGGGTTTCGCGGCGATGTTTGGATTTCCCGTCTATCAGCCGCGCACCCTCGTCACTTCCGGTCATCAGGGTACGCTGGGTTTCGGCTTTCCAACAGCGCTCGGGGTCAAGTCGGCTTTTCCGCAGCGGCCCGTCTTATCGGTGACCGGCGATGGCGGGTTTCTGTTTGCCGCGCAGGAGCTCGCCACGGCCGTTCAATACGGCCTCCATGTGGTGACGGTGGTCTTCAACAACGACAGCTACGGCAACGTTCACCGGGATCAGCTGCGGCAATTCGAGGGCCGCGTGCTCGGTTGCGAGCTGGTGAATCCGGACTTCCGCGCGCTGTCGGAGTCCTTCGGCGTGCCGGCGCGAGTGGTGCGACAGCCATCGGAGCTGCGTGCCGCCCTGGAATGGGCGTTTGCCGCCGGCACTCCGGCTCTCATCGAGGTCAGGGTGCCGCGCGGATCCGAGAGCGATCCGTGGCAACTGCTGATGCCGCAGCTTTAGCAGGCGGCTGCAAAACCGCCGGGATGGCCCTTCCTGTCAGGTGCCGGGCACCCGGTTCATCGCAACCCAGTAGTACCCGACTCGCGCGACTTCCTCGGAGAAGCGCTGAAAGTCCACCGGCTTCACCAGATAGCTGTTCACTCCCAGATCGTAGCTCCTCACCAGGTCGCTCTCCTCCGCGCTGGAGGTGAGCATGACGACCGGAATGGCGCGCGTGCGCGCATCGGCTTTGATGCGCTTCAACACTTCGATGCCGTCGATTTTCGGCATCTTGATATCCAGCAGCATCACCCGAGGTCGCGGCTGCGGCCGCGCCTCGTAGGCTCCCTGGGAAAACAGGAACTGCAGCGCCTCCTCGCCGTCCTTCAGCCAATGCACGTGATTGCCCAGGTTCGCGCGCTTCAGGGCGCGCAGTGTGATCTCCGCATCCTGAGGGTTGTCCTCGATGAGGAGGATCTCGACCGGCTCGTAGTCCTTGCTGTTCACGGCTTCGCCTCCACCGGGAGTGTGAACCCAAAAGTAGCACCCTTGCCGTGCACACCTCGTGCGCTGACCGTCCCGCCGTGGCGCATGACTATGCGCTGCACGATGGCCAGTCCGACGCCCGTTCCGGGATACTCGTCCGCCCGGTGCAGACGCTGGAAGACCCCGAACAGTTTATCCACATACTGCATGTCAAATCCGACGCCGTTGTCCTCGACCTCGTAGCGCACCATCTCACCGTCGCGCGTTGCACGGATCCGGACCCGGGGCTGCTCACTGCGCGCGCTGTACTTGAGCGCGTTGCCGATCAGGTTTGCCCACACCTGCCGCAGTAGAGCGGGGTCGCCACTCACGGGCGGCAGGTCATCGATGAGCAGGGCCGGGGTGGCCCCCGCAACGCCCTCCAATGCTTCGGATGCGACGCGGCGCGCCAGCGCCGTCATATCCACGGGCATTCTCGCAAATGACTGGCGGCTCAGACGCGAGAAGGCCAGCAGGTCATCGATGAGCGCCGCCATGCGCTGGCTGCCTTCGCGCACGACCCGGATGTAGCGCCGCCCGCTGTCATCCAGAACTCCACCGTAATCCTCATCGAGCATCTGTGCAAAACCGTCGATGGCCCGCAACGGCGAACGCAGATCATGCGACACCGAGTAGCTGAAGCTCTCCAGCTCGCGATTGGCCGCCTCCAGCGCAGTGTTTGCGCGTTGCAGCTCCGCCGCCTGCCGTGCACTCTCGCGCATGTCATAGCGGATCCGCAGGGATAGCCAGGCAAGAATACCGGCGATGGTGACGAGGAGAGCGCCGAACGCCAGCGCGAGCGTGCGCGCCGAACGGGCGTCCGAATTTGCCCGGGATGCCAGGAGCGCGCGCTCTGTCTGCTGCATCTCCCGGATGAGACTGTTGGCCTCCAAAGTGGCTTCGTGCACATCCTGGGTCGCGAGCGCCTGCTGCGCAGCTCCGAGCCCTTGCCTTTGTGCGATCGCGATCAACGCATCGACTTCAGCGCCGCGTGTGGCGAGACGCATCTGGAGGGTGCGAACCCGCAGCTGCTGGCTGGAATTGTCGATCGCCAGGTCTCGCACACCGCGCAGATGCCCCTGGAGCTCACCGAGTGCGGTGCCGCGCTCGGTAAGATAGAACGACTGGCCGGTGGCCAGGAAGCCGCGGCGCGCGGCCTCCGCCAGGTTCAGCGCGGCTGACAGTCCCTCCAGCTCGGAAATCACCTCGTGGGTGTGGGCGAGCCGGCGGTTCGAATCCGCCCAGTTGCGCGCGGCGCGCACCGCCGTCAGCGACAGCAGAGCGAGGAGGGCAACAGCGGCTGAGAAACCGAGCAGCGTGTGCCGTTCGAGAGATAGGGCGGGAACTCTCACCGGGTCGTCGGCTACTTGCGATGCCGCGACAGTACCGCATCCAGCGTTTCAGATTCCCGTCTGGCAAGTTCCTCGGGATGCTCGACCGGATGCACGAGCAGCGCCTCCAGGTCCGCGGCCGGCATGGGCCGGGCGTGCAGGTAACCCTGGGACTGATGACAGCCCGCTTCCTTCAGGAACTCCAGCTGGGCCGCCGTCTCGACGCCTTCGGCGACGGTCACCAGATCGAATGCGTGTGCCAGACCAACAATCGTCGGGACCAGCCGGGCCGAGGCTCGATCCCGTGGCAGACCCTTGATGAATGAGCGGTCGATCTTGAGCGTGTCGACCGGCAGGTCCGAGAGACGGCTGAGCGAGGAATAGCCCGTGCCGAAGTCATCGATGGCCACTCGCACGCCCGCGGCGCGCAGGGCGCGCAGCTTGTGAACTTCCGAGGAGTCCGGATCGATCAGCAGACTCTCGGTGATCTCCAGGTCGATGCCCCAGCCATCGACGGCCCAGCCATCGAGCGCCTCGAGCACGTGCTGCGCGAAGCCGCGCTTGCGCAACTGCAGGGGCGAGCAGTTCACGGCGATGTGCACGGGCCGCAGGCCCGCCGCACGCCAGCGCCTGCAGTCGGCGGCCGCCTGCTGAACCGCCCAGTCACCCACCGCGACGATCATCCCGGTGGACTCGAGGATGGTCAGGAATTCGCCGGGCGCGATGATGCCGCGCTCCGGATCGTTCCAGCGCAGCAAGGCTTCCACCCCTTCGATGCGGCCGCTCGCCATGTCGAACTTGGGTTGGTAGTAGAGAGTGTACTGGCGATTCTCCAGGGCCCCGCGCAGCCGGTGCTCGAGACTCAGGCGGGCGGAGAGTTGGGAGCTGAGCTCGAGTCGGTGATGGTGATATTGCTCGCCGGCGGCTTTGGCCTGGCGCAGTCCGACCTCGGCGTTCTGAACCAGCATCTGCGCATCCACGCCAGGCCCACGGCAGGCGAGGCCGGACTTGACGGTCGCGGGGATATCGTGGCCGCCGATCCGGAAGGGTTGCTGGAAAAGCTCGAAAGTGTATTGCTGTAATTCCCGAGGCGCTCCCTCCTGGTCGCCCGGATCCTCCAGCACGATGGCAAAACAGCCGCCCCCCAGATAGGCGAGGCGCTCGGTGTCGGCAAACATCCCTTTCAGCCGGTCGGCGATCTTCTGCAGAAGGTGATCGCCGGCGTGCCGGCCGTAGGTATCGTTGATGATGCTCAGATGCTCGATGTCCAGGACCGCAACCGCAGGCTGGCGCTCCTCGGGCCTGAGACCCGCCATTCGCGCGGCCAGCCGCTCGCAGAGCAGGACTCGCTTGGCGAGCCCGGTCAGCGGGTCGAAATACGACAGGAACTGGACTGCATTCTCCTTCTCGAAGTACTGCAGCGCGAAGGAGAGGTTCGCGGCCACTTCCCCGAGGAGCCGCAGCTCCTCGTTGGTCACGCTCTCGGCCTCGGGTGCGGCCAGCAGCAGAACCCCGACCGGCGTGCTGTCTGCCTTGAGAGGCAGGGCGACCAGCGCCCGGAAGGTAATGTTGCGCAGGGTGGGCCAGTTAGCGACCTCCGGGTCGAGCTGGGTCACATCGTTGCACAAGAAGATCTCGCCGGAGCGCAACACGCGTCCCGTGATGCTTGTGTCCTCTTCCGGTTTCTGCGCAACCGTGAAGACCAGGTCAGGCTTGATCGATGAGCTCGCACCCGCCCAGGCGCATGGGCGCGCCGTGCGGGTGCCGGGATCCAGTATCGACACCAGGGCCGTCTGATACTGGCCGGTCGTGACAGCGATCCGGCAGGCCTCCTGCAACAACTCCATGCGGTCGCGGATGCGGACGACAGCCGTGTTGATTCCCGACAGCATTTCTAGAATCCGGGTCAGACGCATGATGCGCAGCTGCTGCGCTTCGCGCTCGGTCACGTCGCGGTCGGCCCCACGAAAGCCCGTGATCGCTCCGTCGGCATCCACCAGGGCCAGAGCATGCCGTTCGAGCCAGCGCGCAGACCCGTCCACATGCCGCCATCGGGCAGTCAGCGACCCGAGCGTCCGCGAGTCCCTGTCGAGCCCGGCCAGCGCGGACTGCATCCGTTCGCGATCACCTTCATGCAACCACTCACCAAAATGGGTGCCCACAATCTGGGCCGGCTCGACGCCCAGAACATCGCGCACGGAGTCGCTGCAGAACACGAAGCGACCCGAGCCATCCAGTTCCCAGATCCAATCGCGCGCGACGTCGATGACATCGCGCAGGCGTGCCTCGGCCACGTCCCGCGCCACTCGCTCGGAGGCCTCGCGCAAGGCCCGGCGGACCGCCGGCGCGAGGCGCTTCAGGTTGCTCTTCAGCACATAGTCCACAGCACCACAGCGCAGCGCTTCGATCGCGCGCTCCTCACCAATGGTGCCGGAGACGAAGATGAAGGGGATTTCCGGCGACTCGCGTACCGCGATTGCCAGTGCCGACAGGCCATCGAAGCTTGGGAGGGAGAAGTCGGAGAGGATCAGGTCCCAGGCGTTCTCACGCAGGGCGCTGACGAGGCTCTCCTCGGTCTCCACGCGCCGGGCGGAGCATTCCATGCCGTCCATGCGCAGTCGCCTGAGCGCGAGCTGCGCATCCGCCTCACTGTCCTCGACAAACAGCACCCTGACGCGCACGTTTTGGCATCCGCTCCGTCGTTTGCCGCCGGAACTTACCATTTTCCGAAGGCCTCACACCGTGAGGTCGCTCAAGAGCCGCACCATCGGTCGCACGCAAGTGAGACCTGCGTCAACTCCCGGGCGGATTACCCATCTTGCCCAGCGTCGGCCGGGCGGAAGGCACCATGTTCAGTTCCATGGCCATGCGCACGAGCTGCGCCAGCGAGCGTGCGCCCGTTTTCTCCATCACGCGCGCGCGGTACAGCTCCACCGTGCGCTGGCTAAGGCTCAGGTCGCTGGCCATGACCTTGTTGGAGCGGCCGGCCATGAGCATCTCGAGCACCTCCCGCTCGCGTGGCGTGAGTGCATGGAAGCGCTGAGTGAGCTTCTCGCGCTCGCGCAGCTCGGCCCGGTTGGCCGCGTCCCGCTCCAGCGCCTTGCGAACGTGAGTCAACAGAATATCGGCGGTGACCGGTTTCTGGAGAAATCCAAAGGCTCCCTGCAGCAGGGCCTCCACGGCAGTCGGAACCTGCGCGTGTCCGCTGATGAAGATGACGGGAATGACGGCACCGCGAAGGTTGAGCTGCTGCTGCAACTCCAGGCCGCTCATCCCCGGCATCTGCACATCCAGCAGCAGACAGCCCGGCTCGCGAGGATCGTAAGTCTGAAGAAATGCCTGCGCCGATTCGACCATGCGGGACTGGATCTGCTCTGCGACCAGCACGGCACTGAAATAGCGGCGTGTGACGTCGTCATCGTCGACGATATAGACGGTGGGTGTTCGGTCGTTCATGCGCTCCCTCGTAACAAGTATCGGATAACTGCGACATCTACGGACGTGCGCAGGTCGCGCTTCCCCTTGCCGACGCTCCAGCGCCAGCCCAGCACCGACGATAATCCAGCTCAGCTCGGGATTAAATATGGACGGTTACGGGCATGTGTGTATCAGAGGAAGTGACCAGGAGTTTGACGACTGGACCGGGTAAGCGCACACACTCGGCGCCACACAGGCCGGGCAGCCGGCCGAGCTCCGCTGCTGCGCTGCACAACTAACGCGCCAGAGCCCCGCCCGATGCCCTCACTGCGCAATCTGCCGCTGACCTCCAAGCTGCTCGTCGTCCACGTAGCGCTGATGTTGGTCATGCTCGCCGCGAGCGTGACGGCGAGCTCGCTGCTGCACCTGACGCCCGGCGTGCGTCTGGCAGTGCTGTTTCTGGCGCTCACCGGTGTGGCACTCGGTGCGGCGACCACCGTCTGCCTGGCGCAGACCGTGAGTGCACCCCTCCGCGCGATGCGACGCACGCTGCAGGCAATCGCAGACGGCCGGATGGATTCAAACCTGCGTACGGACCGGCGCGATGAGCTAGGTCACCTCATGCAGGCCGTCCATGAAATGCAGGAGACGTTGCGGGTGCGAATCGAGCGGGAGCACCAGGTGGCCGAGGCGACCGCACGCATCAAGGGTGCGCTGGATCAAGCCAGCGTCCGCATCATGGTGGCCGATGAGGCCAACGAGATCATCTACGCCAACCAGGCCGCGTGCCGGATGTTCCGTGATCGGCAGGCGCAGATTCGACAGGTTCTGCCGGCCTTCGATGCCCAGGCCCTGCTCGGGTCGAGCTTCGAGCTCCTGCGGACCTGCGCTGCGGCCCAGGCAGTGCACACCGATGCTCCGGCGCAATCCTCGCAGTTGCGGTTCGCGGATTTCACGGCGATCGTGACGGCGATCCCCCTCGTGGACAGCCAGGGCCGGCAATGCGGCAGCGTGATCGAGTGGGTCGATCGCACCGAGGAGCTGCGGATCGAGGAGCAGGTCAACGACGTGGTGAACCGGGCACTCGAGGGAGATCTGCGGCGGCGCCTGGCGATCGAGGGGAAAAGCGGCTTCTTCGAGTCTCTGTCCCGGGGCTTGAACCGCCTGCTCGACAACATGTCGGATGCGATCCTGCGCATCCGCTCGGTCTCGGCGCAGGTGCTGCAGGGAGCCGAGGAGATCTCCGCAGGCAACTCCAATCTCTCGCGCCGGACCGCCGAGCAGTCTTCCTCACTCGAGTCAACGGCCTCGTCCATGGAACAGATGACCTCCACGGTGCGGCAGAACGCGGGCAACGCGGCGGAGGCAGACGAGCTGGCAGCCGCAGCCCGGACCGGCGCGGAGGCGGGCGGGGCCGTGGTGGGCACCGCCGTGCGCGCCATGGCTGACATCCACACAGCCTCCGGCAAGATCGCCGACATCATCGGAGTCATCGACGAGATCGCCTTCCAGACCAACCTGTTGGCGCTCAATGCGGCCGTTGAAGCCGCGCGCGCGGGCGAGCAGGGACGCGGATTTGCCGTGGTGGCGAGCGAGGTGCGCAACCTCGCCGGCCGCTCGGCCAGCGCGGCCCGGCAGATCAAGGAGCTCATCCACGACTCGGTGAAAAAGGTGGAGGATGGCTCGGCGCTCGTCACCCAGTCCGGTCGCACACTCGAGCAGATCGTGAGCTCCGCCAAGCAGGTTTCCGAGATCGTTGCGGAAATCGCGGCGGCCTCGCTCGAGCAGGCCGCCGGCATCGAGCATGTCAATCGCGCCGTGATGCAGATGGATGCCATGACGCAGCAGAACGCCGCGCTGGTCGAGCAGGCCGCCGCCTCGTCGCAATCCATGGCCGACCAGGCCCGCTCACTATCGCGCACCATGGCCGGGTACCGTCTGAGCGAAGCCAACAACCTGAGCCCCGGCCGATTCACCATCACCCGCCTGCCTGCGGCGCCTGCGCGCCCGCTCGCTCGGGGCCTGAGAGGATCGGCGCATCTGCGGCCGGTACCTGCAATCGCAGTGGGTAGTGATACGCAATGGAGGGAGTTCTGAGCATGACGCAAGCGACACCCCTGGGCCGGCGCGCCCGTTCGGGACAGCTGCGTGATCCGCAGGCACCTGCGGGCAACGCACTGCTGATTCCCGATCCCTCACGAGCCACCTCCGCGGTCGAGGCGGCGGCGCTGCTCGTCTCGCTGGCCATTCAGGACAGCCGCCGGCCCGTGGAGGATCTGGGTGGGGCCCTGCAACGCATGAGCCAGGGAGCGCTGGCACAGGAAGCTCTCGCGCGCGAGTTGGCCGTGTGCGTCGAAAGTCTGCAGTTTCACGACCGGCTGGTCCAGCAGCTCGCCTTCGCCCGCGATCTGCTCACCAGCGTTCTCTCACAGCGCTTGCCGGACGTGGCTCCTTACGGCGCGCCGCGCTGGAGCGCGGTCCTGGCGGCGGTCCGTGGCCTCGAGCGGGACGATCGGGAATCCGGCGTGACCGCGCTGCCAGCCTCCATATCGAGTCGCAGCGAGCTGGGGACGTGCGAGCTGTTCTGACAATGCGCTCGCACACCGACCGTGTGCGGCTGTCTCAGCGCGAGGCGAAGGCTTTCATCAGGCGGTAGGTGTATTCGACGCTCTCGTCGAATGCCTGCACAGCGATGCGCTCGTCACGCCCGTGCGCCCGATTGTCGTCCACGTCGGCCCACAGCCCGCTCAGATCGTAGGTCGGCACGCCTGCGCTGCGGGTCTGGCGGCCGTCGCTGAACCCGGTATCCATCGTGGGAACCAGAGGGACGCGAGGCCACATCGAGTGCACCACGCGGGTCACTTTCTTCAGTACCGGCGCCGTCAATGGGGACTCCGGGCTCAAGATCGGTGGCGCATCGAGCGTCACGCTGATCCGAGCGTCGTTGAGTGTGCTGACCAGCGCCGCCTGCACGTTCTGCGCCGTATCACCCGGCAGCATGCGACATTGAATCGTCGAGCGCGCACGCTGCGGAAGCGCGTTTTCGGCATGCCCGCCGGAGATCAAAGTCGCCACGCAGGTGGTGCGCAGCTGCGCATTCAGTTGCACGCTGCGGCTGAGACGCTCGGCCGCCGCCAGGTCAGGCGGTGAGGCGGCCACCGCCAGCATGTCGCCGCGCTCGCCATCTGTCTGCAATGTGGCCAGTTGCTGAAAGCTGGCCCGAGTGGTGGCCGTCAGGGTGACCGGAAAGTGCAGGCCCTGCAGACGGCCGAGTCCATCCGCGAGGCGATAAATCGCATTGTCGGGGCCGGGCAGTGACCCGTGGCCGCCGGGGCTTGTCGTCTCGAGCGTGTACGTCACGTACACTTTCTCACTGGTACCCACCGCAAAGAACAGCCGCTCATCGTTGCGGAGGCTGCCGCCGCCGCCATCGAGATTCAGCACGAGCTCGGCGTCGATCAATTCCCGGTGCTCCTTGAGCAGAAACGCCGGTCCGTTGGCATCCCCGCCCGCCTCCTCATCGGCAGTGAAGGCGACGATGATGTCGCGTGAGGGCCGGAAGTGCTCGCGCTTCAGTCGAATCAGGCTTTCCATCATGGCCGCATCCCCGTCCTTCATGTCCTCCGTCCCGCGACCGTAGTACCAGCCGTCCTTTTCGACGAGCTCGAAGGGATCCGTGGACCAGTCCTCGCGCTTCGCCTCGACGACATCGAGGTGTCCGAGGTACAGAACGGGCTTGCCGCGACCCTTGCCTCGCAGCCGCACGATCACGTTGCCCTTGATGGGTTTATCCGTTGGTGCGATCAGGACAACGTCCTGCGGCGCGAAGCCGGCTGCCACGAGCTGTTGCTGGATGACCTGCGCCGCGGCGGTTGAGCCATGCTCGTGCGTCGTGTTGATCTGAATCAACTCCGCGAGGATGGAATGAGCCAGCTCGCGATCGGCTGCGGGGGGAAGCGGAGCGGGGGAGGCTGCGTGGAGGCTCGCCGCAGCCGTGATCGCCAGGATCGTAAGCGGAACTCGGCGCTTCGCGGCCATGCACGCCTCCTCGGGGCATCTTTACCGACAAGGTCCGCGAGAACGCGTGCAGAGCGACACTCATGTGCCCAAAGCACGGCCTTGGCAGACTGGGATTCGAAGTATAGCCGCTGGGATGAGTTGCATCCCCAGGTGTCGGGGTTGAGTTGTCCCGGCTGGCCGACTTTTTCGCATAAAGTGTGCCGCTGAAGATGCGAGCCATCTTCCCCTTTTGGGGGATAGGCAGGGACAGCACCCCATTGCATTGTCATGAACGCGTGACTTTGGCTCCAGAGGCTCAATGTTCGTGCCGCTCGTCGCCGCCGTGGTGCTGATCCCTGTGCTCCTGTTCGGGGCGGCACTGTCTGCGTGGTTGCAGATCACGCGCGATGTCATTGCGGAGGAGGGCGAGGAGGAAGACGCAGAGCCCGCGGGGACTCCGCTGATCGGTCCGCACCTCACTGAGACTCTGCGTCGCAATCGACGCCATGCATGGGGACCTCCCGGCTCCGGCTGATCGATCCGCTCCGTCGTCGGCGCCGTCAGTCCAACCTGCCGCGAGGGCCGCCACTGCGCCCGCCTGCCGCAACAGGCTCGCCTTGGGCGCGCACCGTGTGCAGCGCGACTCATCTATTGGTTTATATTATTCTAATAATATATTGATAATTATACTAATATTAGTCCAGTCACGCGCAGAGGGCAACTCTCGCAGGAGCACGTACTGGCCGGGTAAGGCAGTGCCCGCAAACCGCCCGTTTCATGCTTGCCAGGCTGTGGGATGCGTGCGAAACAATGTTCTGACGGCGTAGGGTCACAATGCGTGCGCGTAGGCCGGCACCTTTGGCCCCTGGGCAACCCACTCCCGACCCACCAGGCGATCAGGCTGACACAATGCTGAGCAGCAACCGAGCCGAGGCGTTCGATCAGTGGATTCGAACCTCCTTCGTGCAGATGAACACCGAACTGGAGGATCTGTACTTTGCCCGCGCGGACCGGGCGCGGGTCGAAGATGTAGGTGAGTCGATCAAAGCCGCCTTGCGTGACGAGGGACGCGTTTACGTGGTGGCATTGCTTGCGGAAGGCAATACGGGCGATGGATTCGACAGCGCGTTCGGCGTGCTCGGCAGTGTGGGAATGTATCTTGGAGCTCTGCGCCGCCATGAGCTGACGAACCCGGCACGTGAGGAGCGGTCTCCGTTCGTCGAGGCCTCTTCGTTGGCCTTTCACGTCGGGGCATCGCTCGGCATGGCGCCCCGCTTCTCCACCGCACACCTGGCGACCCACAACAGGGCCGTAGCCGGGGTCCGCAAGAGTTTCACGTCACTGCCGGATGAGTTTCTCTTCATCGACGAGAACACGCGGGGCATCCTGGCGTTGCAGCGGACTGCGGATGCCCTGACAGGCATCGTGCACCTGGGCGTCTCGAGCCCGGTTACGGACGTTCTGTTCGAGACTGCCGCGCAGGCATTGCGCGAGGTCCTGCGCTTCAACGCACGGCTGTTCGAGAACCTGGACGTGCAGCGCTTCTTCTACTGCGTGCGGCCGTACTACAAGCCCTACAGAGTCGGACGCCAGGAGTACCGGGGTGCCAATGCGGGCGACTTCTCCGGGATCAACGAGATCGACCTGCTGCTGGGCCTGTGCCAGGCCAACAATCCCTACTACGCGCAGCTACTGATGGACAAGATGCTGTTCATGCTGCCGGCCGATCAGGCAAGACTCCGCGATTGCATGATGCGCGTCAGTCTGCTCGATGAGCTGCTCGCCTTGCTCGATCAGCACGCACACACGGACTGGTTCCAGCGCAATGCGCGCGCTTATCTGGAGGTCTGTGACCTCTTTGGTCAGACAGCCGCGCAGCATCACGACACACTCGTCAGGCGCTTCATCGAGGAGCCTGCCCGGGGTGTCGGGTCCGAACACCTCGAAGGGCTGACCGCGAGCGGTCCGCCATTGCCCGTCCTGTTGCGCTCGCTGGAGGTGTTGCGGGATCTGCGGACCGCTGCGGATCGTGCAGATCTGCCCACACGTCATACGGACCTCGCGCGCCTGCGTCGCCACGTGGAGGGCACGAAGCAGGCGTAACTGCCGCGCGCGATCGGTGGTCGGCCCCGCCCCAGCCCGTCCCGGGTCAGGCCTGATGGATGGTCTTCAGCACCAGGCAGGCGGCCAGGCCCTCCGGGCCGTCCTCGGAGCCATGACCGGAATCCTTCACTCCGCCGAAGGGCGCATCGGCCGCGGCGATCTGCGTCGTGTTGATACCGACCATGCCGCTCTCGATCGCATCCCCGAGCAGCAGTGCCCGGCGGCCATTCTCCGTGAAACAGTAGGCCGCGAGCCCGTAAGGCAGGCGATTCGCCTGCTCGATGGCCTCCTCGAAAGTCCTGAAGGAGCGCATCAGGGCGATCGGACCGAACGGCTCCTCGTTCATGACTCGGGCGGCGAGAGGTACGTCGGCGAGTACGGTTGGCTTGAAGAAGAATCCGCCATGGGCCGCCGAGCCGTTGCCGCGTTCTCCGCCGGTGGCCACGCGTGCCCCGGCCTTGACCGCGTTCGAGACGAAGCCGTCCACTGCATCCGGACGGCGGGGATTGGCCATCGGTCCCATCTGCGTGCCGCTTTCCAGGCCGCTGCCCACCGCGACTTTGGCCGCGCGGGCCGTGAATTCCTGGACGAAACGCTCGTAGATGCCCTCCTGCACGTGGAAGCGTGTCGGCGAAACGCAAACCTGCCCGGCGTTGCGGAACTTGGCCGAGACGAGGATATCGAGCGCGCGCCCGAGATCGGCGTCGTCGAAGACGAGCACCGGGGCGTGTCCACCGAGCTCCATCGTCGTGCGTTTGCCGCCTTCGGCAGAGAGCTTCATCAGGTGCCTGCCCACGGCGACGGAGCCTGTGAAGCTCACCTTGCGGATGATGGGAGAGGCGAGCAGGTGGCGCGAGACCTGCTCGGGCACTCCGAACACACAGGTCACCGCTGCCTGCGGGAGCCCGGCATCCAGCAGGCATTGCACGATCTCGAGCGCCGAGCCCGGGGTTTCCTCGGCCGGCTTGACGATGATCGAGCAGCCGGCACCGATCGCAGCGCCGAGCTTGCGTGCCGGATTGACGATGGGAAAATTCCAGGGACAAAAGGCTGCGACCGGACCCACCGGCTCCTTCATCACCCGCACCAGCGTGCCGGTCGATCGCACGAGCACCCGGCCATAAACCCGCTTCACCTCGCCCGCATAGAAATCGAACAGGTTGGCCGCGGCATTCACCTCTGCGCGCGTCTCGGCAAGCGTCTTGCCTTCTTCCAGCGTCCCGATCGTCGCGATCCGGTCGATCCGCTCGCGCAGCAGCCGCGCGGCTCCGGCCAGCACATTGGCACGCTCGTCCGGCGACTTGCTGCGCCACAGCCGGAAGCCGCGCGCGGCGGTGTCCAGTGCCCGGTCAAGATCCTCGGACGTGGCCAGAGGTAACTCGCCGAGGGTCGCCCCGGTCGCCGGATTCAAGACCGCGTGCGTGCGGCGTGCGCCCGGCTGAATACGCTCGCCGTCGATGCGCAGGGCAAGCTGAGTGTCGTAACCGTTCGCCATGGTGCTATCCGCCGCGGTGTTGAGTCTCGAGGTGGGCCGCAAATTATAACGCCTCGGCGCGAATATCGCCTACACTGCGGCTGGGTCGTCACCGCTGCCGCCTCTCATGCGTCCGGAACAAGAAACGGTCCTTCACAGCTGGTGCAGGCAGACAGAGTGGAATGCGCCGACCATCGTGGGCGGGACCGGGGCGCACCTGCGCACCGCCGACGGGCGCTCGATTCTCGACATGAGCAGCCTCGCGGAATGCAGCAACCTCGGGCACCAACATCCGCGCGTGGTGGAAGCGATTCGGTCCCAGGCGCAACGACTGTGCTTCGTGACCAATGCGTGGGGCGCCGAACCGCGCGCCCGGCTTGCCGAGCTGCTGCTGGAGAAGTCGGGGTTCACGGATGGGCGTGTCTTCTTCACGCTCGGCGGCGCGGATGCGAACGAGCACGCAATCAAGTTTGCACGGCTGGCAAGTGGCGCGCCCCACGGCTGGGTCATCGCGCGCGAGCGCTCCTATCACGGGGCAAGCTACGCCACGATGGCGATGTCGGGTGATGCACGCACGGCAGACCAGGTGGACGCTCGGACTTACCGGGTCAGGCACGTTCCGCCTCCTTACGCGTATCGTTGCCCCTTCGGAGCAACGGACGATGAGGCCTGCGGACTCGCTGCCGCGAAGTCCGTAGCGGCGGCCGTGGATGAGCTCGGTGCATCCGATGTTGCGGCGGTGCTCATGGAGTCCAACGCGGGAACCAATGGCATCGTGGCACCGGGGAGTTTCTGGCCGGCGCTCAGGTCTGCGACCCGCGCGAAACAGGTGCTGCTGATCGCGGACGAAGTCATGAGTGCATTCGGGCGCTGCGGCGAGTGGTTTGCCTGGCAGAAGTACGGGGAGGCCGGCCGACCTGACATCATGACGCTCGCAAAGGGACTCACCGGAGCACACTTGCCGCTGGGTGCCGTGGTGGTCTCAGCCCAGGTGGCGCGCTTGCTCGAGCCGCAGATGCTGCAGACTGGTTTGACCTATTGCGGGCACCCGTTGCCCTGCGCTGCCGGCCTCGCCGCGCTCGAGAGCTATCAGGAAGAAGGACTGATACTGCGCTCGCGCCGCCTGGGCGCACTCATGTTGGCGCGACTGCGCGAGATGCAGACCCGCCAGGCGGTGATCGGCGACGTAAGGGGTGGCGATGGCCTGTTTGTCGTCGTGGAGCTGGTCCGCGACCGCATTACCCGGGAGCTGCCGGCGCCCTGGCCACGGATGCATCCTGCCGTGCGGACACTGCTCGAAGAGGCGCTGCGGGCCGGAGTCTCCTTCGCAGCCCGCGGCAACCTGATCCTGCTGGCCCCGCCCCTGGTCGTGGACGAGCAGGATCTGATGCGCGCGCTGGATCTGCTGGAAGCCCTGCTGGAGAAGGCAGCCGCTGCGCTATCATCCTAGCGCGCCATCCCTCAATCTGTCCGAGAGTCCCATGCCGTCGCCCCATATCCGCACCGAGTTGCCAGGACCCAAGGCGCGTGCCCTGCTGGAGCGCGATCGTGCGGTGAGTTCCCCGTCCTACCCGCGCGACTATCCCTTCGTGATGTCCAAGGGACGGGGCGTGGAGGTGTGGGACGTTGACGGCAACCGATTCCTGGATTTCGCGGCCGGCATCGCGGTGTGCAGCACAGGGCATGCGCATCCGCAGGTCGTGCAGGCGATCCGGGCGGCGGCGGAGGACTTCCTGCACATCTCGAGCGACTACTGGCATGAGCGGATGACACGGCTGGGAGAACGGATCAACTCTCTGAATCCGCTGGGCGAGCCGGCGCAGATACTCATCTGCCAGAGCGGCACCGAGTCGGTCGAGGGTGCGCTCAAACTCGCGCGCTATGTCACCGGGCGGCCGCGCTTCATCGGTTTCCTGGGTGGCTTTCACGGCCGCTCCATGGGATCGCTCGCCTTCACGGCGAGCAAGTACACGCAGCAGGCCGGATTCTTTCCGACGATGCCGGGAGTGACGCACGTGCCCTATCCTAACCTCTACCGGCCATTGTTTGCCGGTGGGGATCAGGGACGCGCGACGCTCGAGTACATCGAGAACGTCCTGTTCCAGAGCAACGTGCCGGCCTCCGAGGTGGCCGCCGTCCTGGTGGAGCCCATCCAGGGCGAAGGCGGCTACCTGGTGCCGCCCGATGGATTCCTGCAGGGGCTGCGCGAGCTGTGCGACCGCCATGGGATCCTGCTCATCTTCGATGAGGTCCAGAGTGGCATCGGCCGCACCGGGCGGATGTTCGCGAGCGAGCACTGGGGTGTGCGTCCCGACATCATGACGCTCGCCAAGGGTCTGGGATCCGGATTACCCATCGGCCTGGTCGTTGCACGCCGCCGGCACATGGAGAAATGGAAGCGCGGTGCCCATGGCAATACGTACGGGGGTAACCCGCTGTGCTGTGCGGCCGCGCTCGCGACGTTGGATCTGGTGGAGCGGCAGTATGCAGCGAACGCCGCCGAAGTGGGTGAGCACTTTCTGGGCCGTCTACGCGAGTTGCAGCAGCGGTTTGATTGCATAGGAGACGTGCGCGGCAAGGGGTTGATGCTGGCGGCGGAACTGGTTGTCGACCGTGCCACCCGCAAGCCGGCCCCGGCGCTGTGTCAGAGGGTCCTCACTCGAGCCTTTCACAACGGGCTGCTGTTACTGTCGTGCGGCGTGAGCACGCTGCGATTCATCCCGCCGTTGCTCGCCGGCCGCGCGGATGTCGAGGAGGCGATCGGCATGATCGAGACGGCCTTGAGGGAAGCGCTGGTGGAGAGTTGAGCGCCGCGGCGAGCGCCGCCTACGGGGTAGCCCAGCCGCGCACTCTCGGGCTGGGCATGTGCGTCGCGCTGGTCGTCGGCAACATCATCGGCATGGGAATCTTTGCCCTGCCGGCATCGCTGGCCCCCTACGGCCTGAATGCGGTGACGGGGTGGCTCATCACCCTCCTCGGATGCACCTTCATCACCATGACTTTTGCCGTGCTGTCGCGCGCTTTCCCGCATGACGACGGTCCGTACGCCTATACGCAGAGAGCCTTCGGCGACGGGGCGGCGTTCTTCGTCATGTGGTGTTATTGGGTGTCAACCTGGGTGACCAACGCCACAATCGCCATCGCGGTGGTGGGCTACTTCACGGTCTTCCTGCCGCAGCTGAACTCCAATCCCTGGCTGGCGCCGATCAGCGCGCTATCGCTGGTCTGGCTGTTCGTCGCGATCAACGCGCGCGGCGCCCGGGCCGCGGGCTGGGTGCAGGTCCTGACGACCATACTGAAGCTTCTGCCGCTGCTCGGAGTCATCTGCCTGGGCATCTGGATCCTGTTCAGGCATCCGGCCGAATACGCCCGGAGCGTCCCGCCGAACAGGGGATCGTGGAGCGAGGTCAGCAGTGCCTCGACGCTGGCGCTGTACGCCATGCTCGGCATCGAGTGCGCGACCATTCCCGCCTGTCGTGTGCGTGATCCGCAGCGGACCATACCGGCGGCGACCATCATCGGTGCGGCGGTCACAGCCCTGATCTACGTCAGCGTCTCGCTCATCCCCATGCTGCTCGTCCCGCAGAAGGAGCTGGCAGCTTCCAGTGCGCCCTTCGCCGATCTGTTCGCGCGCGTGCTGGGTCCAGCCTCTGGCAAGGTGCTCGCCCTGTTCATCATCATCAGCGGCCTCGGAGCCCTCAACGGCTGGACACTGCTGCTCGGGGAGATTACACAGGGTTTGTCGCGTCACGGAAGGTTTCCCGCCGTACTGGCACGGGAAAACTCGCGCGGCGCCCCCATGATCGCGTTCGTGGTAACGGGCATCGTGGCGAGCGCGATGCTGCTGACCAACTACGATGAGTCCATTTCGGGGGGCTTCACGTTCATGAGCGTCGTCGTGACGGCGACCAATATTCCGATGTATTTCGTGTGCGGGCTGGCGATCGCCGTGCTCGTATGGCGCGGCAACCTGCCTGCCGGTCGTCGCCGCGCACTTTGGTGGGCTGTCTCGGGCCTGTGCACAGCCGCGTACTGCGTCTGGGCATCGATAGGCATCGGGTTGCGTCCGCTGCTCTATACTCTTGGGCTGAGCGCGGTCGGCCTCCCCGTGTACCTCACCTTCGGGTACCTCAGGCGTCGCGCACCGGTCCCGGGCGTCGTGGCCGATCAATAGAGGCGAGGCTGTCCGCAGCAGGACTGCCTCACTACCGTCCAGTCGAGACAGCGGAGCGCAACGGCATGCGATTTGTGTCATTCGACCTGCGAGGTCAGCGGGGTCTCGCCTTGGCGGACGGCCGCGGCGGCCTGCGGGGTCTGCTCGCACACGAGCCCGGCTTCCCGGGCGACCTGGACGCCCTCATTCCCCTCGGTCAGGAGGCGCTCACACAGGCCTCCCGCGGGCTGATGGCGGGTAGCTCGTTCCAACAGGAGGAGGTGACGATCCTGCCGCCGCTCGCAGCGCCGCCCAAGATCATCTGCGTCGGACTGAATTACCGCGAGCACTCGCGCGAGACCGGTTTCGAGGTACCGGCCTATCCGGCGCTCTTTGTCCGTTTTCGGACCTGTCTGATCGGCCACCGGGCCGCGCTGGTACGGCCGCGGGTATCCAAACAACTGGACTACGAGGGAGAGCTCGTCGCTGTGGTTGGCCGGGGCGGCCGGCACATCTCCAAGGCGAGTGCCCTCGAGCACATCGTCGGGTATTCGATATTCAACGATGCCTCCATACGCGACTATCAGATGCGCACGACACAGTGGACAGTGGGCAAGAATTTCGACGCCACCGGGGCGTTCGGGCCCTGGCTGGTGACGCGCGACGAGTTGCCGCCTGGAGCCGCCGGTTTGAAGTTGCAGACCCGGCTGCAGGGCAAGCTGATGCAGGAGGCCTCCACCTCCGAGCTCATATTCGACGTGGCCACGCTGGTGTCCTTGCTCAGCGAGGCGTTCACTCTGGAGCCTGGCGATCTGATCGTGACCGGCACTCCTTCCGGAGTGGGTTTCGCCCGCAAGCCGCCCGTGTTCATGCAACCGGGCGACCTGTGCGAGATTGAGATCGAGGGTATCGGGACGCTTGTCAATCCGGTCGCGGATGAAGCGAGCTGACTCCGCGACCCCGGTACGGGCCCCTGGCGCGGCAGTTGGGCCGGGACCCTGGCGGCGGCGGCGGCGGCCAGGCGGCGACGAGGCGCTTACGTGGCCTCACCGAGCCCCTGCGTGGGCGGGTTGGAAGCTACCTGAAAGGGCGCGCCAACCGTGAAGCTCAGGGCCCCCTGCGCTGCGCACCCAGGACCACGCAAGTCCAAGATTACTTTGGCGAACGCCTCAGCTGACGGCTATCATTGGGGGGATGATGGATGCACAGCGGAGCAGCCCAAGCTGCGCCGATGAGGAGCGCGCGGACTCCGAATCGCTGATACTGGTGGACGAAGCTGACCGCGAGGTGGGCCACCTGAGCAAGGTTGAATGTCATCGCGGCCAGGGCATCCTGCATCGGGCCTTTTCCTTGCTCATCTTCAACGGCGAGGGCGAGCTGCTGATACAGCAGCGCGCGGCAGCGAAGCGGCTATGGCCGATGTTCTGGTCGAACAGCTGCTGCAGCCACCCGCGCCGTGCCGAGAGTATGGAAGCGGCGGTTTACCGCAGGCTGTACGAAGAGCTCGGACTGCACTGTCCGTTGCACTTCCTGTACAAGTTTCGGTATCAGGCGCAGTTTGATGCGCTGGGCGCCGAACAGGAGCTGTGCTCGGTGTTCATCGGCCGCTGCAAGGGTCCGGTGAAGGCCGATCACCATGAGATCCACGCCTGGCGTTGGATCAGTCCGGAGGCACTGCAGGGGCAGATGGCCGCCGAGGCCGGGCGGTTTACGCCGTGGTTCATACTGGAGTGGCAGCGCGTATGGGGCGAGCATCGCGCCGAGCTGCGCAGATTGACATGAGACAGGAGTTGCACGTTTGAGCGTTCCACTGATCCAGGCTTATCGTGTTGGTCGATACATCGCCGGTCGCAAGCTGCGTGGCGTGAAACGCTACCCGCTGGTGCTGATGCTGGAGCCGCTGTTCCAGTGCAATCTCGCGTGCGCGGGCTGCGGCAAGATCGACTACCCCAAGGAGACACTGCAGAAGCGCCTGAGCCTCGAGGATGCCCTGCGGGCAGTGGACGAGTGCGGCGCGCCGATGGTGTCCATACCGGGCGGGGAGCCGCTGATTCACAAGGACATGCCGCAGATCGTCGCGGGGATCGTGGCACGCCGCAAGTTCGTGTACCTGTGTACCAATGCCATCCTGCTGCCGCGACACATCGATGACTACCGTCCTTCGCCCTATTTCACCTTCTCGATCCATCTCGACGGCAGCCGCGAGCGGCACGACGAGTCGGTCTGCCAGGAGGGCGTGTTCGACAAAGCGGTCGCTGCCATCCACCTGGCGCGCAGCCGGGGTTTCCGGGTGACGGTCAACTGCACGCTCTTCAGCGGCGAGAATCCGGATCATGTCGCAGCGTTTTTCGACGAAGCCATGGCGCTCGGCATCGAGGGCATTACCGTCTCGCCCGGCTACAGCTACCACCACGCGCCGCGCCAGGATGTGTTCCTCGGACGCAGTGCCAGCAAGCGGCTGTTCCGCGAGATCTTCAAGCGCGGGCGGGGAACCAACGAGGCCAATGGCTCCGGCAGCAAGGAGCACAGTGGCCGCAGCCGCTGGTCGTTCAATCACTCCGGGCTGTTCCTGGACTTCCTGGCCGGCAACCAGGCCTATCAGTGCACGCCCTGGAGCACGCCCACTTACAACATTTTCGGCTGGCAACGGCCCTGTTACCTGCTGACCGATGAGGGTTACGCGCCGACCTTCAAGTCGCTGATGGAGGATACGCCGTGGGAGCACTACGGCGTGGGACGCAACCCCGCCTGTGACAACTGCATGGCGCATTGCGGTTTCGAGGGTACCGCGGTGAATGATGCGTTCGCCCATCCGATCAAAGCGCTTGGCGTGGCATTACGAGGCCCGCGTTTGACGGGCCCCATGGCGCCCGATCCGCCGATTCTGTATGGCGATCGCCCCCGGCATGCCGGCACCGTCGCCGCCGTGCCCGTGGCGGATGTCAAACGGGCCAGCCGCGAGCCCGCGCCACGCCAACCCTCTGAACTGCGTTAAGCGGCGAAAGGTCGGGCGTGAACGACGCATCCGGGGCGCGACAAGTCAGATCGAACGCATCTGCTGGAAACCTGGCATTCGGCGCTCAGCTGGAGGCATGGCGTGTGCGCATGGAAGTGGCACTGGCCGCGCGGCTCCCGCCACCTGATATCACTCCGTCGCGTTTGCATGAGGCCATGCGGTACTGCGTTCTCGGCGGGGGCAAACGCATCCGCCCGGCTCTGCTGTTCGCCACCGCTCGTGTGCTCGGCCGGCCGGAGGAGGAAGTGGAGGCGGCAGCCTGTGCGATCGAGCTCATCCATGTCTACTCGCTCGTACACGATGACCTCCCGGCGATGGACGACGATGATCTGCGCCGCGGCCGAGCCACCTGTCACAAGGCCTATGACGAGGCGACCGGCGTGCTCGTGGGCGATGCCCTGCAGACACTGGCATTTCAGGTCCTGGCCCGGGACCCGGCGCTGCCGGCGCAGGCAGCCATCCGGCTGCGCCTGATCGATCTGCTCGCGGATGCGAGCGGTACCTTCGGCATGGCTGGCGGTCAGGCCATTGATCTGGCCGTGCAGGGACGAACGCTGCAGATCGCCGAAGTTGAGGAGATGCACTCGCGCAAGACCGGCGCATTGATACGCGCGAGTGTGCTCATGGCGGCCGCCTGCGTACCCTCGCTGGAAGCGCGCTGGCAGACGGCACTGGCCGATTTCGCAGCGCCCATCGGCCTGGCATTCCAGATCCAGGACGATCTCCTGGACGTGCTCGGAGATGTTGCAACGCTCGGCAAGGCGACGGGTGCCGACAACGAGCGAGCGAAGCCGACATACCCCTCGGTCGTCGGCATCGCGGCATCCCAGGAGAAAGTGCGCCGGCTCCATGACCAGGCGCTGGAGGCGCTCGGCCCATTCGGTCCACGCGCCGAGCCCTTGCGGGCACTGGCCCAATGGCTGCTCTCGCGCAGCTATTGAGCCCGGGTCCGTACACTTTACAGTACAAAGCAAGTCCGGCGGCGCAGGTGTCCGGGCGCGGTTGCCATGTGTCGGCCATGTTAAAGTCTGCCGCGTTGAGGGGTGGATACCGCCCGTACCCAAGAGGAAAGTTCGGACGATGTCGCCAGATGCGGTCAACATGGATCCGGGCATCCGTGACGAGGACTACCAGGATCAGGTCCTGGCGCACGTTTCGCGAACGTTTGCGCTGACGATTCCCCAGCTGCCGCCGGCGCTGAGAGCCCCCGTCACCAGCGCCTACCTGCTGTGCCGTATCGCCGACACCATCGAGGACGAGCCTGCGCTGCCTCCCGTGGTCACCCTGGCCCTGCTCCAGCGCTTCGTCGCCGTGGTGTGCGGCAAGGAGGATGCGCGGCGTCTGGCCCAGGATCTGGCGCCGCAGCTCTCAGGCCAGACCCTGCCGGCCGAGCGTGATCTCGTGCTCAACATGGAACGGGTGGTGCGGGTCACGGCACGGTTCGAGGAGCCGCAGCGCGTGGCCATCGAGCGCTGCATCGAGATCATGTGCGGCGGCATGCACCGCTTTCAGCAGACCGCCAGCCTGCGCGGGCTGCCGCGGCTGACGGATCTGGATGACTACTGCTACTACGTCGCGGGAGTCGTCGGCCAGATGCTCACCGAGCTGTTCTGCACCTACTCCGCGGAGATCCGCCATAAGCGCGAGCCCCTGCACGAGGTTGCGGTTTCGTTCGCGCAGGGGCTGCAGATGACCAACATCCTCAAGGATGTGTGGGAGGACCGTAGTCGTGGGGCGTGCTGGCTGCCGCAGGAGGTGTTCAGCCGGCACGGCATCGATCTGGCGCAGCTGACCGCGGGGCGCCCGGATCCGCGCTTCGACGCTGCGATGCACGAGCTGACCGGCGTGGCACACGCTCATTTGCGTAATGCGCTGGCGTTCACGTTGCTGATTCCGCCGCGCGAGGCCGGGATACGGCGGTTTTGCCTGTGGGCCATCGGGCTTGCGGTTCTCACTCTTCGCAGGATCGAGGCCACACCCGGCTACAATTCCGGGGCACAGGTCAAGGTGTCCCATTGCGCGGTAACCCTGGTCCGCACGCTGACACAGGTTTGCCTTCGCAGCGACCGGATGTTGAGGTGGCTGTTCGAGCGAGCAGCCTCGGGACTGCCGCTGGCCTCGCCCTCGCTCGTGCGACGGCCGCTGCGGCCGATCCTGCGCACCGAGCCCACAGAAGAATACGGTATACACGCGCATCACGGCCCGCTGGAGCGGGCAGCGCATCGATCCGAAGGGAGATCCGCCAGGTGAATCGCAATTTTCCCGCGCGCGACGAGGTCGTGGAGGAGGGTGGCGGTCAACGCACGTTGCGTACGCCGGGGCTCGGCCGCCTCGCGCAGCAGTCGGGCCTGGATCGTGGCATCGAGGCGGCGCAGGCCGCTCTGTTGCAACTGCAGCAGGCGCCGGGCTACTGGCTGTTCGAGCTCGAGGCCGACTGCACGATACCGGCCGAATACATTCTGATGATGCACTACCTCGACGAGCTCGATCCGGCGCTGGAAGCGAAGCTCGCCGTCTACCTCAGAACGCATCAGGGCGAGCATGGAGGTTGGCCCCTGTATTACGGGGGCAAACTCGATATCAGCTGCAGCGTGAAGGCCTATTTTGCTCTGAAGCTCGCGGGCGACAGTCCCGATGCCCCGCACATGAAGCGGGCTCGGGCTGCGATCCTGGAGCGCGGGGGCGCGGCGCGCTGCAACGTGTTCACACGGATCGCCCTCGCTCTGTTCGGGCAGATTCCCTGGCGAGGCGTGCCCTACATCCCCGTCGAGATCATGCTTCTGCCGCGCTGGTTTCCTTTCCACCTCGATAAGGTCTCGTACTGGTCGCGAGCGGTGATGGTGCCGCTGCTGATCCTGTGCACGTACAAGCCCCGTGCGAAGAATCCGCGCGGCGTGAGCATCACCGAGCTGTTCACGACACCACCGGCGCAGGAGCGGCATTACTTCAAGTTACCGGACGGCCGCGGCCGACTGCTCGCGCGCGGCTTCCTGCTCCTGGACCACGTCGGGCGACTGATCGATGCGCTGGTTCCCGCTGCCATGCGTCGGCTCGCAACGCGCCGCGCTGAGGAATGGGTACTCGAGCGATTGAATGGCGAGGACGGCCTCGGCGCGATTTTCCCGGCGATGGTCAACGCTCTGGAGGCGATGGTGCTGCTCGGGTATCCGCCCGATCATCCGCGCCGCCTCACGGCGAAGCGGGCGCTGCACAAGCTCCTGGTCACGACCGCGACGAGTGCCTATTGCCAGCCCTGCGTGTCACCCATCTGGGACACAGCGCTGGCGGTTCTCGCGATGCAGGAAGCGGGCGGCCCCGAGGCGGTCGCAGCCGGCGAGCGCGCGCTCAACTGGCTGGACACGAAGCAACTGGGCGAGGAGCCGGGGGACTGGCGGGTCAACCGGCCGCACCTCGCCGGCGGCGGCTGGGCGTTCCAGTTCGCGAACCCTCACTATCCGGATCTGGACGATACCGCGGTCATCGCTTGGGCCATGCGCCGGTCCGGTGAGGACGCCCACGCGGCGGTGCTCGAGCGCGCACTCAACTGGCTGGTGGGCATGCAGAGTCACAACGGCGGTTTCGCCGCGTTCGATGTTGACAACGTGCACTACCACCTCAACCTGATTCCCTTCGCCGACCACGGAGCGCTGCTCGATCCGCCGACCAGTGACGTGACGGCCCGCGTGGTCGCGGCGCTGGCCGTGGCGGGGCGCGCGCGCGACGAGCAGGCACTGAGTCGCGCCATCGAGTTTCTGCGCACGGAGCAGACCCCCGAGGGAGCGTGGTTCGGCCGTTGGGGCACCAATTACATCTACGGGACCTGGTCGGTGCTGGCAGCCTTCGGGCAAGCCGGTATCGCGCACGATGACGCCGCCGTGCGCCGCGGCGCCGCCTGGCTCGTGGCGCGGCAGAATCCGGATGGTGGCTGGGGCGAGAGCAACGATTCCTACGAGCGGCCGTCCGAGGTCTTCGAGCGCGTCGCGAGCAACCCCTACCAGACGGCCTGGGCGCTGCTTGGCCTGATGGCGAGCGGGGAGACCGGCTCGAGCGCCGTGGCGGCCGGGATCTCCTACCTGCTGCGCACGCAGCAAGCCGATGCACTGTGGAGCGATCCGAGCTTCACCGCGCCAGGCTTTCCCCGGGTGTTCTACCTCAAGTACCACGGCTATTGCGCGTACTTTCCCTTCTGGGCGCTGGCTGCCTACCGCAATCTGTCGCGGCCCGGAGCCGCTCATTGACTCTGAATGGAGTGGGGATCATCTGTGCCCTGGCCACGGAGGCCCGCCACCTGGGCCCGGCCGTGGAGCGCATTGCGAGTGCAGCGCCGCGGCAATCCATGGGAGCCGGGTCTGCGAGGCCCATCCCGCTCATGTCTTTGCAAGATGGAACACTGCTTGCCGTCAGCGGAATGGGCTGTGCGGCAGCCCGCCATGCCGCGCACGCGCTGATCGCTGCCGGTGCCCGGGCGCTGGCGAGCTGGGGGATGGCCGGTGGTCTCGATCCGAAGCTCGCGCCAGGCACGATCTGTCTCCCCGATGAGGTGTTGAGCGAGCACGGCACCTCGGTGCGCACAGCCCATTACTGGCGCGACCGGCTGAGCGCCGCCGTGGGGAGGCGCGAGCGCGTGCATCACGGCCGGCTCGTGACGACGGCGCACCTCGTCAGCTCGCTGGGGGACAAGGCCACACTGTTCAGGCAGAGCGGCGCCGCTGCGGTTGACATGGAGAGCGCTGCGGTGGGGGAGGTGGCGAGTCACTACGGATTTCCGTTTATCGCCGTTCGCGTCATCGTGGATGGCGCTCATGACATCCTGCCACGCGCGGTCACTGCCGCCGCCGATGCTGCCGGGCAGATACGCCTGTGGCAGCTCATCGGATCCCTTGCGCGCGCCCCTGCCGATCTCGCTCCGGTCATTCGCCTGGCGCGTCGATACCGCTCCGCGAGCCGATCGCTCGCAGTCATGGCCCGCTCGGCACCACCAGCCCGACACGCTTTCCCCGCCGTCCCTGACGCCGTCCGCTCATGAAAGCGCTGGTGACGGGCGCTACGGGATTCGTCGGGGCGGCGGTGGCTCGGGCGCTTCTGCAGGCAAACTGGCAGGTCCGTACGCTCGTGCGCCAACGCTCGGATCGCCGCAACCTGCAGCGGCTCGCGGTCGAGATCGTCACCGGTGACCTTGCCGACCGCGCCTCGCTGACGCGTGCCCTGGCCGACTGCGATGCCCTTTTTCACGTCGCCGCGGACTACCGCCTGGGAGCCCTCGATCCTCAGGCGCTCTACCAAACCAATGTCGAGGGGACCCGGAACATACTCAACGCCGCCCGCGTGTCCGGCGTGGGACGCATTGTCTACACCAGCAGCGTGGCCACCGTCGGCATTCCCTCGGACGGCTCGCCCGGACAGGAAGACACCGCGGTGTCGATTACCGACATGATTGGCCACTACAAGCGCTCGAAGTACCTCGCCGAGCAAGTCGTGCGCGAGGCGGCTTTCGTGGGCACTGCGGTAGTCATCGTCAACCCCTCGACCCCCGTAGGGCCCGCAGATGTGAAACCGACACCGACCGGCCAGCTCGTGCTGGATGCGGCTCTGGGGCGAATGCCAGCCTACGTGGATACGGGACTCAACATCGTGCACGTGGACGATGTTGCGGCAGGGCATCTGCTTGCGTTCCATCACGGCCGCATCGGCGAGCGATACATACTGGGCGGAGAGGACATGGCGCTGCGGGAGATTCTCGGCTGCATCGCCAAGCTCGCGGGCCGCAGGCCACCCCGCGTACGCGTGCCGCGCGCCGCGGTCCTTCCGATTGCCTACGTCGCGGAGGGCTTTGCCAGGCTGACCGGGCGCCGGACACGGATCACCGTCGAAGGCGTCCGCATGGCGCGCAAGCACATGTTTTTCTCAAGCGAGAAGGCTCGCCGCGAGTTGGGCTACCGATGGAGGCCCGCCGGTCAGGCCTTCGAGGACGCGCTGAGCTGGTTCCGGGAGCAGGGACTGCTGAGCTGATCGAAGCACGGGCGGCACTGATGATCGGCGCTCGGGCACGAGTGATGATCTGCGTTCGGGCACGAGTGATGATCTGCGTTCGGGCAGCAGCAATGATCGGCCCGCGGGCGGCGATAATTGAGCCTCGAGCGCGAGCGATCATCACCCGCGCGGGCGCCTTACGAGGGGCGGGCGCGGTGGATATTTCACCTTAATGACATCAAAATATGCCATTGCGCCCGTCATTTCGGGCGGCCCGATCATTCACCGGATGCCCGTACAACATCGCATCGCCTCCGCCGCCGCTGGCTCGGCTCGGCGCCCCTGGGATGCCCGGCTGGCGCGCTGGCTGGTCAGTCCTCTGAAGGACACCTGGGTGAGGCCCAACCATCTGACGACCGTGCGCCTGGCGGTAGGGCTCGCGGCGGCCGCGGCCTTTCTTCCCGGGAGCTACGGCTGGTCGAACAGCGCGGCGGGGCTGCTGGTTCTTTCGAATTTCCTGGACCATACCGACGGGGAGCTGGCCCGCCTGAGCGTCCGCTCGAGTCGGCTCGGCCACGTCTATGACCTCGCCAGCGACGCACTCGTGACCATCCTGCTGTTCGTGGCGATGGGCGCCGGACTCGCCGCAAGGCCCGTGATCGCGCTACCTGTGCCGCCCGTGCTGCTCGGGGCGCTCGCCGGCCTCGCCGTCGCATTGATATTCTTTCTGCGCATGCGCATCGAGGGTCTGGCCGGCAAGGCGGCCAACCAACAGGGCTCGCTCGGAGGCTTCGAGACCGAGGATGTACTGTATCTGCTGCCCGTGGTGACTCTGTGCAATGGAGTCGGACCCTTTGTGGTCGCCGCCGCTATCGGCGCCCCGCTGTTCGCGATCTGGGTGGTGAGCGAGTATCGACGCGTGATGCGCCGGTGTCAGCCGCTGTCCCGCAGCTCCACATCGGGAGCGGCCTGATCAATCTCGCCACGACGCAGCTCCGCGCACCGAACGGGTCGGCTCCCGGCGCGCACCTGCAGCCCGCAGCCGCAGAACTCGACCAGCTGCTCGCAGCGCAGCTGGCAGCGCTCGACCTGGGCTCGCTGCGCCGCGCCTACCTCGAACAGGGATCGTTCCTGTACCTGCCCGCTTTCCTGCCACCCGCGCTCACTGCCCGTTTGATCGAATCGGCGCGACTGCTCGAGCCCGCGGTCAACCGAAACTATCTTCCGGGGCACAAGCAGGGCGGCAGTGTCAGCCGTCACACGATCGACCGGCAGGCTCCGTTGATTGCCGAGTTGTACCGCTCTGCACAGTTGCTCGGCTGGCTGGCCCAGATCGCCGGAGAGCCACTGCAGCTCTCCCCAGTGCAAGACCCGCACGCCTATGCGCTTTATTTCTATACCCGAGCCGGAGACCACATCGGCTGGCACTACGACACGTCTTACTACGCTGGACGCCGCTACACCCTGCTGCTCGGAGTGATCGACGAATCCTCCTGCCGGCTGGACTACGAGTTGCATACGCGCGATGCAGCTCGGGCCACCGTACCGGGCTCGGTGCGCATCGCCCCGGGCGGTCTGGTCTTCTTCGACGGCGACCGCTTGCGTCACCGGATCTCGCCCCTCGCCGAAGGCGAGGTGCGGGTGTCGTTGACGTTCGAGTACCTCACCGATCCCAGGATGCACTGGGGCTGGCGATGGATCTCCAACCTCAAGGATGCGTTCGGATATTTCGGCTTTCGTCAGGTGTTCCGCCGCGGACGGCGCGACGCATGACACGCGCGGCAATCTGGCTTCTGGCAGCGGGCATCCTGCTGTTTGCCGGCGTGATCCTGTCGCAGGGTCTGACGGCGGTGTTCGCCACCTTGGCGCTGGCGGGCTGGGGCCTGATGCTCGTTGCGCTGGTGCATCTGCTGCCTCTGGTGCTGGATGCCGGATCCATCCGTGTGCTGTTTGATGGCAGGCTCGTCAGGGGGTCGATGCGCGAGGCGTTGCTTGCGCGCTGGGCAGGTGAGTCGGCCAACAGTTTTCTGCCTGCGGGCCCCATCAGCGGGCCCGTGGTGATGGCCCGGCATCTGTCCCATCGCGGCATGCCCATGCAGGAAGCCGCGGCGATCATCACTGTCAGCACGACTCTTCAGACCCTCGCGCAGGTCGCGTTCGCGATGACGGGCATAGCAGTGCTCGGCGCCGAGGCGAGTCACGTGATGCAGCGATCCGTGCTGAGGCCCTTACTGATCGCGAGTGGCGTCATCGCGCTGTGCCTGGCCGGATTCTACTTCATGCAGCGGCGTGGGCTGTTCGGCAAGCTGATGCAGGCTACATCACGGCTCTCCGGGCGAGGCGACTGGTCGCAGCTGATGAGCCAGGCGCAGGCCATCGACCTGGCCGTCCGGGAAGCCTACGGGCGCCGCACGCGCGCGGCCGCGAGCTTCGGCCTGAGCCTGATAGGCTGGGTGGTCGGCACCGCGGAGGTCTATCTGATCCTGTACCTGCTGGGGGCGCCGGTGGACTGGGGCAAGGCGCTGTTGCTGGAAAGCCTGGGGCAGGCCATCCGCAGTGCAGGCTTCGCTGTTCCGGGCTCGCTGGGCGTGCAGGAGGGCGGTTATCTGCTGCTTGCGCCCCTGGCGGGCCTGCCGCCCAATACGGCCGTCGCACTCTCGCTGGCCAAGCGTGCCCGCGAGATTCTGCTGGGATTGCCCGGCCTGCTCTATGTGCACCTGTCCGAGCGCCGCTGGCGGCGCAGCGTGGCACGTGTTGCCGCGCTGGACCAGGCCGGCGCGATCCATCGAGTTTGAGAGGAGTCTGATGCGAGCCATACTTCTAGCCGCAGGCCGCGGCTTGCGCCTGCAGCAGCCCGCAGACGCCCAGGTGCCCAAGTGCCTGCTGCCGTTCGGCGGCCGCACTCTGCTGGAACGACACTTGCGCTTGCTGCGTGAGGCCGGTGTCGAGGACGTCGTGCTGGCTTTGGGATTCCGCCATGAGCTGGTGGCCGCCGAGCTGGAGCGCATGCGCTGGCAGCCGCGACCCCGAATCGTGCTGAACGACCAGTTCGAGCTGGGCAGCGTGCTGACGGTTCACACGGTGGGCGAGGAGATACTTCGCGGTGGCGAGGTTCTCCTGATGGATGCTGATGTCCTATACGATCGGCGCATCCTCGCCGCTCTGACCTCCGGTGGCGCGGCCGCGAATCGGCTGTTGATTGATCGGAATTTCGAGCCAGGGGACGAGCCGGTGAAGCTGTGTGTTCGGGACGGGGTGCCAGTCGAGCTGCGCAAGCAGCTCTCCCCGGATGTGGCCTATGACACGATCGGCGAGTCCGTCGGCTTTTTTCGCTTCGACGCCGCGGGGGCGCGCCGCCTCGCGGGCATTGTCGGGGACTATGCCGCAAGCGGCCGGGGCGGCCTGCCGCATGAGGAAGCGGTGCGTGATCTGTTGCGCGAGCGCAGTCAGGTATTCGAAGTGGCGGATGTGACCGGGCTGCCCTGGATCGAGATCGACTTTTCCGCCGATGTGGCGCGAGCGGGCACGCAGGTGCTGCCCCGGCTCGAGCCACTGCCAGGAGAGTGATGACTATGGAAGCTGCAGGCGAACGGCCCCTGGCGACGCACAGCGCCGCCGCCGAACACGAGACCACTGTGACGCGCAGTGCGAAGCTGCGCCGGATGCTGCTCAGCGAGCCGCTCGAGTTCCTCATGGAAGCACACAATGGGCTGTCCGCGCGCATCGTGCGCGAGGCCGGCTTCGCGGGAATCTGGGCCTCCGGGCTGACGATTTCTGCTCAGTTCGGCGTGCGCGACAATAATGAGGCCAGCTGGACCCAGGTCGTGGACACGCTCGAGTTCATGGCCGATGCGAGCGACTTGCCGATCCTGCTCGACGGCGACACCGGGTACGGGAACTTCAACAATGTACGCCGCCTGGTGCGCAAGCTCGAGCAGCGGGGCATCGCCGGCGTCTGTATCGAGGACAAGCAGTTTCCCAAGACCAACAGCTTCCTGCACAGCGAGCGCCAGCCGCTGGCGGACATGGCGGAATTCGCCGGCAAGATTACCGCCGGCAAGGATACCCAGAGCGATCCGAACTTCTCGATCGTGGCGCGGGTCGAGGCGTTGATCGCCGGCTGGGGCATGGAAGAAGCCCTGCGGCGCGCGGAGACCTATCGTCGCGCGGGGGCGGATGCCATCCTGATTCACAGCAAGATGTCCAGGCCCGACGAGATCGTCAGCTTCGCCCGCGAATGGGCCGGGCGCGCTCCTCTGGTGATCGTGCCGACGCGCTACTACAGCACGCCTACCGAAGTCTTCCGTCTGGCAGGCATCAGCGTCGTCATCTGGGCCAACCAGATGGTGCGCTCGGCGGTGGCGGCCATGCAGAGTGTTTCGCGTGAGATCCACTCCTCGCAGACGTTGGTCAATGTCGAGGACCGGATCGCCTCCGTGAATGAGATCTTCCGGCTGCAGAACGTGGAGGAATACTCCGCGGCCGAGCGGCTCTATCTGTCGCAGTCCCGTCCGGCGCGAGCCGCTGTCGTGCTGGCCGCCACCCGCGGTCGCGGACTCGAGGCAGTCACGGCAGAGCGACCCAAGGTGATGCTGCCGATCGCCGGCAAGCCTTTGCTGCGGTGGCTGGTGGACAGCTTCAAGAAGGAAAGCGTGAACGACATCACCGTGGTCGGCGGCTATCGAGCCGATGCGATCGATACATCGGGAATCCGCATGGTGGTCAACGAGCGCCATGAGGGCACCGGGGAGCTGACATCACTCGACTGTGCCCTGGACCATCTGGACTCGGATACGGTGATCGCCTACGGCGATCTGCTGTTTCGCAGTTACGTGCTGCGGGATCTGCTCGAGAGTGGCGCTGATTTCTCGGTGGTCGTCGATTCTTCGGCCAGCAGCCCCAACAATCGCACGGTGCGCGATTTTGCCTACTGCTCGCGCGGCGATGATCGTGGCCTGTTCGGCACGCCGGTCCTGCTCAGGCGGGTCGCGGAGGGTTCGGGCAAGAGCCCGCCGGCGAGCGGGCTCCCCGAGGTGCCGGCGCCACAGGGCCGCTGGATAGGCCTGCTGAGTGTGAGCCATGCCGGCCTGCTGAAACTCAAGGCTGCCATGGCCGAGCTACGTGGCCGGCCGGATTTCGCCTCGCTCGATATGCCAGCGCTCCTCAACACGCTCATCGCCCGGGATTGCGCGATCGAGGTGCTGTATGTTCATGGCCATTGGCGCGGCGTGAATGATCTGGAGGATTTCGGCAGCGCAGTCGAGTTTGCTCACGGACAAAGCCCGCTGGGCTCGCACCTCGACGCAGGTCCGGGCGCCAGCAAGTGATCGAGGCGCATCACTTCGTGGAAGCGGCACGCAAGTGTGGCTTCGAGTGGTATGCGGGCGTGCCTTGTTCCTACCTCACGCCGTTCATCAATTACGTGCTGCAGGATAGGTCCCTGCATTACCTTTCCGCGGCGAACGAGGGAGATGCCGTAGCGCTGATAGCCGGCGTCGCACTCGCCGGCCGTCGCGGCGGGCACGGCTGCGGAATCGCGATGATGCAGAATTCCGGCCTGGGGAATGCGGTCAGCCCGCTGACCTCATTGACCTGGACCTTCCGCCTCCCGCAGCTCCTCATCATCACCTGGCGCGGTCAGCCAGGTACCCGCGACGAGCCGCAGCATGCACTGATGGGTCCGATTACGCCCTCCGTGCTCGAGTCCATGCAGATCCCATGGGAGCTCTTCCCGAGCGAGGCGCGTGAGATCGGGCCTGCGCTGCAACGAGCGACGGCCCACATGCAGGAGACCGGCCGGCCGTACGCGCTGCTGATGCAGAAGGGGAGTGTCACCGCATACGCGCTCAGGCCCGGAGCGCACGAGCCTGAATCCCGTGGGGCGAGCCTGCAGCCCGACTCGAGGCTGCTCGGTCTGGCGCCCCAGAACCGCCCGTCCCGCCACGAGGCTCTGCAGGAAGTGCTTGCAC
Organism: Steroidobacteraceae bacterium; assembly: GCA_036501985.1. GTDB lineage: Bacteria > Pseudomonadota > Gammaproteobacteria > Steroidobacterales > Steroidobacteraceae > 13-2-20CM-66-19. Next base: position 101,033 of record DASXZI010000021.1, on the reverse strand, counting down.
ACACTCCAGTCGGCTCGACGGCCGTGCTCGCTTCGACCGGATACTGCGGTCGGGAGCTGTACGCGATCCAGGATCGGCCCAACCATCTGTACATGGTCGGCTCAATGGGATGTGTGGTGCCGCTGGCCCTGGGCTTGGCGCTCGCCCGGCCAGATCTGCGTGTCCTCGCGCTCGATGGGGACGGCGCGGCGCTGATGCGACTCGGCGCTTTCGCGACTGTGGGCGCCTACGGACCGGCCAATTTTTATCATCTGCTGCTCGATAACGGCGTGCACGACTCGACCGGAGGCCAGGCTACAGTGTCCCCCAGCGTGTCGTTTGCCGGGGTGGCAGCCTCATGCGGCTACGCTTCCTCGCTGCAGACCGATGAGGCCGCACAGATCGCCGAGTGGCTGGAGTCGGCTCCCTCGAGAGGCCCGCGTTTCGCCTGCCTCCTGACACGCCGCGGGACACCCGAGAAGCTTCCCCGCCCATCCATGACCCCTGTCGATGTGAAGACCCGCCTGATGCAACACTTCGATTCTCCGGCTAGAGTCAACTGATGCTATTGCTCAATCCCGGCCCCGTCACGCTCACCGAGCGCGTGCGGCGCAGCCTGCTGCAGCCGGATCTGTGCCACCGAGAGAGCGAATTCTTCGATTTGCAGGACAAAGCTCGCGAGCTGCTGCTGCAGACCTATGACCTCGACCCGCGGCTCTGGTCTGCGGTGCTGATGACGGCCTCCGGCACGGGAGCCGTCGAGAGCATGATCGCGGCCCTCGTGCCCGCGAAAGGGCGGCTGCTCGTCGTCGAGAACGGCGTGTATGGGGAGCGCATCGCGCAGATCTGCGCGCAGTACGGTATCTCCCATGAGCGGATCCGCGGCGACTGGATGCAGCCGCCCGATCTGCGGCTGATCGCAGCGCGGCTGGAATCTGCGAGCGTGGATGCGCGCTTCAGCCATGTGGCGGTCGTTCATCACGAGACCACCACCGGGCGTCTCAATGATCTGCCGGCGCTGGCGAGGCTGTGCAGGAGACACCACATACAGCTCCTGGTCGATGGGGTCAGCAGCTTCGGTGCGGAGGCCATCGACTTCGCCGACGAGAGCCTGGCGGCGGTGGCCGCCACAGCCAACAAGTGCCTGCACGCAGTTCCCGGTGTCTCCTTCGTCATTGCGCGCCGCACGGTGCTGGCAGATGCAGCCAGCCGCACGTACTACCTCGACCTCGGGCGGCTGGCGCGCGCCCAGGACCAGCGAAACACGCCCTTCACCCCCGCGGTGCATGCTTGCTACGCCATGGTCGAGGCACTTCGCGAATATGCCGACGAGGGCGGGCGCCCGGCACGCTTCCAGCGGTATTCGGGGCTGGCAGAGCAGGTGCGCACTGGCCTGTCAGCGCTCGGGATCCGCTCCGTGCTGCCTCCAGAGCAGTCATCGGTGGTGCTGCGAGCGTACGAGCTGCCTCCCGGGTTGGCGTATCCAGCGCTGCACGATGCTCTGAAGGCCGAGGGCTTCGTGATCTATGCAGGGCAGGGCGAGCTGGCGAAAACCCTGTTCCGCATCTCCACCATGGGAAACCTGAACTCGGCCGACATCGAGCGGCTGCTGGCGTGTTTCGCGCACTTGCATTGAGACTGCTCTGCGCCGGCAGCCTCGCGGTGCTGCTGGCAACGCAGGTGTTGGCCGATGCCTCATCTGAGGGCATCGAGGTCCCGACGCCCGATGCCAGCGGGGCCAAGCCCAACGCCCCACCTCCCGTCGAGTCGAGCTGGTTCGATCGGCTGCCCTTCATCCCAGTCCCCGACATCGGTAGCGACCCCGACAGCGGCACGACAGTGGGTATCCTGCCAGTGTGGCTCAAGACGGATGAGCAGCACGCGATCCGTCGGATCATCGCGCCGGATATCGTATATAACCCCTTCTTCGGATACGGAATCGACGCGCGACTGTACTCGTACAACTCGGACGACGAGCAGTGGTCCATTGAGGGCGGCGCGAAGGAGCGGGTGGAGCGCGACTTCGACGCCGAGTACCAGAAGGGCCGTCTGCGTCTGGGAACCTGGTCATACACCGCGAGCCTGATCTACAGCCGCGATGGCACGCCGCGCTTCTTCGGGATTGGCAACAACTCACCGGCCATCGCCGAGACCAATTACACCAACTCACAGGAGCTGGCCCAGATCCAGATCGGGCGCAACTTCACACCGACGTGGCAGCTCCTCTACACACTGCGGGTGCGCACGGTGCACGTGCTGCCCGGGACGCTCGCACGCATCGCATCCATCGAGAGCCGCTTTGCCGACATCCTCGGCATCGGCACCAATAGCGAGCTGCTCAATCGCGTCTCGCTGGTCTACGATACCCGCGACAATCTCACTGCGCCGCGCCGCGGCATGCAGTGGGTCGTTTATGGAGGCGTGGCCACCCGCAGCGGAGTGCACGACAGAACGGATGCTGTCTATGACGAGACGGGCGTTGACGCGCGCGGCTACCTCCCCGTATCGCCACATACAGTACTGGCCGCTCACATGAGCCTTCGCTACCTGCCGAGTGCGCGTCGTTTGCCTTTCTGGGCGCTGAGCAGCATAGGAGGTGGGGAAAGCGTGATCGGCGGTGAGCAGCCTCTGCGCGGCTACGGCGCAGGGCGGTTCTACGACCGCAACGCTTTTTCCGCCAGTGCCGAGCTGCGCCATACAGTCTGGTCGTTCGACGCCATGTCCACTCACGTGGACATCGAGCTAACCCCGTTTGTGGACGTGGGGCACGTCTTCTCGCACAGCGGCACCTGGCCTATCGAAGACCTGCACAAGGTCGGCGGGATTGGTTTCCGGGGTGTGGCGCGACCTTCGGTCGTAGGATTCGTCGACGTCGGCTACGGCAACGAAGGAGTCGCGGTGTTCACGGGCATCAACTATCCGTTCTGAGGCAGCGCGCTCCGCGCACGATGCGAAATTCGCCGGTGGCCAGTGGCGGTTACCCGTGACAGTTGCCAGCGGCCAATTGCAGTGGCCGGCCCCGCTTGCCCTGCTCAGGACTGCAGGAGCGACCGGGCGATCAGCTCCTTCATGATCTCATTGGTGCCGCCGTAGATCCGCTGCACGCGCGCATCGGCGAACATGCGGCAGACGAGGTACTCGTTCATGTATCCGTAGCCGCCATGCAGCTGTACGCACTCATCGAGAACCTGCTGTTGCATGTCAGTCGTCCACCATTTGGCCATCGAGGCTGTCGCGGTGTCGAGCGTGCCCTCCGTGACCTTGCGGACGCAGTCCTCGACAAAAGCCCGTGCGACGCGCGCGATGGTGGCCGCCTCAGCGATCTTGAATCGTGCATTCTGGAATTCCGCGAGCGGATGGCCGAACGCCTGGCGCTCCCCGATGTAGCGCGTGGTCGTCTCGATGGCACCTTCCATCGCCCCGACCGCGGCGAGCGCGACGATCATGCGCTCGTAGGGCAGGTCGGACATCATTTGACTGAACCCCTGGCCCGGCTCCCCGCCGAGCAAATTGCCCGCGGGAATCCGCACGTCCTCGAAGAACAGCTCGGCCGTGTCCTGGGATTTCATGCCCATCTTGTCGAGAATGCGCCCGACCCGATAACCCGGCAGATCCCGCGTCTCCACCATCAGGATGGAGATGCCTCGGGCGCGCTGGGCGGGGTCTGTCTTGACGGCGAGGGCCAGCAGCCCCCCCAGGTATCCATTCGTGATGAACAGCTTCGAGCCACTCACGATGTATTCGTCGCCGTCGCGCAGCGCACGCGTACGGATGGCCTGCAGGTCGGATCCGGCGCCCGGCTCGGTCATCGCGATCGCGCCGATCAGCTCGCCGCGGGCCATGCGCGGTAGCCAGCGCTGCTTCTGCTCCTCGAGACCGTGGTTCATCAGGTAGTGCGCACAGATGCTGTGCACGCCGGAGCCGAAGCCAGTCATGCCGGCGCGCGCCAGCTCCTCGTGCACGATGGCCTCGTGGCGGAACGAGCCGCCCATGCCTCCGTACTGCGTCGGCACGTCGGCGCACAGCATTCCAAGCTCGCCGGCGCGTCGCCAGATCTCGGGCCCGACATGCTGTTGCTTGCGCCACGCGGCATCGTTCGGCGTCATCTCGGCCGCGATGAACCGGGCAATCGTTTCCCGAAACAGAGCCAGCTCTTCGTCCATTTGCGGGCAAGATTAGCACGCCGCATGGTCCGCCAATTGTCAATCGCCGGGCGTATCCCTTAGGCTGCGATGGCCGTGAGCCAGCCGTACAACATTCCGCGCCTGCTGATCGCCGGTGCCGCATCCAACGTCGGCAAGACGACGGTAACCGCCGGGCTGATCGCCGCACTGCGCGAGCAGGGGGTCGTCGTGCAGCCCTTCAAGTGCGGGCCGGACTACATCGATCCAACCTGGCACAGCCGGGCCGCGGGCCGTGCCTGCCGCAATCTCGACACCTGGATGTTGGATGATGCGATGCTGGTCGAGAGCTTCGTGCGGGCCTGCCGCGGTGCCGACGTCGCGGTCATCGAAGGAATGATGGGCCTCTTCGATGGCGCTGACTGGGACGATGAGCGCGGCTCCACGGCACAGATTTCGAAGTTGCTCGGCACGCCGATCGTGCTGGTGGCCGACATCTGCGCAGCGGCCAATAGCGCCGCGGTTCCGGTGTTGGGATGCAGGCAGTTCGATCCGGAGGCGCCGCTGGCTGCGGTCGTGCTCAACCGGGCCGGATCGGAGGGCCATGCAGGAGGGTGCGCTCGGGCGATCACCGGGAGATCCGCGTTACCGGTGCTGGGGTGGCTGCCCGCCGAAGATCGACTGCGAGTGCCGCAGCGGCATCTGGGTCTGATGCCCGGAGGAGAGCATCCGGAGACCGAGGCCCTGATTGGCCGGATCGCCGCGCAGGTGAGCGCACGATTCGACCTGCAGGCTCTGCTGGGCATCGCCCGCGCTGCTCAGCCGGTGATGGCCGGGAAGGCGCTGTGGAGTCTCCCGCCCGTCGGCGGCCAAGAACGGCTGCCGACCCAGACCGACCGCGGTCGCGAGCGCAAGCTCTCTGCCGTTCGTCCGCCGGTGCTTGCCGTCGCGCGCGATGAGGCGTTCTGTTTCTACTATCCGGAGAATCTCGAGTTGCTGCAGGCGTACGGCGCAGTGATCGAGTTCTTCAGCCCGATTCGAGGCGAGTGCCCGCCCGAGGGTGCGGATGGAGTGTATCTGGGTGGAGGGTATCCGGAGCTGCACGCCGCCGCCCTCGCGGACAACACGGCTCTGTGGCAGAGCCTGCGCGCCCTGCGTGCCAGAGATGCGCCGCTTTATGCCGAATGCGGCGGATTCATGGCGCTGACTGAAGATCTGCTCGACCTGGAGGGCCGTCGCTGGCCCATGGCGGGTTTGGTGCCTGGCACTGTGCGCATGAGCGACCAACTCGCGGCCCTCGGCTACCGGTATGCAACAGCACCGGCTGCCAACCTGCTGGTCGACGCCGGCGGAACCTTGCGCGGTCACGAGTTCCGCTACAGCTCGTGGGAGGCCGATCTACGGGAGGCAGAGCTGGCTGCAGCATGGAAGGCGCGCAGCCTCGGTGGGCCCGAGGGTCCGATCGGCTACGCGCAGGGCAACCTGCTCGCGAGCTATCTCCACGTGCATTTCGGTCAGAGCCCCGCAATCGCCTCACGCTTCGTCGGCCAGCTGGCTCGAACGCGCGCGGCGCGCCAGAGCTGAGGACGCGCCGATCTTCGTGGCAGATCCTCCTGGCAGGTCTTCCAGGACAGATCCTCGCGGCCGATCTTCCTGACGGGGAGTGGCTCTTCCGGGATGAGAGTGTGATCGTTATACTCTCGCGGCTTTCGATACGTGCAAGGTTCCCCCTGAGGGATTCGAAAGGGAACGCGGTTTGACGCCGCGGCTGCCCCCGCAACTGTAACCGGCGAGCGAACGTCCAGATGGCCACTGAGGCTTCCAGCCTCGGGAAGGCGGATGCAAGCGATGACCCGGTAGCCAGGAGACCTGCCTTGCGCCGTCGTCCTGTTTCCGGCCGGGGTGTGGCGGGAACTGCGGGGTATCCGTCGTGACGACACGGTTGGAGTCGTCAACGCGGAGCCTCGGTTGAGTCTGCCCAGTGCGGCAACCTGTCACTCCGCTGCAGCGACTCCTGGATCCCGGCCAGGAGAAACGTATGCGCACGCCAGTGTTACTCTCGATCCTAGTGACCGCCGCCCTGTTGGCCCCGGAACTGTCCCGGGCAGGCGCGGATGAAGCGCCCGATTCAGTAGTCGTCACGGCCACTCTCATTCCAACACCTGAGCAGGACGTTGCGAGCAGTATTTCCGTCATCACGGCGGAGGATATCGCGATCCGCCAGCAGCAGACTCTGCCGGACGTGCTGAAAAACATGCCCGGGCTGAACCTGGTGCAGACGGGCGGTCCGGGAGGCTCGACGTCGCTCTTCATGCGGGGCACCAACTCGAATCACACCAAGGTGCTCGTGGATGGTATCGACGTCACGGACCCGAGCAGTACCGGCTCGACGTTCGATTTCGGCCAGTTCCTCACTCAGGATATCGAGAGGGTGGAGGTGCTTCGGGGACCGCAGAGCGGGCTGTACGGTGCGGATGCCATAGGGGGTGTCATCAACGTCATCACCCGCAGCGGCCAGGGACCCTTGGAATTCCACGGATCCGCGGAGGGGGGGTCGTTCGACACTTTTAATCAGGCCGCCGGCATAAGCGGCTCGGACGGTCAACTGCACTATTCCGCCAATGTCGAGCACCTGCACGCCGCGGCGACACCGGTCACCCCGCTGGATCTGCTGCTTCCCGGAGAAAGGCGCAACGACGACTATTACGACAACGTCACGGGCACGACCAAGCTCGGCTTGGATGTGACGGATCATTTCGACCTGGGACTCGTGGCGCGCTACACGGATTCGCACCTGCGTTTCACGGGCGATGACGAGTTCTCGTTTCCGAGCTTTCCGCAGCCGCAGCAAAGTGCCAGCGACACGAATGAGTACTACGCGCGCGTAACCGCCCATTCCCTCACGGCAGATGAGTTCCTCGACCAGACCCTGGGCGTCGGATACACCCGCAAACGGACAACCAACTTTGATCCGCAGAGCCCGACGAGTCTGAATACGGGCGATCGTGTGAAGGTGGACTGGCGGGGAGCTCTCAAGCTCTCCGCCGAGGAGACGCTCGTGCTGGGTGCGGAGCACGAGCACGACGAGATCAGCGAGCCGGTGTCCGCGGGCGTGTCGATCAGTGCGGGTTATGCCGAGCTGCAGTCGCGTCTGGGAGAGCACTTCTCCTCGGCTCTGAATGTGCGCTACGACGCCAACAGCCAATTTGGCAGCAAGGCGACCTACCGGGTGGCTCCGGCGTGGTTGATCCCCGAGTCCGGCACCAAGCTCAAGGCGAGCGTCGGCAGTGGATTCAAGGCGCCAACGCTGGGCGAGCTCTACCAGAGCTTTCCGCAGTTCTTCTTCTTCGGTAATCCAGACTTGAAGCCCGAGACCAGTATCGGCTACGACGTGGGTTTCGAGCAGTCGCTCGCTGCGAACACCGTGCGCTTCGGAGCCACGTATTTCCACAACCGCATCCGCAATCTCATCGACACGGCCCCTTCCGGGACGACGTATGCGAACTTTGGACGGGCCACGACACAGGGCGTGGAGAGTTTCCTGAGCTGGTCCCCGGTCAAATCTCTGCTGCTGAGGCTGGACTATACCTACACGGAATCGACGGACGACGTGCTCGACCAGGAATTACTGTTGCGACCCCGGCACAAGGGAACGCTCGATGCGCAGTGGCAGCCGATGCAGGCGCTGAGTTTCGATCTGAACGTGCTGGCGCTCGGGACGTTCATCGACGGCAACCGTGATTTCTCCAATCCGCGTCTGCAGGCGCCGGGCTACACGGTGGCCAATATCGCCGCGAATGTAGCGCTCAGCCCGCATCTCACCCTGTACGCCCGGGTGGACAACCTGGCGAATCGCCGTTACGAGATCCCGGTCGGCTTCCTGCAACCTTCCATCGGCGTATTCGCGGGTCTGAAAGTCAGGCTGTGAAAGTCAGGCGCTGAAAGTCAGCGCCGCTCTCGGAGCTTCAGCTCCCGTGCGCGGGTGGCTGCCAGGCGCCACCGAGCGCCTTGATCAGCAGAACGCTCGCGGTGAGCTGCCGTACCTGGATGTCGGCCGCGGCGAGCTGAGCGGTCAGGGCGGTATTTTCAGTGACGACCACCTGCAGGTAGGTCACGATGCCGCCCTGGTATTGATATTGGGCCTGACTCAATGCGCCGGCGCTCGCTGCGACGGCGGCGGCCTGACTCGTGCTCTCGCTGTCCAGATCGCGCAGCGCGGCGAGATTGTCCTCCACCTCCTGGTAGGCTGTCAGCACCGTGTTGCGATAGTTGGCAACTTGCTCGTCATATGCCGCATGGGCCTGTGCGGACAGCGCTCGGTAACGGCCCCCGTCGAAGACAGTGAGTAGCGCAGAGGGACCCACCGACCAGAGCCGGCTGGGTGCGCTGATCCAGTTCGATACCCGCGTGCTTTCGAAGCCGGCCCGACCGAACAGGTCGAATACCGGGAAATAGGCCGCGCGGGCTACTCCGATCTGCGCGTTGGCGGCCGCGACCCGCCGCTCGGCGGCGGCCACGTCGGGGCGCCGCTCGAGCAATGCGGACGGCAGGCCGGGATCGACCGCCGGCGGCAGCGCATCCGCGCTCAGCGGGTGCGGGTCCAGATGGAACATGGACGGCGACTCGCCGACGAGGACGGCGATGGCGTGCTCCGTCTGCGCCCGCCGCAGGCGCGCGTCCGCTGCCTGTGTTCGTGCCGTTTCAAGCTGGGCCCTGGCTTGATCCACATCGGCGAGGGCTGCGGCGCCCCCGTCGTACAGATGCTGAGTGAGGTCGAGCGCCCTCGTGTAGTCCGCGACCGTCTGGTCGAGGAGCTCGCGCTGCGTATCCTCGCCGCGAAGCGTGAAATAGTCCGCGGCGAGCTCGGCGTGTGTACTCAGGTCGAGCGTGGCCAGGTCGGCGGCGCTCGCCTGCTCGCTCGCCCGGGCGGAGCCTACCGCGTTGCGAACCCGGCCCCAGACGTCGATTTCATAGGAGAGGTCAGCATCGAGCACGAAGTCGTTGACTGTCGTCGGCCTCGTGTTGGTGAACAGCGGAGAATTGACCGACGTACGGGATCGCGTGGCAGAGGGTCCCGCCGTCAAAGTAGGAAAGTAGTCCGCGCGGGCTACCCGGGTCTGCGCACGCGCTTCCTGCAGGCGTGCGAACGCCGCCTTGATATTCTGATTAGCTCCCGCGACGCGGCCTTCGAGCGAGTCCAGGGTCGCATCGCGGAACAGTGTCCACCAGGGGCCCCGACTCTCGGCGTCCGCCGGCTGAGCGGGCTTCCATCCGTCGGACTCCTGATAGACAGGTGGTGGCGTTTCGATGGGGGGCTTGGAATATTTCGGTGCGAAGGAGCAGGCACACAGCGCGCTGCACAATACGACAGCGAGAACGCGTCGCTGCATGCTCAGGGAGCCTTCGCCGGCGCACGCACGGCGGCCCCCTGCTTGGCAGGCGGCTGCTGGATCCGGACGGTCGAGCCATCGCTGAGCGAGTCGGGAGGGTTATCAACGATCTCATCATTCGCCGACAGGCCGGCGAGCACCTCGACGGAGGTGCCGAAGTCCCGGCCCTGGAGAATGCGCTTCATGCGAATACGGTCGCCGTTTTCGACAGTCGCTACCTGCAGTCCCTGTGCGCGGAATACCAGAGCGGTGGAGGGCACCCGTACCGTGGTGGTGCTGCCCGGTAACTTGAAGTGGACCTCGGCATATGAGCCTGGGAAAAGCTCGCCCCCACTGTTATCCACCTGCAATTCAACCTGCAGCGTGCGCAGGTTCGGGTTCAGCGCCTGCGCCGTGCGCACCAACGTGGCGGGGTAGGCCTTGCCGGGATGCTCGTTGAAGTGCAGCTCGGCCTGGAGGCCGACCGTGGTGCGCGCGGCGTAAGCCTCCGGCACATCCACGTAGATTCGCAGCTTACCGGTATCAGCGACGTGAAACAGCCAGCTCCCGGTGCTTTGCCCTGCATTGATCAGAGCCCCGATGTCCGTATTTCGCCCTGTCACCACTCCGTCGAACGGCGCAACGACTCTCTTGAACGTCTCCAGCTCCTGCAGCCTGGCGACGTTCGCCTGGGCGGACGCGGCAGAGGCGCGCGAGGCTGCGGCGTCTGCGGCTCGCGTATCCGCATCTTGTTGCGACACGGCGTGGTTGGCCAGCAGACCTTTCCACCGCTGATTGGTACTCTCTGCCAGTTGAGAGTTGGCTTTCGCCGTGGCGAGGTCGGCGCGCGACTGCCGAAGCTGCTGGTCCACTTCCGGCGCGTCGATCTCCGCGAGAAGCTGGCCCTTCGTCACCGGCGTGCCTATGTCGGTATACCACTTGCGCAGATAGCCGCTGGTGCGCGCATAGATGGGCGCCTCAATGAATGCCTGCACGTTGCCCGGCAGGACGAGCTCTTCTGAAGGCGGGCTGGATTCGGGATGGCTGGTGATCACGACCGGGACGGCTTCCGAGGCGGTTTCCTTGCCCAGGTTGTTGCGCGAATGAACCCGGGTAGCGACCCCCCACACGCCGAGTACCAGTGCTACGGCCAGCGTGATCCACGCGTAGCGTTTGATCTTCTCGGCAGAAACATCCGGTGTCTGACCTGAGGGTTGGGTCATGTATGGCTCTCGGCGCGTACCCGATCCCGGCGTGGGGTTCGGCCGTGAATGAGGGTAAAGACGGTCGGCACGAAGAACAGGGTGGCTACGGTGGCGAACACGAGGCCGCCGATCACCGCACGGCCCAGCGGCGCGTTCTGCTCCGCGCCTTCGCCGAGGCTCAGAGCCATTGGGATCATGCCGATGATCATCGCCAAAGCCGTCATCAGCACCGGTCGGAAGCGGGTAAACCCCGCCTTCGACGCTGCCGTGAAGGCATCGTCACCGGCGTTCATCCGTTCACGGGCGAAGCTGACGACCAGAACGCTGTTCGCGGTTGCGACCCCCATGCACATGATGGCTCCCGTCAACGCCGGGACGCTTACCGTGGTATGTGTCAGGAAGAGCATCCAGACGATCCCCGCCAGCGCTGCGGGGAGCGCGGTGATGATGACCAGCGGATCCAGCCATGACTGGAAATTCACCACGATCAGCAGATAAACCAGCACGACCGCAGCCAGCAAGCCCAGGAGCAGGCCGTGAAATGAGGCATTCATCGTCTGTACCTGTCCCCGCACGACCACGTGCGACCCCCTCGGAACGTGAGCCTTCGTCTCTTCGACGATCCGGCTCACCTGAGTGGAGATGTATCCGAGGTCGGTATCCTGCACGGCTCCATAGATGTCCAGTACCGGCGTGGCGTCGTAGTGGCTGACAACGGCGGGACTCGCGCTTCGGTGGAACGTCGCTACGTTCGCGAGCATCTGCGACGGACCGCCACTCCCGTTGGTGAGGGGTGTCGTCGCGAGCGCATTGAGCGACTCGAGTTGCGCCTGGGGCGTCTGTGCAACCACGTTGTACTGCGTGCCCGAAACAGGGTCGATCCAGAATGACGGCTGGGTCTGGAAGCTGCCCGAGAGCGAGACGAGCATGTTCGAGGCCACATTCTGCTGCGTGAGGCCGAGCTGCCGGGCCTTCGTCCGGTCCACGTCCACCCGCAGGGTCGGATAGTCGAATGGCTGCTGAATGTGCAGGTCAACCGCACCGGGGACGCCGCGCAGCCTCTGCAGCAACTCGTTTGCGTACTGCCGGTTTGCTTCGAGATTGGTGCCCATGATCTGGACGTCGATTGGGCTGGGCAGTCCGAAGTTGAGCGTCTGACTCACGATGTCCGCAGGAGGGAACGAGAACGAGACCGACGGAAAGTTCGTGTTCAACTGGGCGCGCAGTGTCCTCATGTAATCCACGGTCGCGTGATGATCTTTTTTCAGCGCGATGAAGATGTCGGCATCACTCGGCCCTACCGGGGCCGAGGTGCTGTAGGAGAGGTTGATCCCACTGTAGGGCAGCCCGATGTTGTCCACGATGCTTTCCAGCTCCGAGGCCGGAATGATGCGCCGGATGAACGCCTCGACGCGATCGCACAGGGCCGCGGTCTCCTCGATGCGCAGGCCCGTGCGAGCGCGGAAATGCAGCTTGATCTGTCCGGAGTCCACGCTGGGAAAGAAATCCTGGCCCAGGCCGGGCAGGTAGCGGCCGAAGGGAAAGGCGAGAATCGCGCTGGCGATCATGGCGGCGAGGAAAATCGCGGCAAAGCGGCCGCCGCCGCGCAGCGCCATCTCCAGAAACGCATGATAATGCTCACGGGTTCGGGTGAAGCCGCGCTCGAATGCGGCCTGGAACCGCGCCAGACGTCCGCCGCGCGCGGTGCTCTCATGCTCATGGGTGGTGAGCCAGTATTTCGACAGGGTCGGCACGAGCGTACGCGACAGCAGGTAGGAGGCCAGCATCGCGAAGACCACGGCCTCGGCGAGCGGCACGAACAGAAATTTCGCGATGCCGGCCAGCATGAACATCGGAACGAACACGATGCAGATCGAGAGCGTGGAGACCAGGGCAGGCAAGGCAATCTGCTGGGCACCGTGCAGAATCGAATGCTCGACCTCCTCACCTTCCTCGAGATGGGAGTTGATGTTCTCGATGGTCACCGTCGCATCGTCCACCAGAATGCCGACCGCGAGCGCGAGGCCGCCAAGGGTCATGATGTTGATGGTTTCACCGAGAGCCGCCAGGCAGGCGATGGAGGCGAGTATCGAGAGCGGGATCGAGATGAAGATGATGATCGTGCTGCGCCAGCTGCCGAGGAACAGGAGGATCATCAATCCCGTCAGCGTCGCCGCGATCGTCGCCTCGCGCGCGACACCGGAGATCGCGGCCCGCACGAAGATCGACTGATCGCCGATGGGCTCGATCTTCAGTTGCGGGGGAACCATCTCGCGGATCTGCGGCAGCTTTTCCTTGATGCTGTTGATCACGTCGAGCGTCGAGGCCTTGCCCAGCTTGAGGACCGTCATCAGCGAGGCGCGGCGTCCAGCCAGCCGAGCGATGTTCGTCTGAGGGGGGCTGCCGTCGCGTACGTGCGCCACATCGCGCACGTACACCACATTGCCATTGGAGGAGCTGATGGGCAGGTCGTTGAGCTCTTCGATTTTCTGCGGGCTCGCGTTGAGGCCGATGTAATACTCGAGGTCGCCGATCTTCTGTGTCCCGGCGGGCAGAATGAGATTCTGCGAGGAGATGGCCGCGGTCACATCCGAGCCGGACAGACCTTTCGCGCGCAGAGCCGGCAGATCCAGGTCCACCTGTACCTGGCGCTGCCGCCCGCCGTATGGCCACGGTATCGCCGCTCCCGGAATGGTCGCGAGCGCGGTGCGGATGATGTTGTTGCCGAGATCGAAGATCTGCGACTCCGAGAGGGAGTCGCTCGAGAGCGCGAGCTGAATGATCGGGACGGTGGAGGCATCATAGGCCAGGATGAAGGGCGGCGTGGCGCCGGGCGGCAGGTTCTTCAGCTGGGTCTGCGATACGCCGGTGATCTGGGCGTAGGAGAGCACTTCGTCGGCGCCGGGCTGAAAGAAGTATTTGATCACCGAGATGCCGTTCAACGACTGCGATTCGGTGTGCTCGATATTGCTGACAGTAGTCTGCGCACCGCGCTCGGTGCCGAGCACGATGCGGTTGGCCATCTCGATGGGCTGCAGGCCTGCATAATTCCAGATGGAGGCGACTACCGGGATCTTGATGCTCGGAAAGATATCGACGGCCGTGCGGGCAATCGCGAACGTGCCCAGCAGGAAGATGACGATGGCCAGGACGATGAAAGTGTAGGGACGCTGCAGCGCGACTTTGACGATCCACATCAGTTGCGCCACCCCTGGAGCGCAGCCGCCGGCAGCCAATCAATGCCACGGCACGAAGCGGGCGAGGCCAGCCAGCACGTGGCATGCCTGCCGGCGCGGACTCTCACGTTCGGGTACACATCCGGTGCAGTCCAAGCTGATGGAAAGAGGGCGCGGGTCGGGCGCTCGAGCCTTACGTCCCTGGACATGGATCGTTGTGCCTTCAGGCCGCGGAGCCGGCCTTGGAGGTTGGCGGCCGGCCGGGCACGCTGGCGGAGGTGCAGTCCTCCTCCTCGCACTGCGTCAGTTCGATCTGGACGGTGGCGTGCTGGACGCCGAAGCGCTCGCGCAGGGTGCTCTGGATATCGAGCAGAACTCGATCGCGGTCGGCGTTCTCGCGCAGTACGGCGTGTAGGGTGACCACGGGGCGCTCGTCGGTGATCGACCATACATGCAGGTGATGGACGTCAGCGACGGCCGGGACCGCAGAGGAGAGCGCGCTCTCTATCTGCTCGCCGTTGCAATCGGGGGGCGCGCCTTCCAGCAGGATGTGCGCCGATTCGCGGCTGATCCGCCAGCCGCTTCGCGCCATGATCACGGCAACCACGCCCGAGAGCAGCGGATCGGCCGGCATCCAGCCGGTGAGCACGATCACGCCGCCTGCGATCAGCGCCGCCAGGCTGCCGAGGATGTCGCCCATGACGTGCGCGAGAGCGCCCCGGATATTGAGATTCGCCTCACCACGCGAGAGAACGACGAAGGCCGCGATGTTGACCAACAATCCGAGCACGGCCACGCCCGCGACGATTTGCCCGTGCACGCTCGTTCCCGAGCGCAGCCGCTGGACGGCTTCCACGGCGATCCATGCCGCGAGCACCAGCAGCGCCAGGCCGTTCACGAAAGCGGCTAGCACCTGCCAGCGATGGTGTCCGTAGCTCATGGACACCGTGGCGGGCCGGGTGCCGGCTCGTACGGCCGCGTAACTCATCGCCAGGGAGGCGCAGTCGGTAAGCATGTGACCGGCATCGGCCAGCAGCGCGAGCGAGCCGGCGACGAGGCCTCCCGCGGCCTCGATGAGCATGCAGCCGGCGGTCAGTAGCAGGGCGCCCAGGAGCCGGGAATGACTGGTGAGAGCGCCGTGATGGTGGTGGCCGTGTCCCCCGTGGTGGTGGGGGTGGGAGTGGCCTGTGCCCTCGGGCTCATGGGGATGAGCGCGTCCGGCCCCGCCTGAATGATGGCGGTGGTCGGCGCCCCCCTCGTGGTGCCCCTCGGGATGGTGCACGGTGTATGGCTGCGAAGAATGCTCAGTCGTGGGATCGACGGCCGATGATAGCCGAAATCAAAAATTGTAGGCGAGTCCGGCATGGAAGGTGCGATCGCGCCCCGGCTCCAGTTGGCCGCCGAACAGGAATACGCGCGAATAATAGTGGCGGTCGGCCAGATTGGCGATCCCACCCAGCAGGCGCAGGTGGCCCGCGATCACGTATTCGCCGTCGAGATCGATGAGGGTGTACGGAGGGATGCCTGCCGGGGTGGTGCCCACCGACAGGTCGCTGTCCTGGAAAAATTGCGATGCAACCGTAGCGGCGATCAGGCTGAGCTTGTAGCGCGCGTCCTGCCGCAGCGTGATGCCGGCCTTGAGCACGTAGTCGGGCGCATAGGCCGGCGTTTTGCCGCTCTGGCCGCGAATGATGCTGCTGGTGAAGCGCGCGTTGAGGAAGCTGGCGTTCGCGAAAACCGTGACGTGCTGGTTCGCAGCCGCTTCCGGCCATAAACGCAGCAGGTCGTACGCTCCTTCCAGCTCCGCTCCGCGGCTGCGCGTATCGCCGGTATTCACATCGACCGTCTCGGTCTGGCTGAGCTGTTGAGACTCGATACGATTTTTGACATTCACCTGAAACAGGCTGACATCGTAATAGAGGCCGACGCTCGGCCAGCCGTGCACCCCCGCCTCGTACGTCAGGTACTTCGTCGGGTCCGGGTTGTTGGTCGGCGAGAAATTGCTGAAGGGGCTTGCGATGTCGAGGTAGCGCAGCGGGCGGAATCCCTGCGAGACATTCAGGTAAGTCTCATTGCCTTGACCGAAATCATTGCCGATACCGACTCCGAAAAGCGGCACGGTCTTACGATAGGTCGCATCCACCAGGAGCATGTGGGGCGCGGTCGTTTCGTGCGTGCTCAGCTCCTCGTGATCCAGCCTGGCGGAGGTGACCAGATGGAAATACTTGAAGCGGAAGACGTTCTCGCCAAAGAGCGCCGCATAGCGAGTCTGGCGCTCGTCCCGGTAAAAAGGCACGCCGGATTCGTCGTCACGGTCGGCCAGCGGATTGCGACTCAGGAACTCCGTGTAGGGACTCTTTGACCAGTAGGCCGTGTAGCCCAGGGTCAATGCGTTCCCGGTGCCCCAGCGATGCAGCAGGCGCCCATCCAGGCCAGTGAAATGAAATCGTTGTCCGGCGAGCATGCCGCCGATCGCCGAGTCGTCCAGCCCATTGTACTGGTCCGAGCGAGTGATGAGATCCGTGTAGCCCGTCCAGGCCTTCTGCGTGAACCGGTCCCGATCGGTGAATGCATTGTCGTAGGTCAGGACGGTGCTGTAGCGATCGGTCCACAGCCGGTCATCCGGGGTGGTCGTTTGATTTCGGTCCGTGTGGAACTGTGCGCCGGACATCAGCCCTGCGAGTCCGCTCTGCAGAGAATAGGCATGCACGGCGAGGCTCAGCCGCTGCTGCGAGTCGGGCCGGAAGCCGACCTGCACGTCACCGGAGTTGAGCGTGTAGTCTCCATTGAGGCGCTGGCCGTCCGACTGACGCCGCGAATAGTCCGCCGAGTAGTCCCACGGGCCGGTGCTTCCGGAGATCGCGTTGAAGCTCGAGAAGAGGCCCTGATTGCCGCCAACCTGTTCCGTGGTGCCTGAGAAGGGGCGGCCCGCTTCGCTCGCGCGCGAGACGAAGTTGATCACCGGCTGCGGCTCGGGGCCATACAGCAATCCCGACCCGCCCCGGATCATCTGCACCGAGCCGAGCGTCTGAGGAACCGGTAGATAATAGAGTGTCGGATAACCGATCCAGTCGAGCTCGAGCGGAATGCCGTCCTGCATGACCAGCACGAATTCGCTCTCCTGCGGATTGCCCAGGCCGCGATAGGAGAGGTTGAGCTGGGTGGGATTCTGCTGCTCCGCGAGCACGATGCCGGGGAACCGATCGAAGACCGCGCGCTGGTTATTGTCGATCACCGTGGGCTGCTCGTCGAGCTTCACGACGCTGGTCTTCTTCGTGACCGTGATGGTGGTGCCATCCACCTCCGGCAGGGAGTGTGCGTAGCGGGTTTCGCGATTGAACAGCCAGCGCTTGGCTTCTATGACGACCGGGCCCGACTCACCCCGCTTCCTGGGGACGGATGCGCTCGCCGGGGTGTCTTCATCGCTCGATTGGGATTGTTGCCCCTGCGCGAGTGCGGTCGATGGAGCAGCAAGCAGCGCGGCCACCGCTGCGCAGACCGTCAGCCCGGTGCGGAGCGCCGGGGCGGTTCGATGCCGTACCGGTGGCTTCGGCACCAGCCTTACCTGTGGATGCGACCCGGGCTCTGCACCCCAAAGTAAGGTGGCGTCCGAGCTCTTCGTGTCCGGTTGGTTGCAGGCTGCTGGAGCTACCGTACCCGGCACGCTAGTTCCACAGGCGCGGGACCGGCCACGCTAATTCCACAGGCGAAGGTTGGCTGGCACTTCCATTGTGCGACCGGCGTCCGGATCGGCTAGGGCGCCCGCGCGGGTGCCGCCGGAACCCCACTCGCCGGTCTCCTCGAAGGCCACCGTGTCGGGGACGGCGAGACTGTGCGTACCATGGCTGCTCAGCATCTTGTTGATCGCGGGCAGCTCACTGGATGTCAACCGGGTAAAGGCGCCCTCGACTTCGGTGAGCTGGCCCCGTAGCGCGGCGACGTTGGCAAGCTGATAGCTCGAAGGCGGCCCCTCCCACGAGGTGACCGCACCGTACAGCTGATCCGTGTGCTCACGCAGGCGCTCTTCCCCGGTTATGGCTCCTCCCTCGGTGGTTGCGACGATCTGCCTGCGCAGCCCATCGAGTTGGGCATCGAATTGACTTAGCCGGCGCGCCAGAGTGTCTGCCTCCGCACGACCCTTGCTGCGATCCGCGATCTGCTTGCGCAGCCCGGCGATTCGTCCGAAGAGCGTGGACTCATCGTTGAAGAGAGTCTCCACTCTCATCGCCGCAGCGTACTGGGCCTGCCGATCCGCCGCAGTCCACTTGACACGAGCGTCCAGTCCAACCGACACGTTGGTCGTATAGGTCCTGCCGTTCTTCTCCATCCGCACCGTATACGTGCCCGGAAGCACGCGCGGGCCCTGCGTTCCAGCCTGAGCGAGCTGAACTGCAGGCGGGACGTGGGGTGGCCGCAGATGCATGGTCCACACTACGCGATTCAATCCGCGCCGCGTGCTCGCAGGCAGCTCGCCGACGACCTGTCCCCGTGCATCCAGCACTTCGATTTTCAACTTTCCAAACAGATGGCGCGTGCGCTGAAAGTAGGTAATCGCGGCGCCGGCCGGCGGATCATCGCCGATGAAGGCCGCCGCGCCGAGCGGCCAGCCTCCGTTAGCTTCGATCCGTTGCTGCACCGGCCGGGTCGAGACGAACGCAGCCTCCTGCGAGAGCAGATCGCCTCTCAGGTGCCGCAGCGGCGTGATGTCATCGACGATCCAGATTCCGCGGCCGTGCGTCCCCAGCACCAGGTCATTGTCCCGGGCCTGGATGGCCAGGTCGCGCACGGCGACATCGGGAATGTGGCCGCCCTTGAACTGCGCCCAGTGCGCGCCACCGTCAACGGAGATCCACAAGCCGAACTCGGTTCCGAGGAACAGCAGCTGGGGGTCCACGATATCTTCCTTGATGACGTGGGCATACCCGCGTACGCCGCGGGGATCTTGCGCCGTCACCAGCGGCGTCCATGTCTTGCCGTAATCCGTGGTCGCATACACGTAGGGCGCCATATCACCGAACGTGTGTCGATCGAACGCTGCGTACGCGGTGCCTGGCGCATATTTTCCGGCCTGCACCCAGCTCACCCAGGAGCTGGCAGGCAGTCCCTTCACATTGTGCACCACGTTATCCCAGTGCTTGCCTCCGTCCCGCGTCAACTGGAGGTTGCCGTCGTCGGTCCCGACCCAGATGAGCCCGGCGGCCAGTGGCGACTCGCTGATCGAGTAAATGGTCGTGTGCATTTCCGCGGCCGAGTTGTCGACCGTGACGCCGCCTGAATGCTCCTGCTTGTGTTTCTGCGGATCGTTGGTGGTCAGATCGGGCGAGATTCGCTCCCAGCTCTGTCCGTGGTCGCTCGAGAGGAATAGAAACTGTGCCCCGATATAGACCGCCGCCGGGTCGTGCGAGGAGAGCGCGATCGGGGTATTCCAGTTGAATCTGAGCTTGCTATAGCGCTTCAGATCCTGCGCGCCAAGTCGCGGCTGGATGTCGCGGGTCTCGTGGGTATGGATGTTCACCCGCCCGATCGTGCCGCCCTGCGCCTCGGCGTACACGTAGTCGTGGTCGGAAGGGTCGGCGAACATCCAGAAGCCATCGCCGCCGTACATATTCTCCCAGCGCGAGCTGGGGATGCCGCTGGGGTAGGCAGAATCGCCCATCCAGGAGCTGTTGTCCTGCAGGCCGCCGTACACATGGTAGGGATCGGCATCATCGAGACTGACATGGTAGAACTGGGAGATCGGCAGGTTGTCGGCCTTCCACCACTTGTTTGCGCCATCGAAGGAAATCCACAGGCCGCCATCGTCTCCGGCAAAAACGTGCTGCGGGTTCGACGGGTCGACGAAGACATCGTGTACGTCCCCATGCATGCCGACGAAGCCGCCGACCGGGGTGAAGCTTTTGCCGCCGTCCTCGCTGAGGATCAGAGCCCCGTCTGTCTTGTAAACCCGGCGGGCGTCCTTCGGGTCCACCACGAGGTTGGCGAAGTAGAAGGGGCGCCAGACCATCCACTGACTCTTGTCGCCACGCTCCCAGTTGTGTCCCCCGTCGTGGGAGATGAACAACCCGGAGTCCGTGGATTCGATGAACGCATAGGCCGTGCCGGGATCGCTGGGAGCGAAGGCCAGCGCAATTCGCCCGTAGGGCTTCGGCGGCAGGCCGTGACCGGACTGCGCGCTGAGCTCGACCCACGATTTGCCGCCGTTCCCGCTCAGATACAGGCCGCCGCCCGAAGTCGCCTTCGGACCGTCGCCCCCGGACCGGAACGTCCAGCCTTTGCGCCGAAAGTCCCACAGGCTCGCGAGCAGGACATCGGGATGGTTGGGTGCCATGGCGACGCTGGCGCAGCCGGTCGAGGCATTCGATCCTTTCAGCACGAGCTGCCAGCTCTTGCCACCGTCAGTGGTCCTGTACAGGCCGCGGTCGGTCGAATCGCTCCAGAGTTTGCCCGGCACACACACGTAGACAGTATCGGAGGCACGCGGATCCACGACGATGCGCGCGATGCGCTCGGAGTCGGCAAGACCTACATGTGACCAGGTCTCGCCACCGTCCGTGGATTTGTAGAGGCCATCGCCGACTGAGACGCTGTTACGGGTCCACGACTCGCCGGTTCCCACCCACAGATTCTCGGGGTGCGTTGGATCGATCGCTATCGCCCCGATCGACTGTACGGGCTGATCATCGAAGACTGGCTTGAAGGTGGTGGCCCCGTCGGTCGACTTCCACACGCCGCCGCTGGCCGAGCCGACGAACAATGTGACCTTGCCGGATGCGTCGGCGGCGCCCGCCAAA
The DNA here is from genome assembly GCA_036501985.1 of Steroidobacteraceae bacterium. Taxonomy (GTDB): domain Bacteria; phylum Pseudomonadota; class Gammaproteobacteria; order Steroidobacterales; family Steroidobacteraceae; genus 13-2-20CM-66-19. The sequence goes on along the minus strand of DASXZI010000021.1, from coordinate 80,392 downwards.
GCGGAGATGCGCCCGCTCATGGCGGCGGCGCCGATATTGCGCGCGCCGAGGCCGGAGATGGTTCCCGAGTCGATGACAGGGGCTTCGGCCGCCGCCGCAAGGCCCAGCCCGCACACGAGCAGACAGCCCAGCATCGCGAGTCCTGATCGCATTGATCTGCTCTCCTGGGAATTACTTCGCTGCGGCCGCAGCCGCGGGCGGGAGGCGGAATTCACCCTCATCCGCCGGAACGTTGGCCTCGGCCTTGTCGAACTGGATTTTCTGCCGATTGGCGGAGCCTTTGGGTCCGGATTCCTGCGCAAGCGCGAAGTAGACGCCGTCCACCTTCTCGTAGTCGCCGTAATCGGTGACGGTCTCGCTCGGCACGCCATGCTCGACACGGCGCTCGATGGTACGGATCTCGAGGAAGTAATCGGGGTCGAGGTACACCAGCACGGTGTCGCCATTCGGACGTGTCACCCGCAGCTTGTGCGCCTGCGTGCCGTCCACGTCCTGCGTGCCAAGATAGTCCAGCCTGTAGCCCTTGGCCTTGTAGTCCACCAGCGTGCCGATGAAATCGGCGGCGTCCTCACCCAGACCCTTCGCATCATCGTCGGACAGCTTCTCAGCGTCCTTGCGTCCCTGAAACGGATTGATCTGCCAGGCCTGCTTGCCGTCGTACGCCTGAACCTTGGTGAGTCCCTGCAGCGCCGCCTCGTAGCGGATCGAGCCAGGCCGCCGGATGAGCGCCGTGTACCCGAGCTCCAGCGCCCCGTCATTGAGCAGGAGCTTTCCGGACATGCGCAGCGTCCGAATCGCATTCACCTTGTCTGCCCCACCGCGCGCCTCGACGTTGCGCGTGGCGAGCTCATCCGCTGTGTAAGCGAGCACGCACGGCGAAGCCAGCGCCATCAATACGATCGCAATTGCACGCATGAGACTCTCATGCCTCCCTGGAGAGGATATGATGCGCTGCCATGCGCGCAGGCACCAGACTGGCGGAGCTTCGCGCAGTGTGCGTTGGGCGGTGGGGCGCGACGAACCGTGCGCACCGCGCGATCAGGCGAACCGGTCCCGTCAGGGGGAATGACATGAAACGTAATCGGAGAGTGGCGCTGGCTGGGATTCTCGGCGTGCTGTGGATGCTCCAGGCCGGAGCCGCCGCGGCGCAGGTAGACCCGCAGTTGTACAGCGGCATGCAGTGGCGGCAGATCGGTCCATTCCGTGGGGGCCGCGTGGTGGCGGTGACCGGCGTCCCAGGCGACCCGGCCACATGGTATTTCGGCGCGGTCGCCGGTGGCGTGTGGAAGAGCACGAACGCCGGTGATAGCTGGCAGCCGGTGTTCGATGGCCAGAAGATCGCTTCGATCGGCGCGATCGCGGTGGCCGATTCCAATCACGACATTCTGTATGTCGGTACCGGTGAGGCCTGTCCGAGGGGCAATATCACCTTCGGGGACGGGGTCTACAAGTCCATGGACGCGGGCAAGACGTGGCAACACGTTGGGCTCGAGGACACCCGTCAGATCGGGGCAATCGCCATCGATCCGCGCAACCCCGACGTTGTGCTGGTGGCGGCACTGGGCCACGCTTTTGGGCCCAACGAGCAGCGCGGCGTTTTCCGCACTGCCGACGGGGGAAAGACGTGGCAGCGGGTGCTGTACCACGACCGCGACACCGGAGCGATCGATGTGGTGCTCGATCCTCATGATCCAAACATTGTGTTCGCCTCGCTCTGGCAGATGCGGCGCCAGCCGTGGAGCTTCTCCAGCGGCGGCCCCGGTTCGGGGCTTTACCGATCCTCGGACGGCGGCCTGACGTGGAAGCAGATCCAGGGTCACGGACTTCCCGCGGGCCCTCTCGGCCGAATCGGGGTTAGCGTATCCGGCGCGGACTCCCGGCGCGTCTATGCCTCGATCGAAGCGAAGGAGGGCGGGATCTTCCGATCCGACGATGGCGGCGCGAGCTGGAGCCGGATCAACGAGGATCACCGCTTCAGGCAGCGCGCCTGGTACTTCTCGCACATCTTTGCCGACCCCGTGGCCCGCGATACGCTGTATGTGCTCAATACCGGTGCCTTCCGCTCCACCAATGGCGGCAAGGACTTCGAGCTGCTGCCTGCACCGCACGGCGATCACCACGCGCTCTGGATTGACCCGCGCAATCCACGTCGGCTGATCAACGGCAATGACGGCGGCGCGACCATCTCCGTGGACGGTGGAGTGACCTGGACACAGCAGAACAATCAGCCGACGGCGCAGTTCTATCACGTTGCCATCGACAACCACTGGCCGTATCGGCTCTATGGCGCGCAGCAGGACAACTCGACGGTAGCGATCGCGAGCCGCGATGACGACGGGGTGATCGGCAGGCAGGACTGGTATGAGGTCGGCGGCGGTGAGAGCGGCTACATCGCTCCGGATCCGCGCAATTCGGACATCGTGTACGCCAATTCCGACAGCGGGCAGATGACCCGGTACGATCATGCCACCGGGAATTTCCGCGATGTCTCGATGCACCCGCTGGATGTCTCGGGCAACGGCGCGGCCGGCTTGGATTACCGCATCCAGTGGACGGAGCCCGTGTTCGTCTCTCCGCACGACTCGAATGTCCTGTACACGGCGGCGCAGTTCGTGCTGAAGAGCGAGGACCAGGGCCGAAGCTGGAAGCGGATCAGCGCCGATCTGACGCGTAACGACAAGAGCAAACAGCAGCCTTCGGGTGGACCCATCACGCTGGACATCACCAGCGTCGAGTACTACGACACGGTCTTCACGCTCGCCGAATCTCCGCTGGTGCAGGGCATGCTATGGGCCGGGACCGACGACGGACTGATCCATGTGACACGGGATGACGGCAAAAGCTGGCAGAACGTGACGCCGAAGGACATGCCGCCGTGGAGTACCGTGAGCATGATCGAGCCCTCGCCCAACGATGCGAAAACAGCGTATGCGGCTGTTGAGCGTCACCGGCTCGATGATCTTTCGCCCCTGATCTACCGGACCCACGACGGAGGTGCGACCTGGCAGCGTATCGTCGATGGCATTCCCGTCGGCTCCTTCGTGCGGGCAGTGCGCGAGGACCCGAAGCGGCCGGGCCTGCTGTACGCGGCCACCGAGCTCGGCGTGTACGTGTCCTTCGACGACGGCGGCCATTGGCAATCGCTGCAGCTCAACCTGCCTGTGACCCCGGTGCACGATCTGGCGGTGAAGGACGATGACCTGGTGGCCGCGACACATGGGCGCTCGTTCTGGATACTGGACGACGTGACGGCACTGCGGCAGATCCAGGCCAGCGCCGCTGTGCCGGATGTGCGCCTGTATCGTCCTGAGAGCGCCTACCGGCTGCATTTCCCGATCGAGGTGAACCGCCACCGACCCGTGGGGGACAATCCGCCCAATGGCGCCATCATCGATTATTTCCTGAAGGACAAAACCCGGCCGGACGAGGAGCTGACCCTCGAGATCCTGGACTTACAGGGCAAGGTGCTGCGCCGTTATTCCAACCGCCGGAAGGAGAAGTTCGAGCAGCCGGCGGAGTGGCCCGATCGCGAGACACCGGCGGAGCTGTTGCCGGATGGCGCGGGAATGAACCGGTTTGCGTGGGATCTGCGCGTCGAGGATCCGGTGCAGATACCCGGCGCGTTCTACTCCGACGAGGGTCCGAGGGGTCCGGTGGTCAATCCCGGGGCCTACCTCGTGCGGGTGACGACCTCGCACGGCACGCAGTCCGAGCCGCTTCAGGTCGTTCCGGATCCTCGTATCCAGAAGGGACTCACCGCGCAGGACACGGCTGCCCACTGGGATCTGGTCAGCAAGACCGCTGCGGACATCGAAGCGTTGCATCGGGCGGTGAACCAGATCCGCACCTGTCGCGAGGAGCTGCAGAAGCAGCAAGGCGGCGCGGACAAGCGGTCCGTGAGCAAGTTGGCGAGCTCCCTCGAGAGGAAGATGGCACCCATCGAGGAGCAGCTCATCCAGGTCAACATGAAGGCGTCAGAGGACAACCTGCGCTATCCCAACCGCCTCGATGAGCAGTACGACACATTCATCGCCACGGTGGACGGCGACGATTTCCGGCCAACCGAGCCGCAGCTGCAGGTCTTCGCGCAGTTGCACGACCGTCTCGAGGAGCAGCTCGCGAAGTGGAAGTCCGTCGTGGACAAGGATCTGCCGGCGCTCAACGGCCGACTGCAGGCCGCCGGTGCCTCTGCGGTGACCGTCTCAGAGGGCGCGCAGGGGCTGTAAGCCCACGGGACCGGGCGGGGCGGCTGTCATCGGGCAAATAGAGCCTCGCGTCGGCCCGGTCACTCCTCATCGGCCACGTTGCGGTCACGTGGCGGGGGCAGGTCGGAGCGGACGGCGCTGAGCTTTGCCGACCGCAGCCGCGCGTTGAGTGCAGGCAGGTCGGCCTCGATCTGCTGCCACGCGCCCATCAGACTCGTCAGGACCTGCTGGGCAGTTTCCGTCGCTGTCGTCTGCGCCAGGGTCGGAGCAGCGTCGGCGCGTGTGAGCTCACCGTAAAGGCTCGCTATGTGGGCCTGTACCTCAGTGAGAGTTGGTTTGGCTTCGGTGGCAGCGGCGCCCGCGTCCGGCTCCTTCGGGCCCACCAGCAGTTCCGACAGGCGCGTGGCGTAGCTCTTCACCGCATCGGCCGTGGTGCCCGAAGGATTGACCGCCTTGAGCTGTGCCTGCTCCGACTCGGCGGTCATGACGGCACGCGAGCTGCGACTCAACAGGTCTGCGAGGCGGCTGGCCAGCTGAAACTGCTCCTCGAGATCAGCGCTCGATGCGTGGACGCGAGGATCCGCCTTGAGCACCAGGGGTGCCTCCAGCTTCTGGCCGTTGTATGTGAGACGCACCGAGTAGCTGCCGGGGAGGGCCCGCGGACCCTGGGGCTGGCGTGGTGTGGCAGCCGGCACCGCGGAGATCGGGTAGCCGCGCGTCGTCGAGACTGGCGCCGCATAGTGCAGATCCCAGACCCAACGGTGCATACCGCTATGGCTCGAAAGCGTTCGCGGCTGCTCGAGCCAGTATTTCGGAATGAGCTCGCGAGAGAGCTCCTCCGGCGTGGACTCCGGGGGATCGTCGCTGCGGTAGCGGCGCACGAGCGCACCGTGGCTGTCGAGCACATCGAGCTGCACAGGCTTGCGCGTCTCGGCGGGTAGGAAGTACTCGATGACGGCTCCGGCAGGTGGATTGCTTGCGAGGGGCTCATCGGGCGGAATCGGAGTGTCAGTCCAGGTGCTGCGCCGCACGAGCCACGTGGGGTCAGGGTGCAGCAGCATCGGTTTATGAACCTGCGCCGAAGTGATCTGGCGCAGGCGTGCGATGTCGTCGAGAACCCAGAAGGCGCGACCGTGCGTCGCCACGATCAGATCGTCGCCGTGGATAGTCAGATCGCGCATCGAGGTGTGCGGCAGATTCAGCTGCAGCGGTTGCCACTGATCGCCCTCATCGGCGGACACCCACACGGCATTCTCGGTCGCGGCAAACAACAGTCCCTTGCGCTCGGTGTCTTCGCGCACCGCATTCACGGGGGCATTTTGTGGCAGACCGGTCGTGATCGGTTGCCATGTCTTGCCGCCGTCGTGAGTCCGATAGATGTAGGGATGCAGATCGTCGATGCGCATCCGGCTGATCGATACGTAAGCGGTGGCCGGATCGAAGTGCGAAGCCTCGATCTGCGTGACCTTGCTCCACGGCGTCAGCGCGGAGGGCGTGACATTCTCCCAATGCGAGCCGCCATCCGTGGTGACGTACACGAGTCCGTCATCGGTGCCCGCCCAGAGGGTATCGATGTTCAATGGCGACAGACCCAGGGCGTAAATCACGCCGCGCTGGCGTTCTGCTCCCGGTTCGTGCAGTTTGCCAACGCTGGCAGGCACCCCGCCATCCTGACGCGCGAGATCCGGGCTGATCGCCTGCCAGGAGTGACCGCCGTCCTTCGTCCGGTACAGGCGGTTGGCTGCGTAGTACAACGTATGCGGATCGACAGGGGAGAACAGCAGTGGCTGCGTCCGATCCGCGCGGGCGTCGGGACCTCGCACAGGGATGGGGGTTACATTCTGTACCTGACCAGTGGACCAGTGGAACTTCGACACCTCGTTGCGGCCGGCTCCATAGATGACATCCGGATCGAGGGGATCCGGCGCCACGTAGCCGTATTCGATCGCTCCGACCGGGTGCCAGTCGCGATCGGTGATCTCGCCATCATTGCCGCGACTGGCGATGCATACCGAGCCGCTCTCCTGCTGCCCGGCGCAGATCCGATAAGGGAACGTCGGGCTGATGCTCACATGATATAGCTGAGCGGTGGGCTGGTTGAACCAGGAGCTCCAGGTCTCGCCGCCGTTGACCGTCACGACTGCGCCCTGGTCGCTGACGAGCGCGATGACCTGGCCATTGCGAGGGCTGATCCACAGGTTCTGGTAGTCATCGCCTCCTGGGGCCCCGCGCAGGGGACTCCAGCTCCGGCCGCCGTCCTGTGACTTCATCGTGACGATGCCGGTGCTGTAGACGATGTCGGCATTGGAGGGATCGACGGCCACGACCGGCAGATCACCACCGCCAATGCGCAGAGCTGGCCGCGGATCGGTGGTGATTCGCGTCCAGCTTTCCCCCGCGTCATCTGAGCGGAAGATACCCAGTCCGGCCGAGGACTGGTAATCGCCGGGCTCGTTGGTGCCGACCGCGGCGAACACGCGATCGGACTGACTGGGCGCAATCGCTATGTTGACCTGCGAGAGATCCGCTGGCAGACCGGCGGTCAGTTGTTTCCAGGTGGCACCGCCGTCGGTGGACTTGAACACGCCGCCGCCGGTGCCATTGAAATCATTCTTGTCTTCCCAGGGCCCCAGTCGAGCCTGCCAGAGCGTTGCATAGACGATATCCGGGCGTGCGGGATCGATCTCTACCGCGGCCCCTCCCGTGTCCTCGTCCTTGTACAGCACGCGCTGCCAGGTTGCTCCAGCATCGAGCGATCGATAGATGCCGCGCTCGGAGCTTGGGCCGTAAGGATGACCCAGCACGGCGACGAACACGCGCTTGGAATCGTGTGGGTCCACCGAGATCTGACAGATCTGCTGCGCATCGTCGAGGCCGAGGTGGGTCCAGCTGCGGCCAGCGTCGCTCGAGCGGTAGATGCCGTTGCCGACCGACAGATCGGGTCGGTGCAGGCCCTCGCCGCTGCCGACGTACAGCACGTTCGGATCCGAGGGCGCCACGGCGATGGCGCCGATCGACTGAGTCGGCTGCGCGTCGAAGACTGGCCGCCAGGTTCGGCCGGCGTCGTCGGTCTTCCAGACGCCGCCGTCCACCGCGCCGATGTAGAACACATTCGGCTGCGTGGGTACTCCGGCGACCGCCTTGGTGCGACCACCGCGAAACGGTCCGATCATGCGCCAGGCGAAGTCGTTGTCGATACCGGGCGGATACGGTTCTGCGGCGGCGACGTACACGCACGGCGCGAGGCTGATGATGGCGAGGGCGGCAATCGCGGAACCTCTGGCTGCGCGCACTGTGTGTCCCTGATCGAAAAAAACCGGCCGGAAGCATAACACTTACCAGCCGCCGCGCGCGCAGGCGGCCGGGTGTATCATCGGCCGCGTCAGTCCTGTGCAAGAGCAGAATTGCGGGCGCGAGTCTCACGCTCTTCGCCACCGCGGATCGGGGGAACCGTTGATGAACGGGTTGATGCAACACTGGCCACTGACCACCACGACGATTCTCGAGCATGCCAAGCGCGAGCATGGCGGCCGCGAAGTCGTTACGCGCTCGATCGAGGGGGACATTCGACGTTACGGCTACGCGGATCTGCATCGGCGCGCGCTTCAGGTCGCTCGTGCCCTGGCGGCCTCTGGCGTGGCGAGGGGCGACCGGGTTGCAACCCTGGCCTGGAACACCGATCGCCACATGGAGATCTGGTACGGCGTCATGGGATCCGGCGCCGTTTGCCATACGATCAATCCCCGGCTGCCTCTCGAGCAGATCGCCTACATCATCAGCCATGCCGCAGACCGGATTCTTTTCGTGGAGGCCGGTTTCCTGCCGCTGCTCGCGCCACTGCGCACGAAGTGGGGCAACCTCCAGGAGATCATCGTTCTGACGGCTGCTCCCGAGGAGTGCCCACTTTCCCCGCGGCCGCTGGCCTACGAGCAATGGTTGGCGAGCTCGGCCACCGGCGCGGCCGAGTGGCCGGCTTTGCCTGAGGAGACGGCAGCCACGCTCTGCTACACCTCCGGCACGACGGGACACCCGAAGGGCGTTCTGTACAGCCATCGATCCAACGTGCTGCATGCCATGGCCATCAACATGGCCGACGGGTTCGGATTCCGCACTCGGGACGTCGTGTTACCCATCGTCCCGATGTTCCATGCCAACGCCTGGGGCACGATCTTCGCCGCGCCGATAGCGGGGGCCAAGCTCGTCCTGCCGGGATGCCGTCTGGATGGAGCGAGTTTGTGGGAGCTGCTGGAGCTGGAGCGCGTGACGGTAACCGCTGCGGTGCCCACCGTCTGGCTGGGCTTATTGAGGTATCTCGATGAGTCCGGAAGGAAGCTGCCCCATCTGGAGCGCGTACTGATCGGCGGCTCAGCGGTGCCGCGAATCATGGTGGAGCGTTTCGAGCGGGACTTCGATGTCGAAGTGATTCACGCGTGGGGCATGACCGAGTTGAGTCCGGTGGGTACCTTTGGGACATCCAAGTCGGCGTATCGGGAGAAAGATGAAGAAGTCTATATGGGTCGCAAGCTCAAGCAGGGTCGGGTGCCATACACCGTTGAGCTGAAAGTCGTGGACGAGGCGGGCACGGAGTTGCCACGCGACGGTGCCGCGCAGGGCGAGCTCAAAGCGCGCGGGCCCGCGATCGTGGGCCAATACTATGGCGAGGCACAGGAAGCGACCGATGCACAGGGATGGTTTGCCACGGGCGATGTCGCGACCATCGACCCCGAGGGATACATGCAGATCGTTGACCGCTCCAAGGATGTCATCAAGTCCGGCGGAGAGTGGATCAGCTCCATTTCGCTGGAAAACACTGCACTGGGCTGTCCTCAGGTGGCCGAGGCGGCCGTCATAGCCATTCCACATGAAAAGTGGGGCGAGCGACCCCTGTTGCTGGTAGTCGCGAAGCCGGGAGGGCACCTGGATCCGCAGACGGTGCTCGCTTATATGAAAGAGCGCGTGGCGAAGTGGTGGGTGCCCGACCGGGTGCAGCTCGTGTCGGAGATTCCTCACAGCGGCACCGGCAAGATCCGCAAGGATCTGCTCAGGCGATGGTATGCCGGCCCCGCTCGTGAGCCCTCGGAGCAGGCACAGAGGGAGTGAGCCGGCCGTCAGGTGCTCGCGAGCGCAGAGACCTCGATAAAACCGCCTGCGAAGAAATGAGCGTGCGGTAACTGTGGCTCGCTTCACGCCCCCGGGAGGCCGCTTGCGCCTAATCTGCGCCCGCGCGGGTTAAGGTAAATCCAAATGTGCGGTGCATCATGTCATGCATGGAAGTCAGGGAGGAGATAGCATGAGTCGCCCGCGGCGGCTGCAAACCGCATGCATGTTGGTGGTCGCACTGGCTTGTGCCCGCGCGCATGCCGATGAGCCCGAGGTCTCGACCGCCGACCTGAAGAAGCTCAGCGTGGAGCAGCTGATGGACGTCGAGGTCACCTCGGTGTCCAAGCGGCCCGAGAAGCTGTCGGACACGGCCTCCGCCATCCAGGTCATCACCAACGAGGACATCGCACAGTCCGGTGCGCAGAGTCTTCCCGATGCGCTGCGACTCGCCGACAACCTTCAGGTGGCACAGAAGAACTCGCACGACTGGGGCATCTCCTCGCGCGGGTTCAATACCGATCTCGCCAACAAGCTCCTTGTGTTGGTGGACGGGCGAACTGTCTACACACCGCTGTTTTCCGGGGTCTTCTGGGACGTCCAGGATTATCCGCTGGAGGACATCGACCGGATCGAGGTGATCAGCGGACCAGGGGGCTCCTTGTGGGGCGCGAACGCCGTCAACGGTGTGATCAACGTGATCACCCGCAGCGCGAAAGATACGCAGGGGCTGTACCTGGACGGCGGCGCCGGCTCTCATTGGGAGGACTCCTTCACGGCGCGCTATGGCGGAACCCTCGCCCCGGACGTCAACTTCCGTGTCTACGGCCGCTTCTTCGACAGCGACTCGGAGGTGCTGTCCAACGGGATACATGCGTCTGATTCATGGCGTCAGGGCAGGGCGGGATTCCGGGTGGATGCGCAGCCCACGACGCAGGATCGCCTGACTGTTCAGGGAGACTACTACAACGGCAACGCGGATCAGACGACGCCCAATGCGGCGCAGTTCAGTGGGGGCAACCTGCTGGGCCGCTGGTCACGCTCCCTCGAGGCCGACTCGGACATGAGCCTGCAGGCCTATGCGGACAGGACCCACCTGTCACTGGGTGAGTCGCCCTTGTTGTTCGCCCCGGCAGGGCGGTTCCAGGACGATCTCGACACCTACGATGTCGATTTCCAGTACCACTTCCGGGCCAGCAGCGCGCACCAGGTCGTGTGGGGCCTCGGCTACCGCTACACTCACGACGTGGTGAGCAACGCACCCTCCCTCTCGTTCTTCCCTCCTGTGCTGAACCAGAGCCTGTACAGCGGATTCATACAGGATGAGATCCAGCTCAGGCGGGATCTGTTCTTCACGGCAGGGACCAAACTCGAGCACAACGACTATACCGGCTTCGAGTTCGAGCCGAGCGTGCGCCTTCACTGGAACTTCACGCAGAGCCAGATACTGTGGTCGGCCGTCTCGCGTGCCGTGCGTACGCCGTCCCGGATCGATCACGACCTCGCTGAGCCGGCGCCCACAACCGGCCTCGAGATTCTGGCAGGCAGTCCCAATTTCAAATCCGAGACACTCATCGCCTACGAGGTCGGCTACCGGGGCCAGTGGAGCCGCCAGCTGTCCACTTCCGTCTCGACCTTCTACAACAGCTATGGCGATGTTCGCAGCACCGCCCCGAGTCCGGATCCGACGATTCCGGGGCTGCCCTTCCCGCTCATCTTCCAGAACGATCTGGAGGGGCACACGTACGGCATGGAGCTGAGCGCCAACTATCAGCTCCTGGAAGGGTGGCGACTGCACGCCGGCTATACTCTGCTGCAGGAGAAGCTCAACGTGAAGCCGGGTGGCGTCGATTTCAACCAGACCCACAACGAGACCGCCGATCCCCAGCAGCAGGTCGCGCTTCGCTCCGAGCTGGCGCTCGGACCTCGCGTGGATCTGAACACGGCACTGCGCTGGGTGGACTCGTTCCTCATCAACAACGCCAACAACGTGGCGACCGTGCCGAGCTACACCGAGCTGAACGCACGCCTGGGGTGGCGGCCGACCGCGAGGCTCGAGCTGTCCATATCGGGCGAGAACCTGTTGCACGCGCACCATGTCGAGTACGGGTTCCCGAGCCCCTCGCGCGTCGAGATCGAGCGCAGTGTGTTTGGCCGCATTCAATGTCGTTTCTGAGAGCAATCTCGCTCGCGTGCCTGGCGGCGGCGGCCCCGGCGCTCGCGGGCACACCCAGCGAGTACCAGGTCAAGGCAGTTTTCCTGTTCAATTTTTCTCAGTTCGTGGAATGGCCCGCCCAGGCATTCACCGCCGCCAATGCGCCTTTCACCCTGTGCGTGGTGGGTGAAGACCACTTCGGGGCGCAGCTGGATGCGGCGGTGCAGGGCGAGAGCGTGCAGGGCCACAAGCTCGTCGTGAAGCGCTATAGCGATCCGGGGCAGATGGGCACCTGTCACATGCTGTTCATCGACGATTCCGAGCTGGGCCAGCTCGACAACATTCTCGGCAGCCTCGGCGGACGCGCGACGCTGACTGTGAGTGACATCGATCATTCGGCCGAGCGCGGCGCCATCATCCAGTTCGCGAACGAGAACAACCGCCTGCGGCTGCGGATCAATGTGGCCGCCGCCAGATCGGCGGGTTTGACGATCAGCTCCAAGCTGCTGCGCCCGGCGGAGATCGTCGGGTCGGGGCGGGGTTAGGCATGAGTGCCCGGCTGACACCGATCCGGCGGACCTTGATGTCCATGCTCCTGCTGACGAGCGTGGTCGTACTGCTGGTCAGCACCGCAACCTCCCTTGGCTACGAATTCCTCACTTACCGGCGCTCGGCAGTGCGCGCGCTCGAGACCCTCGGCGAGGTCATAGCAGACAACAGCACGGCGGCACTTGCCTTTGACAATGCCGAGGATGCGCGCACGACACTCGCAGCGCTCAAGGCGGAGCCGCACGTGGTTGCCGCGGCGCTGTACGATCTGCACGGTGCGCTGTTCGCCTCCTATCCGCAGGGCGGGCAGATCGAATCGGTGATGCGTGGGCCTGCGCCCGGGGCCGGATATCGGTTCGTGCGCGGCGAGCTCCTGGGTACGCAACCCGTCGTGCAGAACGGAAGGCGGATGGGTACGCTCTACCTGAGATCCGATACGCGCGCCATCAGCAATCAGCTGCGCCTCCATGGCCTCATCGCGGTGCTGGTCATAGGTGCCTCGTGCCTGCTCGCTTACCTGCTCTCACGCAGTCTGCAGCGGCGCGTTTCGCAACCGATCCTGTCGCTGGCCGAGACGGCACAGGCGATCTCGGACCGGCGAGACTATTCCGTGCGAGCCGCGCCTGCCGAAGGCTACGAGCTCAGTCAGCTCACCGAAGCCTTCAACCACATGCTGATGCAGATCCAGGAGCAGCACGTCAAGGTGAACGCGCAGCTCGGCAACCTGCAGCTGCTCCAGCAGATCACCCGCGCGATCGGTGAGCGACAGGATCTTGCCAGCCTGTTCGGAGTCGTGCTGCGCAGCCTCGAGGAAAGCCTGCCGATCGACTTCGGCTGTATCTGCCTGGTGCAGGGCGACGGATTGAAAGTCGCCAGCATGGGCAGCGCCGTCACAGGCGCGCACGTCGGGTTCAAGGAGCAGGACGTGATTGCCCTCGACAGCAACGGCCTGAGTCGCTGTATTCGCGGCGAGCTCGTCTACGAGCCCGACGTGCGCGAGGTGCCTTTCCCGTTCCCCCAGCGCCTGTCGCAGGCGGGACTGCGATCGCTCGTGATCGCCCCGATGGGAGTGGAGAACCGTGTCGCGGGGCTGCTCGTGGCGGCCCGGCAGCGCGAGCACGCGTTTGCGAGCCCGGACTGCGAGTTCCTGCGCCAGCTCACCGAGCATGTTGCCCTCGCGGCACATCAGATGCAGCTTTACACAGCGCTTCAGCAGGCCTACGACGATCTTCGGCAGACTCAGCACACGGTCATGCAACAGGAGCGTCTGCGCGCATTGGGACAAATGGCCAGCGGTATCGCGCACGACATCAACAATGCGATCTCCCCGGTATCGCTGTATACGGAGTCACTGCTCGAGCGCGAGACCAACCTCAGCGAACGTGCGCGCGGGTATCTCGTGACCATCCAGCGTGCCATAGAGGACGTCGCCGCCACTGTGGCGCGCATGCGCGAGTTCTACCGACAACGTGAGCCGCAGCTCGAGCTTGCGCGAATCGATGCCAACCGGATCCTCTGCCAGGTCATCGATCTCACCAAGGCGCGCTGGAGCGATCTGCCGCAGCAGCGCGGCGTGGTGGTCGATCTGCAGACGGAGCTGGTCGCGGGGACGCCGGAGATCATGGGAGCCGAGAGTGAGATTCGCGACGCCCTGACCAATCTGATCTTCAATGCGGTCGATGCGATGCCCGAGGGCGGAACCCTGACATTGCGCACCCGCCGGTTGGCGCCGCCAGAGGCGCAGGAGGGTGGACCGGACGAGCGGATCTGCATGGAGGTATGCGATACGGGCATTGGCATGGATGAAGAAACCCGCCGCCGCTGTCTTGAGCCGTTCTTCACGACCAAGGGGGAGCGAGGCACGGGGCTGGGTCTGGCAATGGTGTACGGCATGGTGCAGCGGCACAGTGCCGAGCTCGAGCTCGAAAGCCAGTTGGGCCGTGGGACGACCTTCCGGCTGGTGTTTCCCGCATATGCTCCAACCGTCGCCGCCACCTTGCACATTCCCGCGCACGTGATCGCTCAGCGATTGCGCATACTCCTGGTCGACGATGATCCGCTGTTGATCAAGTCTCTGCGCGATGCCCTCGAGGGCGATGGCCACGTCATCACCGCCACGAACGGTGGCCAGGCAGGGATCGATACCTTCTCGGCGGCGGTTGCCGCCAAGGGACCGCAGTTCGACGTCGTGATCACCGATCTCGGCATGCCATATGTGGATGGCAGGAAGGTCGCCGCAGCGATCAAGGCTGCTTCGGCACGGACGCCGGTCATAATGCTCACCGGTTGGGGGCATCGGCTGGTCGCCGAGAATGACATCCCACCACATGTGAATCGCGTTCTGAACAAGCCCCCGCGGCTGCAGGAGCTGCGAGGCGCACTCGCGGAGCTGGTCGCCGCAGACGAGTGAGGAGGCGCACGCCGTGACCGCCATGAACGCCCCGTTAGCCCGTCTGCTGATCGTCGATGACGAGGCGGCGCACATGAAAGCGTTGTGCGACACTCTCTCCGTCGAAGGCTACTCGACAACCGGATTCACGTCCGCGCGGCGCGCGCTCGAGACTCTGCGGAGCGAGGAGTTCGATCTCCTGCTTACTGACCTGATGATGCCGGAGATGGACGGCATCAGCCTGCTGACCTGCGCCCGCGCAATCTCACCCGATGTCATGGCCATCGTCATGACCGGCCATGCGGCCATTGATACGGCGGTCAAGGCGATGCAAGCAGGCGCGCTGGACTACATCGTCAAGCCCTTCAAGCTGAACGCCATGCTGCCCGTGCTCAATCGAGCGATCTCCATGCGTCAGCTGCGGGTAGCCAACCGGCAGCTGGAAGAGAGGGTGCGCGAGCGCACCCGGGAACTGGAGTCAGCCAATCGCCAGCTCGAGGCGGTCAACCGCGAGCTGGAGTCGTTCTCCTACTCCGTGTCCCATGATCTGCGCGCGCCCCTGCGAACCGTGCAGGGCTTCTGCGAGATGTACATGGAGGATTTCGGGCCGAGCATCCCACCGGAAGGGCGGCCGCTGCTCGAGCGCGTGGAGGCTGGCGCCCGTCGCATGGGACAGTTGATCGAGGATCTGCTCGCCCTGTCGCAACTCGGAAGGCGTCCACTGATGCGCGGCAGCCTGGAGCTCGAGCCGCTCGTGCGCCGGCTGGCAGCGGACATCATGGCGCGGGATCCCAGCAGGCGCGTCGATGTGCGTGTGGGCAGTCTCGGCAGATGTGACGCGGATGGATCGCTACTCGAACAGGTACTCGTGAATCTACTTTCCAACGCGTTCAAGTTCACCCGTCAGCGCGAGACGGCCATCATCGAGGCGGGCTGTCTGGAGCGAGACGGCGAGATGATCTACTTTGTCCGCGATAATGGGGTCGGGTTCAGGATGGAATACGCCAGCAAGCTGTTCGGGGTATTTCAGCGTCTGCATTCCGAGTCGGAATTCGAAGGAACCGGCGTAGGTCTGTCGATTGTTCAGCGCATCGTCCAGCGGCATGGCGGGAGAATCTGGGCGGAGAGCGAGCTGGGAAAGGGGACGACTTTCTATTTTACGCTCGCTCCAGCCGTAGCCGGTACACAGTCAGAAACGGGACGGTCCGAGGCAGTGGCCACGCCGGCGACGGGCTGAAGCACCCGCAACCGGCGCGGCCGCTCGCGCGAATAAGGACCCGTGCCTGCGCTTGAGGACACAGGATCATCTCAGAACGAGTGCCGCACCTCGATGCCGACGGTGCGCGGCTGGTTCATGAACAGGCGTGGCCGCCCCGGGACTTCGGCGGCGATCGAGCGGTTGTCGCCCAGGTTCGTAATGTCGTTGTTGAGATTCTTGCCAACCAGCGCAATCTCCGTCGAGCCGTTGCGAATACCGAGGTGCGCATCGAACAGACGGTAAGCAGGCCGCTCACGCGTCAGGTCGGTACCGTTGCTCGAGCTGAAGCTGCTGCCCACGTAGGAGTAATCCAACTCTCCCACCCAGTTCCACTCGCCGCTGAGCGGCGCGGTGTAGGAGGCCGAGCCGTTGCCGGTCCAGTTCGGCACGTCGAACACCGGTGAGCCGACCGCCTGCGCAGACTCCCCAGCCTGCGTAATCTTCGCGTTCTGATAGCCGACGCCGACTGACAGCGATAGATGATTGGTCGCCGCCGCGCGCAACTCCAGCTCACCACCTTTGCTCTCCGCCGCGCCTGCATTGGCGATGAACTGAAAGCCGCACTGCAGCAGCACGGGCTGCTGAATGTTCTTCCACTTGATGTAGAAACCCGCCGCGTTCAGCGTCAGGCGGTGATCGAGCCAGGCGGTCTTGGTGCCGAGCTCGTAGTTCCACAGCGAGTCGGAGTGGAAACTGCGCGTGTCATCGAGGGTGATGTTGGGATTCGCCAGCGCCAGCGCCGCTACGCAGTCGTTCGCCGTGTTGGGAGTCCCAGGGGGCACGATCGGCACCACACCGCCCGGGCGGAAGCCTTTGGAGGCGAGCGCGTAGACCATCTTGTCCGGGTCGAGGTGGTAGTCCAGCTCGACTTTCGGGTTGGTGCCATTCTCGTTGTCGGTGATCTGCGGGCTGACAATCTTGCCGCCGCCCACAGCCAATCCCTCCTCGAAGCCGAAGGATGTGGTCTTCACCTGGTACCAGCGCAGCCCCGCGGTGGCCTTGAGCGCGGGCGTTATATTCCAGGAAACCTCGCCAAAGACCGCCGGCTCTTTCACATCGGTATGGAAATCCTGGGCGAATACCAGGTTGGGAAAGCCGTCGGGATTGTTAGGCTGCCCACCGGTCGTGACGGCATCCAGGCCCGGCACCTCGGAAGGAGGATACAG
This sequence comes from Steroidobacteraceae bacterium, assembly GCA_036501985.1. Classification (GTDB taxonomy): domain Bacteria; phylum Pseudomonadota; class Gammaproteobacteria; order Steroidobacterales; family Steroidobacteraceae; genus 13-2-20CM-66-19. The sequence goes on along the minus strand of DASXZI010000021.1, from coordinate 63,573 downwards.
CGAGGCGAACGGCAGGCGCCCGTGAAAGTCCGAGAAGAAACCGCCGACCACGAACTGCACGGGTCCGGGCAGCTGCGAGGCGAAGCGCACCTCCTCGACGAAGCGCTGGTAGTCCTTGATCTCTTCGATGGGCCCCGGCTCCGGCGGGGCACCGGCGCCCGAGGTGATCGCGGCCCAGATGAACTCGGATTGATCCTCGTGCTCATCGACCGTGCGATCGAAGTAGGCGGTGGAGGACACGAGCTCGCCGATCCCGGTGTTCCAGTGCACCGCGACCGAGTACAGGTCCCACCAGTCGGAGCCGCCTTCCGGGACGTTGAAGAAGCGCGCCTGCGTGAAGTCATTGCTGAGGAGCGGCTTGGGGAGCGGCGGCGGGCCGGTCGGCGGCGTCGGAACCGGGAAGCCGATGCCGTTGCCCGGCGTGCTGTTGAAGTCCGCAAGTGGGAAGCCGTTGTACTGAGCCCGCTGGATCATGGCGCGCGGGGTGATGGTGATGTCGTCGGTAAGCTTGATGGTGAGGCTGGCCGAGCCGCCGTAGCTGTCAACCTGTGCGATGTTGTCCAGCGTCGTGCGTCCGGTCGTCGAAAGAGGCAAGCAGCTCGTGCCGGCGGTCGAGGGATCAGTGCAGAAGCTGCGCTTGAACCAGCCCGCCTGGTTGTCATAGAAGCCCGTGAGGCGCAGTGCCACCCTGTCCGTCACAATCGGGAAGTTGACGATCCCATCGAACGTATAGTTGGGCTCGGCAGTGTGGTCCGTATCGGATACGCCCGCGTGCACCTCGCCCGTGGTCTGCGTGAGCTCCGGCGTTTTAGTGATCAGGCGCACCGTGCCGCCCATTGAGCGCGCGCCGTACAGGGTGCCCTGTGGGCCACGCAGCACCTCGATGTGGTCGATGTCGAGCACGCGCGGATCGACGGAGTCCGGCAACGGCACGTCGTCGATGTAGAAGCCGGTGACGTTCTGGCCGGAGATGCCGCGGATCGACACGGTGCGTGCCGTGCCAACGCCGTCACCGGTGGGAGCGAATGCCAGGTTCGGCACCTTGGTGGCGTAGTCGAAGAAGTCGTTGATGGACTTCTGTTGCAGCGTGGCGCTTGAGAACGTGGTCATGGACATCGGCACGCTCTGCTCGCTTTCCGAGCGCTTCTGAGCCGTGACGATGACCTCCTCGAGAACCTCTCCCCCGTTCGCGGGGGTCGTATCTGCCGGCGCCGCGGCTTTGACCGCGGGCACGGCGACCACGAGGACGCACGCCCCGGCCAGGAAACGCTTCATCGTTAGCATTGCTCCCCCCCCCCCCCGATATACAGATGCAGTAATGCGCAAATCGCTGTTGGTTGTCGTTCCTCGACCTGGTTGCGGGGCCGGTGCGCCTAGCCGGCCGCCGTCGTCAACCGGGCAGCCTGCGTCGTGGCAGCCGCCGCAATCGGCTGGCCTGCCGCAGGAGCCTGATCCACCTCGATCAGTTTACCGAGTACACGCCGGAAATGCGCTAGCGGCGCATCCGCGAGGATCGCGAGCATCTGGAAGTTCGGATCTTCCTCGAGCGTCACCTGCTGGCGCTCGATGATTGCTTTGTCCTCCATGAAGCCCTCGATGAGACTGTCGAGGAGCGAGTGCGAGATGGTGCTGTCCTCGCCTTCGAAGTTATTGAGGTATGACCAGAAGAAATGCGTCGTGCGCTCGGTCTCGGGTGTCATGAATTGACAGTTGCGATACTCGCGGGCGCCGGCCGTGTTGCCGGCCTGGGCACCCTGGTCGGCCGGGGCGAACAGGGTCTGCATGGTGAAGATGCCGGGAATCAGCATGGTCGCGATGTTGCGCCGGTCGAGTTTCGCGGTCTTCTCCCGGATCACCTTCTTGTGGAAGGGTGGCGGGTCGCTGTTGAGATGCCAGCGCTCCACACGGAAGCCGCGCTCGAGCCGCTCGATGACCGTGGGCTTGGAGACGAAAGCGTACTCCTCGGACCCCCCGAGCGTCTTGGTATGGACGAAGGCGAGGTGCGCGAAATCGCTCAAGTTGTCCACGATCAGCAGGTAGTTCGCATCATAGTGCAGGTAAGCGGGGATGCCCTTCCAGGCCGGATCCTGCAGATAGGGCAGGTCCACGATCAGTGCGGGATCGGCCTTGGCCGCCTCACCCATCCAGACCCAGATGAAATGGTTGCGCTGCTCGACGGGATAGCCGCGCACGCGCAGCTTGGGTGGAATCATGTCCTGGCCGGGAATCTGCGTGCACTTGCCAGTGCCGTCGTACTTGATCCCGTGGTACATGCAGCGGACCGAGTCGCCTTCGAGGCGGCCGCGCGAGAGGAGTGCCCCGCGATGCGGGCAACGGTCGTTCAGCGCGACGACCTTGCCGCTCTCGCCGCGGTAGATCAGCAGGTGCTCACCGAGAATCATGCGGCTCAACAGCTTGCCGTCGATCAGCTCGGTGTCGAGGGCGGCGACGTACCAGCAATTCCTGAGAAACATGGGGGCTCCTCGCTGCGTATGGGCCGATTTGTTTCGCCAGGAGAAACGCAGTTTCGGGTATTATACCGCGCGGCGCGGATGCTGGCGACCCCTGGGACAGAGCTTGGACTGCGAGCCATCATGAAAAGCAAGTCGGCTGAGCGCAGCGCCCGGCGAGCTGCGGGCGGGGAGGCGCCGGATGGTCTGCAGTCGGTGCGCACGGCCTTCCGCATCCTCGATGAGCTCTCGCAAGCGCACGGACCCGTTGGACTCACGGACCTCGCGGCCATGCTCGGGGAGCTCAAGCCCCGTGTATACCGGCACCTCTCCACGATGAAGCGTCTCGGCGTGGTCTTCCAGGATCCGCGCAACGGAGGCTACAGTCTCGGCGGCAAGCTGTTCACTCTGGGCGAGGCAGCGCTCGAGCAGTTTGATCTGCGCTTCCTCGCCGCCCCGTACCTCACCCGCCTGCGCGATCAGACCCGCCAGACCGCGCTGCTGTCGGTCCCGGGAAACGGCGAGCCCATCGTGCTGGCCTGTGTGGAGTATCGCAACAGACTCTCGATCTCCTCGCGCCCGGGGAATCGGCCACCGCCCCATTGCTCCTCCCAAGGGCGTATCGCGCTGGCCTTCGCCGATACGGCTGCACGAGAACGCGTGCTGGGAGGCAGGCTGGCGGCGTTCACACCCCATTCCATCACCGATCGCCCGCGCATCGAAGAGCGGCTGCAGGCCATTCGCGAGAGATTCTTCGAGCAAGCGGTGGATGAGGTGCGGCTGGGCATCAACGCAGTATCGGCTCCGTTGTTTCGCGATGAGGACGAGCTCGTCGGCATCATCGGCGTCGTCGGTACGACCGCGGAGATCGGTGATCCCCCCTCGCGGTCACTCATAGCCACTCTGCATGGGGTGGCCGCCGCGCTCTGCGCGGAGATGAACTGCCGCATCTACTACGACCGCGGCCTGGTGAAATAGGAGCTCCGGCGATGCATCCGTCTGCCCCAACGCATCCGTTGTCGGTCTCGAGTGAGGAGTTTCGCGGCCTGGCCATGCGCGTGATCGATCTGGTCACGGACTTTTACGCGCAGCTCGGCGACATGCGCTCTTATCCGCACACTTCCGGGCTCCAGACCCGCCAGGCATTCGAGGAGGCCTTACCCCGGCAGGGAATCGGCGCTGGGGCGCTCGAGGCGCTTCAGAGCCTGGTGCAGATGTCACGCCCACCCAGCCCGAGATTTTTCGGCTACGTACTGGGCTCGGGTGAGCCGGTAGCGGCCCTGGGCGATCTGCTGGCGAGCGTGCTGAATCAGAATCTCACCGCATGGCGGTCGGCGCCTGCGGCCGTGGTGATCGAGCGCGTGGTCGTGAGCTGGATCGCCGAGGCGATCGGCTGTGCCGCCTTCACGGGAAGTCTGTGCGGTGGAGGGTCGAGCGCAAACCTCATGGCGCTGGCGATGGCGCGTGAGGCAGGTCTTCCCGCGAACGAGGCGGGTGCCCGGCCGGGCACGGTGTACCTTTCGGGCGAGGCGCACATGTCCATGGCCAAGGCCGTGGGTCTGCTCGGACTCGGCCGCAACAACCTGCGCTTCGTGCCCGTGGACGAGCGCCTGAGAATGCGCCCCGGCGAGCTGGAGCGCTTGATCCGCGGTGATCTTGCAGCGGGCAAACATCCGGTGGCGGTGGTCGCGTCGGCCGGCACCGTGAGTACCGGCGCCGTTGATCCGTTGCAGGAGATCGCCTCGATCTGTGCAGGACATCGGCTCTGGCTGCATGTTGACGGTGCCTACGGTGTACCCGCGGCACTCGTGTGTCCCGAGAAGTTCCAGGGTCTCGAGCTCGCGGACTCCTTGTCCGTCGATCTGCACAAATGGATGTACCAGCCCGTGGACTGCGGCCTGCTGCTGTACAAAGATCCGGTGCTGGCCCGCACCACCTTCTCCCATACGGGCGAGTACGCGCGTGTGCTCGATGCACGGGACGTGGAAGGCTTTGCGTTCTTCGAGGAATCTCTGGAGCTGTCACGGCGCTTCCGCGCACTCAAGGTCTGGTTGTCCCTGCGTTACCACGGCCTCGATGCGTTCCGGGAGGCAATTCGAGCCGATCTGGGCCACGCGGCCGATCTGGCGGACATGATCCGTGGCTGCCCGGAGCTGCAGTTGCTGGCGCCTGTGGAGCTCAGTGCCGTGTGCTTCAGGTATCGCAGCGGCAGCGTCCACTCGGATCTCGACGAGCTCAACAATGCGATACTCAAGCAGGTCATCGACAATGGCCGCGTGTATCTTTCCAACGCTTCGGTGCACGGTCAGGTCGCGCTGCGGGCCTGCTTCGTGAATCATCGCACCCAGGCCGCCGATGTCAGCGAGATCGTGACCGAAGTGCTGCGGGCTGCTCGATCGATCCTTGCGAAACGGGGGTGAGCGCATGTCGGAAGCTACAGGGGCGATCTCACGCCGCATCTTCCTCAGCGCTGGTGGCGCTCTGCTCGGCCAGAACGTGCTGGCAGGTGGTGCCAGTACGCCGGCAGAGGCGGGTGGTCCAGCCTCGACAGGGGTCCCGGCGGCCCGCCTGGACGGTGTGCATACCGGTGGGTCGCGCACCGTACGCGTAGACAACAAGTACGACGTCTGGGTCAAACAAGTGGGCACTGGCGACGTCCCGGTACTCACGCTGCATGGCGGCCCGGGATTCAATCATTTCTATCTGGAGTGCCTGGAGGATTTTCTGCCACAGACCGGCGTGCGGTTCTGGTACTACGATCAGCTCGGATGCGGCTTTTCCGACACCCCGACGGAGCAATCCCTGTGGCGCCTGGACCGGTATCGCGAGGAGGTCGAGCAGGTACGCCGCGCGCTCGGCCTCGAGCGGTTCGTCCTGTATGGGCATTCCTGGGGCGGCATGCTGGCCATGGAGTACGCCCTGCGCTACCCGCAGCACCTCTCGGGTCTGGTGATCTCCAACATGACGGCGAGCGTCGCCGAGTACGTCAAGTACGCGGAAGTCCTGGTGAGCCGGGTGCCGCCGGCCGCGCGCGCCATCATTCAGCGCCATCGCGCCGCGCGCGACTACGAATCACCCGAATACGAAAAGGTGCTGATGCAACAGATCTATGCGAGGCACTTCTGCCGGCTGGATCCATGGCCGGAGCCGCTGCAACGCTCCATGCGGACCCTCAACACGAAGATCTACAACACGATGCAGGGGCCGGATGAATTCACGATCGTGGGCAATCTGAAGGACTGGGATGTGTGGGGCCGCCTGCACGAGATCAAGGTGCCGACGCTGCTGATCGCTGCGCGCCACGATGAGATGTCCCCGGAGCAGATCGCACGCATGGGCAGTCTCATACCGCACTCCCGGGTAGTAGTGTGCGAAGGCGGCAGTCACATGGCGATGTATGACGACCAGAAAGCGTACTTCGCAGCACTGCTGCCGTTTCTGCACGAGGCGCATGCCCGTCGAGCGCAGCGCTCCTGAGTCTGTCTACGGCGCCTGGTCCCCCTGACGAGCAGTCTCGATCAGGCTCAGAGCGCGCCCGCTGTACTGCAGCTCGTTGAGGAGAAGCAGCACGAGGCGTGCCAGATAACGCGCTTCGGTACCCGGCGGCTCTTTGTTGAGGGCCGATACGAGCAGCTCATGGGCGCGCTCGAGAGGTGTATCGGGCGACTCGCCCGGCGATGGATTCATAAGCTGTCCTCAGATAAATGCGCAAGCTCTGCGCAAAGCAGCCGCCACCGCCCGCACCGTGGGCCGGCGCCACCTGGCGCAGACGTGCCCGTCGGGCCGAGCGAGGAACGCGGTGCCAGCGCGGGCTTCGTAGAGCTGCGCCGCTGCGCCGCCGATGTCCTGCAGCCAGAAAACGCCGTCGCGGCTCTCCTGGGCATCCCCGGGCGGCTCGCCGCTCACGACCAGGAGGCGCAGATTGCCTCGCGCGTCCAGCTCGGGAAGGCTGCGAAGATCCTGCCAGAGTCCAGCGTGTTGGGCTGTCCATTGCCCCGGCAGGAATAGCAGGGCATTGAATCCAGCCCCCAACCAGTCAAGCAGATACCCCGGGGCCATGCCGCAGCGAACCCGCGAATTGGGCAGCGGCGCCCCGGGGGCCGGCGCCCGGTCAAAGCGCTCCTGCCTCGAATGAGCTGCGATATCGGGCGTGTTGAGGCTGCTGTCGCCATAGGTGTACGGCACGGACTGCCTGGGGTCCACCAGCGGCCGGACGAAGTCGTGCTCGGTCGCGAGTGACAGGACAGCCTCGCGCATCAGGATGTCACCCCGTGACGTCGGAGTCATGAAGCGCGTTGATTTGTCTGCGTGCCGGTGAATGTCGAGCGTCGCGTTGCGCCGTTCACTGGCGTAGCTCTCGAGCAGGTTTTCGGGGGCGTCGCCCCGCAGCACCCAGGCAAGCTTCCAGGCCAGATTGTGCGCGTCGGCAAATCCGGAGTTCAGGCCGCGGACGCCGAAGATCGGCACCAGGTGGGCGGCGTCTCCCGCGAAGATGACGCGGCCGTGGACGTAACTCTTCAGGGCCAGTGAGTGCGCGCGGTAAACGGAAGTCCACAGCAGCTCCCACTCGCCCCGCTCACCGATGAAATCCAGATGCCGCTGTATGCGCTCACGCACCCTGACCGCCTGGATCTCCCGCTCCTCATCCTCCTGTTCGCTGAGCTGATAGTCGATACGCCAGACATCGTCCGGCTGCCTGTGCATCAGCACGGTTGAGCCCGGATTGGAGGGCGGGTCGAACCATGCGCGCCGTTCGGTGGGATGCAGGCTCTGGAGGCGGATGTCGGCGATCAGGTAGCGGCCCGAAAACGAGGAGCCGGTGAGCGGCAGGCGCAGCAGCCTGCGGACGGGCGAGCGGGCGCCGTCAGCCGCAATCAGCCAGGAGCAGGGCAGTTTGTAGCTGCCATCGGATGTTGCGACCGTGACCAACACGTTGTCGGGGCCGCAGGTGAGCTCCACCAACTCGTTGCCCCATCGGACCTGCGCGATCGCCTGGCGCGCACAGTGCCGTGCCAGGAACTCCTCCATGTAGAACTGTTGCAGGTTCGTCATGGGGAGAAACTTCTCGGCGTCGCTGTGCGGCATGCACAACTCGTGAACGGGGCGGCTGCGGTAAAATGAGCGGCCCCGGGTCCAGCCGAGACCTTTGGTAAGGAATGCATCCGCCACGCCGATCCAATCCAGGATCTCGAGGCTGCGCCGCGACAGGCAGATCGCGCGGCTGCCCTCGCCGGCGCCCAGGTGCTTCTCGAGAACGATCGAGTCAATTCCCAGGCGCGCCAGGCAAGCCGCCGACGCGAGCCCGACCGGACCGCCCCCACAGATGAGCACCGGGAATTTGTGCGAGGGGTCCCGGAGCTGTGGCGGCCTTACGGCCGAGTGTTGCTCGCGTTGCGAGTAGCCGTTGGATTCTCGTGCGGAGTGGGACGTACTCCAGCCTCAATAAGCCCTCTGCAGGGGGCCCGCCCGGGCCGACGCTGACGCGCGTGCAGCATAGCGCCGAAGACCTGAACTGGGGAGCCAGCGTTGCCTGCCGCCTCGAGCAGCGATTCTGTCAATCTGCGCGCGGACCTGTCTGCTTTCGGCGACAAACCGGCTCTTTGACAGAATGCGAAGCAGTGCGCAGGTTCTGTCACAGTCTTCGCCTATTCTCGCGCCCGGGATGGCCGGAACGCTAGGCATGCGACCACGACACACCGCAATGATCGAATGCCTGATCCGGGGGGACGTCAGTGCGGATGCAGAATCAGACCCCCTGGAGGCACTGCGACTGATGCGCCAGGCGCTCCCGCCGACTCGAGCGCTGCTGGCGCTGAGTCCCGGGACGGCCCGAGGAAAGCTCCGCGAGAGTCTGTGGGCCGACCTGCTCGATATCGAGGTCATCAGTGACCGCCGCAGGGCGCTGAGCTGCCTTGCGCGGGAGTTCTATCCCATCGTGCTGACTGACAGCCTCGAGCTCATCCGCGCGCTGCGCCATCGCCGGCAGCGTTGCTCCGCGGTCATCATCTATCTGTGCGCGCGCATCGACAGCGCAGACAGGGCAGCCGGCATCCAGGCCGGTGCAGATGAATGCATCGGAAGCGACGCCTCGGAGGAGGAGCTTCATGCACGAATCACCGCTGCCCGACGCATCGCGGAGCTCGAGTCCGTTCTGCGTACGGCGCTCGCCGAGAATCATCGGCTGTCCACCGTCGATGACCTGACACGCATCGGCAGCAAACAGTTCTTCAACCGGCAATTCACGCGGGAGGCCGAGCGGGCCGCGCGCGGCGGTCGCGCCCTGTCCCTCATCCTGTGCGATATCGATCACTTCAAAGTGATCAACGATACGCTCGGACATGCCAGCGGAGATGAGGTCCTGAGACATTTCGGAACCCGGCTGCAGCGCCTGGTCAAAGGCGAGTGCAGTTGGATCGCGCGCGTGGGTGGAGAGGAATTCGCCATCGTGCTGCCCGGCGTCGCGCTGCCGGCCGCCACTGAGACTGCGCGGACACTGTGCATCGGGATCGCCGCCGAGCCTTTCCGTATCGCCGGCAGCAGCGTGGAAGTGACCGCGAGCTTTGGGCTGTGCGGGGTGGATCGGGTCTTCCCCGAAGAGAAAGACTTTGCCGATCACGCGTTCAAGGCGGCCGACGAAGCCCTCTATCGAAGCAAGCGCTCGGGGCGCAATCGCCTCACCACCACGACCTTGCCGGCACCGGACCTGCTCTGCGCCTGCGGCTGACTCAGCGGCTCGGTCAGCATACACCTCGCGTTGCGCCGCTAACTCGCGTTGCGCCGCTACTCGCGCCGAGATAGAAAGCCCTAGAGCTGAGCGGCGGAAAAAGTGTCGCAGGCTTCGAGCCGCCCTCCATCGACGCCACGTTTGAACCACGCCACCCGCTGAGCGCTGGTTCCGTGTGTGAAGGATTCGGGGACCACCGTGCCTCGGGCTCGACGCTGCAGGGTGTCGTCCCCGATCTGTGAGGCAGCGTTCAAGGCCGATTCGATATCACCTGGCTCGAGTCGCCAGCCGCGCTCCCGCTGGGAGCGGGTCGCCCAGACACCGGCAAAACAATCCGCCTGCAGCTCCAGACGGACGCTCAGGGCATTGGCCTGTGCCTCGCTGCCGCGCCGTCGCTGCTCGTCCACGCTACCGAGTATTCCCAACAGATTCTGCACATGGTGTCCGACTTCGTGTCCGATCACGTACGCGTGCGCGAACTGGCCGGGCGCTCCGAGCTGTCGGGTCATCAGATCGAAAAACGTCAGATCCAGGTACACGATTCGATCGTTGGGACAATAGAAGGGGCCGGCTGCGGCCTCGCCCTCACCGCAGGCAGTCGGATAGCTATCCCTGAACAATCGCAGGTGGGGATGCTGGTAAGTGAGGCCGCGCTCCTGGAAGGCTGCGGTCCACACCGTCTCGGTGCTTCTGAGCACTTGTGAGACGAATTTCGCCTGCGCGTCGTCGGTCGGGGGCGCCTGCGCCGCAGCAGCCGGTCCATTCTGAAAGCCGCCTCCGCCGCTCAACAGCCCCAGAATCTGCAGCGGATTGACACCGAAGAGCCAGCCGCCCACCAGGGCCACGACGATCGTCCCAAGGCCGATCCCGTGGATGGGCCGGAAGCCGCCCGAGCCGCGCACGTCCTCGACGTTCTGACTCTCGTCCTGGTCATCCATCCGCATGGCTGCTCCCCCGGCGGTCCGATAGTCAGCGCCATGGTACGCGAAACGGCGCGAACGACGAAAGTCGGAGATGCGGCAGCAGCGAGCGGCGATGCGGCAGCGGCGATGCGGCAGCGGCGATGCGCCCCGCATCTCCTTTCACCGCAGAGGTTGGCCTACCAGTAGTGAGGCGCCTTGTAGTAGTCGTACGTCCGATCCCGATACGAGATCGCATTGTTGGCGACCAGCGCATCGATGGAGTCAGCCGGCGCGGCCTTCAGTTGCTCCTTCGTGTAGCTGACGATGTACCCACCCTCCCGCTCGTCGAATTTCAACGACGACCAGGGAATCGGGTGGTACTTCTCGCCCATGCCGAGGAAGCCGCCGAAGCCGACAATGGCGAAGACGATATTGTTCGAACGTTTGTCGAGAACGATGTCCTCGATCGAGCCGATCTTGTTACCGGTCGGATCCTTCACGTTGGTCCCGATGACGGTCTTGGCGCGGATCGCATCCGAGGTGGCTGCGCTGATGCCCATAAGCAATGATCTCCAGGTTAGTGGAATGAACGAATCGGCCAGGGCCTGCAACGCTGATACGCCCGCTGATACGGCCGGGCCTGCCGGGTGTAGGAAAAGGGCCGTGTTGGAAGCGGCCCTTTGAGGATTCGAGAGCCTCGTCTTTCAACAGGGATCGAATCGACGATTGCAGGTTATTGCGTGCGGCCCCGCGCCGCAATTCCGGCCCGCCGGGTTTCGCTGTAAGACTTGTCCGACCGCGGGGCGCCGCTGGTGCGCGAGGAGCCGAGCCGCTCCCGTCAGGGCTGACTCAGCGCGCCGGCCATTGCATCGGCGAGGTGCCCCAGCGCGACACTCATGGCGTGCACCTGGGCCGCATAGTCCTGCGCATTGGCCGGCTCACGCAGATGGACGGTCCGGTTCAGGCTCGGCACCTCTGAGTTCGCGGGTACGAGTGACCAGGCGCCCTCGAAACTGATGTGATCGCCTCGAGCCTCCAGACTCAGCACGTCCACAGTGATCGAGGCGGCCAGCGCAGGCGCCGGTTGCTGCGGCAAGAGCACGGAGCCGGCCGGCAGGCGCAGCGCCAGATCTTGAGTGAGCACGTCACGCAGCATGCCGCTGAGCGGGGCGCCCCACCGGTGGACCTCACTGACCTCCAGCTCACCCGGAGCACGTTCTCTGACGATCTGATCCCTGTCGAGCAAGGGCGGTATGTGGACGGCGGCCACGCGGAGGGGGCTGCGGGGCCGACTTGGGATGCGCTGCGGCGGCGGCACCGGCTCGAGCGTGTAGAACTGAGTGGGTGGGCTGGAGGCGCACCCCCCGACTACCCCCCCGACCACCACTATCGCACCCAGGGCCAGCATGCGCGGCGCACGGCTCATCGTACGGTCCCATCGTGATGAATCGACGCCTCGCTGGTATGACCTCGCAGAAGCGCTTCGGGATGCTCGTCGAGGTAGCTGGCCAGCAGGCGAATGGAGCGGGCGGCCCCTGACAGCTCGCGCAGGGCATCCTGCAGATTGCCGTCGGGGGAGAGTGCGCTGGCGCCCATGACCTGGCGGGCCGAGGCGGTCGTGGCATCGATCTCGCCCGCGGCGTGGCGCAAGGTATCAATCGTACGATGAACACTGTCGAGGGTCGGGCCGACCTGGGGCTGCACGTCCTGAAGCGTCTTATCCAGCTCGGCCAGCGTTCGCTGCAGGTGTGCGATGCTGTCGTCGAGCTTTGGCGAAGATACGAGGGACCTGACGCGCTCCGTGATGGCTCGTATGTTGTCGCCGATCTGCCGGATGGGAAGCTGGCCGAGCTCGCGCGGAAGATTGCCGAGTCCCGTGTCGGCCGCCGTGGGAATCTCCGGATAGGGACCCCGCGTGCGCAGTGTTGCCTCGGTGGCTCCGGGCACGATGGCCAACTCGATCTGGCGGGGGCCGATTAACGGTGGAACCTGGGTGAGCCGCGCGCGAAGGTTGTGCTGCACGAGCGTGGCCAGCGTCGCATTCATCTGCGGCACCCAGTTGCCGTCCGCGGGCGCCGGAGCAACGATGTGGAATTTCTTGGGATCGAGCCACAGCACGACCGGTGTAGTGATGGCGGCTGTTTGCGCATCGATGCTCAGCTCGCTTCGGGCCACCTCGCCCACGGTGAAGCCACGCAGCCGCACCGGCGCCCCCGGCTCGAGATCGCCGACATCGCCCGTGAAGGTGACGGTGTAGGATACATGCCCGTCGATGGGCTTCGGCGGCGGCCCTGGCATGCCCACGAAGCGCCGTGTTGGTGTCCCGCGCCCCGGCAGCATGATGATACTGGGGCCCGCGACCACTGCTTTGAGCGATGACAGATCCGTAAGGCTGGGCTCGCTTCCCTCCAGATAGAACCCGGTCCCGCTGGTCAGATCCGCCTGCACTCGCTTGTCGATGTCGAGCGTCACCGTCACGTGCCGGCGGTCCTCAGAGAGCTCGATGCCGCTCACCTGGCCGACGTCAACGCCCCGGTACAGAACCTTCGTGCCTTGCGTGCTCAAGCCCGTGGCATCATCGAACATCACTGTCACGTCCACGCCGCGTTTGGTCGTCGCCCGCACCAGCAGCCAGATGACAATGCCGATGGCCGCCAGGGGCACTGCCCAGATCCAGCCCGGCCAGCGGCTGTGCCGGGCCTCCGATACGGTCCGTTGCGCTACCGGCTCAGCAGGTGGGCCCTGGCTCATGCGCGCTGCACCGCTGGCCGGTCCCAGATCGTTCGTGGATCGAAGACCTGCGAGGCCAACATGGTCAGCACGACGACCAGGAGGAAGGCAGGCGCGCCCAGCGAGGCGTGAGCACTGGCCAGCCTGCCGAACTGCAGCGCGGGTATGAAGACGGCGATCGTGAAGACGTCGACGTTCGACCAGCGGCCGATCTCGTCTATGCCTCGGTAGAGCCGGGTTCGCCATAGCCGGTGGCGAGGCGAGCGCATACGGACCGAGAGCCACAGCCACCCGAGGCCGGTGAGCTTCAGAAGCGGAATCGCGATGCTGGTACAGAAGATGAGAACGGCCAGCGGCCAAAGCCCTGCCCGGATCAATTCCTCGATGCCGTCGATGATCCGGTGCGGCACGGTGGCGCCAAGCTGCACGTCCGTGCTCATGGGAAAGTAGTTGGCGGGGATGTACAGGGCGAATCCCGCGATCAGCAGCGCGGCGGTTCGTACTTGGGAGTCAGCCTTGCGGCTGCGCAGGCAGGCGCCGCAGCGTGTGCAGGGGGAGCCTTCAGCCTCGATCGGAAAGGCCAGGTCGCAAACCGTGCAGGAGATGGCCTCCTGACCGGGGGCAACCCCCTGTGGATCCGGCGCAATGGCACGCCAGGTCGTGCGCCGGTCCAGGCTGGCGCGGGAGAGCATGGCGAGGAAAGCCGCGCAGATCAGGCAGATCCCGCCCCAACCGAGCTTGACGGTCAGACTGGCGGCGACACGGCTGTATCCTACGGCACAGCCGATGAGGAAGACGTCGGGCATCGCCCAGAAGTCCAGTGCCATGGCGTAGCGGAAGGCACGTCCGAGCCAGCTGGGACGCCGGCCGATGCGCAGGGACCCCAGTACGGCGCTGAGCAGCCCGAAACGCACAATCGGGAGCACGACCACGAAGGCGGCCACGAGGAGGGCGACGAGAACCCACTGGGTCTGCCACAGCGAGACGACACCGGAACCCACGCGGCTCTCACGAATCGCGCCGAGCATCGATACGCTCATGAGCGGCAGCATATTGGCGGGAAACAGCAGGATCCAGGTTCCCAGGGAGCAGGCGAGGGTCGCATCCAGGCTGCGCCCGCGGGTTCTCTCGAGGCGGTGCTCACAGACCGGGCACACGGCAGCCGCGCCACGCGGCAAGCGCGGCAGCTCCTGCAGCGTTCCACAATCGGAGCATGCGATGGTCATCGGCGTTTGCGGGTTCGCAGCCCGCAGCGAACAAGACTGCGAAGTTAACGGTCGGTGCAGCCCCTCGTTCCCACCGACCGCACCTCGTTGCCACGGGTGACAGCTGCCCTGTCACCACGGCGAAGACCCGGCGCGGCGATCACGGCCTCAGGGGCGCAGCTCCGGCTGAGCTGAGCTGGCGATTGAGGCTGGAGAGCGTATCGGCCTTGAAGTGAGCCCACTCTGCGAGAGCCTTGTCCAGCAGCACGCGGTGCTCGCTGTAGCCACGCACCGCATCCGGCGTCGGGGTCGTGTCTGCGCCATCCACGGCCTGCGCGAGCTGCTGGAAGACCGCCTCGAGGTTGCGCAGTCCATAGACAGACTGCGGCGCAACGCCCAGTGAATCCGGTGAGCGCTTGGGCGGAGCGATATCGCTGATCGCGAGCAGCTGCTGGTCTGCCGCGCGCATAGCAGCCGTCAAGGACGCATCGGTATCCTGGGCATGCGTAGCGATCGCAGTGTGGATGTGCTCGGCCTCAGAGAGCGCGGCGGCAATCTGGACGCGAGCGCCTTCGATGCGGTGGGCCAGGGTGAACTGCTCGGCGTAAGCGCTGGCGGCAAGATGCACACGCGGATCGGGCGCAACGCTGAGTGTCTGGTGATATTGATGACCGCCGGCCTGCAGATCGAGCGAATACTGACCGGGTGGGACCCAGACACCCAGCTCTCGCTCGGACGGGTCGCTCGGGACGAGCGCGGCCTTGGGGGCATAGTGCAGGTCCCAGACGAAGCGGTGAAATCCTGCGGTGGTGGCCAGCGGCTCGGGCGGCATGATCCATTCGGGCGCGATCTCAATCCGAGCGAGATCCGCTCCGGCCGGCTTGTCGTTGCTGCTGAAGGTGCGCACGAGAGCGCCTCGTGCGTCCGAAATCGTCAGCATGACCGGCGTGGATTCAGTGCTCAGCGCGTAGTCGATGTACGCTCCCAGCGGTGGATTGCTCCCCATCGCCTCATCCTTGGGCATCGGGGTTCCCATGAAGCCGGTGGA
Source organism: Steroidobacteraceae bacterium (assembly GCA_036501985.1). GTDB lineage: Bacteria > Pseudomonadota > Gammaproteobacteria > Steroidobacterales > Steroidobacteraceae > 13-2-20CM-66-19. The sequence goes on along the minus strand of DASXZI010000021.1, from coordinate 48,514 downwards.
ACGCAGGCGGTAGGCCATCGCCGGGGGAAGCAATCGCGTGGCACTGCTCGGGTCACCGGCGAGCGAGCGCAGAGGGGCGATATCGTCCATGATCCAGAAGCCCCGGCCGTGAGTGGCAATGACCAGATCGTCGCCGTGCACCTGTAGGTCGCGCACGGAGGTGCGCGGAAGGTTCTGTTGCAGCCCCTGCCAATGGGCCCCGTCATCCAGCGAGACATACACGCCGCGCTCGGTGCCGCAATAGAGCAGGCCGCGTTGCACGGGATCCTCGCGGACCACGTTGACCGAGTTCAGGCGGCTCGTCTCGGCAATTGCGTCCGCCACCAGGGTCCAGGTGACCCCGTCATCATGGGTGCGATAGATGTATGGACGCGAATCGTCGAGGCGGTGGCGATCAACTGCGATGTACGCAGTGCGCGCGTCGAAGTGAGAAGCCTCCACCACGCCGACTTTTGACCAGGCGCTCAGAGCCGGCGGCGTGACGTTGTCCCAATGTTGCCCAGCGTCGCGAGTGCGCCAGACGAGGCCGTCGTCCGTGCCGGCCCAGATGAGCTTGTCGTCGAGCGGCGAGGGGCCGATAGCGTAGACGACTCCGCGTCTCGCACCGGCGCGATCCACGTCACCGATGGTTGGCTGATCGAGATTGGGGGGAACTGGCGGATCCTCGCGGCTCAGATCCGGGCTGATCGTCTGCCAATGCTTGCCCCCATCGAGGGTGCGGAAGATTCGCTGGTTGCCGAAGTAAAGGGTGTGCGTGCCCGGCTTGCCGAACACGAGAGGCAGTGTCCAGGTGCCGCGGTACAGGCCGGGATAGGCGAGCGTCGGGGTGATGCTGTGGGTCTGCCCGGTGCGGCGGTCGAGCTTGTCCACGCGACCTCCGAAGACAATGTCCGGGTCATCCGGATCGGGCGCAATGTTGTCGTTCTCACCGCCCGCCACCACCTCGTGAAACTGCCTGAGGTTGATGCCGTCGATGTTGTCCGTGCGGCTCGGGATGGCGGCGGCACCCGAATCCTGCTGGGCGCCGTAGACCCAGTAGGGGAAGCGGTTGTCGGTCACGACGTGATAGAACTGGCCGGTGGGCTGGTTGTACCAGGAGCTCCAGGTCGCACCCCCATCGAGCGTGATCAGGGCGCCCTGGTCCACTCCCAGAATGCGCCGTTGCGCATTGCCCGGATCGATCCACAGGACGTGATAGTCATCGCCGCCGGGGGCACCCTTGACCGGCACGAAAGTCTTGCCACCGTCCTCGGAGCGGTAGGTCGCAGTGTTGCAAACATACACGATGTTGGGATTCGTGGGGTCCACGGTGACACCGCTGAAGTACCAGCCGCGCTTCCAGATCCGGCTGTCGTCCGTGGCGCGGGTCCAGCTCGCGCCGGCGTCCTCGGATCGGTACAGGCCGCCGTCCCGCGCGTCCACCAGGGCATACACGGTCTGTGGCCTGGAAGGCGCCACCGCCAGGCCGATTCGGCCCGGTGCCACCGGCAGACCCTGTCCGGCAAGCGGCGTCCAGCTCTGTCCGCCGTCCTGGGACTTATAGAGGCCGCTGCCCGGGCCACTCGAAGGAGGGTAGACATTCCAGGGTGGGCGCCGCGTCTGCCACAGCGCCGCATACACCACTTTCAACGGGCCAGGCTCTGCCGCCAGATCGATTGCGCCGGTGTCGGCATCCTTGTGGAGTGTGGGACTCCAGGTCCGCCCACCATCCGTCGATCGAAAAACTCCGCGCATCTCGTTCGGGCCATAGGGATGCCCGAGCGCGGCGACGAGCACCACGTCGGAGTTGGTTGGATCGACCAGGATGCGCCCGATCTGCTGCGAGTCCTGCAGCCCAGCGGACTGCCAGGTCTTGCCGGCATCAGTGGACCGATACATGCCCTCACCCTGAGCGATGTCCGAGCGCATATCCGCCTCGCCCGTGCCCACATATAGAACCTGCGGGTTCGATGGGGCGACGGCAATGCTGCCGATCGAGCCGACCGGAGCCGAATCGAAGATCGGTGTCCATGTGCGGCCTGCGTTATGCGTTTCCCAGACTCCGCCATTGACCGAGCCGAAATAAAAATGCTCGGGCTCCCCCGGGACGCCGGTCACGGCCAGCACACGCCCGCCGCGAAATGGGCCGATGGACCGCCACTGCAGCGGCAGTGAGCTCGCCTGGACGGACGCTGCCCCCAGCGCGGGCGGCGCAAGCAGCAGGGCTGCAGCGAGAGCCGCAGCGAGAACGGCGAAGAGCCCCTGCAGGTTACGAAGTATCAACACCGCTCACCTCGAAAATGATACGGCCACTGAATGCGGCGCCCCATTCGGGGCGCCTCGACGGCAGCGAACTATACGCGCTTGGCGAAGCACGGCGCGCGCTGGTCATCGGCCGTCGTCGCTGGGCTGCCAGCGCACCGTGCTGCGCCTCGATAGCATGGCGGCTGCTCGGCACATCCATGTTTCTAAAGGTAAGTGAAGATTGGTCCTGGCGAGGCGCGCAGGCGCAGGCGACGTCAGTTCGTCATTTCGGCAATAATCCGGCCGAGCGCTGCGAGGATTTCCGGGAGGGGTCTCGATGTCGAAAGTTGGAATGCGGTTTGTGCTGAGTGCCCTCGCCGCGGCCGTGCTGCCGGCGATCACGGCCGCCGCGCAGCCGATGGATGAGGAATTCGCCCGGCACGTGAAGGAGTGGACCACCCAGCCGGAGTTCTCCAGTCCGCTCGTCGATCACCTGCCGCTGTCGGACAGTGTGCCGTCGCCGAAGCAGGTGCTCGGGCACGACGTCGGCGAGCCGAACAAGCTCGACTACTACGAGGGCCTGCTGAAGTACTACCGCGCACTGGCGGCAAAATCCCCGCGTGTGCGGATCCTCGAAATCGGCAGGACGGAGGAGGGACGCGACAATGTCGTCGTGCTGCTCTCCTCGGAGGACAACATCCGCAACCTGGAGGCCAACCGCCGCAACCTGGCTCAACTGGCCGATCCGCGTGTAATCACCGCTGAGCAGGCTACCGAGCTGATCGCCCATACGAAGCCGATTTATCACTTCATGGGTGGCCTGCACAGCGCCGAGACCGGGCCGGCCGAGATGCTGATGGAGCTCGCTTACCGCATCGTCGTGGAGGAATCGCCTCTGCTGGACAGGATCCGCGACAACCTGGTGGTGGCGATCACACCGGCCACCGACCCGGACGGGCGGGACCGGTACACCGACTGGTACTACCACAACAAGATCGATGACACCGACGACCTCAATCCCGTACCGGGCGCCCCTTACTGGGGCAAGTACATCTTTCACGACGACAACCGCGACATCAACTATTCCGGCGCGAGCGCGCGCCAGCTGCTGGCGTACTACCTGCAGTGGCATCCGCCCATCATGCACGACCTGCACGAATCGGTCCCGTTCCTGTATTCGTACAGCGGCCAGGCGCCGCAGAATCCCAACCTCGATCCGATCCTGTATGGCGAGCTGCCCTGGTTCTCCAACTTCGAGATGTCGCAGTTGACCAAGTACGGCATGCCGGGCGTGTGGACCCACGGCTTCGTCGATGCCTGGTCGCCCGGCTATGTTGGGTTCATGTCCTCGAATCACAACGGCATGCTGCGTTTCTACGAGACCTTCGGCAACGGCGGCGCGACCACGATGCTGCGACATGTGGCGCCCGTGCCGGGCGAGCCCAAGGAGCCGAACCGGCCGGACCAGACCAAGCGGGAGTGGTACCGGCCGCTGCCCCCCTACAAGGAAGTAAAGTGGTCGATGCGCAATAACACCAACTACATGGAGACCGCGGCGCTGACGGCGCTGCAGCTCGCTTCCGACTTTCCCCAGGTCGTGCTGCAGAATTTCTACCGCAAGAGCGCCAATTCGATCGAGTCGGGCCGCAAGGAGGCGCCCTACGGCTACATCCTGCCCTCCGATCAACAGGACATGACGCGTGCGCAGTTCGTTGTGAACCTGCTGCGCATGCAGGGCATAGAAGTCGGGCGCGCCACGCAGGAGATTCACCTGAAGGAGGCAACCTTTCCGGCCGGCTCACTGCTCGTGAAGCGCAACCAGCCCTATGGACGGCTGGCCAAAATGCTCCTCGAGAAGCAGCAGTATCCGCAAGGCGACCTGAAGAGCTATGACGACACGGCCTGGACCATGGGACTGATGGCGCACACCAAGGTCATCGAGAGCGCGGATCTGAAAGTGCTGGATGTCCCGGTCGAATCCGTCGGGCAACTCGAGGTCCAAGGCGACATCGGCGCGGCGCAGGCCGCTGCCTACGCGGTGCTGGACTACGGATCGGTGAATCTCGCCATCCTGCGCTACCGGCTGAAGGGCCTGCCGATCCGGATCGCCGAGCAAAGTTTCCAGTCCGGCGGTCGCACGGTACCGGCCGGATCGTTCCTCTTCGAGGGCAAGGCGTACGAGAAGCTCAAACCCGCGGTCGAGTCACTTGGACTGCACGCCCTCGCGCTCGATAGCAAGCCCGATGTGCCGGCCCATCCGGCCGCACTACCGCGTATCGCCCTCTACAGCACCTGGGGTAGCACGCAGAACGTGGGATGGGTGCGCTATACCTTTGACCAGTTCGAGACTCCTTATGAACTCATCTTCAAGGAGCGCCTGCGCAAGGGCAACCTGCATTCGGCTTACGACATCATCGTCATTCCCAGCCAGGGTCGTTCGGCGCGTGGCCTCGTCTACGATCTGGAGGTTCATGGCAAGCCATTGCCGTACACCCGCACCGCCCGGTACAAGTACCTCGGTGCCTATGGGTCCTCCGACGACATCCGCGGCGGCATGGGGCTTGAAGGCCTGCTCGAGCTGCGCAAGTTCGTCGAAGCGGGCGGCACGCTGATCACGCTCGGCGAGGCGAGCACGGTTCCGCCGGAATTCGACATCACTCCCACGATCGAAGTCTCACACCCGACGCAGAAATTCTATGCGCCCGGCCCGATCGTGCAGGCCAGGATCCTCAAGCCAAAAAACCCGATCTTCTACGGCTACGACGGCTCGGACATGAGCGTGCGCTGGGCCACCAACGCGCTGTTCCAGGTGAAGGTCCGCGACAAGGACCGGGTGCTGATGGAATTTCCCGGCGGCGAGAAGAACGTGCTGAGCGGGGTGATGCGGGGCGCCGATGAAGTCGAGAACCGCCCTGCGGTCATCGAGATGCCCGTGGGCAAGGGTCAGGTGGTGCTATTTGCGACCAACCCCGTTTACCGCTGGCAGAATCTCGGCGAGTTCCGGATGCTCTACAACGCGCTGTTCAGCTATCACAACCTCGAGTGAATCGCGGCGGATCTCAGCGGTTCGTTGCCAGACGGCTCGTGATGCGGGCGACATGCTCACCCTGATAGCGGCACATCTCGAGTTCGAGCGCCGTCGGCATTCGATGCTCGGGTCCGGCGCCTGTCACGCAGCTTGCTCCATACGGGGTACCGCCCGTGATTTCACGCATGGTGGCGAGATCCTTGAAAGTGTAGGGCAGGCCGACGATGATCATGCCGTGATGCAAGAGCGTGGTATGGAACGAAGTGATCGTCGTTTCCTGGCCGCCGTGCTGGCTGGCGGTGCTGCAGAACACGCTGCCTACTTTTCCAACCAACGCCCCGCGCATCCACAGCGGTCCGGTCTGGTCGAGGAAATTGCGCATCTGCGCGGCCATATTGCCGAAGCGCGTGGGTGTACCGAAGATGATTCCGTCGTATTGGTCGAGCTCCTCGGGGAGTGCCAGCGGCGCCGGCTGGTCGAGGCGGAAACCGCAGGCGGCGGCCACGTCGGCGGGAGTCAGCTCAGGCACACGTTTGACGATCACGCGTGTTCCGGCGACCTTGGCAACACCCTCGGCCTGCGCTCCCGCCATCTGCTCGATATGCCCGTAGCTGCTGTAATAGAGGACGAGAATGTTGCTCACTGGCACCGCTCCCGGCTGATCGTGTACGGTCGCCAGCCGCCCGCAGGCAGCCGCGGCCGCAGAAAGCCACGCAGCACTTCGCTGTAGATCCTCGGACTGTCCAGGTTGGAGAGATGACCCGCGCTGCGGATGAGAATCTGTTGGCCGCCGAGTGAGCGGGCCAGCGCGCGCCCAGATTCGCGGCGGCTCTCGAGGTCAAACTCTCCGTTGATCACCAGCAGCGGTTGCCGCACCGTACCGCGAGGTCCGCCGTTCGGGCCGTTACGCGGCTCGGAGGGTGGATCGGCGAGATCGGCGCCTCCGTAGCGTGCGATCATTCTATCGAGCAGGCTCCGCGCGCCCTCGTCCTGTGTCCTGAGAGTTGCCAGCGGGTGGCCTCGCCACTCGTGGCGAAAGGCCTCCACGCCCCGCAGCCGCATGATTGAACGGAATTCGACGAGCGGCACGTCGCTCACCGGCTGACTGCATCCCAGGCTCTCGTCGGCGGGCCCATCGAGGATGAGGACCGATACGAGCTCCGGCTCGCGCCGCGCGAGTTGCAATGCGACCCGGGCGCCCTGGGACATCCCGACACAGGCGATGGGACTGACGCGTAAATGCCGGCACAGCGCTGCCGCGTCCGCCACGTCGTCGTCGAGGTCCGCAGCGCCGGCGGAAAGCCCAAAGCCGCGCCGGTCCCAGCGGATCAAACGGTACTCGCTTCGCAGCGCGGCCACCTGCGGCTCCCACATTTCCAGATCGAGCGTCCAGCCGTGAACGAGTAGCACGGCTGGGCCGTGCCCCTCATCGCGGTAGCGCAAGCGTATCCCCTCGTGCTCGAGATACAGATCCGCTTGCGCTGCGGTGGCTTCGCCGGCAGGGCGGGTCATCAGGCTCATCGGGTATTCGGATAGCGAAAAATATTTCGCTATCAGCGTACGAGCCAAGGCCGGCCACCGTCAAGGCTCTCCTCCAGGGCGCCTCAGACCTGCGCGCTCAGTGACAATCCAGGCACGTTCGCCAGGTCCGCCGAGATGCTGCGGCTGACCTGCTGCAGCATGCCGAGCCGTTCACGCACGAGTTTCGTCTTGCTGATCTTGCGGGAGTGGCTCGAGCTGTTCACGGCGGCGACTACCCGGCCATGTTGATCGAAGAGCGGCACGGCCAGGGCGACCACGCCGTAGGCAAGCTCGTCTTCGACGGCCGCATAGCCGCTGCGGCGGCACTCCTCGATGAGCTGCCGCAGCTTGGCGGGGCTCGTGACGGTGCGATCGGTCAGCGCTTCGAGTTTCGCGGTCTCGAAATAGCGCTGCAGCCGCTCGGGGCTGAGACCTGCGAGCAGCGTGCGTCCGGTGGAAGTCGCGTGCGCTGGAAAGCGGCTGCCGACGTGCGCCTCGAGACGCAGCAGGGTCCGAACCGAGGCGCGCGCGACATACACGATCTCGCTTCCGTCCAGTACGCACAGTGCAGCGGAATCGGCGGTGTTGCGTGCCAATGCCTCGAGGTGAGTCTGGGTGAGGGACTCGATGTTCATGGACTCCAGATACGCGGCGCCGAGCTCCAGGACCTTGGGTCGCAGCACGAACTCGCGCCCGCTGCGTGTGACATACCCGAGCTCCTCGAGCGTCAGCAGGCAACGGCGCGCCGTGGCCGCGGGCATCGATGCGCGGCGTGCGATCTCGCTCAGACTCAGCGCGGGATGCTCGCGCGTGAAGGCGCGCACGACCGCCAGCCCCTTGGCGAGTCCCCCCATCACTTCGCGCCGGGGCGGCGCACTGCGTTGTCTTGCCATGGGGCTCGAGTCTATTTCGATATGCGAAAAGGCAGCAAGGCCCGATTGGCCGCCGCCGCTTGACGGCGGATGAGTGTCGGTCCAGGATATTCGTGAAGCGAAGTAACATTCGCTATGCGAAATATTATCTGGAGGGGTTCCGGCACGTGAAGATCGGCTCGCAGGGGCAACGCAGCTCGGCGATCTCGGCCTCGAATGCCGAAACGATTCTGGTGCGCGGGCTTGATCTCGCGCAGCAGCTCATGGGTCACGTCAGCTTCACGGAGCATTTCTGGTTGTTGGTGACCGGCTCGTTGCCCTCGGCAGCGCAGCGGCGAATCCTCGACTCGACGCTGGTGGCGATCGCCGAGCATGGGCTCGTCCCCAGCGTGCAGGTGAGCCGGATGACGCTCGCCGCGGCGCCCGAGGCGCTGCAGGGCGCCGTGGCGGCCGGAATCCTCGGCTGTGGCTCGGTGGTCCTGGGCTCCTCGGAGGCGGCGGGTCGGTTTCTCAACGAAGTGCGCGAGCCGCTGCAGTCCGGTGTCCCAGAGCAGGAGGCCATCGCCGCTGTCGTCCGGGAGTATCGGGCCCAGCGCCGAGCCATTCCAGGATACGGGCACCCGTTGCACAGCGGCGCGGATCCGCGCGCGCAGAGACTGTTGCAGATCGCCGCCGAGTGCGGCTCTGCGGGGACCTGCTGTGCGCTCGCGACGCAGGTGGAACAGGCACTGCCGCAGATCATTGGCAAGCACCTGCCGCTGAACGTCTCGGGTGCGATCCCGGCCGTGCTGCTGGATGCGGGATTCCCGCTGCTCGCTCTGAAGGGCATACCCCTTCTGGCGCGTACCGCGGGGCTGGTCGCGCACCTGCTGGAGGAGCAGCTGCGGCCGATCGGCTTCCTGATGTCGCATGCGGCCGCGGCCGCGGTCGACTACGACGGCCATCGTCCGGATGGCTTCGAGCCGAGCGACTCCTGAGGAGCTGAGAGCAAACTGATGTCAGCGGTTCTGAGCGGCATACGGGTGATCGAGCAGGGGACCTTCATTACCGGTCCGTGCGCCGGGATGATGCTGGCCGACCTCGGGGCCGATGTCGTGAAGATCGAGAGCCCAGAAGGGGACCCGTACCGCAATTATCAGGGCGAGCGCTACTCGCCGCATTTCCAGGCCTACAACCGCAACAAGCGCAGCATTGCGCTCGATCTGAAGCAGCCTGCCGAGCGCGCGCTGTTCGATGGCCTGATCCGCGAAGCCGACGTATTCATCCAGAACTTCCGGCCCGGCACCGCCGAGCGTCTGGGCGCCGGTGAGCCGCGGCTGCGTGAGCTCAATCCGCGCCTGGTGTACTGCTCGATCAGCGGCTTCGGATCGAGCGGACCGTACGTCGATCGCCCCAGTTATGACTCGGTTGCCCAGGCGCTCAGCGGCTTTCTGAGCGTGGTGGTCGATGCCGAGCGCCCGAGGTTTCTCGGTCCCGCCCTCGCCGATGCCATCACCGGGATTTATGCCGCCTATGGGGCGCTGGGCGCGCTGGTGCAGCGCGGCCGTACCGGTCAGGGCAGCCTCGTCGAGGTGTCGATGCTGGAGGCCATGGCACACTTCGCCGTGGAGCCGTTCGCCGCCTACTTCGCGCTCGGTCGCGCTCCGACCTCGAGCGATCGTCCGCGCCTGGCGCAGGCCTACATCCTGAGAACGCTCGACGGCCGCCTCATCGCGATTCACCTCTCATCGCTGGAGAAATTCTGGGAGGGGCTCGTGGCAGCGCTCGACAGCGCCGAGCTGGCCCGGGACCCACGCTTCTGCACCCGGCAGGCGCGGATAGCGAACTACGAGTCGCTCGGGCAGGAGCTGGACAGACAATTCGGGCGTCGCAGCCTCGCGCACTGGATCGAGCATCTGGGCCGCAACGATGTGCCTTACGCGCCCATCAACGGCATCGGCGAGGTCATCGAGGACCCGCAGGTCGCTCATCTTGGCCTGATCGTTCCGGTCCTCGCCGCCCGCTCCGGGACCCATGCGGTGCGCCCGCCGGTGCAGTTCGGCGGCCGCCGATCGGAGGCCGTGCGCGCGGCGCCGGCGCTCGATGAGCATGGCGCCGCGATTCGCAGCAGTCTGGCTGGCGGAGCGAGCTGGCCGGATGCGCAAACCGGCACCGAAAGCGCGGGCCACTGAGGCGGCCGGGCCGGGAGGGGACATGCTGCTTCCGACGACTCTTGTAGGCAGTTATCCGCAGCCCGAGTGGCTGATCGATCGTCAGCGCCTGGCGGGCCGCTTTCCGCCGCGGGTGCGCGCGCGCGAGCTCTGGCGAGTCAGCGAGTCTTTGCTGGATGAGGCGCAGAACGACGCCACGATCGTTGCCATCAAGGCACAGGAGGACGCCGGCATCGACATCGTGACGGACGGCGAGATTCGCCGCGAGAGTTATTCCAACCGATTCGCGACCGCGCTGGAGGGTGTGGACCTCGACAATCCGGGCACCGCGCTCGATCGCAGCGGCCACCCGAACCCGGTGCCGCGGGTCACCGGACCCATTCGCCGCAAGCACGCCGTTGGAGTGGCGGACCTGCAATTCCTGCTGCGTCACACGCGGCGGCGTGTGAAGGTCACCGTGCCGGGACCTTTCACGATGGCGCAGCAGGCGCAGATCGATCATTACGGCGGCAGCCGGGAGTTGGCTGCGCTCGACTACGCCGCGGCGGTGAACGAGGAAATCCGCGACTTGTTCACGGCTGGCGCGGACGTCGTGCAGATCGACGAGCCTTACATGCAGGCGCGGCCCGAGGAGGCCCGCGCGTTCGGACTGCGCGCCTTGAACCGTGCCCTGGCGGGAATCTCGGCGCCCACGGCCGTGCACATCTGCTTCGGCTACGCGGCCATCATCCACTCGCGCCCGTCCGGGTATTCGTTTCTCGGCGAGTTGGCCGAGTGCAGCTGTGCGCAGGTGTCGGTCGAGACCGCCCAGTCGAATCTGGACTGTTCGGTCCTGAGGAATCTCGCCGCCAAGAAGATCATCCTCGGCGTGCTGGACCTGGCCAGCCCGCATGTCGAGTCACCGGAGCAGGTCGCCGGGCGCATCCGGCGGGCTCTGCCGCATGTGCCGGCCGCCAATCTCATCGTCGCACCGGACTGCGGCATGAAGTATCTGCCGCGCGCGACTGCCTTCGCCAAACTGCAGGCGATGGTGGCGGGCGCCCAGATCGTGCGCGCTCAACTGGCCGCCGCGGGCGGGTCATGAGCGAATCGGGCAGGAAATGAGCCTCCAACACTGACAACACCTACAACGGAGATCCACGTGCACACATCACCGGGGAGATGGGCTGCAATGCTCGGGGCCGCGTTGCTCGCGGAGCTCGTCGCATTGCCGATCTGGGGCCAGACCCAGGATCTGGAAGAGGTGGTCGTCACGGCTCGCAAACGCGACGAGTCGTTCCGCGACGTGCCGATCACCATGAGCGTCCTGACCGCCCAGCAGATCCAGCAGGCGGGTATCGAGAGCACGCGCGACTACGTCGCGATGATTCCCAACGTCACGCTGGTCGAGACGCAGAATGCCGGCAACTCCTTCATCACGGTGCGCGGCATCTCACAGGCGCGCAACAGTGAGGCATCGGTCGCCGTGCTGGTGGATGGGGTGCTCGAGACCAATCCCTACGAGTTCGACCAGGAGCTGTTCGACATCCAGCAGATCGAGGTGCTGAAGGGCCCGCAGGGCGCACTCTACGGACGCAACGCCATCGGCGGTGCGATCATCATCCGCACCAAGGACCCCTCGAACGAATTCGAGGGTAGCGCTCGCCTCGGCGTGGGTAACGGCACATCCGAGCGCGCCCAGGTCGCGGTCAGCGGCCCGATCGATGAAGCCGGCACGCTCAAGTACCGGGCCTCGCTCAACTTCTACAACACCGACGGCTATCTGGAGAACCTCTACCTTCATCAGAAGGCCGACCCGGACCGCGACTATTCGGGACGGATGCGTCTGCTGTGGAAGCCTGCCGATGATTTCACCGCGGATTTCCGCGTCTACCTCGACAGGCTCGAGACCCGGGCGTTCTACTTCGTGATTCCGCGCAGCAACGAGGCGGATCCGGTCACCACGTTCACCACGCCGCCGGATGCCAACAACATCACCTCGCCCATCCAGGTGAACAACCCCGGCGAGGACAATCGTGACATCTGGGACAGCGCCCTCAAGCTCGACTACAGCACCGGGCTCGGCACCGTGACCGGCATCACCAACTGGAATCGGACGCGGGAGATCGACACCGGCGATGCGTTCGACTTCCGGCCGATCGCCACCGCCATTTTCGCGCAGCCGCCGCCGCTTGGCTTCGGAGTGGACCTGAATCAAAGCCAGTTCATCGACACCCAGTCCTGGAGCCAGGAGCTGCGGTTCACCGCGCCCAGCGTGAACGGCTTCGCCTGGATCGCCGGTGCCTACTACGTGCACACTGAGCGTTTCATCTCGACCGGCAACATGGTCGACACGGGCGCGGGCGTGTTGCCCGTGTATCAACAGCCGCGCCTGACCGGCTCCAATCCGAGCGCCACCTTTCTCGCCGACTCGCAGAATAACAACGCATGGGCGCTATTCGCGGACGGGACCTACGATTTCAACAGCCAGTGGGAGCTGGACGCAGCGGTCCGATACGACGAGGACACGCGCAGGAATACCACCGACACGCCGCCGTTCTTTCTCAACATGCTGCTCGATCCGACCGCCTTCACGGGGGAGGTGCGCAAGCACACCTTCGATGAGGTGCAACCGAAGGGGACCCTGCGCTACAAGCCCACGGCTGATCTGACCCTGTACGGGGGCTGGAGCCGGGGCTTCCGCAGTGGCGGCTTCAATCAGACGGGCGTCGGCGCAGTGGCGCATGCCAATGGCATCCTCGGGGTGAACGACCTGTTCAACGCCGAAGTGGCCGACACCTTCGAGGTGGGCATGAAGGAGGAGTTTCTCGATCACCGCCTCAACGCGGCCCTGAGCCTCTATCACACCAAGTCCACGAACGGATATTTCTTCGTGTTCCTGGCTGCGAACTCCACGCAGAACCTCGGCAACCTCAACGCGACGTACAAGGGCGGGGAGATCGAGCTCAGCGCGCGCCCGACCGACCGGATCGACCTGTATGCGAACTTCGGCTACACCGACAGCCGGATCACCGCCATGGAAGATCCGCGTGTCATCGGCAATCAGGCACCACTGGTCTCGCGCACGACCTTCAATACGGGGGCGCAGTACCGGCAGCCGCTGGCGGACAACCTCAACGGCACCGTGCGCATCGACTTTCAGAACATCGGCCGAACGTGGTGGGATCCCCAGAACAGCACCTCGCGCGATCCGGTGTCACTGGTGGATCTGCGGGTCGGGCTGCAGGGCGGCAAGTGGTCGGTGGATGCCTGGTCCAAGAACCTCACGAACAAGATATACAATGCGGAATTCTCCCCGGGAGGATTCCTGTGGCGCGCCCCGCCGCGCCGCTATGGTGTCGAATTCAACTATCGCTTCTGACCTGGAGGGTATTTCATGGCCAGCAAACCCACGCTGCCGTCCCGCCTGCATCACACCGCGTACGTCACGCGGGACCTGGAGGCGACCCGCAAGTTCTACGAGGAGATCATCGGGTTGCCGCTCGCGGCGACCTGGTGCGAAAAGGACGAGCTCTTCGGTGCCGAGCGCGTCTACTGTCACCTGTTCTTCGAGCTGGGCGACGGCGGCGCGCTCGCCTTCTTCAAGTTCGCGAAGCCGGAGGACGAGGCGCTGTTCGGACCGAAAATGCCGGACACGCCGTTCCATCACATCGCGCTCAAGGTGGATGAGGAGGCGCAGCAGGGCATCGAGCGCCGGCTCGCCGAGGCCGGCTACCAGGAGCCGCGCACGTTCGTGCTCGAGCATGGGTACTGCCGCTCGGTCTACGTGACCGATCCCAACGGCATGATCGTGGAATTCACGAAGGATCATCCGCAGGTGCAGGACATCGGCCGCACGCGCCGGCAGAGCGCTCATGCAGATCTGAGGCGCTGGCTAGGCGGAGATCACACCTCCAACAACACCTATCGGTAGGGGCGGGATCGGCCAGCCCGGCGTTCAAGCGCGCAAGGAGCGGAAAGTGATGGAATAGCGCAGCGCCGGGACCGGCGGCACGCCGTGCTGCCAATGCCAGCGCGCATCCGAGCGCAGACCATAGATCGAGCGCGCTGCGAGCTCCAGCCCGACGGACTTCGCGCGCGGGCGCGGCGGGTAGGGCCGGAAGCGGATCCGGCACGCCCCCAGGAGCGAGATTCCCACGACGAGCTCGAAGTCGGGCACGTCACGATGCCAGCCGAGCTGCACGCCAGGGGCATATTCGCCGATGAGGGCGTGAGTGAGACTCTCCGCAGCACAGCCCATCCAGGCGGCGGCGCGCTCGCGCAGGGGCAACAGAAAGGGCGCGATGGGCTCTGCGGCTGCGAGCCGGCGCGCCGAGAAGTCATATCGCCCGCCGTAACTCACGATGCGCCGCTGGGCGAGATACTGTTTGTACTGCGCTTGCGCGAATGGCACGCGGCTGATCCGAGCGAGCAGAGCCGCTTCCTCCTGCTGCGAGAGAAAGGCAGGCTCGTAACTGAAGCCGGCGGCGAACACCCTATCGGAGGCCGGAAAGAGCAGACCCTGATCCATCGCACCTTGATGAGGGCAGGGCACGGGGCATCAATAGAGCAGCCCCCCGCGGGGCGCGAGACTCCGCTGTCTAAGCCAATGCGTACAGATACTCGACGAACGAGGCGATGGCCCCGTCCAGCCCCCGGACCTTGGCGTGGGTCGATTCGATCAGGTAATACTCATCCGGGGCATGCGCGCCAGTACCGTGGCCCAGGCCAAAGTGGCCCGCGGGCAAATGCAGGGGCGCATCGGTAAAGACGTAGCCCGGCCAGGAGCCCGCCGAGCGCGGCCAAAGTTGCGGATCGAAGCCGAGCTTGCGGTAGGTCGCCACCTCCGTCTGGATGAGCCGGCTGTTCGGGTCGGTCTGCGTCGGATCGTAGCCGCCACTCATGTTCACTTCGATGTCACCGAAGCCATGCTTGGCCAGATGAGCCTTCAGCTTGGCCAGGGTATCCGCTGCGGTCATGTCGGGCACCAGCCGCATGTCGATCTTGGCTACCGCCCGGTGAGGCAGGATGGTCTTGCCGCCCGGTCCGGTGTAGCCGCCGACCAGCCCCTCGATGTTGATCGTGGGCTTGGACTCGAGCAGCAGCAGCGAGTCGACCCAGCTGGCATCGTGTACCCAGCGCTGCACGCCGAGCACCTGCTTGACGGTGCTCTCGGCGGTCTTGGCGGCGTGCTCGCGAATCATCCTCTCCTGGTCGGCCGTCAGGGGCCTGGCCTTCTCGAAGAACCCTTCCACCGCCGGCGTGTGACCGTCGGACTCGATGAGGGTGTTCAAGGCCTGCACGAGATGCCAGCTGGGGGAATCGACCTGGGCCTCCAGGCTCGAATGCACATCGTGCACGGGCCCGCGTCCCCAGCTCTCGCCGCTCGAGACCAACTCCAGCTCCACGACACCCTTGGCCCCCACGGAGACCTGCACCCCGCCATCGCGATCCTGCCCCGCCTCGGGCATGAAAATGCCGGCACACTTCTTCAATTCGGCCATGACCTGTGGCTGGGTGACGATCTCGCGGAAATGCGGCGAGGCGATCTCTTCTTCGCCCTCGCAGATCAGAACCAGGTTCACGGGGAGTTTCTTTCCGGCGGCTTTGAAGGCGAGCAGCGCGCTCAGGAAGGAATTCTGGGGCCCTTTCTGATTGACGGCTCCGCGGCCCATGCACACGGTGCCCAGCCCTGGCTTCTGCACCAGCCGCCCTTCGAGCGGCGGCGAGCTCCATTCGGCCGGCACGAACTGCTTCACGTCGTACATGAAGTAGATGCCCAGGGTGGTGCGAGCCCCCGCGTCGAGTCTGCCGAAGACGCCGGGCTTGCCGGAGCTCGGGATGCTCCGGACGTCGGTGAAGCCAGCTTCACTGGCGAGCCGGGCCATATATTCAGGGCCCTGGGGATAGTTGCGATTCTCGGCGGCAATCGAGGGGAGCGCGATCCATTCCTGCAGACGCCTGACATTGCCGGCATGCATGGCGGGGATCCGTGCGAGCACGGCAGCCTTGTCCGCGTCGCGGTGTCCCGCGGCCGCCAGCGCGATACCCGGAGCGGTTGCGGCAAGGGCTAGACCCGTTGCGGCGGCACCCTGCACGAACTCACGCCTGCCCGCATCGAGATGCTCTGCCTCGGCCATGCCTCTTGACCCCTTGAAGGAAAGCTTCGAGCCACCTGAGTCGAAGCGGCGGATACTATCATCGGCGCACCCGCGCAACAGCTTCATCGCATCCGGCCGGCGGGCTCTCGAGCACCTCACGCAACGCGCGGATGAGAGGCGAGGGCGGCCTCTCCTTCAACTGCAACAGCAGCAGCGGCCGCACGAGCGCGACCTCGTCGGGAAAGCTGAGGGGCCTCACCTGCTGCAGAACGATCAGCTCACCCAGCACGCATGTCGGCAGCATCGCGACTCCGAGTCCAGAGGCAACACCGCGCGCAATCCCCTCGTTGCTGCCAATCTCGATCGTTCGCCTGGGGGAGATTCCGTGGGTACGCATCAGTCTCTCGGTCACCTCGCGGGTGCCTGAGCCACGCTCGCGCAATAACCAGACATTGTCATTGAGCTCGGCGAGCGAAGGCCGGCGGCGGCGCGCGACGGCCGAGTCCGGAGAGGCGATGACCCGCAGCTCGTCATCGCGCCAGTGCGTGGCCAGGATTCGGGCGTCGTGGATGGTGCCCTCGACCAGCGCGATGTCGAACTCGCACCCGATCAATGCGTCGCACACCGTCTGGGTATTGCCGACACCGATCTTCAGGTCTATGGCGGGGAATAGCCGCGCAAATGCGGCTGCGTAGGCGGGCAGCCAGTAGGCGGCGACAGTTGTGCTCGCCCCGATAGCTAGCCGTCCGCGCTGCAGCCCGACGCGCGCCCGGATGTCCTCACTGGCTGCCCGTTCGAGCGCAAATATGCCGCGCGCATGCTCGAATAACGCAGTGCCATTCACGGTGAGATGTACACCGCGCGCGCCCGAGGCAGTGCGCTCCAACAGCGGCAGATCGAGCTGACGCTCCAACTCGCGCACGCCTTTGGACACCGCCGGCTGGCTGACACGCAATGTGCGAGCCGCTCCGGAGAAACTCCTATGGCCCGCCACCGTGAAAAAGATCCGCAGTAAATGCAGGTTGATCTGCATAACACAATCTCATGGAAGTGTGAGATTTATGTATTGTACTCATGCCGAAGCCGGCCGATAACCTCTTGCACGCACTTCAGGCCTCCCGTGCAGGAATTCCATGAGCAGCGGCTCACAAATCGCCCCGCTTCCCGCCGTCCGGACAGTCCTGGGCGCCTGCCGGGCCCGTTGGCCGGGCCTCCTGCTCGCGGGCGCCGTGGCCGGCGCTGGCACGGTCGCGGCGGGGCTACCCTGGGCGCGCGGGCTGGGACTCAGCGCGCTTACACTCTCCATCGTCCTGGGCATTCTCGCCGGCAACACATTTTTCCCGGCCATTGCGTCCGTGGCCGCGGCCGGCGTGGATTTCTCGAAGAACACGCTGCTGCGCACCGGGGTCGTTCTCTACGGATTTCGCCTCAGCTTCGGTCAACTCGCGCAGATCGGTTGGGCGGGCCTCGCCATCGATGTCCTGATGATCACCCTGGTCTTCACGCTTTCGCTCCAGCTCGGTACGCGTGTGTTCAAGCTGGATCGCGACACCTCGTTGCTCATCGGCGTGGGCAGTGCGATCTGCGGCGCAGCCGCGGTGCTGGCCGCGGAGCCGGTGGTCCGCGCGCAGCCGCACCGGGTGTCTGTCGCCGTCGCCACCGTCGTCGTTTTCGGAACGCTGGGGATGTTTCTGTATCCGGTGTTGTATCCGCATCTGGGGCTGTCGCCGCAGAATTACGGCATCTATGCCGGCTCGACGATCCACGAGGTGGCGCAGGTGGTCGCCGCGGGCAAGGCAGTGAGCGATTCGGCCGCCGCCGCCGCGGTGATCGAAAAGATGTTGCGCGTGATGCTCCTGGCTCCATTCCTGCTGTTGCTGTCGCACACCCAGGGACAGGGCGAGTCGCATCAGAGGGCAGGCAGTACCGGTGCGCACTCACGCCTGACGATACCGTGGTTCGCGATTGCGTTCGTGGGGGTCTGTGCGATCAATTCGCTGGGCCTGCTGCCACCGGAAATCGTCGAGAAGCTCGTCAACGCAGACACACTGTTGCTCGCCACGGCGATGGCCGCCTTGGGCCTGCGCACCCATGCCAAGGCTTTCCGCGAGGCCGGGGTGAGACCTCTGTTACTGGCCGGTACGCTGTTCTGTTTCCTGATCGTCGGGGGCTATGCCGTGAACCGGTTGGTCATGAGCTTGCTTGCCTGAGCCTCACAATCGCAGCGACAGGCAGCTCAGGCCGCCATCCATCTTGCGGAATTCGGACATCTCGAGGGCAATGGTCGCGTAGCCCAGGCGATCGAGCCTCGCCCGCAGTCGCGGGTATCCGGCTGCAATCAACAGGTGGTCATTGATGCGCACGCAGTTCGCCGCATAGATCTCATCGGGGGCGGCCTCCAGCACCTCGTAGCCGCGCAGCTGCGCGGGAAGGCTCAGCCCGGCCATGGCCACGAGCCGCCGATCCCCCGCGTAGGCAAGTCCGGACTTCAGGTGCAACAAGGCCCTGCTGTCGCGGATATCGATGACGGAGGAGCTGTATCCATGGCGTCCGAGGATGCTTGCGAGCTGACTGCCGCCGTCGACATTCGTTCGGCGCGACAAGCCAATCAGGAAATGCTCCTCGACCTGGCAGATATCGCCGCCGTCGAGCGTGCCGGGGGCGGTGATTGCATGCACTGACAGAGCAAAGCTCTCCAGCAGGGGCGCGAGGCCCTCGATTTCCGCCTGACGCGTGGGAGCTCCCGGGCGGGTGATGACGGCCATGTTGCCGCAGATCACCGCAGTGTCCTCGACGAAGGTACCGTCCGGAAACCGGTCGTCGGGGGGCGTTGCGTGCACGGCCACACCGCAGCGGCGCAATGCGTCGCAGTAATCGAGGTGTTGCGCCAGCGCTTTGTCCAAGTCGGGCGCACCCTCGGCCGCATTCGTGATGCCTGCGGCAAAATTGGCTCCCGGCGGCCGGACGATGGCTCTTGTGAACACTTGAGGCCTCTCCTGGGACACCAATGTGGCAATTGCGGCAATTATCGCCTGTAACGATTAATCTGGGGACTTTCTCGGGGACATGCCATGAACAAGTTCGATCTGACTCCCGCCACCGAAGCGCAGCGACGCGAGATCATTGACGGCCTCGATGGCGATGAACGACGCGTCCTGCTGGAACATGGCACCGAGGCCGCTTTCTGCGGCGTGTTTCTCGACAACAAGAAGGACGGCATCTATACGTGCCGCTTCTGTGGCTTGCCGCTGTTCCGCTCGAGCGCCAAATTCGACTCCGGAACGGGTTGGCCCAGCTTCTTCCGTCCTTTTGAGGAAGGGCACATCCGGCGCCTGCGCGATACGAGCTACGGCATGACCCGGGTCGAGGAGGTCTGCGCGCGCTGCGGAAGTCACCTCGGCCATATCTTTCCCGACGGCCCGCCGCCAACCGGCGAACGGCATTGCCTCAACTCGGTCTCACTCGGCTTCACCGAGAAGGGAAAGGCGCTGCCTGACATCCTGCATCGTGGCGCGCCGGAAGGGATGGCAGGGGAGGCGGCCTAGCGTCCGGGCAACAAGCCATGAGCAGAAAAATCCTCTGTGTGCTGGGAGGAATGGTGCTGCTGGGCGCTGCTCTGCCGGGCCTTGCGCAACGGCAGGCGGTCCTGCGGCAGATCGATCTGCCGCATCCTTACTATTTTCGCGAGATGTATCTGCCGCAGCTGACGAGCGGGCCCTCGAGCCTGGCCTGGTCGCCCGACTCGCGCGAGCTCGTCTACTCGATGGCCGGCTCGCTGTGGCGACAGGAGATCCGATCCGGGATTGCGCGCCAGCTGAGCGAATCCGTGTCGTATGACTATCAGCCGGACTGGTCGGCGGATGGACGCTGGATCGTCTACAGCTCGTACCGGCACGATGCCCTGGAGCTGTGGTTGCTCGACACCACGAGCGGACAGAGCCAGCCCCTGCTGCAGAACGGCGCCGTCAACCTCGAGCCCAGATTCTCGCCGGACGGCCGGCGCCTGCTGTTCGTATCGAGCCTCCTCAACGGCCACTTCCACATTTTCGTGGGCGATTTCTCTGCAGGCAAGCTCACGAACGTGCAGCGACTGACCGGGGAGCACAAGAGCGACCTGCCTCGTTACTACTATAGCGCGGTGGACCACGAGATCAGTCCGGTCTGGTCGCGCGACGGGCGGGAGATTCTGTTTATCTCCAATCGCAACCACATCTATGGCACGGGCGGCTTCTGGCGCATGCCCGCCGAGCCGGGCGCGCAGGCGAGCGAGATCCACTACGAGGAGACCAACTGGCGCGCGCGGCCGGATCTGTCTCCCGACGGCAGCCGCCTCGTGTATGGCTCGTATGTGGGTCGCTCCTGGCACAATCTGTGGGTCCTGCCGGCACACGGTGGGGATGCGTTCGCCATCACATTCGGGGACTGGGATCAGGTGAATCCCCGCTGGTCGCCCGATGGCCAGCGGATCGCCTTCATCACCAATCGCGACGGCAATACCGCACTTGCCATCGTCGCGATCCCGGGCGGGGCGATCCAGAGGCTGACCGTCACCGAGCGGCGCTACCTGCATGAGCCGGGGCACCTTCACATCCTGCTGAGCGATGCGCAGGGTCAACCTGCGGCGGCCCGCCTCAGCGTCATCGACTCGGCCGGCCTCTTTCACGCGCCGCAGGATGCCTGGATTCATGCCGACGACGGATTCGACAGGAAGGAGCGGGCATTCGAGGCGCACTACTTTCACGCACTCGGTGAGGCGACACTCGATGTGCCCGCTGGAGGCGTGCAGCTCGAGGTCATGAGGGGATTCGAAGGTCCCCTGCAGCGCCGCGCGATCCAGGTGAGCGCCGGGCAGACGGCAGAGGTCCACGTGACCGCCGACGAAGGCGCGTGGGGTGTTCCGGCGCCGGGGCACTGGATCAGCGCAGATGTACATGTTCATATGAATTACGGCGGCGTGTATCGCAATACCCCGACGCATCTGCTGCTGCAGGCGCAGGCTGAAAACCTGAACGTCGTGGAGTCGCTGATCGTCAACAAGGAACAGCGCTTTCCCGACATTGCCTTCAACGGCCTGCAGCTCGACCCCGCCTCGCGCGCGGACACGCTCATCGTGCACGGCCAGGAGTACCACACCAGCTACTGGGGCCACCTCGGGCTGCTGAGACTTTCCGGGGGGATCATCCTGCCGGGGTACGTCGGATATCCCAACACCGCCGCGTCGAGCCTGTTTCCGAGTAACGCCGACGTCGCCGACATCGCCCACGGACGCGGCGCGCTGGTGGGCTACGTGCATCCCTTCGACGATCCTCCCCATCCGTTCGACTCCGGAGAGAAGCTCACGGATGAGCTGCCGGTCGATGTCGCGCTCGGAAAAGTCGATTACATGGAGATCGTCGGTTTCAGCGATCACCGCGCGACCGCCGACGTCTGGTACCGTCTCCTCAATCTGGGCTGGCGCATTCCGGCCGCCGGTGGCACCGATGCGATGGCCAACTTCGCCTCGCTGCGCGGGCCCGTGGGCATGAACCGCGTGTACGCGCAGCTGCCCGACAGGCACCTCAGCCAGGACAGCTTCGTCGAGGCTCTGCGCCACGGTCATACATTTGCAACAAATGGTCCATTGTTGGGGTTTACTCTCGGTGGAATGCAACCAGGCGAAGCGGTGCACTTACAGCGGGCCCAGCACGCTCATTTCGTCGCGCGCCTGAGGTCGATCGTCCCGCTCGAGCACCTCGATCTCGTCTGCAATGGCCGGGTGGTGCGCTCGCTATTGCACTCTCCCGCGGCGCGCGGGGACTACACCGGCGAGGTGACTCTGGGCCAATCCGGCTGGTGCCTGCTGCGGGCCTGGTCCGAGGGCGCGCGATATCCGATTCTCGACAAATATCCCTATGCGACCACGAGTCCGGTCTACGTGCAGGTGGACGGAAGCTTGCTCCGGTCACCCGGGGACGCGGCCTACTTCGTCGCCTGGATCGACCGCGTCACCGAAGCGACGACGGCATATCCCGACTGGAACAACGCGACGGAGAAGGCTCATGTGCTCGCTCAACTGGCGGCGGCCAGGGCGATCTATTCCAAAATGCGCTGAGGCCGCCGATGCCGGGGAATCGATCGTCGCAGGGCTTTGATCTCGCGGTGGTCGGCGCCGGCATCATCGGCCTGGCACCGCGCTGGCGGCCGCCCGCCGCGGCCTGCGGGTCGTCGTGATCGATCGGGATGCCCAGGCAAACGGAGCCTCGGTGCGCAACTTCGGTTTCGTGACCATTACCGGGCAGGAGCGCGGCTTGATGTGGGCGCGTGCCCGCCGCACCCGGGAGGTCTGGCAGGAGGTGGCGGCGGCGGCCGGCATTCCGATCCTGCACACGGGGATGTGGATGATGGTGCGGCGCCCGGAATCGGTACGCGTGCTCGAGGCATTCGTCGCCACTGAGATGGGGGAAGGCTGCCGGATCATCGGCGCCGTCGAAGCACGGCGGCGCTGCCCCTGGCTGCGGGCACCCACCCTTGCGGCGGTCCTGGAAAGTGACACCGAGCTGCGGGTGGAGTCCAGCGAGGCGATCCCTCGAATCGCCGAGTGGCTGGCGGCGGCGCATGGGGTGAGGTTCCTGCGTAATACGGCAGTGGGGGCGGTGGACCTGCCCAACATCCAGACCTCGCGAGGTTGCCTGCAGGCGCGGCGGCTGGCGGTCTGTCTGGGCGATGATTTCATTACCCTGTACGCCGAGCAACTGGCCGCTCATGGGCTGACCCGCTGCAAATTGCAGATGCTGCGGCTGGCGAGCCCCGGGTTTGCCATTCCGGCCGCGCTGATGTCGGACCTCGGACTGAGTCGCTACCGCGGCTACGCGGAACTTGCGATCGCAGCGCCTCTGCAGACCAGGCTGGACATCGAGCAGCCCGCGCACGTCCAACACGGGGTCCATCTCATCGTCGTACAAAGCGCCGATGGGAGTCTGATCGTCGAAGACGGTCACCACTACGGAGACACTCCCGACCCGTTCTCCCGCGATGACGTGGATGCTCTGATCCTCGACGAATTCCGGGCAGCCCTCGGAATCGAGCCACCGCCGACCCTTCAGCGCTGGACGGGAACTTACGCTTCGGCCGCCAGCCAGTGCTGCTGGAAGCGCCCGAGCCGGGAGTGCGCCTGGCCATCATCACCTGCGGAGCGGGTGCCTCTTCGGGGTTTGCGATCGGCGAGGAGTTGATCGCGGCTCTGTTTGACGGCGGAAGTGGCGCATGAGCATCCGGGACCGCTTCGATCTGGTGATCTTCGACTGGGCTGGCACCATGGTGGACTTCGGATGTCTCGCGCCGGTCCGGGCGTTGATCGAGGCTTTCGCGGCGGAGGGTATCAGCATCGATGCAGCCGCTGCGCGGCGCGACATGGGCAAGTCGAAGGGCGATCACGTTCGAGCGCTGCTTGCCGAAGCCTCCATTGCCACGGCATGGCGTCTGCGCCATGGAGTGCTGCCGGGAGCGCAAGACGTGCAGCGGCTCGTGGTTCGCCTCGGGCCGCTGATGCGTGAATATGCAATGACCACCTCGACACTGATTCCGGGCGCCCGAGCCGCATTCGATGACCTCCGAGCTGCCGGCCTGCGCGTCGCTTCCTCCACGGGCTATACGCGCGAAATGCTCGAGCCGGTGCTGGCGCGGGCCGCGGACCAAGGTTATGTGCCGGAGCATGTGGTGTGCGCCGGGGAGCTCCCGGCACCGGCGCGGGCCGTCGCAGGGGCGGCTCCATCCCGTTTCTTGGCGCGATGTCGTGCAACGACGCGATCCTGTTGGAGGGATGCTAGAAGTGTTTTGTTACAGAACCGTGACGCCAACATCCGCTACAGGTCAGTCGGTCTTCACTGTTTAGTCAATGCGACATCGATGTCACGCCAGCGACACAACTACGGGGCCGCCGCGGGCGGCCCCGCCCTGCCTGGGCACGGCATTCGACCAGCCCTGTAGCGGGTGGCACCACGTGTGGCGCTGTTGGACCCAAGGCAATTGCGGCGGGCAATCACGACTGTCTAGGCTGCACCCAGGCTCGTTGCGGGGAAGTTCCTTGCGGTTGTTGGATCTGATCGCTCAAAGCAGCAGCCCGCTGCTGGTTCGGCAGGATAGGGGGGGCGTGCAACGGCTCACGGGCGCCTGCGATTTCGCCTTCGAGCTGGCTGAATGCCCGCTGCGCTACGTGCTGGACGATGACCTCATCTCGGGATGTACGGCGCTCGCCTACTCGGACGGGGACCAGCTGGCCGGTTGCCTGGATCTGGTCTACATTCCGGCGGCCCGGATGTGGGTCGAGTGGAGTGAGCGCGCGCGGCGCGAGGAGCTGGCGCGCCTGCCGGGGTGGGCGGAGGTCCCCAGCAGTGTCCTGCGCGCCGGCGTGCTTATTTCCGGGGATGCCGGCGGTCGCAGTGGAAGGCTGCGAACATTCTGGGTGACTCGAGAGGCTCCGGAGGAGCCTTGCGTAGCGAGCGTGGAGACTCTGCTCGATCTGGATTGCACCACTGATGGCGCGGCGGCCGAGGGGCTGCTTCACGCCGGGCCGGTCGGCCTTGGCACGTGCGCCAACGCGCACGTGCATCGGCTGTTTCAATGCGCGCGCTTCCGCCTGGATCCCCTGTGGGGGGAATATTATCGCAACTGGAGCAGTGCCCCAGACGCGAAGACCATCGTGAGATGCTCGCTTGCAGCGGTCGCTTCGGACATTCCGATGCTGTTGGGGTTCTTTCTGCTGCTGGCCGTCCGGGCCAGCCTGCACGAGGTCCCTGTCGATCTGGCGCGGTTGAATCGCAAGCGAGCCCGCCTGGGCAAACGGGCTCTGCTGGAGCACATTGAAGTCTCCTCGCCACTCTTCGCGGGAGCAGCCCCCTGGTCAGCCGAGGACGCGGCCAGCGGCGGCCGACGTGGTCCCCGCTACCACCACGTGCGCGGTCATCTGGTGCGACGGCGCGGAACCATCTACTGGCGGGCTCCGCACTGGCGAGGGCATGTGCGGCTGGGGTCGATCCGTACCCGCACTGTGGCACTGGGCGTTTCGCGCGAGCAGACCGCCTCAGCAAATGGCGCAGGCGCTTCCCGCCAGCGACCGACGCCGTGACACTCAACCCTCGCCCGGCACGCCGTGGAGGGTCCTGAGGAGGCCGACCGTGCCGATCCCCGCAAAAGTCATCACGACCGAGCCCACCAGATGGGTCAGCGCGGCACCGCAGGCCCACAGAGTGCGACCCTGCAGCAGCAGCGCGACGATCTCCGCCGAGAAGGTCGAGAAGGTCGTCAGTCCCCCGCAGAAGCCCGTGATCACCAGCAATCGCCATTCGAGAGACCAGGAGGAGGCCGAGGCGAGGAATGCAATCGCCACACCGACCACATAGCCGCCGATCAGATTGGCAGCGAGCGTACCCGGAGGAATCTGCGGAAAGTGACGGTTGAGCTGCACGCTGAGCCACCAGCGCAACAGGGCCCCGGCGCTCGCGCCGAGGCTGATCGCGACAATGGATTTCAACATGCCGGTGCCCTCCGCTGCGATACCTTACTGGGCACCGGCGGTGGCAGCAAGCCGCGCCAGAGGGGGCGCGAACGGATCTTGGCCGCCTACTCCTCGTGGCGGCGCCGCTTGGCCTTCAGTAGCACGTCCACCGCCTCAGGGCGATCGTCCCAGTAATCCAGCCGCACCCGGCCGTCGGGGAGCTGGCTCACGGTGGCCGGTGCGGCGCTGAATGTGCAGTACCAGTCGGAGGGAAGAACGATCGCATTACGGGGGCGACCCAGACTCCTGTCGAAGACCAGCTCATTGCCTTCCAGCCGGTAACTCACGGGTGCAGTATAGGTTTCCGCGATTCGCAGGCGGACGGACTGCCCACTCTTCACTGTCGCAAATGGAATGACGACCACCCGCGCCTTCGGGCTCACGCTCTCGCCCGTGTTGATTTTCGAGGCGATCATGCTCGCGCCGCTCATTTCGCGCGCCGTGAGCTGCTCTCCGGTGTCGAGGATATACGCGGACGGGTTGCTCGCGACGCTGCCCTCGCGAACGACATTCGCGTAGCCGTTCACGCCGGGCCGGCTCTCCGTGTAGTCGTGATATAGGCGAAATGCATGCGTTTCCGGTTGCTGCAAAAAATACACGATGTCCCTGTCCTGGTGCGCGCGTTCGGACAATCGCTCCTTCTCCGTCTCGCCTGTGAAAGGAGACTCCCAACTTCGATGCTCCGTGGCCGCGCTGGGCACTGATGCGTGACCTTGCTGCGCGTCCTTGACGGCGCGCAGTACGAGAGGTGCTTCGCCAGCGCCGGCGTGCAGGAAGCTGATCGCTATCCGCCCGTCACTCTCGGTGCGTATCTGCGAGGGTACGGTCAGTCCGATGACCTCGAATCCGGCGGGTAAGATTACCTTGTTACGCTGGATGCCCAGCGGCCGGTCGAAGACGATGGCCTGTCCGTCCAGGTGGTAGCTTCTGGCATCCTTGTATGTCTTGATGATGATCATTCGTGCCTGCCCGTTGTGCGGCACCGGGCGGGCCAGCGTGACTTTGATGTAGCGGGTGGCCAGGTCCGCGTCCTGCATCAAAGGATCTTTGCGAGCCTCCTCACCGCTGACGACCTCGAATTGCAAAGGCGTGCCGAGCATGGCGTCCTGCACGCTCTCATCGCTCGCGGTGCTACCCTTGCGGATGGGGTTGTAAAAATACCGTGCGCCCGGGGTGGTTGCGGACACCTCATAGTAAATTTTGAAGCGGGCGCTTGCGGGGTCCAGCAGTTCGTAGCGCGTGTACTCATCCGCCTCGGTCTGCTCGGTGGCGAGCGGAAAATAGAGGCCGTCCTCCGCCGGTTCGGCCGCAGCTTGGGCTAGAGCGCTTGAAAGGAGTGCGAGAGTGCTGGCGATTCCCGACCGTCTCAGATCTCTCATTCCGGGCATCCCTTTGGGACTATGTCACGTCGCCGTACATCATAAACGATTCAGGGGAACGGATCCGGACAGCACCAAGCGAGTCGCTCGTGGAGTAGCTTCGGGCAATTGCCGCGAAGGCACGCTCCTGTCTCGGCCGAGGAGTGCTGCGCGGCAAATCCAGTGTGGTCGAGTGCAACGAACATCGGTGGGAACGTGGATTGCTGAGTCCGCGCTCGATTTCGGGGAACAGGTGAATGGGTGCATCTCAACACTGCCACCGTCGCATTGCTGTTCCCCTGGCCGGAGTGAGCTTTGCTGCATTCGCCTGCGTGATAAAGTGATGCTGCGCGCATTCTCGACCAAAACGAATTGACCAGGCAGGCAGGGGAGAAATGTCATGCGTAATCTCACAATGAGCGTGGGTGTCGCGATGCTGTGTGTGGCGCCTGTCACGTGGGCCGATCACGGCGGTCAGGACCACGGCAATGACGATGTAGTGACCTACAGTGTCGCGACCATCGACTATCCCGGCTTTCGCGGAACGACGACCGTCAACGGAGTGAGCGATAGCGAACGTGTCGTGGGCGCATTCACTGCACCGGCCACCCAGTTCGGCTATGGGTTTTTGGAATTTCACGGCCAGTTCTCCCTGCTGCCTAGTGGGCCCTGCCGTAGCGCTCATTGCGATACGACGCCACTGGCCGTCAATTCGAGCGGCGAGATTGCCGGAGAATTCTCCGAAGACCCCACGCACCGCAGCGTCTTCGTGATACACGGCCCGCTGCTGCTGATGATTCCCGTGCCGAGCACGCGCAACCTGGCGATCCTGGGCGGCCTGAACGAGCGCGGGGATGTCGTCGGCTTCTTTCAGACCAACGCCGGCCCCATCCGGACTTTCCTCTATGGTGGTCTGCTGACCTCGGTGCTTGCGGTGCCTGCCGGCTTCACCGACATGGCCGGCAGAGCTATCAACAACAGCGGACAGATCACTGGCAGCGTGGACGATTCCAAGGGGCTGCATGGCTTTGCAGTGACCCGTGGCAAGTTCAGCCGGTTCGACTTCCCCGGCGGGCTCAATACCAGCCCGGTAGCGATCAACAATCCGGGAGACGTCGTCGGCACCTACAACCTCGCATCGTCTTCGCCAACACCGGTGCAGCACGGCTTCCTGATGGTCCGCGGAGGCTTCACCCGGGTGGATTTTCCCGGCGGCCTGAACACGATGCCCAGTGCTCTGAATGACTCCGACGTTGTCGTGGGCACTTATGAGAATCCCGCGATCCGCCCCCCATTCAACACCAGCGCTTTTGTCTATCAGCGCGGGAAATTCACTCGTCTGCCGCTGCCAGGGGCGGTCGAGAACGTGGGTGGCATCAGCTCGAGCGGGATAATCGTGGGGACCTATTTCGACGCAGGCTGCCCGGTGAGCTGCAGCGTCCACGGGTTCACGGCGACACCCTCGAAACATTGATTCGGGGCCATCGCCGGCGCCAACGCCGCCGAGAAGCTCAGGGCTCTTACCCACTGCGGCGACCCACTGCGGCGGGCGACCCAATGCATCCGCATCGCCCGGCTGCGCGGATCGTCGGCAGCTTGCTCCAAGGCACTGGATTTCCGATGGCCAAGATCGGCGCCGTACAGGGGGCGATACGCACTCACATGTTTGAACGCCAGCCGGTGGGCCCTGAAGCCCTCTATCTTCACGATGCCGATGCGCTCGATTGGCTGGGTGCCGTCGGCGTAGCGCGCACATGTGCTCTTGTAGACCCGAGCGGGGGCAATCCGGACGGGCCGGCGGCGGTCAAGGTGCTGCAGGACTATCTCAGAGAGGTTCCGCCCCGCATCCTCTCCAAGGCGGGTCAGGCGCGCCGAACGGTACGGGTGCAGGAGCTGCGTGAGTTTTTGCGGGAGCTTGCGCCCGAGAGCGCCGATTTTCGTACTCTCTGAGGTCGCGATGCCATGGGTTCGGGTTCGCCCGGGCGCTACTTGTGAAGATCGTCGATCCAGCGAACCAGCTCGGGGACTTCCACCGGGGTGATGTCGAGGTTGACCACCAGGCCTTGCTGCCCGCTGCGGGCGAGGACGCAATGCAGTTGGAGCTCCTCGCTCGCATTGATTTCCTGGTGGGGGACGTAAGGCGGGACGTAGATGAAGTCTCCCGGCGCGGCTTCTGCCACGAACTCGAGATGATCGCCCCAGCGCAATCGCGCCAGGCCATTGACCACGTAGATGACGCTCTCGAGATCCCCGTGGTGGTGAGCGCCTGTGCGGGCCTTGGCTTCGATGGTCACCGTGCCGGCCCAGAGCTTGGTTGCACCGGTGCGCTCGGTCGTCACCGCGGCGCGCCGATGCATGCCGAGTGTCTGGGCGGTGGCCTCATCCAGCTCGTTCGGATGGATGACTCGGACCCCATGTGTGCGCCACCGACTCGAGTGACTGCTCATCAAGCTGTCTCCGCGCCTGCCAGACCCGGCATACCGCCGACGATCCCTCGTGTGCCCTGCGCGAGTGTACAGCGTGCCTGGACAGGCCGGAAGAACGCCCCGAGCTCGAGTACCACCGAGCACTCTTGGGCTACACTGCCACGAACGTGGCTGTCCGGGGTTAAAAATGTCTGGTGAGACCACGACGGGAGTGGATATGGCCACTCATTGCGGTGGTTGCCACTGTGGGCTCGTGAGGTTCGAGGTGATCGCACCGGCCGTGCTCAGTCTGTCCGAATGCAACTGCTCCATCTGCAGCAGGGCCGGACATCAGCATCTGATCGTCCCCGCGGAGCGCTTCAAGCTGCTGTGCGGCAGTGAGGTCCTCGTCTCGTACACCTTCAATACACACACGGCGAAGCACCTGTTCTGCCGGGTCTGTGGCATCAAATCGTTCTACGTGCCGCGCTCGCATCCTGACGGATTCAGTGTGAACGCACGCTGCCTCGATCCGGGTACGGTAGAGGGAATTACCATGCGTCACACGGACGGGCGCCACTGGGAGAAACAATATCCGCAAGGCCGCGGGCACTATGATCGCTGAGATTGCGGCCTCCAGCTGCCACCGTGCCAGGTGTGCAGCGCTTGCGTTACCGGGCAACACCCTTTGCCGGGCCTATTGCGGGGGATTTGCCCAGACATCGCTGTGCCGGATTCGCTCGACCAGCGCACCGGGATCCAGCTTGCGGTACTTTACCGGCAACGCGAACAACCTCTGAGGCTGTGTGGCGAGGCGGATGTGCGCAAGCTCGATCACCGTCCCGTCGGCATAGCGCCACTTCACGGGGAACTGCAGCGCGGCGTCGATCCGGCTCTCGCGGAGCTGTCCATTTGTGGCCACGATGCGATACCTCAACCAGCGCGGCTTGGCACCCGCGGATTCGGAGAGATCAGTTGAGCGCTCGCAGCTCCATTGGCCCGCCGTGATGGCGCCCGCCGCGCGCAGTGCGGCCTCATGCAGTGCCCGGCAAGGATCGTCCGAATCCACCCGGACGAACAGTTGCGTGAGCGTGGTCGATTGACGTGCATCCATGAAAAGCTGCTCGGCCGGCCGGATGAACCATGCGTTTCCGAGTTCACCGTCGATGAGGAAGAAGCCTGAGGCAGCATCGGAGGCTTCGATACGCACCTTGCTGCCGGTGACAAAGAGTCTGCCGCGATCGCTCGGACGACCCGCTCCATCCACACTCACGATATCGGCTGAGAATTCCGGCTTCGTGGACACGGTGCCGCCGGCGCCGGTCGCCGGCAGACTCATTCCCAGAAGGAAGGCGAGGTAAGCGTTCCGAGCCAGCCGCTCAGCCCGATTGCGAAAGAGGGACTGGAAGAGAGGGCCGACCGGGCCGAAAGGGCCCGGTCGGCACCCGACGCTGCGAATTCGTTTCGTGACGCTCGCCTACTGGAGGAAGGATTGCTTCACGGCGTGGTCGAAGTCGAACAGGTCGAACAGGTCCGACAACGCGGGCATGTTCGCGGGCACATACGGCTCGTCACCCCGCATCCGCGGATTTGGCAGGTTATCGCGGCTGCGACCGGTCAGCGCCCGCAGGCGCCAGTTGCGCTCGATGAACTTCAGCAGCGAGACGTGATCCGCATAGCCGTGGTTGACCTTGCCGCCCGTGGAGTACGCGGACAGCACCAGCAGCGGAATGCGGGGCCCGTCACCAAAGTAGTCGATCGGCTGAACGAAGCCGGAGTCCCAGTACCCACCGGCTTCATCCCAGGTAACGAAGACAGCCGTCTCGGCCTTGAGTCTCGGATTTGCCTCGAGCGCGTCCAGGACCTGCTGGACGTACGCTTCGAACAGGTCGATCTTCGAGGACTGCGGATGACCGTCGAGCAGGCCGTCCGGCTTGCCGAACGAGACCGCCGGCAGGGTATTGCTCTTGATGTTCGCAAGCAGATCGACGGTATCCTTGATATGGGCGGTGCGTTGCGCGGTATTGCCCATGATCGAGGTCGCGTATTGGAAGGGATTGCAGATCTGGCAGTACGCCACGCCGAGCGCGTGCGCGGTATCGCCTGCAGCCGCATCGGCCAGCGCATTCGAGGAGTTCTCGGTGCTGGCCGTCCCGTTGGCGACGGCATCATTGGCGAGCACCACGGCATCGTTGTAAGAGCCACCGAAATACGCCCAGCTGATCTTCTTGTCGTTGAGCGCGTCTCCGATTGTGCGCACCGAGGAGGGAGGGATCATGTTCTGAGTGCCCGGCGAGGGTGCAGCGAAGCCGTTCGGCAGAAAGCCCGGATTGGTGTTGTCCAGCATGTAGTAGTGGGCCGGAGCGCAATTGGGCTCCGCGCGGTACGGCAGCCGCTCGAGGTAGCCCACGATCGGGGCAACGCCGGGCTGGCTGAAGTCCGAGCAGTTGGTGAAGGCGTTGTCGGCGATGTACTTGTTGGTCGTACCCGCTTTCGGATTGGGATTGGCAGTCTCATTCGCGGGTGGGGTGACCGGGTTGCCGTTGCCGTCGCTCCAATAGGCGGCATCGCCCGTGCCCAGCATGAAGTGGTTGGCAC
The DNA here is from genome assembly GCA_036501985.1 of Steroidobacteraceae bacterium. GTDB lineage: Bacteria > Pseudomonadota > Gammaproteobacteria > Steroidobacterales > Steroidobacteraceae > 13-2-20CM-66-19. The sequence goes on along the minus strand of DASXZI010000021.1, from coordinate 16,747 downwards.
CCGTGCCGCCCATGAAGGACTGATGGAAGTTGTCGCTCAGGCTGAACCGATCGGCGAGAGTCTTCAGGGTCGAGGCCTGCTCCTGCTCGGCGTCGTAGAAGCCCATCTCGTTGCCTTCGCTGAAGTTCTTCTGCACCGCGGGGACTACGCTGTCGTCGAGGTCATACGTGAGCATCACGAACGGAAACAGGTCGTTCAAGCACCCGGTCGGATTGGCCTTGGTGGCGTTCGCAATGGTGCAATCGGACTGTTGCCACGCCTGATAGAAGCGGTGGGTCATGTCGCCGGTGTAGTCGTCGTCGGTGATGTTCGGGCCCTGCAGAACGAACGGCCCATTGGGAAGCATTCCGGCCGTCGGAACTCGCGTATCGAGCGAGTCCGGCGGCAGGCTGGTGAAGCCCGTCGTCAGGATCGTGTCGGTATTCGCCGTGAAGTCCGGGCTCGGATCGAGCTGGGCGGCGGCGGCGAGGAACGCCGGCTGGAAGGGGGCACCGGTCGTGCCCTGGGCGGCAGGGGCTCCATTCGTGTTCGGCTGCGGCATCTGCCCGCGGTTGCCATACGCCGCCTTGTCTCGCTTGGGTACCCCGATGTAGTACAGGGGCTGTGGCTTGACCTGGAATTGCTCGGCCAGGGCGAAGTTCCGTCCCGGCGAGCCGTCCTTCCTGACGATGCCCTTGGAGAGAATGTTGGAGATCGTCTGTCCCTTGCCCTTGGGCGTGTAGACGCCGAAGGTGTGGTCGGTACCCCGATTCTCGCCGATCAATATGATGACGTGCTTGATGGGCGATGCCGTGTTGAATGCATCGGCAGCATCCAGGCTCTTGGCGTTATCCTCGGCGGCAAACCCCGCCGAAGCGATCACGAGCGTGGCGGACAGTGCCGCAGTCACTGTCTGCGTGAGCCGAAACCGACCTGTCTTGCGCATTGGCTGTCTCCCTGCTGATTGATGAACCGCGCAGGCAGGCTAACGGTCGACTGTCTCAGTTTCGTGAAACTACGGTTGCAGACCCGGTCGCGCTCCAGTGAAGGAACGCCGCAATGGTACCGCTCGCGCCAAAGGCGCGGTTCCAACGGTCCCGCGCCCTGAGCGCGCGAACCTCGGAGGACTTCAGCGTGAGGCCGCCGTCAGAGTCTTTGAACGCTGCAGCAAGGCCTGGTGAGCGGCGTGCACCGCGGGATTGAACAGCGACCAGGGTTCGGCCGCTTGCAGGGCGAGCGGCACCGCTGCCACGGTGAGCTTGCGATAGGCCAGATACTCGGCCGCCGCCGAGTCGTATCGGCCGGCGGTGCCATCCGTATCGAGCCGCCGCAGAGTGTCGATCAGAGCAGCGATGGATTTTCGAGCCAGCGCGCGCTCTGCAGCGCCCGCTTTCTCCTCATCACCGGCCGGATCGGGGTAGTGGTCGGACAGATCCTGCAGCTGCTCACTCAGACTGCGCACTGCCAGTGCGATGACATCCGGCTCCTGCCGGCCGATGGCCAGGTCGAGAACACTGGCCAGGTCATTGATGTCGGCCAGTACATTCGTACCCGTGAGATGGTATCCAGCGCGCACCCCGTTGCCGACCGCGCCGAGATAGGCTGCGAGGTCAGCGCGATCCTGTGCGCTCAGGCCGAGATCGAAGGCGCGGTCGAAGTACGCGATGACCTGATCGTAGCTGTCGAAGCGGCCATCGTGAAAGTAGGGCGCGTTGAAGTCGGCGTTGACCAGTGTCGGAGTCTTGAAGAGTCCGCCGGAACCGATGTCATGCCGACGATTGTCGACGAACGCGGACGACGGTACATGGCAGCCCGCGCAGCTGAGCGCCGGATCATGGGGGAACCCGCGGCTGAACAGGCCTTCACCGCGGTGCTGCGCGGGATCCGCGCCTGGCGTGAGGCGACCCGCGCGATCCAGGTTGGGATTGGGGAGGAAGTCGATGTCTTCGAGGTAGACCACGATCGCGTCGAGCACCTCCGCACTGGGTGCAGAGCCGGCGAACTCGTTCACGATGACGTTGCGTACGAACTCATGGAGCGAGCCGATGCGACCGTCATGCCCATACGGGCCCAGGAAGCGCGCACCGCGCAGACTGGGAATGGTCACCGGATCCAGCACACCGTTGTCAGCCTTGGGATTGAAGAGGGGGCTGGTGGTGTCGAAGTTGCCCGGGCGCGTCGACAGACCGGGAATGAAGAGCCTCGGGTTCGAGGCTCCATTGACATGGCAGGTCGCGCAGCTGATGTGCGCCTTCTGCGCCACCGCGCCGAGGATGTAAGGGGAGTTGAACGCGAGATTGCCGAGATTCGACAGATAGGACTTGCGCCCGCGGATCGCCTGCGAGTGAAACACTTCCCGTGGATTGTCGATGGCGGCGGCATCGAGATCCGAGCCCACCGGAAGGCCTGTGGCAGGGTCCGTAGCCGACGCAGCGTGCACGGCGTGAGTGAGGCATGAGAGCAAGGCCCCTGTCATCAGGGAGACGGCGCGCCCTGCGAGTCTTGTCTTGTGACTGGATCGTTGCCTGCTCATCGAGACCCTCTTTTCCCGTCTGCTGCTTCACAGATGAGTGAGGGTCTATCACCTCAGCATTTCCCGTTTGTGACCGTGGCCATGCGGCCCGGTGGCGGGGTGCGTGCCGGCAATATACGGCGTCGAGAATTCACCTCTGAAACAATCAGTATCTTACTGAAATATAAAGACATACGGATGCGATGCGGAGGAACACCGCACGCCGGCTGGACGGAACGGTCCCATGCCTACTTGAGCGTGGCCACCCGACCTCGAGTGGGAAACTTCTGGAACTGCAACGCATCGTGCCCGGGGACCACGCGTTCGACGGAGCCGGCAAGCTCGATCATGCGCTGCTGATTTCTGAGGTTCGCAGCATGATCCGCCGCCGCAAAGGTGGCGCTCGGCTTGTGCTCGGCGAGGTTGCGATACAGATAGACATTGTCCGAAGCGAGCACGAACGGGGGATGCCCCTCGACTCTCAGGTACTGGGAGGCGTAGGTGTGCCGTCCACCGGTGTAGGCTCGAATGCCCGGAAAGATCTGCACGGCGTCGCCGTCCACCAGGTGCAAGCGCCCCTGGGTGTTCAGCCACAGGAGCTGCTGGACGTCATCCGGATCGATGCCGTCGTGATCGCCCCCCGGCTGCCACGCCTCTGCCGTGTAGTAACGAAATTCCTCCTTCTGGATCCACACGGCTGCCTTGGGAAACAGATCGATGCCTCCCATGTGATCCCAGTGCGCATGGCTGATCACGATATCCGTAACGTCCTCGGGGTTCACACCCGCGAGGCGGACCGCCTCATCCGGGCGCAGATAGTCCTTGATCGTCCACTCCTTGAACCAGCGCGCGCGGTGAAAACCGCTGTCGAAGAGAATGTTGCGGCCCGCCCCCCGGATCAGCCACAGAGCGAACACGGTGTCGACCTTCTCATCCTTGGGAGCGCCGATGACAAGATCGGCGACCGAGTCACCGGGCGAGTTCGCGTAGCGGATCGCCTCGATGGAGTACTCGGGGGTTGCATCAGCCCCCAGGAGCATTACAGCCGCAGCCGCCAGCAGGAATCGCCTCATATACCGCACCCCTTCCGGAGGACCAGCCGGCGGCCTACTCCACGTCCACAACCACCTTTCCCCGGGCGTGGCCGGCTTCCAGGTAACGCATCGCCTCGGGCAGGGCGCTCAGTGAGTAGCGCCGATCGATCACCGGCGTGACTTTTCCGGACTGCATCAGATCCTGCAGGACCACGAGGTCGGGCTGCGTCAGTTGCGCGAGGAAGGGCAGGAACTTCTGCTTGAGAAACGGGGACAGCAGCAGCGCCTTCAGGGGAACGATCAGCGCTCCGATCCAGTGACCGGTGCTCGGCCCCCCTACGATCACGAACCGGCCCGTGGGAGTGAGGACATGCCGGTACTCCAGCAGAGGGTGATTGCCAACCGTGTCCAGGATCACATCGTATCGCTGGCTCCCCTGCGTGAAGTCCTCGCGCGTGTAATCGATCACGTGATCTGCACCGAGCGCCTGCACCATCTGCAGGTTTCGTGTGCTGCAGACACCGGTCACCTCGGCACCCATGGCCTTGGCGATCTGCACGGCGAACGTGCCCACGCCTCCTGAGGCTCCGTTTACCAGAACTTTCTCGCCAGCCTTGACCTGGCCCTTGTCGCGCAATGCCTGCAGGGCGGTGACGCCCGCGATCGGAACGGCGGCAGCCTGTTCGAAGGTCATGTTGGTCGGTTTGAGCGCTATCGCATGATCGGAGTGCACTCGGACATACTGCGCGAACGAGCCGTCGCGCCCACCGAATACCTCATCACCGACCTTGAAGTGACTGACGTTCTTTCCCACAGCTTCGACGGTGCCCGCGTAATCGACACCCAGTGTCGGCTCGTCGGGTTTCCCCAGGCCCGTCGTGAGACGCACGATGTAGGGAGTGCCCCGCATCAAGTGCCAATCGAGCGGATTGAGTGAAGTGGCGTGCACGCGAACGAGCACCTCGTCGTCGCCGGGGACCGGCTTCGGGAGCTGCTCGACCCGCAGAGCATCGGGCGGACCGTAGCAGCGATGCGCGATCGCACTCATCGAGTTCGGGCTGGACACCCGCCCGGCGGCGTCCGGGCAAGCGGCGTCATGGCTCAGCAGGAAATCCAGGAAGACGAGGGCCGCCGCGAGAACGATCAGGAGGCCACTCAGGATTTTGCGTGATCGTCTCATAGACAGAGCCCTCGTGAATCAGCCAGAGGAATCAGCCGGAGGAAGTCAGTTAAGGGGAATCAGCCAGGGGACGCCGCGTCTGTGGAAATCCGCACTCCCGCCGCCACGTAATTGCCGGCAGTGCGCCTCACCCGCTGACCGTCCAGAGGCTGGCAGATCCGGTCGTGTGTTTCGTTGTGTGCCGGTCCTCTCGCACCGACATTGCCACCCCCTGCGACGTTAAGCAAAGCAAGGGCGACGAACCGTTGATTTCACGCGGTGGCGAAGCCGCTCGCAGCACTGTGGCGGCCGCACCCGCAGGAACCGGCCAATTTCGAGCCCTGCCTGCGGGTTACTGGACACCCGGCATGGCCTAGCTTACGCTGCGGCAGCGATTGGGACCGCACATACAAGAGCAATGAATGCGGGCTGACAGCGCGCGGCGCGGGTATCGCGAGCCGCCTCAGTCCGAGGAGTCTCATCGCCAGGGTGCCGGACAGGGAGCAGGGAACATGTCAAATATCCGCACAGTCGTGCTGGCGGTGGTCTGTTTGTGGACCACGGCCGTTGCCCAGAGCAGTCCGTCATTCGATCCGGCAGCAGCCTTCGGAGCACGGCCTGGGGTATCCAGACTGCGACTTTCCCCTGACGGGCAGAATGTCGCCTTCATAGTCCCCGGACCCGGTCAGGGCTCGGTCGTGTATGCGCTCAGCGTCGCGAAGGGCTCCCAGCCGAAGGCGCCCTTGAGCGCGGATGGCAAGCCCTTCCGGCTCCGAGAGTGCAATTGGGTCGCGAATGACCGGCTCGTCTGCGAGATCTACTTCGTCGGGAAGGCTGAGGATGGGAGCAACAGGGGCGAGACGCGGCTCGTCGCCGTGGACAGTGACGGCAAGAATCTGAAAGTCCTGAGCACGCGTGAGAACTTCTACTCGCGCGGCTGGCAGTTCTATGGAGGCGAGATCATCGACTGGCTGCCCGACGAGAGTGGGGCGGTGTTGATGACGCGCAACTATCTGCCCGATGACCACATCGGCTCGCACATCGGCAGCGATGCGCAGGGGCTGGCGGTCGATTGGATCGACACCCGGACGCTCACCCTCAGGCACGTGGAGCCCGTGCGTCGCGATGCAGTCCTGTATTTGAGCGATGGCCGCGGCACGGTCCGCATCGTGGGTACGGACAACTCGCGCGCCAATCTCCGGACCGGAACCTACACCTTCTATTACCGCGTCCCCGGCAGCCGCGACTGGCGCAAGCTGTCCGACTATAACGAGCAGGAAGGCACAGGATTGTTTCCGAAGGCGGTGGACCACGACCTCAACGTTGCTTACGGCTACAAGAAGAAGGACGGCCGATGGGCGTTGTACTCGGTCGCACTCGACGGCTCGCTGCGCGAGCAAGTCGTCTATGCCAGAAGCGATGTGGACGTAGACAACGTGGTGCGGATCGGGCGCCGCAATCGTGTCGTGGGCACGGCCTATGCGACGGATATCAGCCGCGCGAACTACTTTGCGCCGGACATCGAGGGGATTGTTCGGTCACTCACCAAGGCGCTGCCAGAGCATCTCGTGGACATAGTGGACACCAGCGCAGACGAGAGTCGCATGGTGGTGCATTCGAGCAGTGACGTGGATGCGGGCGTTTACTATCTGTTCGACCGGAAAACTCACCAGCTGCAGACCTTCCTGGTGAGCAGAAGCGAGCTGGAGGGATCCAAGCTCGCCCATGTCAAGCCGATCACCTATCCCGCGGCGGATGGGACCCCGATTCCGGCGTACCTGACGTTGCCCGTGGGTCACGAGGATGCCAAGGGACTACCCGCGATCGTCATGCCGCACGGCGGACCCGCAGCTCGAGACCAGTGGGGATTTGACTGGCTCGCTCAGTTCTTTGCGGCGCGCGGGTACGCCGTGCTGCAACCGAACTTCCGCGGCTCGGCCGGTTACGGCGACGCGTGGGAGATGAAGAACGGCTTCAAGTCCTGGCCGGTGGCGATCGCTGATGTGCTCGACGGCGGTCGGTGGCTGGTGCGTGAAGGGATTGCGGACCCTTCCAAGCTAGCGATCGTCGGATGGTCGTACGGCGGCTATGCGGCACTTCAGTCCGCAGTCATCGACCCCACGGTGTTCAAGGCGGTGGTCGCGATTGCCCCGGTGACCGATCTGAGCGCGCTCAAGGAGCAAGAGCGCGGCTGGGCCAATTTCGCGATCGTCAGCGAGTACGTTGGCGACGGGAAGGCCATCCACGAGGGCTCGCCGGCCGAGCATGCGGACCGCATCAAGGTCCCGGTCCTCCTCTTTCACGGCGGCCGGGACGCCAATGTGAGCGTCGCGCAGTCGAAGGAAATGGCGGCGCGGCTGAAGGCCGCGGGCGATCGCTGCGAGCTGGTGACCTGGGACGATCTCGACCATCAACTCGAGGACTCCGCTGCCCGTACGCAGCTCCTTCGCCAAAGCGATGCCTTCCTTCGGCAGGCATTGGGGATGTAGCCTCAGGAGTTCCCATCACTGCGGTGGTGGCGGCCCTCCGCCTCCGGCACCCTTTCTGTACAATCGCGATCCTTCGTGGGCGGGCAGGCGTAGTGGGCCTGCCCATCAGTCGCCGTAAAGGGGGTTGCTCGTGCACAAGTGCCGCCGCGTTGCGCTGTTCGTGGGTGTCTGGGCGCTGGGGCTGGCGGTCATTGCCGAGGCAAAACCTCCCGCGCATTCGACCGCGCAGATGGATCAGGATCTCATGGAGGTCACCATCCCGCAGTTGCAGCGCTACTACGCGCAGCACAAGTACACCGTTTCACAGGTCGTGGATTGGTATCTCGAGCGCATCGGCCGGTACAACGCGGTGTACCGCCCGATCGAACAGGTGTTCGACGCGGATGCACGGGCACTGGCTGCTCGAGCGGATGCGCAGGGCAGTGCCTCGCATGGCCCGTTGTGGGGCGTTCCCATTGTCATCAAGGCTAATACCAGCATCGAGGGCAAGATCACCACCGATGGCTGGGCGGGATATGTTGTTCCGGGCCGCGAGTTGCTTGCACCGCGGGACGCAACGGTCGTGGCACGCCTGAAGGCTGCCGGCGCCATCATTCTCGGCCATACGAATATGCCGGACTTCGCCAATTCGGACACCAATCGCAGCAGCTCCTTCGGACGCACCGGCAACGCGTACGACGTGCGGTTTTCCCCAGGCGGGTCCTCGGGAGGCACGGTCACGGCGGTGACCGCCAACCTCGCCATGCTGGGTACTGGCACGGATACCGGGAACTCCATTCGCATGCCTGCCGCCACCAGTGCGCTCATCGGCGTGTTTCCGACACGGGGGCTCGTGAGCACCGCGGGCATCGCACCCCTGGATTGGTTGCTCGATAACACCGGCCCGATCGCTCGCAACGTGACCGATGCCGCCATTGCACTCGGTGTGATGGAGGCGGAGGACCCGCTGGATCCGGCGACCCAGGGCTCGGCAGACAAGGCCGAGCGCGGTCCGTACCTGCCTTACCTGAAGGCGGAAGCCTTGAAGGGGAAGCGCTTCGGCGTTCCAGCTTTCATTCTCGCGGGAATCGGCGTCCCGTTTCATGGCACCCCGGCAGCGGTGTCCGAGGTTGCCGCCAACAGGCAGGCCGCGGACCAGGCGATCGAGCTCGATCCGCGCACCCGTGCTGCCTTCCTGAAGGCCATCGACGAGTTGCGCTCTCTGGGTGCCACGGTCGTGATGGACGATTCGGTGCTGCCGGAAAGCTTTGCCCGGACGGCGGCCCGCATCAGCACGTACGCATACGTTCGTGAGGGCACGGACCTGTTCCTGAAGGAATTCGGTCCAGCTCAATATCATTCCTCCGCCGACTACGAGCGTGTGATGGGCGCCCCGATTGGTGCACCCGTGATCGGCACGGAGCTGATCAACTCGCAGATCGGGGATGTGACCATCGATCAGCGCAACGTGGAGTCCGACCCGGACGCCGAAAAGAACTACTACGGCCCCCGCCGCCGTACCCTGCAGGCGTATCTCGATACCATGGATCGGCTGCACCTGGACGGCTATGTATATCCGGCTATTCAGATGCCCCCCGTGGACGAGACGATGGCTCAGGATGGTCGTCTCAGCGAAGGGCCGCACTCGGACACCAGCTGGGTCAACATGCTGGGAGTGCCTGCCATCGTCGTCGTCGGCGGTTTCTACGATAGCGGGCTGCCCTTCGGCCTGGAGTTCTCCACCAGACCGTTCCACGACGGCGACCTGCTCGGCTACGCCTATGCCTGGGAGAAGACGACCCACCACCGTCATCCGCCGGTGTTGGTCGATCAGGGACTGCTTCCGAAGGCACATTGAGCCAGGCTGCGCCGAAGGCGCAGGACTGCGCTCAGCGCACAGTCACCTCGATGATCTCAAGTGGACTCGCACCCGGCGGTTCAGGCGCCGCGCGGCTGCGCCTGCAGGTTCGGATTGAGAGAATACGTGCCGGTCACGCGTGCCTCGGCGAGCGTATGTCCCGTGATTGCCTTGCGCAGGTCCGCGCCTGTCAAGGAGCCCTCGACCGAAAGCTTGGGCACATCGAGTGCGTATAGCGTGAATACGTAGTGATGCAGCCGCGCGTCGTTCCATGGGGGACACGGTCCGTCATAGCCGAAGTAATTCCCCCGCATCTCGCCCTCGCTGGCAAACCAGTTGGTGTAGTCATTCAGGCCGTGATGCATGCCGCCAGGCGCTTGCGGACCGGGCTTGCCGCGGGCGATGACTCCGTTACTGTGGCTACCTGCTGCAATCTCATGGATCGCCGCAGGGATGTCCCAGAGCAGCCAGTGAAAGAAATCCATGCGGGCGAGCGAGGCCGGAACCTCACGGCCGTCTTTGTTCACATCGTCACCCCGACTGGGCACGTCCGGATCATGGCAGATCAGCGCGAAGGATCTGGCGGCCTGGGGAGCCTCGCTCCAGTGCAATCGGGGATTGCGGTTGGCGCTCAGCTTGAGGTGGCTGTGCGGATCGATGACTGCGAAACAGTACTCACCCGGAATCGTCGCGCCGTCGGCAAAGCTCTCGCTGTGGAGTTTCATGTCCGTGCCCTGTCAGTGGATGTCGAAATCGCCAACCTGTTGGTGCTCACCCGAGCGCACTCAGCCGCGGCGGTGTGCAGGCGGTTCGAAGGACTCCTCCAGGCGCTCGTGCAGGTCGGGCGCCTTCTGGCTGGCGCGAAATTCCGTAATGCGAAACTGCGCAAGCCCCCGCTCACAAAATGGATCCTCGCGCGCAATACCTTCCACTTGCTCCCGGTCCCGCGCCACGGCCAGAATGATCCCGCCGTCCCGCGGGATCTTGCGCCCGGACACCAGGAAATTCCCAGCGGCGTAATACCTCTGCAGAAAGCGCACATGCTCCGCCATGTGGGCATCGATTTGCGCCAGAGGGGCTTTGTAGAGAAGCTCGATGATGAACATGCGATCTGCCCAGGGCGGGCCTAGCCGACTGACTGCGAATGCTTTGCACTCTGTGAGGAGACCCCTCGCAGCGTATCTCCTGCCGTGCTCGCATCGGATCTGTGGGACAGGTCTGCCAGCGAGAGGATTCCCACCAGCCTTTTCTCGCGACTCAAGACAGGCAGCCGCCGCACCTGAAGCTGCGCCATGTTGCGTGCGACGCTCTCGACGTCCTCGTCTTCGAAGCAGTAGCGAACCTCGGGAGTCATGACCTCACGGACCCGGGTCCGCGTCGGGTCGCAGCCGCGGGCGTCGCCGCGGATCGCGATGTCACGATCGGTTACCATGCCGACGAGGCGATCGTTCTCGCCCACCGGCAGCACGCCGGTGTCGGCCTCGGCCATCAACCGCGCAGCATGCTGGAGGGTGTCATCCGGCTTTGTAACCCGGATCGTCCGCGTCATCATCTCGCTGATCTGCATTAAATTCTCCTATACGCGCGGCGGACCATCCGATGAAGCAATAACCATACCTCAGCGACCGGCCAGTTCGAACCTCGAGCACGACCTTGCCGCGTGAGGTGAAGTTCGTTCAAGACTCGTCCCTGCCGGGCCATTTAAGTTCCCCACGGACGCCGGCGCAATCGATTGCCCCCGGCGCGGGTGACGGTCAGCGGCCTCCAGGGGCCCGCTGACCGGGGGCCGGGGCAGTCAACTTACGGGGAGCCTCGATGCGATCGATTCTCTGGATGGTGCTCGTTTGTACTGTCTCGGCGGCTGCGTGTAGCGCCGCTGAATCCACGCCAGTCAGCCAAGTGGATGCCATTCTGTCGGCCAACCGTCTGGCTGTCGGTGCGGTGCCCGAGAGGGGTTCTGCGGTCTATCGATACGATTACTCGGGGGACGGGCTCACAGGCCTGCAGACTGACACCGAGGACCTGGCCACCGGAGCCTTTCTCGAGCAGCTCGATGCGGGTGTCCGGCACACTGCCGGCGGATACGATGGCCACACGCCCTGGATGCGGGACATGTCGGGAGCCAACACGCCGCAGGAGGGCGGTGATCGTGTCCGTGTAGCGATCAGCGCAGCGTACCGCAATGCTCATCTGTGGTGGAGAGGCGATCGAGGCGGTGCGCAGGTCGAGGTTGTCGGTCGAGAAAACCTCGAGGGGACACCGACGGATCATCTTCGCGTGCAGCCGCACGGCGGCGTGCGCTTCGAGGCCTGGTTCGACGCGCGTACTCACCTGCTCAGGCAGATCGCGGAGCCGCAGCTTTTTTTCAGTACGCGCAGGGTGTTCTCCGACTACCGACGCGAGGCGGGTGTGATGCTGGCCCATCGCGTTCTCATCGATTCCGGCACGGGTAAAGAGGGATACGAGCGCCTGAGTCTGCGAAGCGCAAGCTTCGGGGCAGAGCGGCCGTCGGCGACGTTCGCCTGCCCCCGGACTCCTCTCACGGGCGTCACTCTGATCAATGGAGCGACCAGTACGTCCGTGCCCTTCCGGCTCCTCAACAATCACATCTACCTCGAGGCACGGGTGAACGGGACAGGACCCTACACCTTCATTGTGGACACCGGAGGCCACACGCTCCTTTCAAGCAGCGTCGTCTCGAAGGCGCGGCTGAGTCTGACGGGCAAAGCTCCCGAGAGCGGAGCAGGCGAGAAGCAGTCCTCGGGCGGTTACGCGCCGGTGCACTCGATCTCCATCGGTGGCCTCGAGATGCACGACCAGACGGTGTTCATCACGGAGATCTACAGCCCGGACATTGAAGGGATTCAAGTCGATGGCATGGTGGGATTCGAGCTGTTCCGACGACTGGTCGTACAGATCGATTATGGGCGCCAGCGCCTCACCTTCACGGACCCGGCACACTACCCGCCGACCGCCGCCGGTGTGCCCATCCCGTTTGTTTTCTACGATCACGTGCCGTTGGTCCGTGGACAAATCGATTCGGACCCGGCTCTGTTTGACATCGATACCGGCTCCCGCTCGGCGATCGACGTGACCTCGCCGACTGTGGCGCGACTGAGCCTGCGCAGCCGGTATTCGAAGGGAGTGCGCGCAGTCACGGGGTGGGGAGTCGGCGGACCCACGAAGGCGTATGTGGTCCGCCTGCAGCAGATCCGCCTGGGTCCGGTCACGATTGCCGCGCCCGTGGCCGGCCTTTCGGAGAGTGCCCACGGCTCCTTCAGCGATCCCAACTTCGACGGCAACATTGGGTCCGGGCTGCTCGAGCAATTTGTCGTGACCTTCGACTATGGGCATCAAATGATGTACCTGCAGCCGATAGAGCCTCGGCCACCCGATACGGGAGACTTCGATCGCTCCGGACTTTGGATCAATGCGGCGCACGGAGGGTACGAGGTGACCTCGGTGGCCGAGGCGAGCCCGGCAGCCCAAGCGGGACTCGTGGTGGGAGATGTCATCATGGAACTGGACGGGCAGCCGGCAGCGGCACAGCATCTGTCGGACGCCAGGCAGCTTCTACGCACCCGACCCGCCGGCACCAAGGTACCCATGCTCGTGAAGGGCAAGACAACCACGCGCCGGGTCATCGTGACCCTCCGCGACCTGATCTGATGCTGCTTTCCCCGGCCGCGGAGCGACAGCCGAGGCTTGCTCAGTCGGCGCCGAGCGGGCGCAGATCTGCGAGGAGGGTCGGAACAAGCTCGCTGACGGTTGGATGGATGTGCATTGCACGTTTGATTACCGTGTATGGCGCGCGGGCGTACATGATGTCGAGCAGGCAGTGAACGACCTCATCCGCATTCAAGCCGAGAAGCGCCGCCCCCAAGATCTCATGCGTATCCTCGGCAACGATGACCTTCATGAAGCCTTGGCTCTCCCCTCGCTCGAGGGCGCGCTTGACGGCGCTCATGGGAAGCTTGCCGAGAAGCGCCGGTCGTGCGCTTTTTTTGACCTCGCCTTCAGTCATACCTATGCGGCCAAGCGGTGGGTCCGTATATAGGGCATAACACGGCACGCGATCGCTGATCTTGCGCGCATCGTTGTCCAGCAGATTTGCTGCGACGATCTCGAAGTCGTTGTAAGCGGTGTGGGTGAATGCGCCCCGGCCGTTGCAGTCGCCCAGCGCCCATATGCCGGGGACATTGGTGCGACACTGGTCATCGACCGTGATATAGCCGCGACCGTCGGTCTTGACTCCGGCGTGCTCCAGGCCCAGGTCCTGCGTATTGGGAGCCCGGCCGACGGCCAATAACAGGTGCGAGCCTTCGACCTCCGGTTCGCCCTCCTGGCAATCTACGCCCACGACGACACCGCCCGGCGCGCCTCGGGTGGTGATGCAATTGGCGTTGAGCCTTATCTGGATACCTTCGTTCTCGAGGATCTCCCGGATCGCGTGGCTGATGTCCTCGTCCTCATGTGAGATCAGACGCGAGTCCTTCTCTACCACTGTGACCTCGGAGCCGAACCTGCGGAACATTTGCGCGAACTCGAGACCGACGTAGCTCCCGCCGACGATCACGAGATGCTCGGGGAGGTAGTCCACATCCATCATGCCCGAGTTGGTGAGAAACGGCGTGCGCGCGATGCCAGGCAGCGGCGGAACATGGGCGCGTCCACCGACATTGATGAATATTCTGTCGGCGCGAAGAGTGTCATCATTGACGCGCAGCGTCCTGGCGTCTTCGAATCGAGCGGCCCCGATATGGACCGTTCCGTTCTGCAGGTTGCGGATCGAGCGTTCCACGCTGCTCCGCGAGCGTTCGGACATCTGGTCCTTGCGCGCCTTCACGGCCTTCATATCCACGGCAATCGGGCCTGCAATCCCGATCCCGTAGTCCCGCGCACGACGCGCGGTATGGGCGACATACGCGCTCGCAATCAACGTCTTGGTCGGGATGCAGCCAGTGTTGACGCACGTCCCCCCGAAGCGGTGTCGCTCGATGACGGCGACCTTCATTCCGGCCTCGGAGAGTCGGTGAGCCAGGGGCGGGCCGGCCTGGCCGGTTCCGATCACGATCGCATCGAATTGCTGGACCATGCAGATCCTCCGGGCAGCGTGCACGAGCGGTGAGTCGGCCGGGACCGGGAAGCTTACCTGAATGCGCGGCCTGCACTGCGCATCGCGTACCATGGCTCTCCGCATGAGACGTTACGAACAGCTGGTGGCGCTCCTGGAAGGACTGATCAGCCTCGAGCATCCCGTCCCGCGCGTCTGCCACCAGTCTACGACCTCCTGGGTCGAGCCTGTTCGTGGGGCTGCGCGTGACGTTCTGAGCGCGACGTTCTGAGCGCTCCAGGCCCGCAGAGGTCAGTTCCTCGCGCCGCCGACGACGAACTGCCCGATCCGCTCGCGCACCATGGGACGGAACCGTTCGCTACCCGTCACGGTCTTGCCGCCGCTGAGCACGAACACATAGTCGCCGCGCGCGGTGCGGCTCACCCGTCGAACGTGGTTGACGTTCACGAGGCAGGAGCGATTGATCTGCAGCATCGGCTGTGAGCGCATGGATTCTTCGGCCTGAACGAGCGTACTGCGCGCGTGGAAGGTGCCCTTACCGACCGTCAGCACAACGTAGTTGCGGTCGGCGGTCACGAGCTCGACCTGGCCGATATCGAGCATGTGCAATGCCCCACCTGTCTCGGCCAGCAACCGCGGCCGCGCCTCGAGGTGAGCCTGCGACAGACGCTGTAACTCGGCCAAGGTCGCCGCCGCCATCCGGTAGGTAGAGGAGTTGCGCACGGCATGGCGCTCGCGCACCCGCCGCAACATTCTGCGGAAGCGCTCCTGGTCGAAGGGCTTGAGGAGAAAATCCGCGGCGTTCACCTCGAATGCCTGCAGCGCGTAACAGTCGAACGCACTCACGAAGACGATCAGTGGCGCGGAGGCGGGCTCCAGCCCCTGAGCGAGCTGCATTCCTGAAACCCGCCCCATCTTTCTTACCTCGAGGAAGATCAGGTCCGGCGCCTGCTGCGACAGCGCCGTGAGCGCGCTGTCGGCGTCCGCGTATTCTCCCACCACCTCAATGTCCTGCTCCGTGGCGCAGCGCTCGCGCAGCGCCCTGCGGGCCGCCGCTTCATCATCGACGATGATGGCCCTCATCGGTGCCCCTCGACAATCAACAGCTTCATTGCGTGACACATCACTGTGGCTGAAATTGTCTTGTCGTCGGTATATTTGACCACATACCGACTAGTCGGTATGTTACCACGATGCGAGAGAAGAGTCAGCCGCAGCGCGCCAGACGGGGGGGTCGCGAGAAGCTGCTGGACGCATCGTTCGTGCTCATCCGCGAGAAAGGCTATTCGGCGACCTCGGTCGACGAGCTCTGCGCGCAGGCTGGAGTGACCAAGGGAGCATTCTTCCATCACTTCCAGAGCAAGGACGCGCTCGCGGTCGCCGCGCTGGATCGCTGGTCGGAGCTCTCGAGGGTTTTCTTTGAGAGCGCGCCTTACCATGAGCACGGCGACCCCCTGGATCGAATCCTCGCCTATCTCGATTTCCGCAAGGCGCTCCTCAAGGGGGAGGTCGCGCAGTTCAGCTGTCTCGCCGGCACGATGGTGCAAGAAGCATATGAAACCCATGCCGGGATACGCGAGGCGGCCGACGCGTCCATCAGCGGGCACGCTGCAATGCTGGAGGCCGACATCGCCGCGGCGATGAAGCTTAACGGCGTTCGCGCAAGTTGGTCGGCACCGAGCTTGGCGCTGCATTTCCAGGCAGTGCTACAGGGTGCTTTCATCCTCGCGAAAGCGAAGGGCGGGCCCGAGGTCGCTGTGGCCAGCGTCGACCACCTGCGCCGCTACATCGAGTTGTTGTTCAAGGTCGGTACCGGCAGGAAGCGGCGTGTGACCGGGTTGCAGGGGCTTCGCGCGGATACTTAGCTCGAGCCTTGTTAACGCCGCTAGCCACCGCGAGCCGCGTCCTGAGATCAATACAAAGGGGGAAATGAGTCATGAAAGAGACAGCAATGTCACGCCGGCGGGTGCTCGGGGCGGGTGGCTGTGCGCTGGCCGCGGCAGCGATCATTCCGGGAATCGCCGGTGCGCGCGCGGAGACCGGACTGAGCTCGAAAAAAGAGGAGTTGGTCCGCAGGTACTACAGAGGGTGGGAGGCAAAGGACTGGCATCCGGTCGATCTCCTGTTGGCGGATGACTTCACGTTTACAAGCCCGGTCGATGACCACATCAGCAAGAGCGCCTTCAAGGCAGGATGCTGGGACACGCAGGTTGCTTTCATCCAGCGGTTCGATCTGAAGCAGGTGATCGGCACCGGCGATGACGCATTCGTGATGTACGTCTGTCACACCACCAACGGCAAGACGTTCCGGAATGTGGAGTATTTGCGCTTCCGAGGCGAACAGTTGCGGGCCGTCGAGTGTTACTTCGGCGGGCAGAACACCTTTCCATCTGCGGTGAGCCGGCAGAAGTGAGCGCCTGCGGTCGTGGCGCACGCGACCGGGCGCCGCGAGCTCGAAGAAAGTCGAGAAAGAGCCGATAACTAATTGATTGTATTGGCTCCCCGGGACGGATTCGAACCGCCGACCAACGGATTAACAGTCCGACGCTCTACCGCTGAGCTACCGGGGAACCGGGCGGGACGCACTGAAGGCGGCGAATCTTGCGGAACGGCCCCCGGATAGTCAAGGAAGCCGCCGCGCGGCACGAGTCGCCGCGGCCGGG